>JAGYNB010000009.1 GCA_018400015.1 Candidatus Omnitrophota bacterium | reverse complement strand
CTAGTAACGGCATTCTTTCATCCGGCTGTAACTTTTCTGCTTGCTCGTTTAACCACGATTCAAGATCACTTAAATTCATACTGCTTATAGCTAGTTTTTCAGCTAAATCAAAAAGTTTTTCTGAATGTTCTGAGTATTTTCTTTGAATGGATTTCTCTAAAGCAGATGATTTTTTGATATCAAGATCGGTTTTTTGACCGCAGCCTGCTAATAAAAAAACCAATACTAAGCTAGCTATTTTAATTCTATTCAGTATATTGAGCATATAAACTACACTTTCTCTCTTGCAATCCCTTCAAAAACCCTGTAAAATCTACCTATGGCTGATTTAACCCAAACCCAGCAAATAGTCTCTTCCACTATTAAGACAGATGCTCATACCTACAGATGGTTTGCTTATCTATTATTTAAACCACAGGTTAAAAAAGAACTCACAGCTGATGCTAATATTAAAGCAAATTACACCCACATAAAGCATATTATCTTAGGCCAAGCCTTATTAAACCTAATAATAGCCATTTTTATTGTTTTTGTCAATGTTTCAGGAGTCTACAGCTATTACTGGCTTGGAATAGTGTTTTTGTTCCCTATTTTTAAGCTACACTGGAGCAAAAAGGCCAATATTATAAAAATAGCGCAAAAACTTATATCAGGTGACTACAACCAACTATCTCTTTATCAGCTTTGTGAAGTCTTAAGTAAGAAGTTCTCTATTCCCTCTCTTGTTTCTACTATCTACTATTTAGATACTATTTTAGTTATTACAATAGTGGGGTTCTTAGTTATAAAGAACTTTATCTGGCCGATCTATACTGATCTGCAGTATGATACTGTCTTAGTTATAACCTACCTATGTGTAAAATCAATATCAAAGTTCAGTTTTATCTATAAGCACCTATCTTAAATTACATAAAATAAATAAGTAATTACTATTAAGATTATCAGAATAAATCCAACAGATGATGTTGTTGATAAGAATCCTAATGTTATTATTGGATGGAACCAGTTTAGGACTTCTGTATTGATGTTCTTTGAGTTTGTTACGAACCTTGTTAAGGAGTAATTGCGCCAGTTGAAGTTGGTTATTTCATTGTTGGCGAGTTTATCCTGGTACAGCTTAGTACCTGGCAGGGGTGTTAAAAAGTTTATACATGTGTAATCTGCCGGCAGTCTGAAGCAGAACTTCCATAGGGTCCATAGGCTTTTTAAGGTATCTGAATCAAAGCCATAGATAAAATGCGCTTTTATTCCAATGCCTTTTTTTCTGATTATCCCTGACAGTTTTATGTAGTCATCTGCCAAACTAAATTTTCCTTTTTTTTCTTTTTCTATTGAGGAGTCTGTAATTTCATAACCGATTAAAAGTATTTTGCAGCCTGAGCGCTTGGCAAGGTCTAAGGCTTCAGGGTCCTTTGCAATATCAAGGCTGGACGAAGCAGTCCATCTGATTCTTAACGGGATCATTGCCTTAAACAGTTCTTTTGCATATACAGGGTCTGAGTAGATATTATTATCCATAAATTTTATTTCTTTAATTTTCAGACTGGCTCTTTTAAAGAGTCTGATCATATCAGAGACTGGAATTTTTCTGATCTTTCTACCACACAGTATCGGAATTGTGCAAAAAAAACAGTTGAATTTACAGCCCCTTCCTGTGGAAAGGCTTTTTGCTAGTACATTTGGAGGAAGCATAAGCATCTTTTCAGTGGTTTTCTCATAATAGTTCTCTAGTATTGGTGCGTTGTATTTAGGTTTTAAGCTGTTGTTTTCATAATCTTTGACGACTTCTTCCCATACCCCCTCTGCCTCCCCAATTACCACGCTGTCGCAATATTCTAAAGCTTCATCAGCGCAAAAGCTCACATGGGGCCCGCCCATAACAACTTTTGAGCCTGCTTTTCTAAAAGATTCGGCTATCTTATAGGCTTCTGGGCTGTTAGATGTAAAACAGGTTATAGCTACCAGCTTTTTAGGCTTAAAGAATCTTTTGCGCCAAATAACTTGATTAAATTCTCTTATTTTATATCTTGCAGGAGTCATTGCCCTCAATACTGCAAATACAGGCGTATACAATCTTAGTATAAGCGATATTGCACCTGGTATTGTTGCGGAACTTTTAGGTAAAATCATATAAATCTCACTATCAGTTTCGATTGATTGTTTAATTTCGGTATGGTTATCAAGAATTAAAAAACAGATATAAAAAAACAGTAAAAAATGAAGATATTTAATCGCAAAGAGAATTACCCTGTATAGGTGAAATAGTTTTATTTCAATTGGGTGAGCTATGTTTACCAAACCGATACTTACAAGAACAATCGATAATATTGTAAGAATATCGTTTGGTTTAATATTGATTTTGTTTTTAGGAATACGCAGTTTTCTTAAGTATTTTTTATCGATTATCACTGAAGCCAGGATATAAAGAATCAATACGTCCAGGAATGTGCTTAATCCTGTATAGGGAATATTTTTATAAGGAAAAATTAAAAATAACCAAAAATGTATAATTATTGGAATAATACTTAACGCTAGATATAGTTTCCAGTATTCTTTTAAGTTGTTGAGGAAGTTTTTAAAAGAAAAGGTAAGGTTTTCATCGCTTGCTATTTCAATAAGCGTAGCATATGCACCGCTAAAAAATATTAATCTTAGAGTAATAAAAAATAGCAATATTGGTATGCCGAATATCGAGTCTCTAACGTTTTGGCTAAGGTAAGATGTGAATATTGCAGGTTCAAAAAAAAATCCCAAAACTACAAAACTTAATACGCTGTTTACATAGCTGAAGGATTTTTTAAGTCTTGCAGGCATTTATTCGTCTAGTTGTCTATTTTCGTATTCCCCGAGCATTTCACCAGTATCAAGGTCAATAAAAAACCATACATCTTCGCCATCACCTTCTATCATTGAGAATCTGATTGCCTGGTAGTTTCTGTTTTGCAGGTATTCATATACGGGCATATCTTCCGGGTTTAAGGTGTTTAGCAGTTGCAGCCAATCGGCGTTGCCTTTATCTAAATACATAATGCGTGTAGTAAGGTCAAGGTCTTCTACTTTGGCTGCTTCCATGGCAATATTCATGATTTCTTTTGGAGTGATTGTTGTTGCTTTTGGTTCTATTGGTTGCAAGACTGGCGATTCTACAATTGTATCCACCTGTTGCATTCTTCTTAAGGGAATGATTACATCTACTTCATTAAGGCTGGTGCTCCATTTAGCATCAGGACCTTTTTCATCTATATTGACAATACCTTGAATATTGCAGAATGTGTTTTTTAACTCGTTGATATTCTCTTTTAGGTCTGTTTCATCTGATAACTCTACCCAGAGACCATTTTTAGTAAGAAGATTATTGGCTGACTCTGTGGATAAATAAAGCGCCTGTTCAGTTGTGTTATAGACAAAATATCCTGAGGTGCTTACGCGTTTACCGTTAAAATCTTCTGAGTCAGCGATCAAGCTTACGATAGAAACTTCTTCTATCGGTTCAACTATTGGCTCATCCTGTGCAAAACAAATACCTGAAAAAACAAATATGCACAATAAAGCTACAACAAGGCTAATTTTTTTCATGTCTGCCTCCTAATCTAAACTTTTTATAAAGTCTTTTATGCCTTTTAAATAATCCCCCGATTGCAATAAAAACGAATCATTATGTGTTCCGTTTAAAGCAAGAAGTGTCTTTGGTTGTTTTGCTGCTTCATAAAGTCTTTGCGATAATTCAAACGGCACTATTTCATCAGTTTTACTGTGGATGAATAATTTCGGTATCTCAATTGTTTTTATTTTGTTGATCGAATCGAACTTTACGCCGAAGATAAAACCAGGTAAAAACGGATAGAGTTTTCTGGCCATGTCTTTTGCATTGGTAAAAGCGCCTTCTGTGATCAAGGCTTTTAGTTTTACTTTACTGGCTAGATCTATTGCCGCAGCGCTTCCCAAAGATACTCCTAAGGCGATAATTGAATCTTTATTTATTCCCTTTATGTTTGTAAGCCATTCATAAGCTGCTTTTGTATCTGTATATATGCCGGTTTCAGTGGGAGAGCCTTGGCTTTTACCATAACCGCGGTAGTCGAATATAAATATGTTTAGGTTCAGTTCTTTTAAAAGCTTTATTTTGTCGGTTCTGCCAGAGATATTACCAGCATTGCCGTGTGCAAAAACAATTGTATGTTTTGCATTGGCATTAGGGATAAACCAGCCGTTTAGCTTAAGGTCATCAGAGGTAGTAAAATAAATATCTTCAAAATCGATATTTATTTCTTTGGGCGTACTAGTGAGGTTTTTTTCCGGGAAGAATATCGCAGTTTTCTCAAGATATTTTACGTAGCTAAATACTAAGACGCCCCCGATTAATAGTATAATGATTATTCTCATATAAATTTATTAAGGCTTATGGCGAAATCCAAGGTCCGTTGCAATTACCATTTTTTGTATTGTAGTCTTTTTTTTGGATATGTCCTCCTGTTCGGATTCTCCAGCAAAAGCTGCCGTCATTTTTCGTAAGAGGCGATGAACTGATCTGGTAAGATCCTCCAGTTATTTCCTGGCAACGGTAACGGTAGCCTTTATAATTTCCTTGTGTGCCTTCGGTGGTACACGGCACATAGGGAATTAATTGCGGTTCTCCCTGAGTTAGATATGTAAGATTTTCAGGGTATTCGGTATTGATTATGGTGTAGCTTTCAATCGTGTCGCGTATAAGCATGATGTATTTTTGCGCAGCAAAAGATTTTACCCTTAATGCATGGTTTTTGTAATACGGGACAGAGATTACGCTTAAAGTTGCGATTATAGCAACTACAATTATCATTTCAACCAAGGTAAAACTTTTACTTTTAATCATTTTTGAGCTGGGACTCTGTCAACAATCCTGTTGATCTTAGAGGCAAGTTCTGTTAAGTCATCGCCTTTTCTGAAGTGAATATGTTTTTTTATTCCCAGCTTACCGATTTCATCAAGCTCTCTATAAAGCCTGTCAATCGGTCCAACCAATTTATTGGAAACCCGTTGGGCAATAGCGATTATAAGCATAAGCCACAATATCATCAATAATACCAAAACCACAGCAGATTTGCCCGCAGCAGGAACCACATTAAAGGTTATAAACGCTTTATCCGGCATCTCAGAAGCAATGATCACAAAAGTCATTAAATATATAGTAATAGAGGAAATCACGATTGAAATAAGCGATGACCAAAATACAAGCATCATTACTTTTTTCTGGTATTTATTGGCAACCTTAAAGATTGATCTTTTTGACAGTAGCTTCTTCATCGAACCTCCTTTTATACTTCTATTTTATTAGAAAATTAATACTTTTGCAAACAATTAAACTGAAGATTTAAATATTTCTTTTTAAGTTTACGCCTGCTAAATCAATCAGGCCATTATCTTCCTGCACCCAGCCGTTTGTAAGGCCATATTTTTTCATTATTACCTTAGCCTGGGCGTATTCTTTCTTGGTGATCCTACGGTTTATCTCAGGATACTTCTTTGCATTACAGAACGGGAAATATTGGCTCATTAAGCTGATATGAATACCTTTGGAAAGAGCTTTACTTATAAATTCGGCGATTCTTTCAGTAGCGCCAATATCTTGCGGCAATACTAAATGTCTTATGATTATGCCTTCGGTCATAATGCCGTTTTCTATTTTTGCACTCGGAGCTTGTTTAAACATTTCTTTTACGCTTTGCTGGTTATATTCAGTGTAATCTGTGGCATTAGAGTATTTTGTAGCTAGTTTTGTATCGCCATAACGCATGTCTACAAGATAAATATCCACAACGTTATTAAGGATTTCGATCACTTCAGGCAATTCATATCCGGAAGTATTATAGACAATAGGGATATTCAGGCCCTTGGTTATGGCAAGTTCTAATGCGTCTAAGATTTGAGCGCTTACATGGGTTGGTGTTACAAGGTTTATATTGTGGCATTTTTGTTTTTGTAGCTCCAGCATCATATCACACAGAGTTTCTTTATTGACTTCTTTGCCTTCATCAAGCTGGCTGAATTGGTAATTCTGACAGTAACAGCAGTTTAAGTTGCATCCAGAGAAAAATATTGTTCCTGAGCCGTTTTTTCCGGATATCACCGGTTCCTCTCCTTTATGCGGCGCGTAGCTATAAACTTTTGCAAACAGCCCCGTACGGCAGTATCCGGTCTTATTTTTTAGCCGGTTAACGCCGCATCTGCGCGGACAGATACAGCAATTTTCTTCCATGCGCATCAATGCTTCGATCTTCTTTCTTAAGTTGCCTTTTTTAAAAGCTTCAATATATTTAGGCATATTTATTTACAGGTTAGCTTTTCCCCGTCATCCTCGCAATAGTTGAATTCTTTAGAGTATGTTCTTTTGCATTTAGGGCATATTTTTATATCGCAGTCTATCAATCTTTGGTTGTTCTTTATTTTCTCAATGTTTTCTTGAGTGTACTTTATACGTTCATTTATTGGCGGATGAGAACTAAAAAAAACCAGCGGCCGGCTTCTGCCTTGTTTTTTTGCTTCTGTCTCAAGCTTTCTAAAGAAACTCACCATGCCTTCTGGGTTAAAGCCTGCCTCATAGGCATATTTTACTGCCAGCGCATCTGCCTGGCGCTCATCACTTCTACTGTAACCTAAGGCAACATAGTTAAAAACCGTATCAATCGCCTTTTTTGTATCAACATACTTTGCTTCGTTAAATACTAGACTCAGTAAAATGGAATAACCTAAAGTTACCTGAAGCCTTTTTACAGAGTGTTTTGCTGCCACATGGCCTATTTCATGGGCGATAACACAGGCTAATTCATCATCCGTTGCCTGTTCCATAAGTCCGGAATTTATATAGATAAATCCACCCGGAAGTGCGAATGCGTTGAGTTCTTTGTCGTTCGCTACATTAAATACGAATCGCAGGTCTTGTCTATCACTATTAAAGGCAACCTTGGTACCGATTGTTTTCAGTCTGGTGTTTAGTTTTTCATCTTTTGATACCGCTACCTCAAGCTTCATTTGTGCGTTAAGCGCTTTTCCTAAAGCAACTTCCTGAGGAGTATTTATAAAGATAAATTCATTTTTACCTAAAGCAGGATTATATACGCTTGCGCAGCCGCAGCAAATTAATAGAAAAGATAGCACTAATAAATTTTTCATTGGGATATCTGTGTTTGGTAAATACGCCTTATATGATTAAACGTTTCGATGTATTTTATTGTTCTGTAATCAGGGTATGTCCACTCAAGTTCCGTAAAGGTGTCTTTTTTAAAAAGCAGAGTTACTTCTTCATAAATACCTTTTTTTATGTAAATTCTGTGAGAAAAATCCTTCGTTGTTGCTAAAACCAGTTTGGAAAGCGTTAAATATCCAGGGTCGATATTAATCGTTCTCTTGTTGTTTCTGGAAAGCTTTTTTTCAAGTCTATTTGCAAATAGTTTTATGTCAGCAAGTGTCTCTTGGTTTATAAAGCGCCTGAAGCTAATAAACATTCTTTTTAAGTTTGAGCCGATTTCATTATTGTAGTAGTTAGTGTTTTTAAAGTCCAACAGGTCTGATTTAAAATCAATTTTAGAGAATTTTCTTTCTAAATAAAAAAAAGCCTCATCGAAAAGATTTTTATCTTCTGCAATAAGGCCTGTAATTAGTTTTACTTTCTCAGGTAAGTGAGATTTTCGCATCAAAGCTTACGTGAGGTGATAATCTACATATTGTGAAATTTTTTCTACTGTTAAATTATTTATGTTGCTGAAAAAAATCCCTACTAGATAACCATTGCCGTCAGGGCTGGGAATTTCTCTTACCACCACTCCTTCACAGGCAAGTTTAACTGTTTTTGATTTTCCGTTACCGTCTTGTTTTAACGGTACCATAAGCGTAAGTTTTAGTTTTGAAAATATTCCTAAAGGGCGCGCAACATGACAATATGCGCCTTTTGCGCTAATATTGCGTGTCTCGGTTAAGATATCTCCTTTATCGCTTAAAGATAGCTTTAAAGAGATTTGTTTGTCAACTCGTGGATGACTTCGACGCTCGTGTTGAGGTCTTTTATCTACCATGAATTAGTCTTTTTTTTCTTTTGCCTTCTTGTAGCAGGATTTATTACAATGGTATTTGCCGTTTCTGTAATAACGTCTTATACGCTTTAATTGCTTACCGCAACCCGCACAAGTTTTAATTTGTTCTTGGTTTGTTTGCTCTGCCATTTTATTGATGAAGTAGTAAATAATCCTCTAAATATCTGGATTCGGGGCTATTGATTTGTTCAAATTTGATTCCTACTTGGTATCTGTCGCTATATGGTAATCTTTGTGACCAAACGACTTTAGCAGTAGGATTAAGAATTTTTGAGAAAAGATTAATTTGTAAGGCTAGTTCTGTTAAAGGCGGAATGAACGCATCAGATACTATTCTTAATCCGCTTTTACTAATGTCTTTAGTAACTGTTTTTCCAAAACTTGTATTTGACATAACTTTATATGTAACAGGTAGATGCATACGTAATCGATTAGCTCTACGCTTATCTTGCGATAAATTATTATCCATTTCTCCTCCAGCCAAGATAATTATAACATAAAAAAAAACCTTGTCAAATACTTTACAAACGAATAATTGTTGTTAAAATATAGATATGTATACGCAATATTATTGTTTAAAAGAACGGCCGTTTAATGTTACAAGCGATCCTTCCTTTTTCTTTTTAAGTTCAAGTCACAAGGAAGCTTTGGCAGCTTTGATTTATGGCATCAAAGAAAGAAAAGGAATTCTTTGTTTAACCGGTGAAGTAGGAACCGGTAAAACCACGATTTGTAAATCCCTTATCAATCAGCTTGATGATTCCGTAAAGACAGCATTTATTCTGAATCCGGATTTCTCCAACCTGCAGCTTATTGGTCTTATCCTTGCCGATTTCGGTATCAAGCCGAGAAAGAAAGATAAGCTTTCTATGATCAGTGAATTGAATAACTTTCTTTTAGATTTAGCGCAAAACAATAAAAACGCAGTTTTGATAATTGACGAGTCGCAGAATTTAAAACCAAAACAGCTTGAACAGATAAGACTTTTGTCTAACCTAGAAACTGAAAAACAAAAACTTCTGCAGATTGTTCTCGTGGGCCAGCCGGAATTAAAAGATAAGCTTAATTTAACAAGCTTAAGACAGCTTGATCAAAGAATCATGGTTAATTATAACGTACGGCCTCTTGAGAAAATCGACGTAGCAAATTATATCCACCATCGTTTGAAAAAGGCCGGATGCCTTTCTGATTTAGAATTTGATGATATGTCCATAAATGAAATATTTAACTTTTCATTTGGCATACCGCGTGTTATAAATATAATATGTGATTTGGCGTTGTTGGCAGGTTTTGTAAGGGACACGAAAAAGATTTCAGCGGATATTATTAAGGAAGTATACAACGAATTCAAAAGATGAGTCTAATCTACGACGCATTACGCAAGGCACAGGGCGAGCTTCAAAATCCTACGGATACTCAAGTTGAAAAGAATCCTTCCGCAGAACAAACTATTAATGGACAGACAACCCAGGAACGAGATATTTCCGATAATCCAAAGGTAAAGCAAGTAAATCCAAACAAAACACATAAGTTCCTTTATGTGATACTTGCCTTTTTGGTACTTGTGTTTTTGATAAAGTATAACTTCTCAGTCATTAAACAAAAACTTTTTCCTAAAAAAGACATTAGAGCGGAAAAGATTGTAGAGAAGTTTATCCCCTCCCCCGGCCCTTCATTTAAAGAAGGTCTATTCTTAAGCGGTATTGTTATGGGTCAAACGCCTGATGAAAACATTGCCATAATAAATGATATGATTGTTACTAAAGGCGATATGATTGATGGTGCAACTATCCTTGATATTAGCGCGCTTGAAGTGGAAATGAAAAAAGACGGCGAGACTTTGATTCTGGAGTTAGAATAACCTCTTTTTTATTACCTTTTTGATTAATTTCAAAGGAATATTATTTCTGATAATTGTTTTGCCGATTCCGCATGTTAATACAAACCTGTTGGTTTTACCGATAAATTTCTTATCGTGGTAATGTGCATCGATGATTTTATTTAAAGGAATACCTTTTATTTTTACCGGTAAGCCGGCTTTTTTAATGAGTTTTTCTATTTCATTAAGTTCAGTTTCCTTTAAGAGTTTAAGCTCTTTGCTTAATTCACAGGCGCAAAGCATGCCTAGGCCAATTGCTTCGCCGTGTCTAAATTTATCGTAACTTGAGGCGGATTCGATAGCATGTCCGATTGTATGACCAAAATTAAGAACAGTACGGATTGAATTTTCTTCTTTTTCGTCTTTGGAGATAATTTCAGCTTTTATCATGCTGCATTTATCCACCACCGTTATCAACGTATCATCTTTACAGGCGAGGAGTTTATGGACATTCTTTTCTAAATAGTTAAAGAATGTTTTATCTTTTATTACTGCATATTTTATTGCTTCGCCTAAGCCAGAGACGATATCGCGTTTTTTTAACGATTTTAAAACTTCTATATCACAGATAACCAGCCTTGGCTGGTAAAAAGCACCGATTAGGTTTTTGCCTGCGGTTAAGTTAATTGCTGTTTTGCCGCCGATACTGGAGTCGATCTGAGCCAGTAAGGTTGTGGGAATCTGCAGGTAAGGAATTCCTCTTCTGTAGACGCTTGCGATAAAACCGCTTAAGTCCCCTACCACCCCGCCGCCTAAAGCAATGACAAAAAGGCGCTTGTCTTTATCGTATTCAGAAATAGAAGTAAGTATTTTATTTATTTGAATAAATGATTTTGCTTTTTCAGTGTCCGGAACGATAAATTCTTTTACGGTTAGATTGTTAGCTTTTAGATTCTTTACAAGGTTATGTCCGTATTTTTTTCTTAAGAAAGAATTTGTAATTATTATTGCGTCGGTTCCTAGTTTTAATTCTTTTATCCTTTTTGCTGCAACTGGAAGTATATTCTTCCCAATAATTATAGGGTAGCTTCTTTTTCCCAATCTGACTTTATTTATGATTAATTTCATGGTTAGAATGCAACTCCTAAAATATTAGCCAGTATGTTTACAATCGGCAGAACAATCAGCCTTAATCCGCCAAAGAAGAATAAGGCAAAGATAATCATAAATCCGTACGGCTCTAATTTTATATAGCTTCTCGCCAATTCATTGGGTAAAATTCCCATTAATACCCGCGAACCATCCAATGGCGGAATTGGAATTAGGTTAAATACTCCTAATAGCAGGTTATAGACAATCATTAAGTAGAATAAATAAGAAAATAAAGGATTTAAAATATTTAGTTTAATAATAAAAGCACAAAAAGTGGCGAATAAAAAGTTTGCCATTGGCCCTGCCATTCCTACAAGGGCAATGTCACGTTTTGGATTTTTTAAATTCGCATAGTTTATGGGAACAGGCTTTGCCCAGCCAAAAATAAATCTACCCTGGCTGATTATTGCCAGCATTATAGGGAAGATAATCGTGCCGTAAAGATCAATATGTGCTAAAGGGTTAAATGTAAGCCTGCCGGCAAATTTAGCTGTATTATCCCCTAATTTATACGCCACCCATCCATGGGCAAATTCATGTATTACCACGGCAATAAAAAATAATATTAAAGATGTTAAAAGAGATAGGATCATTATGATGTCTTTGGCGGTTTTTTTTCGATGAACATCTTATTTATCCATCCAAAAATAAGTCCCTGCGAATCAATTTCAAAGAAATTGTTTTTTACGGCTTTTATTTTTATTAATGTTCCTTTGTCAAGTTGCCCTAATATAGCCGAATCGATATCCGCATTTATTCTTACATTTAAATTATCCGCATTGACTTGAGCTAATTCGTTATCAGGTAAGACTGTTACGTATTTAGTGCTAACATATGCAGTAATTTTATTCGGTAGTTCTATCTTATACCAATCGTAAAGTTCATCAACTACTTTTACTTGGTCGTTAGTATTTAATTGGGTAATTGTAATAAAATTAATGTTCGCTCCGAGTCTGACATTGACATTATCGGTTTTTACTTTGCCGATAAATGGTGAAAATGCATTCGCAACATTATAAAAAAATAAAAGAGTTATAAAAAAAAGTAAAACAGTTTTTTTAATGCACATTATTCTTTTTTTGCTGCGGGTTTTGCAGATTCAGCAGGTTTTGCTTCTGCGCCTTCAGATTTATCAGCCCGAGAGGACTTTTTCATCTTGATTTTTACTACCTTTGTTTTGGGAAGTTTAAAAATAACTTCGTCTTTGAAAAGGCCCTTTTCCATAAGGTCTTTTATTCTGTCTATTCTTCTGAGTACAGTTTTTTGTTTTTTGTTCTTTAAAGAATACTTTAGTGACGGGTGTATTGACATTTTTTTCTCCTTTTTATAGTTTTCTTATAAAACAGTCGTTATATATTTCTTTGAGTGATTCCATCTCTTGGGAACTTTTTGCGGTTTCCTTAGTAGGAAATTTCCCCCAACAAACCAGAACATGTTTTCCTGTATCAAGCGTAAATGCTTCAAATCCCTTTTTTAACAGCCGTTTGGTTTCAGCCAGGGCATATTCAGACTTGGAAAATGTAGCCAACTGTATTGTATAATTGCCTTCTTTAGGAATTTGTTTTATTACCGGCAGACTTTCTTTTTCGACCGGTTCAATGAGATTAATATTTTTTTGTGAAGTGGATTTTTCCGAAACCGTTTGCTGAGCATTTTTATTTTCAATAGAAACCATCTTGGCGTCTTTAGACACCTTAATAAAATTGCTATTTTGTTTTAGTTTTGTAATAACGTTTTGTTTCCCTTGTTCGATTCCAAACGAAAAACAGATTATACCGATTATTATATAGCTAATAGTTATTGCGATATTTTTTCCTATTTTACCGTGACCTTTAAAAGAAAACGGGTTTTTAGATTTATTCTCTTTAAATTTATTTTCGAACAATTCTATTTGTCTTGCGTCAAGTTTATTCATAACGTTATTTTAGATATTTCTTCCAGCGTTTTTTATTAACTATTCTTAGAAAAGCTTCCACAACTTTTGGATCAAATTGAGAATTACTGTTCTTTTTAATTTCTTCTACGGCCTCTTGAAGCGTCATTCTTTGTCTGTAAGGTCTGCCGTATGTCATTGCTTCAAAGGCATCAGCTACAGCCATAATTCGCGCACCCAAGGGGATTTGTTTTCCTTTCAATCCCGAAGGATAGCCTTTTCCATCAAACCTTTCATGATGATGCGCGATTATAGGAAGCGCAGGTTTTAAAATCGATAGAGAACGCAGTATTTTCGCACCTTTAGAAGGGTGGCTTTTTATAATACTAAATTCTTCGTGAGTCAGTTTTTTAGTTTTAGTTAATATCCCTAGAGGGATATCGGCTTTTCCCGCATCGTGCAACAAACTTGCATATTTTAAGATTCGCAATTGTCTTTCATCAATGTGTATCTCTTCGGCAATGCTTAGCACGAGTTCGCTGAATTTTCTGCTATGGGTGTAAAGTCTAGGGACTTTAGCGTCAAGCAGTGTAACCATAGATTTTATGCTTCCTAAAATGACCTTTTGTTGCTCGTCATAAAGCTGAAGGTTCTTAATACCGATCACAATCTGTTCGCTTATCGTTACCAATAGTTCAAAATCTGAGGTATCGAAGATTTCATTTGCTTTGTTTCTTGAGACAATAATAATACCAATTAAATCCTCCGCAATTAATGGAAATGCAAGCGTCCTTTTTTTGGATACGGAACAGACGTTTTTAATTATTTTTTTATAAAGCGGTTTTGTGATCTTTTCTTTTTTTTCGCTTACGTAGCGTTTCTTCTTCGTTGCCTTACACTTCAGCATAGTGTGAGAATGTGACGCATCCAAAATTAATATCTCACATTGGTCGACATTTAGAATTTGTTTAATTAAAGTGGTAATGCGTATTACCAAGTCTTTTAATTCAAAGGTCGAATTCACTAATCTGTATACAGTATGGATACTGGATAGAATTAGTCTATACTTTTTCGTCAGGGTCGAATAATTTCTTGTGCTCATCTATTGCGTACCTGTCTGTCATGCTTGCGATATAATCGCATAAAATAATTTTCAGTTTTCTTTTATCGTTAAAATCGTTTATTCTGTTTTGATATTCAACTGGCAGCTGCTTTGGGTTTTGCAGATATTCATTAAAAAGCTTTGTGATGAATCTTTTTGCTTTTGTGGACATCCTTACAACCCGGTAATGTTCGTAAAGGTTCTTTTTCAAGAATGCCCTTAAAGGGATTCTTTTTTTCTGCATCCTTTCGCTAAAGGAAATAATTTTATGTTTATATTTTCTTACTTCGTCAGCTGAGGCTGGATTAAGCTCTCCTATTCTGGCCTTAGATGTATCTATTATATCAGTAACTTGAGCATTTATCATCTCTTTTATTATCTGGTATTTTAAGATTTCATTATTGATATCAGGATAGTTGCTTTTTACTTTTTTAGAGACTTCAGCCCAGAATTCGATTTTTTCAAGATTTCTTTTTTTCAAAAGACCAGAAGCCAGCCCGTCATCAAGATCGTGATTATCATACGCGATTTCATCGGCAATGTCAACTACCTGGGTTTCTAAAGAGGCATTAGCAGTTTTGCAGAATTCTTTGTGTTTCTCCTGGCGGTCATAAATGGATGCATGGCGGATTATACCTTCTCTTGTTTCCCAGGTAAGGTTCAGACCTTTAAAATCCGGATAACGCTGTTCCATTTCTTCAACCACTTTTAGGCTTTGTCGGTTATGGTTAAAGCCGCCATTTTCTTTATTTAGTTCGTTTAAAGCTTCTTCTCCTGCATGTCCAAAAGGTGTATGGCCTAAATCATGCGCTAAGGCAATTGCCTCTACTAAAGGTTCATTTAAACCTAAGGCATAGGCAATGGTTCTTGCGATCTGGCACACTTCTAAGGTATGCGTAAGTCTTGTTCTGTAGTAATCGCCTTCGATAATTACAAATACTTGGGTTTTATACTCAAGGCGTCTGAACGCAGCACAATGAATTATTCTGTCGCGATCACGTTCGTAGATATTACGATACGCGTGTTCGATTTCTTTGAATACTCTGCCCTTCGAATCGATTTCAGCCACTGCATATTTTGCTAAATTATTTCTGTCCATTTTTATTAAAAAGTTTTTTTAATTCTGCCAACGACTGCGAAATTACTTTTGTTTTTGATGTAGTGCTCATGAAATTGGTATCTGCGTTCCATCGCGGTACAAGGTGGATGTGAACGTGTTTAGCTATTCCCGCACCGGCAGCAGCGCCTATATTTACACCTATATTAAACCCTTGGGGTTTGATTATCTTGCTTATTCTTTTTTTGCAAAAAAATAATAACTCCATCAGGTCCTGAAGTTCTTTTTTTGAAAGTTTATCCAAATCATCAACATGTTTTTTCGGTGAAATTAGAATATGACCGTTATTATAAGGAAATTTATTAAGCATAGCAGAGGAATATTCAGTAATTCTAAGCAGCATTGATTTTTCCCTTTTACAAAAAATACATCCTTTGTTTTTTTTAGTTTGTTTTACGTAACCTATTCTCCATGGTGCCCAGAGTTTATTCATGTTAAATTTTTACGATTTTTGTTTTTATTTCTTTATCGATGGTTATTTCTCCGAAAGAATTATAGGGTGCAAATATTTTATCAGTAGGACTTCCCGGATTAAAATAAATCGTCTTACCTTCTTTTATCGATATCGGATGATGACTGTGGCCAAATATAACCAAGTCAACGTTTTTATTCTTGAATTTATCTTTAATATTTTGTAAAAGGTTTGCCGGAGCGCCCCAGCCGTGTATAAGCCCTATTTTTTTACCAGCAAAACTAAATATTTCGCATGAGACAAGCTCGTTTCTGATCTCTATTGAATCCATATTGCCGAAAACCGCCTTTACTTTACATTTTGATTTTAATAATTCAAGTAGTTTTAAGCAAACAAAATCTCCAGTGTGAACAACCAGGTCTGCTGTTTCTATAGCCTGCAGAAGTTTTTTGGGTAGTTTTGCAGCATTAATGGGTATATGGGTATCAGATATAGCTACAATTTTCATAAATTTTAAGTTTTTGCTATAATCGATGGTCTTTCATGTAGGTTAAATATTCGATTAAGCTGGTCTATATCGATTGCTGTAATATTTTCTTGTTTAGCACGTATCTTTGTATTTGCATCAATCTCTTTGCATGAAATAAGAATTTTTCTTGGTTTTTCCTTTTTGAATTTTTTAGATTTCAAAGAGAATTTTATTACGTCTTCCTCTTTGGCTCCATCTGGTTTGATCATTGTAAGCCACAAAACTCCAGCGGCGCGGGCAATTAGGCCGTCTTTTGTTTCCGTATCTGTAAATTGCATAGGTTTTATTTCATGAAAATGTGTTAAGCGAAAAGACTTGGATTCAATTTCTATCGTTCCGTCAGAGAATAGACTAAACAATTCCTCGATTCTGTTGAAAAGTTTTTGTTTTGAATGAATCATAAATAATTCTATTTCGCGGTTTAGTTTATTTAAAAACGTGTATGTACTGTCAGTTGCGTTTTCTTTTTTTACACTGTACACGGTTTTAAGCCATAGAGAAAAAAACCTGTCGCTTATAGTATAAAAGTTGCCATTTGCTGATATAAAATCATTTTTGATTAAAGCGGCTAATCGTTTTTTTATTGTTGTCTGTGTACTTTTAACATCAAATAATAACTCTTTTATTTTTTTGTGTCCGTTTGCTAAAGAAACCAATATCGGGATGATTAATTTATTTGATTTGCTGTTTTCCAGACGATGGACTCTTTTTGTAAAAAGTTGATTAATTATCCCCAGGTCGGCAAATAATAGTTCCGTTAAGGATTCTTTTATGATTTGTGAAGTCACCGTTTTGTTGTTATTTAAAACAGTATTTTTCTTTATCTGTTCAGATATCAGCCTTAAATAGCAGATGCATCCGTCAGTTATATCAAGAATAAAATTAAGATAGCTTTCTTCGATTTCATATGGAAATAGTTCTTTTTTAATAAACATACAGGCGTTTTTTTGACTGAGATGCTCAAGCTCAATTATTTCAAAATTACCGAACAAAAGCCTTAGCTCGTTATCTAATATACGTTTAGCTTTAAAAATTGAAGAACTGCTGATTACATAAAGTACATTTTTTTGCAGGCATAAGGTTTTGCCCCATTCTTTAAACAGGTTCTTAATTTTAAACTTTTCTAAGTTGTGGAATTCTTCAAGGACAAAAACAATCGATAAGTTCATTTCTATGGAAATAGTATCTAATAACAGCATTAGCTCCTTAAAGCTTTCGAGGTTGCTTCTTTTTTTGCTGAGCGTTATTACATTATTTCCTTTTTCAGCAATCTTAGGATTGATCGTTTTAAGTTCCTTTGTCAGATCTTCTAGTCTTGTGCTGGAATTATTCTTGCCGAGCTTTTTAAAAACAGCAATAAAAATCGTTTTGATTGTTTCTTTTGCAAACTGTGAGTAGGTTGTTTTGTTTATAGTTATATAGACGGGAAGTATATTTGGTTCATAAATTCTTTGTATCCAGTGTGTTATAAGTGTAGTTTTACCGCAGAATTCGCTTCCGATTAAGGCTAGATTTCTTCGGTATCCAACAAGAAAATCCTTAGACCTTTTTTCAAGCAACTCCAGTATGGTTTCCTGGCCAAAGATATCTATCTGTTTTGTTAAATCCATTTTAAAATTACGACCATAACTTTTATTGGACTGAAGCTATATTATATAAATTTAAAATCAATATGTCCACAATTTTTCTATATAAAGCGGGATACGGGCTTCGAACCCGCGACATTCAGCTTGGGAAGCTGACGCTCTACCAACTGAGCTAATCCCGCAAGCATAATTTTTTTGCTTTATCCATTAATCTTATGGAACAAAAATCACTGCACATTGTACAGACCTTTTTGTTTTTTGGTGTTGATGATTTTCTGTATCTGGTGGCCTTTTCTGGATTAATAGACAATTCTATCTGAGTTTTCCAATCTTTGTTTCTTCTGGCAATACTTACTTTTCTGTCCCAGCCATCTGAGTTGCCGGGATTTTTCGCAAGATCAGCTGCATGAGCGGCAATCTTACTGGCGATCACCCCTTCTTTTACATCGTCAATACTTGGATGTCTTAAGTGTTCAGATGGAGTGACATAACATAAAAAGTCTGCACCTGCTGAAGCGGCAAGACATCCACCGATTGCCCCGCTGATATGGTCGTAACCGGCAGCAACATCTGTTACTAAAGGACCCAGTACATAAAAAGGCGCGCCATTACAAATTTTTTTCTGAAGCTTTATATTTTTTACTACTTGGTTTATGGGGACATGTCCTGGGCCTTCGATAATTACCTGTACGCCATTGTTAAAGGCTTTTTTTGCAAGCATGCCTAAAATTCTAAGCTCTGCGATTTGTCCTGTATCTGTAGCATCGAAGATGCTCCCTGGCCTTAGTCCGTCTCCTAAACTTAAGGTAATATCGTATTTTCTGGCTATTTTTAAAATATCGTCAAAATATTCATAGAACGGGTTTTCTTTTTTGTTCGCATAAATCCAATTGGCAAGTATTGCTCCGCCACGGCTGACAATATCCATAAGCCTTTTGGATTGTTTTAGTTTTGATAGTGATTCTTTAGTTACTCCAGCATGGATAGTAAAAAAATCAACTCCTAATTCTGCCTGTTGGATTAAAACGTCAAGGATTAAATCCTTATCCATCTTTAAAAAACTCCCTTTTTTCTTGGCTGCTTCTACAGCTGCTTGATAAACCGGGACTGTACCTAAGGGCACAGGGCATTTACAACGGATATTTTTTAAAGTGTTTATGGCTTTTTCTGTAATGGTTAAGTCCATCACTGTATCTGCGCCATAGCTTACTGCTGTTTTGAGTTTCTTCAATTCAAAAGCAATGGAACTTTTATCTATTGATGATCCGATGTTAGCGTTTATTTTGGTGTGTAAGACTTTTCCCACGCCACATGGTTTTGCCAGATTATAAACATTATTTTTCAAAATAACGCTTTGGCCTTTCGCTATAGAATCTATTAGTAGTTTTACATCTATTGATTCTTCTTGGGCGATTTTGCGCATCAAGCGAGTAATCTTATTTTGCTTTGCGTAGTCTAATTGGGTCATGGTTAATTTAGTTTTGTTATAAAAGATTTAATTGTTTTTTTTACGTCTTTAGATCTGCATATTGATTCACAAACAGCAATTCTATTCATAGAATGTTGGATCAAGGTATCGATATTAGAAAGATTAATCCCTCCTATGGCAAAGGCAGGGATTTTTCCATTATTAAAGATTTTAAGGGAATTTTTAAAACCAATCTGTTTATATTCCGGTTTGGTTTTTGTTTTAAAAATCGGCCCGGCGCTTATGTAATCGAATTTATTTTTTATTGCTTCTTTAAGTTCTTTGTTGTTGTGGCATGAATTACCAAAGATTTTGTTTTTGCCAAGCAGGGATTTTGCACTTTTTAGGTCAATGTCAGATTGCCCTAAGTGAATTCCGTCAGCTTTACTTAAGTATGCGATATCAATGCGGTTATTTACAATAAAAATACATTTATGTTTTTGGCAGATTTTTTTTATTTCTTTTGCAACCAGCATTAAATCATGATCAGTGAGATCATAAGAGCGTAATTGTAAGATATCGGCTCCGGCAGTTGCTGCTATTTGGGCAGTTAAAACAGGATTTCTGCAAGTTTTAGTATCGATTAATACGTAAAGCTTAGCTTTTTTTAAGAGAATTTTTTTCCAGTTCATAGAGAGAGTACCTAATTTTCTTAAAATTCACAGCGATTTTCTTTGAATACAGCTTAGCAAACTCTTCTAGTACCCTGATTGATTCTTTACACCGTGCAAAGTTGGCAAAATAAATATCTTTATAGGTGTTTCTGGTTAATTCAGAGTTATTGCTTAGTTTGCCAATATCTTTTTTGATATCGCGGAAAGTAAGTCTTTTTTTAGTGTCAATTGACAACCCGTTAAGTTGCTTTATTATAGCGTGTCTTATGTCTTTTATTTTTTTTGTATGGATACGGTTATTTAATAAGAACCTATTTATATCCTCTAAAACGCGCAACGCCTCAAGGCATCGATTAGTATTTGCGTCAATTAATCGAATTATTTTTTGCATTAAGATATTTTTTTTATGATTTTTGATGTTGAAAAACCTTTTACGAAAGGAATTCTTTTAATTTTTCCATTATATGACTTGACAAATTCACTTCCCGCAATATGTTTTATTTCCCAGTCTGCTCCTTTGACTAATACATCAGGTTTGATTTGTTTTATTAGTTTTTCCGGAGTATTTTCGTTAAAAATAACGACATAATCAACCATCTCTAGGCTAGCTAAAACAACTGAGCGCATTAACTGTTTATTTATCGGCCTATCTTTGCCTTTGATGCGTTTTACAGATACGTCGCTATTTAAACCTACGATTAAGACATCGCCTAAAGACTTTGCTTTTCTTAGGTATTTTATATGCCCGTAATGAATTATATCAAAACAGCCGTTTGTAAAAATAATCTTTTGTCTTTTATTTCTTATACATCTTAAAACTTTTTGCAGTTCGAGTTTTGTTTTTATTTTTTTATTCATTGCCGCAAGAGTCTTCTATCAGCTCACAAATAATATGTAACAAGAGGATATGTGCTTCTTGAATGCGAGGCGTATCGGCAGAATCAACCTTGATTATGTGGTCAATTCCTAAATCATTGTTTTTTAGCCTGGTGCTGGTTAATAAGGCTGTTTTTAGCCCCTTTTCTTTTGCCAGGGTAAGAGCTTTTAATACATTTTTGGATGTCCCGCTTGTAGATATTCCTAATGCCAAGTCTTTATTTTCGCCAAGCGCTTCGATTTGTCTGGAAAAAACCTCATCATATCCGTAGTCATTGCTCACGGCAGTGATAATTGAGGTATTAGTATTAAGCGCAATGCAAGCAAGTGCTTTTCTTTGTTTTTTAAACCTTCCCACAAGTTCTGCGGCAAAATGCTGCGTGTCAGCGCTGGAACCTCCGTTACCGAAGCAGATAATCTTACCTTTGTTTTTTAGACAATTTATCATTGCCTCAGTAAGCTCGCTTATTTGTTTAGTGTTGTCAAATAGCGTTTTTTGCGTATCAATGCAACTATTTATTAACGAGTTTATTTTTTCTTTCATCTTATCCAGAAAATTCCCTTGCGATGTTATAAAAATCCTTATCCACGAGCTTTAACGAAGCAACAGCGTTTTCTAACGGTACTTCCACGATTTTATTGCCTTGTAAGCTGGCCATATAACCGAATTTTTTGTTTTTAATCAACTCTGCTGCCTTTAAGCCAAAGCGCGTACCAAGTATTCTGTCAAATGCAGTAGGCGAACCGCCTCTTTGAATATGACCTAAAACACTAACACGGGTCTCAAAACCGGTTTTTTCTTCAATCATCTTGGCAAGTCTATTTCCGATACCACCTAGACGTACATGCCCGAAAGAGTCCAACTTTTCTTCCTGCAAAATTAGTCCTTCTTTGAATTTTGCGCCTTCTGCCACCACAACAATGCTGAAATTCTTGCCTCTTGCTTTGCGTCGCTTTAATATATCGCAGACATCAGTAATATCAATAGGGAATTCCGGTAAGAGTATTACGTCTGCACCTCCGGCAATACCGGATTCAAGCGCGATCCAACCGGCGTGTCGTCCCATTACTTCGACAACGATAATTCTGTGATGGCTTTCCGCTGTTGTGTGAAGTCTGTCAATGCATTCGGTTGCGATATTAATTGCTGTATCAAAACCAAACGTATAATCAGTACAATTTAAGTCATTATCGATTGTTTTAGGAGCTCCGACAATATTTAAGCCTTCTTTGTATAATTTATTGGCAACGCCTAAGGTATCCTCTCCGCCAATAGCTACTAAAGCGTCAAGTTTCATTTTCTTGAAATTTGTTTTGACTTTTTCCACATCGCCATCATTTTTATATGGGTTGGTTCTGCTTGTACCGAGGATAGTCCCGCCTTTAGGCAAGATTCCGGAAATAGAATCAAGGGTTAATTCCATAGTGTCGTTTTCAATTAAACCTTTCCAACCGTTTTTTATTCCGATAATGGTGTTGCCTTCATTGAGGCTTTTTCTTACCACCGCCCTTATTACAGCGTTTAACCCTGGGCAATCTCCCCCGCCTGTTAAAATACCAGTCTTTGACATCTTTTCCTTTCGTTAAAAGTTAGTTTAAAGATTTTTATACCCTTGAAACGGCACAGGTTCCGAATCCTTTACAAGTTCTTTTTTGTTTCTATCATCCGATGAAATAATTTTTTGTACATGGATTTTTACGGTAATCGGATCTTCAAGACGTAAAATTTCCTGGAGCTTATTTTTAATTAAGTCCTGCAGTCTTACCGTAAGTTCAGGAATGTTTGTTTCGTATCTTAAGGTTATCCTTAAATATACCTCTAGGGCTTTTTTTGTTTTTACTACATACGGCCTTGATTCTTTAATTTCAAAAATACTGTTGGTTAACCTTTTTATCAAGTCTTCTATTGCCGATAAAGAGATGATTACAGGGCCTGAAGGATTATTAAATGCAATTGAACGTTCTCTTTCGATTTTGCCTAAAATAAGCTGTGCAAAAACAATAGCTACAAAAATCAATACTATACCTAAGAAAAAAGACACGTATAAAAGATTATTGTCTTGGGCGACAAAATTTACCGCATTGGTAATCTGAACGGGTGTAATCAACTGTTGAGAAAATGCAATCAATAATGCGCCTACGATACAAAGTGCTGCAGCATAAAAAATAACTCCAACGATAGTCAGAAAACGCATACTACCTCCTTTCCAACCCCTTAACTATGACGTTAATATCTTTAATATTTATGTCAACGATTTTATCTATTGCTAAACGCGCATTCTCCTGTACTTTTGATGCGACTTGACTTAAGTTATGACCATATTTTACGATAATCGAGATATTGATTACCACTTCATTGTTTTTATCAATGCTTATTTTTACTCCCGGTTTATATTCTTTATTAATAATTCTTAATAATTCATCGCCAGGCTTTGTATATAATGCACTTACGCCTTCGGTATCAAGCGTTGCAATGGAACATGTAGAACTGATCACGTTTTTATGGATTTTAATGTTTCCTAGGGCTGTCTTTGTTGATTCGGGTCTCATTTAACCTCCCTTTTGATGTCCTCATTAAGAAAATCTTCTACAAAATGTGTGGATATATCACCTTTAATAAAATAGGGGTTGTTTATCAGTTTTAAATGGAAATCAATAGTGGTCTTAATCGGTTCAACGACAAATTCGGAAAGTGCTCGTCTCATTATCTGGATTGCTTCGTTACGGTTTCTTCCCCAAACGATAAGTTTTGCAAGCAAAGAGTCGTAGTAAGGGCTGACTTCATAACCTTGATAAATATGCGAATCTATCCTTACACCGTGTCCGCCAGGAAGGTTTAAAAATTCAATTTTTCCCGGACAGGGAGCAAAACCGTTTGAGAAATCTTCTGCGTTTATTCGGCATTCTATGGATACGCCGTTGAATTTTACTTTATCCTGGTGAATTTTTAGTTTTTCTCCGCTTGCCACCTTTATTTGTTGTTTTATCAGATCAAGGCCGGTGATCATTTCAGTTACGGGATGTTCAACTTGAATTCTTGTATTCATTTCCATAAAATAAACATTGCCTTTTTCATCAAGCAAGAATTCAATTGTGCCCGCACTGGAATAATTTGCTTCTTTTGCTCCTTTTACAGCCAACTCTCCTAATTTTTTGCGCAGTTTTTCATTGACTGCTGGTGAAGGGGCTTCTTCTAAGAGTTTCTGATGCCTTCTTTGTATGCTACAATCTCTTTCTCCTAAATGAATAACATTACCATATTTGTCTGCTAATAGCTGAATTTCAACATGGCGCGGTTTGGCAATGTATTTTTCAATGTAAACGCTTGGGTCACCAAAACAGGCTTCGGCTTCAGCTTGGGCAGTCATAAAAGAGCTTAATAAGGTTACATCGTTGTGGCATACCCTCATTCCTCTTCCGCCGCCTCCGGCTGCAGCCTTTATAATTACAGGGTAGCCGATCTTTTTAGCTATTTTTAAGGCATGGTCTTTGTCAGCGATTGCCTGAGTACTTCCCGGGATAACAGGAAGTCCCGCTTTTCTCATGAATTCCTTGGCAGCCATTTTATCGCCCATAAGTTTTAAATTTTCCGCTGTCGGACCGATGAAGGCAATATTACAAGATTGGCATATTTCTGCAAAATGGGCATTTTCAGCCAAAAAGCCGTATCCGGGATGAATTGCTTCTACGTCTGCAATCTCAGCGGCACTTATAATAGCAGGGATATTAAGATAACTTTGTGCGCTTTGCGCTTTCCCAATACAAATTGCTTCATCTGCAAAACGAACATGTAACGAATATCTGTCAGCCTCAGAGTATACGGCAACTGTTTTTATGCCTAATTCTCTGCAGGCGCGGATAATGCGTAAGGCAATTTCACCTCTATTGGCAATTAATATTTTAGAAAACATTTTATGCAGGCTCGATTAAAAATAGTGGCTGACCGAATTCTACCGGACGTCCGTTTTCCACTAATATTTCTACGATTTTACCTTTGATTTCCGATTTTATTTCGTTCATTAACTTCATCGCTTCTATTATACAGACTATTTGGCCTACTTCCAGTTTTTCTCCAGTGTCGACAAATGGCGGCGCATCAGGAGAAGGCGCTTTGTAAAACGTCCCTACCATGGGCGATTTTATCTGCAGATATTTTTCTTCTTTAACAGAAAGATTCTCCTGGGCGTTAACAGTCGTTTGTTCTACGGCAATAGGCGCATTTACGCCGGCAGTAGATGCAACTTGACCTAAGACTCGTTTAAGTTTTATTTTAAGACCGTCTTTTTCGATTTCAATCTCAGAAAGGTTATTTTCGTTCATCAATGAAATCATTTCTTTTATTTCTTTAATATTAGCCATTATATCCTCCTAATAAACCCTTTCGATATAACTTGCACTTCTCGTATCAACTTTTATTTTATCTCCCTGATTTATAAATAAAGGTACATTTATTAGTGCGCCAGTTTCTATCTCTGCTGGTTTGGTAGCACTTTTTGCAGTATCACCTTTTATTCCCGGTTCTGTGGTTATAACTTCGAATACGATAAAATTAGGCAGGTCAATATTAACAAGTTTTCCTTGATAGAAATATCCGCAAACGTCAAGATTATCTTTTAGGAATTTTTCTTTTCCGCCAAAGGCATCTTTTTCTATATGGACTTCTTCAAAGGTTTCATTGTCCATAAAATAATACATATTATCCTGTATATAAAGAAACTGGAGTTTTTTCTCTTCGATATAGGCTTCCTGGATTTTTTCATTAGCCCTGTATGTACGGTCTAAAACCGCTCCGGTTTTTAAATTCTTTATTCTTACTCTTGTAAATGCTGCTCCCTTACCGGGTTTAATATGCTCAGCGCTGGTGATTATATACACAGTGCCGTCAATTTCAATTGTCAAACCGTTTTTTAATTCATTTATCGAGACTACCACTTAAGACCTCGCATCCTTTTTCAGTTACAACAATAATATCTTCTATTCTAATGCCGAATTTATTCGGGAAATACAATCCAGGTTCTACTGTAAACACCATACCTGATTTAACGATTTGGGTATTTTTGGAATTTACAAACGGAGTTTCATGGATTTCTAATCCTACGCCATGACCAAGGCTGTGCAAGAAGTTATCTTTAACAGCATGTTTTTTAAAGTAATTTCTGGCTGCGGCGTCAATTTCGCAAAAAGCAACACCCGGTTTTATCTTTGAGATAGCTATTAGTTGGGCATCAAGCACCAAATTATACAGCTTCTTGAAATTAGGAGTTATTTTACCCAAAAACCAGGTCCTTGTCAAGTCGGATTTATAGTGGTTTTGCGCTATGCCCATATCGATAAGCAAGGGTGCATTGTTTTTTATAATTGATTGACTTGCAACATGATGCGGTTGGCTGGAACTTTTGCCAGAAGCCACTATTGGTTTAAAGGAAAGCTCTGTATCCATGTTGATGGACAGTTTTTTTATTAACAAAGCAACATCATGCTCACTTCTGCCTGTAGAAGAGTATTTCATTGTTTTTCTAAAAGCGATCATGTTGGAATGAACCGCTTTTGTTAAATTGGCTATTTCTTGTTTATCTTTTACTGACCTTAGCTTTTCAATTGTTCCTTGGGTAGGGATAAGACCGCTATTTTTCAAGAGCGAACAGCGTATTTTATTGAACAGAAAAAAAGAAATATTCTCGGATTCAAATCCAATTCTTTTTAACCTGTGTCTTTTGATGAGTTGTTTTAAGGTTGAGGTTAAATCTTTTTCAATTAGGGCGATTTTAAAAGATTTTTTATCAGTACGATTTATCAGTTCTTCCAAATATCTTTTGTCACAAAGTATATAGGAAGTCTTTTTGCTTATAAATAAAAATACATCGGACGAATAATAACCGCTCAGATAGTATATGTTTGCACATGATGTAACAAACAAAGCATCCAAATGCCTGTTTTCAAGCGTTTGTAAAAGCCTGTTTAATCTCGTAGGCATCTTATTTATTTATTAAATAACTAGCTGCTTTTATTCCTAAAATGTAGCTTTGTATGCCAAAACCGGCAATTTGACCTGAGGCAACGCCTGATATAAGCGAAGTTTTTCTAAATTCCTCTCGGGAATAAATATTGGAAAGATGTACTTCAACGGTTGGCAGTCCGCAAGCTGAAACCGCATCTCTTATAGCAACGCTTGTATGCGTGTAAGCTGCAGGATTTATGACAATTGCTTCAAATTCACTTGAGGCGTTTCCTATTGTATCAACGATCTCTCCTTCATGATTGGAGTGAATTATTTTTACTTCAAGCTTTAATTGCGCAGCTTCTTTTTTTATAAGCTCGTTGATTTGTTCTAGCGTAAACTTACCGTATATATCCGGCTCTCTTTTTCCCAACAGGTTTAAATTGGGTCCGTGGATAACAAGTATTTTTTTCATAATCGTATCCTTATTTTTGCGCCTCGTCAACTAGCATGACAGGAATACCGTCTTTTATCGGGTATTTTAAGCCGCATTCTTTACAGACAATTTTCCCATTTCTTTCTTCTACTTCGCCTTTACACGACGGACATATTAATAAATCTAAAAGTTCTTTATCGATCATTTTTTCTCCTTGTCTGCACAAGCTGCATAACTCATTTGCAGTCCATATATCAATTCAGATAAGAGCTTTTCCTCTTCTTCTGTAAGGTTGCCCTTGGTTTTTAGTTTTAGGATATCCAAAACATCGATAATAAACTTTGCCTGAGGCAGGTTAGCCTCCTTTTTATTGTCCATAGGGTTTGGCACTTCTCCCAAGGCAATTGTTGCCTGCATAGCTAAAGTTGTGATAAAGAATTTAAAATCCGCCTGGAAATCTTTGGGAATTTCCTGTTTTACCTCTTCTTTTACATCTGTTTTTTCTTTGTTTGCCTGTTCTTTCCAGGATTCGTCTACTTTTCTTTCATCGTCCATATTTTAGTTCCTTTCGATTGTCATTCCTGCGTAACCGACTACACTGGAATAGTCATTTGTTATGCTTGCGCTCGTATCATAACTTATTAATTTTGCTTTCTTTCCGCCAAGAGCCTTTATGCACTTAAGCATTATAATCGCCGGAATATATCCGCACATAGAAATGTTATCATTTTTTACGGCATTAAAAAGACCTTGTTCATCAAGATTTAAAATCTTGTTAATCGCAGTTTTATCTTTTTTCTCCACAACTGATAAACTTTCCATATGGGTCATATCCGAACTAGTAATGATCAAAATATCGTCTAATTTACCAGATTTCTTTAGAAGTTCGGCCATATCCATCGCCACCGAATGAAAACTTTTCATATCATCGGTTAACCCGGCGATAATCGGAACTATCTTTACATCGCTTCTTACATACTGTAGAAACGGCACAATAACTTCAATAGAATGTTCGAACTGATGCGCTTGTGTATCGTGTTCTAACAAAGAACAGTTATCAATCAAGTCTTTTGCCAATTCTTCATCAACAGGCGTATCTGCTAATGGCGTTCGCCAAGTACCTTTTGAAAATACGCTAAATCTTTTTCCCAGGCCTGTATGATTTGGACCGATAATAATGCAGGTTTTCTTTACCTGAACTTGAGCTATGGTTTTACCGGCGACATTTCCGGAATAGATATATCCTGCATGAGGCAAAATACAACCCAGGCAGTTAATTTCAGAAACACTTTTTACAACAAGTTTTTCTAGTATTTTAATAAGACTATTTTTTTCGCCTGGGTAGAATTTTCCAGCAGCTACAGGATACCTAACCATAACCACGCCAAATATTAATAATTATTATCTTTTCTTGCTGTGTTTTTTGCGTTTCTTCTCGCTTGGCTTCTGATAATGCTTTCTTTCCCGTAATTCCCGTAAAATTCCCTCTTTGTCTGTTTCCCGCTTGAATTTACGTAAAGCAGATTCAAAAGATTCTTTATTTCTAATATGAATTTCTGGCATTTTCTTTCTCCTTTTGGTAACACAATATACCACTAAACTCACCACCTGTCAAATAGAGCTTAAAAGGCTATAACTATCTGGATTCGAATGAGATTATAACGTTAAAACTGAGTATTTCCGTAGTTAATTCCTTAGGAAAATTCGGAAAAGGACTTGCATCCTGAAGGCTTAAAATAGCAATATTGCGCAAAGATGCAGAATCAGAAGAAAGTGAATCTTTTATCCTGAAGTCTACCAACGTGCCGTCATTTTTTACGATAAAATAAATATGGATTTCTCCTACATCGGATACGCTATAGTTGTCATAAGCAGCTTTTTTTATCTTTGAGCGGATCGAATGATAATAGTCTTTGTATCCGGGAAGATTTTCCTGAATATTTTCTATTTCAGCCAGACTTACACTTTTAGATAATGTTTTTGCGTTATCAAGAGATTTTATTGGTTTAGATAGGTTTGTTTGAGAAACGTTAAACCGCTCGCTTTTTAAGTCAATTTGATTAACGTTTTTATTTGTTTGTACTAATGATTTAGATTGAATCATATTCTTATTTTTTACAAGAGTTTCTTCTGTGAATATTTTCTTTGGTGCAATTTTTATATAATTAACTTTCAAAGGTTTTAATTCCTTTTGTTCCTTTTGTTCTAAGTCGATATTGGGAAGCCTCAAGAAAATAACTAAATGAATTAATAGCGATACCAATAAAGCTTTTTTAAATAATTTATCCATTTAAAATTAATGAGTTAATTGTGTGTAGGTAATAACACCTAAAAAAGTCAAAGCTGTCACGATAAAGCTGGCTAACAGTATACCACAGAATATCCCCAAAAAAGCCTTGCGAAGCTTCATCTTAAACAGTGTTGCTGCAACGCATCCTGTCCATGCGCCGGTAACTGGTAAAGGTATTCCTACAAAAAGTATAAGTCCTAATAATTCGTATTTTTCGATCAATCTTCCTCTTTTTTCAGTTCTTTTAAAAAGCCAGTCAAAAAATTTTCTTAAGACAGCAACATGTTCCCTGCACCAGTTGGACACAGGGGTTAACAGTATCAATATTGGCATAACAATCGATAAATTACCAAGAACAGAAAGTAAAACAATTTTTAATATCGCTTCTTTTCCTAGAAGTTTTACACCTAAAGGAATCGCAAGCCGCAGTTCCGCAATCGGCAAAGCTGCTGTAAAAAATATTGTCAATTCTTCATTCATTAAGCAAATTCTCCTTTTAGAGGCACAAAGGAACACGCGCAGTCTCTTTCGGTAATAATTTTATTATGAATCTTTTTTACTACGGTAATTACCTGAGCGAACCTTTCACCGACAGGGATTACCATAATTCCCGGATCTTTTAATTGAGCAAGTAAAGGTTCGGGTATTTTTGTCGCTGCAGCACTCACGATTATCTTATCGAATTTTTTCTCATCGCCCCAACCACGTGAACCATCATCAAGTTTATACTCGATATTATCAAACCCATTTCTTTGAAGTATTTGTTTGGTCTGTTCGTGCAATTTTAAGATCCTTTCAATGGTGTATACTTTTTTAGATAAAAGCGAAAGTATCGCTGTTTCGTATCCAGAACCGGTTCCGATTTCCAGAATAATATCCGTTGGTTTTAATTCCAATAGTTGTACCATTAATGCAACAATATATGGTTGGGATATGGTTTGATTTTCGTTTATCGGCAAAGGATTATCCGCATAGCTTGCCGCAAGCAGATTTTCCGGAACAAAAAGCTCTCTTTTCACGCTGTGGAAAGCACTGAGAACTCGTTCATCTGTTATATTCCTTGAGATCAACTGTTGATCAACCATTTGTTTGCGTAATGCGTCAAAATCAATCATTTTCCAAAATATACCTTAATAATGAATTTTAAAAACCGGATCGTATCAATAAAGGGGTTAATCTGGCTTTTTTCTCCAGCATATATTGTCTGGATAGGAACTGATATTATTTTATGTTTTAATCTTGCCGCCTTAATTAAAATCTCTGATTCGATTTCATATTTTTTACTTGATAGGTCAATCTTATTTAACACTTTAGTCTTTATCAGGCGAAAACCGCATTGTGAATCAGGAATGTTCTGATGACAAACAAAAGAAATTAAATTAGACATAATTCTATTAGTGAGGATTCTAATAATGGGCATATTGCGCACTTCCAGCATCCTGTTGCCTACTACTACTGCGGTTTGCTCGTCTTTAAAGCCTACCTCGATCAACGACCGGATATCCTTAGGATTATGCTGGCCATCGCCGTCCATAGTTACGACTGCATCGTATCCGAGTTCGATTGCATGTTTAAACCCTTGTCTTAAAGCAATGCCTTTACCTAAATTAATTTTATTCGAGATTACATGAGCGCCTTTTTTATTAGCTATTTCCGCGGTTTTATCATGGGAACCGTCATCAATAACAACAACATCCAAGCTCAGCATTTTTATCTGTTCTATGAGATTACCGATTGCTTTTTCTTCGTTAAGCGTGGGGATAATTACACAATTCTTCATTGTTTAACCAAAACTGTCTGAACATAAACCACTGTTCGGGGTTGTTTTTTATTGTATCTTCGAGAATCTTTGTTATTTGAATTGTTATTTTTCTTACATCAGCATCAAAATCTTCGGTTTTGGATATTTTTAAAGGTTCATTAATTACCAGTTCCACTGTATTATTTTTGCGCATAAAACTAAACACCGGTAATATCAAGGCATCGGTTTTTAACGCGAATATAGCCGGTCCCTTTGGCATAAGCGTAGGCTTTCCAAAGAAATCAACTATTAGTCCAGAGTTTGTAAAATCCCTGTCTGCTACAATAGCGACAAATTCATTCTTCTTTAATGAACGCATGCATTCAAAGGCTGCTTTTTTTATTTGTGCAACCCTTACGTTACCAATAGCCCTAAGGCCGTTAAACAAATTATTTACATCTTTTTCATTATGAGATAAAGCAACAGCTAAAAGTTTATAACCGTCTAAAGCAGTAATAACGCCGCCTAACTCCCAATTGCCGATATGACCGGTTGCCAGAATTGCTCCTTTGCCATTTTCAATCGATCTATCCAGCAGGTGTTTATTGATAATTTTGGCTTTTTTCGTGATTTGAATTTTGTTAAGCTTCGGCAGTCTTAGAAAATCTACCAGATAATGACCGAAATTCATAAAAACGCGCCAGGTGATCAATTCTCTTTTAAATTTGCCAACTTCAGGGATTATTCGTTTTAGATTACTTCTTACGCAATGTCTGTCCTTAAAAGAAAACAAATACTGCAGGCTTGATAATATTGCGGCAATTAAATAAGCAATCGGCAAAGGAAAATATATTGCCATGAACTGCCCGATTTTATAGATTAAATAACTGTACATAAATTAAAAAGACTCGATTATTAATTTTGCCATATCTATTGCTGAAGCTGGATGAGATGCATCTTTGGCTGAAACCGATAAATTGTTTAGCGCTTCTTGGTTTTTAAACAGCATATCTATTATGCCGGGTATTCTTTTTATATGGCCTACTTTGATCGCCGCTTTAATCGATAAAAGATGATGGCTGTTGTATTCTTCTTGTCCTGGTAAGGGATTGACAATCAGCATGGGAAGTTTCATGGTTAGGGCTTCTGCAGTGGTGATCCCCCCAGGTTTTGTAATTACCAAATCAGATGCGCACATCAGTTCTTCAATGTTATTAATGAATCCAAAAGGAAAGATTTTTTTCTGGAGTCTATTTTTAATTTTACATAACCACTTATAAAGTTTTTTGTTGCTTCCTGCTACCACAATTATCTGGAAATTAGCAGAGGTTTTTATTAAAAGGCTGATAATTGCTTTTATCGGACCGATTCCTTGGCCTCCACCCATAACCAGTATTGTCGGTTTATCGATTTCTAGACCAAGAGATTTTTTGATTGAATTTTTGTCAAAGGAAGAGTTAAATTTAGGATCGATCGGTATGCCGAATGGTTTTATGCGGTCTTCTTTAATACCTTTTTGAATAAGGGTGCGTTTTACAACCTGGTCAGGACAGATGTAATAATCAACGTTATCGTATATCCAAAATGAATGCGCAATATAATCGGTTAATACGGCAAATATTTTAAAATCAAGATTGTATTTTTTCTTAAAATCTGCCATCATCCCGCAGGGAAATGCCTGGGTACAGACAACCGCATCAGCTTCGAATTGATCGTAGAGTTTTTTGAGTTTTTTCAGATTCATACTGTGGACAATTTTCTTATAGCGATTAAGCGCCTTGACAACACTAGGGTTATCATAAAGATAGTCCCAGAAACTAGGAATCCGCTTTAAAATACTCATATAAAGAGAGTTTACAATCTTTTCCGAAATGGGATTGGTGTAATTGAAAGCATTTATGCTTAAAGTTTGAACTGTCGGATCGATCTGTTTTAAGGCAGAATTGATTGCTTCAGTCGCTTTTTTATGACCTGAAACATTGGATATATGTAGTAATAGTACTTTTTTAACGGACATAGTTAGATTTTATTTTCTTTATAAAGTGCGACCATGACTTCGGCAACCACCGGATGAAATTGGCTGCCGCAGTAACGCTGGATTTCATTTATTGCCTGCTCTTTTGATAATGCTTTTCTGTAAGGTCTGTCGGTTATCATCGCATCATAACTGTCGGCCACGCCGATTATCGAAGCGATCAAAGGGATATTCTCGCCTTTTAAGCCTTCTGGATAGCCTGTTCCATCAAAGCGTTCATGGTGGTATTTTATACCCAAAAGCGCGTCTTTTAAAAATTCTTTTATCGGTTCCAATATGGAAACTCCGATAGTTGTATGTTGTTTTATAAGGGTAAATTCTTCTTCGTCGAGCTTACCGTTTTTATTTAATACTTTTTCCGGTATCCCGATTTTACCCACATCGTGTAAAAGGCTGGCGATTTTTAGGTCCTCTATAAAATCATCGGTTATCGGCCCTGCCTTATCAAGTTCTTTTAATTTTTCCACTATTGCCAATGAATAATCTATAACGCGCTCGGTATGGCCTGAGGTATAGTGGTCTTTGGCATCTATCTCTTTTGCCAAGGCCAGGATGCTGCCCATAAAAAGCTTGTAACGCCGCTCTGCTTCATCCTGCAGCTGTTCGAATAACTGGGCATTATGTATTGCCATGGCCACGTCTGATGCCAGGGCCTGAAAAAAATCAAGCTCTTCTCTTTTAAACCATCCGCCTTTATCTTTTTTACCCAACAATAGTACCCCTAACAACTCGCTTCTAAAAAACGACGGTACACAGGCAACAACCTCTAGATCATCCATTAGAAGCTTTATTTCCATAAAAACATCTTTTAAATAAGTGAGTTTTTTGTTTTTTATTGCTTTATTCAGTAATTTGTATTCAATAATATGGTCTCCAAAAGCTTTCTTACCGTCGCCATTGTTTAAAAACCTGATCAAGGGATGGTTTTTATCAATACGCATAAAACCTTTGGGGATTCTTTTGCCGGTTTTTCCTCGCGAAAAACTCAATACGTAACTTTGTTTAGCCTTATCGAATAACAATATTCCCGCATGTACTACATTAAGCCTATTGATAATCACGCGTACGATTAGTTTTATAAGCGTATCTAACCTATGCACCAAAATCATGGATTTGGCTGCATTTTCCAGTTCTTTTTTGTAATTAAGCTTCATTTTAGCCCTTCCTTAGTTGTTTTCACCCAATAAAAGCGTTATTACTTTTGAGAGTTCTTTTAGCTCCAAAGGCTTATGGATAAAATCAATCGCGCCAAGCTGTTTTGCCCTATTGACTGTTTCTTCGTTTTCCTCTCCGCTTAACATCATCACTTTAGCCTCAGGTGTTTCTTTTTTTATTGTTTCTAAGACATGTAACCCGTCAAGACCGGGCATCTTGATATCCAACAACACCAGATCAGGCTTATAGTTTGCAAACATTACCAACGCCTGAGAACCGCTGTTGGCTATGGCAGATTCGATCTTACGTTTTCTAAAATAATTCTGGATAAAGTCACATACATCTTTTTCGTCATCTACGATTAATATCTTTGACATTAAAATCCTTTCAGGTTATGAAAGTTCAACTATTAAATTAACACCTAATGCGCCTGCAACATTTTTCAAAGTCTGTATTGAAACATTATCCCTGCCGCTTTCCATGCGAGATATCAGCTGCTGGGAAACATTCAGTTTTTGAGCAAGTTCCGCTTGCGTAAAGCCTTGTTTTTTGCGCGCTGTTCGAATTTTTTCCGCAATATCTTTATGATAAGCAAACTTTTTGTTATCGTCTTTTTTTATGATACTGTCATATCTTCCGGATTCAATAAATTTTTTCTTTAGGTGTTCGAAAATAGCCTGCCAATATTCAATTCTGGGATTATTCCATGAGTCTTTACGCATGGTTTTTTTTATCTTGAGCCAATTTTGCAGGAATGCCTCGGGCTTTATATATTCTGTAAAGACTTCCTTAGGGTTATTTTTACGGGAAAAAAGTAATGCAGCAAAGGCAATAAAACGTTTATCTTCGGTATCTGATAGGATTTTTTTAGCCTGCTCTTGCGTAGTTTTTCTATCCCATAACCAATAATCTTGATGGGTCATAATTGGTCTATATCCTTTTCCACTATTAAATCAATCTCTTTTTTAAAATGCCTTT
>JAGYNB010000008.1 GCA_018400015.1 Candidatus Omnitrophota bacterium | reverse complement strand
CTCTATCCATCTGAGCTACAGGCGCGTTAGTATTTGATTATTGAAAACAAGGGATAATCTTTTAACTTCTCGCGTCCGTTTAAAAAACTTAACTCAATCAAAAAACATACTGCGATTATCTCACCACAGAGCTTTTTCACCAATTGGCATACGCCTTGGGCTGTGCCGCCTGTTGCCAAAAGATCATCAATGACTAAAATATTAGAACCTTGTTTAAAAGCATCTTCATGCATCTCAAGAGTGTCTGTGCCGTACTCCAGATCATAAGTAACGGAAATTGTCTTTGCCGGAAGCTTACCCTTTTTCCTTACTGGTACAAACCCGCAGCCTAATTGATAGGCTAAGGCTCCGCCAAAGATAAAACCGCGCGACTCTATACCTACTATATAATCAATATTATCATTTTTAAACTTCTCGGCTAAAATATCAATCGTCTTCTTAAAGGCATCTGTATTATTTAAAAGCGTGGTGATATCTTTAAAAATTATCCCTTTTTTAGGAAAATCAGGTATATCTCTAATACATTTTTGCAATTGATCCATAGTATTTCCTTATAGTTTTAAATCAGTTTTGCACAGGATTCTCTTTGCATCACCTGAGCCTGCAATTCTCTTTTAAACGGCGGTTTTATCTGCTTTGAAACTATCTGGTTTAATGCCTCAACGCCCAGCCTGCCCATTTCCTCCAACGGCTGGCTTACTGTTGACAGACTTATCTTGCTGTAGATATTCATAGGAAAATTATCAAAACCGAATACGGATATATCTTCAGGGACTTTTAGGTTATTTTCCCTTATTACCTCTATTGCCTCCATTGCCATCACATCTGATGCGGCAAATATAGCTGTGGGCTTATCATCCAGTTTTAAAAGTTCTTCTGCTGCGGTCCTGCTTAATGACCTTAAGAACTCGCCGTTTTTAATGTAGCTGCCGGGGATATTAATATTATGCGCTTTTAAAGCATCCTTAAAGCCGGCAAGGCGTTCAAATCCGGCATGGGTTTTTAGATTGCCGTTTATGACTGCGATTTTCGTATGCCCTAAAGCAATCAAACTTTCAGTCAACTGGCGGGCTGCATCACGATTATTAATACTCACGCAGTTTATGCTCTCGGCAAAATTATTGTTTAATACAATAAAAGGTACGCCCTTACTTGATACAACATCCAAACAAGACCTGTGCCCGTTGACATCGCCGAAAATAATCCCGTCAACATAAGGCGGATTCAGACTGGGAATAAACGGCCATTCCTCGCGGATAAACTTATTCAAATCATCAAAGATATGCAGCAACAAATCCGCTTCTAATCTACTTGCAGCAAGGCTTGCGCCTTTTATGATATTAGTTGCAAAAAATGAGGTGAAGAAATCTTCAAAACGATGCAAAAACAAAGCATACATCCTCTGCCTTCTTATCATCAGTAAGTCCTTTCTTCCTGTTCTATAAAATTACGAAGTTTTCTTAATGCATTTGCCTCAATCTGACGGATCCGCTCACGTGAAACTCCCAGCTTTTTAGCCACATCCGCTAATGTATAGATATAACCGTCTTCCAAACCAAAGCGCAAATCGAGAATCTGTCTCTCGCGCTTATTAATATTTTCAAACAAGTTTTTAATCCTCTCCTGCTGCAAGAATACATTAACTTCTTCATCAGGAGCCTTTGCGTTAGGGTCTTCTATCAATTCTTTTAATTCTGAATCCTCATCGCTTCCTACATGAGACTCTAAAGACGTGGCTTTAACTGCCCAGCCGGAAATCTCATTTACCCTCTCAATCGGAAGCTTCATCTTTTTTGCCACTTCATGTATCTCAGGTACTCTTTTTAAGCTTTGAGAGAGTTTTTCCTTGGTCTTTTTCCACTTGGAAATCATCTCATTCATATACACAGGAAGACGCACAACCCTGCTTTGATCTGATAATGAACGGATTATCGACTGTCTGATCCACCAGGCAGCATAAGTGGAAAATCTAAAACCCTTTGCAGGCTTAAACTTTTCCACTGCCTTCATCAGGCCGATATTACCCTCTTCGATCAAATCCATAAAGGGCATATTCAAATGCATATAGTGCTTGGCAATGCTAATAACAAGGCGCAGGTTGCTTCTTATTAGCTTGGAGCGCGCTTTCTTGTCGCCATCTTGCACTCGTCTTGCCAGATCAAGCTCCTCTTTTGCAGTAAGAAGAGGAATTTTCCTGATCTGCTTGATATAGCTTTTTATATTTTCCATTTATTACTTTTTCTTCTTTTTCGGTTTAGAATTTTTTACTACAGCTTGGGCACTGGCTAATCTTGCAATCGGGACTCTAAACGGAGAACAGCTCACATAATCCATGCCTACGTTGTAGCAGAATTCAACTGATTTTGCTTCTCCGCCGTGCTCACCGCAGATACCAACCTCAAGCTTTTTATTGGTCTTTCTACCGCGTTCAATGGCAATCTTGATCAGTTCGCCGATTCCTTCCTGGTCAATACTCTGAAACGGGTCCTCAAGGAGTATGCCTTTTGCGATATAATCAGGCGCAAACCCGCCGATATCATCGCGTGAAAAACCAAATCCCATCTGGGTAAGATCGTTTGTACCAAATGAGAAAAACTCAGCCTGAGCTGCAATCTTACCGGCTGTTAAAGCAGCCCTGGGAATTTCAATCATTGTCCCGAGCATATGCTTAATTGACTTTAGGTTGAACTTCTTGCAGGTTTCTACGTATATTTTCTTGGCAATCGCAAACTGATTTTCGATTTCCTTCACGTCGCAGACAACCGGAATCATTATTTCCGGATACGGCTTTTTACCTTTTTTAATAAGCTCTGCTGCAGCTTCGAAAATTGCGCGGATCTGAGTTGCGCTTACCTCCGGATATGTAACGCCTAAACGAACACCGCGATGACCCATCATCGGGTTTGACTCATGAAGCGCAACGGATCTTTTATTCAGCTCTTCTTTATCAATTCCCAGTTCTTTAGCTAATTCGGTTAGCTTTTTCTCATCGCGCGGCACAAACTCATGCAGTGGCGGATCCAAAAGCCTTATAACAACCGGATACCCGTCCATAGCCTCTAATGTGCCTTTGATGTCTTTTTTGATAAACGGAAACAACTCATCTAATGCTTTTTGTCTTTCTTCCAAGGATTTTGACATAATCATTTTCCTAAGAATAAACAATGGCTGATCCGAACCTTTACCATAGAACATATGCTCTGTCCTGAACAGCCCTATGCCTTCTGCGCCAAAACCGCGCGCTTTTTTGGCATCTGCGGGTGTATCGGCATTGGTTCTTATGCCAAGCTTTCTAATTGAATCACAAACCTTTAAGAATGTATCCAGAACCTTATTTTCTGAAGAAGCATCCATCATCGAAAGCTGTCCTTCATAGATATTACCTTTGGTACCATTAAGGGTAATCCAATCACCTTCAGAGAACTCCTTATTGTTTATAAACATCTTTTTATTGTCGTAATCAACCTCTATTGACGAACAACCGACGATACAGCATTTACCCCAGCCGCGGGCAACTAACGCTGCATGTGAAGTCATACCGCCGCGGGCTGTAAGAATAGCTTGTGCGGCACGCATACCTTCGACATCTTCTGGGTTAGTTTCTTCTCTTACTAAAATAACTTTCTCGCCTCGCTTTGCCCAGTCAACTGCATCAGCAGATGAAAATACAATCTTTCCTGCCGCCCCACCCGGGCCTGCAGGAAGACCTTTTGCCAAAGGCTTTTTAGTTAACTCCAACTTAGGGTCAATTATCGGATGCAACAATTCATCGAGTTGAGCAGGAGTTACGCGCATAACCATCTCTTCTTTTTTAATCAGTTTTTCTTTTAACATATCAACAGCCATATTCAAAGCTGCCGGACCATTACGCTTGCCGGTCCTGCACTGAAGCATAAAAAGCCTTCCTTTTTCAATAGTAAACTCAATGTCCTGCATATCATGGTAATGTTTTTCAAGTCTAGATCTTATATCCACAAGCTGCTTATAGATTGGCGGCATTAATTTTTCTAAAATAGGCAGTTCCTTGTTATGATCGCTCTGGGAATACTTATTTATCGGAGCTGGGGTCCTGGTACCGGCGACAACGTCTTCACCCTGGGCGTTGACTAAATACTCGCCATAAAAACCATTTTCACCATTGCCGGGATTACGCGTAAAAGCAACTCCGGTTGCAGAATCACTTCCCATGTTACCAAATACCATGGTTTGCACATTTACCGCTGTACCCCACTCATCAGGAATGCTTTCGATCCTTCGGTAGCTTATTGCACGCTTACCGTTCCATGATGAAAATACTGCTCCCACGCCGCCCCAAAGCTGGCTCATCGCATCATCCGGGAATTCTTTTCCTAAAACCTCTTTTACTTTTTTCTTATATTCTGAGCAAAGCTTTTTTAAATCCTCCGTTGTAAGATCAGTATCGGTCTCATAGCCTTTTTGTTTTTTAAGATTGTGCATGATTTTCTCAAGCTGCTTGCGGATACCGCTTTCAGAATCCTTGGGTTCGATTCCGGCAGCTTTTTCCATTACCACATCTGAATACATGGTAATCAAACGTCTATAGGCATCATAGGCAAAACGCTGATTTCCGCCGCTTTGTTTGATAAGACCGGGAATAGTTTTTTCAGTTAAGCCTACATTAAGAATTGTTTCCATCATGCCGGGCATGGATTTACGCGCACCGCTTCTAACTGACACTAAAAGCGGGTTATTGCTGTCGCCGAATTTTCTACCCATTAAAGCTTCTACCTTCTGCAAAGCCTTTTTAACCTCTTCTTTAAGGCCTGCCGGGTAGCGCTTTTTATTTTTATAATAGTGTGTACATACTTCAGTAGTAATTGTAAATCCCGGAGGAACAGGAAGCTTTAAGTCTTTATGGCCTGCCATTTCAGCAAGGTTTGCGCCTTTTCCGCCAAGTAGATTTTTCATACTTTCATTGCCGTCTGCTTTGCCACCGCCGAAACTAAACACATGCTTCTTCATCTTTGAAACTCTCCTTTCAGTTAAACAAACTCTTCAAACAAGTAATTTTTTAAATTCTCAATTCCTACTCTATCCTGAGCCATTGTGTCCCTGTCTCTTACCGTAACTTTTTTATCGGTTAAAGAATCCACATCCACGGTAACGCAATATGGCGTTCCCACTTCGTCCTGCCTGCGGTAAAGCTTACCGATTGATGCGGTATCGTTATACTTTACCGTAAAACAGGTACTTAAATCATCGGTTATCGCATGGGACATTTTTACAATATCGGAATTCTTCTTTAGTAATGGTAAAACCGCAACCTTAGTGGGAGCTAATTTCTTATCCAACTTTAACACAACCCTAATCTCATCTTTTATTTTCTCTTCATGATAACTATCCGCCAAAACTGCCAAAACAGTTCTATCCACTCCACCAGAAGGCTCGATTATATAAGGAGTGATCTTTTCATTTTTAACAGTATCAAAATATTCAAATACCTTAGCGCTGTGTTCGGTATGCTGTTTTAGGTCAAAATCGCCTCTGTTGGCCACGCCTTCCAGCTCGCTCCAGCCAAAAGGAAATTTATATTCTATATCCGTACACCCTTTGGCATAATGGGCCAGTTCGTCTTTTTCATGAACTCTTAAGCGCAGATTTTCTTTTTTTATACCTAAGTCTTTATACCAACTGAAGCGCCGGTCAATCCACTCTTTGTGGAACTTTTCCGCATCCTCAGGAAGAACAAAATACTCAATCTCCATCTGCTCGAATTCACGCGTTCTGAATGTAAAGTTACCGGGGGTGATTTCATTGCGGAAGGCCTTGCCGATTTGGGCTATGCCAAAGGGAAGCTTTGGCCTCATCGCATTTAACACATTTAAGAAATTAACGAATATACCTTGTGCTGTTTCAGGACGCAAGTAAACTCTAGATGCGCTGTCATCCACAGGTCCAAGATGAGTTTCCAGCATTAAATTAAACTTTTTAGTATCGGTTAATTCACCGCCGCACTCAGGACATTTTTTATTTTTTAAATCATCAAGCTTAAATCTTTTTTTACAATTCTTGCAATCTACCAGATTATCAGTAAAGTTCTGCGCATGGCCTGAAGCTTTCCAGACATCAGGATGCATAAGTATTGCCGCATCAAGACCAAAGATATCGCTGCGATTATTAACGACAGTCTTCCACCAGAAGGATTTAATATTATTCTTAAGCTCCACCCCCAAAGGACCGTAGTCCCAGGTATTGGCCAGACCTCCATAGACTTCAGAGCCATGAAAAATAAACCCTCTTCTTTTGCAAAGAGAGACCAGTTTATCCATTAAATTATTGTCTTTCATCAGAGCAATATTTTTAACACAAATCCGTCAAAAAGTCAAAAGATTTAACACGAATTATCTTCTGCCGCGCAGTTTTGACAAGAGTATTAGGATTTCAATATAAAGCCATACCAAAGTTACCAGCAGTCCGAAAGCCGCATACCACTCCATGTACTTGGGCATGCCGGATTCAGTTGCTTTAACAATAAAATCAAAATCTAGAACAAGATTAAGACTGGCAACAATTACAACTATGATACTAAAACCGATGCCCAAAGGCGAAGAGCTGTTAATTAACGGCACTCCCACACCGAAAAATCCAAGTATCATCGAGATAAAATAAAACAAGGCTATTCCGCCTGTTGCGGCAACAATACCCATACGCATTTTATTGGTAACTTTTATCAACCCTGATTTGTAAGCAATCAAAAGGCTGGCAAACACGGCAAATGTCAAAGTGATCGCCTGATAGGCAATACCCGGATAATTCTTTTCGAAAATAACAGTCAACCCGCCTAACACCAATCCTTCCAGCAATGCATATATAGGTGCGCTTATCGGCGACCAATCTTTTTTAAAAATAGTCACTAAAGCAGTAATAAACCCGCCAAACAATCCTAACATCAGAAATCCGGAAGCAGCTTCGGGCGCTTCTAAAAACTTTCCCCATATCCAGCTGGCGGTAAAAAATGCCAGCAGCAATAATATTGCGGATTTATTCACAGCGCCTTGAATGGTCATTGCCTCTGAACCAGTATAGCCTTTTACGCCTCTTATTGTTGATGTGCTTAATGCCGGATTTGAACTTTTAAACATTATCCTTCCTCCTGTTGTAATTTCTCAAACTCTTCATCGCTAATTGCAAAAGAATGTTTTTTGTCCGGATAAACCCCATTAGAAACCTCATCCTTAAAACTAGTTACGGCTTTCAGTATTTCATTGGATAAATCAGCATATTTTTTTACAAACTTTGGCGTGTACCTATCAAAAATCCCAAGCATATCATGCGTAACCAAAACCTGTCCGTCACAATAAAGACCTGAACCGATCCCGATGGTAGGAGCATTAATTTTTTTAGTAATCAACCCGGCAACCCGATCAGGAACACACTCTAAAACAATTGCAAAACAACCCTGTTTTTCTAGCCTTAAAGCCTGATCGATAAGTTTTTTTGCAGTCTCTAGATCCTTACCTTGGGTTTTAAACCCGCCGAGCTTTTCCACAGTCTGGGGAGTTAATCCGATATGAGCCATCACCTGGATATTTTCTTTGCGAAGCAGTTTTACCACTTCAAGACAATCTTCAAACCACTCTACCTTTACAGCCGCGCAGCCTGCTTGAATAAACTTCTTGGCGTTTTCAACTGCAAGTTTTATATCCTCTTGATACGCAACATAAGGCATATCGCCAACAACCAAGGCATGTTCAACACCTCTTACAACAGCCTGCGTATGGCGCAACATATCGCTCATAGTAACTTCACGTGTAGAGTCCATTCCTAATACAACATTGGCTAAAGAGTCGCCCACTAAAATAATATCGATACCAGCCTTATCGATTATCCTGGCCAAAGGATAACTATAGGCTGTCAACATGGAGATCTTTGCTTTATTTTTAGCTTGTTTTATATCTTTAATTTGTATCATTGTTTAACTTTTCCCAAGTGTTGATTTTATCAACTTAGCACTATTATGTCAATACAGACTACTCTTCAATAACAACCCCGTAAACATCCAACTCTTCCAATAGCTTTGTGCCTTTTTCTTTACCTAAAACAAATATCGCAGTTGATAAAGCATCGGCGGTGGCGGCACTATCTGCTAATACGGTAACGCTTATCACCTTATTCTCAACCGGATGACCTGTACGAGGGTCAATTATATGAGAATATCTACTGCCATCAATTTCAAAAAACTGCTGGTAATCGCCTGATGTGGCAACGGCAATATCTTCTAAATTAATTTTCTTTAATATACGCTCGTCATTTCTTGGATCAAGTATTCCCACGCGCCAGGACCTATTATTGTGCTTACCCAGACAATAAATATTGCCGCCGGCATTAATCATACACGAATCAACGCCTTTTCTGTTAACCAGTTCAACTGCCTTATCTACAACAAAACCTTTGGCAATACCGCCAAGGTCAAGGGTAATGCCGCCTAGTAAAACTATTTCATTTTTAACTTCATTTATCCTGATTTTATCAATACCGCTTTTGGCTAAAGCAGATTTTACAGCCTTGTCGCTAGGCAGAGACTTAGATTCTATCGCTTTTTTCCAAACATCAATAGATTGGCCGATAGCTATATCAAACGCACCATCGGTAATTTGATTGAATTCAATCGATCTTTTAACAACTTCTAAGGTTTCACTTGAGACTACCATGCGCCTTTGTTTATTCAGGGTGTAGATATCAGACTGCGGATTGAATTTACTCAACAAATCATCCAAACGTTTGATTTCAGAAAAAACCTCATCTATAATAAAACTATCTTTACAGGTCACCTCGACAACAGTACCCATCAAAAAGCCTGTTTTAGTAATGTAGCTTTGCGAAGTACATCCCGTAACCGTAAAAAAACAAAAAAATAACAGCAAACAAAACTTTCTTGAAATTATCATTTCTTCAGCTTTTTTATTAATTTATCTAAGGATAAAGTATTAATAACATCTTTACTTTCCAGCCAGCCTCTTCGCGCAGTGCTAACGCCGTATTTTATGAATCTTAGGTGATCTTTACTGTGCGAATCGGTATTGATGCAAAAACCCGCCTTTTGTTCCTTGGCGGTTCTTACCAAAGATGCGCATAAATCCAGCCTTTCGGGAAACGAATTTATCTCTAAAAAGACATTATTCTCAAAAGCAGCTTTAAAAACCTTTGCATAGTCAAATTCATAAGCATCCCTTACCCCCCAAAGCTTACCTGTGGGGTGGGCGATTATATTCACATATTTATTACTGCAGACCTTTAAAAGCCGTTTGGTTAACATATCCTTTGACTGCTTAAACCCAGAATGAATCGCAGCAATCACCACATCAAAATTTCTAAGAGTTTTCACGTCATAATCAAGATTACCGCTGGAATCAATCTCTACTTCTGTTCCAAAAAGAATCCGTAAATTCTTTAACCGGGAATTCAACCTGTCGATTTCTTTTTTCTTCTTTATAAGTTGTTTTTTATCCAGGCCTGCGGCAACTTTTAGACTCTGGGAATGGTCGCTAACCCCAATATACTCATAACCTAATCCGGTGGCTTTATCTGCTAACTCAGCGATAGAGCTAACACCGTCAGAATAATTAGAGTGCATATGCAGATCGCCTTTTATATCCGATAACTCAATCAGTTCAGGCAGTGTTTGTTTTTTAGCCAAAAGTATCTCTCCAACATCTTCCCGCATTTCAGGCGGAATAAATTCTAAGCCCAGCTTTTTAAAAATCTCATTTTCATTCTTACCGCAAACCAATTTATTATTTTTAAATAACCCGTACTCGTTTATCTTAAAACCTTTCTTTATTGCTATCTGGCGGAGTTTTATGTTAAAACTTTTCGAACCTGTAAAATAAAGCAGCGCTGAACCAAATTGATTTTTTTTTACTATTCTTAAATCCACCTGGATGTTTTCATCGGTGATAATACTGGACTTGGTAGCGCCTTTTGCATTTATTTTTCTTACTAAATCCAATTTAGTAAAATAATCGCTCACCTTAACCGGTCTATTAGAAACAGCTAAAATATCAATATCCCTTATAGCCTCCTTTGCCCTTCTTAAACTGCCGGCAACTGAAATATCATAAATAAGCCCTGATTGTTTTATTTTTTCAATAAAATAACCGGCTATCTTATCTGCCTTGCCTAAGTTCATTTTACTTAGAGAATTTTCAAGTTGACTGATTCCGGATTTTAAGTTTTCTATAGTTTTATCTTTAATCCCAAACAATCTTTTAAGCTTATTTGTCTTTAAGGCTTTTTTTAATTCTGAAATGCTTTTTATGTTCAGTTTCTCATACAAAAGCTTTACCTTCTTTGGGCCCACACCGGGAATTTTTAATATGTCAATAACTCCTTTAGGAACTAATTTATATAACTTTTTTAGGTATGCGATTTTACCGGTTTTATAATACTCTTTTATTTTACTGGATAGGTCTTTACCGATTCCGGAGATAGACTCTAATTTATCATCACGGATTAGAATAAGCAGATCCTGCTCGAGATTTTCAAGAGTTTCTGCGGCTTTTTGATAAGCTCTTATACGAAAGGGATTTTCACTTTTTATCTCAAGAATATTTGCAATCTGAAGAAAAATTAAAGCAATCTGCTTATTAAGCATCACTTGTCGATCTTAGATTGTAGCTGGCTTCGATAGTTTTAACCAAATCAACCAAAATCCGGTTAACAGGAACGTTAATATTTAACTCTTGTGCATATCTGATTATTACGCCGTTTAAAAAATCTATTTCTGTATGCCTATTCGCCCTTATATCCTGAAGCATACTGGATATATTATTTGATGTGGCCTCACAAACAGACTCAACCTTAGCCAAAGGATCATCATAAATAAGTTTAATTCTCTTTCTTTTAACAACACGTACGGCTTCTGTTACCGCCTGCTGCATAAGCCGCTTAGCCCCCTCAAAATCAAGAAGAGCACCATTAGAAAGACCGGTTATGGCAGTGATTGGATTTATCCCGACATTAATAATCAGCTTTGACCATAATACGCTTTTAATATCTTTGGAAATCTTGCTATTAAAACCGCTTTCAGTTAAAAGTTCGCGCACCTTCTTTAACTGAACTGAGTTTTTCTTATCAGGCCTTCCTAAAAAGGTATCACCCTTACCGCTGAGACGAACATTTCCAGGGCTCAAAAGGGTAGAACCGATACTAGTAACGGCAACCATAATATTATCGCTTTCAATTGACTCCTGAATAACTTCGACATTGCCAATACCATTCTGTACGCTTACAATTGAAACATTATCGTTAATTAAATGTTTAATCGACTGAACCGCATTTTTTGTATCGTAAGACTTAACGCATATAAAGATAAAATCAATACCGTTAATATCTTTTGCACTGGTTACTACCTTAACTTTAACGTTATTTTTGCCATTTGCGGCTTCAACGGTAATTCCCTGTTTATTAAGTATCAAAGCGCGCTTTTGGTCTTTATCTAATAAGATAACTTCGTGTTTTCTCCTCTGTAAAGAATAAGCCAACAAACAACCAATTGCGCCTGGTCCAACTATGAGTATTTTCATAATTTCACCGTTTCGTTTATTCTTTTATCGATTTGGTTTATCACTTTTTGCGTCTTTAATCTTTTCTCAAGATGAAACTCGATAAAATTAGAAAGTATAATTTTCAATTCCTTTTTTATCTGGGGATGTAATCCCATATTCATCAATGTATCGAAATTATTCTTCTCGATATGCATTATCGTTGCAATTGTACCACGAAAGATGCTCCTTGACTGTTTATCTTTTTGCATACATTTACTGCAGAGAAGCCCGCCATAGGCATTGGAAAATTTAACCTGAAAATCCAATTGATTTGAACAAGACACGCATGAATCCAAATGCGGCTTAAAGCCGCTGTAAAACAATGCCCTAATCTGAAAAATGGTCTGGACCTTAGTTGCATCTTTTTGATTATTCAAAGCATCCAGGCTTTTAAATAACAACTTGTAGATATCAGTATTTTTGTCTTCAACTGCCAGTAACGAATCCGTAAGATCAAGTAGATAATTCGCAATATTCATTAAATTAAGATCGTTTCTAATATTGGTGAAATTCTCTTCGAGCTCAGCCGCACTTACCAAATGAAGCTCACCGGTCTTTACCGGATAATAAATAATCTCATTTACCGAGAAAGGCTCAACTGAAGAAGCAAACTTTTTACTATCTGCCCTGATACCCTTTAAGATGCCTTTTACTTTACCAAAATCCTGAGTAAGGAAAGTGCAGATTAGACTTGTTTCCCTAAAATCCATCCTTTTTAAAACTATCGCTTTGGTTTTATTTATCATGATTAAAGTTGTTTTAAGGTTCTTTCAAGAATTAATTGCTGTCTTTTGTCCATACGCTCAAACTCGCTGTCAGTATAATCTCTATATCCCTTTAAATGTAGCAGGCCGTGAATTATATAAAGGACAGCCTCTTTTAAAAAAGTGTTTTTATACCTGCGAGAATTATTTTTAGCGGCTTCAGCGCTGATAACCACATCGCCTAAATACCCTTTTATGCCGCATTCAAATGCCAGCACATCCGTAGGCTGTTTAATTTTAAGAAAATCCCGATTAAGCTTCTTTATAAAGTTGTCATCTACAAAAACAACGCTGAAATCTTTTCTTATGTTTAATTGTCTACTTATTATTTCTATACTTCGTATTATCTTTTTTTGCGGCAGACGAATTTTTTTCTGTAGATTTTTTAGGGTTGGCATTTTGTTTTTCTTCCGGATACTGGATTCGAGAATGATATATACTTGTCAACATCCTGGTAAAGGTCTGGCCGATCTGCTCAAGGTTCTTCAATGTCAAATCACACTGATCAAGCTGGCCATCGATAAATTTATTATTTATGATTTTATGTACGAGCTCTTCTATTTTGCCCGGCTGTGGTTCATCCAGCGTACGCGTTGCCGCTTCCACTGAATCCGCCAAAAGAACTATTGCCGTTTCCTTTGAACGCGGCTTAGGACCAGGATATCTAAACTCCTCTTCGCCAGGGATATTTTCCTGTTGTTCCTCCAATGCGCGCATATAAAAATAGAAAACTATACTTGTGCCATGATGTTCCTGAATAAAATCGATAATCCTTTTGTTGAGCTTGTAATTATTGGCCAGTTCCACGCCTTGACGCACATGGTTGGTAATTACCATCTTACTGATCGAAGGCGTAAGATTCTCGTGCTTGGAAAACTGCATAAGTTGGTTTTCGGCAAAATATTCAGGCTTATCGAGCTTACCAATATCATGATAATACGCTCCTACTCTGGCAAGAAGAGAATTTGCTCCAATTTTTTCACTAGCGGCATCGGATAAATTGCCAACCATAAGACTATGATGATAAGTCCCGGGGGCAATTAAAGACAATTTCTTCAATATCGGATTGTTGTAGTCAGCAAGCTCTACAAGACTCATATTGGTAATAATATTGAACAAATACTCCAACAGATGAATAACACCGAAACCAATAAAACCCAATAACAACATACCGTAAATACCTGCACTGAGCATTATGTGCATGTACTCGGTAAGCATATGCCTTTCAATGGAAAAATTACTCAACAAAAACACTAACACGACCTGAATAACTCCACAAAGCAAGAATGTACGAATTATACTTTTTAAAGTCGTAAGATTCTTGCTTAACAAGCTTGCAATTATTCCCGTGACCATAAAAATCAAGACATATTCAAATCTGTTGGATGAAAATAAACTAATCGTTAAAGCTGTGATAAAGCTTAAATGCAGGTCATTAAAAAGTATGCTCATTAAAATAACTACTGCGATAACCGGCGTGTACCAGACAAAAAATTCATTGATCTTTACTGCCTCTGCCCCAGTTAAAAATAAAACAAACAATAAAGACACGTGAAGCAACCTAAAATACGGGACCTTATTTTTGGTGTAATACAGATCCAGATAGATATAAACAAAAACTAAAATAAAAATTAAATAGGGGTTAAAACCTAAAAGCAAAAACAATAAAAACCCTATCAAACAAAAAAAACAAAGTAAAAGCGGTTTATAAATCTTTTTTATTATCTCTATCATAAGCCTCGATTATGCGTTGAACTAATTCATGCCTTACAACATCTTGTCCTGTAAGATAAATAAATTTTATTCCCTCTACTTCGGATAATATATTTTGCGCATGCAACAGCCCTGTGGGCTTACCGCCGGGCAAATCAGACTGCGTAAGGTCTCCCGTGATAACCGTCTTAGAATCAAAACCAAGTCTAGTTAAAAACATCTTCAATTGATCAGATGTGCAGTTTTGCGCTTCATCGAGAATGATAAAAGCATCATTTAATGTCCTGCCGCGCATATAACCTAAAGGTGCGACTTCGATAACACTGGTTTCTAAATATTTTTCAATACGCTCAGGATCCATCATATCATATATTGCGTCATATAACGGCCTCAAATAAGGTGAAATCTTCTCATACATATCTCCGGGCAAGAACCCGAGATTCTCACCTGCCTCAATTGCCGGACGTGTAAGTATGATCCTACGCACCAAACCAGAGCGTAATGCCTCCACAGCCATGGCCATGGCCAGATATGTCTTACCTGTTCCAGCAGGACCTATACCAAAAACAATATCGTGTTTACGAATCGCATCTACGTAATCACGCTGATTTTTCGTCTTTGGACCGATCGATTTACCATCAAAAGAAAGGCCGTTTTTCTCTTCTAACACTTGGAAGCTTAACGCTTTTTTCTTCGGTTCTTTTGATTTTAAGAACAGGCTGACATCTTTTTTACTTGGATGACGGCCGCTTCTTACTTCTTGAAGCAAGGCCTCTAAAATATTCTTTGCTTTTTTTGCCTTTACAGAGGTGCCCTTAATAACAATATTAAGGTTTTTCTGAAAAACCTTCACCTTAAGAGAGTCTTCTATAAATTTTATATTCTCATCGTGAAGGCCGAATATACCCTGCGCTTCAGTATTATCGTCAATTTTTAAAGTTATCTGCATAAACTATTCTCTAGGGATATCCAAAACCTGGCCTGGATAAATCTTATCAGGACTTTTAAGCTTATCCTTATTCGCCTCGTAAATCAAAGTCCATTTTTTGGCTGTTCCGTAAATCTCTGGCCTTGCGGATATTTTATCAAGGGTATCGTTCTTTTTTACAGTGTATTTCATAACCTTGGCTTCGCTACTTTCAGTAGCATTATCAACGATTACCGCAGGATAATCTTTTTCCGTCTCAACGCGGGAAACTCTCAAATCGCTTGAATACTTCACGTTGTTTTCTTTAGTTTCTATCCAGGGTAAAAGCCTATCACCCATTTCAACCTCTACAACCGTGACCTCACGGGAAGTACTTCTATTTGGGTCCACCTCAGGCGCAGTCCCCTGCAGCATGCCTCTATTGCCCGCTTGTAAATCTTGATCCGGTCTTTGCTTTATAACCTTATAAGTTCTTACCGTACAGCTTGAGAGCGAAACAACCAACAACAATGCCAAAATTATTCTGAATGTGTTAGATTTGATCATAATGCCTCCTTTTTATCTATTCTACTTTTATTTTTAATTCCTTCAACTGTTTTTTATCAACGTCTGATGGCGCATCGGTCATCGGACAAACTGCTTTCTGAGTCTTGGGAAAAGCAATAACTTCCCTTATACTTGGCTGGTCTAGAAATATGGTCAAAAGCCTGTCTATACCAAAAGCAATTCCCCCATGCACAGGAGCGCCGTATTTGAAAGATTCAAGCAAAAATCCAAATCTTTTTTTGGACTCTTCTTCGGAAATGCCGATAATCTTAAAAATCTTCTCCTGCAGATTACGGTCGTGTATTCTGATAGAACCGCTGCCGATTTCATTGCCGTTTAAAACCAAATCATATGAGGACGAACGTACCTCTAAGGGTTTGGAATCCAACTTATCTAAATCTTGCGGCATAGGCGAAGTGAACGGATGATGCTCTGATTCAAGGCGTTTTTCCTCTTCATTGTATTTAAACAAAGGAAAATCCACAATCCAGACAAAAGCGAATTTCTCTGTATCTGTCCTTAAATCAGGCTTGTCAGATTTATAATTTTGCATAGCTTCAGCATGCGTAAGTCTTTTAAAAGGAGTTTTTAAATCAATATTTAAAACATCTTTGAAAATAATCTTAAATAAATTCTCGCAAATCGAGAAAATATCTTCCTGGGTAACAAAAGACATTTCCATATCTAACTGGGTAAATTCAGGTTGTCTATCCGCACGCAGATCCTCATCGCGAAAACATTTAGCAATCTGAAAATACCTATCCACTCCGGCAACCATAAGAATCTGTTTAAATAATTGCGGCGACTGCGGAAGTGCAAAAAACCGCCCTGGATTAACGCGTGACGGAACAAGATAATCGCGTGCACCCTCAGGCGTAGATTTAGTCAATATCGGCGTTTCAAACTCTATAAAATCCTGCTTTGTCAAAAAATTCCTGATTGACTGATATAACAAATGCCTGAAGTAAAAATTATTCATCACCTGAGGCCTTCTAATATCAAGATACCTATATTTAAGCCTTGTTTCTTCGCCCACATCGCTGTAATTGGATATCTCAAACGGCAGCTCTTCGCTTGTTGAAAGTATATCCAATTCCAAGGCAAACAGTTCAACTTTACCTGTTGGCAGTTTAGGATTCTGCATATTACCTGGCCTGGCCTGAACCTTGCCTTTTACCTTGATTACGAATTCAGACCTAAGGCTGTTCGCCTTAACGTGAAAATCAGGGTTATTTTTCTGGGGAATAAAAACTACCTGGGTAATACCAAAACGGTCTCTGATATCGATAAAAATAAGCTTGCCGTGGTCGCGCCTGTTATCCACCCAGCCGCAAAGCGTTGCATCTTTATCAATATCAGCTTCCCTTATCTGTGCGCAATTATGTGTTCTCAGCATTGACTTATTTTATCAAATCTTTCAAATAAGAAAATATATTTTCTCTCTCAACCTGCTTCTGGGACTTTTCCAGCATATCTTTAACCGTAATAGTATTATTTTTTATCTCATCTTCTCCTAAAATCAAAACAAAACGAAAACCCATATCGTTGGCTTTTCTTAATGCGGCTTTAAGAGATTTATTTTCATAATCGGTATCGCATTTAATATTATTTTGCCTAAGCTGTGCAACAAGCTGATATTCCTTACTCCTAGATTGCTGATCAAGGAAAATAATATAAGCGCCATTTTCAAACGCTGGAATTTCTTTTTCTTTTAAAGCAATGAGCACACGCTCAAAACCCAAAGCAAACCCAATTGCCGCAGTATTCTTGCCGCCTATATCTTCAATCAGACTATCATACCTGCCGCCTGCGCCGATTACATCCTGAGCGCCTAAGTCATCTTGGGATATCTCAAAAACCAAACCCGTATAATAATCTAAGCCTCTTACAAGAAAATTATCCACTTTATAGCTCACTTTTTGCTTATCAAGCTCTTTTAATACTGCGTTAAAATCATTAAGACAATCACTACATAAATAATCTTTCGGAATAAGCCTTAGGGCCCTTTTTATTTTTATGCAATCTCTGTTTTTACAATCAAGGATACGAAAAACATTCCTATCGTACCTTTTCCGGCAATCATCGCAAAGCTCAGGTAAATGCTTCTTTAGCTGTTCTTTTAATAACGTTGACAATTTCTGTTTATCTTTTTTACACCCCAAGCTGTTAAGATTAATCTGAAAATCACTTACCTTTAGCTTTTTTAATAAGTAATCAGTCAATTGTATAATTTCCGCATCAAGATAAATGCTTTTGGCGCCTATAGCCTCTACTCCTATATGATGAAACTGCCTAAGCCTGCCCTTTTGCGGACGTTCTGCCCTGAACATTGGACCAATGTAAAATAACTTGCAAAATCCTTTAGTGTTAACCAGATTGTTTTCAATATAAGAACGGGCTACGCCAGCAGTTCCTTCCGGCCTTAAAACATACTCCTGGTCTTCGCGTTGGATTAAAAACATCTGCTTCTGGACAATCTCGGTCTCTTGGCCTAAACTTCTTAAAAATAAACCCTTATCTTCAATTAAAGGCGTACGTATCTCTTTATAGCCAAAAAGATCAAAAACCTCTCTTGAGACATTTTCGATTTTTTGCCAAATTGCAGTTTCCTGCGGAAGGATATCCTTTGTTCCCCGAACTGTTTTAAACATTTAGGTAAGAATTATGGATTGACTGAAAAGAATTTAGATTTTCTGCTTCATTTCCAAACCAGGCTTAAAAATAGCTACTTTCCTTGGCGGAACAGGAACGGTCTGACCTGTGCGCGGATTCCTGCCGGTTCGACCTCTGCGTTGCTTTACTTTAAATACGCCAAAATTACGAAGCTCGACTTTTTCACCCCGAACTAAAGCATCAACGATAAAATCAAAGGTTTTCTGAACAACCTTTTTTACATCGATCTGCTTAATACCGGTCTCGTCAGCAATCTTAAGAACAATATCTTTTTTGGTCATAACTTACTCCCTTCATTATTCTTAAGTATAATAACAACAGTTTGTTATGATGTCAAGAGAATTATTAGATTATAATTAATTATCTTTAAGCGCAAGAAAATACTTATCAAACCCAAGCATTTCCTCAAGGGAATTTATAAATTCATCATTAATTGTTACAAAATACGCGTTACTGGCGAGAATTCTTTTTTTTGTACGGTCTTTTGCAGTCAAATGAAAGTAAACAGGTGTCTGCCCTGTGTGCTGTAAGAGATTTTCTTTTAAAGAACTGAATAAATTCTCCTTAATCCCTGTTAGGTCAATCGTTATGGCAGATACCAAATTGTAGGCCTTGTCGATAGGCAGCATATCTTCAGCGATTATCTTTGGAGGTTCTTCCTTCAACATTAAACGGCCCTTTAATAAAACTACATTATTGGCCTTTAATTGCGACGCAACCATCTTATACACTTTCGGGAAAACCAAGACCTCAATTATGCCGTCTAAATCTTCTATTTTCAATATCGCCATTTTTTCCTGATTTTTTCTGGTCAAAGTGTATTTTATTTTTGCAATCAACCCAACAAGATTCACGCGTTGTTCGTCATTAAGACTTCTTAACTGAGCAATATTTACAAAACGAAACTTCTTTATCTGTTTTGCGTATTTAGATAATGGATGCCCACTTACATAAAAACCCAACAAGTCCTTTTCAAAAGCAAGAACCTGAGGCTCAGGCCATTCCTTAACCTGCATTGACCGATCAGGTTTTTTATTAAACGCAGAGCTATCAACCATATCAAAAAAGGATATTTGCCCTTTCTGCCTTTCTTTATTTAATCTTGAGGCGTGATCCAACACTTCATCAAGCGTACTCATAAGATGCGCCCTGTGAAGTTTAAAACTATCAAACGCACCACACTTAATAAGGCTTTCGAGAACTTTTCTGTTTGTCACCCTTAAATCAACTCTTTCGCAAAGCTCTTCCAATGAATCAAACTCACCGTCTTTAGCGCGTGAATCAAGAATAGATTCAATAGCGGTTGAACCGACATTTTTTACTGCCAATAGACCAAAACGGATATTTTTATCATTCTCAACACTGAATTCAGAATAACTTTTATTTACATCCGGAGGTAAAATCTGTATACCCATGTTTTCCGATTCCCTTACATACTCAACTATTTTATCCGTATTATCACGCTCGCTTGAAAGTAATGCGCACATAAACTCAACCGGATAATTCGCCTTTAAATATGCCGTATAATAAGAAATCATCGCATAAGCGGTGGAATGACTTTTATTAAAACCGTACCCGGAAAAATATTCAATTAAATCAAAGATCTTCTCGGCAATTCTTTGGGCAACTTTATTTTTTACGCAACCATTAATAAAATCCTTTCGTGACCGTTCCATAACCTCCGGAATCTTCTTGCTCATAGCCCGACGCAATAAATCTGCTTGAGAAAGGCTAAAACCCGCTAAATCTGAAGCAATGCGCATAACCTGCTCTTGATAAACCATAATCCCGTAGGTTTCCTTTAAAATACTCTCTAGACGCGGATGATCATAGATTATCGGTACGCGATTATGCCTTCTGGCAATAAAATCATCAAGCATTCCCGAACCGATAGGCCCTGGCCTATAAAGCGCCAGGAGTGCAATCAAATCCTCAAAACGATGGGGTTCTAATTTTCTTAATAAATCTCTCATGCCCGTACTTTCAAGTTGGAATACGCCAATGGTATCTGCATCACTTAATAATCTAAAAGTCTTTTCGTCTTGCTTAGGAATTTTTCTAATATCAATTTCTTCTTTTTTAGTTCTACTGATGATCTTTAAACTCTTATCGATCACCGTAAGCGTTCGCAGACCTAAAAAATCCACCTTTAAAAGACCGATCTTCTCTAAAATACTCATACTAAAACCCGTAGTAATAGAATCATCGGCAGTCTTAAATAACGGCAGGTACTCAGTCAAAGGTTTATCGGCAATAACAACACCTGCTGCGTGAACAGACGCGTGGCGAGACAACCCTTCCAATACAGTGGCAGTATCTATTAAATCCTTTATCTGAGGGTCTGTTTCATACAAGGTCTTCAGCTGCGGCTCGCTGCTTACAGCTGTCTTAAGCTGGATGTTTGGTTCTGGCGGAATCAATTTTGCAATTCTATCCACATCCTGATAACTCATTCCCATTACACGGCCAACATCCCTGACTGCAGCTCTTGCAAGCATAGTACCGAAGGTAATAATCTGGGCAACATTCTCCCTGCCGTACTTATTCGTAACGTAATCGATTACCTCCTGGCGCCTTTGATAACAAAAGTCTATATCTATATCAGGCATGCTTAAGCGGTCAGGATTTAGAAACCTTTCAAACAATAATCCGTAATCTAATGGATTGATGTCTGTAATACCCAATAGATAACTGACAATACTTCCGGCTGCAGAGCCTCTGCCTGGGCCAACAGGGATATTATTGTCTTTTGCAAACCTCACAAAGTCCTGAACAATAAGAAAATAGCTGGCAAAACCAGTATCTTTAATAATTCTTAATTCGTGTTCTACGCGCTGGTTAAGATCGTCTTTTGACACTGATTCAAGCGAAACCCTGCCCAGGTTTTCCTGGCAAAGCTTCTTTAAGAAACTATCCTTATCAAAACCTTCGGGAACATCGAACTTCGGCAAATGTAATACGCTAAAATCAAGCTCTAAATTACACTGCTCTGCGATATGAATAGTATTTTTAATCGCCTCAGGAACATCCTTAAAGAGTTTTTTCATCTCATCAGGCGTCTTAAAATAAAATTCATCTGTCTGAAACTTCATATGGTTAGGATCGTTTAGGTTAGACTGCGTCTGAATGCAAAGCAGAGCCTCATGGGCATGGGCTTGTTCTTTACGTAAATAATGCACGTCATTTGTAGCAACAAGAGATAAATTAATCTCTTTGGAAAGCTTTATTAAATCTTTATTTACTTTTTTCTGCTCTAAAATACCGTTTTCCTGTAATTCAAGATAAAAATTATCTTTTCCTAAAATATTTTTATAGTCATCAGCTGATTTTAATGCATCGTTAAATCTACCCTGTTTTAAAAAACTTGCCACTTCTCCTTGCAGACACGCAGAAAGTCCAACCAGTCCTTTGGAATGTTGAGATAAAATATCCTTATCGATCCTCGGTTTATAATAGAACCCTTCCAGATATCCAGCGGAAACAAGCTTCACAAGATTGCGGTATCCTGTCTCGTCTTTAGCTAAGAGAATAAGATGGAACGCATTCTCAATGCCTGGTTTTAGTATTTTATCGTGTCTACTTTCGGGAGCAACATAAACTTCACAGCCAATTATCGGCTTAATGCCAAGCCTCTGCGCATTCATATAAAAATCAATCGCGCCAAACATATTACCATGATCGGTGATAGCCAAAGCAGGCATTTTTAAACTATGGGCGAGCTCAAGACAATCATTAACTTTGCAAGCGCCATCAAGAAGGCTATATTGGGTGTGTAAATGCAAATGGACAAAATCGGAATGTGCAAGCATGTTTTATAAAAATCTGGGTTGTATAATTTCTAAACTTTCAAACAAGAAATGCTTTATTCCCACTCAATGGTTGACGGAGGTTTAGAGCTTATATCGTAAACAACGCGGTTCACTCCCTTTACTTCATTAATAATACGCAGGGAGATCTTTTCCATGACATCATAAGGAAGTTTTACCCAGTCTGCGGTCATGCCATCAAGACTGTTTACACAACGTAGGGCCACAACATTTTCATAAGTTCTTTCATCACCCATAACGCCTACTGTCTTTATAGGCAACAACACTGCAAAAGACTGCCATATCTGTTCATACAGCCGTGCCTTTTGGATTTCCTCAATGACTCTTTCGTCAGCTTCTCTTAAGATATCGAGTCGTTCCGGAGTAACATCCCCTAGAATCCTTATTGCAAGACCTGGACCAGGAAACGGCTGCCGATGAATAAGATTGTCGGGAAGCTTTAAGTCTTTGGCAATTAAACGCACCTCATCCTTAAAAAGGTCCCTTAACGGCTCTAAAAGCTTAAGCTTCATGTTTGCCGGAAGGCCCCCTACATTATGGTGGCTCTTTATTTTCGCCGTGGGACCGCCAAAAGCGGAAACAGACTCAACAACATCCGGATAAAGAGTGCCTTGCGCTAAATACTCAACGTTCTTTAAAGATTTTGCTTTTTCCTCAAATACTTTAATAAATTCTTCGCCGATAACTTTTCTTTTTAACTCAGGGTCGGTCACACCCTTTAATTTATGCAAAAATCTTTTGCTGGCATCGACAACTGTAAGATTAAGTCTCATGTATTCACCAAAAACTTTTCTCACCTGTTTTGCTTCATTTTTCCTTAAAAGCCCGTTGTCGATAAAAATACATTTTAAACGTCTTCCGATTGCACGATGAATCATTGCTGCAACAACAGAAGAATCTATCCCACCGCTTAAACCGCAAACAACCATTTTTTTCTTACCAACGGTTGCGCGGATATCGTCAATACTCTTTTTCACCAAAGAATGCATTACCCAGCGCGGTGCACAACGGCAAACCCTAAACAAAAAATTATTAACAATCTGATTGCCTCTTTGAGTATGTGCAACCTCGGGATGAAACTGTAATCCAAAAATCTTTTTTGCTTTATTGCTGATAGCGGCATTAGGCGTACTTAAACTATGGGCCATTGTTTTAAAGCCGGCAGGCATCTTAACAACGCTGTCAGCATGACTCATCCAACTGGAAATATTTGCCGGCAAAGAATAAAAAAGCGTAGTATTGTCATCTATAAAAAGCTCGGTTTTTCCGTATTCATGAGCCTTTGAAGACTTTACTTTACCGCCTAACACTTCGCAGATAACCTGAACTCCGTAACAAATACCCAAAATAGGAATCCCCAGCTTGAAAATTCTCTTATCCGGCATAGGCGGCTTCTTATCATAAACGCTAGCAGGACCCCCGGAAAGAATCAGACCTTTGGGTTTAAGTTTTTTTATTTCCTCAGCCGGCGTCTTATAAGAAATAATTTTACTGAAAACCTTATTTTCCCTAACACGTCTTGCGATAAGCTGCGTATACTGTGAACCAAAATCAAGTATTAAAACAGTATCTTTGCTGGCCATTATTTTCCCATTCCTACTCTTTGCACCACCTGAAATATTTTACCTTCTGTCTGTATTGAAGGCGCAATGATTATTTCAACATCATGCATTTCTTTTATATTCTTTGCTCCCAAAGAACCCATGGAAGTCATCAATGCTCCCATTATATTCTGTGAGCCATCATCAACTTTTGCAGGTCCGAACAATAACTCTTCTAGGCTGCCGCTGATACCAACTTTTATACGCGTTCCCCGCGGCAGATTTGCATGGCTTGTTGCCATACCCCAATGGAAACCTTTTCCCGGAGCCTCCTTTGCCTTAGCAAAGGTAGAACCGACCATTACCGCATCTGCACCGCTGGCAAAAGCCTTACAGATATCACCACCTGTACGCATTCCGCCATCGGTAATAATAGGGATATATTTTCCGGTTCTTTTATAATAAAAATCTCTTGCTGCTGCAGCATCCAAAGTTGCCGTAACCTGGGGTACGCCGATACCTAAAACCCCTCTTGTTGTACATGCTGCACCAGGGCCCACTCCGATTAATACTGCCGATGCGCCGGCTTCCAATAGCTCTAATGTCATAGCATAAGTAACGCAGTTACCGATAGCAACCGGCACCTTCATCTGAGTACATAACTTTTTAAGATTAAGTGTCTTATACTGCGAGGTAATATGTCTTGTACTCACAACCGTTGACTGCACAACAAACATATCCACGCCTGCATCCTCTGCGATTCTGCCAAAACGCTCGGCATTTTGGGGAATACAGCTTACTGCGGCAATGCCTTTATTTTTCTTGATCTCATATATTCTTCTTGAGATCAGTTTTTCTTTTATCGGTTTGGTATATATCTGCTGAACCAATTTTGTGGCTTTTTCCGGTGTTGCCTTGGCTATTTTAACTAAAACCTCTTCTGGGTTATCATACCTGGTTTGCACTCCGTCAAGATTAAGTACTGCCAGGCCGCCAAGTTTGCTCATTGCAACTGCTAAGCGCACATCCACCACACCGTCCATAGCCGCAGCAATTATGGGAACACGGAATTTCTTATTATTAATACTAAATGTGGTATCTACCTCCTGAGGATTAATAGTAACCATTCCCGGCGCTAAAGCTACTTCATCAAAGCCGTAACACTTTCTGGCTCTTTTATTTATGCCAATCCATTCTGCCATAACAATCTCCTATATTTAATAATAAAATTTAGCTAATTATACTCTAAATTCATGAATTGTCAAGATTATTGTTATAAAAAGCTTAAAAATACAGGTGGGATAAATTTACTCTTTATTAAACTGAGCTTCAAGAGTTTCTATGCGTTTTTTTAAGGTATTATTTTCTTCAATAATCTCCTGCACTGCAGCAACAAGAAAAATATTAACATTATAAGTATCCAGCTGTAACAACCCCTCACCGTTATCACTTACACTATGAGGAAAAACATCCTTAAACTCCTGTGCTATAAAATTGTAATAATAACGATCCTTGATTTCCGGATGTTTTTTAAGATAATCTTGTTTGTAGCGAAACTTAACCGGGCGAAGTTTTTCAATTATATCTTTTCCGCCTGTAACAGTTTCAATTGCGGTTTTTATCCTTATATCTGAATTGGCCAGCCAAGAACCAGCTACGCTCTTTGAAGCATTGCCATTAACCTCCAAGGCGTTTGCTGTGGGATCCCTTAAAATACCGAAACGCTGATTTGCTCCATCGATACGAACGATTTCCGTATCTGTAGGAGCCCATCTAAAAATCAGATCATGATTTGAACCTGAACCGTGTTTCCATACGCTCCAATAATCCGTACCTTGAACCCCAAGACCAAAACCTGACCCGCCTGTTGCTACTGCAGCATCAAGATACATCTGCCAACCAGTACTTCGTATATGTATTGGATAAGAGGGTTTGGTATTTACTCCAATACCAGCTGAACGAGTACTAGCAGGTGCAACTGTATTAAAATAAAACTGTCCCCATCCGCCATCCCAGATACCTAATGTTCCTGTATCTATTGCCCCATCCCAATTAGCAAATAACCCATGCCCTGTTGTGCTTTCAGAAATAGCTAATGAACCATCCCCTATATGCAGTTTAGATGAAGGATTGTCTATCCCAATACCCACATTGCCATTGCTTAAATTTTGTAACACCAACGGCTGGGTTGCGCTTGAAGTATTAATCTGAGCGCGATTAACATTATCATTCCAATCTAATTGCAGATATCTGTTATTTACACTATCACTGCCTAAAACAATACCGGATACATTTCTCGCTCCTGATAATCCTACACTTATCCAGCTGTTTCCGCCAATACCTAGGCCGGAAACGTTATTGCCAACTACAAGCGTGCCTATAGGCTCTGCTGTCCCAATTCCAACATTACCTTCAACGACCAAATCAGCTGACGAACTGATCGTAGAACCCCACTCATAACTTGCGCTATTACTATAATTATCTCCAATTGCCATTCTCTGAGAACGAAGCTCTGTATAACTTCCGTATGGCGCAGGATAGTAAGTAACGATACGGATTTCCTCAATCTCTTGAGCGAAAACAAAAGAAACTAAAACAATTAAACCAACTATAAAAATAATGCTTTTCTTCATAAGTGTATATTATTGTAAGAAGTTTTACAGTATTAGTCAACAAAAAAAGAGCGACAGAAATTAATCTATCGCCCTTTTTATTTTACTTATTTTCAAGCAGTGGATTAATACATCCCTCCACCCATACCGCCCATGCCCGCTGGTGGCATAGCTGGCATAGCAGGTTTATCCTTTTCAGGAAGATCAGTTATTAATGCTTCCGTAGTAAGAAGCAATCCTGATATGCTGGAAGCGTTCTGAAGCGCAGTACGCGTGACCTTTGTCGGGTCAATTATACCGGCTTTAATCATATCAATGTATTTATCTTCTGCTACATTGTATCCGATATTAATCTCTGAATCTTTTACTTTCTGTACAACAATAGGTCCTTCCAGGCCAGCGTTAGTAACAAGCTGTCTGATAGGTTCTTCTAATGCGCGCTTGATAATCTCAACGCCTACCTGCTCATCTTGAGCAAGCTTAACCTTAGCTAAAGCAGGTATAGTCCTTAATAAGGCTACTCCGCCACCTGGGACAATACCTTCTTCAACAGCGGCACGAGTAGCGTGAAGAGCGTCTTCCACGCGGGCTTTTTTCTCTTTCATTTCTGTTTCAGTTGCAGCACCGACATTGATTACAGCAACTCCTCCAGCAAGTTTAGCTAAACGCTCTTGAAGCTTTTCTTTATCATAATCTGAATCGCTTGCTTCGATCTGATTGCGGATTTGAGCAATCCTACCATTGATCGCCGTAGTTTTTCCTGCGCCCTCAACGATAGTTGTATTTTCCTTATCGATCCTTACTCTTTTTGCACGGCCTAAGTCTTCGACATCTATATTCTCTAACTTTATACCCAACTCTTCGGTTATGGCTTTACCGTCAGTTAGAATTGCAATATCCTCAAGCATTGCCTTTCTTCTGTCTCCATAACCAGGTGCTTTTACAGCACAACAGGTAAACGTACCGCGGATTTTATTTACAACCAAAGTAGCTAACGCCTCGCCATCAACATCTTCGGCAATAATCAATAATGGTTTGCCAGAACGGGCAATTTTCTCGAGTAACGGAAGCAGATCCTTTAATGCTGATATCTTTTTTTCATGAATCAAAACATAAGGATCTTCTAAAACTGCTTCCATTCTTTCTGTGTCGGTTGCAAAATAGGGAGATAAATAACCCTGATCGAATTGCATACCCTCTACGGTATCAAGATGGGTTGCTGTTGTTTTTGATTCCTCTACGGTAATTACACCGTCTTTACCCACTTTTTCCATGGCTTCTGCGATCTTATTACCTATATCAGCATCGCCGTTAGCGGCAATAGTTGCAACCTGGGCAACTTCCTTATTGTCTTTGATTTTTTTAGCTAACTTTTTTAACTCTTCAGTTACAACTTCTACAGCTTTGTCAATTCCTCTTTTTAAAGCCATAGGATTTGCACCAGCTGTTACATTTTTCAAACCTTCCCTATAGATTGATTCAGCTAAAATTGTGGCTGTTGTTGTACCGTCACCGGCATTATCAGAAGTTTTCTCAGCAACTTCTTTGATAAGCTGAGCACCCATATTTTGATAGGCATCTTCTAAATCAATCTCTTTCGCTACTGTTACACCGTCTTTTGTAATTGTAGGGGAACCAAACTTTTTATCTAAAACTACGTTTCTTCCCTTTGGACCCAAAGTTACTTTAACTGCCTTTGCCAGCTGTTCAACACCAGAAAGCATCTGGCGTCTTGCTTCTTCGCTAAAAATTAACTGCTTAGCCATAATCCAATCCTCCTTTTAATTACTTTAAAATTGCTAAAATATCTTCTTCTTTTATTATAATCAGCTCTTCTGCGTCTTTTGTGGTAATTTCAGTGCCAGAATACTTACCATAAAGAACTTTATCGCCTACTTTAACTTCCAAAGGAATAACTTTACCATCAACTGTCTTACCTTTACCAACAGCAATAACTTCAGCCTCCTGCGGTTTTTCCTTGGCTGAATCAGGCAAAACTATACCTCCCTTGGTTTTATTCTCAGCTTCAAGCTGTTTTAAAACTACGCGCTCACCTAGTGGTTGTATCTTCATAGTACCTCCTCCTTGTTTTAAACGAGTTATTAAAAATTAGCAGTCTCAAGTCTTGAGTGCTAACAACTAGGCAAAAAAAATACCTCCTGCTAGAAACTTAATTATATGTATGTTTTAAATTTTGTCAAGATTTTTTTTATTTAAAATGCAAAGCCCACACGCCAAAACTGATAAAACACACACCTAAAACCTTTAAAGGAGTAAGCGATTCTTTAAAAATAATTATCCCTAGTACAAAAGCAACCAACGGATAAGTACCTGATAAGGGCACCATTTTAGAAACCTGTCCTATCTTTAAACCTTGATAAAAAAACAACTGAGCAACAAAACTAGCTAAAAATCCTCCTAACATCAAAAGCGCTACGCTTTTCAAATCAACTGATTTAATTTGCTTATAATCAACCATGAAAATACTTAAAATAATCAACCCAAAAACAACACCTATTGACCTAAAAAATAACCCTGTAAGAGGTGTTACCTTAGCTAAACCGCTTTTTTCAATTAAAGGAACAACACCCCAAATTAAAGCCGTAAGTATAGCCCAAGTAAAAGCGTTCATGTTTATTTATTCTTATTGGTTTTTTCTTCTTTTTTTATTTTCTTCCAATTGCTAATTATCTCCTGAGAACTTTTAACCTTTACGCCAGCAAAAACATGAGGATGACGTCTTTTCAGTTTTTCAATAAGAGTAGCAATCACATCTTCTATATCAAATTTATTATGCTTCTTGGCGATCTGAGCGTGAAACATCACCTGTAATAATAAATCCCCTAATTCTTCTTTCATATGCTCATAGGTATCTTTACCTATAGTTTCAATAAACTCTTCTGTTTCTTCCTTTAGATATGGAATCAGGCTTTCGTGGGTCTGCTGTTTATCCCAGAGACAGCCGTTTTCACCATGTAAAGTATCAAAAATATCTTTAAGCTCGTTAAATTTAGTTTTTTTCATGATAATACGTATACAATAAAAATATGGATTTTAAAGTTAAATTATCTTCAACATAATCTATCCTCTTGGCGTATTTTTTTAAAAGGCTTGCGCTACCGCCTGTTGCCACAACTGAATATTTGCCTTTAATATTTTTAGCAAGACGCAAAACTATATCATCAGTTAAAGCGCTGAAACCATAGACCACCCCGTTTAAAATACTTTCTTTTGTAGTTCTACCGATTAACCCCTTAGGTTTTGAAAGCCTGACCTTGGGTAAAAGCGCTGTTTTCTCATAAAGAGCATCCAATGAAAGTTTCAATCCCGGCAATATCAAACCACCCAGATATTCTCTTTTTTTTGTTACTACATCAAAAGTGACCGCAGTTCCAAAATCAATAAGTATTAAATTATTTTTATACAATAGACTCCCACCAAAGGCATTAACGAGCCTGTCAATACCAACTTCTTTCGGATTTTTATATTTATTCTTTACAGGGAGCTTTATATCACGTCCAACAATCAAAGGTTTTTTACGTAATAATGATTTTAAGATTAAATTAAGCTTGTTTTCAACTTTGGGCACAACACTACAAACTATACAATCTTCAATCACATAGTTTTTTGTCAATTTTTTCAGTTTATCTTTTTGACTGCAGATTTTTCCTGTAGGAAAATCTTTCCTATTTATAAGTCTATTGTCTTTAAAAAACCCTAGGGTTGTATTGGTATTACCTATATCAACTGTTAAAATCATCCTAGCACCTTAACATTATCCGCGCTTAAAAACTTTTTCTTCTTTTTGTTTATTTCCATAACCAAAGAACCGTCATCATCAAAACCTTTAACTTTTCCCTTGTGTTCCTTGGAATTAACTTTTAAAATCACATTTTTATTAATCATTCTCGACATGGCTTTAAGCTTGTCTGTAAAATAAGTGTAATTCTGTTTTAAAAATATCGCGTAGTTTTTATCCAATTCTTCGCTTAAGAACCTTAACAGGTCTTTATTGGATATTAATTGGGCTGTTTCCTCATATATACTTGTGGCAATGTGCACCAAATCGCTTTTATTAACCTTATTATTAATGCCTATTCCTGTAATAATGAATTTTACTCTATCAATAGTAGAATCCATTTCCACCAATATACCACAAATTTTCTTATTGGCTACCATGATATCATTGGGCCATTTTATCCAGGCATTTATACCTAAACGCCTTAGCACAGAACACACTGATACTGCTGAGAATATCGTTACTAAACTTACCCTTAAAAATGGAATATCAGGCCGTAAAATAACTGATAAATACAATCCTCCTTTCGGAGAGTACCATTTTCTGCCTAAGCGGCCTTTCCCTTTAGTTTGCCTATCAGCAACAATGATATTGCCTTCTTTTAAGCCTTTTAACGCAAGCGAAAATGCTAAATCATTAGTAGACTCTAAAGATCTATAATGATATACATGTAAACCGATTATTTGAGAGTTAATTTTCAGCTTCTCTTCGTGATCTTTAAAAACCCTTGTTATTCCTTCATCCATTTTTATTCTTTGTTTTTTTAAACTTCTTTTTAAAATCATTCATCTCGTCACGCAATTTAATCGCTTTTTCAAAATCAAGATTACGCGCTGCCTTCTCCATATCTAAACCAAGTTGGGCAATCAACTCATCCAATTCAAAAGACTGTTTATCTAAACCGGTAACCTTTTCCTCAACATCCTTTGCCTGATAAAACTGCTCAATACCGTTTTTTATTGCCTTGATGATACTTTTAGGCGTAATTTTATTTTTCTTATTGAATTCAAGCTGCAGCTTACGACGGCGCTTGCTTTCATCAATAGCTTTTTTCATTGAACCTGTAATCTTATCAGCATACATTATAACCCTGCCGTCAACATTACGCGCGGCTCTGCCTGAGACCTGAATAAGGCTGGTGGCAGAACGCAGGAAACCCTCCTTATCCGCATCAACTATTGCAACAAGTGCTACCTCAGGTAAATCTAAACCTTCCCTTAAAAGATTAACCCCAACAAGACAATCGAATTTTTTCTCTCTTAAGTCTTTTAATATCTTTACACGTTCTATCGTATCAATCTCAGAATGCAAATACTGTGTTTTGATTTTTTTCTCATCTAGATAATTAGCTAAATCTTCTGCCATGCGCTTGGTAAGCGTAGTTACTAAACTGCGCTGGTTATTCTTACTCACCTGCTTTAATTCTTTAACCAAATCATCTATCTGATTCTTTATAGGTCTAACAATAACCTCGGGATCCAAAAGCCCTGTTGGTCTGATTATCTGTTCAACAACCCTTCCTTGAGATTTTTTAACCTCAAATTCATCCGGAGTAGCGGAAACAAAAACTACCTGTTTAATAAGGTTCTCAAATTCATCAAAACTTAAGGGTCGGTTATCCAAACAGCTTTTAAGTCTAAACCCGAAATCAACCAAAACTTTCTTTCTCGCCCTGTCTCCATTATACATTCCCCTGATCTGTGGTACACTAACGTGACTTTCATCAATGATAGTTAAAAAATCCTTCGGGAAATAGTCAATCAAACAATATGGTCTTGAACCAGCCGGTCTTCCGGATAAATGCCGGGAATAATTCTCAATCCCATGACAATATCCGACTTCCGCAAGCATCTCCAAATCATATTTTGTGCGCGACTCTAATCTTTGCGCCTCAAGAAGTTTTTTCTCGTCCTTTAACTCTTTTAATCTGTTTTGTAATTCTTCTTTGATTGATTCAAGTGCTGAATCCCTTTTAGATTCTTCAATCAAAAAATGCTTGGCAGGATAAATCGCTATCTTATCAAATAAATTAATAATCTTCCCAGTCAGATAATCTATCCTTGCGATTTTCACAATTCTACTCTCGTCAAACTCCAGCCTTATTGCCCATTCTAAGTACGCAGGAAAAATCTCGATAACATTGCCCCTGACGCGGAACTTACCGCGAGTAAAATCATAATCGTTTCTTTCATACTGGATCTTAACAAGACTCAATAAAAATTCCTCCCGGTTGAGCAAATCGCCTTTATTGATCATAACCAACTGCCCCTTGTACTCATCGGGTGAGCCCAAGTTATAAATACAGCTTACAGATGCAACGATAATTACATCGCGCCTAGACATAAGACTGCTGGTAGCTGAAAGCCGAAGCATATCAAGGCGTTCATTGATTGATGAATCCTTTTCAATATAGGTATCCGTCTGGGGAATATAGGCTTCTGGTTGGTAATAATCGTAGTAGCTTACAAAATACTCCACGGCATTTTCTGGGAAAAAATCCTTAAATTCAGTATAAAGCTGCGCGGCCAAGGTTTTATTATGGGATATGACAAGCGTGGGTTTATTTATCTTTGCTATTACATTCGCTAAAGTAAAGGTCTTGCCTGAACCGGTAACACCTAAAAGAGTCTGATGTTTTTTATTGCTTCTTATATACTCGGTTAAAAACTTTACCGCTTGGGGTTGATCGCCTTTTGGTTTAAAACAACTTTTTAACTTAAAACTATTCATAAAGGTAAGGTTAAATAGAAAGGAATATATAAATTAAAGATTATGGACATTTATAGCATGTTGTCTGATACACAGAAGCACCGCCGCCAGCACCGCCACTCATAGAACCTGAAAAAGTCTTATCCCAGCCGCTTGGACAACTCGGAATACTTCCGGCTAAAAATGTAATTACCAAACAAGCAGCATCACTTCGATAACAAACCCTTTCATCAACATTGGCACCAATATCTCCATTATAATAATGAGACATACCCGCACTTAACCAATCACTAGGGCAATTACGATAACTGCCAGTACTCATTAAATACATAACGCTGGAACCAACGCCTGTTTCTGTAGTCTCAACGCCGGCAGAGTTTTCCTCATACCAATCCCAAACACCGCCTATACTATCACAATAATAATATCTTCTTTCTCCAGTAACAGATGAATCCTTTAAACCAAAAGCGAGTTTACCTCTTTTAGAAGCATTACAAGTAATATCTGCTACATAATCGCTTGGAGAATCATGCGTACCAAATATAATCCCTTCTTCTATATCCATCTCCTTATAACTGCCGTATGGAGAAGGATAGTATGTCTTAAGCTCTATATGTCTTTGAGCAAAACAAATACTACTAAAAGAAAATAACAAAATAAAAAAAAGTATTTTTTTCATATTCTTGCCTTAGACAAACTCCATGCTGACATCTAGATTTTTAACAGAATGAGTCAGCTCTCCCACAGATATAAAATCCACTCCTGTAAGAGCAACGCTCCTAACATTATTTAAAGTCACGTTTCCTGAGGCCTCAAGCAACACACCTTTGCTGAATCTATTCCTATGGATAACAGCTTGTTTCATAACAGCTGGCTTCATGTTATCAAGCATAATAATATCAGGTTTAAAACTTAATACATTCTTAAAATCTTTTAAATTCTCAACTTCAATCTCTACTTTTATATTCTTAGGCTTATATTTAAGCGCAAGTTTTAAAACCTGAAGTATATCCTGACCTTTAATATGATTATCTTTAATAAGTATCTGTTTGTCAAGACTTGACCTATGATTAATACCTCCTGCACAACGCACTGCGTATTTATGCAATAACCTCATACCGGGTGTGGTCTTACGCGTATCAATAATTTTTGCTTTTGTACCTTTTACTTTATCAGTAAAAATCTTGGTTTTTGTAGCGACCCCGCAAAGATGCCCCAGAAAATTAAGAATAATTCTCTCTGATTTTAAAATAGAGCGCTTATTGCCGTTTATTATCGCAATAGGTGAATTCTTCTTTATCAGCTGACCATCTTTGACAAACAGTTTAACTCTGGCTTTTTTATCAACTAAAGAAATAATCTCTTTAATCAAGCCTACCCCGCAAATAACACCATTTTCTTTTGCGATAATATTTGCTTTTGCTTTTTCTTTTGGATTAATTAAAATTCTGGATGTGATATCGCCAGTTGCAATATCTTCTTTTAAGGTGAGCGACAATAAGTCCTTAACTGCTTTTTCCTTGTAAATCATTTAACGTTTTTTTCCATTTAGAAAGCTTTTCTTCTAATTGTGATAAGTTATCTTTTTCTTTTTCAACCACTTCAGCGGGAGCCTTTTTTACAAAAGAAGGATTATTCAGCCTTTGTGATTTCGAAATAACCATCTTCTCGGTCTGAGCAATCTCTTTGCTGATTCTTGTTTTTTCTTTTTCTATATCGATTAAACCTTCAAGTTCTATAAAAAACTGCACCTCATTTACCACACATGTCAAAAATGACTTCATTAAAGGTGTGTTCTCGCTAAAAACCAGCTCGGATACATTAGCAAGATTTTTTATATAGCCGGAAAGTTTTTCTACACGTCCAAGGCCGGTCTTTTTGCCTACAGCGATAAGTTTTACCTTGATGGATTCTTTTAAATTCAACTGAGTTCTTAGATTACGTATGTTGGTCACTGAATTTATCAAAAAGTTGATTTCTTTCTCGGCGTCTTCGTCAATAAGCTGCTTCTGAATATGCGGCCACTTGCTGACCATTATGGAAGCATTATTAGGATCGATCCTATGCCACAACTCTTCTGTTAAAAATGGCACAAATGGATGCATAACGCGCAGTGATTTTTCCAAAACTTTATACATAATCAACTGCACACCCTCATCTTTAATATTTGGTTTAATCAATTCAAGATACCAATCGCAGTACTTATGCCAGAAGAATTCATAAATAATGTTTGCTGCTTCGTTAAAATTATAACTATCTAATGCCTGCTCCAAATAAGTGAGCATATGATAAAATTCGCTTGTTATCCAACGACTGGCTAAATCAAGATTCTCATTTTTTACGTATACGCAGAGATCGCGATTGACATCATCTGAGAGATTCATCAATACGAACCTAGAAGCATTCCAGATTTTATTGGCAAAATTCCTTCCCATCTGGAATTTTTCCTCAGATAAAAACACATCCTGGCCTGTAGCAGTAATCGAAATAAGACTAAATCTTAACGCATCGGCACCGAATTTATCGATAATATCCAAAGGGTCAATTACATTACCTAAAGACTTAGACATTTTCTTGCCGGTTAAATCCCTCACCGTGCCGTGTAGATAAACATCTTTAAAGGGGAGCTCCTTCATAAATTCATACCCAGCCATAATCATACGGGCCACCCAAAAAAAGATTATCTCTGGAGCAGTTACCAAAACAGCCGTAGGATAATAATATTTTAAATCGTTTTTATACTGAGCTCTTTTCACCGGATCCTGAATGTCAAACGGCCAGTAAAAAGTAGCAAAAGGCCAAAGCCATGAAGAAAACCAGGTATCTAAAACATCTTCTTCCTGTCTTATATTACCGGATGCACATTTCTTGCATACCTTTACGTCATCTACGCTGGCAAAAACCTTACCGCAATCAGAACAATACCAAATAGGGATTCTGTGCCCCCACCAAATCTGACGGGATATGCACCAATCGTGAATATTCTCCATCCAGTTAAGATACACTTTGGTCCAGCGATTAGGATGAAACTTTATTTTACCGCTTTTAACTGCTTTTATTGCCGGTTTGGCCAGAGGTTTCATTTTCACAAACCACTGCCTGGACAAATAAGGCTCGATTATCGTATGACATCTATAACAATGGCCTGCTGAGATCTTATGCGGCTGCTCTTTTACAAAAAGATCCTTCTTTTTTAAATCTTCCAAAACCATCTCTCTAGCCTTAAACCTGTCCAGGCCTTTATAGACATTGATATTATCACTTATCGTTCCGTCAGAATTTAAGATATTAATAAACTCAAGTTTGTGTTTTTTACCTAAAGCATAGTCGTTTACGTCGTGAGCAGGAGTAACCTTTACTGCGCCTGTACCAAAATTCTTATCTATTGAACTATCGGCAATTATTCTTATAGGCCTATCTACCAAA
>JAGYNB010000007.1 GCA_018400015.1 Candidatus Omnitrophota bacterium | reverse complement strand
AACACCTGATGGGTAAGCTCAATATTGGTTTTCTCGCAGCTTCCTCCGATATTATAAACTTCTCCGGGCTTGCCTTTATGTAAGACTACATCTATACCAGAGCAGTTATCCTCAACAAAAATCCAGTCTCTGACATTATCGCCCTTGCCATACAACGGCAACTGGTTATCACATAGAGCATTTGTAATAAATAAAGGAATTATTTTCTCAGGATACTGAAACGGGCCGAAATTATTGCTTGATCTAGTTACAATTACAGGTAATTTATAAGTCGCATGATAGGAAAGAGCCAGTAAGTCTCCTGCAGCCTTACTCGATGAATAAGGACTTGATGGCTTTAAAGTATCAGTTTCTTTAAACTTGCCTTTTTTAATACTGCCATAAACCTCATCTGTGGAAATCTGCACAAAGCGCTTTATTTTATGCTTTAAGGCGGATTTTAACAACTGATTTAAGCCAAATACATTTGTTTTTAAAAAATCATCGCTTGATAAGATTGAACGGTCAACATGGGTTTCAGCGGCAAAATTAATGATTATGTCTGCTCTTTTAACCAATCTCTCAACAAGGGCGTTGTCGCAGATATCCCCTCTTACAAAACTGTATCTGGAGTTATTCTTAATATCTTTAAGGTTCTTCGGGTTTCCTGCATAGGTGAGCTTATCAAGATTGATAACCTTATAATTTCGGTACTTATTTAACAAATACCTGATAAAATTCGAACCGATAAATCCTGCACCGCCGGTGACTAAAATAGTTTTCATTGTTATCTCTTCTTTGAAACCACCAGATTAGTTGCTTTTATTAAAGAATCATGCGTTCCGCAATCAGTCCACCAACCTCTTAAAATGTCATACTCCAAAAGCCCTTGCTTGATATAGATATTATTTACATCGGTTATTTCAAGCTCTCCTCTTTTGGAAGGTTTAAGCTTATTTATGTGCTTGAAGATCTGATTGTCATACATATAAATTCCGGTTATGGCATAATCTGATTTTGGTTTTTTGGGTTTTTCCTCTATTTTTGTTACTTTGTTTTTTTCAAAAACCGCTACACCAAAACGCTGCGGGTCATGGACTTTCTTCAAAAGCAATCTTGCTCCCTTTTTTTGTTTCTTAAACCTTTCGACATATTTATTTATCGGCTTCTCCACTAAATTATCACCTAAAAGCACGACAATATCTTTTCCTTCCGCAAAGTCTTCTGCCAGCTTTAAAGCATGGGCAATGCCGCCTTCTCCGCGCTGATAAGTATAATGGATATGTTTTAAGCCAAACTCCGAGCCATTGCCAAGTAACTTTAAAAAATCTCCGGCGTTGTTACCGCCGGTTACGATCATAATATCTTTTATGCCAGCGCTTACAAGAAGCTCTAAAGGATAATAAATCATCGGTTTGTTATATACCGGCAAGAGATGCTTATTCGTAATCCTGGTTAAAGGCTCTAAGCGCTTGCCTAGGCCGCCTGCTAAGATTACCCCTTTAAGCTCTTTCATTATTTCCCCCAATCGTAACCGATATCCTTATCAAATGCGTCCACTCTTAATTCATCAGGATTATCGTAGTTATAACTCTTTGTAGGCACGTTTAAAACCATGGATTCTATATCTGCAATCCCCTTAAACCCGTGATAAACTCCCTTTGGAATCTTTAATACAAACGGATCATCCAAACTCATAACAAAATCATTAATTTCACCATAGGTCTTGGAATCTTTTCTGGCATCAAAAAGAGCAACTTTAACCTTACCCATAAGACAGGTAAAATGATCATCCTGCAGTTTATGATAATGCCAAGCCTTGACAACGCCCGGCTTTGCCGTAGTAACATACACCTGACCGAAGTTCTCAAAAATATCGTCATCACAGCGTAATATCTCCATAAGCCGGCCCCGCTCATCAGGAATAATCTTTAATTTTTTAATCTTTACACCATCAATCATTTTTCGCTCCCTTTATTAAAAATAAACCGGATAAAAACAACGCAAACGAATTGGCAATCACGACATAAAGCACCTGCTGCAGATTAACATGAAAAATATTAATCAATGTAAACTGCAAAATACTGGAGATAGCGATATACCAGACATAAATAAATTTATGCATTGATAAGAAATAAAACATCAGAATATAAACAAGCGAATAAAAACCCATGGAAAGCACGAATAATTTAGACAAAAATATGCTCTCTGCAAAACTAGTGCCAGTTAAAATATTCAAGCTGAACTTTGGAAACATATATATAAAACTTCCCGCTAACACCAATAATACAAATGCTAAAAGAAGATTTTTCTTTAATAATTTAGTTGTATCTTCCTGATTTGAATAAAGCTTGGTGAGCTTTGGGAACATTACAACACTTAACGCACTCGGCAAAAAGAAAACAATCTTACCTACAAGTTGGGAAATCGAATATATTCCGGCCTCATTCGCAGTAAAAAAATGTTTTACCAAAACTATATCCATATTGATTAAAGCATTGAAACAAAACAAAGCTACTGCCGTAGGAATAAAATACTTATAAATATCCTTAATGCTAAAGTCTAAACTTGATTTAATTTTATTAAAAATACTTTTTGGTAACTGAATCAAACCTATAATAACCGCAATCAAAAAAGAACAGCCAAAGCCCCAAAGGGCTCCGGATACGCCAAAACCTAAGCTAACCAATAAAAGCCCAAATAAAAGTTTGCCTAAAACATTAACTATAGAATTAACGCTTAAAGCCAGGAACCTGTGCATGCCTTGCAATAAACCAAGCACCAATGGATGGAATAAAGATAATGCAAGCATAATCCCTAAAACTATTACTAGGCTGGATTGTTCAAGATTAAGATAATCGGATAGAAGTCCTTTAAACAAAAGAAAAACCAGTATTAAACAAGCGCTAAAAACCGATATTCTTTTTAAAAAATAAAAAAAGAACTGCGATATCTTGTTCAGTTCATCTTTAGCGTTAAACTGGGCGACAAACTTAGTAGTTACGGTTTGCAAAACCCCTACAGGAAGAGAAAAAACTGCAAACAGGCTCACTAACGAATTAAGTGTACCGTATTCGTGCGTTTTTAAAACACGCACCATAATAAACCAGTATAAAAGATTGGAAATATTTACAATTATGCTGGAAGCGAAGATTATGCTTGTCGGTTTAAAAAAATCTTCGTCAGCAAAAAGTCCCTTTATTCTTTTAATCATTACTCAGTAAGTTTAATGAACCTTCTTGAACCAACTTTGAGAATCCCGCTTCTTGTTATTACCTCATCTTCAGCCGCGAGCTTTTCATTATCTAGACTTACTGCCTGTTGTTTTATGAGCCGCCTTGCTTCGTTTTTAGATTTTACCAGCTTTGTATTAACAAGAAGCTCTAAGATATTTTCTTTTTTTGTAATCTTGTAGCTTTGCAGATCAGCGGGTGTTTCCTTACGAGTAAAAACTTTCTCAAAATGAGCTCTTGCATTATTCGCAGCCCGATCACCATAGAATCTATCAACAATCAGCTTGGCAAGCTTAACCTTTGCTTCTCTAGGATGAAGTTCTTTCAAACGGCCTATATCTTCCGTAGTGAGCACTTCATAATACCTAAACATCAACTCGTCCGTTATTGACATAACCTTACCGAACATTTCATTGGGAGATTCGTTAATGCCGATATAATTGTCTAACGACTTGCTCATTTTGTTTACACCGTCAGTACCTTCTAATAACGGCAGCATCATCACCACCTGCTCCGAAAGAGAAAAATCCTTCTGTAGTTCTCTGCCTAAAAGCAGGTTAAATTTCTGATCCGTGCCACCAAGCTCGATATCGGCCTTTAAATGAACCGAATCATAGGCCTGCAGAAGCGGATAGAAAAACTCTAACAGTGAAATGTCTTTACCTTGTGCGTACCTTTGACTAAAATCAGCCCGGGCGAGCATCTGGGCTACTGTGATATGGCCTGATAACTCAAGAAGCTTTAGACTGTTTAACTTCCTTAGCCAATGGCTATTAAATACAACTTTTGTCTTCTTAGGATTTAATATCTTAAAAACCTGCTTTTTATAAGTAAGGGCGTTTTGCTTTACCTCTTTTGCAGAAAGTTTTTTTCTTATTTCGCTTTTACCAGAAGGGTCCCCGATCATCCCGGTAAAATCCCCTATAAGAAAATACACCACATGCCCCATATCCTGAAACTGCCTTAATTTATTCAATAAAACAGTATGCCCCAAGTGGATATCAGGCGCTGTGGGGTCAAACCCAGCCTTGACACTTAGAGGTTTTTTATTTTTCCTGCTTTTTTCTAACTTCTTAACAAATGCGTCCTCAGAAATAATCTCAACTACACCTCTTTTTAAAATGGAGAGTTGTTCTTTTATTTCCATGATTTTTTTATTTTGCGCTTAATCCGATCTTTGCCTGTTCAACATCAACCTTGATTATCTTGGCATTGATCTTTTCCCCAGGCTTTAAAGTGGACATTTGTTCCTTATCGATTTCCGAGCTATAGATCAACCCTTCGATATCATCCTCGATTTTAACAAACACGCCGAATTCGGTAACACTAACCACCTCAACTTCAAGTGATGTATCAACGGGATACTTTTCTGCGATTTTCGGCCAAGGATTTTCCTCAAGCTGCTTTAAGCCAAGTGAGATCTTCTGATTGGCTGCATCAACGTTTAGAACTACTGCTTCGATTTTCTGTCCTTTTTTAAGGACGTCTTCGGGTTTGGCAACTCTTTTTGTCCATGAAATATCAGAAACATGGATCATCCCCTCAAGATTAGAATCCAATTCCACAAAAGCACCGTAATCAGTAAAACCTCTTACCTTGCCGGTTATTTTTGAATCAACCGGATACTTATTCTCGATATCTGTCCAGGGATTAGGCTCTAAGCGTTTAATGCTTAATGCAATGCGCCTATTGTCTTTGTCGATATTGAGTATCTGTGCTTCAACAGCATCGCCAACTGCAAACATCTCCTGCGGATGATTTACTTTACGCAACCATGAAATCTCAGACACATGAACCAGGCCCTCAATTCCTTTTTCTAATTCAACAAACACTCCGTAGTTAACGATATTTACAACTTTACCTTTTATGTTGCTGCCGATTTTATATTTATTCTCAATATCATTCCACGGATCCGGCTGCTGCTGCTTCAGGCCCAGTGAAATTTTTTGTCCTTTAGGGTCCACATTTAAAATCATAACTTCGATTTTGTCTCCAATAGCAACGATTTCAGACGGGTGGTTTATCTTCGACCAGCTCATATCAGTAATATGCAACAGGCCATCAATTCCACCTAAATCAATAAAAGCACCAAAATCGGTAATCGCCTTTACCAAACCGCTTTTAACTTCACCCGGCTTAACTGCCTGCCAGAGCTTTTCTTTTACCTCTTCTTTTTGCTTCATAACAGCTTCTTTACGGGAAACTATCAAGCTCTTTCTGGCATAGTTAACTTTAAGAAGCTTAAACTGGAATTCATGGGATAGAACATCTCTATCAGGAACGTTTTTAAACATCGATAACGATGCAGGCAAAAACCCTTCAATACCCATAGAATCTATAATATAACCGCCTTTTACTTTTTTAACCACTTTGGCAGTTAAATAATCGCCTTCTTTGGTATTTTTCATTATCGTGTCCCAACCTTTTAACTTCATGGCCTTGTCACGAGATAATGAAATCACCCCGTTTTCGTCTTCAATGGACTCCACATAAACGTCTACCTCTTTACCAACTTCGCGTTCATCTTGTCTAAACTCGTCCAATGCAATTATCCCCTCGGATTTAAAACCGACATCTACTAAAACATCCTGATTATTAATTGCAATAATCTTACCCCTTGTGATCTCACCTTCTTTGATATCCTTGAAGGTTTGTTCGTAGATAGCTTTCATATCTACGTTAGTTGCTTCATTTGACATGATAACATCTCTCCTTTTCTCTTGGAATTTAATTTCTTGCAAAATATACGGTTACGACAAAAATTAACCCAACCGAAATTGTAATTATAGCCAAAAAAACAGGCTTTGTCAACATCTAATATATGCCTAAAAAATAGGCTAAAAAATTGGGAATTTAAAGCTAAAAATAGGTAGGATTTTATCGATTTTAAAACAGAATTCATCCAAGCTGCCTAATACGCTGTAAAGCCAAATCGGCTATATCAGTGTAGGCCTGCCCCCTTTCTACATCCATTTTTTCACCAAAACAGATGCTAATTTTAGTTAATTTGATTTTTTTACTATGATACGGCAATGCTATATCCGTTCCTTTTATAAAAGCCGGTATTATCGGCACTTCTGCTTTTGTAGCTAAAAATGCCAGGCCTTTTTTAATATCATCGGTTCCAGCAGCTTTTCTGGAGCCTTGCGGGAATAGCCCGATTACACGACCATTTTTTAATCTTCTTACAGCTTCCTTTATACTAGCTAGATCATTACCTGATCTATTAACCGCAAATACCCGGCAATGAATAAGCCAAAATCTTAACAGAGGGTTTTTAAAAAGCTCTCTCTTGGCCATATAATCAAGCCGCCTTGTACAACCTGCACCTAAAACCATCGGGTCAAGATAACTGATATGGTTAGCTACCAGAACAAAACCACCTGTCTTAGGAATATTTTCCACTCCCCTAATCTCAAGCCTGAAAAATATCTTAAGCAATAATTTAAAAATATTTCTAAAAAAAGAGTAGAACATCTTATTTTTTAACCAGCTTATTTATTATCTTTTCTCCCACATCTAATAAATCTATTGCCTTCTTCAAGGACTTTGACTCTGAATAAACCCTAACCATAGGTTCTGTCCCGGAAGCACGAATCATCAGCCAGCTTTCATCGCTTGTTATAGCCTTTATTCCATCGTAGGTTTTAAATTCTACGATCTTTTTACCTAAGAGACTGGCCGGGAAATCTTTCGGTTTTACAACTAAACCGGTTCTGGCAATACTGAGGTCTCTTCTTTGATAATAGTAACGACCAAAATTCGATTCCATTTCATCAACAATATGTTTAATCGACTTTCTTCTCATAACCATCATCTCTGCCAATAACAGCCCTGCCAACGAACCGTCCCGCTCGGGAACAAAATCTTTTACTCCCATACCGCCTGCTTCTTCGCCGCCTGCTAAGATTTCCTGTTTTATCATCAAGTCAGATATATACTTAAATCCAACGGGGGTTTCGTACAGTTTCACCTTAAGGTGCTTTGCGATATGGTCGATCATCGTGCTGCCGGCAATGGTTTTTACAATACCGCCATTTAAAAATCTATCCTCTTTTAAATGTAAAGCCAAAAGGCCTAAAATTTTCTGAGGATGCAAAAATCTTCCGCCTTTCTCAATTGCGGCAATTCTATCAGCATCGCCATCTAAAACTAAAGCGATATCAAAATCTTTTTCCTTCATTATTCTCAGCGTATTTTCCAGATTCTCCACAACCGGCTCAGGGCGCTTACCCTCAAAAGAAGGATTAATGCCGCTTCTTAATAACTCTACTTTTATACTGGTGCCTTTTAAAATATCTTTTATCAGGCCATCACCGCTGCCATGCATGGCATCAACTAAGATTTTTAGTTTAGCCTTTTTCAACAAATCCAACCTTAAATATTTTCTAATAAAATCAACATAATCTGAAACAAAATCAGACTTTTCGATTAAATTAAACTTCTTTTCATTTAGCTTTGGAGGGATTTTCTTAAGCAGCTTTTCAACCGAGCGCGTTACCTTTATGCTAGCGGCGCCACCGGTTGCCTCTTTAATTTTTATACCGTTAAATTCTGCAGGATTATGACTTGCAGTTATCATTACACCTGCGGTTAGAGAAAGTCTCTCGACGGTAAAACTCAACGTCGGCGTAGGGATTGCTCTATCTGATAAATATACTTTAATATTATTTGTTGCTAAAACTTCACTTACTGCTTTTGCATAATCAGCAGATAAAAAACGCGTATCGTAACCTACGGCAATCTTTACCTTACTGACAGAATGCTTCTTGTAATAATCTGCGATAGCCTGAGCCACGATCATTACGTTTTTAAAAGTAAAACTATCGCTTATAACTGCGCGCCAACCGTCCGTACCGAATTTAATTTCCTGATTTTTCATCTTCTTAGCTTCTCCATTGCTTGTTTGGTATTTTTTGCCTTAAAAATATATGTTCCTGCGGCCATTACATTTGCACCGGCCTCTATTAAAAGAGGAGCATTCTTATCATTTACGCCTCCATCAACTTCAATATCGCAGCTATAAACCCCTCTTAATTTCTTGATTTTTGGTATTACCGACGGAATAAATTCCTGTCCGCCGAAACCGGGATTGACACTCATGACTAAAACCCAGTCTAAAGAACCTGCCAAAGGCAAAATCCTTTCAACGGGCGTAGCCGGATTTAAAGAAACTCCCAGCTTTACTCCTCTGGCATTAACCGTTTTTTTATACTTATTAATCTCGTTTTTTGTAACGGTTTCGATATGAACAGTGATAATATCACTTCCTGCGTCGATAAATTCATTAATATATCTAAACGGATTTTCGATCATTAAATGCGAATGAAGCGGCAGTTTCGTGATTTTCCTGATTGCCTTTACCACCATTGGACCGATTGTAATATTAGGGACAAAATGCCCGTCCATTACATCAATATGCAATAAATCACAACCGGCTGCTTCAACTTTCTTAATATCTTTTGCAAGGTGAGAATAATCAGCTGCCAAAATTGATGGAGCTACCTTAATTTTTTGAATAAAGTTTGTTTTTTTCAATGTATTTAAAGACCTCCTTGGGAACAAAATAACGTATGCTCCTTTTTTTCTTGATTAGTTTTCTTATCTCGTATGCGGAAATCGCTAACGGACGAATTTCCAATGTCGTAATCTTCCTTGGTATTTTCTTTAAAGAATACCCTGGCCTATTGGCAACGACGAATTTAGCAATTTTTAGGATTTTATCCACATCTTTCCACTTGGGAAGATATTTTAATACATCTGAACCGGATATAAAAAATAGCTGTGTTTTTTTGTATCGCGAGCGTAACAGTCTAAGCGTATCAATCGTAAAAGAAACCCCGCCTCTTTTAGTTTCAACATCGGAAACATCAAAATACTTATTATCAGCAATTGCCAGCTTAATCATATCATAGCGGTACTTACCCTCTAATATATTATTATGTTTATGCGGCGGTAAATTGGTAGGAACAAAAATAACCTTGTCTAATTTAAGAGCCTCCCTGACTTCCTCGGCTAAAATTAAATGACCGAAATGAATCGGATTAAATGTTCCCCCGAGTATACCTATTTTCTTCATTTATCAATTACTTCCTTATCTGTCCTCGCCCTCGAATAACATACTTATACGTTGAAAGCTCTTCTAAGGCCATCGGCCCTCTTGCGTGAAGCCTATCGGTTGATATGCCGATTTCTGCGCCCATGCCAAACTGATATCCGTCGGTAAAACGCGTAGAGGCATTCTCGTAAACACAAGCAGAGTCTACTTTCTTTAAAAACATTTCGGCGTTTACTTTACTTTTAGTCACTATTGCATCCGAATGATGCGAACCAAATGTATTTATATGATTGATTGCTTCCTCCGTATTAGAAACTATTCTTACAGACAATATCAAATCAAGATATTCCGTTGTCCAATCCTTAAGGCTGGCCTTTTTAATGCCTTTTAAAAACCTTCTGGACTTTTCGCAACCGCGCAATTGGACTCCATTAGCTAAAAGCTTTTTACCTGTAGATTTCAAAAATCTTTCAGCAATATCTTTGTGTATCAATAAAGTTTCTATGGCATTACACACTCCCGGCCTCTGCAGTTTGGCATTTAAAGTAATTTTATCAGCCATACCAAAATCAGCCGATTTATCAATATACAAATGACACACACCCTTATAGTGCTTAATAACCGGTATCTTAGATTTTGCCACAACGCTTCTTATAAGAGATTCCCCGCCGCGCGGGATTACAAGATCAATATCTTCATACTGATTAAAAAGTATGTCTACTGCTTTTCTCTCAGTAGTAGATAAAATACTAAAGCTGTTTTTCGGTACACCCGCTTTATAGGCAGCCTCACTTAACACATTAAATAAAGCCAAATTTGAATTAAGCGCCTCAGAACCGCCTTTTAAGATAAGCGCGTTAGATGACATTAGACAAAGCCCCATACAATCGCTTGTTACGTTCGGACGAGCCTCGTAAATGATAAAAATAACGCCTATAGGGACCCTGACTTTATTGATAATAAGGCCATTCGGCCGTTTTCGCATAGAAACAACTTCTCCCACATAACAATGGAGCCTGGCAACCTGTTTTAATGAGTCAGCCATCTCCTTTATACGCTTATCATTAAGCGTAAGACGGTCTAACATGGCTTTGGATAAACCCTTATTATTTGCAAAGTTTAAGTCTTTTTTATTCTCTTTAATTATATATTTACCATTTTTTACTAAAGCCCTGGCCATGAGAAAAAGAGCTTTTCTTTTCATTCCAATAGAAAGACTACCAAGCTCAAAACTTGCTTTTCTTGCGTTCTTTGCTAATTGTATAATATTTTTTTTATTCATAGATTAACCTAAGATTACCAGATTATCGCAGTGAACTATTTCCCTGGCGGATTTTTTGCCCTTGCAGCTATCAACTTCATCCACGCTGCAATCTGCAATACCTTTTGCGAAAACATTACCTTGCAGGCCAATAATATCCACCGAATCACCCTTAGAGAAATTTCCCTTGCAATCAACAACACCCACGGAAAGCAGGCTTTTATGTTGCTTAAGCGCATCTTCAGCTCCTTTATCAACATAAATTTTCCCTGTTGTTTTTGAACTAAACGCAAGCCAGCGTTTTTTTGCACCCAATGTTTTTCTGCAGGCAGAAAATAATGTTCCCGGGATTTTTCCTTTTGCTATATCTAATAAAATATCTTTTTTCCTACCGTCTGCAACAAGACATGAAATTCCTGCGTCAACACTAATCTTGGCAGCCTGAAGCTTAGAAAACATTCCGCCGACTGTAGTATTTTTTTTCTTTGTCTTAACGAAAGACTCGATTTCTCTGGTAATTTTATCCACAAAATTGACTACTTTTTTCTTATCATCATAAAGGCCTTCCACGTCTGATAAAATTACTAATAAATCCGCTTCGATCAAAACCGCCACCAGGCTGGAAAGCTTATCGTTATCACCAAACTTTATCTCATCAATAGACACAACATCATTTTCGTTTACGATCGGGATGTCTCCAAATTCCAATACTTTCAAAAGTGTATTTTTGGCATTTAAATACCTGGTTCTATTATTAAAATCATCCCACGTAAGAAGAATCTGCGCGCATTTTAAGCGGTATTTATTCAAATACTTCTGATAAAGATCAACCAGATGAACCTGTCCCAAGCTTGCCAGGGCCTGTAAATCTGCAATTTTATTCGGTCGAGTTTTAATTTTTAACAAAGACATTCCGCTTGCTACGGCACCGGAAGAGACCACTACCACCTCGATTCCCCGCTTACGCAACTTTGCAAACTGCCCACAAAGCATGTTAATGTTTTTATTATTTATCTTTGCATGATTATCGGCAAATACGCTGGAGCCTATCTTAACTACCAATCTTTTGAATCTTTTTTGCGAGTTCATCTATTAAATACTCCAATCCTTTTTTTTCAAGGGCTGAAATTGCTATTACTTTTTTACGGATCTGTGTTTTAAATATCTTTAGGTTTTCTTGCGCGCCTTCTAAATCCATTTTATTGACCACTATAACCTGAGGCTTATTTGCCAGCTCTTTTGAGTAAAAAGATAATTCCCTGTTCAGACTTTTATAATCTTCAACTGGATCTCTTCCTTCGCTTGCAGACATATCGACCAAATGAAGTATGATTTTATTGCGCTCAATATGTTTTAAAAATCTATAACCTAAACCCTTGCCGCTATGAGACCCCTCGATAAGCCCAGGAATATCCGCTAATGAAAATGAAAAATCTTCACACCTTACAACTCCGATCACCGGACTAAGCGTAGTAAAATGATACTTCCCAATACGGGAATTAGCTTTTGTAATGGTTGATATAAGAGTGGATTTGCCTGCATTAGGAAAACCAACGATTCCAATATCGGCAATAACCTTTAATTCTAATAAAAGGTTTCTTTTTTCTCCCTCTTTGGGATCTAATTTTGCTTCTGTCCTGTGCGAATTACCTAATCCGCCACGACCGCCTCGCACCACGACAACAAAACTTTTATCTTTATCTAAATCCTTTAAAAGACAGGATGTATCCTCATCTTTTACAAGTGTTCCCACTGGAACAAGAAGCTTCAAGTCTTTTGCGTCCTTACCGTTACGCCTATTGCCAGAACCGTGCGCACCGTTGTCTGCCTGATATACCCTTTTATACTTATAGTCCAAAAGACTGGTAACGCTTTTATCGGACTGGATTATAATATCTGCGCCTTTGCCGCCATCACCGCCGTCGGGAACACCTTTTGATTTCCCGCGTAAACGCGTGTATTTATCGCGATAAAAGCTCCTGCAACCTTTTCCTCCAGTTCCAGCTTTCACTGAAATTCTTACTTCGTCTATCATGTCAAGTTAAAAGACTTAAAAAAGCTTTAAGAATTATCTGCAGAGATTTTATCGATCAATATCCTTGTAAGAGATTGTCGATGCCCTTTGGTATTATGGGATGATTTGCGGCGCCTGTATTTAAAAGAAATTGTTTTCTTTGTCTTTTTATCGCCCAATACTTTAGCAGTAACTTTAGCCTCTTTTATATACGGCGTCCCTACTATAGGTGCTTTTTTCCCGTTACCGGCAACCAACAACACCTTATTAATAGTTATACTGGAACCCTGCTTTTTATTGAGTTTTTCAACTTCCAGGCTAGTTCCTGACTCAACCTTATATTGTTTTCCGCCAACTTCTATTATTGCATACATTTATACTCACTCTCCTTATCATTTTTGTTTGGCTATTTTAGCATATTAGACACTTACGGTCAAATTCTTTTAAAGCCTAAAGAACCTTAATATCCTCTATATGTAAATTAGGATTAGAACCGATTACGATGCGCGTTCGAAATCGCCTTTCCAGGCCCTTAAGGGTACTAAGGCTATTTTTCATAATAAACTCGGTTACTTTTGGATGAAGCATCACGTTAAGCTCCAAGTATTTATCTTTAGAAAGGATCATCTTGATTTCTTTCATCACCTTAATCGATATGGTTGCAGGTGACTTTACTCTGCCTCTACCATTACAATAGGGACAAGTCTCGTAAGAAATGCTTTCTACGGTTTTTAAAACTCGCTCTCTGGTCATCTCGACTAATCCAATCTTGGAAATCCCAAGAATATCGGTTTTTGCACGGTCCTGTTTTAATGCGTCCTTTAGGGTCTTAAGCACTCCTTTTCTGTTTCTCTCACGTTCCATATCGATAAAATCAATAACGATAATACCACCCAAGTCCCTTAAACGGAGCTGTTTTGCAATTTCAATGGCAGCTTCTTTATTGATTAAGAATACAGCGTCTTCCTGTTTCAGGTTCTTCTTCTTAAAATGCCCGCTATTGACATCTACAACCACAAGACCTTCTGTAGGTTCAATTATTATATAAGCACCTGATTTAAGGTATACCTTACTATGAAAAAGCTTCTCGATCTGGGATTCAATCTTCTTGTGCTCAAACAATGGAACATCTTTGGTGTATAATTTGATTTTTTTCTGCATGCCGTACATAAAATTCTTGGCAAATTTGCTGATTCTTGAGAATTCCTGTTTTGAATCCACCCAAAGACAGGATATATCGTCTCGGAATGAATCTCTTAGCACCTTTAAAACCATATCGTAATCTTCATACACTAAAGCCGGAGCCTTCATGCGAGAGCTGATTTTCTGTATCTTGCTCCAGAATTTTAAAAGTATGCTTAATTCCCTGGCGATCTCTTTCTTGGAATGCTTTACGCACGCTGTCCTCATTACCAAACCCATATCCTTAGGAAGTTTTAACTCCTGCAGCATCTCATTCAAACGCTTTCTTTCTGCATCGCCTTCTATCCGCTTAGAAATCCCCAAGGAGGCATCCTGCGGCATCAATACAAGATATCTTCCCGCAAGGCTTATGTGGGTAGTAAGCCGCGCTCCTTTAGTAGCAAACGGCTCTTTAACAACCTGCACCAACATCTCTTCTCCCGATTTTAATGCAATTGGATCTTGCCCTTTAGAAACCTGGAGGAAATCAGACAAATCTAAAACATCTTGAGTATATAAAAAACCGTTTTTCTCTTGCCCAATATCTACAAATGCCGCTGAAACTGACGGTACAACAGAATCAATCCTGCCTTTATAAATATTGCCGACTATTGTTTTATCATTGGGGCGCTCAATAAAATACTCGTTTAAAATGCCGTTTTCGGTTATTGCTAATCTTTTCTCCTGGAACGCCTCGATGTTGATTAAAATTTCTTTACTCATGTTAACTTTATCTCCTTGATATCGATCCCTTCTGGCAACTGCAGTTGGAAATCTTTTTTAAATTTATCTTCTTTGATCTTTTTAGTTAAAAAAATATATGCCGATTCTTCTTCGCTTGCCTTACCGAGTTTCAACGCCCTTTCAAAAGATATTTTCGGATGAGGACTAAAACCGGACGTAATAAATAGCGGCGCGCCAGCCCTTCTTAATCCTCGCGTAAAAAGCCGCATAAGATCTAAATGCGAAATATAGACCATCTCTTCTTTTTTTGAAAATATAACTTTATATTTAATCTTACGCATAAAAAAAGGGCAATCCCTTTTGCCCTCTTTAATTCAAAAAAAATAGATTTTTTAGAAAACTAATCTTGTTTTATTGCTTTATCCTGCACTACAGGTTTTACGCCAACGCGAGACTCCAGCTTTTTTATGCTTTCTTTGCTGAAATCTTTTTCTTTTATGATCTTTGCTGTAATAAAGATCAATAAATCTATTTTTTCCAAATCATTGGTTTTACGTTCAAAAATAAAACCAAGTATGGGAATATGTCTTAAAAAAGGTACTCCTATAACGCCTTCGCTCTTAACGGTTTTAATCAATCCGCCAATAACTATAGTCTCCTTATCTTTTATGATAACCCTGGTTTCGGCTTCGCGGGTGTCGATTATCGGATATCGATTATCTCCTACTTCACCGCTTTTACTGGTCACTGCGGGATGAACAACCATATTTATATATCCATCTCTATTAACCTGAGGAACAACATTAAGTTGGATTCCAATATCCTGATAATAATCTAGGGTTGAAGTAACGGTTTGGCCTGCAGATTCAGTACTGATTTCAGATTTTAAAATCGGATATTTTGTTCCGATTATGATAGATGCTTCCTGGTTGTTCAAAGCTAAGATATGCGGAGCTGACAATACATTTGCCTGCACATCTTCCTCTACGGCATGAAGAATAGCTTGAAACTGCGTGCCGGTAAGCTTTTGAAAAACCAATTCCAGGCCTGAATTAAAAGGGGTTGTCCCTGTAATAGTGGTAGTTTTCGGGCCAAAAACAGAAGGACTAACCTGTGAACCCAACATATTACCTCCTGCTACTGATTGTGGTTCTCCGTTTGATTTATTAACCGGAACCGTGGTTATGGTGGATGATTCTGCACCGGTAGAACCAGTACCAAAATCAAAACCAATATCTTTTAACTTATCGTGATTTACCTCTACGATCCTGGTTTCTATTAAGATCTGTTCAGGCATAACATCGATTTCCTGCAAGATCTCTTTTATTTTCTGCAGTTTAGGCTGAATATCGCTTACGATCAACACTTTAGAACGGCCCATCACTTCATCTGAGGCACGACCGCGCTTTGTCGTATCCATTCCTCCAAACTCCCACCCAGCCTGACCAGTCATGTGCATAACCGTAATTTTACCGCGAGAAGAAAGCTGACCCTCCAAAGCTTTTTTTGCATCCAATGCATCCAAGAATTTCAAATCAAAAACTTCTGTCTGCACAGGTTGAATTTGCGAAAGCTCTGATTCCTTCAACTTTTGCTCAGTCATTATCTCCAAAGGAGCAATCAAAATAATATTACCCTGTTCTTCATAAGCAAGCCCCTGGGTCTTTAGAATCACTTCTAATGCCTTACGCCAAGGTACATCTGCCAGCTTAATGGTTACCGTACCGGCAACTTCCGGACTGGAAACAATATTCACTCCGGCTTTATAGGCAATAACTTTAAAAACGCTATGAATATCTGCATCTTTAAAATCAAGGGTTATATTGCCAGCATGTACCCCTGAGCTGTTTTCAGGAGCGATTGAAACTAGCTTTCCGAAAGATTTATTTTCATCGCCTTGAGTAAAACCCTTATTCATAAAAAACCCTAAAAATATTATTAATAATATACCAGAGATAATTTTAAAATTTTTATTTAAAATCATTCTTCCTCTCTTTCTAATTTTACTTCTATCTCCTGAGCGTCTTTAATCAAAATCAAAGAACTCGGTTTAATTTTTTTTATAACATAAGAAGCAACCACATCCTGCTCCTTAACTATCTCTGAGTTAACTACGGCAAGAGAAACACCATTTTCATCATAGATTATGCCTTCTAAATAAATCTCAGAAAGCCCGCCCTTAGGCTCAAAATCAATGATCCTGCCGCTTTCATCAACAAGGACAAAAAAAGGATCTCTTAGGCCTTCATAGTTATAGATAAAACTGCCATCTTCGGCAAACAAAAATACAGCGTTGATAAATAAACCTAGAAATAGAATTACAGCCAATATTTTTTTCATGTCTTGGGCATTTTTATAAACACATTTAATAAAAACTTAATATTATGCCTTAAATTGCTAGAGGAATTAGAAGCAATGCTAAGCTCCTTTACGGTTATAAACGAATTAAGACGTTCTAGTCTATTAACAAATTTACCAAACTGATGATACCCGGCAACAGCTTCAATATGTATTCCTAACGTAGAAAAGGAATACTCACTACTGACAGGCTTAGCAGATTTAACCAACTCGGTCGGTTTAATATAAGAGATCCTGACAAATTCATCTTTGGCGCATAGCTCTATATCCTCGATCAAACCGGAAATCTGCGATTCGGTAATGATTTCTTTTGCAAACTGCTCAGCTTTTTCTTTTAAACTTTTTCTTCTGTTCTGAAAACTTTCTACTCTTGAGCTTGAATCATCAGCTAGAGATATCTTTTCCTTATACTCAGAATATTTTTTATTAAGATTTCCTAAAAGATGCATCTGCCTACTTAAAATAAGGCTGTAATCAAGAATTAAAACCAATAAACCCGCTATAAAAACTAAAGCCAAATCTTTATATTTGAAATCAATTTTAGCATAAAAATCTAAAACTTTTTTCATGTATGGCTTAATCTTATTTATTAATTCTACTTTTTTAATCATTGCAGCATCCCTCTAATCGAAAAAGTCGTGACTTCCTGATTACGAAATACCGTCTTTTTGATATCGGACAATTTAACAGACCTGAATCTCGGGTCCTGGTTTATACGGTTTAAATATACATTTAATACAGACAAATCATTATCTGAACGAGAAACAACCTTCCCAGTTACGGTAAATAATTCATCTTTTAGAATAAGCTGTTCGAACCAAATACCGGAAGGTAAATTCTTGCTCAATTTGTATAGACAAACAGACCAAGGAGTATTTTTTCTGGCCAATTCATCAATAACTTTTGTCTTTGATTCTAAGACATTCAACTCTTTCTTTATGCTTTCAAGGTAAACTATTTTCGGTTCAAGCCCGGGGAGTTTACTTTCATAGCCGGAAACAACAAAAAACTTAAAAATAGTTACTAACAATAAAATCAAATGCACACCCACCAAGAAAGATACGGCAAAAAAAGAAACCTTTACCATCGTATCCTTTGGCAAAGCATACGCCTGTGTTTTTATCCTCAGTTCATCTGGTAAAATATTTATTTTAATCATCTCTGCCTCTTAAAACCAACCCTAAACTCACACCATAAACTCCATTACCCAACTGAGAATCTATCTCAAACAAATCGGATTTCTTAAATGGCGCGACAGGATCCCATACTTTGCATTCCATATTCAATGCAGTCTTTAAAACATCTTTTAAACTATCCGATTGAGCTACGCCACCGCTTAAGTAAATTTCCTGGATACCGGCATCTTCTTTATTTTCAAAATAATCAAAAGAAAATTTTATCTCTGCAATAAGGTCTTCGATTACCGACTCGTAAGTCTTAAATACCTGATCGCCTTTTTCAACAGGATTTATCCTCATCTTTTCTGCCTGCTCAATCCCTACACCGAAACTTTCAGAAACTTTTTTATCAAATTGGGAAGAACCAATAGGAATATCCCTGTTAAAATAAGGGATATCGTCTTTTAAGATCGTCAAATTTGTAAAATTACTTCCTAAATTAAGCAATGCGCATACCTGATTTTTATCCTTTAATGCGGCAAAACTAAAAGAATTCGCTAAGGCAGTACTTGTAATATCAACAATACTAGGATTTATGCCCATTTTAGCCAAACTATCAATATGGTCTTGTACGAAATTCTTTTTTGCTGCAACTGCCAAAACCAATATCTTATCATCAAGCTCTTTTATAACCTGACCATCCGTAACCACATCATCGATTGAGAAAGGGATATTCTTTTCAAGCTCGAATTTCAAAGCACTCTTAAGCTCATCTTTATTGATCTTAGGCAAAAACAAATACCTGATAACAATGCCCTGCCCCTGCAAAGAAGTAATAAACCTATACCCGGAAAAATCTTTCTCGCCGATTAAATTCTTTAAAGTATCATGATTTATTTTGTTTCCATTATGTAAAGATAATATTTTACAAGAATCCAAAGTGATAACATCCGTAAAGCTTGCTTTGGATATCTTCATAAATGCACTGCCTAGATCTAAGCCGATAATCTTTTTATTTTGTTTTGACATTATTGAATCAATGGTCCTTGGAGTTTCTCTTCAAACTCTACTTCTAATTCCGATTCGTCACCTGTAGGGTCCGATTGAATAGATTGAATCTTGCTTTTATCGCCTTTGACATCAGTAACTGTTATTTTTTTATCGCTATTTAAAAGATTAGTTGTTATAACTAACGTCAAAACAATAAAGATAACCAGTATAATTAATAACACCTTTATATTTAATTTTGCCTTTGACAAATTACTCCTCCTTCCAGATCAACTGTTCAGACAATCCACCGTCTTCAAATACGGTAAAATTAGTCATAATCGGAAAATATGGCGGTGCGCTCCCAGTTAACATACGGCCGTCATAAATAAAATTCCTTCCGTAGCCTGTAAGCATGCTCTCTCCGGAAAAAGTACCGAATGGTCCGTAAAACTTTGCAATCATCCCGCCTAAAAGCGTAACATTTCCACGAGCAGAACCCTGATTATAATTATCAACCTCGAAAGAACCAAGATGGGCCATAACAACGCCATGGATATCCAAATTATCCGAAGCGCTCGTAGTAATCACCACATCTCCTCCCCAGGAAAGAATGCCCAAAAGATTTGTATAGCTATCGGCGTTTAAAGTAGGCGTAGTATCATATTCTTCATACACAATATGATCGGTTATATTAATATCGCGTTCACTGGCAACAGTAAGCTGCGTATCCTTTTGCACTAACCCCTGAAGAGAATCTATCTCACCATTGGCATAAATAATTATACCGTCATTGGTAACTCCGTCAGGAATACCATTATATACGTCGCCATCTACATCGGTTGTATTGCTGGCGTAATCAACTGTAATAACTTTAGTGGTTGATCCTTGGGTTATCGTAAACTGAGGATTATCGCCTGCGTCTTTATCCATAACGATATCGGAATCTCCCTTGATATAAATACCTCCGGTTAAATCGCTGCCGTCATTAGGAACATATATACCGTCAGTAGGCATCTCCGAAACACTCGCACTTGCTTCATACTTAAGCTCAGACTGACCAATACTTGGTTCCAAATTAATATTGTCATAACCTCTTACAAAACCTTTTTGAAAATCAGGCACATCTATATCTTTATTATTATCAGCATCAATAAGCTTTGGCCAGCCGTTATTGTAAAAACGCGCTTTTTTCTGATGCTGGGTTACTTCTTCGGTAAAGACCGGCCCTGGATTATTGGCAAAATTAAACCTGTCGTTTGTGGAAACCGGCCCGGTAAACTGAGTATCGTTAGTAAACCATACTGTCTGCCCACCAGGAGTCTTATGGCTAACGGTAAATAAAGCATATTTTGCAAAATTATCCCGTGAAACCGTTACAGCAAATTCACCGCCTGTAAGCCTTACGCGCTTAGTGATATTTGGGTCGTGCTCAGTAACAATACCTTGCGAATAAATCTCAAAACTATAAGGAAACACATAGGTAAAACCGCTGGAATGAACGGGTGAACCATTTTTAGTTACTTCTACAGTTGTAGAGAAACTACCTGCGACTACAGTAGATAAATCTAAAGGCGTAATTGTCAAAGTCGCCTTATCACCATCGATTGTAAACTGAGTATCACCTGTTGCATATGCATAATCTCTTAGAATACTTAAGCTGTCTTCGGAATTAATATAACCGTTCAAGACACTCTGGCTGATCCCGGCTTCAATATTATCCTTAAGATCCACTTTTATTCTTTCGCGCAGTTCCGATATACCTTGAGACGCTCCTGCCTCGGCAAAATCCATAGCCAGAAGAGAAAATTTTTCTTTATCCGCAGAAGTTTTCTCATTAACGCTGGCATAAAAAAATGTTCCTGCCAAAATTAACGCAACTACGATTATAATGCTGCTTATTATTAAAATCGCCCCTCTTTTTTTGGAAATCATGTTTCGCCCTCTTCCTCTAAAAGTTCCTCTATTACAACACTGTTCAATGTCCTGTCTGAATTACGCATCAACACCTTTGCCTTAAGAACAAAAGCGCCTTCATCATCTTTTTTTACAGGAATACTTACCTCAACCAGGTTATTACTGCCTGCAGAAAACTCAAAAAAGGGACGACTATTTGCATCAGTATCGATAAAATTACCGATGACTTTAGCCGGATCTGAACCGATTCTTAAAAGCAGCTGCCCGCTAACTGTCGAAGATAAATAAATCCTTGCGCCTCTTAACTGGGTAATAACATTATCGGTATCGAATACAGGAAGATAATAATCTATCTGTGTTCCATCGCCATTGATCAAAGTAGGATATTCAATCCCTTCTATATCCCAATTAGTAGAGCTCTTTCTCAAGCTGGAAATTATATTATCTATAGCGATCCTGGCCTGTTGCTGTTTTTCCAGCTGTACAGACTCAATGCTATATGTTTTATTGGTAGTCAAAAATATTGACACCAAAACACCGAAAAGCAAAACGAATATCGTAACGCTTATTAGAAGTTCAACAAAAGTAAACGCCTTCTTGTTTTTTTGTATTATCACCATTCAGAAATAAAAGTTACTAAATCAGCTGGAGAATTAAGTTCACCGTTCCCGTTTTTATCTTCACCGGCATCTAATATTCCGTTTAAATTCATATCCTCTCCTATAATTCTATCTTTGCGCTGTTTCCAGCTTACGCTGATATGAACGCGCTTTAAATCGCTATAGACTGTACCATCTACATCGATATGCCCCTTGGCTTCATCATTAGGAAAATTAACTACATCGAAACTTATATCATCGTATGAAGCTAAAGCATCGAAAGCAATATTTTTTAACTCTTCTAATTTCGCCTGTGCTTCCTGAGTAGCCAAAGTAACATTGCGGGAGGTTTCGTTTAAGACAAGGACACCGAAATGGGCTGCCAAAAGAGAAAAAATTGCCGCAGTCATTATAACCATGGCAATCAAGAACTCAACTAATGTAAATGCCTTCCTTTTATTATTAATATTTTCCATAACCCTTATTTAATTCTATAACAACCGTAAAAAAAGTCAAGTCTTAAATACACTTAACTCTAATATAATCAACGAGTTTTATAACTTATTCTCCTTCTATTTTATCAAGAATAATCTTTGCTTTTTTAAAATCTTTATCAAGCTCCAAAACATTCTTTAGCATCTGCCGAGCCTTCAGATAATTATTGCTTTCGGCATACATCGCACCCAAGTTATAATAAAACTCCGCATTCTCATCAGCAAGCTCAATTGCCTTTTTAAATGAAATCTCTGCTTGCTTGAAATTACCTCTTTTTGCAAAAAATATCCCTAAATTATTATATAAAAACGCATCGTTTGGGTCTAATATAAGAGCCTTCTTGTAATTTGCTATTGCTAAATTATCATCATTCCTTAAATCATACATAAACCCAAGTCTATTATATGCAGCACTAAACTCTGAATTTACAGCAATCGCTTTTTCATAATGATCCATTGCCTTATCCAATTCGTTTAGCCTCTCGTATATGCGCGCTATCTCAAAATAAATAAATTCAGTATCCTTGCCCTTTAAATTAACAATTCCTTTATTTAAAACGCTAAGGGCATTTTTATAATCGCCATTATCGTTATAGATACCTGCAATCTGTAAATACAACGAATGGGAATCCGGCATGAACTCAAGCGCTTTATTATAATAATCAACAGCCAAATCCGATTCTTTGTTCTCTTCATATATCCCTGCCAGATTCGCATAACTAAGGGCAATAGAAGTATTAAAATAATCGAGCTTCCATCTTGCGGCAGATTCTATAGATTTCTCATATAGCTTAATCGCCTTATCTGTCTCGCCCTGCTGATTATAAACCGAAGCGAGGCTGCGCATAATCAAGAAATTATCTGGTGAGAATTTCAGGTTATATTCATAGAACTTAACAGGGTCATTCCATCGTGTATTCTGCCTAACAGTAATGACCGCAAAAGAAAATACCAAAACCGCAATAAGTAATTGTATAAAAATTCTGCTTTTATCGTTTATTAATCTTTTAGTAAATAAACCCAAAATCAGAAACAGCCCCACAGAAGGCAGATATAAAAAATGTTCGGCTATGGAAGCATTTATAGGAAAAATATTAGTTTGTGGAATCAGCCAGATAATAAACCATAATAGAGCAAAATGAATTAACTTATTTTTTTTGGCCGTATATATAAGGGAAAAAATAAACATAATAATTATTATTATTCCTAACATTGCTACTGGTGAAAAAACACTAAAACAAGGCTCCAACTTATACTGCATATGCAGCCCGACAGGAAATACGATTAACCTCAAATAAATAACAATAGCCTTAAAAAATGTCAGCATCCTTACGCCTAAAGCAAAAGGAAAATAAAATACCGAATGCGTTGCAAAGTTTAAGACAGTCAGCCTAAGTGATACGTATATAACGCAGACTGCTAAGAACGGTGCGATTGTCTTCAGCTTAGATTTTAAACCATGGTTACTAAAAGTATATTGGCAAAGTATTAAAACACCCGGCAGGATAACAGCCACTTCTTTTGATAATAATGCGCAGATAAATGCTAAAAGCGATAAATAATATAAAATCTTCTTTTTTGTAAAAATGTATTTTAAAAAAGCTAATACGCAGGACAGCGAAAATAAAGCCAACAGTAGATCTGCCCTGCCGGCAATATATGTCACAGCCTCGGTATGTACAGGATGGACGATAAATAAAACAGACGTTATAAATGAAATAAATAAATTCTTGCTTAATAAGAAAATTAACCCTAACACTAGTATAGAATTAATTACATGCAGCAGCGTATTGGTAAAATGGAATCCTGCCGGGTTAAGCTTAAATAAACTGTGATCGATTAAATAACTTAAACTTTGAAAAGGCCTATAGAAATTGCTCGGGTAATCTACACCGGAATATAAATGCTCGCTGAAAATATTAGGCAGGAACTTAAAATCTTTTATATATTTATTATCAACAACTAAACCAAAATCGTCCCAAATAAACGGGTTGGCAAAAGTATTGGCATAAATCGTAAAACCTATTACAACCAAAAGTATTATTGCTATTGTTCGCTTATTCATTAACGATAATTATACCAATAATCAATAAAAAAGGCGATACCTTTTTACGGGTACCGCCTTAAAAAAATACTTCTACGGCGCTAGATTAATACTGAGTTGTGTAAGTTGAACAACTTGTACCTGAAGTAGAACATCTTTCCATAATACCGCCTGTACGGATTCTCCAGCAGTAAATACCTGTTGAAGTTGTGCTTGGACATGCTTGTAAAGTATAACCAGTTGTTGCAGGTGTTGAAGTCCAAACATAACCTCCGGCAGTACCTGTTGGAACTGTACTGATATACGGATTAGTGCCGTCAGTTAAAGAACTCAAAGCTGCAGGATACTCTCCTTCTGCTGTATTGTAAGTTTCCAATACGGAAAGAAGACTTCTTAAGTTACCTGCTGCTGCTGAGTTATTAGCGATTCTACGCTGGGCAGCGATATTAGGAACGGCTATAGCGACCAACAATGCTATAATTGCCACAACGATCATGATTTCGACTAATGTAAAACCTTTTCTGTTTCTCATTTTCTTTTGCGCCCCCTTTCTGAGGCTGATTAGATCTTGCGCTTTTTTGCAACTACTCATTTAGCAAGATTTATTATAATACCTTTTTTTCTGCTAAAATTAAGCAATTACACTTATTGCGCCAAGTCCTACCTCATTACTATTTATTTTATTCAAGACCTCCCTTCTTGTCAAGAAAAACCTTTAAAAACGAAAAAACCTATTCCCTTCGCAGGAATAGGTCACATTACTTTAGGCAACTGGCTACCTTATGATTAAATCTATTTATAAGGCCCTTTAGCTTTGCGTCCCCATCTTACGAATGGGTTTGCCGCCGCAAACTTTGCGGCTTCGCGTCATGCGAATTTAACTTTCCTAATTATCTATTAAAAGTATAACACGGATTTTAAGGTTTTTCAAGGTGGGTTAAATATTCTCTCTAAACCAGGTTATTGTGGTCAAAAGCCCGCTTTCTAACGCCACTTTAGGCGTCCATTTAAGAAGCTTTTTGGCTCTTGATATATCCGGCTGTCTTTGTTTAGGGTCATCTATAGGCAGATCATTATAGATAATCTTTGATTTACTTTTAGACAGACTGATTATCAACTTGGCGAGGCTAAGAACAGTCATTTCATTAGGATTGCCTAAATTAACCGGCTCATGGAAATCAACCTCAACAAGACGCAATATCGCCTCCACTAAATCATCTACAAAACAAAAACTTCTTGTTTGGGTGCCTCTGCCGTAAACTGTAATCGGCTTACCTCTTAATGCCTGAGTAATAAAATTAGGAATCACCCGGCCGTCCTGCATTCTCATGCGAGGCCCATAGGTATTAAATATCCTGATTATGCGCGTATCTAACTTATGATATCTGTGGTAAGCCATGGTTATAGCCTCAGCAAAACGCTTTGCCTCATCATATACGCCTCTTGGACCAATAGTATTTACATGACCCCAATAAGTCTCTTTTTGCGGATGTTCTTTTGGATCTCCATAAGTCTCCGATGTAGAAGCAAGTAAGAACTTTGCTTTTTTTGCTTTAGCAATCCCCAAGGCATTATGCGTACCTAATGAACCTACCTTTAATGTCTGAATGGGAAAATTCAAATAATCAATAGGGCTGGCAGGAGATGCAAAATGCAAAATATAATCAATTCTTTCTTTTAGGATGACCGGCCTGCTGATATCGTGTTTTATGAACTTAAAATCCTTAAAACTTTTCAGGCGCTTGACATTTTCCATATGCCCGGTTATCAAATTATCCAGGCAGATCACTTTTTTATCTTCTCTAATCAAACGCTCGCAAAGATAAGACCCGATAAAACCCGCTCCGCCGGTAACAAGAAAAGTTTTCTTATTGCTCATTTATTTTGAATTTGTTTGAAGTAGCTTGCTGTGATCTCAAGGCCATTTTTAAAATCTATCAGAGGAGCATACTTGATAAGATTAGCTGCTTTGGAAATGTCGGCATTGGTCTTTTGAACATCGCCAGGACGCTTGTCGATAAGTTCCGGTTTTATATCGGTATTTAGAATCTGGTTTAATGTATCGATAAGCTCTAATACAGTATGATCTTTACCGGAAGCGATATTAACCGCTTCTCCTTTTAAAGATTCCGTATTTAAAGCTGCTTTAATATTGGCGTCTACGACATTGCCGACAAAGGTAAAATCTCTGCTTTGAGTACCATCGCCATGCACAGGACAACTTTTATTATTAAGAATACTGGTTATGAATTTGGGCACAACCACGGCATATAAAGATTCCAAAGACTGCCTCGCTCCGAACACATTAAAATACCTCAAACAAAACGTATCCAGACCGAATGAATTGGAAAATAGCCTGCAATAATACTCTCCCATCAACTTAGTAGTTGCATATGGTGAGATAGGATTAGTGGGAAAATCTTCTTTTTGAGGAAAAATATCTGTTTCACCATAAACAGAGCTTGATGATGCAAACACAACTCTCTTTACTTTAGCTTCTTTTGCAGCCAGTAAAAGTCTAAGAGTTCCGGTAACATTAACATCATGATACTCTTCAGGGCGAGACATTGATTTAGGCACGCTTCTTAATGCAGCCTGATGCAGGACGTAGTCACATCCTTTAACTGCTTTTTCTAAAATCTCTTTATCTCTTACATCGCCTTTGATTAAATCTATTTTATCCAAAAAAGCGCTTAAATTCTCTTCTTTACCGGAAACAAAATTATCCAACACCCTTACAGTATGGTTTTCTTTTACTAAGCGTTCTGTTATATGGGAACCGATAAAGCCTGCACCGCCTGTCACTAAAAAAATCACTATCTTCCCCTTCCAGTTGAAATATACTTAAAACCGATATTTTTAAGGTTAACGCTATCGAAAATATTACGGCCGTCAATTATTAAATTGCGTTTCATTAATCTTTTTATGCGCACTAAATCAAGCTGTTTAAATTCATTCCATTCTGTTATTACAAGAAGACAGTCGCAGCCTTTGGCTAATTCATAAGTATCTTTGCAAAACTTTACCCCTTTTAACAGGTCTTTTGATTTGGGCATTGCCTTAGGGTCAAAAACCTTTACTTTTATTTTTTGTTTTTTAAGCCAGTCGATAACCTTCAAAGACGGCGCCTCGCGCATATCATCGGTTTCTGGCTTGAAAGCAAGACCCAATAAACCCACGGTTTTATCTTTTAGATTTATTAAGTTGCTTTTTATTTTAGATACAAACAATTCTATCTGGCGAGCATTTACCCTGCGCACTTCTTCCAAAAGATCGAAATCATATCCGAGTTTTTTAGAAATACTGATGAATGCATCCACATCCTTAGGAAAACAACTTCCGCCAAAGCCAAGACCTGCGCTTAAAAACTGTCTGCCGATTCTTTTATCCATGCCCATGCCTTCAGCGACCTTTAAAATATCTGCACCTACTTTTTCGCAAATATTGCTTACTGCATTTATAAATGAGATCTTCGTTGCCAAGAATGAATTTGAAGCATGTTTGATAATTTCAGCTGACTTTACATCGGTAACAAGAATAGGTGATTTTAAGGGAGCGTATAATTTTTTAAGCATATTTTCTGCGCGCTTGCTGCTGACTCCGATAACGATCCTATCAGGATTTAAAAAATCCTTAATTGCCGTACCTTCCCTTAAGAACTCGGGATTTGAGGCAACATCGAACTTTACATTCTTGCGCGCAAAGCGCTCAATCGTGCTTTTTACCCATTCACCGGTTTTTACGGGAACAGTTGACTTTTCCACAATTATTCTATATTTAGTCAGATATTTCGCGATCTGCTTGGCTACGGCCCCAACAAAAGAAAGGTCCGCATCGCCGTTTTTCTTTGAAGGCGTACCCACTGCAATAAAAATAATATCGCTTTTCTCCACAACTTTTTTTATACTCGTTGTAAAGGTCAATCGCTTCTGTTTGGTATTATGCACAACCAGCTCATCTAAGCCCGGCTCATATATGGGAACTTTACCTTTTAATAATGCATCAATTTTTTTCTTATTATTATCCGCACAAATCACATAGTTGCCTAAATTGGCAAAACAGGTTCCGGTAACTAAGCCTACATAACCTGTGCCAATAACTCCAATTCTCATGACTTTCCTTTCTTAGTCGTACTCACCAAGCGTACTCTGGCTGCCTGCCTTTGGAGTATGATGATCCTGTTCAAACCCAAATTCTGTTTCCGGGAATGCCTTTAAACGAAATACTACCCAGATCGTTTCACCTTTAGAACGATTAACATTATAATTTATATCCATAAGCCAGCAATGAAGATCTCTGGTAATACCATATTCCTGTTCCAACAGATCGCTTGTAGCAAACTGATACCTCTGATATGTTCTGAATTTCCATATAGGATTAAGTCTGTATTCTAAACTAGTAGTCAATTCCTTCGTGCCTTTTCTTTCATAACGATGGCCGATACTGGCAGACCAACGGTCAAAAGGCTTTGCCGTCAAATCAAAATTAACTGTTTTAAACCAATGCTCTCTGGTATCATATCCTGCATCCGCATCAAATTCCAGCCAATCATAAGGAATAATCTCTAAATCCGCGCTGACATCAGATAATCTTCTTTTCTTTTTCGGTGTTAGATCATAAGTTCCGTCAAGAATAAACCTCACTAAATCCACTGATTTATTATTGCGTTTTGTCTGCAGTTTATTCTCTAAAGACAGTGTTATAACCTTGGATTTTTCAATATTATCATTTCCTAATTCCGCCAGCCTGTCCGGGCCAATAGTCGGATCATGCGTATAGCTATATTCTATAGTCGGACTGATTATGTGGCGCAGCCTGTTTATATCAAACCCGGCAAAATCTGTAACTAAATCAAACACGCGATAAAATCTGGTATTTAAGGAGATCCCGTTATAATTTACTACCCTCGGGCTGATGCTTCCCCCGTCTACGTCTTTACTGAAATATGTCTGCCTGCTGCCAAAATAAGGGCGCAATTCAAAGAATAAAAGCTTAAACGGCATGGATATTTCACTATAGGTATCGACTATTTTTATCTCATCGTCAATATCGCTGTGGGCGTTGGTAGAATGTAAATATGAAGCTGTGGTATTGTTCTTTACGTAAAATGGCGTATCCAAGATCTTAAAAGATGAAGTATCCAGCTTTAATTCGGGAAGCTTTTCCGTAATAGACTCGAACCGATTAACTCTTTTGTTTAAATATGCGCTTAGCGTGGAATAACGGAAATTTTTGGTTAACTGCAAATATGTATCTTCCGTTTCTTCCTGTTCATACTCCTGTTCATAAAAATAATCCTTTATTATCGTATCATCGGATAGCTTATTATACTCTGCGATAAATTGCGCAGTATCATCTATATCCCAGATATGCCTTAACTGCACTCGAAAACGCTCTGTTTCATCTGCGCCAAGAGAATCCTCGTCTGTCCACTTCTGCCAAAAATGATCTCTATTAGCATCTCTTTCATGCATATAATAGCTTCTTAATATGCCTTTACCATATTTAACCGTATCGTATTTTGCATCAACACCGACTGCTACGTCTTTTCTTTCCCTGAAATCAACATGGATTCTGCCCATTAGATTTTCACTGACATAATAACGCCAGGCAGTCAATAAATACATTCCCCAATCCTTGCTGTAACCGGGCTCAACCTGGACGCGCAAGACATTTTCCTTTAGATTCTGGGTAAAACGGGGAAAATAAAAAAGCGGTATATTGCCGATAAAGAAAATCGATCCTTTAGCGGTAATCCGGTCATTAGGATAAACATCGATTTTTTTTGACTTTATGCGCCAATGGACTTTATCGTGGTTACAGGTAGTAAAATAACCCCGCTTCATGCCAAATTCGTTATCATCGATTTTATCGATTATCGGAGCCTGCAGGAAAAAAGGGTCGGCATAAAGATTGGCATTTTGAACATATCCTACCTTACTGACAAAGTTATAGACTACATTTTCACCGGTTAAGATTCCGCTTTCAAACACTAAGCGGACATTGCCTTGTGCTCTGGCATCATTAGTAACATTATTATAAATAATTTTATCTGCGGTGAGTTTAGACCCCGTATAGATTACTACTGCATTGCCTTCGATGACTACTACATTTTCTTCCTGTGCATACTCTATTTTATCACCCTTTACAATGTACGGCTGTTTTACTTCTTGGGCAAAACCAATAGAAACAATACAAACAGAAATAAATAAATAGATTACAAAAACTTTTGATTTATTTGGGTATTTTTTTATAGTCATCCAAGAACCTTTTTATACCGATATCCGTTAAAGGGTGTTTAATCAATTTTTCAATTACAGAAAAAGGAACAGTGACAATATCAGCACCGATTAAAGCAGCACGCTGAATATGCAGTGGATTCCTAATACTGGCAACGATAATTTCGGTTTTAAAGCCATAATTGGCGTAAATCGTTTTTATCTTCTCCACAAGATCCATACCGTCATGACTGATATCATCGAGCCTTCCCACAAAAGGACTGATAAAACTAGCACCTGCTTTGGCAACCAAAAGCGCCTGCATAGCGGAAAAACAAAGCGTAACGTTTGTTTTTATGTTTTCCTTATCGAGTATCCGTACGGCTTTTAAACCTTCTTTGACCAAAGGTATCTTGATCACGATATTCTCGGCAATTTTTCTTAGTTTACGCGCCTCTTCGATCATGCCGTCGCACTCTAAGGAAATAACCTCTGCGCTTACCGGCCCTTTGACAATCTTACAAATCTCTTTTAAAATTACATCGAAAGTCTTGTTTTCCTTTGCAACAAGAGTAGGGTTAGTTGTCACTCCATCGATCAAACCAAGCTCTGCAGCCTTTTTTATTTCCTCTATGTTCGCCGTATCGATAAAAATTTTCATTTCTTTTGTGCGTTTTTCCTGGTTGATAAACTCGCTGCATAACCTGCGCCGATTATCCCTGAATCGTTACCAAGAGAGGCAAAAACAATTTTTAAATTTTTTGTTGCGGCTTTCATCGCTCTTTTTATTATTTGTTTTTTTAGTCTGCTCATTAACACTTTTCCAGACTTGGCCACGCCTCCTCCGATTACAATAGTATCAGGATTAATAAGATTTACAACTGAAGTAAGCGCAACCGATAGATAATCTGCAACCTGTTCCCAAACCGCAGCTGCTTTTTTATTGTTTCTCTTAGCCATGATAGAAAGCTCTTCCAACGAAACTTTCTTTTTAAAAACTTTTTTCGCTAAAGCGATTATTCTGGTATTGCCCACATACGCCTCAAGACACCCTCTGGCTTTACAACCGCAGCGCGGGCCGTCTATACTTATAGGCATATGACCGATTTCACCTGCATTCATCGTTGAACCATGATAGATCTTACCTTCTAAAATCAAACACCCTCCCACGCCCGTACCTAAAGTAAGGCAAACGCAATTACGTGATTTTCCTGCTGCACCAAAGTTGTATTCTGCCAACCCCATAAAATTGACATCATTATCTACGGTAACTGGAATTAAAAGTTTTTTCTCAAATATAGCTTTTAGTTTTACGTTTTCCCATCCGGGAAGATTAGGTAAATAACGCACAATACCATTAATTGAGTCTACCGGCCCCGGCATACCAATACCTAAAGCCTTAACCTTAAATCTAGTTTTAAGCAAATTTACCTGTGAACAAATTTTATCGATTATGTCCGCTCTTTTTTTTGGCGTAGGGAATATGAATTTCTTTAAGAGCTTTCCTGACTTTGACACAAGCCCGATTTTGATATTCGTTCCACCAATATCTATTCCTAAGTATATTTCTTCAAACATATTAAGGGATTTTAACCTAAAAACAGGTTAATTTCAAGAACAAAAAATTATTTTTGTGAACTGAACAAAATTACTTTATTCTTTCCGCTTTTTTTGGATATATACAAAGCCTTATCAGCTTTTTCTATCAAGTCAGAAAAGGCTTCACTGTCAGCTGGAAAAGAAGCAATACCCACGCTTACCGTAAGATTAACCCTGTCTTTAAATAAATCTACCGCATGAGAAGCAATCTGGCTTCTGATACGCTCCAAAGCAAACTTCGCGCCTTTGGAACTCGCCTCAGGCATGACTAAAAGAAACTCTTCCCCCCCGTATCTGCCGATAAAATCAACGTTTCTTAAAGACTGTCTCATGATTAATGACAGTTCTTTTAAAATCTTATCTCCGGAAATATGTCCGTATTTATCATTATAGGTTTTAAAATTATCCAGATCGAGCATGGCAACAGATAAGCTGAAACTGAATTTCCTAGCCCTAGCGAGTTCCTTATCCAGCCTCTCTAAACAATAATTACGGCTTAAAGTGCCTGTCAATGAATCGGTTATGGCAAGTTGTTGAACTCCCCTATAAAGATGAAAACGCCTTATGCTTAAAGCTAGGCGCTTTGACAATATATTTATATCTTGGACATATTCTTCATCCAAACCTTCAATGACCAGATAACCGAGTTTTTCATTCTGGGCAATCAAAGAAAAAACCTCTTTATCTTTAGAATAAACGATATCGGATAAATCATCCTCTAGCCTTAACCGGCTAAAAGATATATGATTATGTTCGAGCTGTTCCTTGAGTATATAAACAAGATCCTCTTCTTTTATTTGCCTAACAAAAGATTTCCCCATTTCATATATCGCAGAAATATGCTGCTCATTATGCTCAAGCTGTTTTTTTTCATCTTCTAATAAAGCTGACTTATTGGTTAACTCATTTATCTGCTTAACGAGTAAATCATATTTCTGATAAAACTTATTTAGATTGCTGCGCATAATCCGTTCAAAAAAGATTATCATCGCAATTACCTGAAAAATCACAACGGAATAAATTATCATTTATTGTTTTTTTTCATCGCATAAAGCCTTTTATCAGCTAAGGCGATCAATTCATGCGCAGAACCGAATTTCTGACCGTATTCGGCAACGCCAAAAGAAATATCAATCATTATTTCCTGTTTGCGCAGCATTAATGTCTGCATTTTTATTTTATCTCTTACTTCAAACAATAGATCCTCCAGTTGCTGCTTCTTAAAATCCGAAGCAATAACAATAAACTCGTCTCCGCCAAAACGCCCGATAACAATGCCTTTTTGCAAAAGGGTTTCCTTCAGCCACATGCTGATATTTTTTAAAACCATATCTCCGGCAATATGACCGTAATTATCATTACAAAGCTTAAAGTCGTTTACGTCTATCATCGCCACGCTGAAAGACTCTTTTTTGTCCTTTGCCTTTGCAAAACACCCCTCCAGAATAATATCCGTGTATCTTCTTAAATAAAATCCGGTTAGGCCATCCTGTAAAGATAGCCTTTCCATTTCCGTAAACAAAATCGCATTTTCAAGTGAAATCATGGATAGATCCGCCAAAGTATCAAGAATACGTAAATCCTCCTGGCTGAATAAATTATTTTCTGCGCTATCCAACCTAATTATCCCTAAGAAACGATCCTTACGCATTAAAGGAGCGCTTATAAGAGACGAAACATTCTTAGAACTTATTATTTTATCTTTATCAAAGCGGAAATCATCATCAATATTAGAAACCAACAAAGGAGCCATCTTGACCATTACCCATTCATCAAATAAATCCGGATTGTAGGTTTTCTTTGAATTCTTCTCATTTGGTTTTGATTTTGCAAGCGTTAGTCTTTGATCTTTTTGCGACACCAGATAAACCAAACATCTTGCCCTTGATTTTGACAATAGGCTACAGGCTGCTTCGGCAATAATGGAGGTAACTTCATCAACAGTATTTGCAGAAGACAACTCTTCTTGAATTTTTCCCAATGCCTGATAATTGGCGATTCTGTTTCTTACAGAATTATTGTAATTAACAACATCGGAATTATTGATTCTTAAAAGATTTATTTTTTCTGCTATTTTTTCGAGGTTTAATGAAAGCGGAATTTCTTTTTTTAAAATGAAGTTTCTTCTTGTGAGGATAAAAACAGCCAAAATCAGATACAAACCAGATAAAAAGTAAACTTCATGATTGGCCTTTTTAAATGTAACCAGTATGGTCAAAAGGCAAGAAAACGTAATAAGGATAAAAAGGGTTTTATCCTTTGCTCTAAACAATTGCCGATTCGGTCTCTTTATCAAAGAAATGTACCTTGCTCATGTCGATTACAAGATCCATTTCTTGGTTTATAGGCGGTCGATTATGTGAACCAACTCTAGCAATAAACTGATGCAATCCCGTATTAAGATGTAGATATACTTCCGAACCCATTGGCTCAACCACTTCACAATTGACCCTAATTATATTTTCAGCTGCTGGCTGAGAAGTAAAAAGTTTATCATATATATCTTCCGGTCTTACACCGAAAACAATATCTTTGCCAACATATCCGTCAAGTTTTTTGTACATCTTCTCATTTACCTTAACCTGGAATTTTCCCTCATCAAAATAAAGCCTGCTTTCTTTCTTTAATATTTTCCCATTTAAAAAATTCATCGGAGGTGTACCTAAAAAACCGGCAACGAATTTATTCGTAGGCTTATCATATATAGTCAACGGGTCTGCCAGCTGCTGAAGTGTGCCACCTTTCATAACCGCAATTCTATTACCCATAGTCATAGCTTCGGTCTGATCGTGGGTGACGTAAATCATCGTGGTCTGAAGGCGCAAATGCAGTTTATTAAGTTCTGTTCTCATCTGCACACGCAGCTTCGCATCAAGATTGCTTAAAGGTTCATCAAATAAAAATACAGTGGGTTTTCTCACGATTGCACGCCCTACGGCAACACGCTGACGCTCACCACCGGAGAGCTTTTTTGGTTTTCTGTCCAAATACTTTTTTAATCCTAAAATATCCGCTGCCTCATGGACTCTGGAAATGATCTCTGATTTTGGATACTTACGAAGCTTCAAGCCAAAGGCCATATTTTCAAATACGGTCATATGCGGATAGAGTGCATAGTTCTGGAAAACCATGGCGATATTACGGTCCTTTGCAGGAATATTATTAACCCGCTTATCGGCAATAAATATATCGCCTTTGGTGATATCTTCTAAACCGGCGATCATCCTGAGGGTTGTGGACTTACCGCAACCAGAGGGGCCTAAAAGAACCATGAATTCCTTATTCTCTACTCCGAATCGAACATTATCAACCGCCTTTACATCAGGCGGGTAAATTTTGCTTACATCTCTTAAACTAACCTGTGCCATTTTCCCTTCCTTCTTGAATTAATTTTGAAATTTATTATAGCTTTTTAGTGAGATTTGTCAAACTAAATAACTTAATAAGCTTGAAAGCGTACTCTTTAGGTCTTTTCTGTCTACTACCTTATCTATCAAGCCGTGATCCAAAAGGAATTCCGAACGCTGAAACCCCTGGGGAAGTTTTTGTTTTATCGTCTGTTCGATTACGCGCGGACCGGTAAAACCGATCAATGCTTTGGGTTCGGCAATAATCACATCCCCTAACCCGGCAAAAGAAGCAAACACCCCTGCCATTGTCGGATTAGTCAATACGGAAACATACAGCAGCCCTGCTTTGTTATGCCGCGCTAAAACAGCGGAAGTTTTAGCCATCTGCATAAGGGAAAACATCCCTTCATACATCCGCGCTCCACCGCCTGAACCGGAAACAATTATCAAGGGAAATTTTTTTTCAGTTGCCGTCTCAATCGCACGTGTGATTTTTTCACCCACGACCGAACCCATAGAACCCATAATAAACCTTGAATCGGTTACGCATATTACAACAGATTTATTGTCTATTTCACCTTCGCCGGTAATTACCCCCTCTTTCATCCCGGTTGACTTTTTATCCTGATCAAGCTTTTCTTTATATGTCTTAGGCCCCTTAAACACTAAAGGGTCATTGCTGGTCATACCCTTATCGAATTCCTTAAAAGATTTTTTATCAATCAAAAGATCGATTCTCTCTTTTGCGTTCAGAGTAAAATGATGATTACACTTCGGACATATCATAAGATTTTCTTCCAATTTTTTCTTATATATAGGCTGAGCGCAGCCGTCGCATTTAGTCCAGAGACCTTCGGGAATTTCTTTTTTCTGGATATTTATAAGCGTATATTTTGGATGTCTTGAGAATAACGGCATATTCTTTAGAATTTGTTGATTAAAAGCCCGGTCAGGACTTTTGGAAAAAAGAAAGTTGATTTTGGCGGCATCTTTTCATTTGAAAACGCCACCCCTAAAAGAGACTCTATTTCTACCGGATTCATTAAAAATGTAAAATTAGCCTGATTTTTATCAACCATAGAAACAGCCTCGTTTAAATCATGAGTGTATCTTATATGGTCATAATCCAATAACTTAAGCCCTAGAATGTTCTCAACAACAAGCTTATTCAAGGCCACAACCGAAAGCCCCTTATAATAACGGGATGCTTTATTCATCATTTTATCTAAACATACGCGATTATTCAAGAATAAAAGATAATAACGTCCATTATACAACCCGATTGCAGATTTATTCTTTTTTAACTCACTTAAAAATATTCCTTTGTTTTTAAGTTGTTTAATCGTAAAGTGCTTTTCAAGAAGCCTTATCAGGTCCTTAACTTTTTGCTTTGGGATGTTTCTTAATACACGGTGAATCGGCAAGATCTCCACGCCTTTAGAAGTCGCATCAAGAAAATAACTCAGGCAATATGAAAACTTTCTTAAATCGGCCCCTTTGTGTTTTTTGCGCATCTTCTGTAGATACATCTTATTTACTTCAAAACGGTGATGACCGTCGGCAATAAAAAGCTGACTGGAGTTTAAAACCGCCTGGATATTTTTTATCGTTGCAATATCGTTAATCCGCCAGATCTCATTAGTAAGGCCGTCAACGGTAAACTTCATAAACGGTTTGTACTGTTTAGCGTATTTCTTACAAAGATTATCGATAAAATGTTTCTTATCTTCATAGAGAACAAATATCGGCGAAAGATTCGCCTTTACCTTGCTTACCAATTTAAGCCTGTCTATTTTGGGAGCTTTGTGGGTATGTTCATGAGGGAAGACTTTGTTATTTTTGTTTATATCAAGATTTAACAGGCTTAAAAAACCGATCCTTTGCTTTTTTACGCCGTTAATCTTAAAACTCACGCGGTATAAATAAATACAATCATCGCTATCCTTAACCAAAATTTGCTTTCTTTGCCAATCGTTAAACAACTCTTTTGCTACATCATATTTATTTTTTTGTTTTGAGGCTTGGCTTAAAATAACGCGCACGATATTATAGCTATCTTTTTCCAGATAGCCTTTGCGCATGGAATCATTTATCACATCATATGGCGGGCACACGACGCGGGAAATATCTTTTATTTTTTTCTGGTTATAACACAGCGCCTTAAAAGGAATTACTTTATCCATCTGTAAACTAACCCTCCTATTAATCCACCGAAACAATCATAGAATAAATCAGAGAACGAGAATTCTCTTGAAGGCACAAAACTTTGGTGTATTTCATCGGTCAAACCATAAAACAATACAATAATTATCGAATAAATCAGGGCTTTTCTTAAAACAAACCTTCTTTTCTCATCAATCGCCCTGATCATTAAAAAACCAAAACCTGTATACTCAATTAGATGCATAATCTTATCAGAAATCCACACACTTGGCAACTCTTTGCCTGGGATATTTGAAAAATAAAAAATAATCCCGGCGTAAACGAATACCGGAAACCAAAGAGAAAAAAACTTTTTCATTTATTGGATTCAGGACTCTTGGGGCACTTTGAGTCACTGCAGCAAGAACAGCTGCCGCCCGAGGAATCTTTCTTTGCGGTATTTCCGCTTGATTTGTTCTTATAATCCGTATGGTAAAATCCCGTACCTTTAAAAATTATCCCCATACCGCTTCCAATAAGCCGCCTAACCTTTTGGCCACATTTAGGACATTCTTTTAAAGGCGCATCATTCATGCTTTGGAACGCTTCGAACTTATGTTTACAGCTTAGACATTCGTAATCATAATTTGGCATATTTTAATCCTTTTATTTGAACGCTCGTTTAATCTTTTCCTTAAAACCCCCTGAAGGCGTAACGTCTTCGCCTCGTAACCTGGCAAGTTCCTCAATGAGTTTGCGCTGAGCACTCGTTAAATCATTAGGAATAATTACATTGACCTTTACCAATTCATCTCCCCGGGAATAGCTATTCACACTTGGCATTCCCTTGCCGCGCAGCCTAAACACTTTACCGCTTTGCGTGCCAGAAGGTATTTTCATCTGCACATCTCCGTCAAGAGTGGGGACTTCAACTTCTGAGCCTAAGATTGCCTTGGTTAAGGCAATATCAATATTGCAAATTATATAGCTGCCGTCTCTTTTTAAAACGCTATCTTCTCTTACATTTACAATAATAAATAAATCCCCGTTACCATTTGATCCGGCTTCTCCTTCGCTTCTAATACGCAAATGTGAACCTGTATCAACTCCTGCAGGGATTTTAACTTCAATCTTACGCGTAACTTTTACCTTGCCGCGTCCGGCGCACTTCGGACAAGGCGTATTGATAATCGTACCTTCTCCGGAACATCTGGGACATGTCTGGGCAAGCTGGAAAAATCCTTGAGAGATGACCTGTTTTCCTTTGCCCTTACAGGCAGGGCAGGTCATTTTCTTAGTACCTGGTTTTGCCCCTGAACCATTACAGTCAGAACACAACTCAAACCTGGGAACATTGATTATTTTGGTTATTCCTTTATAGGCATCCTGTAAACTTATAGTGAGTTCAAACTGAATATTACGTCCGCGGCGGGATCTTTTTCCACGGGAACTTCCTCCAAAAATATCAAACCCCATATCGCCAAAAAGCTCTTCGAATATGCTTCCGCCAGAACCTGTGCCAGAACCCATATTGCCAAATATATCGCTAAAATCAGCTCCCCGAAAGATGTCTTCGGAATTATATTTTTGGTCTATCCCCGCATGACCATACTGATCATAGAGAGAGCGTTTACCTTCATCGGAAAGAACTGCATAGGCTTCGGAAATCTCCTTGAATTTCTCTTCAGCTGATTTTTTTTGGTCAGCTGAAACCCTATCCGGATGGTGCTGCATGGCAAGCTTACGATATGAAGATTTAATATCGTTTATGCTTGCGGATTTATTTAACCCCAGTATTTCGTAATAGTCTCTTTTTGTGCTCATAAATAATGAATACTGCCGGTATGGTTTATGTATTCACTTAACACCATACCGGCAAGTCAGTAATAGCTAACGCTTACTTATTCTCTTTATCGTCTTCAGCCTTATACTCGGCATCTATTATATCGTCTTTGCCTGAATTATCGCTTGCACCAGATGCATCTTGGCTTCCAGCATTGTCTGAATCAGCCTGCTGTTGCTCTTGAGCCTGGCCTTGAGCCTGCTGTTTGGCAGCTGAGTTTTTATAGATCTCCTCAGCCAGCTTATGGGATGCCTTGGTTAACTCTTCCATACCCTTTTTCATCCGGTCGATATTTTTATCTTTTACCGCAGCTTTTAAATCATTCAGCTTTGCTTCGATATCGGCACGCTCGCCTTGTGAAACCTTGTCGCCGAACTCCTTCAGGGATTTTTCCGTAGAATAAACCAAAGTATCTGCCTGGTTAACGACTTCCACCTCTTCTTTTTTCTTTACATCATCTGCGGCGTATTTTTCCGCGTCTTTGATCATCTTATCGATCTCTTCTTTGGAGAGTTTCTTGGGAGCGCTGATTTTTATCGATTGTTCTTTGCCTGTACCCAAATCTTTAGCATGCACATGCACAATACCATTGGCATCGATATCAAAGGTGACCTCAATCTGCGGAATGCCTCTTGGTGCTGCCGGTATCCCAACAAGATCAAACCTGCCTAATTCAACGTTATCTTTAGCCATAGAACGCTCACCTTGTAGAACGCGTATAGTAACTGCAGTCTGATTATCGGCTGCGGTTGAGAATGTCTGTGACTTCTTTGTGGGAATTGTCGTATTGCGCTCAATGAGCTTGGTACTTACTCCGCCCAAGGTCTCAATCCCTAATGATAGCGGCGTAACGTCTAAAAGCAATACGTCTTTAACATCGCCTTTTATGATCGCAGCCTGAACAGCCGCACCCATAGCTACGCACTCCATCGGGTCAATGCCGCGCTCGATTTTTTTGCCGACATAATCTTCAACGAACTTCTGCACCACAGGCATCTTGGTAGGACCTCCTACCATGATTACTCTATTGATCTGGTCTTTTGTCAGTTTAGCATCTTTAATCGCCTCTTCTATAGGAGATTTGCAGCGCTGTACGATTGAACCGACTAAATCCTCAAGCTTTGCT
>JAGYNB010000069.1 GCA_018400015.1 Candidatus Omnitrophota bacterium | reverse complement strand
AGCTAACCAACCTATTTGTTATAATAATCAGAACTATGATTTATATGGGCACATAATTTCAATACCACTTTATACTAGTAAGTGTGAACGGTTTGCCTTTCCGGTTAAACAGACTGAAAGGTTTGAAGAACTACATAAATATATCGAAAGCGGCTGCAAACTAGGTAAAGCCAGCCTCTTCTTCAAAAGAGGTAAATGGTACTTTGCTGTAACAATTAAAATCGCTGCTAAAAAAACTTCTAACTCTAATTTGATGGGAATTGACATAGGGCTTCGTCAATTAGCGGTTGCCAGTGTTAAAAATTCTCAAGGCAAAGAAATTAATCGTCAATTCCACAATGGTAAACAAGCAGGTTTTATCCGCAAAAAATATCGTGCGTTAAGAAGAAAGCTGGGTCAATCTAAAAAAGTTAAAGCCATTAAAAAAATTAATGACAAAGAGCAGAGATGGATGACTGATTTAAACCATAAAATTAGTCGCCAGCTTATTAATTTTGCTGTGCAAAAGAAAGTTGGGACTATTATTATGGAGAATCTAGAGAATATCCGAAAAACTGCTAAAAGTCTTAATAGAGCAGATAGAAACCTCCATAGCTGGACTTTTTATCAACTTCAACAGTTTATTGAATACAAAGCTGAATTAGCTGGGATCAAGGTAGAATACATTAACCCTAAATATACCTCCCAGGGTTGTTCTAAATGTACTAAAGTTAAGAAATCTAATCGTAAAGCTAATTTATACTCTTGTGAGTGTGGAAATCATATCCACGCTGATCTAAATGCAAGTAGAAACATAGCTAATAAATATTTAGAGCAACAACCTGCTTAGATGGTAATAGTCTAAGTGCCTGAGTGCCTATATTAGCAATAGTGCTAGGATTATGCTATTGAGGAGGGCTCGATGCCCTTCATGCTAACTCAACAATGCGTTATAAAAAAGAGAGTTAGTGAAATGCATAGTCGGCTATCTCAGGAGGGCTGATGGCACAGCCTGAAGTCGAAGTCAT
>JAGYNB010000068.1 GCA_018400015.1 Candidatus Omnitrophota bacterium | reverse complement strand
GTAGATAAAGTTGAAGATATTGCCAAGATTACCGAATATGGGGTAATGACGACTCCGGCGCTTGTGATTGACGGCGAAGTAAAAGCCGCTGGCAAGGTTTTATCACCTGATGCTATTCAAAAATTCTTGGAGGCATAATTTATGAAAAAAATATTGTTATGCTTGTTTGTTTTATCAACTATTTGTTTTCTGTCTAGTTCTTTATTTGCTCAGGATAGCAATAAAGTTGTCGTCTACTATTTTCATACAACATTCAGATGACCGTCCTGTCATAAAATCGAGCAGTATACAGAAGGAGCGATTAAAGAGTATTTTGCGAAAGAAATCGAATCAGGAGATCTTGAGTATAAGGTCGTAAATATTGAGGAAAAAGGAAATGAGCATTTTGTTCAGGACTATAAGCTGTATACGAAATCAGTTGTTCTTTCGCTGATTCAAGACGGTAAAGAAGCAAAATTTAAGAATCTTGAGCAGGTTTGGCAGTTACTAAGGAATAAGGATAAATTCTATCAATACATAAAAAATGAAACTCAAGGATTCCTTGATAGTTTGTGGGAGGGTGATCAATTATGATGGCTTTGCTTTGGGCATTATGGTTTGGAATATTAACGTCCATCAGTCCCTGCCCGCTTGCGACCAACATTGCGGCTGTTTCATTCCTTTCAAAAAAGATCGACCATCCACGCATGGTTTTCTGGTCGGGACTTGCCTATACGCTGGGGCGTATGACCGCTTACGCAGTGCTTGGCATTATCATTATTTCATCTCTTACCGGAGTTCCTTCAGTTGCCAATTTTTTGCAGAAATACATGAATAAAATACTCGGGCCTTTGCTGATCATAGTCGGTCTTTTTCTTATGGATATATTACGGCTGAATTTTAGCGGATTTGCACTTTCCGGTAAACATCAGAATAAACTTGCTGAATCCGGAGTGTTCGGTTCATTCGCATTAGGTGTTGTTTTTGCGCTGTCTTTTTGCCCTATTTCTGCGGCTCTCTTTTTCGGTAGTTTAATCCCTCTGGCGGTAAACAGTAATTTCGGGATAGTGTTTCCTTTCATATACGGAATC
>JAGYNB010000067.1 GCA_018400015.1 Candidatus Omnitrophota bacterium | reverse complement strand
CCCACGGTCCTCATTGCCCTTTTTACCCTTAAAATATAGTTCAATAAATTCTATTCGCTGTTCCTGCTCAAAGTAAATATACACAACACGGAGCGACGAGCCTCTCAAATACCTGCAGAATAACCGAGCTTTTAAAATACAAAAAACCTCTGTTCGGGTAATTACATAAAAATGTTTGCTATTGCCGAGCGGCTCAACAGAAACAACTTTACAAAATTCCTGCAAGTCATTCGGTAAAGATTTATATTTTTTACCAAGCCGCTTAAGTTCCTTTTTAAATTCCGGCAGTTCGCTAAAGTTCATCGTCATAGTTTCTTACAGAGTATCTTTCGTCGCGATAAAAAACGCTCTCATAAGAAAGTGGTTTCCCGTCCTCCGTGGATTTCCAAGGAATATCCTCGTGTGAATAGTTTTCTATCTCTGCAGCATTTTTGTCGGAAAGACGCGCTAGCACGTCATCAATATGTTCAATCTCACGCGCGGAAAGAACATCAAGATTTGGACGCTTTCGCGGCAGATACTTCTTTTGTAAATATTTAAAATATTGACTTTTTACTGCTTCAATTTCACCCTTTTTCTCCATCTTTTTTACTATTGCATTAAGTTCAATGGAAGTAGGGCCATGATGGTTCTTGATATAAGTTGCTCCCATAAGATTTTCCTCAAATTTCTCGTAGTAATCAAAATCAATGAAATAAAGCAACTTATGCAGAACCGTTTCCCCAACATTTGGTTTCCCACCAACTTTGTTTAATACATAAAGCAAGACCTGTTTGAATTTATTAAGGTCTTTTTTAGTAACCCGAATTTGTAAATCATTTAACCTTTTTACAGATTCTTTTTCAATGGTAACACTCCTTTTTGGCTCTTTTTCGGCAAGAAAATTTTCTAATGACATATCAAAAATAGCTGCTAGCTTTTTTGCTTCAGAAATAGTAAGTTCTCGCTCTCCACGTTCAATTTGTAAATAAGTAGGACGAGAAATATCAAGTTCCGACGCAAGATATTCCTGCGTCATGTTTCGCTTGGTACGTTGTTTGTAGATGAATTTTTCAAGCATAATTTATTTAATAAATATTTCCCACAAATGGGTGCTAAAAAAAATAATAAGAAATGAGATTAGCCCCAAATGCAATTATTGTGATAATAAGTGGCGTTTTTAGTTTTTTT
>JAGYNB010000066.1 GCA_018400015.1 Candidatus Omnitrophota bacterium | reverse complement strand
CTGAAGACAAAGGAGAAATACTTAATGAAGTAAAAAAAACTAAAAATCCCACTAATTTTGGTGATATTAGGAGTCGGAGCTGATATTATCTCTTATTATTTTCTTGGGGTGCACCTGTAGGAAATATTTTCAAAATAACTATGCTTTCAAAATTTATACAACAACAGCGTAGCAAACGCAATATGACGCAGGAATATCTTGCATCAGAGCTTGGCATTTCTCGTCCCACTTATTTACAAATTGAACGTGGGGAGCGGGAGCTTACGATATCCGAAGCAAAAAAACTTGCGGCTCTTTTTGATATGTCATTGGAGAATTTTCTTGATAAGAAAGAACCGAAACGAAGTGTGACTATTGAAAAAGAATCCGCGAAGGAATCAGAAGATTTGCAAATTCGTATTACAGAAAAAAATCTTGATAAATTCAAGCAGGTTTTACTTTATGTTTTGAACAAGGCTGGCGGTAAACCAAATGTTGGCGAAACAGTTTTACATAAACTTCTTTATTTCATCGATTTTGATTACTACGAGAAGTTTGAAGAAAACCTGATGGGTGCAACATATATCAAAAATCATCATGGACCCACATCTATTGAGCTCGGTACAATTATAAAAGAAATGCAGGAGCAAGGTGAATTAGAGGCGGTGAAAAGTCAATATTTTAAGTATTTACAAAAAAAGTATCTGCCGCGAAAACGTCCTAACCTTGATATTCTTTCCGCGCGTGAAATTGAACACATTGATGATGTACTTGCTCGGCTCTCAGACAAAAATGCCACAGAGATAGAAAATTATTCACACGAAGATATACCCTGGAAATCCGCGCAGGACGGCAAGCCGCTTTCTTATGAGAGCGTTTTTTACCGCGATGAGCGATACTCTGTAAGAAACTATGACGATGAACTTTAATGAGTTGCCCGAATTTCAGAAAGAGCTCAAGCGGCTTGGCAAAAAATACAAATCTCTACCAGATGACTTGCAAGAATTTTGCAATGTAATATCTGTTGTTCCACTTGGTAATAGCAAACACTTTAATGTAATTACTCAAACCGAGTTTTTTTATATTGTAAAGGCTCGGTTATTTTGTAGATATTTGAAAGGAACGTCGCTCCGCATCGTTTATGCTTATTTTGAGCAGGAACAACGCATTGAATTCATTGAATTATATTTTAAGGGTGATAAAGAAAACGAAGATCGCAATAGAATAAAAAAATATTTGGAAAATTTTTAGTTTAAAAGTTGACATTCTATAATGTCAACTCGATGTCAACTTTGAAAAAAATAAAATAGGGTCAACTCTATTTTTTGGAAACTAGAGCAAAACTCAAAGAATT
>JAGYNB010000065.1 GCA_018400015.1 Candidatus Omnitrophota bacterium | reverse complement strand
CCTATTTGCTTACAAGGTTATTTTTGATCTTTTGGGTTCACTCAATCTTTAGTTTGGCAGCTTGAGAGGAGTACCTGCACTATAATGGCGATTATATGCTATATTTCTGCGCATAGCAAAGGGCGAAAGCCCAAATTTTTGAGCTTTCTTGAAAAAGGTAGTCAGGATTTTTTCGCAGGCTTTTTTTCTGCCGCTTTGAGTCTTTGGAGGTGGCTTATTACGTCCTCTTCGTCTGCCAAGCCGTACATATAGAATTGTATTACTTCGAGCGTGGCTTTAGTCGGCTTTTTACCAGTCCACAGCATTATCAGCAAGCAGGCTATTATTGCTGCGTACATCTCCAGCCTCACGCCGTTTTTGCTCTGACAGAGCAAATGACGGCAGCCAAGCAGGTGCTTGAAGTACCTGAAGAATATCTCAATCTCCCACCTGCTCTTATAGATCGCACTGATCATTGTTACGGGCATCTCAAGATCGTTGGTGGCTATCAGTATTGTATCGCCCTGCTCAGGACCGCCGCGACCGGTCTTTGCTCTTTTGGTATAAGTTTTACATTCCACCTCAACTATGCGTATCGGGGTTTTAAGATCGCCTGTCGTTCCGAGTTTGACGATAGCATCACGAACGATACCGGCATCAAGGGCCTCTTTGCTAAGCTCTTTTTCTTCGATAACCTCAAAAACGCTGTTATCTCTTATTCTGAGCACAAAAGTGCTTTTAATATCGATTATCGCCTGCATAAGGGCATGCTTTGCATAGCCTCTGTCCATGACATAACATTTGCCCGCCTCCAGCATCTGGGCGAGTTCTTTCTTCTCGCTAACGTTGGCGCTGGTTACTTTGGTAAACAGCGGCACATTATTGTTGAGATTGTAAAGGAAGTGGCATTTCAGGGCATTATTGTCGCCTTTGCTGCCGAAAATAGCCCATGCCATATCCTTAACCGCAGGTATGACGGTGCCGTCAACGAGAATGATATCAGGCTTGAGAGTTTTCTTTTCGACGGCATTTTTCTTTTGAACCTGTGAATACAGCTCATCTATAAACGATTCAAGCAAAGCCGCATCAAATACATGCTGGGCATCTGATAAAGTGGAGAGTCCGGTGCGTTTGAAACCGAATTTTTTACAAACGCTTTTCAACTCTGATATCCGCTGGATGCTTCTAAGTGAATCGCAGGCAGGGGTGAACATATACAGCAAAAACATAGCGATGTATTCGTCCATGTGAAGCTGCCGCTTGTTCGGACGCACCGGGTCGGTTGCGATGTTATGCAGCTTTTTAAGGATGCCGGAAATATTTTTCAGATATTTTGCGCCTTGTATCTGCGATATTTTAACTTTCTTTTTAGCCATAACCAAATTATGACAAAATACCTGCGCGGGCGCAACTAAGATTTTAAAATATTAAACAAGTTCAACCAGATGCCCTCACAAGCAAAAAGGGTGCCGAACAGTATTGGGTCAGGTCTCTTTTATGGAGGTTGTTTTTTTAAGTCGCTTATAGGTATATGCTCAGATCGGCGACAGTGTTATACAGCTATCCTCACGA
>JAGYNB010000064.1 GCA_018400015.1 Candidatus Omnitrophota bacterium | reverse complement strand
GATATTTAGGAATTTCGGAAATCCAGGTTAAAATTTATTTGGATGAAAATTCCATCATTGGTCTGAAGACTACTGAGGAAACTCAAGAGTTGTACACAAATTGCCCGAGTTCAATGGAACCTGCGATTATTAAAAAGTGGGAAGAGCTTTCTATACCATTCCTGAAGACTCCCGAGGAAGCTCGAGAGTTATACAGAAATTGCCCGAGCTCAATGGAACCTGCGGTTATTAAAAAGTGGGAAGAACTTGTTCAAGATGCTATTCCACTCCTGAAGACTCCCGAGGAAGCTCAAGAATTGTACAGAAATTGCCCAGGTTCAATGGAGTCTGCGATTATTAAAAAGTGGGAAGAGCTTTCTATTCCACTCCTGAAGACTCCCGAGGAAGCTCGAGAGTTGTACATAAATTGTCCGGGTTTAATAAAGCCCGCAGTTTTTGAAAAATGGGAAAAACTTGTTCAGGATGCTATTCCACTCCTGAAGACTCCCGAGGAAGCTCGAGAGTTATACAGAACTTGTCCGGGTTCAATGGAAATTGCAGTTGTCAAAAAAATGGCCACCTTTTTTTAGATCAAAATAGAAGCCCACAAGAATTTATTCTTGTGGGCTTTTCATTTAAATCTGAAATTCTATAGTAATTTCTCTTTAAAGAACTGCTTTTATTATTTTAACGGTTTTCCTTAGAAAAATTATGACTACCCATTCAATTCATCGCTAAGATCCCTTTTATCATATTGTTAAAAGTTTGTAATTTTTCTCTTGCTTTCTTTCAGCCTATGGTTCTACGTACGTCTAACAGGGGGAGCACTATAGGATAAATAAAAACACCTTTTAGTAAAGGTGTTTTTATAGCAGGGTAAAGGAATAAAAAAGAAAGAAAACAATTTTGCCTTTATCAATGGCCAAAATATTAATATTCAAGAATTAAGATGGAAATTAGCTTTTTTGTCTTGACTTCATGATTATTATAGCATAAAATAGATACTGTAAGTAAGGTTTAAACTAACATATGGTCTATATTATGAAAAAAGGCGATTATATATCAACAATTTTACGTTCCAAACAGACAGTTTTATCAACTAAAGACATAATGTTACTTTGGGGTGAAGCCAGCTCTGACGCAGCTAGAGTAAGAATAAACTACTATGCTAAAGACGGAGATCTTTATCGTATCCGTAGAGGTTTTTACGCAAAAGATAGAGATTACAATAAGTTTGAATTAGCTACAAAAATATTTACACCGTCTTATATAAGTTTTGAGTCCGTGCTTGGCCGGGCAGGCATAACTTTTCAGCATTATAATCAGATTTTTGTTGCATCTTATACTAAACGAGAAATCGTTGCCGATGGCCAGGCATATTCTTATAGGCGGGTCAAAGATGCGATTCTCACCAATTCGGCCGGCATTGAAAACAAAGATAATTATTCAATTGCTGTTCCCGAGCGCGCCTTTTTGGATGTAATCTATTTAAATAAAGATTATCATTTCGATAATCTTGGTTCTTTGGATTGGGATAAGGTAGTGGAAATACTTCCTGTTTATGGCGGTAACAAGCGTATGGAAAAAATGGTCAAAAAGTATTGCAAAGCATTAAATACGAAGACAAAATAAAATC
>JAGYNB010000063.1 GCA_018400015.1 Candidatus Omnitrophota bacterium | reverse complement strand
ATATTTTTTAATCCTCTCAAGACTTTCGTTTTCTTTATCGCCTTTAAAGTATAATTCAATAAATTCAATCCGTTGTTCTTGTTCAAAGTAAGCATATATAAGGCGAAGCGAAGAGCCCTTTAAGTACCTGCAAAACAATCGAGCTTTTATAATATAAAAAATTTCTGTCTGGCTAATAACATTAAAATGTTTACTGTTGCCAAGAGGGACAATAGAAACTACCTTGCAAAATTCCTGCAGATCATCGGGCAATGATTTATATTTTTTACCAAACCGCTTAAGCTCTTTTTTAAACTCCGGCAGTTCATTAAAGTTTATCATCATAATTTCTTACGGAGTAACGCTCATCGCGATAAAAAACGCTCTCGTAAGAAAGCGGCCGGCCATCTTGAGCAGATTTCCAAGGAATATCTTCATGTGAATAATTTTCTATCTCTGCAGCATTTTTATCAGAAAGACGTGCCAGGACGTCGTCAATATGATTAATCTCACGCGCAGAGAAGATATCAAGATTCGGCCGTTTTCGCGGTAAATACTTTTTTTGTGAATACTTAAAATACTGACTTTTAACCTCTTCTATCTCACCTTGTTCCTGCATTTCTTTCATTATCGCGTTAAGCTCAATAGAAGTGGGGCCATGATGATTTTTGATATAAGTTGATCCCATTAAGTTTTCTTCAAACTTTTCGTAATAATCAAAATCGATAAAATAAAGAAGTTTATGCAACACCGTTTCACCAACATTCGATTTACCGCCCACTTTATTTAATATATACAGTAAAACCTGCTTGAATTTATCAAGATTTTTTTCTCTGACACGAATTTGCAAGTTATCCGATTTTTTCACTGTTTTCTTTTCTATAAAGATATCGCGCTTTGGCTCTTTAACAGCCAAGAAATCTTCCAACGACATATCAAAAAGAGACGCCAGCTTCTTTGCTTCAGATATAGTAAGCTCCCGTTCTTCCCGCTCAATTTGTAAATAAGTGGGACGAGAGATGCCAAGTTCTGAGGCAAGATACTCCTGCGTCATGTTTCTTTTAGTACGTTGTTGTTTAATAAATTTTCCAAACATAATTAGATTCATCTCGCTTTTCGTTATTAATATATATATGCCGTCCCTCGATTTTCCAGTTGCTGAAGTAACGGATAAGTTAATAATCCTGACATCTTTATTGTGTACAATGTAGAAATTTTTGTCAATAGCTATGTAAATAAAATTAACATAGTCTTTCCCCTACAAAATTTCCTAACAACAAAATTACCTTTTTCCCCTACTTTTACAAGATAAAAATACTTTAAAATTATTCCTGCTTAACCTAAAAAAATCTGAACAGTTTAGTTAAAAACTTATTCTTATTCTTCTTTATGATTTTAACCGATTTTTTAATCTCCTTGCTCTTCTTTCTTTATTATCCCATCGCTTATTTCTATAATCCGATCCACCTTCCGGATATATCTTTCTTCGTGAGTAACAAGTATTATGGTTAATCCTTTCTTATTCAAACTAAACAAAAGATCAATAATCTCATCGGCCCTTTTAGAATCAAGATTTGCCGTTGGCTCATCGGCAAAAAGAATTTTAGGATTGTTAACTATTGCCCTTGCTATAGCAACTCTCTGTTTTTCTCCCCCGGAAAGCTGCGAAGGATAATTATTAAGTTTTTCGCCAAGACCGACCTGTTTTAAAACAGCAATCCCTTGATTCTTAATCTTATCCCATTTTTTCTCACCCATCATTAAGGGAAGAATTACATTTTCCATTGCGGTTAACTCCGGCAAAAGA
>JAGYNB010000062.1 GCA_018400015.1 Candidatus Omnitrophota bacterium | reverse complement strand
GTATCTACGCCGGACTTGATAAGAATGATAGCAAATGCTATGGGCAAAAGAGTGGTATTGTTTTCTTTGCCTTTAGGGTTTTTAAGAATGGTGTGCAAGATTATGGGAAAAGCAAAAGAGTTTGAGAAGTTGACGGGATCATTACGCGTTGATAACAGCAAAATCAGAAATTTGCTTGGCTGGGAACCGCCGTTTGCTTTAGAAGAAGGAATTAAGGAGATGGTTGCGACACATCTGTAGCGTCTGTTGATTGATTCGTTAATATTAAAAATATCCTTGTATATTGACCAATTATAGGCTATAATAACCTTGTATTATAGCCATTATTCAATATAAAGTGAGAAATATATATGAAGAGAGATATAATAAAAGAGCTTCTATTATGGAAAAACCATAGAGAGCGCTACCCACTGATAATCAGAGGCCCCAGGCAGGTAGGCAAAAGTTATATTGTGGAGTCTTTTGCAAAGGATAATTTTAAAAATATTGTTACTGTGAACTTTGAGTTTAAGCCACAGTTAAAAAAATGTTTTGAAAGCCTTGATCCCCTAAATATCCTGAATAAATTACAGTTATTTCTTGATGTCCAGATTGATAAAAATAATACGCTTCTGTTTTTAGATGAGATACAGGAATGTCCTGAAGCTATAATGTCATTGAGGTATTTTAAGGAAAAGATGCCGAGCCTGCCTGTTATAGGAGCGGGGTCGCTTTTGGAGTTTGCGTTAAGAAGTACTGATTTCAAGATGCCTGTCGGCAGAATACATTTTTTGTATTTAGAACCTCTTTCCTTTTCGGAATTTCTTGAAGCATCAGGGAGCGGCCAGTTACGGGAGTATCTTTCTAAAATTACTATTAAAAATGGGATTGAAGATATTATTCACCATAAGCTGTTGGAGTTATTAAGATTATATTTAGTTTTAGGGGGTATGCCGGCTATATTAAAAGATTATTTTTCTAATAAGGACTTGATGAACTGTCAGAATCTGCAGACAAACCTTTTACAAACATATCGAATTGATTTTGGTAAATACGCAAGGACAGCTCAGCACAAGTACCTGCAGAGAGTGTTTGATTCCGCTCCGCGCTTGATCGGACAGAGAATTAAATATTCGGCTATAGATTCAGATGCAAAATCCAGAGATCTTAAGAATGCTTTAGGTTTATTAATACTGGCAGGAATTATAAAACCCGTATATATGTCAAGTGCTTCAGGGCTGCCTTTAGAGGCTTTGGTCAATGAAAAGAAATTTAAATTAAACTTTATTGATGTAGGGCTTATGCAAAATGCCTGCGGTTTGCAAAATGATATTAGTATGGCTAAAGATTTTATACAGGTTAATTCTGGAGCAGTTGCTGAACAATTTGTCGGGCAGGAGCTAAGGGCTTATTTTGACAGACATCAAGAAAGCAAGCTGTTTTTCTGGGCAAGAGATAAAAAAAGCAGTTCAGCAGAGGTAGATTATATTATCAATGTAGGTTTGAATATTTTTCCTTTGGAGGTGAAATCCGGTAAAATAGGGATCCTTAAATCATTAAGGTTGTTTTTAAAAGAGAAGAAGCCAAGGTTTGGAATACGTGTTTCACAGGATAAGCTCTCCTATATAGATAATGTTCTTTCTTTGCCTTTGTATATGATTGAACAAATTCCGCGTGTGGTTCATTTATGTTTGTAACGGTTAAAAGACAATGATTAAACGAATTTTTGATTTAGTTTTAGCTTTAGCTTTAATAGTTATTTTAGGTATTCCGATGTTAGTTATTGCGGCATTTATTAAAATAGTTTCCCAAGGGCCGGCAATATTTTGGACAGACCGGATTGGTAAGAATAATTGTATTTTTAAAATGGCTAAATTCAGGAC
>JAGYNB010000061.1 GCA_018400015.1 Candidatus Omnitrophota bacterium | reverse complement strand
TTTAGTGTTACCAGGGAAAGAATCAGACAAATACAAGTTAAAGCCCTCTGCAAATTAAGGAAAACCAGCAGAATCAAAGTATTAAAAGATTACTTTTAATCTGTTTTTTAGCTTTATCTGAAATAAGAATTGTATTGTTTTTAAAAGTTACATCTTTTCCTTTGTCCTTAAAAGCAATTTCTGCCTTAAAGCTTTCTACCGATACGTCTTCTAAAGCGCTGGCCCTCCGTTATTTGTCCGTATTTACGTTGATTTAATTTGTTTTTTAATTATTGTATCAAATAGGAGAGGTCTATTTTTTATAGGAATGTCTTTAAGATAAATAAAATATGAAAGGGAAGTGAATAGTATGGAAGAAGAAAATAAATTTAAACTAGGTGATATGGTACAGCATAAGGCCACAGGAGTGTTTGGTGTGGTTATATCGGAAGAAGATCAAGATAAAAAAGTAGATGTTAGAAATAGTGATGGTAGAGAAGTTTCTTACTTTACTTCTGAACTGGTTCCAGTTAGAGACGGTGTTTTAATATAAAAAGGTTGGATGGTTTTAAGAGACTTGAGAAGTTTGATCAAAAATAGATAAAAGCAACCACAGCCTAGCCGAAGAAGGCATAGATTATTACTGCGATCTTTTTTATAGGTTAAAAGACTTTTATAATTATGTAAGGTATATTAAAGCGGAGTGGGGAAAGTGAACCGATTACTAAAAAGTCAAGAAATATTTTATGAAAAATGAACCATTAAAATCATTTCACTCAAAAATATTTGGTACTTTTCATAAAAATAAAGATGGTGTAGACAGGCAGAAAATTTTAAGGAATTGTAAAATTGGAGAAAAATTAATATTAAAGCACGCACCATCATCTTGTGATAAAAATGCAGTTGAAGTATGTAGAGCCACGGGGGAACAACTTGGATATTTATCGGGTGAATTAGCAAAAGAAGTTGTTTATCGGTTAGACATTGGTAACAAAGTTGATGCAGAAATATCTGATTTAACGGGTGGGGGATTTTTTTATAAAAAAAGTCGTAGGTGTATTATAAAAATAACTAAATACAAATTAAAATAAAATCTTTAACTCCACAAAAAGGACCCAGCATTAAAAGGGTATTTGGGCACCTAAAAGCTGCAGGTATCGGAGTAATAGGGCATAGGCAATACAATAACCATTAAATATCATGCTGGGATACACGGCATTGCATCGTAGAGCATTAGGAATTTAGTTATCCTGGTGGCAAAAAATCAGACAAAGGAAACAGGAAAAATGAAGTTAGAAAATGTAATATATTGCGGAGATAATTTAACCTGGCTAAAGAAATTCCCGGACAAGTGTATTGATTTAATTTATATGGGGGTATTCACTTGACTCAGGTACCTACGATATATAGTATAAAGGAGTTATGGATGATTACCCCAAAACACTTTCAGAATTCGAGGACAGGTTTTCTTCGGAAGAAGCCTTCCGTGATTATCTTTACCAGTTGCGTTGGCCGAATGGATTCCGTTGTCCGCGTTGTGGCCATGAAAGGGTGTGGCCCGTTGGTGACGTAGTGTTTCAATGTGCAAGCTGTGATTATCAGATCTCTGTCATAGCGGGAACAATTTTCCACGGCACACACAAGCCTTTGAGACTTTGGTTTAGAGCAATCTGGTGGGTGACCGGCCAAAAGAATGGTGCCAGTGCACTGGGGCTTAAAAGAATCCTCGGATTGGGCAGTTATCGGACTGCGTGGGCATGGCTACATAAACTCAGACGAGCCATGGTTACACCTGGACGGGATCGTCTTGGAGGAATAATTGAAGTTGATGAGAGCTACATTGGTGGAGAAAAGCTGGGCAAGCGAGGCCGCGGTGCTGCAGGAAAGGCGCTGGTAGTGATAGCAGCAGAAGTGAAAGAT
>JAGYNB010000060.1 GCA_018400015.1 Candidatus Omnitrophota bacterium | reverse complement strand
GAAAAGGATCCCGTCACTAGGTGGGTGGAAGATAGGTTCCCCGAAGAAAAACGTGCTGTTGTTGAAGACGGGATGCGGCGGTACATCGAAGATAATGAAGATATTATAGAAGACTTTAATTATGACAATGAACAGATTTATAATGCGGCGGTTGAAGATGAATATATAAGCGAGGGTGAGGCCACTAAGGAGGTTGCTAAGAAACCCTTTAAAGAACCTGTTAAGAAACCAGCAAAACCGGCTAAGCCAACTAAACTAGCTAAACCAATTACGCCTGAAGTTGTGGTTAAGGAAGAGGCCGCAAAAAAACCTGTGCCTGAAAAGGAAGTAGGGGTTGAAGTAGAAACGCCTTTTGCTGACAAAGTAAGTAATGTAGATGAGACATACGATAAGGTTTATGGTGAAGTTGTTGAACGCTCGAAAGAAATAGACTTTGGGGACTTGAATAAGCCGCTGATAATCGGTAAAGCGATGGCCGCTGCTAAAGGGTCAAAGTCTACTGAGTACGCAGATAAGGCTATTGCAAAGATTAAGGAGGTAGTAAGTAAGGAAGAAGTTAGCAAGGGGAAAGTTAAGGAAGAACCTCGTGGTGTAAAAGAGACTAGGGAAAAAATTCAGAAGGTAAAAGAGGCAAGGAAAACAAAGACAAGTAAAGCCAAGGGTGTTGAGGAAACTCGTAAAAAGATAGCGGAGATAAAGGAGAAGCGTTCGGAGAAGGCATTCAGCAAAACGCCGGTAGGCACGGACACACGGAGTGGCATCGGCACCACTCCCGCTGCTGTCCGTACTGAACTACGCCAAGGCAGGCTCGGCAAAGCAGGCGTCAAAAAGCTGGAATCCTTGGGCAAGTTGGAGGTGGTGGAGGGCATGGAGGGGTTGCCGGGGAAGGTGAAAGACAACGCTCAGTTTTCGGCTGTATGGCACGGCACCCCCCACATCTGGCCCCCGGAACCCGGCTTTCCGCATGGACGGCCCCGGCTGGACAAGACTGGAACCGGGGAAGGCGGCGAAGGGGCCTATGGGCATGGGTGGTATTCGGCTGATCGTAGAGGCGTGGCAAACACTTATCGCCGGACGCTATCAAATATCAAAAAGATTCCAGCGAATTTAAAACCAGTATCAAAGCAGAATGTCAAAGATCTTTCGGAAAGCATTATCAAAAAAATAGTACCTGGAATATCAAAGGAATCCTTAGAGTCTGAGTCTTTTCAGCGGCTTGTTGATTCCATATATGACAATGTGGCGTTCTCTAAAAATGAAAAACTCAGCTTCCGAAGCGTTTCGGATCTTTTTGAAAAAACCGTGCCAAGACGTTTTCAATGGTTTGTCAGTGACATTCGTTTCACAGACCCTTCTGTTAAGAAACTGGATGTAAGGGAACTGGCAAAAGTAAAGGTTAATGGCGGGTCTGAGTTTCATAGACAACTGACAAAAGATGTTTTTACCAAGGCCATTGAAATAAGCGATGGCGCACTCTACAAGCTTGACATCCCCGATGCCGTCATGCCGAAGCTGCTGGATTGGGACAAGCCCTTGAGTGAGCAGAGCGAGTATGTTAAAAATATTCTCAACAAAGAGGTTTCCGGAAGGAGGGGGATCGAAAATCAAATAAAACTTATAAAAGAGGAGATTGAATCTAAGCAATCAGACCTAGAGTTTGATTCATATTCCGCAATAGAACGAGTTAAAGCATTAAAAAGAGTCCTCGATAAAACACCCGAAGCGTTTGACTCAAAAACTGGCGAAGAAATTTACAAAATACTTTCAAATATTCGGGGAGGATATATTGCCGCCTCCGAATATCTTGCCTCCATCGGTATCCCCGGCAACCGCTACCTTGACGGCATGAGCCGGCGAAAAGGTGAGGGCACTTCCAACTACGTCATCTGGGACCAGTCCGTTCTTGACGATATCGCCCTCCTGAAGCGCAATGAACAGCGCCTG
>JAGYNB010000006.1 GCA_018400015.1 Candidatus Omnitrophota bacterium | reverse complement strand
AATTATTAAGGTTGAAAATATGATGGCGGAAAAAGTTACAGTCACGCCTCTTCCGGAACAGGACATATTCGATATAGAAGAAGGTGAGTTGACTTTTGGCGCTATTCAGCCCGGCGGTACTACCATATACCAGTGGAGAGAAGTCAGGTAATCTTTATTCGTAAAACAAACTCACCCTTGATTGAATCATTATGCTCCTAATTAATCCGCTTGATTACAAACCTTATGTGTTTGTGCCTGCTTTGGCACTTGGATATCTAGCAAGCGCATTAAAAAAGAAAAAATTCGCTTATAAAATAATTGATTGCAATATCGAGCAGGACTATTTAAATAAGATTTTTTCTTTAGCAGCATCTTTTGATTATGTGGGCATAACAGCTACAATCGGCAATATCGAAAGCGCGGTTTCCATAGCAGGTTTTATTAAAGAAAAATTCCCTGATAAAAAAATAATCTTCGGCGGGCCGCAGGCAGCAGCTATTTATAAGGAGCTGATTCCTGAATATTGCGATATTGTAGTCTTATCAGAGGGCGAACATATTGTTGTTGAGATAATGCAGGGTAAGGCCTTATCTGAAATCAAAGGAATCGCTTATTTTGATAAAGGCAAGGTTGTTATCAATCAAAAAAGAGAATTTATTAATGATATCGATTCTATTAATTTTCCCGCCTGGGAAGATTTTGATTTAGGTAAGTACAGGCCTGTTGTCAAAAGAAGAGGTTACATAAAACAGCCATTCGTTTTGTTTTTAACAAGCCGTGGCTGTCCATATGATTGTGTATTCTGTACAAAAAATATCCATGGGTATCAATTAAGGCTGCGAAGCGTTGAAAATATCCTTGCTGAGATCGATGAGTTGGTTAATAGATTTGGGGTAAAAGGAATTTCCATTGCAGATGATAATTTTACTTTTTATCCAGATAGGGTCAAAGAAATTTGTTCAAAGATAATAGAGCGCGGATATAAGGATATTTCTTTTTCTGTTTTTGCAGGCATACGTTCAGATATCGGCGATGAAGAGATGTTTCGTTTGATGAAAAAAGCAGGGTTTTCATTCGTTGCTTTTGGTATCGAATCAGGCAGTCAAAAGGTGTTGGATAAGGTAAGCAAACGTCTTGATCTTTCAAAGGTAGGAAAAACAATATCCTTAGCGAAAAAAGCGGGTTTATATACGTTAGGTTTTTTTATGCTCGGGTTTGTTTATGATGATTATAATTCAATGAAAGATACGATTAAGTTTGCCAAAAGCCTGCCTTTGGATATTGCCGGTTTTCATATCGCAACACCGTTACCCGGGACTAAATATTATAATCAGTTAAGCGCAAAGGCAACGTTTGCCTATAAGAGCAATCTTGAATCTTTAAATTATCATAAATATCTGATTCCTTTTGAGTTTTCCGGTTATGACGGTAAGATGGTTAAGAAAATGCATGACAAGGCCTATTTTGAATTTTATTCAAGGCCAAAACAAATCTTACGCTTGATAAAAATGAAATTAAACCATATGTTTGGCAGGGTATGAAAAGACTTAAGACTTTTGGCCTTAGCCTCGTTATAGTAATTTTTATCGTCGGTGTTTTATTTTTGTTTTTGCGTCAGCCGAAGATTGTTTTTTATGGTTTTGCTGATTTTGATATTTCTCAGTTTAAACAGGCCTGCCAGGAAAAAGATTTAAAGATCGATTCAATAAAAAATATACCAGTATATTTTAAGGATATTTTCTTTAGGGATGTTTTATTTATTTCAACTATGGGGCAAAACATATCTGAAAGAGAAACTAAGAATATAAAACTGCTTGGTACTTTAGGTATAAAAATAATTCACCTTAATTCCCAAAGAGACCTTTTCAGCAACATAGACATACAATCGAGAAATTTCATTAAAAGCGCATATTATTCAGCAGGAATAAATAATTACAGATTAATCTTAGATTATATAAAGAATAATTTTACGTTTAAGGAGAAAAATCATTCTTTAAAGGCCAAGCCTTCATCAGGGATATTTGTTTTGGATGAAAATATCTTTCAGAATATAGATGACTACATGGTTTATTTAAAAAAACTCGATAAAAATTCCTTAAATAAACCAAGATTGGCTTTAGTTACTACTAATATTGGGCCAAGAAACGAAGTAAATAAAAGTCTATTGAGATTCTTAATTAATCGTATTGAACAGGAAGGGTTTTTGGTTTTTCCGGTTATGGGATTATCAAAAGATGTAAGAGGCAGATTGCTAAAGCAGATAAAACCCGATTTGATTGTATGTTCTCCACACGGAAGGATTTTTGATGATCAGCAGTTAAAAGATTTATTCAGTCAAATCGATGCTCCGGTTTTTTTAGCAGTCAACTTATTGCAACAAAGTTATTCTGATTGGAAAAATAATTTTAACCGTATGGTCGCACCTTTGTTGGCTCAGTCATTGGTGATGCCTGAAGTAGATTCCGGGATTGAACCGGTGGCAGTTTCAGCGCTTAGCGATGAAGAGGCTGGCGCTTTAGCCACGCTTGTTCCGATAGAAGAAAGGATTGATAAGTTAGCCAAGAGGTTAAAAAGATGGAATATATTGCGTACTAAGGATAACTCTAAGAAGAAAGTTGTTGTGTTTTATTACCGCGATTTTGGAAAATCTTCTGTAAATGTCAGCGGGCTTAATTTATCCGAAAGCCTTTATAATTTTTTGTTAGTATTAAAATCGAGTGGTTTTAACATTGGTAAGTTGCCTTCTAGGGGTGAGTTTTCTATTCAATTGGAGCAAAACAATATATTTTTTGGCCCCTGGCACGAGGTTGATTTCAATAATCTATCCGATAAAGATTTTATAAATGTGGCCATACAGACTTATCAGAGTTGGGTGAAGCAGGAGCTTCCTGAAAAACTAAAAGAAGATATTATAGCTAAAAAACGCTGGCTGAAAAGCGATTTTATGATTCAAAAAACAGATGATGAGAAATTATTTAAACTGCCAGTTATGCAGTTTGGCAATATTGCCATAATGCCCCAGCCGCCTGTATCAGAATCGTTAGATGACGGTATTATTAAGCACGATATTATAGACACGCCAAGTGATTTTTACTGCCTTAATTATCTTTGGGCAAAATATGGATTTAATGCTGATAGTTTGATTCATTTTGGTACACATGGTTCTTTGGAGTTCTTGCGCGGCAGGGAAAGTTTTTTAGATGAAAATAATTATAGCGACGCTTTGATAATGGATTTGCCTCATGCTTATATATATATAGTTGATGATGTAGCAGAAGCTTTGATTGCCAAAAGAAAAACCCTGGCGGTAATTTTATCTCATTTGGCACCGGCGTTAATTGAATCGGACTGCCAATTGGGCATGAAGGATTTAATTGATGATATACATAAATTTTTATTAATAAATGATGATTCTTTGCAGCAAGGTTATTTGCGTAAAATTACGGATTCAGTTTTGGAAAATAAACTTGATAGCCTATTCGAATTAAATATCGAAAATAATCTTATTACTGCGAGTGAAGTTAAAAAGATTCATGACCGGATTCACCATCTTTCTAGGGAGCTTATTCCTGCAGGGATGCACAGTTATGGCAGATTGCCTGAAAGGAGTCTTCAGGAAAGGCTGATTTTTTCTATGGTAAGAAATTCACTTGAAGAGAACATATTTAACTTCTCAGGGAATAGCTCTAAAGAAGAGTTAGCCTGCCATAAAGAGCAGGAGATAGAATCCGATGCATTAAAAATAATTTCAAGGATTTTTAATGGGGAAACATTGGATGAGGTATTAAAAGATTATTCTCCAGAGTATACTTTTGCAAAACAGGATTTTATAAATGCAAGGAGTTATATCGATGATCTTAGAAGTTCCCAAGATGAAATTTCAGCTTGTGTAAGATTTTTAGAAGGAAAATATATTTTTCCTTCTACCGGCGGGGACGCTGTTTTTAACCCGGCCTCGCTTCCTACGGGGCGAAACCTTTATGGTGTAAATCCTATAGAGATACCCACACAGCCGGCCTGGATTGCCGGGAAATTAGCTGCTGATAAATTACTTAAAAAATTTATTGAAGAAAATAACCGTTTTCCAAAAAAAATTGCCTATACTCTTTGGGGGGTTAATACTGTAATCGATCAGGGCATTACCGAGTCGCAGATATTGTATTTATTGGGTGTAAGGCCGGTCTATAGTAATCAACGCCAAGTGTTAAATGTTGAATTGATCCCCGAAGAAGAACTTGCTCGTCCAAGAATTGATGTATTGGTTCAGATATCAGGTGAATACAGAGATAACTTTGCTTCGCGAATAGAATTAATCGAAAAAGCTGTCAAGTTGGCAAGTGAAGCAAAGATGCAGGAGCAGTTTAATTTTGTAAATGAAAATTCAACCCAGTTGTTCGATCATTTAATACAGCAGGGAGTTGAACAGGATAAGGCAAAAAAATTGAGCACAGTAAGAGTATTCGGTCCTAAAGAAGGTTTTTACGGAACAGGACTTTCTTTATTTTTTAAAAATACTTCCAGTTGGCAGAAAAAAAGCGATATCGCAAAAGCACATCTGAACAACATGTCTTATTTTTATTCGTCATGCGGTTGGGGTGAAAAAAACAGCGCGCTGTTGGAAGATTTATTTAGTGAAACAGATATGGTAGTACAGACCCGTTCGATAAAACGCCTCGGCGGTCCGCTATCTTTAGATCATACTTATGAATTTTCAGGGGGATTATCCTTGGCTGCTGATTTATTGACAGGAAGTGAAACTAGCGTATTTTTTGTTGATAACCGCGATGTAAATAATCCTGATGTGTTAACGCTTAAAGAAGCACTTGCTAATGAAGCGATAACAAGGCTTTGGAATCCGGTATATTTAAAAGCAATGATGAAGGAAAATTTAAGCGGTGCAGTAGAGATGAAAAAATACGTAGAGAATATTCTTGGTTGGCAGATAACCAATCCTGAAGCAGTGCCTGAGAGTGTTTGGGACAAGACTATGGAAGTCTTTTTTGAGGACAGCCTGGATATGGAATTAGATAAGTTTTTATCAGAGTCAAATCCGTATGTCTATCAAGATGTTACAACAGTTTTACTTGATGCGGCAAGACTAGGTTTTTGGAGTCCTGAAAAAGAAAAGTTAAATAAACTCGCCAATAATTATATTGAGTCAGTGGCTGAAAGGGGGGTTTCTTGCAGCCAGAGGACATGTGCTAATAAAAGCATCCATGAATATATAAAAAATACAATCCAGTCAAATAGGGTTACGTTTGAGAAATCAATCTTCGAAGATTTCTTAAAGAATATTCAAGATTCAAAAAACATTAGGGAAGTTTTTAGTCCTCAAGCAATAATCAAGCTTCAAAAAATACGCATAATTAAGTAACCTTCTTTATTTATTTTTATGCCAGAGAAGAAACACTAACTCCTTATATAAAAAATACTTATAAAATTATTGACATAAATAGTATTTATTCTATAATTAAATAAAATGGCGCAAGAAAGAATTTTATTTATTTTAAGGGAAGATGGTTTTTTAAAAGATGTAATTAATTCTCTTGATCAGACAAGGTATAAGATCGAAGTAGAGACTAGCTCAGTGCGAGGTTTGGAAAATATTGTTTCCGATCAGCCAATGATGTTATTTTTGGATATTGCAATGAGCGATCTTGGGAGTCATCAGGTTTGCAGATATCTGCGTTTTAGGCATGAAACAAAACATCTTCCGATAGTCATTTTGGTTGATAATAAAACACCAAAACAGAATCTATTTTGGTGTATGGAGTTGGGGGCAAGCGATTATCTCTCTGAACCGATAGAAGAGGTAGCGATTAATGAAAAAATAAAAAAGTTTGCATAAGCTTTTTTGGAGGTAATTGTGCCAGAAGGCAAAGTGGGTCAGACAATAGACAACGATAATAAACTTACCAATAAATATCTTTCTGAGATTAATTCAATTTTAGATAAAGAGCTTTTTGAGCTGGTATTAGTCAATAAGGTCAATTCTTTATTTTCTTCCGTTTATAAATTTACAGAAATTGTTAAGTCTTTGTTCGATTTATTAGAAAAAACAATTGATTTTCAGTTTGCCAGCATCTTAATTACGGAAAACGATAAAGTAGATTTGTTTTTGGAAACTCCTTTTAATCCAAAAAGAGAACTTGTTCAGGATATCAGGCAGCGTACGATAAACACTCTTCCTAGATCTATTCAGGATTCGATTGACGATGATAAAGTCAGCGTTGAGCTTTTTTCAAAAGATAAAGGTATCGAATTGGAAAAGGATAAGTTCGAGCTTGGTTCATTCGCATCTATTCCCGTAAAAGTGCGTTCTAATTGTTATCTTGTTTTGGCAATCGCGCATATAAACAAGAATATTTTTGGCGAACAGGTGGTAAATATCCTGGAGATTCTTTGTCGCCAGGCCGCGCTAGTAATTGATAATGCAAAGCTTTATCGTCAAGTGCAGGAAGAGCGTAATATCGTAGATGCGATTGTTCAGTCCGCTACGGAAGGGATTCTAGTTACGGATTCAAAAGACAGGATAATATCATTAAATATTGCAGCAAAAAGAATCTTCGGTATTAAGGAGGGAATGTCAGAATTGCCCCAGGGTATAAGGGATTTTGTTTTTACGCCTCTTTTGAAGGAATTCAGCCAGCAGAATAAGAATGCGATGGTAAAAGAGATTGATTTGTCCGTTCCTGCTAAGATGACCTTAAGGATTGAAATGGCTCCTTTGCGGGATATCTCCGGTGAAAAATTCGGAGTTGTTACGATGATTCACGACATAACCAAGCGTAAAGAAATAGACAGAATGAAAACTGAATTCGTCTCGACCGTCTCCCATGAGCTGCGCACCCCATTAACAACTATGAAAGAATTTATTTCTATTATGCTTGATGGTATTCCCGGGCCTGTAAATGATGAACAGCGTAATTATTTACAGATTGTAAAGAATAATATCACCAGGTTAACCCGTATAATTAATAATCTCTTAGACATTTCTAAGATCGAAGCCGGTAAGGTTGAGTTTAGAAAAGAAAAAACCAGTCTTGCCAAGATTATCAATCAGGAACTTCCTAACTTTAAGACTCAGGCTGAGACAAAAGGTATTAACTTAGAGATTAATATCCCTGTTGATCTCCCTGATGTATTTGTGGATACGGATAAAATGATTCAGGTCTTTACCAATCTTGTCGGTAATGCAGTTAAGTTTACTCCATCTGACGGTACGATAAAAATAAACGTAGAAAGAAGAGGGGATTTTATTCAGTCTTCTGTCGAAGATTCGGGTGTTGGTATTAGTAAGGAAAGTTTAGATAAGGTTTTTGATAAGTTTACACAGCTTGATAGGCAGCCCGGCACAGGAGAAAAAGGAACTGGCCTAGGACTTACGATTACCCGCAGTATTGTTTTATTGCATAAAGGTAAAATTTGGGTAGAAAGCGAGATTGGTTTGGGAACAAAATTTATTTTCACATTGCCTGTTTACAGGGAAGAGTTAGGCTATGTTGAACAGCTTTCCAATCAGATCAGATATGCCCATGATTCTCAGAAAGAGCTGCATCTATTTGCAGTTGGCTGTAGTGAATTAAATAGTTTTTGCGCCAAGATTGGGAAAAACGCAAAACAGGTATTTAATGAAATTGAGTCTTCTATACGTGATATCGTGCAGGGGAAAGTAAGCCATATGTTTCATTATAGATTTAAAGATGATACGGAGATGTGTGTGGTTGTTATTATGGATATGAACGAGCAGCAGATATTTAAGCTTAAAGACGCGGTTAAGAATTCTTTACTTGCTTTTAAACAGTCTTTACCGGAATATAAAGATATGAAGATTGGTTTTTCAAAGGTAAGTTATCCGCAGGATGCTATTCAGGCAGAAGAATTGATTGATAAAGCAAAAAATTTACTTGAAATTTTTGTCTAATTTGAGGGGGTGCTGCTATGGTAGAGATAGCCAAGAAAAAGATATTGATAATAGATGATGAAGAAGAGCTGGCAAATTCTTTAGACATAAGGTTAAAGGCATGCGGGTATGAAGTTAATATTGCCAATTCTGGATCTGTTGGCTTGCAGAAGTTTAAAGAGGTCATTCCGGATCTTATTTTATTGGATGTGATGATGCCGGATATGGACGGTATTGAGACATTGAAAAGAATAAGGGAAATCGACGAAAAGGTTCCGGTGATAATTCTTACAGCCTATGGTACAATGAAAACAGCGCTGGAAGCATTTAGCATGAATGTAGTGGATCATATTGCTAAGCCGTTCGATACTAAATTATTGGTTGAGAAAATCGATAGTATTCTTAAGAATAAATGAAGCAGCTTAATATTCTTTTAGTAGACGACGAAAAATCTTTCTTGGACTCCTTGGAGCATTATTTAAGAAAGCGCAATTTTAATGTGGTAAAGGCGTTAAAGGGTGTTGACGCGCTGGAACTTTTAAAAGAAAAGCAATTCGACCTTATGCTTTTGGATTTGGGGCTGCCTGATATTGATGGCATCCATGTTTTGCAAAAGGCAAGAATTGAAGATAAGGATATTATTAAATTGAACAAAGATTTACAGGTAATTATACTTACGGCTTATGGAAGCACAAAGACAACTCTTGAAGCGATGCAATTAAATGTTTATGATTACCTGTCTAAGCCTTTTGAGCTTAAAGAGTTGGATAAAAGAATCGATAAACTTTTTAAAAAACAATAGACTATGCAAGAGAAAAACTATAAAATACTAGTGGTTGATGATGAAGAGGTTATATGCAATTTATTAAAGGATTTCTTGGGTGAAAAAGGTTATGAGGTAATGGCGGTTAATCGTGGTAAAGATGCACTTGATGCCTTAAAGACTTTTCAGCCTAATTTGATGCTGCTTGATATAGAGCTTCCTGACATGAAGGGTCTTGAAGTATTGCAACATTCAAGAACTATAAGCAGGTCTTTGAAAGTGTTGATGCTTACCGGCCACGGCACTATGGAAACAGCTATAGAATCAATGCAGTTAGGCGCGTATGATCATTTAAGCAAGCCCTTTGAGCTTAACATGTTAGAGTCAAAAATAAAAAAGATGATTAAAGATGAGTGAAATAAAAAAAAAGATTTTGGTTATTGATGATGAGATAGAGCTGGGCATGGCTTTAAAGATACGTTTGACTGCCAGCGGTTTTGAGGTAAAAACCATTACCGATGGGGTAGAAGGAATTGCGTTGATTGAAAGTTTTAAACCGGACATAGTATTATTAGATTACATTATGCCGAAGGCGGACGGTCTAGAAATATGCAAAAGAATAAAATCGCAGGATAAATTTAAATCAATTCCTGTTATAATGTTCACAGCTGCAGGAGATAAGGATATAGAATCAAAAATAAATAATGCAGGTGCTCAGGGTTATATCAATAAACCTTTTGATACGCAAAGTTTACTTAATTTACTTAACAAATGGATTTAAATCATGGCAAAGATTCTTGTAGTTGACGATGAAGTTGAGTTGGTAGCGGCAATAAAGATAAGATTGCAGGCTCAAGGTTTTGAGGTTGTGACTGCTATTGACGGAGATGATGGTTTGAATAAGGCAAGATTGGTTAATCCTGATTTGATAATTATGGATTTGATGATGCCTAAACGGGATGGTTATACGGTTTGCAAGATGTTAAAGTTTGACCAGAAATTCAAGAATATTCCTGTAATTATTCTTTCCGCTAGAAGCCAGGATAAGGATAAAAAACTGGGTGAAGACGTAGGCGCTAACGCCTACATCACTAAACCTTTTGAAACCGAGATTTTAATACAGAAGGTAAAGGAGCTACTTAATAAATGAATTCTTTAATCGGTATAGATTTAGGTTCTTATAATCTTAAGGCTGTTGAGATAGTTTCAGATAAAAAAGAATTACGTATGGAAAATCTTTTTTTGAAAGAAATTCCTTACGGGCTGCTTGCCGATGATAATCAGGAGAAGATCACAGATTTTAGAAGAGGTTTTTTAAAAGAAATTATTTCCAGAAGATTAGCTGATAGTAAAGTTAGCATTGCCTTGCCTTATGAAATGGTTATGATGGAGCGTTTTAGTGTCGCTTCCGCATCTAACGATGAATTAAGCTCTATTATGAAGTGGGAAATGGCAGATAAATTTAAAATTCCGGCTGAGAAGGCAAATATAGATTATATTTTGTTGGACAAGGCAGGAGATTTGCAAGGGAACCGTTTGAATGTTTTAGGGTTAGCTGTTTTAAAAGATGAAACAATCAAGTTGATAAATGAGATACAGAATTTTGGTGTTGAAGTGGTAAGTCTGCAGCCATCTAATGTCGCTATTACGAATTTATTGATTGATCAGGGTGCGATCAAAGAGGATGAAGTTGTAGGAATTTTAGACTTGGGCGCAAGCCAGAGTTCATTCTCGGTTATATTTCAAGGCAATATTCATTTTTACCGCAATCTGACAGTAAACGGCAATATGATTACAAAGGCTATTTCCGATTATTGCGATTTTGCTCCAACTGACGCAGAGCATGCAAAAAGGCGTATTGGTTTAGTTACGGAGCCAAAATATTCTGAAGACAAGTCTTTTTATGTTACTTTGGGTAGTGATAAACAGAGCGTATACGCCATAACCACACAATTAGAAAGGTTGGTTAGCGATATAGAACGGTCTTTTAAGTATCTTTCTTTTAAACTAACATTTTCCAAGATACAAAAAATGAACAAGATTGTTCTTTTAGGTGCGGGTGCGAATCTTCGCGGTATAGCCGATTTTATCACCACCAGACTTTATGTTCCCGTTGAGATAATAGACCCTTTTAAAAAGTTGGTTTATGTAATACAAAGGTTCGATGCTGATTATCTAAAACAAATTGGTCCGACCATTGCTAATAGTGTCGGTGCCTGTAGTATTTTAGAAACAGGAGAATAAAATTGCTAAAGAAAATTAATATTGATTTGATGCCTACAGAAAAGAAAACTGTTAGTTTCAAATTTTTAAAAGTAAAACTTTCCAAGCAGGCTTATTTTGCAATTATTGTTTTGGTTTTGTTGATTTTGTTCCAGATGGTAAATAGTATTAGAATTAACTCTTTCTCGAAACAGGTAAGACGCCAGACGGAAGAGATTAATCAGGCATCATCGCAATTGAAACGTTTGAAAGGAATAAGCGTAAGCCTGCAATCGCCGCTGGACACGTTAGAAAAAGCAAGAAAAGACCTGGAAGAGAAAATATCTCTTTTGGAAAATTATTTCTACAGAAAGCCCTTATGGTCTAATATGCTTGTGGAATTAAATGCTGTTTTGCCCCAAGGAGTTTGGTTAAATGAGTTAGATTTTAAAAATTCCGGCATAAGTATAAAAGCTTCTACTATCGATACCAAGACAATAGTTAAATTTATGGATAATTTAAACAAATCAATTTATTTTAAGAATGCAAAGTTGCTTTCTTCGACTAAAGATGATAAATCCGATATTGTTAATTTTAATATCAGTTTGTCATTCGAGATGGTTAAAATTTAACCGGTGAGAAAATGAATCTTCCTAAAATCAAAAAAAGAGAAAAGATACTGATAGTTTCCTTAGGCGCATTGTTAATTTTTAGTTTTTATTTGAACAAGGTTTATATTCCTTCTGTAAAGAGAGCCCAGGGTTTGAAGATGCAGCTCCAGCAGCTTGAACGCCAAGCTCAGGAAATCAAAATGCAGTTTCCGGATGTTGAAGTAGACAAAAAACAATACGAGACTTCACAGGATCAGATTAAACAGCTTAAAAAGGATCTTTATCTTTTGGAAAAGGATCTTTTTGACCCAAACCAGTTGTCCAAGGCAATTGAGCAAGTTATACAATCTCGTCCTGAAGAGTATAACATAGAGTTTGTTTCTTTAAGGCCGATAGAACAGGAACAGACTCAGAAAGTTTACGATTCGTTTGAATATGAAATAGTTTTTAAGGCTGGATTTATAGATATTGTTAAATATCTTGCAAGGCTTAATGATCTATACCCGTCATTAAGAGTTAACTACGTTCAGATGAGTACTCCTCAAGATGCAGACTTTTTATACACTAACGTAGTTTTAGGCATAAGTATAATCTTAGGTAAACCACAGCTTGTAGAAAAAGTAAATTTTAGCAAAGACGCTACTTTTGAAAAAGCCATACAGCCATTTGTTTCTGAATTTAAACTCGATTTAATAAAGAATTCTTTAGCTCAGAGCATGAAGTTAGAAGGCATTATTTTTAATAAAGATAAAAGTATTGTTGTTATCGATAATATGACTTTAAAAGTCGATGATGTTATAAACGGTAAAAGAGTTTTAAGCATAATGCCCGACAAAGTCTTGTTGGAGCAGAGTGGCACTATATACGAATTAGAATTGCAAGATTAATTTAAAGGAGAAATTATGAATATCAGAAGAATTCATAAGTTTTTGGCTGTAGGGTTCTTTGTTTTTTGTTTTTTATTATCAGCAAACTCTATGCGCGCTGAAGAAGAGGTTTTACAAGATCCTGTAGCCAATCAGGTTGCGGATAGCCAGCAAGTAGATGAGGTGATCAAGGTAACGCTTGATTTTAAAGAAACGGATATCAATTCTGTGTTAAGCGGGATTTCTAAATCATATAATTTAAATATAATAGCCGGTAGGGATATCCAAGGTAAAGTTACGGTGAATTTTAACGATGTGTCATTAGAGGAAGCGCTTACGGCAATATTGGATATAAATGGTTATAAGTTTATTAGAAAAGGTACGATTATCTATATTGTCAAAAAAGAGGATGATGTTGCAAGCGATTATTTTATGCTTAAATATACCAATGCATCTTCGGCCAAGGAGCTTCTTTCTTCCATGCTTTCAGAAAAAGGTTCTATAAAAATAGATAGTATTAATAATAGTCTTGTAATAACCGATACCATTGAGAGATTGTTGGCGATTAAGGAGTTTGTGAACGAAATCGATATCGTACCTACACAGGTTATGATTGAAGCAAAAATAGTTGATGTAACCTTGAAGGATCTGGAAAATATGGGGATTACCTGGGGTGGAACCTATAAGGCTGATAAGTTGTTTTCTTCAAGAGATGAAGATTATGACGGCGGTTCAGGCAATGATCAATCTATTACATCTACGCTTTCTATGGCTGGGCCTTCTTCAACCCTAAGTGGAAGTCAGCTTACTTTAGCTACATTATTAGCTGGCGGAAGAAGCATAGATGTTACTTTAGATGCTTTAATACAGGATCAAAGAGCAAGAATTCTAGCAACCCCATCGGTTGTAACGTTGAATAATCAAGAGGCAAGAATTATTATCGGTGAAAAAGTACCTTATAAAGAAAAAACTCAGACAACTACTGGTACAACTGAAACCACTAAATATATTGATGTTGGTACAACCTTAAGAGTGACTCCACAGGTAAACAATGATAAAACAATTACTATGGTTATCCATCCTGAGGTGAGTTCGGTAAGTTCGCTTTTAGATGCTGGTCCTCGCATAACTACACGTGAAGCAGATGTTACGGTTATGGTAAATGATAGAGAAACAATAGTTATCGGCGGACTTTTAAAAGAGGAAGATACTATTGTAAGAAATAAGGTTCCTATCGTTGGAGATATTCCTTTGCTAGGCCTATTATTTTCCAGCAAAAGCGTTAATAAAGAACAGAAAGAACTTGTAGTTTTTATAACTCCTAAGATCATTACTTCTTCAACAGAAACTATTAAAGAAGATGAATCAGAACAAAAGGTTCTGGTCGATGATTTAGCACAGCGTTTGTTCGTTGATAAAATCATTAATAGAGCGGACAATCTTTTAGCAAACAAAGATTTAGAAAGTAGCGAAAAAACAAAACTTACGCGTCTTAATGAGGCTGTATTTTTGTATGACCAGGTTGGGAATGTTTATCCGGAAAGTCCTCGTGCGGTAGAAGCTTTGTTTAAAGGCGCTCGTATTGAGAAAATGCTTGGTAATGATGAAAGGTATGAAACAAAACTTAATATGATTGTTAATAATTATCCGGATAGTCGGTATACACCTTATGCCTTGTCGCAGATTAAGGCAATTGAGAAAAGAAGGAGTATCAAAAGCGATAGACAGGATGAATTGGATAAGGCTGAATTTAAGCGTATGCAGATTGAAAAAGAGCGTAGATTAAAAGAAGATGAGTTAAAACGTCTTAAACAGCAGCGCATCCAAGAAGCAGAACAGTTTAAAAAACAGCAGGAACTCGAACGCGAGAAACTTGTTGAGCAGCAACGTTTAGAAAAAGAGCAGCGTATAAAAGAATCAGAAGAGCTTCAGAAAAAACGCGAAGAAGAACAAGAAAACCTTAAAAATCAGCGTATTAAAGAAGTTGAAGAGTTAAAACAACAACAAGAACAGGAAATATTGCGCAAGCAAGAAGAAGCTCAAAAGCTTCGTGATCAGCGCATAAAAGAAGCCGAAGAATTAAAAGAACAGCGCATAAAAGAAGCCGAAGAATTAAAAGAACAGCGCATAAAAGAAGCCGAAGAGTTAAAGCAGCAGCGTGAACTTGAGCGCCAGCAGCGTATACAAGAGGCAGAGCAACTTAAAAAGCAGCGCGAGCAGGAAGCGCTTCGCAAGCAAGAAGAAGCTCAAAAGCTTCGTGATCAGCGCATAAAAGAAGCAGAAGAGCGTCGCATTCAACTTGAACAAGAAAAAATACGTAACCAAAAGGAAGCGCAGCGGTTAAGAGAAGAGCGTATAAAGAAAGCAAAAGAAATAAGGCTTAAAAAGATTAGAGAAGCTGAATTAAAAAAAGAACAGCGTTTGAAAGAGATAGAGCGAATACGTGAAGAAAAAAGACGCCAGCAGGAATTAGAGAGAAAAAAGAAGCTGGAAGAGGCTTTAAAAGATGTAGAGCAGACTTTACAGACAGTAGAATAAGATAATAATCCATGGCACTTTTTAGATACAAGGCAAGGGATAGGCTTGGTGGATTGCTGATCGGCTCAGTAGAGAGTTCCGATTCTGCCTTGGTTGCACAGAATTTAAAAAAACTAGGTTATAGTATTATAAGCATAAGCGCTCCCAGCCAAACTGAGCTTTTTATCGAAAGAATTAAAGATAAGTTCAGTCGCATTAAACATGATGAAGTAGTTATTTTTACGCGTCAGTTGGCTTCCATTCTTAAATCAGGTCTTCCTTTAATTACAAGTCTTGAAGCAGTAAGAGATCAGACAGTAAACAAAAAGTTTAAATTTGTTTTAAGTGAAATAATTAGTTCTTTGCAGAAAGGTAATTCTTTTTCTATGAGTCTTGAGCGTTTTCCAGAAGTTTTTTCACCAACATATAAAAGTATGATCCAGGCAGCTGAGAAAGGCGGTATATTTGTCGAGGTTTTGGAACGTCTTTCAGATTTAGGAATTCAAGAAATGGATTTGCGCGGTAAGGTAAAATCGGCGCTGATGTATCCGGCTGTTTTGGTTGCGGTTGCTTTATCGGTTGTAATTTTCTTTTTGATAAAAGTATTGCCTAGATTTAGTGTGTTATTTGATGCTACTGGTGTTGCCTTGCCTTTGCCAACCAGGATTCTTTTGGTCAGCAGTATGATCCTTAGGAATTTTTGGTATTTGTTAATCTTAGGAATTGCTGCAGGAGTATATTATTTTAAGAAATATATTTCCAGTAATGAAGGTCTTTATAATTTTCACAGAATTATTTTAAAAATACCTATATTCGGTACATTGATTTTGAAAGTTACCATTGCGCGTTTTACACGTACAATAAGTACTCTTTTAAGAAGCGGTGTACCCATACTTGAAGCTTTAAGGGTTGTTGAGAATACGATTTCAAATGTAGTTGTCAGAAGAGTTATTAGGGATATTCAGGTAGCTATTTCTGGAGGTCAGGATTTAGTAGAACCGTTTCGTTTAAGCGGTTTGTTCCCGCCTCTTGTAATACAGATGGTGTCAGCCGGTGAAAAGTCCGGAAAGCTTGAGAGTATGCTTGAGGACATAGCAAATTTTTATGACTTAGAGATAAATTACACCGTAAGGAATTTAACTTCATTGTTAGAGCCGATACTTTTGCTTAGTATGGGAGCAATGGTAGCGTTTATTGCTTTATCGGTATTGTTACCTATATTTAATCTTGTACGGGTTTTTAGGCAGTAAAATATGAAAGGAGAACAATGTATAGGAAAGCTTTTACTTTAATTGAAATATTGGTTGTTGTCAGCATATTAGCTATTTTGGCGATAATGATAATACCGAATTTTATCGGTTTTGATGCTGAGGCAAGAGTTGTTACTACTAAAAGCAATTTAGAGACTTTAAGGACGCGGATTAGTTTATTTCGTGCAAAGGAAGGAAGATATCCTGCTTCATTAGGAGAATTGATCACAACAACTTATTATGATGCTGGAGTCCAAAAGTCTTACTTGAACAATCTTCCAGCAGAGTTAATAAGCGATAAGAATGGAAACTCTACGTATGATGATAGGCCTTCTAATGTTGCCCCTTCGTTTTTCAATAATGGCGGTTGGGTTTATTTTACCGATAAGGCTGAGATATACATAGATTGGGATGTTCCATTGGACAAATCTTGGGGAGAGTATGCCGAGCAAAAACCTTCAGAATGGTAATGGCTTTACTTTAATCGGCATTTTGATAGTTATTATATTTTTAAGTCTAGTAGGCGCAGCATTGATAAATCTGACTTTTAATTTATCTGTTTCGGCCGAATTAGAGATTGATAGCATAAAAGCACTATACCTGGCTGAAGCCGGAATTAGCCATGCGATAAAAGAGTTAAAGACAGACATTGATTTAGATTCATCAGGTATAGGAGAGACCCCGGTTATTGAGCTTGGTGATGGTGTTTATGTGGTGAAGCACAATCCACAATTGTTTACTATTAATTCTACTGGTATTGTAAATGGGATACGCAGGTCTGTTGAGATCAGTTATGCTACTACAGGCATTGTGGAATGAATTTATACAGAAAAGGAATAACTTTAGTAGAGATATTATTGGTAATTGCGATTATAGGTATTATCGCCGGTGTTTCCAGTTTTATTTTTGATACAAGCATGTTCAGCTGGACTTTTTCAACAGATACGCTTTTAGTGGAACGTACAGCTAAGCAGATTTTAAATTTTATAATTGAAGGAGATGATAAAAATCCCGGCATCAGGGAAGCTCTTGCGATAACAGAAGCGACAAAGAAAAGTCTGACTGTTCTGCCTTTGTGGCGGGATACTTTTGAATATAAAGGAGTCGATCAGAGATTTTATCTAACAAAGCAGTTGGCAAAAGACTCTCAAATGCCGATCTGTTGGGTAAAACATCCTAATACAAAGGATTTTATCGCTAGGTCTATTGAGTTAAGGTTTGATACGTATAGACATCAGCATTATGTAAATGTCTTAGGGGATTTAATTGTTGGCGATATAGTAAAGTTAGCTTATAAAGCTGATTCGCAGGTAAATCCGGAAGTTTCCATGAGGCTTTATTATAACGATAAAACACGCGTTTTAATGAGACAATATGCTTTAGTGTCCAAGACAATACTACAGGATATTGAAAAAGTGGATATTGATTCTTGTGAATTTAGTTATTTTACAAATACCGGAGAAAAAATAGCTTTTGATGATGATGTAATTGTTCCGGGGAAGTTAAGCAATATTTCCGGGATAGGCATAAGAGTAAAGGCTAAAAGAAATTCCGAGGAATTTGAGTTAATGTCTTTTGCTGCTTTAAGAAATTTAAAGAATCTAACCGGAGGTTTGATTTTAACCGAAGGTTACGAGGTAAAGATTCCCGATAGCTACAATATCAAGGGGTTGATTATTGATAGCATAAGCGGTATTGAGAATAATGACAAGATTGTTTTAGGTATCGGTTATGATCAGGAGCCGTCTTGGATGTTGAATATAGATTTAGGTTTTGCCAAAGGTGAACCGGTTATTAAAAATTATAAAATAGAATTTCCTTATGGCTCAAGCGTATTTAGCTCGGGGCCAGTAGCAATGGACCCTTTAAGGGGATTAAATCTGCTTACATTGGATAAAAATGGCTTATTTGATTATGATGATGATAGTGGCCTTACAGATAGAGTTATATTTAAGGGAGAGAATATTTACTTAAAGGTATTACGGTTAGATGTTGACAGCGCCACGCTTTATTTTAGGCCATGATTAGAAAAAAAGGTTTTAGTTTTGTTGAAATTTTGCTGACTCTCGTAATATTAGGCATTGTTATTGCTCCATTGATGAGAATGTATTCATCAGCTTTAGATAATATAAATGCCAATAAAGATAACATAGTCGCTTTTAATTTAGCGCGCATGGAGATGGAGAAGACAAAAAATACGAACTTCACTGTCCAACAGTTTAGGATTCAGCCAGACAAGAAATATACATTAGCAGTAAATAATGTTGACTGGTTGGTGGAAAGAGTGGCTTTTAGAAGCAAAAACCCTTTGCCGATTCAGGTAAGGGTTTATAGAAAAGATGAGCCGGAGAAACCAAAGATAATTTTGACTACCTTATTAGAAGATTTAGAATAGAAAGGGAATCTGCCAGATGGACAAAGAAAGCCGTTTTTTAATCGGGGAGCTCCTTTTAAAAAAAGAACTGATTACTAAAGAACAACTAGATAGCGCTTTGGAAGAACAAAGAAGAACCAATAAAAGATTAGGTGATATTTTAGTTGAAAGAGGCGCTGTAAAGGAGATAGATTTAGTTCAGGTTCTAAGCGATCAGCTGGGGATTACTTATGTGGATATCGATTCGTACATAGTTGATCAAGATGTGATTGATTTAGTCAACGAATCTACCGCCAGAGAATTTTTATGCCTGCCGTTATTTTTGATGAATGATACTTTAACCATTGCCATGGTTGATCCCTTGGATATTGGTAAGGTTGATAGCTTAAAAAGAGTGGTAAAATATAATCTTGATCCGGTTTTTGCAACTGAAAGCGGTATAAAAAATGCCATAGAGAAGTATTACGGCAAACAGAATGCTTTTGCCCAACAGGTAAATCAAGGAAGCGCCGAAGATGCTAAGAAACAATCTATGATCGATCAGGAAAAAATAAACGAGCTGGTTCACCAAAGTGAAGATAAACCGGTTGTTAAGATGGTTAATCTTTTGATAGAACAGGCAGTTAAGGATGAGGCTAGCGATATACATATAGAACCGATGCAGAGTAGGCTTATGGTGCGCATGCGTATAGACGGTATCTTACATGAAGTGGCTAATCCTCCCAAAGAATTGGAAGCGGCTTTGATTTCCCGCATAAAGATAATTGCCGGTATGGACATAGCTGAAAAGCGTCTGCCTCAGGATGGTAGGATCCAGATGTCTATAATGGGCAAGACAATCGATATGAGAATTTCTACTTTCCCTACAATTTATGGAGAAAATGTCGCTATAAGAATCTTAGATAAATCAAAAATTATTCTTGATTTAAATAAAATCGGTGCAGGAGAAGAAGTCTTAAAGAATTTCAAAGAACTTGTACAAAAACCCAATGGCATTGTTCTTGTTACCGGTCCTACAGGTTCAGGTAAGACAACGACTTTATACGCCGTATTAAACCTTATTAATAGCCCAACGAAAAATATAATAACCTTAGAAGATCCCGTTGAGTACGTTTTAGAAGGGGTCAGACAATCTCAAATTGATGTAAAATCAGGTCTTACCTTTGCCAATGGTTTACGTTCAATCGTAAGGCAAGATCCTGATATTGTAATGATCGGTGAAATTCGTGATTTGGAAACTTCCGAAATAGCAATCCATGCTAGTCTTACCGGCCATCTGGTTTTTTCTACCTTGCATACTAATGATGCATCTTCGGCTGTTACAAGGCTTCTTGATATGGGTGTAGAACCTTATCTGGTCGCGTCTTCTATTACCGGTGTATTGGCCCAAAGGCTTGTAAGAGTGCTTTGTAAAAAATGTAGAAGGAAAACTTCACAAGGCTATGAGCCGGAGGGTTGCCCCGAATGTAATAACACCGGATATAAAGGAAGAACCGGTATTTTTGAACTTATGGTTATGAGAGAAGAGTTAAAAGATTTAGTGTTGAATAAAGGCGCTTCAAACCAATTAAAGACAAAGGCGCAAAGTCTGGGCATGCAGACTCTTTATGAAGATGGCCTTGCAAAGGTAAAAAGCGGAGTAACTTCCTTATCGGAAGTTTTGCGAGTAACGCAGGAATAATAAAAGGAAAATAAATGAATGAATTTATTAAAATAAGTAATCTTCTGATTGCTATAGTAGGTTTTGTATTTGCCCTGCTCGTTTATTTTAAGAACAGAAAGAATTTTCCTAATATAATATTTGCGTTACTTTCTCTTTCTATAGCCGGTTGGTCTTTTAGTAAATTTATGCAGTTATCCGCAGGCGCTATTGATCAGGCACAGTTTTGGGCAATGGCCTGCAATATGTGCGCTTGTTTTTCACCAGCACTATTCTTGCATTTTTGCTTACTTACTACAGGAAGGTATAAGTTTAATATTATATTTTTAAGGTTAAGCTATTTGGCTGCCTTGGTTTTCTTTTTTATTGCAATATTTGCAACTAAATCATTTATTGGCGTAGAAGGTAAGTATGGTTTTGAGTATTTTGGTAAGGCAGGGCCGTTGTATTATCCTTATACGGTTTATTTCTTTTTGGTTTCTTTTTATTCAACGGCTTTTTTGATATTTGCCTTTAAGCAAAGTACAGGCATAAAAAGGGAACAGATCAAGTATATTATAATTGCTGGTATCGCTGCTTTAGTCGGAGGCTTGAGTGATTTTCCGGCAATACTCTGGGATATCTACCCTGCGACTTTACCTGTTTTAATTCTTTATCCGTTTATACTGACCTACGCCGGGTTTAAATATCGCTTGATGAATATCGGTATGGTGATTAAAAAAAGCATAATCTATAGCTTTTTGCTTTTTACTGTAATGGCGGTTTATTTAGTTTTACTTTTTCTAATCAAGGAAGTGTTTTCTGCTATCATTAGAGTTCCTGAGTGGACAATCGATGTTACTTTCATTTTGTTGATCGTATTCGGATTCAGACATTTGGAAGAGTTTTTCTCTAAAATTACTGAAAAAGTATTCTTCAGAAGTAGGACAGATTATCAGGAAGCATTAAAGGAGACTTCGCGGATATTGTATTCTTTAAAAGATCTGGATAAGCTTGTCGATTTTGTTACGGAGAAACTCATAAAATTGGTAAGGGTTGAAAGCGTGTCTTTATTTCTTCTTGACGAAGAGGAGAAAAAATACAAGTGTAAAAAGCGCTACCCTGAATCTTTGAAAATTCCTAGAGAATTGCCCGCGATTAACAATCCTTTGATCGACTATTTAAAAGAGAAGAATTTCGTAATCAAAGAAGAGTTGGATTTTATGATTAAAGAAGCTAAAGATTTTGACCTGCAAAAGAACTTAAGAATCGTAAAAAACAATCTTGAAGTTTTGAATTCCAATCTTTCTTTATCGGTTGCCGTTGTTTCTAATGATTTGGTTTTAGGTATTTTAAATCTTGGCGCTAAACGCTCGGGCGACATGTTTGCAAGAGATGAGTTGGACTTATTGAGCATACTTGCCAGTCAGATAGGTATTTCTATTGAAAATATTATGTTGGTAGAAAGAGAAAAGAACAATGCAAAAGAACTTGCCGAAGTGCAGGCAAAGTCAAAATATATGGCTGTGTTAGAGCGCACTAACGAGGAATTAAAGAAAACTAATGAGGAGCTTAAAAAAACCCAGACGCAGCTTGTTTCTAACAGTCGTTTAGTTGCTGTTGGCGAGTTAGCAGGCGGCGTAGCGCATGAGATCAATAATCCCCTGACAGGAGTTTTAGGCAATATACAGCTTGTTAAGATGAAAGGAAAGCTTAAGCCGGAAAGTAAAGTTGCCGATTACATGAATCTTCTGGATATCGCAGAAAAATCAGCTATCCGCTGCGGCAATATAGTACATAGCCTTTTGGATTTTGCAAGAACAAAGCAGAAAAAAGAACAGCTCCTGGATCTTAATGAAACGGTTAAAGCAACTACGCTTTTAATTGAGCATATGCTTGAAGTCGACGGAATAAAGGTTGAAAAAGAACTTTGTTCCGAAGCTGTTATGGTCATGGCGCACAGGGGTCGATTACAGCAGGCATTTTTAAATTTTATAAATAATAGTCATTGGGCGATAAAACGCAAGACGGGCGATGAAAAAAGTGGTATAATAAAAATCATAACAAAAATCTCAGAAGATAAGCAAAAAGTTGAAATAATCTTTTGGGATAATGGTATAGGAATAGCTGAAGTAAACTTAAATAAGGTTTTTGAACCGTTCTTTACGACTAAGCACACAGGAGAATCAGTTGGTTTAGGTCTATCAATTGCCTGGGGTATTATAAAAGAACATAAAGGTAATATTTCAGTAGAGAGTACAGAAGGCAAAGATACAACTATTAGCGTTATACTGCCTTTACAAAAAGAGAGTTAATTGTAAAATCAAATGAAAGGATCGGTATGGGAGAAAAAATTAAGATACTGATTGTCGACGACGAACCGGTCATCAGGAGCCTTTTTCAAGATCTATTGACTGATGAGGGTTATGAGGTTGAATCAGCTAATAACGGTCAGGAAGCGGTTGATAAGGTTAAACAGAAGAAATTTGATATTTCTTTTATGGATGTGCATATGCCGGTAATGAATGGCCTTGAGGCGTTGATTGAAATGAAAAAGATCCAGCCTGAGTTGATGATTGTGATGACAGACAGTTATCCGGATAAACTGGTTGTCGAGACCGAGAAAAAGGGGGCTTTGACATGTATACATAAGCCCTTTAATATAAAAGAGATTTTAGATTTGATTCAAAACTCTGTAGGCAAAAAGGAGGCCTAGGATGAAAAAAGTTTTAAGTATTTGTTTATTTGTTTTTGTGATTGTTCTTTTTTCCTTAAATTGTTTTGCAGACGATGTGATGCTTTTAGCTAAAGCTACTCCTCAGAGAGAATTGTTGATGTTTACGGATATCCCGATTGTAACTTCCGTTAGTAAACACGAGCAGTCGATTTTAGAAGCGCCTGCTGCCATATCCGTTATTACCTCCGATGATATAAAGAATATGGATTATGCAAATCTCTGGGATCTTTTTAGAAGAGTGCCTGGTGTGGATGTTTCTACTTATGATGGAAGAAGAGGTGCTGTTGCTCCGCGAGGTTTTTCGGAAGTGTTCACAAGGCGCAATCAGCTTCTTATTGATGGGCGTTCTTCTTATACGCCGTTATTTGGCGGTACAGAATGGGATTATATTCCCATATTTCCTGAGAACATTGAAAGAATTGAGGTCATCCGCGGGCCCAATGCTACTTTATACGGTTCCAATGCGTTCAGTGGTGTTATTAACATAATTACCAAAAAGCCTGAGGATACGCAAGGCACAACCCTTAAACAAACCATAGGAACTCATGATTACACAAGGAGTATGGTGCGTTTTGGCAATTCAACAGGCAATTTTGATTACCGCGCAACTTACGCGTATCATTTTGACAACGGTTACGGTTCAAGAGATGGTAAGGATTTAAATGATAAACAGCGCGATCATACATTTACATGGAGAAGTGTTTATAATATAGATGATGAATCTAATTTAGAGTTTTTCTTTGGTGATAAGGAAGACGATGGACGCCCGTTAGCCGTAACTACTAAAAGTACGAATAATCAGTCTGATACAAGAAGCGATTTCCAGATGATCAGATACAATACTAAAGTGTTTGATGATCAGGATTTTTATGTACAGCTGTTTAGAAATGAAGTGCTTGAGAATAGGCACGGTGCAGTATATTTATATGATAAAAATAATTCAGAAACCAGGCAGTATGATTTGGAAGTCCAGCATAGTTTTGATTGGCTGGATGATGCTATAAGCACTGTCTGGGGCAGTAACTTTAGGCATAACAGTGGAGAGTTTTATCTAATGAATGGTAGCAGTGACTTGTCAACGCGTTATGACGGGAAAGGAGTTACGGATCGTATTTTCAGGGTTTTTATGAATAATGAAATTAAACTTAATGAAAAATTGAAATTCATTCCCGGTCTTATGTATGAGACAAATGATTTTGTCGGTGAGTCTTATTCACCGAGGGTGAGTTTAATGTTTGCCCCAACAGAGAATAGGATGTTTAGGGCAAGTTATGCAAGAGCCTATAGAACTCCTACTATGCTTGAGGATACGCAGAATTTTGCTATTGCTATTATTCCATCAGTTCTTTATACCTATACTAAAGGTAATCGCGAACTGGAAAATGAGGTTGTGGATGCATATGAGTTAGGTTATACTTCATATTTACTTGATAAAAAACTCACTCTTGACGCGCAGATATATTATAACGAATATAATAACCTTTTCCATGTTTATATGCCTACGACAACAGTTGCTACTTTTAATAATGCCAATACCGCAAGAGGCAGAGGCATAGAGTTAAGCACGGAATATAGGCCGAATGACTGGAGTAAGTTTTATGTTAATGCAACGCATGCTGTATTGAATGATACCTTGGCTGTATATGAAAATTCCATGCCGAAGTTCAAGGTTAATTTAGGTACAAGGCTGGATTTAAAAGAAAAAGGAATTACGATCAATCTCGACGGGTATTATGTAGATACGTATGTTACCCGCGATTTTGAGAATACCTCTGATAAAGGCACTGAAGTCGATCCTTATTTTAGGGTTGATTTTCGTATTGCCAAGACATTCTTTGACGGTGATTTAGAATGGGCCATAAGAGGCGAGAATATCCTTGACCAAAGCCATGTTGAAGCTAAGGCAGGTTCATCTGCCGGCATTGTAGCTTTAGATGAGATCGAGCGTGCAATCTATACTTCATTGACAGCGAAGTTTTAATGTAAAGTTTTTTAAGAATCAGGTAGAGAAAAAATAAAAACAGAGAGGCGATAAATGTCTAAGAAAATCTTTGTCTTCATGGCTGTGTTTTTGTTGAGTTTTACTGGACTTGCATTGGCGCAAGACGGTAAAACAAAGATTGCTGTTATAAAAAGTCTGAATATCTCACCTTACAACGTTGCTTTAGAGGGTTTTGAGAACACCTTATCTAAAAAAGGTTTGGAAGATATCGAATTGAAAGTATTTGACTTAGAAGGTAACGGTAAGCCAGCCGATAAGGCAAAGATATCCAGTGATATTAAAAACGATGATTTTAGTTTAATCCTTACTCTCGGCTCCGGAGCAACTGTTTTTGCAAAAGATGAATTCAGTCATATTCCGATAGTGTTTTCTATGGTGTTAAATCCGGTTGCCAGCGGGTTTGTTCAAAGCATGAAAGGCAATCCCGGTTCTAATATTACTGGCGCATCCATGGATATACCGATTGAAACTCAGTTTAAGTTGTTACAGGAAAACGTTAAACCACTAAGAAGAATTGTGGTTTTCTACAGCCCAAGAGAAACCGAAGATGTTGTAACCAGAGCTGAAAAAGTAGCTAATCAGTTAGGAATTAAATTTAAATCCATTCCTATAGCAAACCAAAAAGACATAATGCAGTCATTAAAAGGTTTGGTGTCTAAAGAAGATGTTCTCTGGGGCCTAGCGGACAGTATAGTTTATAGCCCGCAGACAGCGCAGTTTATTATTTTAGAGACTTTAAGAAATAAGATTCCTTTCATGGGCGTATCCAGCGCTTTTGTAAAAGCAGGGGCGTTGATTGCACCTAGCTGTAGTTATTCCGATATTGGAAGGCAGTCTGCAGAAATTGCCTTGCGGATAATTAATGGAGAAAACGCTTCGGTTATACCAATAAGCGTTCCTGATAAAATTGAACTTTCGGTTAATGCCAACACTGCAAAAAGAATCGATATCGCATTGCCTAAAGATACTTTGAGTAAAGCTGCCAATATCTATTAATGAGGAGGATATATGCCCAATAGAATACGTTTTAATATTGCATTGAAAGTTAATATTGCTGTTTCTGTTCTTATGGTAACTACAGCTTTTATCCTTGGTTATAATTGTATAACCAGCCAGATAAGGACCGTTGAAGAGGAACTGAAGATTCGCGGTCAGTCTCTGGTTAAGAATTTAAGCTATAACTGTGAGCTAGGTGTTTTGGCAAATGATAAAGACAGCCTTAATAATATGCTTCAGGGCATAATAAAAGAAAAAGATGTTATCTATGCAGCTATTTTAAACGACGATGAGATGGTTATTGCCGAAGCTGGAATTGCCGGGGATACAGATTCTATTTATGAATTTGACAGTCCTGTGGTTACCAAGGTAATACCCCAGTCTTTGGGTTTAGAAGGCATGGCTATTGTTCCAAGAGGCGATCTTCCCGAAGAGATTATCGGTAAGGCAAGATTACAGATTTCCCTGCAGAACTTATATAATACAATTAGACTAATTCAGACTAAAACAATATTTTTAACCATTGCATTAATTCTGCTTGCGTTGATAATTACTGTTGTCTTGACCAGATTAATTATCGGGCCTCTTTTTAGTCTTGTAGAAGCCACCCATAAGGTTGCCAATGGAGACCTAAGCTATAAAGTAAAAATGTATTCCAATGATGAACTTGGTGATTTGGCGCTTTCTTTTAACGAAATGACCGAGAATTTAAAGACTGCTTACGGGAAACTCGAAAAAAGAACCCAGGAATTAGAATTGACCAATAAGGAATTAAAAGAGGCGCAGTATAAGCTTGTTCAGTCATCGAAAATGGCTGCTATAGGCCAGCTTGGTGCAGGCGTTGCCCATGAACTCAATAATCCTTTAGGTGGTATCTTAGGTTATGCCCAGTATACTCTGCAGAAGGTGAAAAAACCTGATTTTACGCAAGATGATTTTAAGACCTGCAAGACTTATCTTGAATATATCGAAAGAGAATCCTTAAGATGTAAAACAATCGTAGAAAACTTATTAAAATTTTCACGTGGACCGAAGAAAGAAATGGAAGATGTGGATTTTAACCGGGTTATCAGCGAGACTATGCCGTTAACCGGCCATGATCTAAGGTCGCATAGAATTGAGATCGTAGAAGAGTATGATGATAACCTTCCAGTTATCAAAGGCAATTTCAATAAATTGCAGCAGGTAATTGTTAATATGATGATCAATGCAAAGCATGCTATGCCTGATGGGGGAAAATTATTTTTGCGCACTAAAACTAAAAAAGAAGGCGATAAAGATAAAGGTGTTATTGTGGAGATTGAGGACACCGGTAAAGGAATATCTGCGGAAAATCTTTCCAAGCTTTTTGAGCCTTTCTTTACGACAAAGCAGGAGTCAAAAGGAACCGGTTTGGGATTATCAGTCAGTTATGAAATAATCCAGGATCATGGCGGTGAGATAACGGTTAACAGCGAAGTTAATAAAGGGACCAAATTTACAATAACACTACCTATTAAAAATGACTAGACAACATAAGGCAAACATACTTGTAGTTGACGATGAGGAAGTTTCACGATCGCTTCTGAATGATTTTTTAAGTGATATTGGTTACAGAGTTCAGACTGCCGAAAACGGCGAGATAGCTTTAAATATCGCAAAGACCAATCCTTTGGATTTGATCATTACCGATATGCGTATGCCGGGCATGACCGGTTTAGAGCTTATTCGAAGCGTACGCCAAATTAACGACGAGGTATGCTTTATCGTGATTACCGGTTATTCTTCTATTGAAACAGCAATTGCTGCGATAAGAGAAGGCGCTTATGATTATATTTCCAAACCGTATAATTTGGATGAGATGAAAATCATAATCGAACGCGCAATTGAAAGACAAAACCTGTTAAGGGATTCCAAAGAAAAAGAGTATTATCGGGAGCTTTCCATACTTGACGGGCTAACGCAGGTGTATAACCACAGGTATTTTCACGAGCTTTTGGTGCGAGAGATTAATCGATCAGCGAGATATCCCCAAGCTTTTAGCCTGATGATGCTGGATTTAGATAACTTTAAAGGTTTTAATGATTCTTACGGGCATCTATCAGGTGATTGTGCTTTAAGGGAGGTGGCGCAATCAATAATAAATAGTCTTCGCAGGGTTGATTTGGTTTGTCGTTATGGTGGTGAGGAATTTGTGGTAATAATGCCACAGACAAATAAAGATGGCGGAAAGATTACCTGCGAGAGGGTACGCGTTGCAATTGAAGCAGCTTCTATAAAAGATGATAAAGGCGATGAGATCGGAAAAATAACTGCTAGTATTGGTTTAGCCACGTTCCCTGAGAACGGTCAGACAAAAGAAAGTTTAATAAAATCAGCTGATGTTGCACTTTATGAGGCTAAAAAGCAAGGTAAAAACCGCGTTTGTGTAGCGCAGCCAAAGCAGTAAGTTAAGCTGTTCCTTCCTGAGCCAGCCTTGACAAAAATCAGCAATTAATATAGGATATTTCACTATAAATAATGAGAGGAGTTTTTTATGTTGGATGAGATTAAGATATCAAAGGCAATAATAAAGACCTTTACGGATAAATTAGTCGATAATTTAGATTTGGATGTTGCTATTGTCGGCGGCGGCCCTGCAGGGATTGTTTGCGGTTATTACCTGGCTAAAAACAAAATAAAAGTGGCTTTGTTTGAGCGCAAGATTTCTCTTGGCGGCGGTATGTGGGCCGGAGGGATTATGTTCAATGAAATCGTCGTGCAGAGTCTGGCAAAGAAGATACTGGATGAATTTGATATAAAAACAAAGCTATACAAAGAAAATTACTATACGGCTGATTCTGTTGAGGCAACATCAACCCTTTGTTCAAAGGCAACTAAGGCAGGGTTAAAGGTTTTTAATCTTGTTTCGGTGGAAGATGTAATGATAAGAAAAAATAATATCACCGGTATTGTAATTAATTGGAGTGCGGTTGAGATGGCCCGGCTCCATGTTGATCCAATTTGTGTAAGGGCTAAATTCGTCGTCGATGCAACCGGCCATGCAGCCGAGGTGAGCAATATCGTTACCAGGAAGATCGGCAGCAAATTAAAAACTAAATCCGGCCGCGTGGAAGGTGAAAAACCAATGTGGGCGGAAGTTGGGGAAGAGGCTATCCTTAAAAATTCCCGGGAAGTCTTCTCAAATCTGTATAGCTGCGGCATGTGTGCTAATGCTGTGTTTGGCTCTTCGCGCATGGGTCCGGTTTTCGGAGGCATGCTTTTATCAGGTAAAAAAATCGCCGCTACTTTAATTAAAAAATTGAAGTGAAGGCGTTAGTTTTACTCTCAGGTGGGCTAGATAGTGCTTTAGTTGTAAAGATTCTCCAATCTCAAGGGATTAAAGTAATAGGTATAAATTTTTTAACTGCCTTTACAAAACCGATTCCAAAAGACCTGTCCCATTCGCTTAATATCACTCTAAAAACGATTAAATGCGGCAGTGATTATTTTGACTTGTTAGTTAACCCTCGTTTTGGTTTTGGAAAAAACGCCAATCCTTGTATAGATTGTCATATCTATATGTTAAGAAAAGCTAAAGGATTATTAAAAAAGCTCAATGCTTCATTTATAGCAACAGGAGATGTCCTAGGTCAGCGTTCAATGTCTCAGAATAAGCGGATGTTAAGGATAATTGAGACCGAAAGCGGCCTAAAAGGAAAATTGCTGCGTCCTTTATCGGCTAAGTTGTTACCCGAAACGGAAATAGAAAAGAACAATACAGTTGATAGAAATCTTTTATTGGGTATTAGCGGCAGGGGAAGAAAAGTACAAGTCCAGCTGGCTGAAAAATTCAATTTAGCCGGTTACGGCCAACCAGCAGGGGGATGCCTATTGACCGACCCTAGATACAGCCAGAGAATAAAGGATTTGCTTAAATATAATCAGATAAACCTTAGAAATATCGGTCTTTTAAAACTAGGAAGGCATTTTCGTATTAATAAAAAAGCAAAATTAATAGTTGGCCGCGACAAGATAGACAACGAGAATATCTTAAAAGCTGCAAAAAAAAGCGATTTTGTGATGTTTTCTCCTGATGCTGCCGGTCCTGTAGGATTAGGCACAGGCAATTTTAAGGAAATAGACCTTTTTTTATCCAGCCAAATAATAGCTTATTATGTTAAGGGAGGTGCTTTAAAAAAAAGTATTTTAGTCTCAAGAGAAAAGGGTCACTTTAAGAAGATATTTGAGGCCACGCTGCAGGAAAGAGCAATTTTAGACAAATCTCTGATATAGAAGAAAAATCATAGCAAAGCAAATAATCAAGTGATATAATAATTTTAACAATTTTAAGGATGATTATGGGTTTCATTGCCAAAGATATAACAGAATTAATAGGGAAAACGCCTTTAGTTAAGCTTAATAGGATTAATAATGGCCTTCAGGCTAAAATCGTAGCAAAGCTTGAGTTTCTTAACCCGGGTTTTTCTGTAAAAGATCGTTTAGGGTTGGCCCTCATAGAAGACGCTGAGAAAAAAGGCTTACTAAAAAAAGGCTTCTTGATTATCGAATCTACTTCAGGCAATACGGGAATCGCACTTGCTTTAATTAGTGCGATAAAAGGGTACAGGCTTATTTTGGTTATGCCTGATAGCGTAAATAAAGAAAAAATATGTCTTTTAAAAACTCTTGGAGCGGAAGTTGAGTTAACCCCTAAAGAATCCGGAATGCAGGCTTCGGTTGAAAGAGCCAAAGAGTTAAAGAGAGTCCATAAAGATGCTTTTTTGCCTTTACAGTTTGAAAATCCGGTTAATCCAAAAATTCATGAGTTGACTACGGCTGTGGAGATTTGGGATGACACCGAAGGAAAAATTGATATATTAGTTTCCGCTATAGGTACTGGCGGTACAATAACTGGCGTGGCAAGAAGCCTAAAGAGGAAAAATAAAAATATTTCTATTATAGGAGTTGAGCCTAAGACTTCAGCGGTAATTTCCGGGGCAAAACCCGGCGCTCATAAGATACAAGGTATAGGAGCAGGTTTTATACCCAAGGTTTTAAATAAAGATATTATTGATGAGGTCGTTCAAGTTAGCGATGAGCAGGCCTTTATTGCGGCAAGAGATTTGATTGCCAAAGAAGGAATTCTTGGCGGGATTTCATCCGGAGCGGCTGTGTCTGCTGCTTTAACAGTAGCCGAAAGAGAAGAAAACAAAAATAAATTAATTGTTGTTATTTTGCCCGATGCCTGCGAAAGATACTTAAGTACAGATTTATTTGATAGGGAGGTTTCTTAGATGACTAGAACAATAAAAGAGATCAATGAAAAAATAAAATCAGGCGAAGTAGTGGTTGTTACTGTCGAGGAGATTATCGATATTGTGGAAAAGCAAGGTGTGGAAGAGGCTACTCGAAAAGTCGATATTGTTACAACCGGTACTTTTGGCCCGATGTGTTCATCAGGGGCTTATTTTAATATCGGTTCATCAAGGCCGCGTATAAAATTAGGCGGAGGAAGTTGTTCGTTGAATAATGTTCCTGCCTATTGTGGTTTTGCCGCATACGATGTGTATATAGGAGCCACTTCTTTGCTGGAGGACGACCCCAGAAATCAAGTTTATCCTGGTGAGTTCAAATACGGTGGAGGACATATCATAGAAGATTTAGTTTCTGGCAAAGACATAAAATTATTCGGCTCAGCTTATGGAACTGATTGCTATCCGAGGAAAAAGTTGGAAACTTTAATAAATATAAAAGACTTAAACGAAGCGGTGCTGTTTAACATAAGAAACGCTTATCAGAATTACAACGTGGCAGTTAATTTGTCAGATAAGATAATCCATACATATATGGGAACATTGAAGCCTAACTTAGGCAATGCGAACTATTGTTCTGCAGGTCAACTTTCACCATTATTAAAGGACCCTAATTACAGGACTATTGGTATAGGTACGCGTATATTTTTAGGTGGTGGAACTGGTTATATTGCCTGGCAGGGAACACAGCATAACCCCAGCATAAGAAGAAAAAATAATGGTGTGCCCGCTTCTCCTGCTGGAACGATTGCCACCATAGGAGATTTAAAAAATATGGATGCAGCTTGGTTAAGGGGAGTGAGTATGCTTGGTTATGGCGCGAGTCTTGCTATCGGAATTGGTGTACCTATTCCTATAATCGATGAGGATACCTGCCGCAGTGTAGCTGTAAAAGATAGCGATATATATACTCAGGTTATAGATTATAGCAAAGATTATCCTAATAACGTGAGTCATGCGATACAAGAGGTAAATTATGAACAGCTCAAATCAGGAATGATCAAGATTAAGAATAAGGATGTTCCTACGGGCGCTTTGTCTAGCTATTCCAAAGCACGGGAAATCTGCGAGATATTAAAACAGTGGATAAAGAATAAAAAGTTTTATTTATCTGAACCTGTCGCATGTTTGCCGGGCGCGAAAGACAATTACATACAAAAACCTTTGAAAGAAAGACCTTTTAAATAATAAAAAGGAGTAGGTATGACTTCTAAAAAAATAGTACTGCATTTTCCACACAGTTTGCTTGACCAGCCGATTGTCTATAAACTGGTAAAAGACTTCAATCTTTCTTTTAATATATTAAAGGCCCATGTGACTCCAAATGAAGAGGGTGTTTTGATTTTGGAATTAAACGGAGATGATGCTGATTATGAAAAGGGCATAAAATATCTTGAGAATAGCGGAGTTAAAATTCAGCCTTTGAGCCAGGATATTGTGCGTAATGAAAAGAAATGTACTGACTGCGGACTTTGTGTGCCTATCTGTCCTGTGGGTGCCCTTGTGGTCGATCCTCAGACAAGAAAAGTCATATTTTACGACGATAAATGTATTGCCTGTGAGCTCTGCATTAAGGTTTGTCCTACCCATGCCATGGAAGCGCATTTCTAGGCAGTATTATTAAAAGAGATGTCTTTAAAAAGAAATATTTTATTTTTGTTTAGTTTATTTTTTCTTACTTGTACTGGTTTTGCCCAAGATGAGTTTTTAGATAAAATAATCGTTAGCAAGGATAAATTCTCTCCGCATGAAATAAGCCAAGATCGGGTTCTTGATAGTTTAAGTGTAAATAGTATTTCCTATTTAAATAGTTTATCAGGTGTGGATCTGCAAACAAGAGGTACTTTCGCTGCACAACAGGATATTTCTTTATGGGGGTCTAATTTCCAGCAGGTGTTAATAACCATTAATGGAAAAAACTTTAATGATCCTCAAACAGCGCATTATAATCTTGATTTGCCGTTTTCTAATCAGGATATAGCCTTAACAGAAGTAAAAAATACCGATTCAGCGGTTCAATTGGGGCCGGGCTGTTCTTTTGGAGCAGTGAATTTTTTGATAAAAAAAGCAAACGACAACAAGACAATTTTTGAAGCCGGGGTTGGCAATCATGATACTTTCTCTGGACTAATTAGCGCAACTATGTCAAATGATAGTTTTGGCAATAGGATAACTTTTGAAAGGATGATATCCGATGGCTTTCAGCCATTTACCGAACAAAAACAATTAAAATTTAGCGATTTTTTCTCTATTTTCAAAGATGATTTTTCTTTTGATCTGGGGTTTGGTTATATTGCTAAGGATTTGGGCGCATATGACTTTTATACGCCTGGCAGCGGGTTTGCTTCTAAGGAAATGGTTTCAACAAAGTTTTTAATTGCTGATAGCGAGTTTGACTTCGGTCAAATAAAAATAAAACCGGGTTTTCTCATGCGCAAGCATAAAGATACCTTTATTTTAGAGAGAACCAATCCCAATCTTTATATGAATAATCATAAAAGCGATGTATATTCGACTTATTTAGATATCGAATCAGAATCCGGTTTTGGCAAATTAGATCTAGGCTTAAGATTGTTGGAAGAAAAGATTAATTCTCTTAGACTTAATAAACACAGGCGTATGATGTACAGCGCTTATATTAATGACAGAATAGATATTAACCAATTTTTGGCTTGTACGCTAGGATATAGGTTTGATTATAGTGATGAGTATGCAGGGTTGTCTTCCGGAAGCATTTTATTCGATATAATGGTTAATGATCATTGTTCTTTATTTGTTCAGGCATCCAGGTCTTTACGGCTTCCGTCTTATACCGAGCTTTATTACAGCGATTCCACCACTATAGGCAATTCCGGTCTGTCTTGCGAATCAGGCTATAAGTATGAATTAGGTTATAAAAGCAGATTAAACAAAGTTGATTTTATCCAGAGCGTTTTCTTAAAAGAACAGGATAATGAAATTGATTGGGTTAAAGTTAATACTTCCAGTCTTTGGCAGGCAGAAAATTTAGATAGTTCAATTTTGGGAGTAAATAACATGGTTGCCTATACCATCAACCCTAATTTTAAATTAGTTTTGAATTATACTTATACCAATAAATATTCCCAGGATGGTTTTAACTATAAGTATGGAGTGAGCAACACAAAGCATCTTATTTCATCGGGTGTTAATCTTAAAAAGAATAGATTTTCGCATTATTTTGGCTTAAGCTATAAGAAAAAAGCCTCCAGGGACGGTTGGGTATTATGTGATTATAAAACTGTATTTGAAGTAAACAGCAATAAGCGTATTTTTTTAGAAGCGGATAATTTATTTAATGTTGAATATGAACAGATTGAAGGAATTCCTTCTCCGGGAAGGTTGGTTAGGTTAGGAATGAGGTTAAATTGGTGAAAAAGACAGTGGCTATTGCATTAAGCGGAGGTATAGATTCCGCTGTTTCTGCCTGGTTGCTTCGGAAACAAGGTTTTAAGGTAATTGCCCTAACGGCGAGTTTTTCCAAAATAGATAATTACCTAGGGCTTAATAGGTATTTTAGCGATAAAGGCATGCGACAGGCAAAAAAAATCGCCCGCATCTTAAAAATTAATCATTACGAGGTAGACTTTTCAAATGATTTTAAGAAAAAGGTAATAGATAAATTTATAAATGAGTATCTTTCTGGCAGAACGCCTAATCCCTGCGTATTATGCAATAGATATATAAAATTTTCTTCTCTTTTTAAAGTCTCTTTGGATTTGGGCGCTGATTATTTTGCTACTGGTCATTATGCCACGGTATATTTTGACGAAAGGCAAAAAACTTTTCTGATTAAGAAAGCAAAAGATACCGAAAAAGACCAGAGCTATTTTTTATATGGCGTGCATAAAAGAGTTTTGCCGCGTCTTTTGTTTCCTTTATCAAGCGTTACGCGTAAGCAAGCTGTAAATATTGCCAAACGTCTTAAACTTCCCGTAGATAACAAAAAAGGAAGCCAGGAAATATGTTTTTTATCCAGTATGGACTACCGGCAATTCCTTCGTCAGTTTAAATTTTCTTCTGGTGATATCGTTGATCTGAAAGGGAAGATAATCGGTAAACACAGAGGCGTACCTTTTTATACCGTAGGTCAGCGCGAAGGTCTAGGACTTAGTTATAAAGAGCCGCTTTATGTGTGCAAAATCGATAAAAAAAGAAATAGAATTACCGTTGCCTGTAAGAATGATGTTATGTTTAAAGGTTTGGTTGCAAAAGATGTGAAATTTTTTATAAAAAAACGCTCTTCGCAATGTCTTGCAGTAGCTGTTAAGATACGATATAATCATATTCCAATACGCAGTAAGTTAAGGTTTATAAAGAATAATAAAGTAAGGGTGGTTTTTTCAAAGCCGCAGTTTGGGGTTAGCCCCGGGCAGGCAGCTGTTTTTTATAAAGATGACATCCTTATTGGCGGAGGTACAATCGAGAAATCATTCTAAATAAGGATTTGTATGAAAAAGATAATAGATGAAATATTAAGATTGAAAAAATTACGTAATGCTTCAATTTTAGCGCATAATTATCAATTGCCGGAAGTGCAGGATATAGCTGATTTTCTTGGGGACTCTTTAGAGCTTAGTAGAATTGCGGCAAGGCTACCTTCTAAAATTATTGTTTTATGCGGCGTAAGGTTTATGGCCGAGACAGCGTCTATACTTTGTCCGGATAAGAAGATTCTAATTCCCGATAAAAACGCCGGGTGTCCTTTGGCTGATTCAATAACCGTGAAGGACTTAAGATTATTGCAGGCAAAAAACCCCAGGGCAATAAGTGTCGGTTATGTAAATACTACTGCCGAAATTAAAGCCGAACTTGATTACGTGTGTACTTCTGGTAATGCAATTTCTGTGGTGAAACATCTTAAGAATAAAAAAGAGATTATTTTTGTTCCCGACAGGTGCCTTGGCGATTATGCGTCTAAAGTAACCCGTAGAAAATTGATCAGCTGGCAAGGGTCGTGTCCGATTCATGTTGATATAATGCCCGGACACATAAAAAGGATGAAGAAGCTTCATCCTCAGGCAGCTGTTTTAGTGCATCCTGAGTGTACGTCTGAGGTGATCGCTTTAGCGGATGCCGCAGTTTCAACAAGCGGCATGTGTAAACTTGCAAATAAAATGAAAAATAAGGAATTTATAATCGGAACGGAAAAAGAAATGCTTTATAGGCTTCGTAAGGATAATCCGGGGAAGAAGTTTTTTGCAGCAAGCGCAAGGGCAATATGCGACGATATGAAAAAGATAACCTTAAAGAAACTGTTTTTTTCACTTAAAGATATGCAATATGAAGTAAAAGTAGCTGATGATATAAGAAAGAAGGCCATAAAACCGATTAAAAGAATGCTGAGCATTACATGATAAAAAGATCAATTTTAATTACGCTTTTTATTGTTGCGGGAGTTTTTGTTTTATCTATTATAAAAGATAAGAAATGCTCTTTTTCTAAAGAATGTATAGTGCAATCAACAGCCGAGCAAAAAGTAAAAATAAATCTTCCCTTTAAAAACGGGGAAAGAATAGATTTTGATGTGTATATGTTTAATTTCAAGATTGGAAGTAGCTTTATTCATTTTTTGGGCGAAACTAACGAGTTAGACCAGTTGAATTATTTGATAGAGTCGGTTACTGATACCGTAAATTATAAAGGCACGGAAAGGATATTTGTCGATCCGGATAATTTTTATCCTTTACGCGTGGAAAGAAAACTTGCTATGGGTTGGGATAAGGAAGAAATAACCGAAATTTACGATATCGAAAATAAAAGCGTTACCATAAAGAAGATAAAAAATTCTAAGCAGATTCCCGATTTGGTAATAGAGAAGCCGACGGTTATCCAAAATAGTGTTTCGCTTTTGTATTATTGCAGGCTGATTGAGGACTTTTCATCCGGCAAGACGATCAGCGTAAATTTGCCTACCAAATCCTATGAATTAGAGATAAAAGAGCCGGTTACTTTGGATGTTTCTTTCGGTAAGCACGATGCTTATGTTTTAGAGGATAAGAAAGGCGCATTTAGAATCTGGATTAGTACTGATGAAAACCATTTTCCTTTGAAATTCGAATATAGCAGTTTTATGAATAAATATTCTATGCGAATGCGAGACGTTTCTATTGCCAAAGATGAATGATAAATCTAAAAAATACCAGTCTATAAAGAATTCACTTTTCTTTTTGAATATTTCTTTGAATATTTTAGTGCTTTCTTTATTGTTTTTTCTCGGGGTTTCCCATTGGATAAAAGATATATCTTTTGTACATAGCGATAAATATTATTTAAGTGTATTTATCTATTTTTGTTGTTTCAGTATTATTTTTTATCTTATTTTCTTGCCATTGAATTTTTATTCTCAATTCTTATTAGAACATAAGTTCGATCTTTCACGAGAAAACCTTCCGCAGTGGTTTAAGAAAAATATAAAGATGTCAGTTGTTTCTTTTATTTTTGGTGCAGTAATGGTGGAAGTGCTTTATTTATTTTTTAATTTCCAAACCAATTATTGGTGGTTCTGGTTTGCTTTGTTTTATTTTCTTTTTAGCAGTTTAGTGAGTTTTATTTTACCCGTTATTATTCTGCCGTTATTTTACAAATATAGACCTGTTGACGACAAGGAACTTTCTAAAAGAATAATAGCGCTTGCCAGGAATTACGATATAAAAGTTTTAAATGTTTTTACTATAGATTTTAGTAAAGAAACATCCAAAGCAAATGCCGCCATAATCGGTATGGGAAAGACAAAAAGGATCGTTTTGTCCGATACTTTGGTAAATAATTATACAATTGATGAGATTGTTGCTGTTGTTGCCCATGAATTAGGACATCTTAAATGCGCTCATATCCGCAAGTTGTTATTCTCTGGGTTTTTAATAGTTGGGTTGAGTTTATTTTTCATGTATATATATTTAGCAAGATATTTTGCTTTTTTAGGCATACAGGGCTTTGGAGATATTGTTGGGTTTCCGCTTATCGCTCTTTTTTTTATTTTTGCAAGTTTGATCGTTATGCCTTTGCAGAACGCGTATTCCAGGAAGCTTGAAAGGGAGGCCGATGCTTTTGCGCTTAATGCCACAAACGATAAGGAAAGTTTTATTTCGCTTATGGAAAAATTAGGCCAGCAGAATTTATCCGATAAAGACCCAAACCGGGTTATTGAGTTTTTGTTGTATGACCACCCTTCGATATCATCGAGGGTAAGATTAGCAAAGAGTTATTTTAATGAGTACTAATTTCTTAAGAGTTTGGAAAGATATAGATCCGCAACTTATAAAAGACCATATTGCCGTTTTGGGCCTAAGGAGCGCTATTTGCCAGAAATGTAAGAATAATATCGCTGATTTATCTACTTGTGAATGTGATAGCTGCGGTACCAGAATAAAATATTTAACTTTTCGGCAAGAAATGGTTGAGGATACCAGTTTTTTTGCTAAACTAAAAGTATACAAAGATAAGTTTGTTTGTATAGATTACAAAGATTTTACTAATATAACAGCGCGCATGAAAGCATACGATATTTTCAAAAAGGAGATTTGATGACAGTTAAAGAACTTATAACACAGTGTCATGATGTGGCAAAAGAAAAAGGGTGGTGGCAGGATTCTAGAAACGACGCAGAGCTTATCGCTTTAATGCATTCTGAGCTTTCAGAGGCTTTGGAGGCGATGCGTAACCATCAGGGTCAAGAGGCTATAGCTGAAGAGTTGGCCGATTGCTGTATAAGGATTTTTGATTATTGCGGCGCAAGGAAAATCGACTTGGAAGACGCCCTGGAAAAGAAAATTGAATATAACAAAACAAGACCGTATAGGCATGGAAAGAAATTTTAGTTCAAAAATCATAATTTTGTTGTTATTGGTTGCGGTCATTTTGTTTTCCGGTTGTACAATTGGTTTGCAGTATTTGACCAATAGGGATAATTTGGTAAGAATTCCCCAGATATTGGTAAATGTCGAACCGTATTTTAAGGCAAACTCAGTTAAAATAATGGGCGAGCTTATCCTTACTAACCCCGCAAAAAGCGATCTAAAATTAGAAAAAATTTACCTTTCCATAAAAGATGTCAATGGCAATCCAATAAAAAAACTTGAACTTGATTGGCAAAAACCGCTAAGTCCAACGGATGTAAGTATGGTTTGCCCGATTGATATAAAATTGGATTTAGATGTTTTAAATAACGATGAGTTGAGTTTATTTTTAAAGACTGATATTATTTATAAGAAGCTTAAATTAAAGATACCTTATGATAATAAAGTTGCCGTATTGCATTTAAAGAGTTTAAGGCAAAGCCTTAATGGTCCGATGATTGCCACGGTTTATTTCGCGCTTAGGCCAGATTTATTGAGCAATATATCATTGAATTATGTGCTAGAGTTTGTTAACCCTTTTGAAATCGATTTACTGCTTGAAGGAGACATAAAGCTGTATTTTGAGAAAGACAAAACAATCGGTTCAAGCTTAATTAAAAACGTTCTTTTAAGATCGGGACAGCCCACCAAGCTTGAAGATACGATTAAAATAGAAGAGAGTTTAAAGAAGATTATTTTTGACGAGTTTGTGATAAAATCTTCTCAATTAAAGATTGATTTTTGCGGGTTTTTAAAAGTTGCTAAGACAGATATTTCCATACCGGTAAGTATAAAATCTATACAGTCAATTGATTTTTCTCTATTTTCCAAAAAAAGCAAGATGGAATAAGATGAAAAATATTATTTATTTTTTATTACTAAGTATTTTCGTTTTTAACGGTTGTTCAAGGATCAAGGTTTTGAAGAATCTTGGGGCAAACCGTACGCTGATGCAAAAAAGCATTGAAAAAAACGATTATTTGTTCCAAAGATTAAAACAGGATATTGAAAATAACGTTATCAATCCAGGCGTAATGAAAAGTGACATTTTAAGCCGCTACGGCAAGCCTGTTCTGGAAAAAGACGGTTGCAAAACCTGGCTTTATCGATTATCGCTTGATTTCTTCGAAAATGAAAAGATCTACCTCTATTTTGACAGTAACAATGGTTTGATTAGTTGGGAAATAGTAAGCGAAAAATAAGATTGGTTCTTGAATAAGTTTTTCCATTTATATATAATATTATAATAATGAGTAAAATTAAAAAAAGAGACAGCTGGGGTTCTCGTATCGGCATTATTATGGCAGTTGCCGGTTCTGCCGTGGGGCTGGGGAATTTCCTGCGCTTTCCTGCCAAAGCAGCTTCAAATGGCGGCGGCGCTTTTATGATACCTTATTTTGTTTCGTTACTATTATTAGGTCTGCCGTTAGTATGGGTAGAATGGGCTTTAGGCAGATATGGCGGCGGTTTTGAACATGGCACAGCTCCGGGGATTTTCCATAGCGTCAGACAAAAGAACCGTTTTATTAAATATTTCGGTATTATCGGTATATTTGGGCCTTTGGTAATATTTACCTATTATGGCTATATTGCCAGCTGGACATTAGGCTATAGTTTTTTTGCTTTAACCGGTAAATACGCTTCCATATTTGATCAATCTACAATGCAGGCATTCTTGCGCGGGTTTCAAGGCATAGAAATTAATCAATATTTTAATAGTCTAGTTCCTGCTTATATATTTTTCCTGGTCACGTTTATTATAACTATTTGGGTTGTTTATTATGGGATAAAAGGCGGGATTGAGAAACTTTGTAAAATAGCCATGCCGTTACTGTTGATTTTTGCGGTTATACTTTTAGCGAGAGTGTTTACTCTTGGCACACCTAATGTTGCCAGGCCTTCTTGGAATATTAGTAATGGCCTTGGATTTTTGTGGAATCCTGATTTTTCTGCATTAAAGTCCGCCAAGGTCTGGCTTGAAGCAGCAGGCCAGATTTTCTTTACGCTAAGCGTGGGGATAGGCGTAATCTTGACCTATGCCAGTTACTTGTCTAAAGGAGACGATGTTGCTTTATCAGGCCTGACAGCAGCCAGCACTAATGAAATGGCCGAAGTTGTTTTAGGCGCAAGCATTATTATTCCTGCGGCCTTTGTTTTTTTTGGTCCGATGGAGATAAAGAATATTGCTGCTTCAGGGGTCTTTAATCTGGGTTTTGTAACCATGCCTTTGATTTTAAATAATATTCCCTTTTCGCAGGTATTTGGTTTCTTGTGGTTTTTTCTGCTTTTTCTAGCAGGTATAACTTCAGCTGTATCTCTAGCGCAGCCTGCCGTAGCATTTTTAGAAGATGAGTTTGCTTTAACGAGGAAAAAGGCTGTTGCTATATTTGCTTTGGTGAGTTTTACTCTGTCTCAGGGAGCGATATTTTTCTTATCCCGCGGCGTAGTCGACGAGCTTGATTTCTGGGGTGGTACATTCTTTTTAGTAGTGTTTGCGACAATCGAGACTATACTTTTTGCCTGGGTATTCGGTATGGAAAATGCCTGGGATGAGATACATAAAGGAGCAGATATCCGTATTCCAAGAGTGTATAAGTTTATTATAAAATACGTTACACCTGCTTTTTTATTCGTAATACTGGGAACCTGGTTTTATCAGGAATGGATTCCGATTATAGTGATGAAGAATGTTTCTTTAGAGAATAGACCTTATATTTTAACAACCAGGATTGTTTTATTGGCCATGCTTATCGCTTTGGCGATTATGGTAAAAATCGCTTGGCGAAAAAGAAAATTAAACAAGGCAGTTTAATAATGAATACAGGCGGGTGGATATTTTTTGGTGTAAGTTGGGCAGTTATTATAATTGGAATTGTGTTTTGTTTTTATAAGGTAATCAGCAAGAAGAAAATAGATTAAAAGGAGATAATAATGAAGAATATTTTTTCAGTTCTAGTAGTATTATTTTTGTGTTTATCGATTTCTGGTTGTTTGCCTTTATTTATCGGGGTAGGTGCTTTAGGCGGTTATGCAGTGAGTAAAGATACTATCCAAGGTGAAGTTGCTCAAGATGTCGGCACTGTTTGGGGCGCGGCAATAAAGGTGAGTGAAATTACCGGCATCATTAGAGCCGAAGACAGAACTAAAGGAACTTTGGCCGTGGAGGTTGACAGGAATAACGTTAATATCAGAATAGAAGAGCTTACAAAAAACACCGTTCGTTTAAGAGTTTCTGCACGCACCAAGTATCTTTTGCCGAATATAGATCTTGCCCAGAAGATATACATAAAGATCAACAAAGAGATTTCGGCAATAAAATAATCCTATGATAAAAAGATTCAGGTTGTTTTTTATTCTTGTTTTCTTGGGGGCTTTTTTTCTCTGCGGCTGCACTAACCATACACCAGGTGAAAAGTTCTATGTCGTTAAGGAGGTTATTGATGGAGATACGGTTGTTTTAACCAATGGCCAGACGCTCAGGTATATCGGAATCGATACCCCCGAGATAACGAATAAAGTTGGACGCTCTTGGCAGTATGATCCAAAAGAGTATGCCGTAGAGGCCAAGGAATTGAATCGTAAGCTTGTTGAGGGTAAGAAAGTAAGACTAGAGTTTGACGTACAGAAAGAAGATAAGTATGGCAGGCTTTTGGGGTATTGCTTTCAAGATACAACTTTCGTAAATGAAAAACTGCTTGATGAAGGCCTGGCGGTTATTTTTACATATCCGCCTAATATTAAGTATGTAGATGAATTCTTAGATGCCCAGAAAAAAGCAAGGGCTTTGAGAAAAGGTATTTGGCAGGAAAAAGATGTTATTCCGGCAGCGCTTGCCAAGGATTTTATCGGTTCGATTAAGAATGTGGAAGGGCGCTTTGCTGGGTTAGTAGAAAGACCAAATCTATTTATGGTATTCTTTGATGATGAAACCAGGAAAGAAGCCTTAAAGGTAGTTATTTTCAGAAAAGACATCATAAATTTTGAGCGCGCCGGTATTAATATATTTGAACACTTTGCAGGCAGGGTTATAAGGGTTTCAGGCAGAATAAGCGAATATAAGGGCGCAGCCCAGATTATCGTAAGGCACCCTGTGCAGATTGAGATAATAGATTAGTTGACAGAAACAGCAAATATTAGTAAAATAATGCCTTAAGTGCCGAGATAGCTCAGGTAGTAGAGCGCGGGCCTGAAAAGCCCGGCGTCCCCAGTGCAAGTCTGGGTCTCGGCACCATATTTTTCTGCCGACGTAGCTCAGTTGGTAGAGCAACGGTTTCGTAAACCGTGGGTCGAGGGTTCGATTCCCCCCGTCGGCTATAAAAAAATGTCAAAATTCAAAAATTTATTTACTAACCGCAATTTTATTCTTCTATGGTTAGGCCAGATTATTTCTCAATGGGGCGACCGTTTAGGCCAGATTGCTTTAATCGCTTTTGTCTATGAAAGAAACCCCGGTTCTCCTTTGGAAATGGCCAAGATCCTGTCGTTTACGATCATACCCGTATTCTTAATCGGCCCAATTGCCGGAGTATATGTTGACCGCTGGGATAGGCGTAAAACCATGTTCGTTACGGATTTTCTGCGCTCAGTGTTGGTTTTATTAATTCCTTTATTTTTATTCACTCTTGGCTCTAATATTCCTTTATATATAGTGATATTTTTGATTTTCTGTATTGGAAGGTTTTTTGTTCCGGCAAAGTTGGCGATTATACCCGATTTAGTTCAGGAGAAAGAGTTATTGTTGACCAATTCTTTGGTTAATACAACCGGAATGATCGCTGCTGTATTGGGTTTTGGCTTAGGCGGTATACTGGTTGAATGGTGGTCATCACAAGCGGGTTTTTATCTGGATGCCATGAGTTTTTTCATTTCCGCAGTTCTTATTTTTCTTATTAACCCGCGCAGGATAATAATGCCTCTGCCTAAAGATTTTGCCGAGCAGAGCAGCCGCTTTGTAAAGGAGATCAGCAAGTCCGTTTTTCAGGAGATAAAAGAGGGCGTCAGTTATCTTGTTAAGATAAAAGAGGTGCGTTTTACAACCGGGATATTATTTTTACTCTGGTCGGCGTTGGGCTCTGTTTATGTTGTGTTGATCGTATTCATCCAGAATACCTTAGGTTCGGTCACAAAAGATCTGGGGTTATTGATTATGTTTTTAGGGATCGGTTTATTTTTAGGCACGATTATCTATGGTAGGTTTGGACAGAAGTTTTCCCTTGAAAAGGCGATGTTCGTATTTTTGTTCTTGTCCGGGTTGTTATTAATTGTTTTTACGCTTGCCTTAGAGAATTTTCCTGATTTTAGAGTTGCTTCTATTTTAGTAGTGCTGTTGGGTTTAGTGATCTCACCGATTATGAATATTGCCAATACTCTTATACATTCTGCCAGCCATACGGAGATGAGGGGCAAGGTTTTTAGTTCTCTTGAGATCGTGATGCATTTTGCTTTTTTAGTGTTTATGTTTATAAGTAGTTTAATCGCAGAACACTATAATTCCACAAGTGTAATTATAGTTGTTGGCAGTTTGCTTTGTGCAGTTAGTTTGTACAGTCTTTTTAAAAAGAATGCAGTAAATACACCAGCTGATTAATATTCAAGAAGTTATTTTTTAATAAACAATCATTAAATGATTCATTTACAAAATAGCAAAGACGCCACCAAAGATTCGAAAGTCGAATCATTAAATATTAGTAAGTATCTTTACATTCCTTTATTGCAGCATGTTGGCAAATCCTGCGATGAGGTTATTATTAAGATAGGTGATAATGTTTCAAAGGGACAGAAGCTTGCGCAGGCCCATGCCAAAGTCTATAGTCCAGTGCATAGTAGTGTTTCCGGCAAGGTTATTGCGATAAAGAAACATTTTCATCCGGTCATCGGAGTCGCTAATACTGTAATAATCGAGAATGATTTTAAAGATAGCACTTGTTTTAAGCAAAGAGCTGTTAGTGAGATAGATAGTTTAACTGCCGATAGTATACGCGATATAGTTTTTAGATCTGGTATAGTCGGTTTAGGCGGAGCAAGTTTTCCTACGCATTTAAAACTAAACCCGCCCAATAAAACAGATACTTTAATTATAAATGCTGCTGAATGCGAGCCTTTCTTAACCAGCGATTACAGGCTGATGCTGGAGAAGACCAATGAAATTATTAAAGGCATAGAACTTATAGAGCGCTGTCTTAATGTAAAAAAAGTATTTATAGGTATCGAGGATAATAAGCCTTTAGCGGTGAAAGCCTTTAGAGCGCAGAAATTAAAACTGAATTATAAGGTAGCTGTTTTAAAGTCGGCCTATCCCCAGGGCGGAGAAAAACAGCTGGTTAAGAATATTATTAATAAGGAAATCCCCCGCGGTAAATTGCCTTTTGATATTTCAGTTGTCGTGCAGAACGTAGCAACTGCATTTGCCATATACGAGGCAGTGTATTTTGATAAGCCTTTGATTGAAAGAATTGTTACTGTAACTGGCGATTGCGTTAAAAATCCTAAAAATATCTTAGCGCCAATCGGCGCACCAATTAAGGACTTGATAGATTTTTGCGGCGGGTTTAACACACGGCCAAAAAGAGTCATTTTTGGCGGGCCGATGATGGGTATTGCTCAGTTTGATATGGATACTCCAATTATAAAAAGCACCAATGGCGTAGTATTTTTTTCATCAATCAAAGAAGAAGAAGATAGTCCTGTGTGTATTAGATGTGGTAACTGCGTTGAGTATTGTCCGTTGGGACTCATGCCTTGTTTTATAAAGCTGCATGCTGATAACCAGGATTGGTCTATGGCAAAGCTTTACGGCTGTCTTGACTGCATGGAGTGTGGTTTGTGCAATTATTCTTGCCCCCAAAGCATTAACCTGGTTGAGTCAGTAAGGATAGCAAAAAGAAGGATCCCCAGATGAAGGAGTTTATCAGGTTTTCATTCGTATTAGGTTTGATTTGCCTTGTCACAGGGTCATCTTTGGCTGTTGTGAATTTATTCACTAAGCCCAGAATCGAACAGCAAAAATTAAAACAAGAACAAGATGCTTTAAAAAGCGTTTTGCCAAAAGCGGATGAGTTTAGCAAAGTAAATGACAGAATATTTTATTATATTGCTTATCAGGATAAACAAATAATCGGTTTTGTGCTAAAATCATCTAATAAGGGTTATTCGTCTGTTATCGAAATCCTAACCGGCGTCGATACTAATTTAAATATCGTAAATGTAAAGATTCTAACGCAATCTGAAACGCCTGGGTTGGGAAGTCGTATTGAAAGTAAAGATTTCCTAATGCAGTTTCAAAATAAAAATTTAGTGCAATTAAACAATGTTGATGCGATAACCGGCGCAACCGTATCTTCAAAGGCAGTAATAGATTCTATAGAGAAATCTTTAGGAGATTTTAAGGGTTATTTAAAGGAAATAAAAAATGCCGAATAAACTTTTTGTCCAAGGTTCTCCGCATATACATTCCAATAAGCGTACTAAAAGCGTGATGTGGACAGTGTTTTTCGCACTTCTTCCAGCGGGTGCGGCGGGCGTATTTATTTTCGGTGTATCCAGTTTAAAGGTTATAGTTGTGTCTATTCTTGCGTGTTTAATTACCGAAGGTTTATTGCAGAGAATGATGAATAGGCGCGTTACGATAAATGACGGTTCAGCTGCCCTGACTGGACTTTTGCTTGCGTATAATCTGCCGGCAAATATTCCTTTATGGATGCCTGTAGTGGGAGGTTTCTTTGCCATAGCAATATGTAAGCTTGCCTTTGGCGGTTTAGGCAGAAACATTTTTAATCCGGCTTTAGCAGCGCGGGCATTTCTTTTAGCCAGCTGGCCGCAGCAGATGACTAGTTTCGTTAAGCCTTTTGCTGTTGACGGCGTTACCCAGGCAACGCCTTTGATGATGTTTAATGAAGCTAAAGTTATAAAATTATCTCAGCTTAATTTAACTTATATTGATTTATTATTAGGTAATCGCGGCGGGTGTCTAGGAGAGGTTTGTGTGATCGCGTTAATATTAGGAGCATTATTTTTACTTGCCAGAGGCATTATAAGAGCGTATATACCGTTTAGTTTTATTTTGACAACCGGAGTGTTTAGCTGGGTGTTTGGTTACAGCGGTTTATTTAAAGGTGATTTTTTATTTAGTATACTTTCTGGTGGAATAATACTGGGAGCGTTTTTTATGGCCACCGATTACGTGACCAGCCCTGTTTCCCGCAACGGGCAGATTGTTTTTGGTATTGGCTGTGGTTTATTAACTTTTATCATTAGAAAGTTTACCGGTTACCCAGAAGGCGTGTCTTATTCGATTTTAATAATGAACGCGGCAGTTCCTTTAATTGACCGTCATATCCGCCCGCGTATATACGGTAAAATAAAATAGCATTAATGAAAAAGATATTAAAAGAGTTTACTAAAGGTGTGGCAGCGGAAAATCCAATTTTTCGCTTGGTGTTGGGGCTTTGCCCGGCTTTAGCGGTATCAAATAATTTAGTAAATGCTTTTGGTATGGGAATAGCTGCCAGTTTTGTTTTAATATGTTCAAATACGATAATTTCCGCTACGCGTAAAATTATACCTGATAGAGTCAGGCTTCCTGCTTTTATCGTAGTGATCGCAACATTCGTGACTATCTGCGATATGCTGATGAAGGCGTATTTTCCCGCTCTCAATAAATCTCTTGGCATATTTGTTCCTTTAATTGTGGTTAATTGTATAATTTTAGCGCGCGCAGAAGCGTTTGCTTCCAAAAATAGCGTATTCTATTCTATTATAGACGGGCTGGGAATGGGTGTGGGGTTTACGCTTGCGATATGCGCGGTTGCTTTGGTAAGGGAATTCTTAGGGGCAGCCAGCT
>JAGYNB010000059.1 GCA_018400015.1 Candidatus Omnitrophota bacterium | reverse complement strand
AGCAGACCTCGAAAATGTTGATAGAATCCTAAAACAGTGAGAAATAGAGAATAATATTATTTTCTCTAATATGCGTTTTTGGGACAAGCTCTAGATAACACTTGTGCAAACTGGAAGCATCCGTTATCCTGTTTTGCGGGACTTGTATGATACTTTTTAACCGAATTAATGCATAAATATGTCTTGTATTAACCATGTTGTTTTGTCATGATATTTGTATTAATCGGTGCAATGCTTCGTTAGAAGAACTTGTCTTCCCCTGGCCAGGGGAAGACAAGGCGTTTGGCTGAGACCGTGCGGGACTTGTGCATATAGCACGTTCGCTAGTTTGGTCCGCCAAACGATTGTTTTATAACTCGAACAGTTACATGAGCCATATTTGTGAGCTCGGATTTACAAGAAAGAGTACAAACATGAAAAACAATGAAGATAGTATATATTGTGGAATTGATGTTTCCAAGAAAAATCTTGATGCATCTTTTAAAAATCGTATTAAACGCTATGATAATAACGTAAAAGGTATTAAATTATTAATGCAGGATGCTGGTGATTCCCATTATGTTATGGAATCTACTGGTATATATGGACGTGAAGCTGCTATGTTATTATTACAGCATAATAAAAAAGTTAGTGTTATTAACCCAACAAGAATAAGAGCTCATGCTAAAAGCAAAGGGCAACTTGCTAAAACAGATAATATTGACGCAAAAATAATAGTTGATTATGCAAATAACAACGATCTTCGATTGGCTCAACCACATACAGATGAACAAGTTAAATTGACATCATTAACAAATAGAAGAAGCCAGCTAAATGATTTAATTAGCATTGAAAAAAATCATTTAGAAGCAGCTTATGAGAAAACACACATTAACTCAATAAAGAGTGTTTTGAGAACTTTAGAAACTCAAATAAGTAAAGTGGAAAAAGATATATCTGAAATAATAAGTTCATCAAAAGAAATGAGAGCTAAATCCGAGGCTATTCGGGAAATCTCCGGATTAGGAGAAGTCTGTGCAATCACGTTATTGGCGTATTTACCCGAACTTGGAACACTATCTAAAAAACAGATTGCAGCACTCGCCGGGCTAGCACCTTACAATCGAGACAGTGGAAAATTTAAAGGATATCGGCATATTAACGGCGGTAGATCAAAAATAAGAAAGGCATTGTACATGGGAGCAATGTCGGCAATTAGACATAATCCCATACTAAAAGAGTTTTATAACAGACTGGTAGAGGAAAATCATCGACCTAAAAAGGTTGCTCTGGTAGCTGTAATGCGCAAGCTAATTATCTCTGCTAATTATGCAGTAAAAAAATCTGATTTTATGCTTGCAAATTAACACAGTTACTAGCAAAGCTAGCCCTCGTTTTAAATCAACCAGTCTTCACCTTTCAGGCTACGCCCGGCAAGTCGGGATACAGACATTTTTGCCTTATCCCCCCTTTTTCTCGGAACACCCGCCTTCGTTCCTACGGCGTGGCCGGCAGTTCCGACCCTACAGCAAGTCAAATCAATCTTAGTCGCAAGTAAAGCAATACCATCAACCATTTCCAAGCAAACCATTATTGCATATTTTATTTGTAAAATCCTCAATTCTTAGAGCCGAGAATACTCTATAAAACTACCGAAGTCAAACAATAAAGTTCAATTAAATACTCTTTCCTTAATTTTTCGGTTGAGTCATTGCATGACAGCATATCCGTCGGTCGACGACCGACGCTACAGGTGTTAAGTTTTGCAATCAACCATTAAACTGCACTTTTTATACTGTAGCGGCGGGCGCTGAACGCCGAAAAATATTTTTCATTTTTATCACCCAATTGCTGATAAAACAATGTGTTTTCTGCTGATTCTATTAGCTCAAACGCATGTTTGACTTCCCAACCGAAAAATTAAGGAACTCTCAACATTTCTAATGTGTTTTTGAAAAACCAATTCCAAAAACCGACTCGCTGAAA
>JAGYNB010000058.1 GCA_018400015.1 Candidatus Omnitrophota bacterium | reverse complement strand
TACGGTGGATTTCCGATGATCACATCAAAACCACCGCTGCTCATAATTTCATAAAATTCTGAAAACCAATGGAAGGGTTGGTGCGAAGTTTTCCATTCCTCAAACTTCTTGGGTTTCAAATCAAAATCAATTCCATATATAAAAGCCAGGTATTGGTTCAATTCTTCATTCAAGTCATTTAATCGGTTTGTTACTTCCATTTTTGTTTGATGATACTCATCACTACCGCCATCGCAGGCAGTTTGCTTGGTTCTAAACTCTTTATACAGTTTTGCTACAATATCTGCTTTATCGGTAATGGCATTTACTTTATCATGTTCATCTTCAAACACAAATGATTCTTCGGCTTTTGTATCTAAATACTCTTTTATTTCTTCCAGCTTAGCAAAACCAACCAGTGTATTACCGCAGCGAATATTAAAATCGATATCAGGAAGTGGTTCTAAACCATAATTTTCTTGTTTATAATCTACATCGGCAGTGGAAACCAGTTTAAGGAATAATCGCAGTTTAGCAATTTCCACTGCTTCGTTCATAATATCCACACCAAACAAGTTATTCAGTATTATCGATTTATAGATGAAATACTGCAGATTAGGATGTCTGGGAGAATTTACTTCTGCCAATATTTCTTCAAATCGTTTAAATTTATCGGGATTTTCTTCGGTGAATTGCTGCATTCTAAGTAAACAGCCTTCGTAAAGCGGTTCCAGAATATTCAGAGCAGCAAAAAGAAAGGCACCGGAGCCGCAAGTGGGATCGAGAATTGTAACTTTTTTGATAGCATCATAAAAGTGTTTGATCAGAAACGGATCTTCGGTATCGGCTAGTAAATCCTGGATGAATTGACGGATGTTCAGATTGTAAGTGATGAAGTCATTGATCTGTGTAATTTCACCATTTTCTATTTTGGCTTTTACATCGGCATAGTGTTTTCTGCGTTCGATAAGTTCGCGATAAATTTCGGTGGGAAGAGCAATTTCAGCAGGAGCTTTTTTGTTCCAAACTTTGCGGATTTCCCAAAGGTGAGTTTCATCAGAATCTGTAACGATTTTATTTTCCAGATCGGGGCGGAAACCTTTCTTTATTTCTTCCGGCAGATCGGAGAAAATGTCTCCATTCTTCGGAACGCCATATTTTACCGCATCGTAGATATATTTATCACTGCTGAGAGAGAGCATCTGCCACAAATATTCATCAGGTTTGAAAGCTTTGGGATAATTCCGTTTCACTTCATCGAATATGTAAGGAATAATTGTGTTTTTACCGATGTATTCTGTAATATCTTCTTTGGTATAATAAGCTCCCATAGAGGCTCTATCATTGATATATTTTTCAAAAATGTAACCGATCACATCGGGATTGATCTCTTTCCCACTGGATTCCTGTCTGGTATCGAGGTGCCATTCGTACTCATCGAAGAAGGCAAAAAGTTTTTCGAAAGCATCATCTTTAATTTTTATGTTTGTATATTTTGTTTCCAATTCGTGAACATCAAAAAGACCACCGTTCAGGTAAGGAATTCTGCCGATTTCTTTAAGGAGTTTTTCGGGCCTTTCTTTTGCACCCAGACCTTTGTGAAAAAGAACTTTTAAGAAATCTTGATAGAAAGAATAAAATTCATCATGTCCACGGGTTTCTTTGGTTTGTTTCAGTTTATCTGCCAGATAGTTTTTATTATCATCCAGAAAACCTTTTTTTTGAATGAAGTAGATGAACATCAGGCGATTCAACATAAGAGAAGCATACCAGTCTTTATCTATTTTTTCGGTAATGCCTTCGATGAAGTCTATGAATGTTGTGTGGTTTTTCTTGAATTCCTGATAGAATTTCTTGGTTACTTTCTCGGAGTTTTTGTTGAAGTTATCTTTCACCCTTTTCTTTACATCGATAATGCTGATATTTTCTTCTTCATCCCACGAAAAGAATAATCCACTCAGTTTCTGGTAAATCAGTTCCGGAGCTTGATGCG
>JAGYNB010000057.1 GCA_018400015.1 Candidatus Omnitrophota bacterium | reverse complement strand
ACTATATTATAAGATTAACTAGTTATTTGGCACATTTGTATGGTTTTAGCGAAGCTGAATTAGATTTTATTACTAGCTACGACATAAAATTTCGCATGGGCGATTTGCTGGATGATTATATTGATGGAAAGTTGGGGGAGTGAAAAAGGAAGGAGGAAGCATGAAGGTTGGAAGTAGAGAAAAACCAGAGTTTTATATGGAACTTGCCGTAGAAGCAATGAGAAAATCCATTGTTGAAAAAGGCAATTCAAAACCCAGCCCACATGTTGGAGCGGTTTTAGTCTTTCCGGATGGAACATACGAGACAGCTTATAGAGGTGAATTTCGTGAAGGTGATCATGCCGAATATACTGTCATGGATAAAAAGTGTCGGGATAAAGACCTTACCGATTGTTGGTTATTTGCAACATTAGAGCCTTGTGCGCCGGGTGTAAGAAATAAACCAAAATTTAGTTGTTCAGAAAGAATTGTAAATGCAAGGATTTCAAAACTATGGTTCGGGATTGAAGATCCTAATCCTAAAGTAGATCATGCGGGAATTGATTATATGATTGATCATGAAGTAGAAGTCAACCAATTTTCTCCGGAATATTTTAAAGAAATTGAGGTTGCAAATAATAAATTCTTTAAGTGGGCCGAAAATGAAAATCAGCAAAGTAAAAAGAAAACCAAAGCTGAACCAATACTTGAGAAAGAACAACAAAATTATAATTTAAATGATTTATCCAGTGATGCCTTAGAAAAGTTTAATAAATTGGCAAAATATAATTTTGATCTTAGTACCGATAAGCTTAACGAAGTATTAAGAAAAAAAGGTTTATTTACCTATGACGATAAAAAACAGAAGTATATTCCTACAGTAAACGCAATACTACTCTTTGGTAAAAGACCATGCGATACGCTTGAGCAAGCATGTGTAAAAGCAAAAGTCAAATATTTTGATGGAACAAGTCATGCTAAAACTTTTGACAAAGCTCTCGTATTAATTCCAGATGAATTAGAAAGTTGGGTGCGAAAAGTATTACCAGAGACATTGAATAGATCAAATTTTAAAGCTAAGAGTGATACTAAAATTCCGATAGAAGCAATACGCGAAGCATATATAAACGCTATTGCACATCGAGATTATGATATTGAAGGAGCAAAAGTTCAGATTGAAGTTTTACATGATAGAATAATTGTAAGAAGTCCAGGCAAACCACCTTTACCGGTAACAATTGAGAAGCTTAAAGATTTTACCGCAACATCTTATAGCAGAAATAAAAAGATAACAAATGTTTTTAATCAGATGGAATATATGGAAGAAAGTCAGGTGGGAATGGACACTTTTAAGGAGCTTAGAGAAACCTATAAACTTCCTTTGCCAATTTTTAAGTATAATGAACCATATTTAGAGACTATCCTTTTTACATCTGAAAGTGCAATGATAGAAGAAGGTCCTTACGAGTTGAAGAATCTAAATAAGGAAGAGCTAATTGGTTTTGATTTTATAAAATCTAAAGGTGAAGTTTCTAGAAAGGAATATCAAGATCATTTTGGGTTTGAAAGAAAAAAAGCTTCAAATCAGTTAAAGAAAATGAAGGTTTTAGGATTAATTACAGATAATGGCCTGCAACCTACTGATAATGGTTATAAATATGTCTATTTGGGAAAATCAGAAGGATAAAAAATTAGTCCATGATATAAGTGAAAATTCAAACATTTATTCTAGCATGGACAATCGCATGGTCATACTGTCCATGCGAAGCGGGAAAAATGCAACTATTTTGATCGCATGGACAATCGCATGGTCATACTGTCCATGCGTTATAAAACTATTGAAAAATTGTTCTTCACATGGACAAACCGACCAAGTAACCGACCAAGTAACCGATCAAGTAACCGATCAAGTAACCGATCAAGTAAAAAGGTTGTTACATGTTATGCAACCAGGGGAAAATAAGAGAAATGATCTAATGTCAGAATTAGAGTTATCGCATAATTACACTTTTAGAAACAACTATATTAAACCGGC
>JAGYNB010000056.1 GCA_018400015.1 Candidatus Omnitrophota bacterium | reverse complement strand
TGTGCTAAAAATATCTAGAGATATTAAGAAATTGAATCAGGACTTTGATAGTTTTAAAAAGGCAGAGCTGGGAAGCGGTCTAACAGAAATTGAAAATAAAATAACAAAGACACTTAACTCAAAAGGGCTTTTGCCAACGAAAGATTTAGTTATAGTTCTATTAGAACATTTGACATCCTCCCCGCCCGTTCGCAAAACTCACGAACGAGGATTCCTAAAAGGAACTTCCGAGGTTGTACCAGGGGTACTCCCTGTTAAAATAGATTATACAACATCATTGAGGTTGCACCAGAGGCACTCCCTGTTAAACAAATCATACAACCAAATTAAGGTTGCCTGCTGATTAAACGCCAGTCTATTTCTAGTAGGCGAGTTCACTAAAACTTTCTTTTAAGTTTCGCATTGACAGTTTTAGTATTAGGTCATCGAGACCGTCATAACGCAAACTTTAGGCTGTGCCATCAGCCCTCCTGAGATATGGATATACCAACTCAGGCACTTAAACTATTACCATCTAATCAGATTATTATCCTAAACATGATATATTTCTACTTGCATTCAAATCAGCGTGGATATGGTTTCCACAATCACAAGAATACAAGTTTCTTTTACGATTCGATTTCTTAACTTGACTACATTTAGAACAACACTGGGAGGTATATTTAGGGTCAACATATTCTACCTTAATCCCAGTTAATTTAGCTTTATATTCAATAAAGTTTTGTAGTTGATAGAAACTCCAATTATGGAGGTTTCTATCAGCCCGATTAAGACTTTGAGCAGTTTGACGGATGTTTTCTAGATTTTCCATAACTATAGTGCCAACTCCCTCTTGCACAGCAAAATTAATAAGTTGACGACTAATTTTATGGTTTAAATCAGTCATCCATCTTTGCTCTTTGTCATTAATCTTTTCAATAGCATTAATCTTTTTAGTTTGCCCTAGTTTTCTTCTTAAAGAACGATATTTTTTACGAATAAAACCCACTTGATTACCGTTATGAAATTGACGGTTGATCTCTTTACCAGCTGGGCTTTGAACACTAGCAACTGCTAATTGTCTAAGTCCTATATCAACACCCATTATATTAGTGTTATTATTTTTTTCCTTTTCTATATTAATAGTTACTGCAAAATACCATTTACCTTTTTTATAGAAAAGACTCGCTTTCCCTAGTTTGCAGCTGTTCTCGATATATTGTTGCAATTCTTTAAATCTTTCAGTCTGTTTAACCGAAAAGGAGAACCTTTTACATTTGTTAGTATATAGAGGGATTGAGATTATGTGACCATCAATTTTGTAGTTTTGATTATTATAACAAATTGGTTGATTTTTCTTAAAAGAGATATTTTCTTTATTTGAATTAGACTTTATAAATCTCTTGTATAATGCTTTAACTTCTCTAATGTTTTGATTTTTAACTGCAGCGACAGTCTCGATGGCTTAGTACTGGCCGACCTTACGTTTATAATGAAGGCGTAGTAAAGGCAAATCATGTTCTTTAAAATCAGTAGAACTCAATTTGGTTTTTCCTGCTTTAAGTTTATCAGCAATGGATTGACGATTTTTAACCACTTCTGCAATATTTTTATAAAAGACACTTTGTTTTCTTTTAGTAGGTTTTAATAATTCTAAGACATAGGTTATTCGCATATTAGTCACCTTTGGTTTTTGATATAGTATTGGATAGTTTCAAATTATGGTGATAATATATAAGAAGTTTTGCACGTCTTGTACTTTTATGGGCATACAGCATCTGGAGCATTGTATAATTAAATGCACAAAGTGATAAAAGAAAGCAAAAAAAGATGACACATACTCCCACCTCATGTATAATGTTTTTAGAACAAAAACCAAAATACATGGGGGGCGGGAAATATGTGCCAAGATAATTATACCACAGATAACCGAAAAGGGAAACATCTAACCTATGATGATCGGAAAATAATTGAGCATTTATACAATATTCAGGATAAATCAGCAACAGAGATTGGTGAGGAATTAGGGAGTCATCGAACGA
>JAGYNB010000055.1 GCA_018400015.1 Candidatus Omnitrophota bacterium | reverse complement strand
GTACAGGTTCAGTAGCCTTTCTCGTCTCTAAACCTGCGCACCCATAAAAAAGTGAAATAGATAAAAAAAGTACTCCTACAATTATTAATGTCCTTTTCATTTCTTTACCCCCTTTTCTAAAATCAAGCAGGTTATGCAAACGTATTTTCCTCCCCTTATATACTAAGAATTTCAAGAAATTACCTTTAAGGAACTATCAGTTTTTTTTGTCTATAAGTCAATGCCTGAGTATTACCTGATCCTGAGCGCTCTTTTTAGAGTCCTTGAATAATGAAAATACCTTTTTAAAGACGGAGGAGGTTTAAAAAGATTTAATTATTATTCACCAAGGGCCTCTGAAACTGTTACGACCCTCACAGCCCATTGCGGCCAGAGTTTTGTAAAGAGAAAGCCACATAGTCCTTCGCTTGGGCCCGCGATAGCATCATGAAGGGCAATGACATTGAAATCCTCATCCACGGCTCCAACGATGGTTCCATTTACGCACATGTGGCATGAAACCCCTGTGATAAGTAATGTGTCTACTTGCAGGGCATCCAACAAAGATTTTAGGTTTGTGTTATGAAAGCTATTAAACCTTGTTTTGATAACCTCAATTTGCCCTTCTTTTGGTTCTAAACCCTCAACAGGTTTGGCTCCCCAGGTATGTTCTATAAGGGGCTCGCCAAACATTATTCTTGCTATATTAAAAAAACCTCTTTTTGGAATGTCTGGTGCACCTTTTTGATATTCCAACCAAATACGGATAACAGGAATACCTTTCTTTTCAGCAAGTTTTATTGCCTGTGCAATATTTTCAAAGGTTCCATGTTCTTTCCCGTATTTCCAAACACCCATTTTAGCCAAGGCACCGTTCTCGTGACACACATCGTTGGCTACATCTATTACGAGTAAGGCTGACTTCCCAAGATCTATTGGTTTTGCCTCAGCCCCGAAGGCCACGCCAACAATTACTATAGAAATCAAAATTGTGCCAATGGAAATAAAATTAATCTTTTTCATACCTTCCCCTTTCTCTAAACTAATTGCACGAGATAAGGACAAAACCCTTTCGTGCCTTGATCAGCTTCCTGTTTTTAACTATCAAATAAGACTATTATCACCAAAATTTGCTTCAAAAAATGCATCACCTCCTTTATCTTGGATGATTCTAAGCGGAATTTATCATTACTGAGATTTTATTCACATCTTCGGTATTATTTCTTTCTGCTGAAAATAAAAGTAGGTGCAATTTTTTCCTGAATGACCGCACGGAATCTTTGTATTTTCAACCTCATTTCTCAAGCATAACAATTGATGGATTTAGTATTATAAAGGAGGAACTCATCATAGCTTTGCTGAGATCGAGAGTGATCATCCGTTGTATTTTTATAGAATTCCCAACAGAACGTTGACATGCTCCCAACACCTATCAAGTCCCTTAGGCTGATATCTATTGCATTAGGTTTTAGAAATGGGATGTTGTTGTTTTTAAGAAATAAGATGAGATTTTGTGCTCGTACTCGCCAGTGGTCTGAGGTTCTGACTCGATATCCCTTAATCTCAATTTTTTCCAACCATCTCTTAACAGTTTCCTTCGAATGGCGGCAGATTTGGGCGATATCGGATATGGTAAATAACCTTCTTTCCATATTTTTTTATGCCTTTTGTTTACATTGCCATGATACTATAAAATTATATTGTCAATATTTTTTCTGCTTGTTTTTCCTGCCCAGAAGCCGCAAAGGTAATAAGTTTATTCATAAGACTCATCTCTTCTGTAGGATACTATAGAACTTACTAAATGCTCTTGAAATCTTTTCTATGGAGATTTCTTATGAAAATAATCAAAGATATTTTGTGCAATTCTTTGACTGATTCCTGGGATTCTCTCCAGGACTGCTACTTTTGCAGTGGATATAGCTTGAAGATCTCCTAAATATTTGAGCAATATCTTTTTTCTTTTATCTCCTATGCCGGGGATCATGTCGAGCTCAGATCTTATTCCCTGTTTATCCCTCATTTTTCGATGATAACTTATTGCCCT
>JAGYNB010000054.1 GCA_018400015.1 Candidatus Omnitrophota bacterium | reverse complement strand
TTTCATGATCGACACTGCCCTCCCGGCGCAGCTCTTCAATTTGAAGAGCCCGCTCTGATATGGTTTTCCTCAGATTGCCGAAGCTGAGATGTTTTTTCGATTGCACACTGGTATCCTCTATATATCGGTGATGCTGAAATAGAGGCTACCATATATTGATGGCAATGTCTAGATTTTTATTTGTAGTAATATTAGCAATTTATAGCATTTTTTGTTTTAGATGATTTTTCATTGTGTAAAAAGCTGTAGGCAAAAACATTGCGAAAGATGCAACTCAGCCCCCTTGATATAGGGGCTTCTTACAAGTCACCGTGAATTGCTGCTGATTCTCTTTCCATTGAAGAAACCAGAAGCGGCGAGCGTTTACGAGGGTTCGCTTGGCTAAATGGTTCGAGGAGCTTTACCTTGAAGGCAACCTCTTAGTCTTTTTTTTCCTTTCGTTTACAACTATCTTTGCAATCTTTACTTTATATCCAAAAGCATCCAACCTGCTGGCGACATGCTTCAAGCTAATTTTTGAGAAGAATGGTACACTGAGCCCCTCATCTTGCTCGCTTATAATTCCGAAAACCACTGTGTACTCACCTGGTTTCGGATTAGGATTAGTGTCATTGATTTGAAATATTGCCGGTAGCCTGTTGTTCAGCTCTTCCCTGAACCGTCTATCCATTTTTAGTAATTCTCCAGATACAAGCCCTTGGTTAAATAAATGACTCAGAACACTTGATCCTCCATACCGTTTTATGTGTATCAATTCTTTATCTTTTCGGTATAGGTCACAAGGCTCAACAGCACTAGCAGCATCTGGAAGCCTAATATTTTTTTTATCTAAAAGAACAAACTCAGAAGGATTACTGGATGCTACCCTTTCATTATAGCAGGCCTCATTTGCGTCATTATAAACCGGTAATTCACGTTCATATACATTTTCCATCACCCTACAATACTGGGCATTTATGCGTTCAACATAGCTAGGCGTAATTGCATACCATACACCGGCATTTAGTATGTAAACAAACTCCTTATAATTTACCTCAGCATAAATAAATCGATATACAGAATCTTCAAGAACTGGATAGTCATCCTCGTCAACAGCGACAATTTTTCTTCGTTTTAAGAGGTCAATATCTACACCCTTTTTTGCTATTTCTTTCATACACTCATCAATTCTTGTATCGTAATAAAGTGTTGCATTATTACTTCGAGAATATTTAAATCTGGCGACTCGTTCCCAATCCAAAATCTTTGGCGCACAAAGCCATATTTTGTTGAAATCATTTTTTGATAGACGTGATAACAAGTCAGAGTCAAGCTGCTCGCGCAATACCCCGTCTTTAACCATTCCTATATGATCTATCCACGCAAATGGCCCATTTTTATAAGATTTATCAGTGTAGGCAGTGTAAAGCCTCCCAGATAAAGCGGGTATCTCAGCCAGATTGATTGGAATTGATAATTTAATTGGATCGCCCCCAGAAACGCGAGAACCCAGATCGCTATGTTGGGGGCGCCCGGTAATTCCTCTTAGCAAATCTGATTCTACATCAACGCCAAAAAATTCCAAGCCCACCGCTTCAGCAGATTGCTCCCTTGCCTGCTTAGGTTGTGCCTCTAATGAGGACTTATCTAAACTTTTAATGCTCTCTGCATCAAGCAGGTTCAGCGAAGCTAATAAACCAAAATTCGGCTCAATGGCTTCGGTCTTAGCTAAGTGCCTGCCTTTAGCCCCAAATGCATAAAGGAAATTCCGTTCTTGTTTTTTAACAACTAGCAGGGCCCCACTAGACTGGTTAGCTCCAAGTTTATCTTGCTCGATAATCTTCTGAAACAGAGAACCCCATCGTGGCGGATTTGGTCGGCTTTTTGCGATAAAAAGAGCTCCGATATTTTGTTGCCCAATTTTTATAGGAAGTCGCTCAAAGCTTGTATCTGTCTTAACGATGTCATCAACTTTTTTGTATTCCTCTTTGGCGAGATATACGGTCAAGTCAATTTTTTTTTCGGCTTTACCCATCATCCTTACCTCGAAAGCCATGCTTTACGT
>JAGYNB010000053.1 GCA_018400015.1 Candidatus Omnitrophota bacterium | reverse complement strand
AACAAATTGAATTTCGATACAATTTGGTCATCTGTATTTGATATTTCCAATAATAAAATATACAGAGCGGAGGGTAATCCATCACGAACAAAATTCAGGGAAGATATTCGTTTTAGCAAAATAGACAAATGACATTTTTCTAACCTCGTGCTTTACTCGGACAGGTGCTCCGCTTGCGCTACGCACCTGCCGGTAAGCTTGGCGTTATATGCTCAAAGCAAGGATAGATAAGACGTGCCATACACAGTAGCGGTATCTTTCGACAAATTTTATCAAAATATTAATCTGTCGGGTGATCACAGGGATGCAGCAAATCGACGGAAAGACGATATTGTATCTACATTGAAGAAAAAGCTAGATGTGATAGAGGCATTCGCCTCGGGCTCCATTCCCAGATACACCGCTTTAAAAGAATATGCAGACCTAGACGTTATCGTAGCAATTCATTATTCCAAACACATTGAGGACAAATTGCCTTCACAAGTACTACAAGAAGTCAGAGACGCTTTGGGTGAATATAGAACAAATGTAAGAAAGAATGGTCAGGCTGTCACATTGTATTACAAAACATGGCCTAATGTTGACATTGTACCATGCAGTCGGGTCGTTGATGATGATGGAAATGTATCCTCTTATTCAATTCCAGACATGAATACAGAACAGTGGATTACGAGTAAACCAAAAAGACATACGAGCAACATGTCAACTCGCGCCGGGATATGTGGACAAAATTTCCGGAGAGTTATAACTATGGCTAAACACTGGAATAGAATACATGGCTCATATTTACAGTCATATCATATTGAAGCTTTAGCAATGAATATATTTACGTCATCTATGGATGATATTACTTGGGACATGCACATTTTCTTCGACAAATCTTATGAATTAGTAAGTAGTTATCTATGGTATGAAGGCGCACATGTAGATGCCTATTTAACTTGGGACAAGAGACAAGAAGCAAAGAAAAGACTGGAAACAGCAAAGAACAAATCTCAGACTGCTTGGCATAAAACGTATAATGATAACGATGACGACGAAAGCGCAATAACAATTTGGCGCCAAATATTTGGAGATAAATATCCTGCGTATGGATAACAATAAACTATTAGGACTTCAAAGAGCTGAATTCAAACGAGCCGAAGCTATGGGTGCGCGTAGCAATAAGGCTCAAGTCATTATCGTAATAATATCGATAATAACGGTATTCATTAATAAGCCTTCTTATGTCTACACACTGACTATTTGCAATCTAATAATTGCCGTGCTTTGGCTCTGGTTTTTTATGCAAGCTAAGAATTCACACAGCATAGCGGAGCGTGCAAGAAGAGCTGTTGTTTTTAGCAATGGCCTTGGAGTTAGATTGAGTGGCAAATCATATACTGATTTAAAAATGCTGTTTAATGTGCGTGAGAGTGAAGGTAAAAAATATGAGGATGAGAAATACTTTAAAACTCAAAAAGAATATGGGAACAAGAAGCTTGCCGAGATAGTTGAAGAAAGTTCTTTCTGGTCAAAGCACCTATTCAAGATGAGTGCCAAACGTTATTGGTTTTATTTTGCAGCAACGCTTACAATATCTATACTAGGTCTATTACTACTCCCGCTATTGAATGTTGGAAGCCTGGATATACTAATATCCCAAGTATTCTGCCTTATCTTAATATGGCTAGTCACAGGAAACATTTTTTCTGCAGCTATGAGCTTTACTAATGCCGCAAACTCTACCGACGATATAGAAGGCAGATTAGATAAAATGGCATCAAACATGGAATCTGATCAGGATGTTCTGCTTATTGTATCTGATTACAATGCCTTAGTAGAAAGCTCGCCAACAATACCATCTGATCTGTATGAAAAAAATCGGGAAAAGTTGAATACGTTATGGAGAGAAAGATTGCGTGATTAAATACGCATATAACAAGACGCTCGTTCGGACGCAAACTACGCTGCGCTTCGTTCGCGCCGCACAGCTTTAACGTTATGTATATTAGGAAATTCCGGGTTCGACCCCAAAGCGGACGTTATTTGCAACGTGATTGGGTGGGTCAATTCTATATATTTAAGCACAACTGTCCGGTTTATTTTCACCTAATCGGGTTTAAGCCCTCTATTAACGGTCAAGAGCGTCGCGG
>JAGYNB010000052.1 GCA_018400015.1 Candidatus Omnitrophota bacterium | reverse complement strand
TTTTTTTTAACCAGTCTACTTCGATCTGCAGCTGGCCTACTTTGCGGAAGAGTCGATCCCGCTCTGCCTCAAGGCGCTTCGCTTCCCGGCCTTTATCCCAGGAAAACGTCTCAGAGGCGGATTCCAAAAGCTCCTTCTTCCACCGGTTGATCTGACTGGGATGAACATCAAACTCCTTGGCTAATTCGTTGGCCGTACGCTGCCCTTTGATGGCTTCAATAGCTACTTTCGCCTTGAACTCTTTGCTAAACTTTTTTCTTTTCATGGGTCCCCCTTTGTTGCAATTTGATTTTACCTTAGCATATTGTCTCATTATTGGGGACCACTATACTATTTCTATTGCGGCTTTAGGGAGCGCTCTGAATGAAGGCTAAGATTGCTTTGAAGACGAAAAGCCGCAATTCGCACGATGGATTCGAAGAAGAAGAGAGGCGTGGATAGAGGAAATACTGCGCCAACAATCGGAATCAGCGTCGGGCGACAGCCTAAAGGCTGCGCCTGAACTTTAGCGCTCGCTCTGTATATTTTTCTTGACAAATCTTCTTTGCCTTTTTTATCATACGTTAATTACGTTAGCGTATGAATTGAAAATGGGAGAGGATTATGAGGCAGGAAACTTTGGAGCAAATATTAAAGGTCATTTCGTTGGCTTCACAACGATACAGCACTGGAGATGGAATTGATCGTTCTTATCAATATGGTGTCAGCCGTGTCTCTATAGAATACGGTATTGCCTACCAGACTGTTGGTGATGCTTGTAGAAGAAGGCTTGGGCTTGATCATGTTGGTGAGTTCAAAACGATGCTTAGAGCATGTTTTGAAGGAGACCCAAGTCAATTACGCGACGTCTTGGTGCGCAAAAATTCACGGTACTATCACGATAAGATAAACGACTTTTTCTCGAAGCTGAAAAATGATAAAGCCGCAATTGAAATCAAGGCACAAGAACCAGATACATTTGTTACCTATACTATTCAGTTGAGAAAAAGTGATTCAGACGTCTTAAAGGCTCTCTCACAATTATTGAGTGCCGAGCCCGAGGAAGTTTTTGCTGATGTCGCGGTAGAAGCCATAAAAGAGCATATGAAAAAAGTTATAAGCCAATTATAAAATCAATTTCAGAGGTTTATATAGAGATATGAAATATAATAGATTTTCACAGGAAGAATACAGCCGTTTGCTCGACTCTCACAGAGCACGCCTTCTTGGGCTTTCACAATCACGATGCGAGTTAATACTTATGGATGCTGGGGCAACTAAAGAGCAAGCGAAAAATGGTGCATATGTATATCTGCATCACGGAGCGAATATCACCTCTTCCCGTAGAGGGTCGCGAGGGGAATATGAAAGTATTTTAAATGATTTTGAAGCTAAAACCAAAGCACCAATGGATTGTATACACCACTTAAAGGGCCTCGGATTTGGATATAGGCAGGCGCAAACGGCTGTTTACAACTATCGAAAAAAACACGGATTAATAGGAAAATAGAGGTATTGAAAGCCTAACATGCCTTTGAACTCGGGTTGGGTTTCGTGGGCGCGCAAGCCATCCGGGTTAAGGGCGGCGTTGGTTGGCGCAAGAGAAGGAGGATAATATGACCAGAAAAATGGCAATACTTGCAGTTTTATTTTTTTGTGGCTCCCTGATGGCTTGCGCCACGGGTAAATTCACTCAAACTGGTGAAACCTTCCCACCTTACGAGGGACCCGTTAAAGTCCTAAAGTCGCCACCCGTTGACAAGAAGTATTCGGAGATTGGATGGGTTTCATCATCAGGCGGCATGATCCATGAGTGGACTCACCTGATTGAAGCAATGCAAAAGAAGGCAGCTTCAAAAGGAGCGAATGCTATCATACTTAATCAAGCCGAAAGACCGGATACTTCTCTTGCGACTTACAACCAACAATTCGGATTCATTGGCGGTTCCGGGACGCAGAAGTCTATGACAGCTATCGCAATCCGTATTCTGGAATAGCATGCCCTATGCGAACAAAGTGCATAGACATTGCACAGACCATGATCTAATTTGATTCGGTAAGGGACTTCTTGCCACTATCCTGCTCGGCAATTTCCGGTGGAAAGTAAGCATAATAAAAAGGCTTCGGCAGCTATCCTTTAAAAATCGGGAGCACTATATGTGAGGGCGAGCTCCACTGGACGAAATTCCAAAATTCCTGTCTTTTCTGTTTGACTATACGTAGCGTCTCTTA
>JAGYNB010000051.1 GCA_018400015.1 Candidatus Omnitrophota bacterium | reverse complement strand
AACCCGGGAAACCTTAATCCCTTCAAACACATGACCGCTATCTAATTGTTTGTGTTCCCTTTTACCATTTTTCTGAAACGTTTGTGTTTGACCTTTTGTCATCACCTGGACTTCATGCCCTACCGATAACAGATACTTGTTAATATCGTGGAGCATCCATTCAGCCCCTGCGTTGTGGTCGGGTGGATACCCGTGTACGAAACATAAGATTTTCATTTGTCTGCCTTTTTAATGAACTTATTATAATTAAAGTCTAATGTGTTTCTATAACTTACCCTGTGCTTTAAAATGTTTGACCAGCTATCTCTTTGATATGCTTGCATAGGAGTTACCATATAACATTTGTTATTTCTTAAAAATGTCTTTCTCAGCCAGCCATCATATATTCCACAAGTTTCATAATCATATTCTTTAAGTATCTTGCTTACTGCTTTTTTAGAATAAAGTATGGCGTGTGTGGTCCATGCTCCGAATACCCTTACTAAATCATCATTAACCCTCTCAACATCTTCGGTCAGATTCGCACCGAAATAAATCATATCCCAACCCTCGGGTAATTCAGGCAACCAAAAGTCAACCAGTTCAACATCGTCCTCTAATATTATACCTCCGTTCGGTATGGCCTTTAAAGCGTTTATAGTCGCTAATGAAAAGCCACGGCCGGGTATTTCGTCTTTTATGCCTGGAATCCTTTTAAATGTCAACCCAAACTTAGATAATTCGTCAACCGATTCCTTTAATCTGTCTTTATCTTTATCAAGATTTATAAGAACAATATCAGTATGATATACTTTACCCGGTATGTCTTTATAGTCTTTCATTTTAAACATTCTGATAGTGGCTTATTCTCAAACATATTGGCGTTTGTCTTACCGTAGAAAGTTATCTTTACACCTTTAGGTAATTGCTTTTTTAGTTTTTCAAGATGCTTTATAACATAGCTAAAATCAAAGTCTTTTAATGTGGGTTTTAACGGATGAAAATGCCCTGTATTTGTTAGATCCATCCCCAATACCCTTATGTCTTTATAGCCCATTTTTATAGCAACCCCAATTGCTGTATATCCCGAATTAAATCCGTGTCTTATCCCTTCACCCATTTCTACACCTGACACTCCGGTATTAGGATATTCAATAACTCCAAGTTCTTTTTTTATATCCGAAGGATCATATTTTCTCACAGCATACATCGGGAATCTGCTTAATTTAAGATACTTATAATATCTATCATAAAATTCCGTATCAATAGCGACAACCCCGGCAACTCTTTTTAAATAAACTAAAGAATCATTAACTGCTAAGCAGACCTCATCATCAAGTTGAGAAAAATCAAAACCTTTTAAAGATGGTCCAGATGCTACTATATAGATTCTTTCCTTAGCCATTCTGCAAAATTAAACTCCATTGGTGTATCAATATCTATCCCTTCAAGTTCGTCCATTTCATAAAAATAATTCTTATCTGTTACAATATTACGAAATTTTATCATATTTTCCTTACTCAAAATACCAAAACCATAATTAACAATAAACACATCAGGCAAGTCTTGACTATTTGGCATATTATAAGGATCATAATTTACAGGATTATTTTTATACCAAAGATGCTCTTTTAGATTAAGAACACTAACCACGCTTTTATATTTCCCAATATTAAATATATCAATAGCCCTTTGATAGGTTTCAATGTTAACAAATGGGGCAGTGCATGGGGCATACATCACTATGTCTGTATCTACTGACTGTGCAATATTTTCAAAGAACCCTGATCCAGAACAGGTCGCATAATAAGAATCCCTTATATGAATATCAACAGGATAATGTTTAAATTTTTCTGCTACTTCTGTAGAATCAGTATTTATAAGAACCTTTAAATCTAATTTTAATAATGTTTGGATCTTCAAATCTGCTAAAGTCGTATCTGCAAACCTTTTAAAGTTTTTACCAGGTACTCTAACGCTGGTCTTTTTTAATGGTATTATTGCTGTAATCATGATATTAAGAAGGGGAAGAGGCTATATAGCCCCCTCCCATTCAATCCATCTTTTATGCACTACCTTGCGCCAAAGCAGCAGAGATAGAACCATAAATAAAGGCAGACGGACGGTAAATTGCCAAAGCTAACCTTTCAGCAGCTCTAACGGTTATCATCCCCTTAACGAAGTTGTCCTCGTTAGTATTAGACATCTCAACAGTGTTGGCCCTACGGTCGAACACTT
>JAGYNB010000050.1 GCA_018400015.1 Candidatus Omnitrophota bacterium | reverse complement strand
GGGGAATATAAAGAAAAACTATAAACAACGTTGTTGATTCTTACAGATAAGAATAATAATAAATAAAAGACAAAAAAGGTCGGGGAGAATAGAGAGAGGAAAACTACTTGCGTCTGTGGATAACTTTTTTGACAACCAAGCGGCTATTTCTTAAAATAGATGTTAAGAGTAGATATAAAAACAAAAAAACAAGCAGGGAGGACTGCGAAGTATTTTTTTTCGCAGTTTTATAAATTTTTTTAAATACGGGTGAATATTTTTTGTATTTCAAAAAATAAAACTTTTTTTATAGAAGGCCGGTTAATGGTTGCTGTCTTTGGCAGTGCTCATTAACCGGCTTTTTAAATTTTTTATATAAGGAGATAGGAATTTAAAAAGCCCCAGGAGCCTGTTTGAAAATCTCATTTTCTGCTGCAACTTCCAAAATTCGGCTGCCTGCCTGGCGATAGACAGGCAAAGTTTTCAAATCTCGTCCCGTTATATTCCATCTGGCGCTCCTCCACTTTCAAACTTTTCGCTCAAATTTTAAAAATTTCGCGACGAAAGTGAGTTTTTCAAACAGGCTCTAGCTAATCAGCGGATTAAGCGAGAAAAAACGCTTGTCTGGCTCTAAATAACTCTAAACAGTTAAAGGTCGAATTTATCCAGCCGAGCCACTCTGTCTTAATCCAAATTAATTAATTAAAAAATATGAAAAATATTATAAAAAGCCTGAGTATTATCGCAGCGGTAGCAGCGGTAGTAGTCGGCGGAACTATCGCTTATTTCAGCGATACTGAAACAAGCGGAAATAACACTTTCAGTACAGGTACTATCAATATTGATATTGCCGAAAATCAAGTTTGGGAAGATGATTTTGTGATGGCAGACATGAAACCAAGTCAGACAGATTATATTAATTTCCAAGTTAATAATGTCGGTAGCAATCCGGTTAATGTTTGGAAAAAGCTAAAAAACATTCAAACTTTTGATACAGCAGAACTTAGTGGTCCCAATGAACCCGAATGTTTAGCAGGTAACGGTAATTGGGATGGCGATTCTTGTGAAGAATGCGAATATAATCCCAAGCACAATCTTCACAAATACATTAATTATGATTTATCTGTAGAAGTTTATGAAGACGGCGAAGAAAGTCCAATTTGGTGGCAGACAATTTACAGAGATGAAGATGGATACAGCAAAACAATAGCTGAAGTTTATAATGGTTCAGGCGCAAAAGGAATTTTATTGGGAATGATTCCGGCTGGTGGTTTTATGAAAGTTGAACAAAGCTATCACTTAGCAAGTACAGTTGGAAACTGGGCACAAGACGACAAATTAACTTTTGACATCCAGATTACCGGTGAGCAGTTAACTAATACGGTAGTATTGGATAACAAGGTAGATGCAAATGGTCAGCCTGGTGATGTTTATTTAACACAATATGATGGAACAGAAGCTACTTTAACTTATAAAGTTAAAGACAAAGAATTTACTTATACTCTTAATGTAGTAGGTAATTTGCCGGATGGAAAGTATACTCTTATAAGCTATGTGGATCCATGGCCGGGTTCGACTTCTTTAGCACTAGCTAATATAACACTTGCCAATGGTTCTGGTTATATTGAAGATAGTATTGATTTGAATCAAGATTTAACTAATGCTAAAACTTGGTTGATTCCGGGTGATTATACCCCTGGACAACAAACGGGTGCTTTAGACTGGAATCCAAGTCAGACATTATTTGAAACTGCCTTAATGAATTACTACGATAGTCTGTAATGCTTGAATCCTTTTCATCCCGCTGTTTGTTTGTATAAACGGCGGGTGAATTGAGGATTGAAAAAATAACATCCTGAATCAATTTTATAACGATATAATTATTTTAAATTACGAAAAAATATATTTCTGTCATTCCGAACTCGTTTCGGAATCCCATACATAATTCAAGAGGGAGATCCTGAAACCTGCCTACCGGACAGACAGGCAATCCCGCCAGACTGATGCTGATGATATTAAATCCGGGATTGCTTCTCCGCCCAGGGCGGATCGCAATGACGAGAAAGATATAGCCTGTCATTGCGAGGAGGAACGACGAAGCAATCCCAGAGTTAGTATCATCAGCGTCAGCATAACGGGATTGCTTCTCCGCCCAGGGCGGATCGCAATGACGAGAAAAAGAATTTCGGGATTGTCTGCCTCGCCGGCAGGCGGGTTGCGTTGCTTCGCTTCCACCTAAGACGGACG
>JAGYNB010000005.1 GCA_018400015.1 Candidatus Omnitrophota bacterium | reverse complement strand
TGCCCGAGGCTGAAGGTACTCAGCATTTATTTTTTTTAAAGCAAGGGCCCTTTCGTCTATTGTTTCGCCCTGCCTTATATCCCTTACGGCGTAAACAGCTACTGCGTATTCGCGAGGAGTATATTTACTACGGTATTCTCTTTCTTTATTCTGAATATAATTGGCAGCAAGCATAACAGCTAAAAAACCACTTACTATCCCGATAATCAACGGCAGTTTTTTCTTTATATCCATTATTTTATAAGGTGCCTGTAAGTTTTTACATCAGTTGATGATTTAACTTCTTCAAGCAGCTTATTCAAGGCTTCCTGCTGTTTTTCCTGCTGTAAGGCTAACTTTAACCTGTCCCAAACTTCAGTCAATGCAGGGGTCTTTCCTTCTTTTTTATCCTCAAGTTTTACAATATAATATCCGTCAGGGCCTTTGAAAACACTTGATAAAGCCCCTACTTCTAAGCTGGGCGAGAAAACAATGTTATCAAACTCAGGAAAATCATTACCTTTTGAACCAATAGTTATATAACCTAGATCTCCGCCTTTTGATGCACTATCGACAGTAGAATATTGTATAGCCATGCTGGCAAAGCTTGCGCCAGTAAGAAGCTGTGAAAGTATTTCATTAGCCTTACTTCTTGTGGCAACCGCTATCTCTCTTACCCAGCGCTGGTCCGGCTCTTTAAGCATATCTTTTATCTGATTATATGTTGCTTCTATCTCAGCTGAATCTACATTAATATTTTTTGTCTCGTCCGAAATAAGCCTCGTTACCAAAAGCGTGGTCTTAAAATTGTCCACTGCCTGGCGATAGTCTTTATCTAAATCAAGACCTCTATCCACTGCCTCGCGATAAAGCAGTTTTCGATTAACAACCTCGTCGAGATACTCAGTCTTTTGTTCTTTTGTTGCTATTTTCATGTTGGGGTTTTCTAATACTACGGGGCTGGAGTTATAAGTATCTATCTCTGAATTTAACTCTTCAAGAGTAACATAGTCTTTGCCGATTTCCGCTATGATAGTACCGGTGGGTTTATTGTAAACTTTTGATATCTGCTGGTCTATAAGATCACAGCCTGAAATTATCAACAAAATACCAATAAAACAAAAGAGTCTTGCCTTCATAAAGCCTCCTTGATTTTAATTATTTTATTCTTTACTATTTTTATCATATATAGTTACAAAAAGCAAGCAAAAAAAGATTTTTTTACTTTACTATTTAACAATAAATACCGGACCAAGCCTTTCTATGGCCATTTGATAAGCAATTTTTTTGTCTAATTCAGAAAGAATAATGCTCAAAACAAGTAAAAGAAAAAAAACCGCTGTCATGCTGCTAAACAGTAACGATACGATGCGAATAAATACGAACCATAATTTAACTGTTAAAACCGCCATTTTCCTTGGCTTAAATACTGGCCTGGCAAGAACGTTATATTTATCCCAATCAAAATTCAAAATTCTATTTTCTTTTTTTAATCGCTCAAACAATGCCGACCCGGGAAAAGGTGTTAAGGTAGTAAGCGAAACAAGAAACAAACGCATACGCATTATCAAAAACAGAAGCCTTAAATAATCCTTATGGCTATAATTATCGAACCCGATAATAAAAGCTCCGATTATTCTTAACTTATATTTTTTGATATTTTTTACTGCCTTTATATAATCATTGTGGCTTTTTATATACGGAATCGAAAGTTTGGGCAATGTCTGGGGGAATACAGTCTCAAAACCAATAAATAGGCAGCTGCAACCGCTCTGTTTAGCTAACATAAGAGCCTCTTCGTCAAATGCAATATCAATAGATGCAATAATTGTATAACTTATCCCTAAAGGAATAATCGCCTTGAAAAGCCTTTTGGCAAAATCAGGATCAGAATAGATATTATCTCCCAATAGATCTATCGTAGGTTTAAAAACAGAAGGGAAAAACATCCCTTGCTTCATTCTCCTCAACAAACCTACTATCTGCTCGATTTTTACAAACCGTAACTTCTTTTTTGGAGTTGCGCAAAACTCGCAATTATACTTACAGCCCCTGTGCGTATAAATACCTATTCTGCGAAGTGTTTTTGGAGGAAGCTTTAAAAAATATTCGTACACCGGAGAAAAAAAGTCATCAAGCAGTTCACCTATATATTTACTCTTTAAAGAGCCTTGTTCAAAATCTGCAATTACATCTTTCCATACAGATTCGGCTTCGCCAATAACAACACTATGACAATGCTCCAGCGCCTCTTCCGGCAGAACACTTACATGCGGCCCGCCCATAACCACATATGCTCCTGACGCCCTAAAACGATCTGCCAACCTATATGCGTTTTTCGCACTTATTGTTGTAGATGTTATTCCGACAAGACAGTCCTTGTATCGAGCGAAATCTTTCTTTGACCAAAAAATCTTCACATTGCTTATTTTGATTATATACTCTTTTGGCGTGAGTGCAGAAAGTATGTAAAAAACAACGGACATCCTTTTTTTAAAATACAAAAGTGCTATCTTAAGAAACCTATCAGAAACTGTAGGATTTACGAAAAGTATTTCTTTCTTTATGGGCATAGGATAGTTAAAAAATCTGGTAGCCCCAACCGGATTTGAACCGGTGTTTGATGGCTGAGAACCACCCGTCCTGGACCAGGCTAGACGATGGGGCCGTGATTATATATATTTTATTGAAAATTCCTATATAGTCAACAGTTATATTAATAGTTGACAGCATGATTTTAACATTTAAAATAATATTAACATGGCTACTCATATAGGTGTGGGTTTTAATAATAACGATGATGTGTTTAAGGCAGCCCGTGAAGCTACCATTTCGGCAATTACTCGCCTTAATCAAAAAAGCAACGATGTCGACTTGGCAATTGTCTTTGCTTCTATTGAGTTTTCCAATGCCAAGGCAATAAGAGGAATAAACTCAGTAATCAATGCCCGCAACCTGATTGGCTCAAGCGGTGCAGGCGTAATAACTCATTTTGGCATAGAACGCAGAGGCATTGCCGTAATGTTAATTTCTTCCGATGAAATTCAGTTCATCAGTTCTTTACAAAAACCTTTAAGTCAAAATGATTTGTTCGAAGCAGGACAAAACCTCGCAACCGACTGCCTAGAAAGAGCAAAATCCGCGCAAAGGAATATGTTCATCATGTTTTCCGATGCACGTATTGCAAACCCAACAGATATCCTCTCTGGGCTAAAAGCCAAATTAGGCAGGAGCTTTCCCATTTTCGGTTCTTTTGCAACAGATAACTTTTGTTTCAAAAACAGTCTTGTATTTTATAATAACAGTGTCTATGCTGACGCTGCTGTGGGACTACTCATCTGCAGCAGAACGCTACATTTTGGCAAAGACTCTAAACACGGCTGGGTCCCTTTAGGCAGAATGCATGAAGTAACCTCCTCATCCGGCAATATCATTGAAAAAATCGACAACCAGCCTGCCTTTAAAGTATACGAAGAATATTTTGACCAGGCGAAAAAAGAATTACAAGACAATGTGTTAAGCCACATAGCTATTCTTTATCCATTAGGGATGTATCTGGAAGCTGAAAAAGAATATTTATTGCGCAACGTGTTAAGCTTAAAAGCCGACGGTTCTCTTTTTTGCCAAGCAGACGTACCGCAAAACAGCCAAATAAAACTAATGATGGGCACAAAAGACAAATGCATTGCCGCCTCTACTCAGGCAATCTGGTCAGCGGCCGACCAGGTAAGAACAAAAAAGATTATCTTTGCTTTAATGTTTAATTCCTTAAGCAGGCTTAAACTTTTAGGCCGAACCATAGATGATGAATTTCTCTCGATAAAACAACAGTTTGAAAACATACCCTTTATGGGCATATTTAGCTTTGCTGAAATTTCTCCTTTAAAAGCGCTTGATTATATGGGAGAATCATATATACATAATGAGTCTTTTTTAGCATTAACTTTTGCAACATAAAAACAAAATGGATTTTATAAGTTTACAATTTGTATTTTACGTTACCATACTGTTATTGATTATGATGGTGGTTTCCAAAAACCGCGTACTGCGGGAATTAAAATCGCAGAACTACCAATTAAACCGCAACCTACAGGAAGCTGACGAACAAGCCAAACTGATCATAAAAACCGACCTTGAACTTAATAAAACCCAGGAAGAGCTGGATAAAAAAGTATCCGGACTTTTCGCATTGCAAAAAATCTCCCACGCCCTGTCTACAACCCTGGAAGAAGACGAGATGTTCAACCGCTTAAGTACGCCCCTTTTGCACGACTTAGGTTTTGACAAGTGCCTGTTGTTTGTCTTAAATACTGCACGCGAGCCAATATGTAGAATCATTGGCGGTTTTAAGACAGAAGAAATAACCAATATCCAGAGTGCCGTATTCTCAAATATGAAATTAATTAATCTAATTTCAGATAAAAATTCCATCTCCAGCCTAACGGATGAAAATCCCGAGATTAAAGAATTTGTTTTAAAGAAATTACAATCCGAAGTTTTTATAATCAGCGGCCTTTTAACAAAACAAGGCCTTGAAGGCATACTTTTTCTAGGTAATGAATCTAAAGCGCTTAATATAACCGAAGGCGAAGAAGAACTCGTAGCAATACTTTCTACGCAAATATCCCAGGCAATCGAAAATGCAAGGCTTTTCGAACAGACCTGGCGTTCGCAACAAGACCTGGAGATAAAAGTAAAAGAGCGCACAATGGAGCTTACCAAAGCCTTGGAAAATATCGAAAGGATAAACAAAAGAAAAACCGATTTTATTTTAGCAGTATCCCATGAGCTAAGGACTCCTCTTACATCAATAAAAGGCTATGCCTCTTTAATCCTAGCCGGCACTCTGGGAGACATACCCGAAGAGATACAAACCCGCCTTAGTAAAATTAATGAGCATTCGGATAAACTTACAGACTTAATTGAGAATCTTCTGGATATTTCTAGAATTGAAGCCGGACGCATAAAAATGAACGTGCAAGACCAGGAAATAAAACCCGTTATTGATAAAATTGCCGAGATGTTTGCCATACAGATTAAAGAACATAATCTTAACTTAAATATTGATTTGCCAAAAGAACCAATAAAAATCACCGCTGATGCCATGCAGATTGAAAGGGTTTTTATAAATCTGGTTTCCAATGCGATCAAGTTTACCCCGGAAAAAGGCGAAGTAAAAATAACCGTAAAAGATACTGGCGACTTTATGGAAGCAAGCGTAACCGATACTGGTATCGGTATACCCAAAGATCACATTCATTTAATTTTCCAGGAGTTCCAGCGCGCCAATAACGCAATCGATAATAATATTAAAGGAACCGGGCTCGGTCTTTGTCTTGTAAAACAAATCGTTGAAGCCCATAAAGGAAGAATATGGTTCAACTCTATTGAAAACCAAGGAACTACTTTTAGTTTCACTATCCCCAAAACAAAATGAGCATAAGAATACTTATAGCAGATGACGAACCGGATATCCGCGATATCATAAAAATCGTACTCACCAAAGAAGGCTACCAGGTAATTGAAACCTGTGACGGAGAAGAAGCCTTAAGAGAAATCCAGAAACAAAACCCAGACATGGTAATACTAGACTACTCCATGCCGAAAATGAACGGCAAAGACCTTTGCCAGGTAATCAAGAAAGACTTACTTATGCAGCATATGCCTGTAGTGCTTTTAACTGGCAAAAGCGATATTGATGACAAGGTACGGGGCTTGGAAGCCGGAGCGGACGATTACATCACAAAACCTTTTGTACCCAAAGAACTAATCGCCAGGATAAAAATGATTATCTCTCGCATGCAGCGCGATCTGGATGCAAATCCTTTAAGCAGACTCCCTGGAAATATCTCAATCATGTCTGAATTACAAAACCGTATAACTTCAGAAAAACCATTTGCTGTCTGTTACATTGACCTTGATAAATTCAAAAGTTATAACGATAAATATGGTTTTGAACACGGGGATGATGTTATAAAAGAAACTGCCCGGGTAATTATCTCAAGCGTTTCACAAACAGGCGCGCAAGATGACTTTATCGGACATATCGGTGGAGATGATTTTGTAGTAATAACAACTCCTGAAAGAATGGATAACCTTTGCACTGAAATAATAAAAGAATTCGATGGAACTGCTCCTAAATTCTACAATCAAGAAGACCGCTGTAAAGGCTTTATTGTTTCCAAAGACCGCCAAGGCAATCCGCAAGAAGTACCTTTAATGAGCGTTTCTATTGGCGTTGTCACAAACGAATCCCGCAAGATAACCCACGTTGCTCAGGTTGGTGAGATTGGCGCAGAATTAAAAAGTGCGGCAAAAAAAATAGGCAAGAGTAACTACGTAGTGGATAAAAGAGCTAAATGATATTTGGTGCGCAGGGTGGGACTTGAACCCACACGGGTTACCCCACACGCCCCTCAAACGTGCGCGTATACCAATTCCGCCACCTGCGCAAAATTAATTTTCTAACTTCTCAAGATATTTATAATACTCGCTGTCTGTTGTAAGGATAATAGTTGAATTCTCATCAACCGTATCTTTATAGGTCTCTAAAGTCCTTAAGAAAGAATAGAAATCCGGATCCTTATTATAAGCCTGAGCATATATTTTTGTTGTTTCGGCTTCGGCCTCGCCCTTGATTATCTGCGCCTTACGATACGCTTCCGATGTAATGGCTTTTAACTCCTTGATAACCTGCCCTTCGATTTCCGCAGACCTGCCTTCGCCTTCAGAGCGGTATTTTTCCGCTGCCCTTTTTCTCTCAGAAATCATCCTGTCATAAACTTTATTACGAACCTCTTCTACATAATTAACGCGCTTAATGCGCACATCTATAATATCAATTCCGTATTGAGGCGCGAGTACTTTTGATTTAGCAAGGATATTCCTAGTAATTTCGCTTCTACCGGCCTCTATGCTCTCCAAGGCTTCGTCTGCTAAAATAACATCGCTCCCTTCTTCGATAATATCCAAAATACGGTTTGAATTCCTAACCGCATCTACTAAAAGATGCCCGGTAATTGCATCTCTTGTTGCGGAATTAATAATGTCATCTAAGCTGCTATGGGCGCCAAGTTCATTCCCCACAGACTGCAGGAATTTTAACGAATCGGTTATGCGCCAGCGCGCTGTCGTATCCACCCAGATATATTTCTTGTCCTTTGTAGGAATCTGATTGGGGTCTCCATCCCACTCTAATAACCTTTTGTCAAAATAATGTGCCTGCTGAATAAAAGGCAGTTTCATATGTAGGCCTGCGTTTACAATCGGCTTGCCCACGGGTTTGCCAAACTGAGTCAATACAACCTGCTGGGCCTCACTGACGATAAAGATAGCTCCGCTTAAAAATATTGCCATGATAACAATAACAAAAATAGTTGTTGTACCGATTATTTTATTAATAGTTTCTTTCATTATTTTCCTCCTGCATTCTTGCCAAGCTCCAATAAAGGTAAAATAGAAGACTGGCGGGGATCAATAATGTATTTATCCTTTGCATTAGGAAGAATCTCGCTTAATGTATCCAAATAAAACCGCGTCTTTGTAACTTCCGGGGCCTTCTTAAATTCGGTTAACATTTTTAGAAACCTCTCTGATTCACCTTCTGCTCTATTTATTTTATCCAAAGCAAAACCTTCTGCTTCTCTTATCGTTTTTTCCGCTGTTCCTCTTGCTTTGGGAATAACCTTGTTATACGCCTCCCAGGCCTGATTTATCATTTTCTCTCTTTCCTGCTTGGCTTCGTTAACCTCATTAAAAGCAGGTTTTACCTTCTCAGGCGGATTAACGTCAAGCAGCTTTACTGTTACAATATGTATCCCTGTTTCATAAACATCTAATATTCTCTGCAGCTCTACCTGGACAATATGATCAATTTCCTCTCTTTTTGTAGTAAGCACTTCATCCACGCTATAATCTCCTACAAAGCGCCTCATAACTGACTCTGAAATATCTCTAAGATTGTTTAACGGGCTACGTGTTTTAAACAAAAGGTTCACAGGGTCTTTTATCCTAAACTGGACTATCCAACGCACATCAAGTATATTTAGATCTCCTGTAAGCATTAAAGATTCATCTGCAAAACTAAGCGGGCTGTATTTTGATTTTATGCCCGGGCGAAGAGTTCGCGTACCAAATTCTTCCTTAAAAATCTTTTTTACCTTAATCGGCGTTACTTTATCAACCCCAAAAGGCATTTTAATATGTAACCCCGGCGAGCTTAAACCTGTATATTTACCAAATCTTTGAATGACCCCAACTTCATCAGGACCAATAGAGTAAACCACGCTGGTCAGCCCTATCAAAACAAATAGACCAAAAACCAACAAAGGTATGAACTTGCCTAAATCAGAAACTTTTTTCTTGCCTACGTCAATAATATCTTCCGGACGAACATCTTTCCATTCCATATCAACCCTCGCTTTCTATATACCTTTGATTTTTAAACTTAGATCAACTAACGTCCTTACTAAAAACGACTTCAAAAATAAAATTGCCAGAAAGGCAATGATCGGGGAAATGTCAAAACCGAATCTCACGCTAAGCGGAAGCTTTCTCCTTATCGGCTCCAGTACCGGCTCTGTGGTCTTATACAAAAACTGCACCACCGGATTATACGGATCGGGATTAACCCAGCTTATCAAAGCCCTTATAAGAATAAGCCAATAAAGGATACTTAATAAAATATCCATCACTTGAGCTAATGCATGTAATAAATTTGCGATTATAAACATTATTTGTATATGGTTACCCGACCTTGACGCTGGACGAACCACCCAACCTCAAGTAATTCATACGATTGTGAAAATCTATACCCGCAGGGATAAGGGCAATTCGATAAGGTTCGAGCTCCCTTTCCCCGAGAAACCCCAACGACCCAAGCGGATATACCAAAATATCATCTATGATGGTCCCTCAAAGTTAACCTGGGCGCAGACCCGCAAAGAGCTGCAAATCTCAGAGTCCAAATTAGCACGCCTGTTTAAAACCGTCAAACAATTACCCGCAGGCTCCGTCGAAAAACTAAAAATACTTAAAAACTATATCCTTGCTAATCTTAAGCTTGATAGCAATAACATTGGCACTAATAGTTTATTGTTAAAGAAAACGGCTTTTAGAATTTTTAATCGCTTTTTTGCATAAAAAATGTTTTCTGTTACCGTCTCCTGATAAGTATTCACGATACGCGTACAATTAGTTCATATTTTATGAACCTCTTAAAGGTTTGTCAAGCAAAAAATCCGAGATAAAGGCTGCGGTTACGCCAAAAATACCCATTTTGTCCGGTCTTTTTTAGTTTAAAATTAAGCAACTATTGAAAATGATAAAAAAATAGGAATTATACATCATGGAATAATCATAAGTTATTTATATCTTTTATTATTATTTAGTTAAATATACATTAATCTTTTATCTTAACCTTCTTTTATATTTGCTTTCTTTTACCCATTTCAATGCGTATCCGCGGCAAACACTCTGGAAAGCGTTGTTGCAAAAATTCCAAAAGTTTTTCCCTGACTTCACAACGTAAATTCCAGACAGTAGGAGAATCTGCCGCGCTCATCATAGCCCGTAGTTCAATTGTTTTCTCAGTTGCATTAGTAACCTGTAGCACATTAACCTTTTTATCCCACTTTGAGCAGTTTCCCAAAATGCGCGTTAATTCATTACGCACTTCTTTCACAGGTACGGTATAATCGGTATAGATAAAAACAGTTCCCAGCAAATCTGCTGAAGTCCGAGTCCAATTCTGAAATGGTTTTTCAAGAAAATATGATATCGGAACTACCAAGCGCCTTAGATCCCATATACGCACTACCACAAAAGTAAGGGTAATTTCTTCAATCCACCCCCATTCATCTTTAATAATAACCACATCATCCAACCTGATTGGCTGAGCAATGGCTATCTGAATACCGGCAATAAGATTCCCCAATGTTTTTTGTGCAGCAAAACCTATAACTATCCCGATAACTCCTGCCGAGGCCAATATGCTTACCCCTATATGCCTAACTTCTGAGAAACTCATTAGAATAAAAGAAACGGTTAATAGAACGATGCCCACACCTATAATGTTTGCGATCAAACGCATTTGTGTATGTATACTACGGGCATGCACATTATCCTTAGCATTAATATCGTAATGACTCAAAAGCGCATCACGAATAATATAGACAATCTTCACAGCAACCCAACCAAACAATGCAATAAGCAGGATTTGAGTAAAATAACCAATAAATAAACTCGCTTTTGTCGGTAGCCTCAATAAAGGAATGACCCCCGCAATACACAAAACTGGCATCAAAAAACGAAATGAGACTTTGAGAGGGGCCAAGTCAACTTTGATACTTTTTGAGAAAAAACTACCCCTTCGCCTAAGCAAGATCGCGACAAAAAAATAAAGCATCCAGCCGACAGCAAAACTAGAAGCTAACAAGATAGCTGAAAATATATAATCATTCATAACCCTAAATGTTCCTTAGTTTTTACGTATACTCACCAGTAAGCCAATTAAGAAACCCACTATCAAGCTTATAAAAATCGTGACAGCGGAGCTGATTTTAAATGACCAGACAAAGAATTTTATCTGTACCAATTCAAAATTCTGTGCTGTGAAAACAATTACTATTACCAAAACTGTTACAACAACAACCCATTTCCAGGTCATCGTATCACTCTTCATTAACAATTTATTTTCCGAAATGGCGATACTTACAACAACCAATATTTATTAACGTTTACCCTATCCATTTCTTAACAATAGCATGGTCATAAATGCATTATGGTATTTCTGAAGCGCAGCTTGAAAAATCAATAAATTGCCGTGTAGATAGAATAAAATTTAGTATACCCCGGATTACATTAAGCCCAATAAAATCCTTGTACGCTTAGGATGAACAGCGAAATTATCTTCGTAAATAAAGAGTTGTTTTGTTTTCCTTAATTTCATTTCTTTGATAATGTTCTCGGTACCACAGAAGCGGTATTTTCTGCTCTATTCCACAACATAAAATCCGAAACTATTACATTTGTTTTACAGAAGCAACAACCGATAAAAAGCCTTTACCTATTACCCATGCGATAAGGATAACTACCACCACAATGATAAATAGCTTCAAAGATCCAATGCCTGACTTCAATGATTTATTCTTATCTGCCATGTTTTTATCCTCCCTTTTCCAAAATTTGCTTTATTACAACTTATCAAGTATCTGATACAAAACCCCTCCGGCGATATCAAGCTTGGGAAACATATATTTACGCGCCGATATCGTTATTTCAGTCTTATTGTCTGCGTCTTTCCTAAGTATAAGCGCTACCATCGTTCCGTTAATATTAGCTTTAATCACCCCGCCCATGGCATCATCTTTAGTAATCGTTCCCATGTGCTTTATCACCTCATGACTTATTTCATATAAATTTTCAAACCTGACATCGATAACTTGCTGTACATAGTCTTTACCTATAAATGTTGCTACTACGGCAACCGGCAACACCGCCACACCCGCCAACATAGCGACCCCATAAATCTTGGCGTTTTTTATCGCGGCAGCCTTCATAGGTTCTGCAAGCACAAGTAAAGCCAACTGCTGTGTAGTAGGAATACCTTTATAGCTTTTTTGTCTATTAACATCGTAGACTCGAACACTGGGATTAGCGCCAACCGTATAATCTTTGTAAACAATCTTGCCGATATTTAATGTAAGAAGATCAATTTGTATAGGGGTAGGAGGAAAAGACTTTGGTTCTTCCACTATTTTTAATGAATCCACATTGAGATTCCCTTTTTTGTTCTTAGTAAGCCCCATCTCTTTTAATTCAATTTCCACAAGTAGAAAGTGACGTTTCTGCTTAAAAAGGCTGTCCCAATCATATATAATTTTTATTTTAGGACAAAACACCAGCGTGCCTTCCGGAAAACCGCTAGGGTTGTACATTTTAAATCCGGATATATCTATAGTTGAACTTAAAATATTCAATTTAAACCTGTCTATATGTACCGGTGCGCCTGTGATACCGTAGACCGCCCTTGTTACCACGGATTTAATAATCAAATTTTTAAAAAGTGCGATACCTGACAGAAAAACAACTACTATTCCTAAAACAATAAACAATTTCTTCATAAGCGCCTCCTTTACTTTCGAACTAAACCTAAAAACCCGACTATGCCAGCGGTCGATCCACCAATCAGAAGCCAAAGCGCCTTATCTGTAGGTGCGCCTGTGAAAAAGCGGGAAACATCGGAACTAGCCGAGTGGTAGGCGTTAAGCCCAAAAACTAACAAAATAACTCCTATAACTATAAACACAACCGATATGCCTTTATTCATATCTTCTCCTTTTTCTACTTTATCCCCACCAAGCAAAAATGACTTTTGCAAACTATTACTTTTTGACAATCAAAAAAAGCGTCACACCGACAACAAGATCTCCTTGTTTTTGGCATTGCGCCCCTTATTTCATGCTTAAAGTAATACGATTGTTTTTCATTCCAGGTAAAGCCATGGCAAAACGCATCATCATATCATCAATCGACTTTAATCTAGAAATTTGCATGTTATCTTGGTTTAATTTTACCGTATACCCGGTTTCTTCTTTAATGATGTTTTCAATAGTTTCATTAGTATAATTCTGAGGATCAAATTTTACCTGTTTGATATCTTTTGTCTCTAAGGAGCTTCGAAACGTACCCGGTAAGTAAATCGTCCCGTTGGAAAAATCAACCGCGTAAGCAATAATTCCCGGAATTATAAAAAGCAACAAACAAAGTCCATCCATAACAGCAACTCCTGCATCAATCCTTCCGCCTTTTTGTCCTCTGCGTTCAGGATACATAAGAGTCCCGCACCCTGCCAACTGAATAATTAAAACAGCACAAACTAAAACATATATTGATTTCGCCAGCTTTTTAATCATAGCTCCTCCATTTTTATTCTTTGGATCTATTGCTACTTCTTTAACCTATCAAAAAGCTCCGTTAGAAATTTAGCCGCCAAATCTTTACAACCAAGACCAAATGCCAACACAATATAATTGCCTTCTTACCTGCTCGCATGGCGGCAAAACCACTAATCGGAAAACAAACTTTATTTAGGCCAAAACACTTCTGCACTGCTTTGACCACTTTGAATTTTGATATGCGATTCCTGCTCCGGTGGCGGTGTAGAAGCAGCACACCCCGCACCGATAACAGCAAAAAGAAATAACGCAAAGCCCATACAAATACATTTTTTATTTACCGATATTTTCAATATGCCCTCCTGCATCCTTTATGTCTGTTCCTACACCTCTAGCCGCATTACATCCTAAAAGCGAAACCATTACAATCAAAACCAACAAATTCAATATAATAAATTTTTTCATTTTGGCCTCATCATGTTTTATTTTCTAATTTTTCCAGAAATCCTGTTGCTGCTTTGGCGACAATATCTTTACATCCCAAACCCAAAGCCAATGAAAACCCTAATCCCAAAGACCCTAAAATAATGGTGATGCTCAGCTCAATGATCCTGGCACCGATTTGCAGTTGTGAAAGGGCCATCCCAACGGCAAAAACCATTATCACTACTTGGGTAATTTTACCAAAGAGATTGGCGTAAGAAATGCCCGCGTTGCTGGCAGTAGTTTTTACAATATTCTGCATTATGGCCGCCACAAACATTCCAATAACCAAAATGAATATAGCTACGATAATGTTCGGTACAAAAAGAACCATTCTCTGCAATAATTCAGCGGCAATTGTCAATCCCACGGCATTAAGCCCAACAACAAAAGTAACCAATAAAATTAACCAATAGGAAATGACGCCCACTAACGTCGAAAGCGAATAATCGATACCTCCCTTTGCCAAAATCCTGCTTAATCCGATTTTTTTAGAAAGATCATCTAGCTTCAAGACTTTTAGTAATCTAGTAACAAGCATCTTAATAATTTTAGCAACAATCCAACCTATAATGAGAATTAAAATCACTAAAAGTACGCCAACGACAAACTGTCCCGCTTGAGCAAAAATTGCTTTCGCAGGCTCAACTAAAACATCTCGCCAATTTTCCATCTTCCCCTCCTTTACCTATTTGTTGCCTTTCCCTTTATTTTTTTAACCCACATATCTTCCGGAAATCTTCATACTATGTAACCATTTCTCGACACGATCCTATCCCCTTCAGCCTGCGTCATAATTCCTGTTTCGGCTAAACACCCTTCTCTCTCCCATAAACATCCGTTCTCATCCGCTACATTCTCAATAGCCCAAATCACATCCAATGGTTGGAATGATTTCCTAAGCCACTTTTTTTTGGCATATAAATCCAAAAATAAACGAAATTCATCGCTGAGAAAGTCTGACATCGCGATAATCGACATTTTACTCGCTTGAAAAATCCGGTTAACCATATCAGTAAATTTAAACCCGTTTTCTTTTAACATCCTTAATTCAATTAAGGCGACATCCGGTTTGCTCCGAACAAGGATATCCTCAACTAAAAGCGGATCGCTGATCGCAACCGGAACATAGCCACACATAGTCAGAATTTCTTCAATCTCTACAAGAAAATTTTTATCATTATCAATTATAGCTATTTTTCTATTCTGCATTCACCACCTCCACATTACAAATTTAGAAACCTTCGCCAAAACGACATCTCTACAGTGTCTATTTATTTGACCAAGATCCCTGTTTCATTATTTCTTTTCTTTGTTCTTTGGAAAAGTCTCCTTAATAACAACCTTAACCCCGTCAATCGTTCCTGTTGCCGCATTCTTTACTTTATCACCTGCCTCTGTACTGATTTCATAGGCCGCTTTAATAGCTCCGGCGGCAGCTTCAGAAACTGCTTTTTCAGCATCAACACCTGTCTTTTTTACCGAATGGATAACGCCTTTCAATAAACCCTTAGTTGCGGCTACAACATCACCCCCCGCATTAAAAGTAGTTTTTACAATCTTGCCGGCTAAAGCTCCAATGAAAGACAAGGCCTCTTCCCCCATTGACTTTGACCCCTTTAACACCCCTATGACAAGACCCTTTATTCCTTCCTCTAAATTCTTTCCGGTTTCAACGATCCCGCTGATAGCCGCGCTAATAATATCCTGTACCGATTCGATTAATGCCGCTCCGGTTTTCCCTGCGTCTTTTACCAGATTGCTTACTGTTGAGAATATGGTATCAGCAACTGCTTGTACGATATCTCCTGTACCTGTTATTACACTAACGATACTATTCTTTACTGATTCGACAACCCCTTCTTTGGTTTTATCAACCATAATAATTCTCCTCTATTTTTTGTAACTCTGCGATTAAAAACAATCTATCCGCATCTTTTATACACAACTCACCGCCTATGCTGCCGTTTGCCTTACGACTAAACGCGTTAGGCCCACTAAAACCAATGCTCCGGCAAGCGCCACCAAGAATGCACCTATCGAACTACTGGTATATAACCCCATCCCTCTGGCAATCCACCCGCCAAGCATAGCCCCAACAATTCCTATCACAATATCTCCAAAAATCCCAAAACCACGACCTCTAATGATCAACCCCGCCAACCACCCAATCACCCCGCCCATAAAAAGAAACCAAACCAGATATCCTATAGTATTACTTTCCATACTTATACCCTCCTTTTTTGTTACCCGTTACCGTGTTACTGTTGTACTTGTTGTCGTAGTGGTGGTTGTGCTCGTAGTTTCCGCGACTGCTTTCAACAGCATAATGGAGCGTGCATGCCGCTTCCCATCTTTTACCATGAACTCAACCTGCACTAAATCACCCGGATTTAATTCTAATCGTACCGATTGTTTACTCGGAGTTTTCATTACAACGATATTATTTGGCTCAAAAACGAAATAGAACAAATCTCCTTCCCCTTCTTCTCCAGGCAATGGTTTCTGCTCGATAACCAGCGTTCCGGTTACAACATCTATAGCCTCAAGCTCTCCAAAAACTTCTTTCAAAACAGGCTCCTGCATAGAGTCAACAATGATCTTTCGAACCATCGTTTCTCCATGGCTATCGATCAATTCAACAATAACATGTTGACCTATTCGTAAATCCTTAATAACAAGAAACTTCTTATCCAAAGGATCAGTCACGCGGGTCTCATCCTGATTAATTCTGTACTCTGTTATACCTCTAGTATCTTGATCTGCATCGTTGTTAAGTTGCAGCTTACCAAGCTTAACATCAATCCTTACAATTTCTCCCGAAACACTGCGCATCTTTGTTTTAGATTCCACTGGGAAAGCATAAACACGCAATAACCCACCAAAGAACAAAACGCCAAAAACTCCAATCAAAATCAACTTAAATCCCTTCATTGCCCTTCTCCTTTCAGTCTTTACTACATTATTTCTATCCACCATAACACCTCTTTACACAATAAATAGCTGTCTGTCCGAAAAACCAGATGTTTATTTTTGCGCTTTAAACACTTTTTCCCTTCTTTGTTTTATCCAGGCTGCTTTTTCCAACCGCAATATTAATAAGATTAACCAACGTTTGATCATTAAACGGTTTTTGCAAGAAACCTACCGATCCCGCTGCTTTTAAATATCGCTTTGAAAATTTAAGATTTTTATCAGCAGAAATAAAAATAATCGGAATTCTTAAACCATTACTATTAAGTTTCTGCTGCAATGCAAAACCATCCATTCCTGCTAAGTGTACATCCAAAATAAGGCATTCCGGTGTGTGCTCTACAACAAAGCTCAATAATTCAGCTGCCGAGGCAAAGGTTTGCACCGCAAACCCGTAAGTATCTAAAAGTAAACTAAGCGCGCGGCATACTGATGCGTCGTCATCCACAATGCAAATTTGTTTCTTCTCTGTCGACATCTTCATCTTTCTTTTTATCTTGCTATTGCGCTTTTTCTTCCTTCTAATACTATTATAGGAATGTCAAAAACTAAATCAATTGTACCTAGGTATAATAGATAGTAATTAAATCACAAGCTACCTACTCTTTTATTTTAGTAGGCTGAGCTTCAAGCGTTGCCAGTGCTTCAGCGATCTCATTACTTAATGACGCGCAAGCCATACTTAGCGTTTTGACTAACCCAGAGTAAGTATGCGGAATGATCGGCTGCCGTAATTCTGATTTTTTTATAATCATAGTTTTCATATTTTGCACATCAACAACCAGCCATTGCGCGGCAAGAAACAAATCCTTATCAAGCTCGCTATCCAATTGAACAATTTCTACAACCACCTGATATTTAACCGGAATAGACAAATTCCAAGGATGCAAAGTAAATTTTGCTCCTGGGAAAATAACTGATAGATCCTCTCCGATCAAACGCACCATCCCAAGATCAAGAGGTTCCCCCCATCGATCGAATTGAGCAAAATTAAGCATTTTTTCTTTACTTTGAGTTACAATTTGCGGTCTATTCAAATATTCCGGAATTTTAACCGGCCCAACGCCAATAAACTGATTTGAAACAATATTTATTTTTTTATTCGCCTGGTTTTTATGCCCAACATGAAGCATATAAAACCGCGGCGTTGGACTACTTGACATAGATATACAACCACTTAAGAACAAAACAAAACACACGCTGCTCATAACAACAAAAAAATTAATCCCGGTTTTTTTCATCCTATTCTCCTTTAATAACAGATTTCCCTTTTAAAATTGCTTCCGGATACTGCTCAAGATATTCGACAAGTAAGCGTATTGATCGCATCGTCTGTTTCGTCTCTTGAAGAGTATTACGCAACCCGTAAAGACTTCTCTGTAAATCGCTTGAATTTACCAATCTATCAATCCCTTTGGCGGTAGCAGCTAGATTCTTCGAAATTTCTTTAATCGGTATTTCATTCATAAGCTCAAAAATGTCTGGAGAAATAGGCAACGTGGGCAACTCTGGATATTGTTTTAGGATGCCACGAAGTTCTACCGGATTATCCGGATAAAAGTCAAATGAGATCATAAGCTGACCAGTTAAAAAACTCTGCACTTCAAGCTTCCCCCGCAAGCCAAGCTCAATCATCTTGTTAGTTCCATCTGATTCCCCAAAGCTAGGCGTCCCCTTAATGCGGCCCTCTTCAATCTCGACAATAACGGGAAGCATAATAGATCCTGCTTTTGAATCATAGATAAGACTGATATCTTTAACAATTCCAATACCCACTCCCCTAAACATAACCGGGGCACCTATGGAAAGACCTTTCACGGAACCATCAAAGTACAAAACAAATTTATTTATCCTTTTAAAAAGTACCCCAGAACCAAAAATCGCTATTCCTATTGTCAGCAACACTAATGCCCCCACCACGAATAGACCAATCACTGTTTTATTTACTTTTTTGCTCATAGCTTAAACTCCTTACGTTCTGGCTCTCGTTAAAAACTGATTGACCTTAAGATCTTTAGAATTAGCCAACAAAACCTTAGGGTCGCCTGTAGCAATCATGGTTTTACTTTCTGCATCAAGAAACACAGAATTATTCCCTACGCCAAAAATACTGGCGAGTTCATGCGTAATAATAACTACCGTAGCGCCCAAACCATCTCTTAGCTCAAGAATCAAATCATCAAGCTTTCGCGCATTTATCGGGTCAAGCCCAGCCGAAGGTTCATCAAAAAAGATAATATCAGGGTCGAGCGCAATTGCCCGCGCAAGACTAGCACGCTTACGCATTCCCCCGCTTATTCCCGAAGGAAAAAAATCCCCAAATCCATCCAATCCTACTAATGAAAGTTTTAGCGCTACTATTTCCTGTATCTGTTGATAGGACAACTTTGTATATAGCTGTAAAGGAAGTGCGATATTTTCCCCTACTGTCAAAGAGCTCCATAGCGCTCCGCTTTGATAAAGAACCCCAAAACACCGCATAATATTATGTTTACCTATTTCATCTTCATCCCAAAAACTCTTTCCATAATATAAAACCCTGCCCTTAGTCGGCGCCATAAGGCCGATCAAACTCTTAAGTAAAGTACTCTTGCCGCATCCATTTACTCCCATAACAATAAAAATATCGCCTTTATTCACGCTAAAACTAAGACCACGCATCACGACATAATCATCATACCTTAAATCAAGATTTTGCACTTCGAGAACCGGCTGATTTATTGAATCCATAAGCTACACTCCCAAAATCTGACAGATTAATGTTATAATCGCAGTGGCAATTACAATCCCGGTTATCCCGGTGACCACTGCCGAGGTAGTTGCAACTCCCACTCCGGCTGCATTTCGTTCGCACTTAATACCACGCAGACACCCGGCAACTGCAATAATCACGCCAAAAACAAAACTATGAATAAGCCCAATCCATACATAATTAAGTTTCACAGCTGTTTGAGTATGATGCAAATATTCTATCGGATTAAGATTAAGCATTCCCGCGCCGATAATAAAGCCGCCTAATATACCCATAAAATCCGCGTAAATAGTTAAAACCGGCATCATAATTATTACTGCCAGAAGACGCGGTATAACCAAAAATTCAACAGGAGAAATACCTAACGTTTTAAGCGCGTCAATCTCCTCGTTTGTCTGCATCATCCCCAGCTCCGCCGCAAAAGACGCCCCAATACGGCCGGACACAATAATACCTGTCATTACTGCCGACAATACGCGCACCATGGCGATTCCAACTATATCAGAAATAAAAATTTGCGCCCCGAACATTTTAAGCTGAATTGAACCAACAAAAGCAAGAATCATGCCTACTAATAAACTTATTAAAGAAACGAGCAGGAAAGTATCAACTCCACATCTCTTAAGCAGCAGATAAAAATCATCCCAGCGAAAACATGATTTACCTCTAAGTAGGCGACTAAAAGAAACAACAATATCCCCTAAAAAATTTAGTCCTAAACTCAAGCTTCCGCTAATTTGCAAAACTTTCCCACCGAATCTTTCAAGAAATGAATCGCGCACATCTTGAGATGAAATAGTTTTTTTATGTACCTTTAAGGCAAGTGTTAACAATTTCTGCGCGCCCTGCGGTAGTCCTCCGGAAGAAACATTAATATTCTTTTGAGCGCTCTCCCTGATGAGCTTAAGTAAAAAAGCAACCAAACCGCTATCCCACTTCAAATCTTGCGAAACACTAAAATTGATTTGTACGATATCCGGGTGACTAACGAGTTGTGAGATAACCTCATTTACTGAGATAAAACCCGAGGAAATCTGCCAATCTCCGCTTAGTTTAATAAGAAGTATTTTTGGTGTTGAATAATCAAAGATAAGATTTTCCGGTAACATAGATTATTATTAGCAAAACACTGACATTAAATCAATTATACCTTAGTATAATACCGGATTTTGCTGTGTAGAAAATTAGAAATACTGTATTTGAAACAATTAACGAGAAATTAACGCCGGGAGGAAGGAATACCGCACTTTTCGGCAAAACTGATAAGTTCGGTCATGGTTTTAGCCTGCATTTTCTGCATAACCCGGCCACGGTGAATTTTGATCGTCTGAAGAGAAACTCCGCGCTTGAAAGCAATATTTTTACTCATCATCCCTTTAACTACAAGCTTGAAAACCTCTAGTTCTCGCGGAGACAAAGTCTTAATGCGACGTTTAATTTTTGATATTTCGGTTTTTTCTTTAATTTGAGCTTTACTTTTTAAGATAGCTTGCATAATCGCATCAAGTAGCTTCTTCTTAGTAAAAGGCTTGGCAAGAAAATCAATAGCTCCTGCCTTCATCGCTTTCACACTTTTGGGAATGTCCCCATGTCCTGAAATAAAAATAATCGGCATTGTCTGTCTTTGTGATTCCATTGTCTCCTGTAGAGCAAGTCCGTTCATGTTGGGCAGACGTAAATCCAAAACTAGGCACGAAGGAACCTGGGGATGTTTAAAGGTTAAAAAATCTATCGCGCGCGTAAACGTTTGAACCTTAAACCCGTGTGATTTCAACAATAAAGATAGTGCCCTACACACGGAAACATCGTCATCAACAACATAGACAACAGGCTTACGATTGTTCATTTGGTATCCTTTTTATCAACAGGTATGGTGAAATAAAAAGTCGAACCGCGGTCAGGATTATTTTTTACATCCAATCGCCCGCCATGCGCCTCAACAATGGAGCGACTGATAGACAATCCCATACCTAAACCATCAGGCTTACTGGTAAAAAAGTGGGTGAAAAGCTTAGCTATATTGCGTGATGGAATTCCGCACCCGGAATCTTTCACTTCCACGCTTATCGTGTCGGCATTTAAACGCTTTGTGCTGATCACTATTTCACGGTTTTCCTTACTACTTTCCAAGGCATCAAACCCGTTACTAATAAGATTCAGAAGAACCTGTTGTAGTTGTATTCGATCACCACGAATAAAAGGAAGATCATTCTCAAGCTCGCTTTTTAAAATAACGTTCCTTACGCTGGCGTCAGTAGCAATAAGCACAACGGTCTCATTAATAAGGGTATTGATGTCCAGCGATTTCATCTCAGGCACACTCTTCTTTAAAAGTGTTCGTAACCGCTGGATAACCTCAGCCGCCCGCTGATCATCATTAATGATGTATTGAAGAATCTCCCGAAGCTTGGGTTCCCTTCCTGCGAGCATACGTTGACCTGCCTGAGCATAAGAAAGAATAGCTGTAAGAGGCTGACTGATCTCATGAGCCAGAGACGAAACAAATTCCGCAAGTTTTCCTACCCTAGTAACGTGTAAAAGCTCCTCGCGCTGTTCAGCAATCTCTTTAATATCGATCTGAATCTGCGCTTCTGACTGCTTCTGTTTATCTGCTCCATTCCTTAACCGCTTATTTTTAGTCTTGAGCTCGCTGGCCTGCCGCCGAACTATTTTCTTGAGACGATCTCGTTCCCCATCTCGAATTTTATTTTTCGATACGTGCTTTTTCGTTGTCTTTCTCATTTTCATTTATATTTAATGATCTTTTTCATCTGTTAATAATTCTTCTCTAGGATCAAAAATCATCAAGTATATTTTATTACACGCAAGAAACTTTGTAAATAAACTTTATGCTTTGAGAATAAAAATTCGCCGGTTCCGCGACAAACTTTTGTTTTCCACCAATATGCCAATCTGTGTTACGTTCGGAATCCAAACTCCGAATCGCTTAATAAAATTAACTCATCTTCTGCTATCCCATATTTCTTACGTCTAAAATGTATACATCGATGAGCCACTTGAACCCCCTTAAGACAATCCCCTCCATAAATAAAAAACACCTTACAGAAGCCTGCAAGGCGCTTGTGTCCACTGCACCGCTTGGCGGTACTTCAACCAGTTGTCAATGTTGGCTGCCCCGTCTGGACTCGAACCAGAACAACAAGATCCAGAATCTTGCGTCCTACCAATTAGACGACAGGGCAAAATTTACCAGAAGTTTTTCTGAAATACTTTCCTGTCCCACTCTCGGGCGTTTTGCCAATCGCGACATAAGCCCTTCCATGTTTCGCAGCCGTAAAGACTTGCAAAACCTACCAAAAATAAAGAGAAAATAAAAATACGGATAAACTTTGTTCTCACGCAGCCTCCTTATTTTGTGCTTGAGCGATACAATTTAATCTTTTCAATAACTTTTCTTTTCCTAAATAAAACATCGTCTCAAAAAGACCTGGGCCGATTTCTTTTCCGGTTAAAGCAACTCTAACCGGATGAACCAATTCTTTTGTTTTTATCCCTAGTTCTTTTACTAAATCCCTAAAAGAACTTTCGATATCCTCAATAGTAAAACTATCTAGCGAAGCAATCCTTTGCGCAAGAAGAGAAAACTCTTTTGTTAAATCCTTGCTGAAGTGCTTTTCTTTAAGTTCTTCTGAAATAACTAAGCCATCTTTAAAGAAAAAATCCGCCCAATCCGCAAAATCAGTCAATTTTGATATACGGCCTTGATATAATTTTATTAAATTCAGCAGGTATTGTCTATCAAAATCTTTTAGGTCGTATCCTTTTTGCTCTAAAAAAGGTTTTATTTTCTCAAATAAATCTTCTAGCGGCGTGTTTTTTATATAGTGCGCATTTATCCAATCAAGTTTATTTATATCAAAAGCCGCGGCAGTTTTATTTGCCTTTTCAATGTTGAATTTTTTTAATGCTTCCTTGGCGGTAACTATCTCCTGATTTTCTCCTGGTGACCAACCTAACAATAACAAATAATTTACCAAGGCCTCTGGTAAATACCCTAAAGCCCTGTATTCGCTTATTGAAGTCGCACCTTTTCTTTTGGACATCCTGCCGCCTGCGGTGGCTAAAATCAAAGGTAAATGCGCAAATACAGGCACTGTAAATCCTAACGCCTCATAAAATAAAATCTGCTTTGGTGTATTGGATATATGATCATCCCCTCTGATAATATGGGTTATCTCTTGAGTGGCATCATCCACAACACAGGCAAAGTTATAGGTGGGGCTCTCATCAGACTTAATCAATACCTGGGGCTTTAAGGTAGCTGTATCAAACTCAATCTCCCCGTGTATTAAATCGTTAATCTTAATCTTTTTTTGCGGTACTTTAAAAATCACCGCCTTATCCTCTATATAGGCTTTGCCTTCTTTAACTAGCCTTTGCGCAAACTCAAGATATTTATCAAAATTTTTGCTCTGATAATAAATAGCATCCCAATCAAAACCAAGCCATTTAAGGCTGTTTAAGATCTCGTCGATATATTCCTTTTGCGAACGCTTAACATCCGTATCTTCTATGCGCAGGATAAATTCGGCTTTTTTTGAGCGGGCAAAAAGCCAGTTAAATAAAGCGGTGCGCGCTCCGCCGATATGTAAATTCCCAGTAGGGCTGGGGGCAAATCTTACTCTTGTCATATTAAGCCTTAATCAGTTTTGTCCCTTTAATTAAAGAAAGTCTGTTTAAATTAAAAATCTCTTCGTTTTTACTTAAAGTCTCCAAAGCAATGACTATGTTTTTAATTTTTACCAAACCACAGCGTTTCACTAATGCCCCCAAAGCAAACATATTCGCCACTTTTACCTTAGCTTGACTTGCAGCCAACTCACTAAACGGTTTATAAATAATCTTTGCGGTTTTACTTTTTAATCTTTTTTTGATTAAAGAACTGTTGGCTACCACCACAGCATTTTTAGCAGCTCTTTTTATAAATCTGGCTAGTGACGGTTCGTTCATGATCATCATATAGTCAGCATAATCTGCATAAGGCGAATTGATTTGGCTATCTGAGATAGTCACAATGCAATACGCTGTTCCGCCGCGCATCTCTGCCCCATAACAAGGAATCATGGAAACATACTTACCTTCCAGTAGCGCTGCCGTACTAAGCGTTTTTCCGGCAAATATGATTCCCTGTCCGCCAGAACCGGCAATGATTATTCTTTTTACACTCATCCTTTTATCCTGCCTAAGGGAAAACTTTTTACCATTTCCTCTTCCACCCACTTAACAGCTTCTTCAGAGCTCTTACCCCAGCAGGTAGGGCACATAGACAAAACCTCTACCAGAGAAAAACCTTTACCTTCTAATTGATTTTCAAAAGCCTTCTTGATCGCTTTTTTGGTTTTTAAAACCTGCGCTGGAGAACAAACCGCATTGCGTTCTACAAAACACACTCCGTCAAGGCCTGCTAAAATCTCAGACACCTTCAAAGGCGGACCTTCATTATTACTACCGCGGCCTAAAGGAGTAGTTGTGGTCTTTTGCTTGAGAACAGTCGTAGGAGCCATCTGTCCGCCGGTCATGCCATAAACGGCATTATTGATAAAAATGGTAGTGAGGTTCTCACCTCTATTGGCAGCATAGAGAGTTTCCGCTATGCCAATAGCGGCTAAATCTCCGTCGCCCTGGTATGTAAAAACTATCTTCTCGGGCTGAACGCGTTTTATGCCAGTTGCTACTGCCAAGGCCCTGCCATGCGCGGCCTCGCTGCAATCAAAATCCCAATAATCATACGCTATAACTGCACACCCTACAGGTGCGACTGCAATTATCTTTTCTCTTATATTAAGCTCATCAATAACTTCGGTTATCAAGCGGTGCACAATGCCGTGTCCACAACCCGGACAATAATGATTAGGAACTTTTTTTAATGATTTAGGAAAAGAAAAAATCTTTTTCATAGAGTTTTTACTTTTTCAATAATTGCTTCTTCTCTGGGAACTCCACCGCCGGCACGGCCTAAGAACTCAACACTTACATTTCCTGCAACTGATAATTTTACGTCTTCAAGCATCTGTCCATAAGACATCTCCACAACCAAAAGTTTTTGCTTGTCGTTTGCTGCAGCCTTTAAAGCCTGAGAAGGAAAAGGCCATAGTGAAATCGGCCTGAATAGGCCTGCTTTTATGCCTTGCGACCTTAAAGAATCCACTGCGCCTTTTACGATTCTTGCCATTGTTCCGTATGCAACAAGCAATATATCAGCATCTTTGGTCAGGTACTGTTCGAAACTAATTTCATTTTTTTCAATTAGTCTGTACTTATTTTGTAACATTAAATTATGCTCTTCTAGAGCGCCCTCTTTTAAAAATAATGTCCTAATAATGTTGGGGCTGCGGTTTTTTGCACCCGTTAAGGCCCAAGTTTTTTTCTGGTTGGTTATTTTTCTATTTTGCTTTGGCAAAATAAACTGTTCTATCATCTGAGCCAAAAGACCGTCGCCTAAAATCATTACAGGGTTCCTATATTTATCTGCTAAATCAAACGCCTTAACTGTCAAATCAAACGTCTCCTGAACGCTTGCGGGGGATAAAACGATCAAACGATAATCTCCATGGCCACCGCCTTTTGTTGCCTGAAAATAATCAGATTGTGAAGGCGCGATGTTACCCAAACCCGGCCCGCCTCTTACCATATTAACAATTACCGCCGGAAGCTCTGCTCCGGCAATATAGGATATCCCTTCTTGTTTAAGGCTTATTCCCGGACTTGATGAGGTGGTCATTGCTCTTGCTCCGGCAGCAGACGCTCCAAAAACCATATTAATTGCCGCTAATTCCGATTCTGCCTGAATAAAAACTCCACCTATAGAACCAAGATGCCTGGACATTAAAGCAGGGATCTCATTCTGAGGGGTTATCGGGTACCCTGCGTAAAATTTACACCCTGCATAAATAGCTGCATGAACAATTGCTTCATTTCCTGAAGAAAGTTTTTTCTTCTCGTTCATTGCTTAAAAACCTCTATTGCTGATTCTGGACACATGACCGCACAAAAAGTGCAACCAACACAATCAATGCCTTTTTGTTTTTTGAACTCAACATACATATAACCTTTTTTGTTAAGCTTATTGCTGCGCCGGATAATCCCTTTTGGGCAATACATCACGCATAAACCGCAGCCTTTACACAACTCTTTATTTATTTTTATCTGCGCCATTTCTAATCTTTTCTATGATTTTTACAGCAATCATATCAGAATTCAAACCATATTTTTCCAGTAATTCTTTTCTTGTCCCGTGCGTAATGAACTCACAAGGCAAACCAAAACGCGTTACACTGTTATTTAAAAGCTCCTGAAGATAACTACCAAAACCACCATCTAAAATCCCTTCTTCGATTGTAAAAATATACTTTGCGCTTTTTGTAATATTTAACAGCGTACTTTTATCAATAGGTTTTGCAAAACGAGCATTTACCACACTCGAATCTATCCCTTTTTCTTTTAATAATCCGTGTACTTTGAGCGCGCAATTAACCATGGTACCGAGCGCGAATATTACTATTTCTTTGCCGATTTTTATTGTCTCAGGTTTACCCAATTCTATATCTTGGCTATCTGCATGCGTATACAAAGCCTCGTCCCTGGGATAACGAATGGCGATTGGCCCTTGATCAAACGAAAAAGCAAATTCAAGCATTTTCTCAAATTCATAAGCATCCTTGGGAGCCATCAATACCATATTAGGAATTTGTCTTAAATAACCTATGTCAAATATCCCCTGGTGAGTTACCCCATCTTGACCAACAATACCAGCTCTATCAATAGCAAAAACAATCGGCAACTGTTGCAAAGCAGCATCGATCATAAGCTGATCATATGCCCTTTGCAGGAAAGTAGAATATATCGCCACCACGGGTTTTAGGCCTCTTTTGGCAAGACCGGCGGCAAAAGAAACCGCATGCTGCTCGGCAATACCGACATCAAAAAACCTGTCTGGAAAACGCTCTTTAAACTTATCCAATCCCGTGCCTTCAGGCATTGCTGCGGTAATCGCTACAATTTTATCATCGCCAGAAGCAAGTTGTATTAATTTTCTACTAAATACTTTTGTGTACGAATCTTTTTTTCCCGATAAAGACTTACCTGTTGCGATATCAAAATTAGAGGCGCTGTGAAACTTCTCAGGATGCATCTGGGCCGGTATATAACCTTTTCCTTTTTTCGTTACAACGTGCAAAATTACCGGTTCGTCCAAAGGAATAATATTTTTTAAGGTCCGGGTCAAAAGCTCAATATTATGCCCGTCCAAAGGACCAAAATAACGAAATCCCATTTCTTCAAAAAATACTCCCGGAACCAGTAAACTCTTAAAACTTTCCTCAAAACGCTCCTTAAGGCTTAACATTCTTGGACCAACTCTGGGGATTTTTTCTTTGATAAAATTATCCAAACTGCGTCTAAACCTATTATAAAGCGGCGTTGAAATAATCTTATTCAAATATGTGCTCAAAGAGCCTACAACCGGAGAAATGCTCATCTCGTTTGTGTTTAACACAACCAGTAAATTCTTTTTCAAATGGCCTGCATTATTTAACCCTTCAAAACACGCACCCCCGCTTAGGGAACCATCTCCGATAACAACTACGGTTTTATAATCATTGCTGGCTAATCCTAAAGCCAAAGATACGGCATTAGAACTGTGTCCTACGGTAAAAATATCGTATTTTGATTCGTCTTTTGTGGGAAATCCGCTTAATCCACCATACTTTCTAATCGTAGAAAAATCTTTATCTCTTGGCGTAAGCAGTTTATGTGCATAGGCCTGGTGGCCAACATCAAAAATAAGTTTATCTTTTTCCAGATCAAGACAATAATGCAAAGCAATAATAATTTCCACTGCCCCCAAGCTTGATGCAGGATGCCCGCCGTTGACAGCAACAACCTCGATAATCCTATTTCTTATCTCTTCGGCTAACTGTTTAAGCTGATTTAACGGAAACTTTTTAACATCTCCGGCTTTTTTAATCTGCTCTAAAAACATATTAATCTTTTATATCCTCTGTATCAAAACCCGCTGGTTCTCTTTTTGAAAGAATACTGATTTTTTTCTGTGCTGACTCTAACAACTTGGAGCAGTCTCGGGAAATCTTCACGCCTTCTTCGTATTTTTTCAGCGCATCATCCAGTGAAAGCTTGCCTGACTCTAATTCTGAAACTATTTTCTCCAGCTTTTTCAAAGAATCTTCGAATTTTTCTTGAGCCATAATCAATTTACCTCCTTTACAACGCTTACAAAGCCCCCTTTAGAAAGCTTAGTTTTTATTTCGTCATTCACCTTAATCTGTGAAGTATCCCTTAATACTTTTCTTGCAGGCATAACAAAACTAATACTGTACCCGCGAGAAAGGACTTTTAAAGGACTTAACGCATTTAACTTTTCTACGAACATAGCGAAATCCTGCTTGCTAGCGGTAAATAAATATTCCAATCTTAAATGCATTCTTTTATTCAACTGATTAAAATTCTCTTCATTGCGGTTCAATAGCTGCTGGGGAGAAAGAATATTGAGCTTTTCCTTATGTCTTCTTAAAGCTGCTGTTGCTTTATCCAGTAAGTTTCTTATTAGTAAATTCGCATTCTGGTAAAAATTATCTATTGTCTGCGCTTTCTGATCTGTCAAATCCAAAAGCGCATCCTGGGCGCGATCAAGCAAATTATCAAGCTGCACCAACAAATCGTTTTTCTTTTTAACTACAAGCTCTGCTGCTTCTGACGGCGTGGCTGCTCGCACGTCAGCTACAAAATCACTTATCGTAAAATCACGTTCATGCCCTACGGCTGAAACAACCGGAAGCTTTGATTTAAAAATACTGCGGGCAACTATCTCCTCGTTAAAAGCCCATAAATCTTCTAAGCTGCCTCCGCCACGGCCGACAATCAAGACATCCACCTTTTTATATTCATTAAACTCTTCTATTGCCTGGGCGATTTCAACTGCAGAACCATCACCCTGAACGCGCACTGGCCTTAAGATAATCTTTACAAACGGAGCTCGCCGCTTTAGAACATTCACCATATCTTTAATCGCTGCGCCTGTTTTGGATGTGACTATACCGATTCTCTGCGGCAGGAAAGGGAGCTCTTTTTTGTGTTTGTCAAGAAACAAACCTTCTTTAGCCAAGCGTTCCTTTAATTGTTCAAAAGCCATTTGCAAAGCACCAAGGCCCTTTGGCTCTATAACTGCAGCATAAAGCTGATAAGATCCGCCTTTTTCATAAACGCTGATTTTACCTTGGGCTACTACATGCTGACCATTTTCAAGACGGAATTTTAAACCCCTATTATGGCCTTTAAACATCACGCATTTAATCGATGCGTTTTCGTCTTTTAAGGTAAAATAACTGTGGCCGCTTAATGGGGTGCTTAAATTAGAGATTTCTCCTTCAACGCTAATTCTAGAATACGTATTTTCCAGTATCAGCTTTATATCCTGAGTAATCTCACTTACTTTAAAAATCTTTTCTGTATCAACCATTATTTAACAATGCTGTTTATTCTTTCTTTGCAATCATCGGTCATATTTATAAATTCGACTCCAGTATCAAAAATATCTTGCCCTAAATGATCCTTCTCAGGCCTCTTGATAACCCAAACAACTCGCCCTTCGCAAATAAAAGGATCATGAAGCCTGTCTTTTAAATGAACCTCTAATATAACTTCGTTAAATACACCGATATCTTTATTAAGCGCTACACAAATACCGCCCAAACCAATATTTTTTGTGGCGCTTAAATAATCTTCGTTGGTGCTTTTTTTGGTTATTTTTATCTGGGCGATATAATCGGCTCTGGCAAACTGTCTTTTTTCTTCGAACGCATGCATAAACAGCCTCCTTTATTTATCTATTCTTTCGCAGACCCGCTCTATTGAAACCGCCTTTTTCGTATTTTCATCGATTTCTACGATAACTCCTTGAAGCTGTACGTCGGAATTGGCCAGCTCAAAACGGGTAGGCATACCGGTTAAAAAAGCTTCAATAACCGCTTCTTTTTTTCTACCGATTACTGAATCGCACGCTCCAGTCATACCACCATCGGTAATATAAGCAGTGCCTTTGGGCAAAATCGTCTCGTCTGCAGTCTGCACATGCGTATGTGTTCCTAATACTGCACTTGCTTGTCCGTCAAGCATCCAACCTAAAGCTTTTTTCTCGCTTGTAGTCTCAGCATGAAAATCTACAATAATAATATTTGTAGCTTTATATAACTGTTCTATTTCTTTTTTAACGGCATTAAACGGACAATCCGCCAAAACTTTCATAAACACTCTTCCCAAAACATTTACCACGCCAATTTTAATACCACCGGCTTCTTTTATACATACACCCTTGCCACGCGAGTGAACAGAAAGATTTATCGGACGCAAAAGATATGGATTATCAATTACGTTCTGAACGTCTTTTTTGTCCCAAACGTGATCACCTGTTGTAATAACATCGATGCCGTAGCTGAATAACTCCTCACTGACAGGCGCGGTGATCCCCGCTCCTGCTGCGGCATTTTCAGCATTGGCAATCACAAAATTAATGCCGCGACTAGTCTTTAGCTTTGGCAAAACTTCTCTTACGGCATTTCTGCCCGGAGAACCGACTATATCAGCAATAAAAAGTATTTTAAACATTACTTTGCATATTCTATTGCACGGGTTTCTCTAATAACAGTTACCTTAATTTGCCCGGGAAATTCCATGTCTTCTTCGATTTTTTTACGAATATCTCTGGCTAAATTAATGCTTTCGCTGTCGCTTATCTTATTGGGCTGAACGGCAACTCTGATTTCCCTACCCGCCTGTATAGCATAGGACTTTTCCACGCCTTTAAATATATTAGCAATAGATTCTAACTTTTCCAAACGTTTTATATAGCTTTCTAGCGTCTCCCTTCGAGCTCCGGGTCTAGCGGCACTTACTGCATCGGCTGCAAAAGCAAGCACTGCATAAATATTCTTCGCTTCTGTTTCTTCGTGGTGGGCCTCAATAGCATTTATTACCGTTTGGGACTCATTGAATTTTCTGGCCATATCCGCACCTAAGCGGGCATGCGTGCCCTCAATCTGCTGATCAAGACTCTTGCCAATATCGTGCAATAACCCAACCCTGCGCGCTAAACGCACATCAAGACCAAGCTCGGATGCCATATTGCCTAAAATATAAGCAACCTCCTTAGAGTGCTGTAGGGTGTTCTGACCATAGCTGGTTCTATATTTTAACCTGCCTAGGGCCTTGACCAATTCGGGATTAAGACCGTGTACTCCGGCATCAAACGCGGCCTTTTCTCCTTCTTCACGAATGGTATTCTCAAGTTCAACTTTTACTTTTTCAACTACCTCTTCGATTCTCCCGGGATGAATCCTTCCGTCAGAAACAAGTCTGCTTAAAGCAAGTCTTGCCACCTCGCGCCTTACAGGGTTAAAGCTTGAAATCGTAACCGCCTCAGGGGTATCATCGATGATTACATCAACACCTGTGGCCATTTCCAAAGCGCGAATATTGCGCCCTTCTCTGCCAATGATACGACCTTTCATCTCGTCACTAGGAAGACTAACCACACTAACAGTAGTTTCTACTGTATGCTCGGCAGCACACTTTTGAATCGCAAGACTGATTATTTCTTTTGCGGTCTTGTCTGCGGTTGATTTTAACTCTTCTTCCTGTTTTTTTATCAGCTTTGCTTTTTCTTCATCAAGTTCTTCCTGAACACGCAAAAGCAATACCTGCTTCGCCTCTTCCTGAGTAAGAGAAGATATTTTTTCAAGCCTTGTCTTTTCTTCTGTAATCAATTGCTGCAGGTGTGCATCTTTTTTTATTAAATTCTCTTCCTGCGCTTTAGCAGAACGTAAGTGCACATCGATATCTTTTTCTTTTTTCTCCAACATCTCTAAGCGCTTGTCTATATTCTCTTCGCGGGTCACAAGACGCTTTTCCAGATTGCCAAGTTCATCTCGACGCTGCTTAGTCTGAACTTCAAAATCTTGGCGCATCTGATAAAGTTTATCTTTTACCTCTATTTCGATTTCTTTACGCCTAGTATCAGCTTCTTTTCTGGCTAATTCAATAATCTGCTTTGCAGTATTTTTGGCAGATTCGGAATGTTTCTTTGCCATCATTTCCTGAAACAAATAGCCTAAAAAAGCGCAAACAATAGCAATTAAAATGTATATTAAAATATGTAGCATAAACAATGCACCTCCTTAACAATTATGGTTTTAAGAGTATTTTAAGCAGTTATCACTCTATCCACCGGCTGATCAAGGAGGTTTACAGGAAGGCGATCGACGATTTGAAACTTAAAGGCAAGACCTATTTTTTTTACTCTAGAACTGAGTTTTTTTAAGAACCTATCATAGTATCCTTTACCGCGTCCTAATCTATTATTGTATTTATCAAAGGCAACAGCAGGAACAATAACTAAATCAATGTCTTTTGCTGAAAAGCTCCTTATTTTGCGTGGACGCTCTATGCCATAGGATCCAATGCATAATTCCTCCTTGAATAAATTGCTTATTTTGGAAGGAACTATAGTCTTTCGTTTCATATCACAGACAGGCACTAATACGGTTTTGCCTATCTTGAGGGAATCTTCAATCATCTTTCTTGTTTCAACCTCTCCTTTAAAAGCCAAGTAAAATAGAATATTTTCTGCTTCTTTAAACTCTTTTGTTTTAAACAACTTATTTTTAATCAATAAACTTTTTCTTAAGCGTAACTCCTCCTTATATGCTTTTGTTTTCTTAAGAATCTCTTTTCTTATCTTTTGTTTGTCATCCATCAATCGGCTAATTTTATCACAAAAAATACCTTGAGTAAATAGTTTTTACTAGAACCAAAACAAGCCTATTTTCAGCTAGATAGCCCTTTTTCGTCTTTTAAGACGTTCTTTTATCTTCGCCTCAAAGCCCAAATCCGTAGGCTGATAGTATTTCTTGAGGTTTTTCATATACTCTTGCTTAACATAGTGGTCTTTATAATCATGTGCATACTTATAATTTGTACCCCGACCAAGCTTTTGCGCTCCCTTATAATGCGCGTCTTTTACGCTATCAGGAGGACTTTGAGTTCTATTATTCTTAATATCCTCTTGGGCTTTTTCTATAGCCATATAAGAAGCATTGGACTTTGGCGCACAGGCAACATAAATAGCTGCTTGGGCTAAGGCAATGCGTGCTTCAGGCATTCCAATAGATTCCACCAAATTAAAAGCACTGTTGGCCAAAACTAACGCTAAGGGATCGGCATTACCAACATCTTCACAAGCACATATACAAATGCGCCTTGCAATGAATCTGGGGTCTTCTCCGGCATAAAGCATCTTAGCCATCCAATAAATAGCTGCATCGGGGTCGGTCCCGCGCATAGATTTTATAAATGCAGATGCTGTGTCGTAATGGGCGTCTGAATTATCGTCATAAACTACGGCTTTTTTTTGAATGGATTCCTGAGTAATATCTAAATCTATTTTTACTACACCCTCTTCGTCGGGGGAAGTTGTTAAAAAGGCTATTTCTAATGCATTTAATACCCGTCTTGCATCTCCATCGCAGGCCTTACTTAAAAAAGTTTTTGCTTGAGGAGCAAGCTTAATTTTAAAATTACCAAGCCCTTTTTCTTCATCTGTAAGCACCTTATCAATAACTAGCCTTATATCCTCTTCGCTTAAAGGCTTCAACTCAAAAATAAGAGAACGCGATAATAACGCTGAAACAATAGAGAAAAAAGGATTATAAACCGTTGCTCCGATTAAGATAAAACTGGCGTTTTCCACATCAGGCATAAGTATATCCTGCTGGGCTTTGTTAAATCGATGCAATTCATCTATAAAAATAATTGTCTTTTTTCCTGTTGCGCGTTTGGCTTGTTTTGCCTGAGCGATTTTTTTACGAAGCACCTCTGAACCAACATTGGTAGCATTAAGCTCGATAAAATCTGCTTTTGTAATATAACTAATCATATAGGCAAGACTGGTTTTTCCACAACCTGGTGCGCCGTATAGAATTAAAGAGCTTAATCTGTCTGCTTCTATTGCTCTGCGCAGCAATTTACCTTTGCCCAAAATATGTTTTTGGCCTATATAGTCATTAAAACAGCGCGGCCTCATGCGCGCTGCTAAAGGCAGGTCTTTTGATTCCTGAATTGTGTTGGTTGGAAAAAGATCTGTATCCATAGGGCATAAAAAAACCCCGCGGGTGGCGTCAGATAAATTGCTTTGAACCCTGTTAATCAGGTGGGTACCCTCTCAAATTACCCGCAGGCAAGATGAAGTTAGGTTCCCTTTCTTGTGCTGTTGGTTCAACACACAATAAGTTACCCGGCGCTCACAGCAGGGATAAAATTTAACCTTCTTGTTTAAAGTATAGCATACGGCCTATCTAAAATCAAGACCACCCCTACCTAAAAGTGGCCTCCAATTTAGTTTTTAAAGCTTGTTTTATGTTATCGTGCATTGAATTGATATCGCTATCTGTAAGGGTATGCTGATCAGACCTGTATTTAATAGACACGGTTAGCCCCTTAAAACCTTTTGGAATATGCTTGCCTTTATAGTAGTCGGCTAGCTTTATTTCTTCTATTGATAATATGTTTAAGTCTTTGATCGTCGATATTATCTGTTTAAAAACAACCTTGTCTTCTACAAGAAGACTAATATCGCGGACAACAAAAGGATACTGACTGTAAGGCTTGAACCCAGATAAAAGTTTTGCGATCTTCTTAACGCTGTCTAAATAGATTTCGCAAGCAAAAACATCCTGAGATTTTATCTCCATGGATTCAAGCGCGCATTTTTCAACCTTGCCTATTATCGCCAAAGTCGTACTTTTATTTTTCGCAATAAAAGACTCGCCTCTATGAAACAATTTCTCATGGCAAGGCAAAAACTCAACGTCTTCAATACCTAATGAAGAAAAAATATTTTCCATCACCCCTTTTAAATGCAGGGTACTTGTTTCAACACATACGTTAACTCGCGAATTAACAGCAGAATAATCTATCCCTGTAGCAACAAAAGCCAAGCGTGCGGTTTCTTTATCCTTATTAAAGATATTGCCGATTTCAAAAATCTTCAAATCCTTATTCTGACGAGCAATATTGTTTTTAACAACCTGTAGCAACCCGGGCAATAAGCTCGGTCTTAAAACCGATGCCTCCTGGCTTAACGGGTTTAAAAGCTCGAGGCTTTCCGTATTGGCAAAACCGAGCTCTTCTGCTAAAGCAGCGCTTAAAAGAGAATAGGTTATAGCCTCAAAAAACCCTTCTCTTAAAAGGCTTTGCTTTGCAATTCGCTTTATATTTTCTGCCGGATCATCTTTTACGCTGTTAAATTTTATATAGGGCTGAGTATTTTTTATGTTCGAGTAGCCGTGGATTCTAGCAACTTCCTCAAATAGATCCTCTTCTATGGACAGATCGGGTCTAAATGAAGGAATCTTTACAGAAAATGAATTTTCTAATTTAGCTAATTTTAACCCCAAAGATTTTAATATCCTTGAAATTTTGCTATCCGTAATACTTACACCTAAAACATTATTGAGCTTATCCGGTTCTAGAATAATTGTCTTTTTATATCCTGTTTTTGTGCCAAGGTCTGTTACCTGTTTTACACAACAATCTTTTGATACGTTCTTAATCAAATCTAATGTTCTTTTGGCAGCAAAAGGTAAAACCTCCAAATCCACGCCTCTTTCAAAACGATAGCTGGAATCGCTGGATAAACCCAAATTGCGAGTGGCTCTACGGATAATTTTTGGATCAAAACAGGCAAATTCCAAAAGAAGATTTTTTGTCTCTTTTTTAACTTCTGTCTCTTTACCACCCATTATACCAGCAATAGCTACAGGATTGGCATTGTCACAAATAAGCAGCGTTCGCGCATCAAGTTCCATGGTTTTACCGTCTATGATAGTGATTTTTTCACCCGGATTTGCAAAGCGCACGATTATTTGTTTGTTCAGCTTATCCAAATCAAAAGCGTGTATGGGCTGGCCCAATTCCCAAAGAGAATAATTAGTAATATCAACAATATTATTAACGCTCCTTAAGCCAATTGCCTCTATTCTCTTTTTAAGCCATGCTGGAGAACCGCCAACGCAAACATCTTTTACTACTACTGCCATATAGCGCGGGCAAGCTGTTTTATCTTTAACCAAAACCTGGAAACCATTTTTTTCCTTAATATTGCTTTTTATTTTATTGAGCGAGGTTTTGATGTGCCCACCGGTCAATGCGCATACTTCCCTGGCAATACCGACGAGAGAAAGCAAATCAGGCCTATTCGGCGTTACCTCGCAGTCAAAAATATAATCATCTGCTTTTTTTGTTAACGCCTTAACTTCCAGACCAGACATAGTAAGAATCTCTGCCAACTTTTCCGGGCCGACTTTTATGCTTACATAATCCTTGAGCCAGTTATAGGTAAATTTCATAAATCAAAATTGTTTTAAAAATCTTTTATCATTTTCAAAAAATAACCTAATGTCATTTATGCCGTATTTTAACATTGCGATCCTCTCAACTCCCATGCCAAAAGCAAAACCACTATAAGCTCCTTGTTTGTAACCAACATGTTTAAACACGTTAGGATGGATCATGCCTGCACCTAATATTTCAAGCCATCCTTTTCTGCCGCACACTGAACAACCCCTACCCTGACAAATAATACAGGAAATGTCTGCCTCGGCTGATGGTTCGGTAAACGGGAAAAAATGCGGGCGGAAACGCATCTTAATTTGGGAGCCGAAAAACTCTACTGCAAACTTCTGCAGCATGCCTTTAAGATCAGAAAATTTTATATTCTTATCTACCAAAAAACCCTCTACTTGATGGAACATAAACGAATGACTCGCATCAACGGCATCAGGCCGATAGACTTTACCTGGAACAACCACAGCCAAAGGAGGCTTATTCTCTCGCATCACGCGGATCTGCACAGGAGAAGTATGACTTCTTAAAAGAAGCCGCTCTCGATTTTTTTCGGTTTTTATGTAAAAGGTGTCAAATGACTCTCTCGAGGGATGATCCAGGGGAATATTAAGCCCGGTAAAATTATTGAACTCTGTTTCGATTTCCGGACCCTGCACAACACAAAAGCCCATTTTAACAAATACATCGGATATATCTTTTAAAACAGTGCTGATAATATGTTCTTTTCCTAATTCTTTTCTTATGCCCGGGAGAGTAATATCAACACCGGACTCTGCTGAATTAATTTTGAAAGCGCTGACCTTTTCTTCCAGGAGGCTTTGAATAATAATCTTGCATTCGTTAGCAGCTTTACCTACTAAAGGACGCTCTTGTTGAGACAGCTTACCCAGCCCGGAAAGCACTTTGCTGAGTTGGCTTTTTTTACCGAGGTATTTTATACGCAAGGTCTCTAATTCCTCAAGCGTTACCGCCTGAGCGATTTCTTTCTCTGCAATAATTTTAATATTTGTAATATCCATAATAGACATAATACGCTAAATAAAACTAAAAATAAATTCATTTTTTTTCTGTTGAATATATGCTCGCGTTTTGCCCCCTGCTCTACAACCCTTAATTCTGCAACATGTATATCCAACTCTCCAGAATGCTGTGTACACGACCTATGAAAAACCCCTTTTATTTCTATTGTATCTCCTGTGGTGTTATAGTCGCCAAAAAAGTTTATTTTACTGCAATCATCCTGACTTAACCATAAGCCAACAGCGGCATTACCATCGTGTACATTTACCCAACAATGATCGGCTCTTTCTAAGGCCTCTCCTATTGCTTCTCCTTGGTAAACAACCTCCTTTAAATCATAACCTGCTGCGTTTTCGATTAATTCCTTGCTAGTTACTCTTTGGGCAAAGCCCAGACTAACAAAACAAAAAGATATAAATAAAAATAAAACAAGTTTGCTCTTCATTATTTTCCTTTTAATGATGCAATAATAACTCCTAAAATCGCAAAAATCGAGACAAATTCAAGCCTTCCAACCCACATCTGAATTATATAAACAATCTTCAAAGCGTTTGGCATGCTTGGGTCTGTTATGCCGCAGGATAAACCGACATTGGCTGCGGCGGAGGTTGACTCAAAAAGTGAATTCAAAAATGGATACCCCAATATCATGCCTGCCAAGGCTCCAACTGCATAAAGCGTAACATAAAGCAGTATTACCAAAAGAGAGGCCTTAACCAACTTATCATTTAATATAATCTCCTTAATATGGTGGATTTTCTGTACGATAACAGCCCGTTCTGGCAAAATTGCTTTTTTAATCTCGTTAACCAATGTCTTAAACAGTACGTTTATTCTTAATAGCTTTATTGCTCCAGTTGTTGAGCACGTAGCCCCGCCTATAGACATAGCAAGGATCATCCCCATTAAAGCAACGTCTCCCCACTCGCTGATAAACTGCTTTGCGTAAAGCGTAGCATAACCTGTTCCAGTGTGTGCGGAAATCAATTGGTAAAAACCTTTTCTTAAAAATGAGAGGTTATCTGAATAAACGTGGGCGCTAAAAAGACCCAAACCAACAATAAGACCCAATACACCTAAAGAAACCAAGAATGTTTTTGTCTCTGCATCTTTGAAAATCTCCCTACGCCTACCATACCAAAGACAATAATGCAGGTTAAAATTCACCGCTCCTAAAATCATTATAAAAATTGTCACAACCTCAAAAACCCAACTATGGTAAAAAATTATACTCTGAGACTGCGGAGTAAAACCACCGGTATCAAAAGCAGCCATAAAAAGACATACCCCGTGAAAAATGCTTGAAAAAAAAGAAAGTCCGTTAAAATACCCTACGAGCGTAAGAACCGAAGAACCTAAAATAAAATATATCAAACTGGTAATCCAGATAAAACGAGCAGTATGGATAATATTAGGCAATATCTTTTCGTCTCTGGCTTCGCCTACATACATGCTGAATGCTCCGCTTAAACCTTTGGTAAAAAAAGAAAGCGCTACGATCACTATGCCTTGCCCTCCGATAAACATAAGCAAATGTCTCCAGATGTTATGTGAAATCGAAAGATGATCGAGATCATTCACAAGCGCAAGACCGGTTGTGGCTAATCCAGACATGGAATCAAAACAAGCATCTAAATAACTTGCCCAATGCCCGCTTAGATAAAGCGGTATTGCAGCTAAAAACATCGCGAACAACCAAGATATGGCCGTGATAGTTAAACCTTCAATTTTTTCTATTGATCTATCGGTGAAAAAAACTATCTGGAAGATAAAACCGAATATTAACGTTATGCTTGCTCCAATTGCAAAATCTAAAGCGGGTTCAAATTCGCCTAAGAAAATAGCAACTAAAAAAGGTATTAATTCGGCAAAACCAATGCCGATTAATATCTTTCCTATATAATAACCTATTGTTTTAAAATTCTTTGCCTGCGGCCTTAAAATCATACCTTTTTACCGATCAGCATATTAAGAAGCTTTTTCTCGTTCTCAACAAGAGTAAGCGCCACAATATCGTCCATGGCTTTTAAAACCGTGTTTCCTTTTGGAACGATGACTTCGTCACCCCTTATTATAGTAACCAAAACAGAATCTTCGGGTAGGTTTATTTCCTGTATTTTTTTATTGATAATTGGTGATTCTTCCGGCAAATCTACTCTGACAATAGAAAGCTTTCCTCTTTTAAAACTCATCAGGGTAACTAGATCAGAAAAAGATACCTCTTCTTCGATGATTTGCGCGATTATGCTGGTTGCATCGACAGGAACATCAACGCCCAGCTCGGAAAATATCTTTTCGTTTTTTGAATCATTAACTCTGGCAACGGTTCGAGAAACATTAAATTTTTCTTTTGCAAGCTGTGAAACGATTAAATTATCCTCATCTTCTCCGGTAACCGCAGCTACCACGTCACAACGCTCTGCTCCGGCATCATTTAATACATTCATATCACACCCATCACCGTGCACAACAAGAATATTTATATCTTTGGCGATTTCTTCGCAGACAGCCTTATTCTTCTCAACCAAAACAACAGTGTGCTTGTCCTCAAATAATCTTTTGGCAAGAAAATAACCGATTTTACCTGCTCCCACGATTATAATATACATTTCAACCCTCGCATTCTAAATATCCAGCGCAGATTTTAATTCAGAAATAAACTTTATCTTAACGGCCAAATATACCATATCCCCTTTTTCCACGCTGGTATTATCATCGGGTATAACTATTTTTTCCTTTGCCTCGGGGTTATTTTTTATTACAGCGGTTACCAGGCTTTTGCCGGGGGTGTTGATTTCTTTTACGTTTTTGCCGTTTAGTTTATCTTTAATCAAAACTTCCAATACGGCCATCTGCGGATTTTCGACAAAAAAACTGGAAAGTTTACTTTCGATAATCTTATCTCTTAACATGCTGGCAAAAAGAAGCGTCCCGCTTATAACATCAAGACCAAGGCTCTTATAGATATGCGCGCGAGACGGATCGTAAATCCTGGTCAATACTTTGGTCACCTTAAAGATTTTCTTAGCGATCTGGGCAATCACAAGATTGGTATTGTCGCCATTGGTAAGGGCACATAAAACATCTGCCTTTTCAATCCCTGCGCTTTTTAACAGATCTATATCAAAAGCGTTGCCCGTAAGACTTAGGCCGTTAAACCCCCCGCCCAATCTTTCAAAAGCCGTAGGATTTTTATCAATCATAACCACATTGTGCCCCTCGCAAGATAAAAGCCTTGCCAGCTCACTTCCTACCCTACCGCAACCCACGATTATAATATACATTTCAGCCCTCGTCTTTTAGCTATTTTTTTACTTGCTTAACAATAGCGCTAAATACACCGGGATCGTTTATTGCAATATCTGCAAGTATCTTTCTATCCAAAGCAATCTTGGAACTTTTAAGAGCTTTGATAAACTGACTGTATGTGAGCCCGTTTTCTTTGCAGGCTGCATTTATTCTTGCAATCCAAAGAGCTCGTATTTCTCGTTTTTTTACTTTCCTGTCACGGTAAGCATAAGTCAAGGCCTTCATTACAGCCTCTTTAGCATGACGGAACCGTTTAGATCTATCCAACCAGTAACCTTTTGCTTTTTTTAATACCTTCTTTTTTCTTTTATGCGATGATTTAGCATGATTAACTTTAGCCATATGGTAAAACCCTCCTTATCATTTTTGCATTATCTCCACTTAAGGAAGCGGTTCTTCTTAAGTTTCTTTTTCTTTTACTCTTCTTTTTAGTAAGAATATGTCCTTTCCCTGCACGATGGTGCTTTATTTTTTTCTTCGTAAGCTTAAATCTCTTTTTAACTGCCCTTTTTGTTTTTAATTTGTTCATTTTCCCTTCCCTGTTTATTTACTAGGACCGACTACCATATTAATAATACGTCCTTCGAAAGAAGGCGGTTTTTCAATCAGGCCCTTATCTCCGATATCTTTAATCATCCTATCAATTATATCTTTACCCAACTCAACATGCGCCATTTCTCTGCCTCGAAAGCGCATTGATACTTTAATTTTATGTTTAAGCTTTAAAAAATTATCCAACTGTTTGAGTTTTACCTGATAATCATGTTCTTCTATATGAGGGCGAAGTCTTATTTCCTTAAGCTGAGTTTGATGCTGATGTTTTTTCGCATGGCGTTCTTTTTTTTCTTCTTCATATTTATATTTGCTAAAATCCATAATCTTGCAAACAGGCGGCTTTGCCTCTGGAGCAACCTCAACCAAATCAAGCTCATTGGTCTTGGCAAGCTCATTGGCCTTAAATACCGGAAAAACACCCAGCTGTTTTCCTTCGTGGTCAATAAGTCTTACCTCCTTCGCTCTTATTCTTTCGTTTATTCTGATAAACTTTTTTATAGAAACCACCTCCTAAATTAATGTTTGTTATTAATCTCTTCTTTTATCTTTTTTATAAAATCATCTAGGCTCAAGGAGCTGACAGTTTTCGACTTCCTTGCCCTTATGGAAACCATATTGCCGGCAACTTCTCTTTCTCCCAACACAATCAAGTAAGGGATTTTTTCAAGTTCGGCTTTTCTGATTTTCTTGTTTAACGTTTCGTTAGTTTTATCCAGCACACAACGAATATCTTTCTCTAATAATGTTTTTTCTATCTTTTTTGCATAATCAGCCTGTTTATCGGTTATAGGAATCACCGTCGCCTGAACCGGAGCAAGCCAAACAGGAAAATTACCAGCATAATGTTCGACTAACGTGCCGATAAAACGTTCGATACTGCCTAAGATAACCCTGTGGATCATAATCGGTTGTTTTTGCGCACCATCGGTATCGGTATAGCAAAGATTAAATCTCTTTGGAAGAGCAAAATCACACTGAATGGTTGCACACTGCCAGCTCCTGGAAAGAGCATCTTTAAGTTTTATATCTATTTTTGGCCCATAGAAAGCACCTTCGCCCTCATTAATATCAAAACCCCACTTCTTTTTTTCTAATGCTGTCTTTAATATCTCTGTTGCCATTTGCCAATCGCTATCTTCGCCAATATACTTTTCCGGACGTGTGCTAAGCTCTGCGTAAAAATCATTAAACCCAAAATCCGATAGCACGTCTTCAACAAAATCTAAAACTGCGGCTACTTCATCGTTAAGTTGTTCTCTTTTACAAAATATATGCGCATCGTCTTGAGTAAAACCTCTTACACGAAGAAGTCCGTGTAAAACCCCGGCTTTTTCATGACGGTAAACAGTGCCCAACTCAAAAAACCTCAAAGGGAATTCTCTATAGCTTCTCAATTTTGACTGGTAAATCAACATGTGCCCAGGACAATTCATCGGCTTTAAAACAAACTCCTTGTCTTCGACGTTAAATGTGTACATGTTTTCTTTGTAATAATCGTAGTGGCCGCTTTTCTTCCAAAGACCCGATTGCATAATATGGGGCGTGATAACCAGCTCATAGCCTCTTTTAAGATGCTCTTTTTTTTCATAATCCTCGATAATGCTGCGTAGAATCGCTCCGTTGGGAGAATAAAACACCAGCCCTGAACCAGCCTCCTGATGATATATATCAAATAGCTCTAGTGCGGGTCCAAGTTTTCTGTGGTCTCTTTTTTTTGCCTCTTCTATCCCTTTTAAATAATCATCAAGCTCTTTTTTTGTATTAAAACATGTTCCGTAAATTCTCTGCAGCATGGGATTTGTCTCAAGCCCGTGCCAATACGCTCCGGCCACAGAAAGAAGCTTAAAAAATCTAATTTCTGAGGTCGAATTTATATGCGGTCCGCGGCAAAGATCGACAAAATCATCTCCTGTTCTGTAAAAAGAAACCTTTTCATCGGGTATTTTCTTAACCAGCTCCAGTTTATAATCTTCTTTTTTCTCGCCCAACAACCTTAGCGCTTCATCTTTAGAAAGCTCTTGCCTCATAAAAGGAAAATCATTTTTAATGATTTCTTTCATCTTGTTTTCTATTAAAACAAGGTCGTCTTCGGTAAAAGGTTCTTTCTTGTCAAAATCATAATAAAATCCGTTCTCGATAGCAGGACCGATGCCGAGTTTAGCATCAGGCCATAATTGCTTTACGGCCATTGCCATAATATGCGAACAAGAATGCCTGATTGTTTCCAATTTTGTTTCCATAAATAATTATAGTGGTGGGCCCAAGAGGACTTGAACCTCTGACCTTTTGCATGTCAAGCAAACGCTCTAACCAACTGAGCTATGAGCCCACATAATTTTGGGCAAGGAGGGAGTCGAACCCTCACGATCTTGCGACCAATGGATTTTAAGTCCATCGTGTATGCCATTCCACCACTTGCCCGCTTCTATCAAAAGGCGTGGACCGGACTTGAACCGGTGAATAGCGATTTTGCAGACCGCTGCCTTACCACTTGGCTACCACGCCAAAACTAACCTAATATTTTTTTTACCTCTGCCGCAATAACATCTGTGCTTTCCAAACGCCCAACAGCATCTTTGCTACAAGCAAGCCTGCCGATAGTCGGACCGATAAAACCGTAGTTTAATTTTTTTAGTTTTGCTATGTTTTCTTGTGTAACTTTATTATTAAACATTCTGTCATTCATTGCCGGAGCAAACACTACAGGGAGCTTGGCCACACAAATAATACTGCTTAATAAATCGTCACACAGCCCATTTGCAACCTTAGCAATAATATTGCAACTTGCCGGAGCGACCAAAACTAAATCTGCCTGATCAGCTAAAGATATGTGTTCTGCCCTGTAATCTTCGGGAGTGCAAAATAAATCCGTATGCACCTTATTGCCGGATAAAGCCTGAAAACTCAAAACTCCTACAAAATTAAGGCTATTCTTAGTCATAACCACGACCACATTATAACCACTTTTTTTAAGTCTTGAAACCAAATCCAAACCTTTATAAGCAGCAATACTTGCAGTTATGCCAAGAACAACTGTTTTTTTATTGTTTTCCATCTAGGATTTTTTTTTGCCGCTTTTGGGCGCGCAACAAAAAACTTTTCCTGCTGCGATTTCTTTCAAAGCAACGCTTACAGGCTTTTCTTCCGCGCTAACCTCTACCAGCTTAACAGCCCCTTCGGCAATCTCCAAAGCCCGCTTAGCTGTCATTACCACAAGCTTATAAACGGAATCATTTGCCTTATCCAATAAATTTTCTAATGCTGTGTGCATATTAACACTCTCTCCTTTTTAAATAATATCCCGTAACTATTTTCATTTCCTGTAGCGCCTTGTCTATCTTATCATTAACTACAGTATGATCGAATCTATCGGAAACAGCAATTTCATGCTTTGCTATCTCCAATCTTTTTTTAAGCTCTTTTTTTGTGTCTCGCTTGCGAAAATTTAATCTTAATTTTAGCGCATTTTTTGACGGAGGCAAGATAAAAATTAAAACACATCTATTTTTAAAAACCTTTTTTAAATTGAACGCCCCGCGGGTGTCCAAACAAAGAATTGCATTGTGTCCTTTTTCGATAATCGCATTTAGCCTATCTTTGCTGGTGCCGTAATAAAAATCGAGATATTTGGTATATTCAACAATATCACCTTTTTTTAATCTTTTCTTAAATTCACTTTCATCGATAAAATCATAATCCTGCCCTTGTCTTTCACTTGCGCGTTTGGGCCTAGTCGTAAAAGAAACAGTTTTCTTGATTTTTTTAAAGCCTTTGCTTTCTATTAACTTTTTTATCAACGTAGTTTTCCCTGAGCCCGACGGCCCAGAAACAACAAAAATTAATCCTTTTTTTTTCTTATTCGACATTTTGAAGCTGCTCCCGAATTTTTTCAATAAGACTTTTTATCTTTATTACATCAACGGATATCTGTTTGTCTGCGCTCTTAGCACCAAGTGTATTTATCTCTCTTTGCATCTCCTGAGTGACAAAACTTAGCTCTTTCCCTGTGCCGCTTTCAAAAGAATTTTTCTTTAAAGCCTGTCTTGTGTTTTTAATGTGAAAACTCAGTCTTTGAATTTCTTCATGAACGTCCATGGCGTTCAATTTTTCGCTGAAACGTTCGTCATCCCTAATAATACCTCGATATTTTCTAACATTTGCTTTTGTGTTTTTCATAATTTTTTGCACAAGAGAATTCATAGTTGAAAGCATACGCTCAATATCGAGACGAGTACTTTTGCCTTCTTTTGATTTTTTATGCAAAAGTTCTTCTATCGCGGAGAGCGTTAAACGCTCTACTTGTCTTCTTATGTTTTGTTTAAACTTATCGTCGATTTCCAAAGCGAGCACTCCCGGAAGATGCAAAATACTCTGTGTGTCAGAAAAACTTTTTAAACCTAACCTTGATAATCCTTTCATTTGTTTTAAATAACTCTTAATTAAATCCTTACGGATAACCACATTTTCCTTTGGTCCTGGCGAAAAAGACAAGTAATAATTAACTCTTCCTCGAGAGATCTCTGAACGTATCTGCCGCGACACATCCTCCTCCAAAAACAAAAAACCTTGAGGCAAATGGTATACCACATCTAAGAATCGGTGATTTAAAGATTTTATTTCTACGATAATTTTACCCCAATCGGTTTTAAGTTCCTTGTGGGCATAAGCAGTCATGCTTCTTAACATATTTAGCTCCTTATCATACCCAAACCAATTTTTTGGTTTCTCTTATTAAGGCTTCTTTAAAAGGATACATGTCGAAAATTATTTCCTCCGGTGAAAACCAAAGCTTGATCTCCCGTTCTGCTTCGGAAGTATCGCTTGATACATGTATAACGTTTTCATAAAGGCCTTGGGTAGTAATTCTGCCGTATGCACCCCTGATAGAAGTCGACTCGGCTTCTTCAGGATTAGTTGCCCCGGCAAGCTGACGGCATTTTTTTATGGAATCTTCACCCCAATAAACAAGCGCCATCACTTTCTTACGGTCATGCAGATCTCCCTGCAAATATTTTATCAGCTCCGGGAAAAAAGGCTGATCCATTAAATGTTTATAGTGCTCTCTTGCTAAATGTTCCGACACTCTAACCATTTTAGCTGCGGCGATCTCTAGTTTTGTTTCCGAAAGACGGGTTAGAATATTACCGGTCAAAGATTTTTTAAGCCCGTCCGGTTTAATTAAAATTAACGTTGCCTCCTGCATAGATCCTCCCTTTATCTGTGACTAATTAAATTTACAATTCGTTCTAGATCGCTGAACGAATAAAAATCGATTTTTATCGAGCCTCTTTTGCGGCCTGAAGATATTCTCACTTTTGTGCCTAAATAACGCTGCAGCTTTTCCTGCACAAGTATAACATCTGGATTTTGGATATTTTTTGTCTTTGCGCTTATTTGTTTGGGTTTACGTTTTTGATAAACTATGCCTTCGAGCTCTCTTACGGATAACGACATAGAAATTATCTGCTTCAATAATTTAATCTGCTCATCAATGTTTTCAATTTCCAATAAAGCTTTTCCGTGGCCGTATGTAATTTGGCCTGATCCTATTGCCCGCTGCACTTGTTTGGGCAACTTTAAAAGCCTTAACATGTTGCTTATATATGGCCTGGATTTTCCAACGGTTTTACTAATTTCTTCTTGGGTGATCTGGAATTTATCAACAAGCATTTGGTAAGCAGCTGCCTCTTCTAAAGGATTAAGGTCGTCTCTTTGAATATTTTCAATTAATGCAAGCTCTAAAGACGCTCTGTCGCTTATATCTTTTACAACCGCGGGTATTGTCTCTAAGTTTAATTTTTTTGCCGCCCGCAGCCTTCGTTCTCCGGCAATCAACTCATACCCGTCAGCAGACTTACGTACTACTACTGGCTGAATAAAACCTTTTTCTTTAATCGATGCGACAAGTTCAGTAAGACTGTCTTCGTCAAAATCAGTTCTTGGCTGATTTGCATTTGGTTTAATCGACTTTACATCCAAGACTACTGCGCCAGAATCTTCCTTTTTAACGCTTCTTTCGGGAATCAAAGCATTAATACCTTTACCTAAAACCTTTCTTTCCATTTTACGCTCCCTCTTTGATTATTGAAGGTTTACTTCTTTCATTAAGCTCTATTTCGGGTAACTCATTGTTAGACAAAGAGTTATGTAACATTTCACAGGCGAGCTCCCAGTATTTCTTTGTGCCAATAGAATCTTTATCATATAAAAATATAGGCTTACCAAAACTTGGTGCTTCGCTTAAACGGATGTTTCTTGGAATAACAGTTTTATATACTTTTTCTTTAAAGAAATTTCTTGCTTCCTGAATAACTTCTTTTGTAAGATTAGTTCTAAAATCTGCCATGGTAAGCAGCACGCCTTCTACTTCAAGACTTGAATTTAGATTATCTCTGACCAGTTCAATAGTACTGGTAAGCTGTGATAGGCCTTCTAAAGCATAGTACTCGCATTGCACTGGTACGATTACCGAATCTGCAGCTGTCAATGCATTAATAGTCAAAAGCCCCAAAGATGGCGGACAATCAATAATTAAAAAATCAAATTCGTCTTTTGTCTGTTCAAACGCCTTTTTAAGCCTATTTTCCCTGCTCATTTGCGCCACAAGCTCAACTTCAGCACCAGTCAAATCTACATTGGCTGGGATCAAAAAAAGATTTTTAACATCTGTTTCGACTATAACCTCTTTTGAATCAATACCTTCAAGCATAACGTGATAAATGCTTTTTTTCACTTGTTTCTTATCTACGCCAACCCCGCTAGTAGCGTTTGCTTGAGGGTCTAAATCCACAAGCAAGACCTTTCTACCGGCAAGTGCTAAAAATGCACTGATATTAACTGCTGACGTGGTCTTGCCTGTTCCGCCTTTTTGATTACATATTGCAATTATTTTTTTCATATTTTAAAGTATATGTTTCACGTGAAACATCGTTTATTATTTATAATATACCTATAAATACAAATAAATGTCAAGAAAAATGTCAAAAAAACAGCCAAAACCAACAGTTAAAATTTTGTTGTGCTTATAACTATTTGATATATAAGGTCTTATGAAAATGTTTCACGTGAAACATTTTATTGCCTTATATTAATTATTTTTTCTCTTGTGTTTTTGATATAACTGTTGCTCTAATCTTTGCTAATTTAGATCCTGGCATTCCAAACAGACCTTTTTCTTCTTCGGATAAAACCTTTATCTTGACTTTAGATTTTGGAAGTTTTAGAATTTGCAGCGCATTGTGAATAGCTTCTTGTGTGGTTTTTCCAGTTGATTCTATTTCTGTAAGGTTTTCCATTGTGCGATTGTAGTAAATACGCTATTGCATAACCAGTAAAGAACCAGGCCTGAAGGAAAATTATAAAA
>JAGYNB010000049.1 GCA_018400015.1 Candidatus Omnitrophota bacterium | reverse complement strand
GTAAAAAGCTGGAATTGATTGATAGATAAAGGCCCGCCTCGTCCACCTTTGGTGAGACGGGTGAGGTCTTTTGACAGTACTCTAATAAGGGTACTGTCAAAAATAACATGAAAGAACATGAAAGAAAAAAAGACCAAGAAGAAAGAAATTGAGGTAGGAAAAAAGAGTTAATTCAGAATAAATCGTTCATTGGAAATTTAAAGAGATAGCAAAGCGAAGAAAGTTTACTCCTCGGAGTGACATTGCAAGGGAATAAACAAAAGATGGGTATTGTGAACCTTAATAGAAACTGAGGGCTGCAATCTCTCTGGTAGAAGTATTAAGCAGGTAAATGATTGCTGGTAGCAAGCTGTACAATCTTAGCCCATTTATTTTGAAGTAGAGGTATTCCCTGGAGCTGTTCCAAGGGAACAGGCACTTTATAGTTAAGGGACGAATGGGCTCTGATGAAATTGTAATGGGTAACAAAAAGGGTAGTCAAAGAGACAGCTCCGTTGAGGTTTTTAAACCCACAGGCAGCTCTGGTATGGAACTTATAAGTACGGTTAAGTCGTTCAATAAGTTCTTTAAAGGGCCGGTATTCTTCTGACTCAGCATCCAGATTCTGCAAACCGATAACTTTTTTGTGAGCAAGGTTACGGTCATATGACTGGTTTATAAAGTGGATACCGGCAGGATAAGAAGGGTTACCGTCAGATACCAATAGAACATTTTGTTCCGGTCGGGTGGTTGTAACAGCTTCTAACATTGTGGAAGTTGCAGGTAAAACGCCACGATTATCAGCAACATTATAAGCAGTAATTTTACGGGTTTTAGATGAGATGAAAAAGAAGGTATAGAACTGTTGGCGTTTAATTTTGATATAAGTTTCATCGCCGGCTTGAATATCATCTACCGGACCCTTATTAGCAAGGTTAAAGGGATGACAGTAATATGCGGCAGTCTGTGTATAGTTAAGAACGGTCTGGTAAGACATGGGAATATCAAAGATATTTCTGAGGATAAAGGCGGTTTTTCTTGCAGAGATTCCCAGAGAAACATGAAAAGTAAGTACTAAAGATAAAACTCTAAGTGAGTTGTGTATATTAAGAAACAAACGGGTATCAGGCAGCAGTGGCGCAGAAAGTTTAAGCATGTTTTTATTAAAATGATACTCTCTGAATTGGTAATGCAGTTTAAATTGAGAAGATTTGATGCGAATTAGTTGTTTCTCTTTATCATTGAGATTTGATAAAGCAGAGAGATAAGCAGGACAGTTGTCATTGCAGCATTTGTAAATAGAACATATTTTGCCCTGCTTCCAGAGGAATAAAGCATGTTGACAATGAGGACAAAAATACTTTGTTTTTCTGTGAGTGCTGGGATGTACCGGAGATAAAGTGCCGCAGATTTTACATTTTATTTGAGAACGTTTTTTGCCGTCGTTATAGTAGAGATATTTAGACGGTGCATAACAGTTGTTACAGGTACAGGTTTTATTGACAACATTTTCAGGGTTTTTAGGATTAACCGGCAGCAAAGGTTTACCGTGTAGAGCAATATGTTCTTTCAAAAGTTGTTTATAGTGCGTTTTGAGAACTGGTTCTAATTTTTTGAGAGGCGGTTTAGGGTCAACGAAAAAGTTCCGGTAATTAGGATGTTTTTCTTTGAAATCGTCTTTAGGTTTAACGTCAGAATTACGGTTAATTAAAACATCTGAAAGGCCGGCAATAATCAGTTCTATTTCAGCACGAGTGAATTTAGAACAAATCCAGATAACAAAACGTTCTATTTTTTTCATTGGTTTGCCTCCTGTTTGTTGGTTGGGCAAAACCGCATTTTACTCTGAAGTATAGAGGGGAGGCAAACCGATATTATGCAAGAAGAAAAGATAATTGTTGATAGTGCCACGATATGGAAAATGATGGAAAACAAAGTAAACCACATTTTCCACATCGTTTGGATAACTCTTCACAGAGTTAACCACACTATCAACAATACTGCTGCTAATTTTAATATAAAAAAAAGCAAAAAAGGGGGGAGGACGAGTAAAAAGCTGGAATTGATTGATAGATAAAGGGTTAGGTTAAAAAACACTAAAAGATTTTTGACAGTAGTTAAAGTTTTAAAAGGGGGAAATATGGAAATAGTTTTCCTTACCGGAGATAAAAGCTTATCGTTCGATGGGCAGGGAGCACATTTTTCGGTTTTTGAGGAGCTAAAGCTTGAAGGTCTTTCCAGTTACGGGGCGGTGGTCCTGGACGGAAGAGATATGAAAAAAGC
>JAGYNB010000048.1 GCA_018400015.1 Candidatus Omnitrophota bacterium | reverse complement strand
GCTCCTGCTCCAGCTCCTAGACCAGTACCTGCTGCACCTAAACCTGCACCAGCTCCAGCTCCTAGACCAGCACCTGCTCCTGCTCCTAGACCAGTACCTGCTGCACCTAAACCTGCACCAGCTCCAGCTCCTAGACCAGCACCTGCACCCAAACCAGCACCTGCTGCACCTAAACCTGCACCTGCTCCTAAACCTGGTCTTACTGACGCAGAAAAACAATACGCCAGAGATCAACTTTTTGGTGTACGTGCGGAAACAGGTGACAGGTCTGTTATTGACATAAATATTGAAAATCTTGTCAACCAAGCAAATCAAAGTAGATTTAATTATTTAGTTCAAGATGTCCTTTCTAAAACAGTCCGTGAAGTAAATAAACAACGCGAAAAAGAAAACAGTATTAAATACCTTAGCAACCTTAAGGGCTTTGATGAAGTTATAAATTTAAAATCAAATCTTGCTGATTCCCTACTAGCCGATTCTGGTATTGGCGGTTATCTTGCAATGAGTGGGCAGGGTAAGGCCGCAAAAGACTTAGAAAAAGGCGTGCAGTCCATGCTGGGACAACGCGACAGTATGTCCTACAACTGGCAAAAATGGTTTGACGGAGAATTAGCAAACAGGTATGAAAACCTAAAGGAAATCACAAATCCAGAAGATGCAAAACAAATTTATGAAATTGATCAAAACTTTGCAAAACAATTTATAGAGGGTTATTTAAAGCCACGTTTTGATAACTCCAAGTCAATGTCGGAGTTTATTAGTTACTTGGATGTTAAAGAAGAAGAGCAAAATATTCTTCAAACACAGACACTATCTAACAGATTAAAACAATTAGCAAAGGGAAAAACAGATGAGTTTTTAAGCGGTTTAACAAGTAAGCCTACAAATGCAGATCTGTATGCTTACGTAGTAAATGATTTAAATCCTTATCTTGCGTCAGTGCGATCAGAGTATGGAGAGGAAACTTTCCTGGAATTTATGACGCCTGATCAACTTGCTGATCAACTAACAGAATCTATTGACCCATTAAAAACACCAGAAGCTTGGGACGAAACACTAAAACAGTATGGAATTGATAGTACAAATAAATCTATAGAAGAAGTAAGAAATTTAATTCTTCAAGCAACAAGAACTGCTCCCGCTGAAAATATTAGAGAGTCTATTAAAAAACTAAATGAAGAGAAGAAAACACCAACACAAAAAGAATTAGGTGTTGACTATATTCAAAGAGCAACTGATGATGTTGCCAAAAGTACTGGCAAAGAAACCGCTTTGTATAACCTATTTAAATCATCTGGTTATGGTGGAACTGAAGAAGCATTTTATAAAGATTTTATGCCAGATGCCACAGAAGAAGATAAACAATTGCTGTCAGGGGTATTAGGGAAAGATAAAAGTAAACTAGGATTTAATATAGATACATCAGATCCTTTTGCTGCGATTGGTTCCCTTGAATCCTTTTTTGGAGACAAGCCTAAAACAACAACAACAACAGAAGACAAACCTGATTATTTTTCATTATTTGGAGAAGCTGAAAAAAAAGCTAGCCAATCTTCTTCTAAGGATTCCACTTTTAATATCTTTGACTTCTAATGGCAGACAAACGAAAAAAAGCTGCAACAGCCGCCAAACGCTATCAGAAAAGCGACATGGCCTGCAACAAACCACAGAAGACCCCTGGGCACGCCACAAAATCACATGTGGTTAAAGCTTGCAAAGACGGAGAAGAAAAGCTTGTTCGTTTTGGCCAGCAAGGAGTAAAAGGCGCTGGTAAAAACCCTCAAACAGAAAAGGATAAAGCCAGGCGCAAATCATATTACGCTCGGCATAATGCTCAAGATTCAAAACCAGATATTATGTCTGCGCGACACTGGAGTCACAAGGTTAAATGGTAGATAAAACCAAGTGGTATGATAGTCTCATAATTTTTGTATACATCCTTTACGTTGATATGAGTGGTAATTTAAATGGGAAAAGTAAAAGGCAGCACTTCAACTAAAAAAGAATCGCGTCCTAAATTAACAAAACAAGGGCAAGGGCAAAACTCCAAACCTAATCATGGACGTAAAAAATCTAGAGGTCAGGGTAAAAGTTAACACTTTGTTTTAATAAAGACTATTATGGGAAATACCTGGGTTATTTTCTGTGTCTTATTTTGCGCGGGCAATTGACATTATTAAAAAGCATGAGGGATATAGTGAGCATGCGTATCCAGATCCAGTAACCGGAGGGGCTCCATATACGTTTGGCTATGGATCTCAGTATTACCCAGATGGTGCTGCTGTAAAAAAAGCCGGATTTGGCCGGGT
>JAGYNB010000047.1 GCA_018400015.1 Candidatus Omnitrophota bacterium | reverse complement strand
GAACTATAATTGAGAAGCAAAACGAGTATATTTATATCCCAGATTTAAGAAATTATACCAACGCATATGCGGAAAAGGCTCCTGACCCCATTTATCTGGAGGTTTAGTTAGTTCTTTGAACCCGCTTCTTTTCTGCAAGCCGTTTTTTACGCTCGGCCGGTTTAAGCGCCCTTAGCGCAAGCATCTCTTTTTTTGCCGCGAGCCGTTTTGGACTTTTTTTAGAACGTGTTTTTTTGGGTCTTCCTACCCCCGTTTGTCGTTTTGCCATATTTTTGTAATTAACAAATACTGTTTGGTATCGTTTAGTTATACTGGTAATAATACCACACTTTTACATATATAAAAACCTCCCTCTCATAAAATAAAATATCCGCAAATGCGGATAGTTTACTTTGCTCCGCACTGTGAACAACGTTAGAACCATAATTGAGAGACGAAACGGGTATGTTTATGTTCCAGATTTAAGAAATTATACCAACATATAACAATACCCCACCCCGCTACTCACTATATCTTAGACGGGGGAAACCTCCATTTTTATTTTCTAACAATAACTACTAAGTGGTCATACACAAAATTTGGATTTTCGACAAACAATTATTCCTCTTGCTACAAATCTACCTCTAAGGCTGAGGAAATAACAGAATTAAATAAAGATTGGCAAGACTCTTATAAAAGACAGATGGAAATATATCAGTGGTTGCTTAGACAAAATGATTACACTGTTTCTGATACAGGCTATTTTGTCTACTGCAATGGCATTACTGACAAAGAAGCTTTTGATGCCAAGCTTGAATTTGATGTTACTTTGATAGCTTATGAAGGTAAGGATGATTGGGTGGAGCAAGCGGTAGTTGATGCTCATAAATGTCTAGAAAACGACACAATTCCTGAAGCCAGTGAAGATTGCGATTATTGTGCTTACAGGCAGGCGGTAAAGGAGTTGGAAAATAGGATTTAGTAGAAATAATAACCATCTTCTTTTTTGATAACTGCATAAGTTCCACAATAAGTTTCATTGCCTTGCCATAGGCCTGTTGGTTGTTCGTTTGTTAACTGCCAATTAATACCATCTGTTGAAGTGGCTTTGACAGGATAGCGATAATCAGAGTTGGGCTTCTTTTCAAACCAGGGTCCGCCCCAAGCCGTATAATGGTCTCCTTCATCAATTATAGAAAATTGCAAAGTGAAAGGAATGGGGATAGTGTATCTTCTGGTAAAATGCCGACCGTCTTTTGACTCTATAACATCTACTGATTTGTCTGTTTCACTTCGAGTATAAATTAAGTACTTATCAGCTCTTTTTTCATAAAGCACTGTAAAATCAACGGCATCAATGGGTACACCTTGCTCATGGGTAACTTCTCCTTCAAAAACATAATCATATCCATTTTCAGAATAAGCGCTCACTAAAACCGCTTCTTTATTTCTGTCTGTTAGATACATTCTAAAATGACCATTAGGCAAACTAGTGATAACAGGGTCGCCCCAGCACCAAAAATCAGTAGGCATCTCTTGAATAGTTAGCTGAGCTCTTTCAAACTTCCACCCATCATAGCTCTTTAGAAAACCTGTATCAGAAATGGGTTTGCCTGTCTTTTTGTCTATTAATAATCCTTGCCTATTGCTAAAATCTAAACCTGTAAGTAAAATTGCGCCGTCAGGCATTAATAAACCTGATTGTTTGCCAAAACTATTGGCTACATTCTTCTTTTTGGTAAAGGTTGTTCCATCAGGACTGTAACAAGCTTCGATTACTTCAAAATCCATAGGCAGGTGCCTTGATAGCATTTTAGAAATAGAAGGCAAAGATATTTGAGGATTTTTGGCAGATATAAACTTGATTAACAAAACTACGACAATTAGAAAAATTAGAATGAAGACGCTGTAGATATTTTTCTTTTTTATAAACATGGTAAGTTTATTATAATCGAATAAACTCTCCATTATCTACCTTGACCACAGCATATTTTGGTTCTGAGACTATAACTTTTTTCAAGACCTCAATTTGGTTTTTTACTCTTGCCAGAGACTCTTTAGATAAAAGGAGTCAATAAAAGGGGTCAGGAGCCTTTTTTCACCTTCTTTGGCCTTCCCCTGTCTCTTATAGTGGCTTGTAAATTAAATCTATCAACCATTTTATCTCTCCAATTAGAAGATCCATAAGGCGTGTTCCTATTAACAGAATTTCTAATTTGATTTATCTCAGAATCTGTAAGAGGATTTTGAACAAAATTAAGGTAATCATCCGGTAAAATAATATTAGGTTCGCTAAGTATTTTTTTCTGCTTTGGCGTTCCGTAATACTTTCTATAAAAACTTGAATATTTCCATGAACTAATCTCTTTTACTATCCCTGCGCGCAAAGGATTCCTCTCAACATATCTAAT
>JAGYNB010000046.1 GCA_018400015.1 Candidatus Omnitrophota bacterium | reverse complement strand
CGAGTCCTAGCCCGGCAGCAACGTAGGACTACTTGTAAAGCATTCCTCTAATTTAGCTTTATTTCGGCCACTTTTCTTAGGTTCGAACCTCACTTTTATTTCAGGTAAACCATCTGAGACACTGTCGATCCAAAGAAAGGGTTTTTTAAGGTAAATATAGAGGATTTTGTCCTTTAAAATTAGGTTCGAACTAACTGCTTGTAATATCCGCGTTTTTTCTGCTGCGGTGCCATTTTTAAACCAGTAATTAGCATGACAGGCAAAGTTAAAAACCTTTTCAAAAACTTCCAGTTCTTTTTCACCGCTATTTTCACTATTCGCTATTGCTTTTTCTATCCTCATTTTCTCTTTTCTTAACTCTTCTCTTTGCTTGAGATATTCTTCATCGCTCAGCATGCCTCCATCGCTATTTAGCGGTGATATTTTAAGTTGAAAAAGATTATCCAGCTTTTTAACACAATTTTGATATATTTTTTTTTGGTTATTAAGAAATTTTTCATTTAAAGCCATCTCACTGCTTGCATCTTCTCGCAAATACTTCAGCACCCAATCTTTAAACCGCTCTGAAATCTGTATTCTGGCAAGGATACTGCTGATCTGCCTCTCTAAGGTTTTGATCTCAACAGAACGCTGAGTGCAGCTTGGATGTTTTCTTTTGAAACAGCGGTAGTAAAGATAGTTAAGAACAACTGGTTTATCCATCTTCTTTATTGGGGTCAAACACCTGGGACATGACGCTCGATTGTTTGAAGAGAATTTATACCGGCATTTTGAACAGATAATTTGGGCTTTCTTGTCCGGAATTATCGTTGCTCCGCACTCACCACATCTAATTAGACCTCTGTAAGGAAAGCTATATTTTTGCGCTCGCGGTCTGTTTTTCTTCCCCAGTAGCATCTGTACTTTTTCAAATTCGTCCATTGTGATCATCGGCTTATGTTTGCCCTGATACCAGTTTCCGCTGCCGCGGGGAAATTCGAAATAACCGGTGTAAAAAGGATTGGTCAATATGTGATAGATTACGCTGCGCGATAGTTTTTTACCACTGCGGGTTCGGAAACCCCATTTGCCGTTAGCAAGAGCGAGAATTTCCGGGGGGTTGTAAATTCCCTTTTTCATCAGTTCCCACATTTTATTAACTAGGTCAAACCGCTGAGGGTCTTTAATTACCGCCTCTTTCCCTTTAGCTTTATTGTTAAGATACCCAAGTGGGGTAAAGCTCGGGAGCCAGCCTTTTTCCAATTTTGCCCTCAACCCTCTTTTAACATTCTTGCTTAGGTCAATGATATATTGATTGGCCATACCAAACTCAACACTCATCAGTAAAACGTTATCTTCCGGGTAATAGGACCGGTCAAAAGCCTGAATATGCTTGATGATCCCTTTCTGAAGCATCCAGATGATTTGTCCTCCATCAATAGGATTGCGAGCCAGGCGGTCTAGCTTCCAACAGATAATCCCACTAGCCTGATTTCTGCTAATTTTATTGATCATCTCTTTATAAATCGGCCTGCCTGGGGCTTTAGCCGAGCGAGACTCGATAAAAATATCAGCGATAATTAAGTTTAATTTATCGGCCAGTCTTTTTAACTCATTTATCTGCGAATCTATGGATAGAACTTGTCTGTCCTCTGCTTCCGAGGATTTCCGACAATAAATAAAGTAGCGGTTCATAGTTTTTGATCTTCAATTAATTTATAAATACACTTTTTAGCGTACATATATAGCCGTACTTTCCATAAAAAGTCAATACCGAACAACATCTATCGAAGCTGGCCGGTTTTATTGTCCTTTTTTTCTCGGCTGTCCTTTATGTCTCTAGGAACAGGGCGGTATATTATTTTAAAAAGCTCAAGGAGATTTTCACCAAGTTCCTTAGCTTTCTCATCAGAAATGTTTTCTTCAATTTCTTGAGAGTAAATCTTTTTAAATTCTTCAATTGCCTTTTGGCTTAACCCCATTGCTTAAAGGTTAAGCTGTTAAGTATATTATAAAAAGTAGGGAATATTTGCCGAATAAGGCAATATCATTTTAGCAGGCTTTAATGTTAATTCTTGACATTAGAGCTTTAAATAGTTAATCTATTATAATACAAACGTAAACTTAACTTATGAAAAAAAACAGCGGATTCACTCTCATTGAACTCCTCATTGTCATTGCTATTATTGGTATCCTTGCCGCAGCAATAATTATTGCCGTTGCTCCAGGAGACCAACTTGCAAGAGCAAGAAACGCTACAAGAGAAACGCACGGCCGTGCCTTAGAGCAGGCCATTCTCACTTATAGAATTAAAGAGGGAGATTACCCTCCTGAGATCGATACTCTTCTTCTTGAAGTATGCAATACGGGGAGCGAAGACACATCTCATACAACTGACTGCACAGACAAAGCAGACCTCTCTATTCTTGTTGAGGAGG
>JAGYNB010000045.1 GCA_018400015.1 Candidatus Omnitrophota bacterium | reverse complement strand
ATACAGATATATGTACTTATTCATACATATGTTTGTATAAAACATAACACAAATTGAATTTTATGTCAAATAGATTTTTGCTTTTTTTGGAGTCGGTCTATGGTAACATTTTGCACATAAGCACCTTAACTCTTTTTATAGTGCCAAAAACATACTTTTCCTATCAGGGATGTGATTTTTGGAAATTATTCGTGCTAATTAGGTTCTTTTAATTCGAGTTTCTTTTTGTATCAAAAATCGCCTATAAGTCCCCATTTTTAACTGTTTGAGCTATCAGCTATGAGCAAAGCCTGTCCGCCATATTTTTGGCGGAAGCTAAATAACATCTTATCGTGGTCTGACCCCAAAATTGAGAACTGAGATAATTAGGTCTTTATTTTGGGCTAATTTAAGTACGCGTTACCGAAACTTTAATGCTATGCAGAATAAATACTACGCAGAATAAATAAGCAGAGCGCCAAAAGCTAAGGCAACAAGTCCAAGGAGACGAACAATTGAAAGAGGCTTTTCTAGCCACCAGTTAAGATAAGCATTTAACCTTTTCTGACCAAGTGTAAAAAGAAGTATGCCTTTTATGATAGCCCAGATCCCAAATACAATAATGACCCCTGCCAGCCTGCACTCTGAAGCAGCCAACAAAAGAATAACACCAAATAAAAGGCTTAAAATACCCCCTAAGGAGTTTTTTTCGCTGCCGCCAGAACGCTGCGTATTGCTTAAAAGCCGTTGGGCTTATCAGAAAAATAACTCCCATAACTACAATAACTATACCGAGAAGTTTAACTAATATAAGCATAATTCAACCCCCTTTCTTTCTAAAAGTTAAACAGTTAAGATGAAAAACAACCACGTAAATGACTTTACCTCGTTAGATACGCAGCTATCTAATGGGGCCTGCCCATCTGCCCTGAGCGAAGTCGAAGGAGAAACCGGTGTTCATTTTGTCACATGTAAAGGCCTGAGCGAAGATTCGACCCTTTCAAGGATTACATACCTTGCAAGGAATATAACCCTTATCGATAGCCTCCTGGCGATTATTAAACCAGACTTGGTTCTTTGACTTTATCCTTTGAGCCCATTTACAATCAGGGTAGTGAAATTTATTTGAATTTTTACTTCCCACATATTTGCCTTTATACGAAGGTTTAGCGATAGGTAAAGTAACACCTGTTGCCACTGGAACCTTCTCTAATCTATTTTTATCTTTATATTTACAGGTATCTATAAAGGTGCCATTCCAAAATTTGTTAAACTGCTCTTTGTATATCCTGGCTATTTCTTTAGATTCTATAATTAATAGATTCTCATCGTTCTTTAAGTCCGCACTGACAGTCCAGTTATATGAGCCAGTGATAATGATATAGTCATCTATAATGCAGAATTTATTATGCATAATACCTGAGCCACCTATCAGCTTTATATTTATGCCTTTATTTTCTAAAAATTTACTCTTGGTATATTCATAATGGGGTTGCTCCTTATCTAGACAAACCTTAACATCTATTCCTCTATCCTTTGCCTTGACTAATGCCTGAGCTATGGGCCTTGAGGTAAAATAAAACATTGCTACATAAACATAACTTTTGGCATTATCAATACTTGAAACAATCTCTTGAGCACAGTTATCCTGAGGTGAAAATAAAACCTTTACCCCGTTTAGAGATTTATCTCTAACGGGATTTATTTGAGCTGAAGATTCAGGAAAGTCTTGAGCAGTGCTTAAAAGAGAAAATGCAAAGATTACGAAAGATAACAAAATAAAAATTAAAATTTTTCTCATATTACTTTACCTGCTCTTATACTTTTTTCCTCTTGAATTCCCAACCAAATAACTTTATCCGCCGAAGCTCAAAGAGCATAGGCGGGCCTGCCCAGAAACCGGTGTTCATAAATACTTTTATCTAGGCTCTTTTTCTTCCTTTTTTCTTTTTGAAAGATAACTTAGCAGCAATTTGAGATTTTCTTTCTTTTAATAATCTTGAAATATCCTTTTGTCTTCGATTTATCTTTTGCTTGGACATTTTGCTATTCTTTATTTTTCAAATACTTCTTTTATTTTTTCTGCAAGTCTTGAACCAAATATATAGTCCTTACAAATTCAACCAAGTCATTTCAATGCGGGTTTGGAATTAGTTCAATTCATCCCAAACCACTTACAAAGAGCGCCCCTCAAATATTAATTCGTGTATATTCGATAGAAATTAATGTATCTTCCTGTTTCTTGATTCGTATGAATTTGCGTCTTTTAATTCGTGTCTATTCGTGCCTCAAAAACATCCTATATTGTTCCTATCAGCTATCAGCGGCGCCTGTCCGCCAATGTTTGTGGCGGAAGCTATTTTAACTACTTATCGTGGTCCGACCCTGAAATTGATGAATAAGTTGTTAGACACCTTATTTTTAAAAACTTACAAATTTATAATCACGATTATTTAATGCGGTATTCCTAAAACCACAATCTTTTCTCA
>JAGYNB010000044.1 GCA_018400015.1 Candidatus Omnitrophota bacterium | reverse complement strand
GTCCAGGTCTTGAAGTCCCTGCTCTCTGAGACGGCGACCTTGATGGGGATGTGAACGAACTTGTTGTTGATCATCGAGATGAGAGCCTGAGTCTTTCCGCTCATCGCCGCATGCACTGCATGGGCTCCGAGTCGCGAACAGTAGATCGAATCGTTCGGATTGGCCGGAGCGCTGCGGATGATGTAGGAAGGGTCTATGTATTTCAAGGACATCTCGATTCCCTGTTCTTTGAAGTAGCCGGTGATTCTTTCTTTCAGGTAGATGCCGACATCGGTGAAACGTACATTCCCGGAGGCATCCTTCTCTCCTGTAGCGTCCGCGAACTCCTGTCCGGCACCCTCGGCGACGAGAATGACAGCATGGCCTCTATCGAGGATACGATGCTTGAGGTGTTCAAGAAGTCCGTTCGGACCATCCATATCGAAAGGATTCTCGGGGATCAGGCAGAAATTGACATCACTCATGGCAAGAGCGGTGCTTGCTGCGATAAAGCCCGACTCACGTCCCATGACTTTGACCAGGCCTATACCGTTTACTGAAGCCTTTGCCTCGGTGTGTGCTCCCCGCACAGCCGGAACTGCAGCCGCAACTGCAGTATCGAAACCGAACGATGTCTGAATGAATGAAAGGTCATTGTCGATCGTCTTGGGAACACCTATGACCGAGATCTTCAGCCCTCTCTTCGTGATCTCTTCTCCGACCTCCCAGGCACCGCGAAGCGTACCATCTCCACCGATCGTGATGAGGATATTGATGTTGAGCCGCTCAAGTGAATCGACGATCTCTTCCACCTTGTCGCCGCCACCTTTTTAGTACCTGTTCCTAAGAGAACTGCTAAAAGTTCGGCCGTTTTTAGATGAGCGGGGCCGTGTTTTAGGAGTTTTTCGCGTGGTCTTTCTTGACTAGCGAGATCTTTGATTTTTAAAACATAGCTTTTATCTCGGTTGATTATTAAATTGTGGTCTTTTAAGGTATAATTAGACATAGTTGTAATATTACCTTTTAATTATACCAGACTTATGTTAAATTTAAAATAAATTAACTCTAAATATAAAATATATGAAATTAATTAAACAGAAAAAAGATATATTTCTAGACAATGGTTTTAGAATTTTAGTCTTTCCAATGGCAAATGCCAAAACGTCCACTTCTCTTTTAATGGTCAAAACTGGCTCTCGTTATGAAAGTAGGGCGGAAAATGGCTTATCTCACTTTTTAGAACACTTATTTTTCAAAGGTAGTCAAAAATGGCCCGATGCTTTAAGCTTAGCGCAAAAACTAGATTCTTTAGGGGGGGAATACAATGCTTTTACTAGCAAGGAATACACTGGTTATTACGCTAAGGTGGCGAGTGGTAAATTAAAGTCAGCGATAGATGTTTTAGGAGACATGCTTCTTAATCCAATTTTTCCAGACAAAGAAATTGAAAGGGAAAAGGGAGTAGTAATAGAAGAGGTGAAAATGTATCAAGACAATCCCCTGATGAGCATTGAAGATGTTTTTGAGACTTGTCTTTTTGGCGATCATCCGGCTGGCTGGGATGTAATTGGTACGATTAAAAATATTAAAGCCTTTAATAGAGAGATCTTATTTAACTACTACCAGCGCCAATACGGCGCCCGTAGTATGACCTTAATTTTAAGTGGAGCCGTTAGTCTTGATGACTTAAAGAAGGCGAAGACCTTATTTAAAAAAACAAGTGTTAATAATTGGGATGACAAAGAAAGCTTGAAGACACTTAGTAAAGAGAATATTAAGATTGTTAGCAAAAAAATTGACCAAGTTAATTTATCTTTAGGACTTAAGGCTTGGCCGGTAGGACACCCCCAAGAAAAAGTAGGGAAATTAATTTCTTTAATACTGGGTGGCTCAATGAGCTCGCGCATGTTTGTCAACATTAGAGAGCAAAAAGGCTTAGCCTATTACATTAAAACTGTTTATGAACAGTATTCTGATACCGGCTATATTACCACGCAAGCAGGCGTGCCGAAAAACAAAGTCAGTGAAGCTATTTCTTTAATTATCGCTGAATACAATAATTTAATTAAAGAAAAAGTTACAGAAAAAGAGATGAGCCGGGTTAAAGATATGGCTATTTCTCGTTTGAAGATGAGATTAGAGTCAAGTGACGATTTGGCTAATTGGTATGGCCGGCAAGTATTAAATAGGGAGAAATTAATTAGCCCGATAGAATATATTAAGGAGTTTAAAAAAATAAGCAGAGAAGATGTGTTAAAAGCCTCTAAAGAATTGTTTCAACAAAAAATGTATTTAGCTTTAATTGGGAATATTTCTAGTAAAGAAAAGTCTAAAATCGTCAGTTATTTATGAAATATAATGTAGAGCAAAAAAAAGCAATTAGTCATCATCAAGGCCCTTTGTTAGTTGTGGCCGGAGCTGGCACCGGAAAAACTAGTCTTTTAATTGGGCGCCTTCTTAATTTAATTGAAAAAAAAAGAGCTAAAGCAGATGAAATTCTCTTAATTACTTTTACTGAAAAGGCCAGCTATGAAATAGAGGAAAGAGTGGATAAAGCCAGGGAGTATGGTAATTTTGATTCACAAATTTACACCTTTCATGGTTTAGCGGAGAAAATTTTAAAAGAAAATGGCTTAGAAATTGGATTACCACTGGATTATCGTTTAATAAATAGCACTGAGCAATGGATTTTAA
>JAGYNB010000043.1 GCA_018400015.1 Candidatus Omnitrophota bacterium | reverse complement strand
TTTACCAAAACAAAATTAGTATTGATTTTAAAACGATTAATGTTTTCTGTGTGCCCGATAATAAAATTATCCAAAAATAAAACAGAATGTCCTCCTTTTAAAAAAAGTTCTGATAAATGGCTTCCTGCAAATCCTGTCCCACCAGTTATAATTGCTTTCATTGTTAATAGATGTTAAAACTTCTATAATTTATAATATCAAAATATGGCCAATATTAACCAACTTCCCTATTTTCAATTAAACCTCGTTAGAGATAAATCCCTAAACGGGGTAAATAACACTAAAGAAAATAACATTATAGCTAGATTCTTGTTAAAAAAACCAAGAAGAACCTAAAAGAAAAGTGTCCTTTTCATTATCTAATTTTTGCACGGCAAGACAAAAGATTAGCATATATTTAAATCTGATTGATTTCCAATTTTAGCTTCGTTTTTTAGCTTCAAACATACTTTTTTGCTTGTTCCCTAATAATGTAATTTAAATTAATCATTTTATATCAAAGTTTATCACTTTTGATAACACAACCTCATCTATAATATCATCTTTTTATTTTTGCAAAATTATTTTCAGATATTTGTCCTTGCTCTTTACCAACTGAAAAAAATTCCAGAAAATGGGAACAAATTGATTTGTCAACAATTTCTTCCGTAAATTATAGGTTTTATAGTGACTCATTAGTCCTAAGTAAGAATTAGTGCTAGCTAAAATTTTTGACAGTTTTTGTTTATTAATGTTTTCGTTTTTAAAAACATCATTAACCTTAGTTATTGTCCGATAAAAATTGCCTTTAGTGCGGTTTGCTATGTATATTCGGTATGGCTTTATTACTACGCCCAGATATTTAACCCCTTTGGAATAATGCTGAAAATATATTTTATTGGGATGAAGCTCAAGAAAAAGCTTATGTTGCAAATACTCTCTCAAAAGAGGAATAATAGATTTAAGATATTTTTTGTCTTGGTGGTCTTGGCGCGCGATCACGATATCGTCCACATAGCGGCCGTAATATCTTACCCCCAGGCTGTGTTTTACGAAATGGTCAAAATCGTTCAGATAAACATTCCCGAATAACTGCGAGGTGAGGTTGCCGATGGGAAGCCCTTTATTCTTCCCGGCATAGAATAAACTCTTATTCTCGGGAAGTCCTTGCCAATTTTCTTTGCTTCCTCTTATAGCGCAATTTTTTGTCGGATCATTGAATATAACCTTACGGATAAGCCATAAGACCAAACCAGTATCAAAGTTAACTGCCCTGAATCTCTGTAAGGTCTTTTCAATTTTCTGATATAAAATAGAGCGGTCTATGGACATAAAATATCCTTTAATATCTATTTTTAAAATATGGCAATCCCGTCTGTAGTTTCGAGAACAGGAACGGATAAAATAGTCAAGCCGCTTTATTCCGCAGGAAGTGCCTTTTCTTTTCCGGCAGCTGTAGCTATCGTAAATAAACAATCTTTCAAAAATCGGGCTGATGTAATTATAAATGAGGTGATGGACTATCCTGTCCCTGAAATCGGCGGCGAAAACTTCTCTTTGCACCGGCTTGAAAATTACAAAACAGATACTTGGACCAATTTTATATGTTCTATTTTTTATTTCCTCGTAAAGTTGAAACAATTTACTCTCGTAATCTATTTCAAAGTTCAGGACGTTAATGGTGTTTCTTTTGTTCTTGCGTGCGTCAAAATAGGCCTGAAACAGATCGTATAAAAGTTGTTTGTCGGAAAATGTGTTCATAAAGGGAGGGCAGATGCCAGTCCTTGACGCAACGCACCGAAAAGCCGTTGGCTCGGTTATTGCTGTTCATGTTTGCATCCGTACTGTTGAAGTTCAGGTTGCGAGCGTTGGTATCAGACACCGTGGAAGACCAGTAGTTTCCGTTGCTGCCAATATTGTTGAGCGAACCATTGCTGTAATTCCGGTTACCACCTGCCTGCTGTAAAAATGGCTGTTTAATTCCTCTCGCTCTCTTAGAAAACAGAGAACGATAAGTCGCTTTTTGGCGGAAATGCCTTGCCGATTTTGGCAAGAAAGCCATTGGACTGATATTTTGCGCGCTCGTCCGGGCCTTGACCTCGGGCGATTCCGGCCCTCTTTTTATTTTTGCGACCTTTGCCAAGCGGATAACTGCTTGGATACGTTTTCAATTTTCTCGTTGACATCGACAAACCTTTCTAACCCCACTTGTCTTAAATCTCTGGCTAATCGGAAAAATATCCTGACAGTTTCAATTTTCTCCCGCGCTTTCTCAATATGCGGCTTTTTGGAAAAACTGCTGTTGGCTCGGTAGATGTCGGTTACCATTTCAATTATTTCTTTTTTTATATTCTCGCCCAAGGTATATTTGTACTCTCTGTTAAATTCTTTTATTGTTTTGAATATTTCAAGTGCTAAGTCATAACTCGCTTTATATACCGGCAGGTGTAAATATATGGCCATAAAATTTTAAAGAAATAGTCAAAATAGTCGAATTATATATTATCAGTCCTTGACGCAACGCACCGAAAAGCCGCTGGCTCGGTAATCGCTGCCCACGTATGCACCCGCACTGAAGAACTTCAGGAAGCGAGCGAAGGTACCAGACACCGTGGAAGACCAGTAGTATCCGTAGCTGCCAATACTGTAGAGCGAACCATTGCTGTAACTCCGGTAACCACCTGCAGTTAATTTAAGCGGGCTGGCAAAAGCGCCGTTGTAGTTCTGCTGACTCCAGCTGGCTCGTTCAGTGTCTAATTCTGTTTCCGTGGGTATTCTCCAGCCCGAAGGACAAGGATTGTTAGTACCTGAAACTCCTTGCCATAAATTACCGTTTTGAGGG
>JAGYNB010000042.1 GCA_018400015.1 Candidatus Omnitrophota bacterium | reverse complement strand
ATGAAAAATGCCATGTAAGCCCTCAAAATGCCTGTTTTTTGGAAGATTGTCATTGAATTTCAATAGGATAGCATGGTCCTACCCTAAGCCCACAGATCTTTACGAAAGTATCAAGTTTTGATTGCAATAAGATCCTTATATTATATAGTATGGAATCATATGGAATGTTAGGGAATAGATGGTGTCGGCATTATTTCAATTAAAAATCTATCTTAAACAGGTGGGCAATGGATTTAAAAGATCATCTGACCGTTAAAGAAGTTGCAAAAAGAATTCACCTGACAGAAGAACGGGTGCGAGAACTTATCAACCTCAAACAGATTAAAGCTGTTAAGATTGGTCGCTGGTATGTTCATCCGAAGGACTTAGAGAATTTTATTAAAAGTAGGAGCAATGTATAAAACGAAAGCTTGTTAAGTAATAGACAGAAAAAGAAGAAAAATATGCCCAAAATCAAAGACTTACCAAAACATAAAAGGCCGAGAGAAAAGCTTTCTGAACGGGGAGCAGAAAGTCTTAGTGATGCAGAACTTCTTGCAATTTTAATCCGCACAGGGCGGTCTGGAAAAAGTGCATTAGATATTGCAAAGGAAGCCCTAGGGAAATACCCGCTTTCTAAACTTTTGGCAGTTGACCAAAAGGCATTGCTTGCTATTAAGGGCTTAAAGAACACAAAGGCCATTACTATCAAGGCAGCGCTGGAGCTTGGCAGGCGTGCGGTCGGTTCATTTAACGATTCCCTGCCGATACTTACTTCGGTTAAGGAAGCTGTTGCTCAACTGGCTAGTTTGAGAGGCAAGCAAAAAGAATACTTTGTCGTACTTTATCTTAATGCCCGCAAACAGCTTATTCATAAAGAAATCGTTTCTATCGGTGCTTTAACTGAGGCATTGGCGCACCCGCGCGAGGTTTTTGAGCCGGCAATCAGGCTTTTTGCTTCAGCATTGATATTAGCGCATAATCATCCTTCTGGAAATATGGAAATTTCAGAGGCGGATATCACGCTTACTGAAAAATTAATTCAATCAGGTGCGATTCTTGACATAGAGGTATTGGATCATATTATTGTCACAGATAACGGGTATAGTAGCTTTAAAGAAAAGGGGTTATTGTTCTAAGGAGAACCATATGTCACAACTTGAAAATATCGAAGCAATAGAAAAACGGCTGTGGAGTGCGGCCGATACGCTTCGCGCTAATTCAAATTACGCCAGTAATGAATATTTTATGCCGGTCATGGGGTTAGTGTTTTTGCGCCATGCCTACAGCAGGTATTTGGGATTTAAAGACAACATCGAGGCTTCATTGCCTTCGAGGGGTGGGATTAAAAGAGCGTTAATGAAAGAAGATTTCAGCAAGACGTCGTCAATATTTTTACAACCCGAGGCACAGTTCGATTATTTAGTCGGCTTAAAAGATAGTGACGATCGTGCAAAAGCGATAATTGATGCAATGGAATCCATAGAGGCTGATTATGAAACTCTACGCGGTGTTTTACCAAAACAAGAATATCGTGAGCTGGATAATGAAATACTCGGCCAGCTTCTTAGAACGTTAGATCCCGATGAGCTTAAGAAGGTGTCCGGCGATGTATTCGGCAGAATCTATGAGTATTTCCTGACCCAGTTTGCTGACCAAAAGGCTCATGACGGCGGTGAGTTCTTCACACCAATTTCTTTAGTATCACTGATTGCTAATGTATTAGAACCAAAGCGGGGCACAGTCCTGGATCCGGCCTGCGGCAGCGGCGGGATGTTCGTTCAGAGCGCGCATTTTGTCGAGAACCAACATGAAAATCCGAACGATCAATTGGCTTTCTATGGTCTTGAAAAGAACGGGACTACCATTAATCTGGCTAAAATGAATCTCGCGGTGCATGGTTTGGTCGGCGATATCAAAAAAGCAATTACATATTATGAAGACCCGCACAACTTATACAAAAAGGCCGATTTTGTTATGGCCAATCCGCCGTTTAATGTGGATGAAATTGACGCGGAGAAGATCAAGAATGATCCCCGTCTGCCGTTCGGTTTGGCCGGGGTGAATAAAAAAGGAAAGGTTTCAAACGGAAACTATGTCTGGATCAGCTATTTCTACAGCTATCTGACCGATAAGGGGCGTTGTGGGTTTGTTATGTCTTCGCAAGCTTCAAGCGCCGGTAAAAGTGAAACGAAGGTACGCCAGAAGCTTATAGAGACCGGCCATGTCGATATCATGATCGCGATCCGGTCTAATTTCTTCTATACCCGGACTGTTCCTTGTGAATTGTGGTTTATTGATCGGGCTAAGCCCGATCAACCCTCATCCCCGACCCTTCTCCCAGTGGGAGAAGGGGGTGAATTAAGGCATTACCGTGGGGGGTACGATTTCAGTGGCCTTGTGCAGCGTGCAAGAGAGCTGCGCAAACAACAAACGCCAGCAGAATCTCTTTTCTGGGAGTTAGTGCGGAATCGGCAATTCCTCGGACTCAAATTTCGCAGGCAGCATCAGACAGGCGATTACATCCTTGATTTCTACTGCCATGAAGAGCGCATCGCTGTAGAACTGGATGGTCTAGTTCATGATAAACGTAAGACAAAAGACGCTAAACGAGACGCCTATCTGAAATCACAAGGCATTAAGGCTATTCGCATAACGAACCATGATCTGCTGAACTACCCCGAGCAAACCCTTCAAAGAATCTTCGAGCAACTCCCCTCTCCTTATGGGAGAGGGGGTGGGGGTGAGGGTAGATTTTCCGGACCGTTGAACAGAAAAGGACACGTATTGATGATAGATGCCAGGAATATCTATCGAAAGGTAACCCGGAAAATCTTTGATTTTAGCCCGGAACAGC
>JAGYNB010000041.1 GCA_018400015.1 Candidatus Omnitrophota bacterium | reverse complement strand
AACAAAATCACGCTCTGCTTTGAATAAAAGAATGTCGCCTGGTTTCATAGTTCAAAAAAAACTTGACTTTATCATCCCCATATTGTATATTTAACTTGAGCGGTAATTCCGTTGCGAGTTGTTAAAGTGTTCCCTTCCATCTGGTTGGCAAAAGCTTTAACGATCAACTTGCAGGGTTCGCTCATTTTTTATTTCCGGATAAATATATTTGATCAAACTTAATTTTTTGCGCAAACAAATTATACCATCTAGAATCTTTTCTTTCATACTTTCGAAAAACTCCCCAACTAAATAAATCAACCACGTTTAAACATTTATCGGCACAGGAATCTGCATGTTCTATGTTTAATGAAACTTTTGGATCTATTTTGGCCTCTAGTTGATTATAGATATAATCATTAAATTCTTTGATTTGAGGTTTACTCTTACTCTTATCAACTGTTAAAACAACTCTATTTTGAGCGTCCGAAAAATAAACTTTATCTAAAAGAATCCGTGCTATCCAATTATAAATTCGTGATTTATCTTTAATTAAGTAACTATAGGTTCGCTTTTTATTTAAGGTTATACTATAAATAGAAAAATCTATCTTTTTTATTTTATTATATAGATATTCTTTAATTTTCTGTGTTGTTGATGCACCTTTTAACTCTTGGACCATCCTTCTTCGTTTATTTTTAGGGTTTAATTTTTTTCTAATAGTTCTTTCGACGTTTTTAGCTATATATTTTCTTTTCTTTGCACCTTTTATAACTAAAATACATATGGTAAAGAACTTAGAAGGTTTTTTATTAACAAAATCAAAACCTAAATCACCGCTTTCATCTAAATAAAGATACAACATAAATTTTAATAGATTTCCACCTCAAAGGTGAGAATTTTTTTATACGCTTAGTCAATGTCTATAAAAGTAAGCGCTTTCCTGCTCAGGGAAGATCCTTATTTTTAAAACTCTACTTTTTCCCGGTCACCTTAAATACGTAATCCGGATAGCCTGCAAGTTCTATAAGATCGCCTTTCGCTACATACACATCGCCACTATCAATAGCGCTATCATAGACCGGGCCATCACCGGAAATAACAATTACTCTTCCTTTTTCCGGTTTTATAAAACTTACGGTCATCTTCTCTTCCGCTATCAGCCACTGATTATAACCGTTTCTTTTTATCTTAACGGTATTCTCGCCTTCTCTAAGTTTATTTGCGTTCTCAGCCGGGCTGTACAACATGTCCGAAACCTGCGCCCAGGTCCGGCCATTCTCATCAAAAAGCCTCAGCTGGGATTGGTCGCGTACGGCGTTGAACGGCATTCCCGCGAACTCCGGGCTTTGGATAATTTTAAGGCCGTCAAAAAAAACATATCCCGGCAGGTCATCGTAAAGCAAAGACTCCACAGCATGTGTTTCTGTACTTGCAACGGCTTCAAAAGGATAAACGTTGCGCTGCAGCCATCTTTTGCCGTTTAAGTCTATTTTTAATTTTCGCGGCCTGCTTACAGGCTTGACTTTTTGCAGCCAAACAATGTCACTATTTATGGTCCCGGTATTGACCACAAAAAAAGTTCCCCCCCGGCACGAAACAAAATAATAACGATAGCCTTCTTTGTCGTGTAAATAACCGTTGTTATATATGAGAGATTTCGCGACTTCTTTTTTTTCGCCTGTAACTTCGGATACAGTCACCGTCTTTTTACGGGTATCAAACTCTATAAGCATCAGGCCGTCGGCTGCGTAGTAGCCAGCGTAAGGCAGTAGATTTTCCGGTAATTCCCGGGGTTCCGGAGGTATTGAAACGGATTTTTCTTCTTTGGATATCCATCCGTTTTCGACAAGCGTCGCGTTAAAAACATCCAAAGCTATCTTCATCGTGTCAGCTCCCGGGCCCGAACATACCACTGCAACAGATACTCTTTTTTCAGGGGCCGTATAAAGCATAGATGAATAATTGCTTGTTCCTCCTGATTTGCCCAATACCTGTATTCCTTCCGCCTTATAACGCGGAAGGCTGGTAAAGTCCCAGCCAAGCCCCCATGATAAACCGGGGTTCTTCAATTCGCACCAGAAACCCGGAGACTGGACTTTTCTCATCTCCTCGAGAGAGGCCTTCAAGAGCTTGTCTTTTGTCAAAACGCCATCAGCAAAACGGGCCAGATCCTCTGGATTCGCCGATAATCCGCCTGCGCCGATTACTGAAATTACCTCAGGCGGATAACGTTTGCCGGTTTCTGGATCATAATATAACGCTATTTTCTTATCGCTGATCTCACCAACGCTTAAACCCGTATTATCCAGGCCGAGAGGCCGAAATATCCTTTGGTTAAGAAACTCGATGTATTTATTCCCGCTTAAGCGCTCAACGATCATCTCCGCCAACGTGAAACCGTCGTTACAATAGACTGACATCTCGCCGGGGTTGTGTTTTAGGTGCGAGCGGGCTAAAGTATCCAATGTTTCCTGATGGATGTTTTCATTGTATTCGAAGCCGAGCGAATTATTATATTCACTTCCCGGCATGCCCGAAGAATGGTTTAACAGCATCCTTACGGTAATATCCTTATACCTTGGGTCTGCCATTTTAAATTGCGGCAGATAATCCGTCACTGGGTTATCAAGCAGGACCTTGCCTTCATCGGATAAAAGCATTATCGCCGTTGTCACATATATTTTGCTGATCGAACCAATATTAAAAATGGTTTTGGTATTAACCGGGATACTCTTTTCTCTGTTTGAAGCGCCAAAACCCTCGGAATAGACGATTTGGCCTTTAACCATGATCGCGATGCTTGCCGAGGAGCATTTACCGCTTGTGATCTGTTGCCAAAGCTGGGTACGCGCCAACTTGATCGCGTTTTCGTACCCTGCTCCGTTAACCGCGCCTATCGAACCAGTCACGGGATCAGCCGGGCATTCAGGCTGATGGAATGTACCTGTCAAAATAATAACCGCGATGAACACCGCAGTCGCAAGCTGTTTA
>JAGYNB010000040.1 GCA_018400015.1 Candidatus Omnitrophota bacterium | reverse complement strand
CGGGAAAATCTATAACAATGGTTATGCTCGCGAAAGCTTTAGCGCTTGAAACGGATATACCGAATCCGCGAGTTATTGTGGTAACTGACAGAAAGAATCTGGATAGGTATATTCATGAGACTTTTAAACACTGCGGAATAGACACTAAACGTGCCCGGTCTGGAAAAGATTTATTAGAGCTTCTAGAGTCCGAGAAAAGCACTGTTTTCACATCGGTGCTGTTTAAATTTAGATCCGCAGTGAGGCATAGTTCGAAAAAATTAGATACAGAAAATGTGTTTGTTTTGGTTGATGAAAGCCACCGGAGTCAATACGGTTCTGCTCACGCGTTAATGAATAAGATGCTGCCCGGTGCTTGTTATATTGGTTTTACGGGAACACCTTTGATGAAATCCGAGAAGAAAAACACGCTTTCTCAATTCGGTAATTTCATCAAACCTTGTTATACGATTGAAGAAGCTACTAGCGACAAAGCGGTTGTACCCCTTTTGTATGAAGGAAGGTATAACTTGTTAGATGTTAATAAAAAGCAGATAGATAAATGGTTTAACAGAGTTTCGGAGCCTTTATCAGAATATGAAACAGCTGATTTAAAGAAAAAATTCACAAAAAAAAGACAGTTGATGGGAGCTGAGGATAATATAAGGGCGATTTGTTATGACATTTCAGAACATTACAGAAAGAATTGGCAGGGAACAGGCTTCAAGGGTCAGTTAGCGGTGTGGTCGAAAAATGACGCCCTTAAGTTTAAAAAGTTTTTTGACGAGTTTAATCTGGTAAAAACAGAAGTGGTTATATCGGGCCCTGATGAGCGCGAAGGATATGAAGATGTATTTGATGCTGAACCATCGGAAGAAGTGCACAAGTTTTGGCAGAAAATGATGTCTAAATACGGAGATGAAGAAATCTATAATGAGCAGATTATTAATAATTTTAAATATGATGATGACCCTGAAATTCTTATAGTGGTTTCAAAGTTATTAACAGGGTTTGATTCGCCGAAAAATACTGTTTTATATTTAGCCAAGGGGCTCAAGGAACACACATTGCTGCAGGCGATAGCGCGAGTTAACCGTGTGTGTGAGGGTAAGGATTTTGGCTATATCATAGATTATGTCGGGATACTGGAAGAATTAGACACAGCTCTTACGAGCTATGCGGTTCTGGAGGGGTTTGACGAAGAAGATCTTAAAGGCGCGTTGATTAATATTCGACAAGAAATTGATGATCTTCCTCAGAAGTATACGGACCTAACAATAATGTTCAAAGACATAAAAAATAAGCGGGATGAAGAAGAATATGAAAGATTTTTATATGATGAAGAAACGCGGTATAAGTTTTATGAAAAGCTCTCTAGGTTTTCAAGAGGGTTGTCTATCGCGTTGTCTTCACAGATATTTTATCAGGAATGGCCGGAAAGCCGTATCAATGAATATAAAGAAAGTTTAAAGTTTTATCAAAACTTACGCAGGGCTGTACGTAAAAGGTACGCTGAATCAGTTGATTTTAATGAATATGAAAAGCGAGTGGAAAAGTTATTGGATACATATGTTACTTCAAAAGATATGCTTCGAGTTACAAGTCCGGTAAACATATTGGATAAAGTTAACTTTCAAAAAGAAGTCGAAAAAGTTGCAGGTGATGCCAGGCGGGCGGATATGATAGCAAGCCGTATTCGTAAAACAATAGAAGAAAAACATGAAGAAGACCCTGTTTTTTATGAGAAATTTTCTAAGCTTTTAGAAGATGCCATAAGTGGTTTTCACCATGAACGTATTACTGATGCGGCGTATCTTGAATCCGTGAAAGATATTATGGGTAAGGTAGTGGATCGCAGAGACGACGAGCTGCCCGATATTCTTAAGGATCACGAGGGCGCAAAGGCATTTTATGGGATAATTAAGCGTGAGTTCACTAATTACGGCGTTAATTTAGGGCAAGATGATATTGCTAAGATGGCGCTGGACATTGATAAAATAATACTTGATAATAAGGTTGTTGATTTTTATCTTCATCAGGATCCGCAAAATAAAATTATCAATCTTATTGAGGATTATCTCGCGGATCATCCTTCCTGTTCTTTAAGTTTTGATATTATTGATGACATCATTGATAGTGTGATGAAAATCGCGTTAGTGAGATATCGATGATACACGAAATAAAAAATAAACAAAATACAATTAGCTTCTTGTTAGAAAGGAAGAACCGAAAAAAAATCGCTATTAGTGTTTATCCTGATAAAAGTATTAAAGTTAGCGCTCCGCACACAGCCACATTGCCTATAATAAATGATGCTGTAAAGAAACGAATCCGTTGGATAAAAAAACAAAAATATTATTTTGAAGATTTTCTGCCTAAACAACCATCAAGAAAATACGTAGGTGGCGAAACACATCTATATCTGGGACGAAGCTATCGCCTTAAGGTAAATTGCAAAGATCAAACCGATGTAAAATTAAAAGGAAGATATATTTCTGTTCCGCATAAGAATGCCGAAAAAATCGCTTTAGAACTTTACAAATGGTATTTTTCAAAATCCGAAAATTATTTTGATAGTATTTGTGAGAATCTCTTTGAACCGTTTCGGAAGAAAAATTTTAAGAAGCCGACTATTGTTATCAAAAGGCTGAAAAGCCGTTGGGGCAGCTGTTTGCCTTCGAAAAATAAAATGACCTTAAATCTGGAATTGATAAAGGCTCCCAAGGAGTGTATCGAATATATTATCATGCATGAGCTATGTCATTTGAAATATTCTAGTCACACCAACCGTTTTTATACTTTTTTATCACGCTTAATGCCTGATTGGAAAAAACGAAAAAATAAGTTAGAAAATTTTGGGTTGTTATAAATGAGAAAAGGGGGAAAGGGAGAGTGACCTTTTTGCTGAAAATTAAGTATTGTATATCTTAAATTAAAACTAAAAGTTCAATCTATGGAAACAGCTTTTCAATTTATTAAAAGAAAACACGATCAGTTTCAAAAAGACCGCGAGAAGGGGAAACCTATTAAAATGAAAGATATAGGTCGACGAGGAAAGTTTTGTTTTGTGAGAGAGGCTTGGACGTTTATGCAGCAACATAATATGGAAGAAAAAGTATTTGTTATAGAACGATTGAGAAAAGACAGAAAGGAAGGTCATAT
>JAGYNB010000004.1 GCA_018400015.1 Candidatus Omnitrophota bacterium | reverse complement strand
TAATATTAGGAGGGGGAATTACTATAGAAAATGGTTTTTTCGCAGTATTCGGTTTAGAAGAAAACAGTTTTTTATCTTCCCAATACTTAAACCACTTGCTTTCTGATTCTTTTGGATTATACTTTGTAGGAAATTCATTCATAATTGATGAATTGTATGAATTAATAATAAAGATTATTTTGGGTTATCTTTTAAAAGCTTGTATTCGACAGAATCAATCAAGGCCTGCCAGCTTGCCTCAATGATATTTTCAGACACGCCAATAGTACTCCATGTGTCTTTCTCGTCTTGGGACTGAATTAAAACCCTAACCTTGGCTGCGGTTCCAGATTTCTCATCCAAAACACGCACCTTAAAATCAGACAGATGCATCTTCGATAAAGTTGGATAGAATTCTCTTAGAGCTTTTCTTAAGGCATTATCAAGTGCGTTAACCGGTCCGTCCCCTTCTGCTGCGGTATGCTCTTTTACGCCTTTAACTTTAAGTTTTATTATCGCTTCAGATGAAATCTTTTTATTTGTTTTTTTCTCAATCACAACCCTAAAACCCTCAAGATCAAAAAACTTTTTGCATTTCTTTAATGCTTTTCTCACCAACAATTCAAATGAAGCCTCTGCTGCCTCGTAATGAAACCCCTTATTTTCTAAATTCTGAATAAGTGAAAGAATTTTCTTTGTTTTGGGGTCATTTTTCGTAAGGTCCAAATCAAGGTCCTTTGCGCGTAAAAGAATCCCTGTCTTGCCTGCCAGCTCGGAAACTAAAATTCTGCGCCTATTGCCAACTAAACTAGGATCAATATGTTCATAACTAACAGGATTCTTCATTATTGCATTAATATGCACTCCGCCTTTGTGGGCAAAAGCAGAATTCCCCGTAAACGGCTGATCATCTTTAATGCGCATATTGCTGACCTCCGCAACAAAATGCGATAGATAGGTAAGGTCTTTTAAATTCTTATCGCTAATGCAATCAATATTCAGCTTTAACTTCAGATTTGCAATTATGGCAACTAAGTCTGCATTACCGCAGCGTTCACCATAGCCGTTGACCGTACCTTGAACCATACTGCATCCTGCTTCCACTGCAGCAATAGAATTAGCAACTGCCAATCCAGAATCATTATGGCAATGAATCCCTAAACCGACTTTAACAAGAGGTTTTATCTCATTTATTATCTTTAACAATTCTGAGGCAATTGTACCGCCGTTGGTATCACATAAAACAATCATTTCCGCACCGGAATCTTGTGCAGCAAGGATAGTCTTTATGGCATAACTTTTATTTGCTTTATATGCATCAAAAAAATGCTCTGCATCATAAAAGACTTTTATCTTTTTAGAAACAAGATAACTTACGCTATCTTTTATCATATACAAGTTTTCATCTAATGATGTACGCAAAACGTCTTTAACATGTAAATCCCAGGTTTTGCCAAATATTGCCGCTACTTTTGCTTTTGATTCAAGCAAGGCGCTTATATTAGCATCTTTTATGGCTGTAGTATTAGCCTTACGCGTAGAACCAAAAGCGACTATGGATGAATTCTTTAACTTCTTAGCGCTCATTTTTTTAAAATAAGTCATGTCTTTTGGATTTGAACCCGGCCAACCGCCTTCGATGAAATGCACGCCAAACCGATTAAGTTCTTCAGTAATCCTGACTTTATCCATAACAGAATATGATATACCTTCACCTTGAGAACCATCCCTTAAAGTAGTATCGTATAAATAAACCTTATCCATTTTTACCTCTAGTTATTAATAAGTTGAAATTTCTTATGCAAAGCTCTTATAGCTTTATTTGCGCTTTTCTTACTTATAATACAGGAAATGCTTATATCTGACGTAGAAATCATTTCTATATTAATCTTATTTTTTGCCAAGGAATCAAACATATCCGCTGCAACACCGTGGTGGGATTTCATACCTACGCCAACAATAGAAATCCTGGCAATGTCCAAATCGTAAACAACCTCTCCAGTATCAATGCTCTTTGCGAATTTTCTTAATGTATTCTTTGTCTTGGGGATATCTGTCTTTTTAACCGTAAAAGAAATATCCGTCCTGCGAGTGTGACTGACGTTTTGAACGATCATATCCACGTTAATACCGTTAAAAGAAAGCTTCTTGAACAACCTTGCTGCAACTCCCGGCTTATCAGGGACATCACAAACCGTAACCTTTGCTTCCTGATTATTCAAAGTTATACCTCTGACGACAACATCTTCCATTCTCTTTACCTCCCTTATAATCATGGTGCCTGTATCTTTTTCAAAAGAAGACCTCACGTGTATGGGAACATCGAACTTTTTAGCAACCTCAATAGAACGCGCCTGCATAACTTGAGCACCAAGCGATGCCATCTCTAACATCTCATCGTAAGTAATTTCATCTAATTTTACTGCCTTAGGCTCAATCCGCGGGTCAGTCGTATAGATACCTTTTACATCAGTATAAATCTCACATTCTGATGCCTTTAGCTGTTTAGCTAATGCCACAGCAGTAAGGTCTGAACCGCCTCTTCCTAATGTAGTAATATGCTGATCCAAAGTGACGCCTTGAAAACCTGCAACAATAACGATTCTATCACTATCCAGCTCTTGTTTAATTCTTATGGTATTTATCTCAAGAATCCTTGCTTTAGTATGGCTTTTGTCGGTAATAATCCCGACTTGGGCCCCGGTAAAAGATATTGCTTCAAAACCAAAACTATGGATCGCCATCGCCAATAAAGCAACCGATATCTGCTCTCCTGTTGAAAGAAGCATATCCATTTCCCTGTCAGAGGGGTTATCGGTTATACAATTAGAAAGCTCAATTAATTCGTCTGTAGTACCGCCCAAAGCCGAAACTACCACTACGACATGAAACCCTTTTTTCTTATACTCAACAACTCTTTTTGCAACACGTTTAATACACTCTACGTTTGCAACAGAAGAACCGCCGAATTTTTGAACAATAATTTTCTTCATTGCTTTAATTTTCTTTTAATCATTACTTTTATAGATTCCTTAAGCATAATTATCGAGAAAATAATCAATAAAATGCAAATAGCCGCCAATAAATAACTTGATAACTTAATAAAGGCAACTATTTGAATAACTAAAGCTGCAATAGTCGTAATCAACATAACTATTGCAGGAATAATCGTATATCTAATTTTTTTATTTCTTGAAAGAAGCCAAGCACTTAACACAAGTAAAGTCAACGCAGCAACAAGCTGGTTAGAAGCGCCAAACACAGGCCAAATCTTTTTCCAGCTTCCGGAAATAACCAAGGCTGCAGCAAGAATAATCACCACAAATGTTGAAATAAATCTATTTTTAATTCGAAAGATATCTTCAGTAATATACCTATTTATTCTTGTAGCAGTATCAAGGGTAGTAAGAATAAATGCATTTAAAGTAAGGATTGCGAATACCCCTCCGTAACCTCTTAAAAAACTAGAAGTAACCTGTTCGAAACCTCTGGAAAAATATAATATCTCTTCGCCCTTTTTAAAACCTCCGGATATGCCGATAGAAACACATATCAAAACCACAATCGCAAGAACTGCTTCGAATACCATTGCGCCGTATCCAATTTTTGCGATATGAGCTTCACTTGTAATCTGCTTAGAAGTAGTCCCGGAAGCAACCATACTATGAAATCCGGAAATCGCACCACAGGCAATTATCACAAAAAGCATCGGCCAAACAAAACCTCCTTCCGGGGCAACCACACCTTTAAAAGCAGGCGCAACAATTTTCGGGTTAGAAACAAATATACCAACTATTCCAGCAATCAACGCAAAAAACAAAAAGAAACTACTTAAATAATCTCTGGGCTGTAAGAGTATATTTACTGGTAATACCGAAGCAATATAAGCATAAACCAATAAAATAATAGTCCAAATAATAAAAGCGTTCTCTCCTAAATCAATCGGGTATGACTTTCCTAAAAACATCAACCCTAACATTAACAAAAGACCAATTACTGTAGTAAAAATTAAATTGAATTTAAACCGGTAAATAAAAAACCCTGTTAATAAAGCTACGGGAATTACACCAAGACTGGGTAATACAATAAACGGATTCTTAACAAAAGTCATACTGCATAAATATGCAAAAACAGCCACAACCAACAAAAGCGCAAACCAAGTAAATATTGAAAACATATTCCTTGCGGTTTTAGAAATATACCTCTGGGCAACCTCAGGAATACTACAAGCATCTTCTCTTATCGAAACAAACAATGATCCAAAATCATGCACTCCTCCGATAAAAATAGTCCCAATTATTATCCAGGCTAAAGCTGGACCCCAACCCCAATAAATACAAGCCAAAACCGGCCCGACAATTGGACCTGCTCCAGCAATTGAAGCAAAATGATGACCAAAAACCATCAACCAATGCTGTGCGGGTACAAAATCAACACCGTCGCATTTAGAAACACTCGGTACTTGCCTGTTAAAATCAACACCAAACAATTTGGCAATAAAACGCGCATAAACGAAATAACCTATCGTCAATGCAATCAAGCCAAAAATTAGAATAACCACGCTATTCATACAAATCAGGACTTAATAAAATATTTAATAAGTTCTTCGCCAGAGTCAAAGTTTTTCCCAGATAGTTTAGCTTGCTCTTCCGTAAATGCTTTTGATGCACTTGGAACAATGTTTCTACCAGCCATAGCATACGGAACAGGATCTGCAGTATGCGTTTTTAAATCAATGGGAGTCGCATGATCAGGTACAACCAAAATTCTGTAATCGCTTTTTTGCCCTTGCAGATAATTTAAGATCTTACCGATTATCTGCTGGTCAAAACGTTCTATTGCCAAAATCTTTTCCTGAAGATCGCCATTATGCCCTGCCTCATCAGGCGCTTCCACATGAACGTATACATAATCATCTTTCTTTAAAACTTCTATTGCCGCATCGGCTTTACCCGCATAATTAGTATCGTAAAAACCTGTTGCCCCCTCAACATCTATAACCTTTAAACCAACTATTTTACCTATCCCTTTAATCAAATCAACTGCGGAAATAACTCCGCCCTTAAGTCCAAACTTATCCATAAAACTTTCCATATTCGTGCCTTGTCCGAATCCCCAAAGCCAGATATTATTTGCAGGGTTTTCCTTCAAATCAAGTCTTACCAAATTAATCTCATGAGAGGTCAAAACTTTTGAAGCCTCTTCCATAAGATGTATTAGCGTCTGAGAAAGCGAACCCTTAGGCAGATATTTTTTAATATCCTTACCGGTAATATCGTGAGGAGGAATGCATTTTAAATCTTTAATGTCTATATTATTGTTACTTTTAATCACTAAAAGATGCCTATAGCTTGTACCTGAATAAAATTTTATGTTTTCGCTGCCTAATTTTTCATCAAGAAATCTTATCAACTTTTGAGACTCTGCAGAAGTAATATGCCCTGCACTATAATCAATCATTTTATTATCGAATATAGTAACCAGATTACACCTAAAAGCAATATCGTTAGGCCCTAACTCAACATTAAGATTTGCCGCTTCTAAAGGAGCTCTGCCGGGATAGTATTTTCTCGGATCATAACCGAACAAAGCAAGATTTGCCACATCTGAAGCTGGGGTAAAACCGTCGGGGACGGTTTTTACCAAGCCCATTATTCCCTTATTGGCAATCATATCAAAATTAGGAGTTTTGGCCACCTGTAAAGGAGTGTGTCCGTTTAAACCTGCTATGGGATAATCTGCCATGCCATCTGGAACTAAGACTACGTATTTCATAATATTTGTTTAATAACCTGTTTAACTTTTGCAGGTATTGCATCCTGGACATTAACAGATTTTATTACCCTGTCAGGATCCTTTAACCCGTGACCGGTCAAAATACAAACAATCTTTATTTTCTTCTTTTTAGAGATGATTCTCTTAAAATAACCCTGCCTTACATATTTTAAGACACCGGCAACCGAAGCTGCTGAAGCTGGTTCAACAAATACACCTTCTAAGGAAGCCAACAACTTATAAGCAGTCAAGATTTCTCTGTCAGTTACATAATCAATTGCTCCTTTTGATTCTTTTTTTGCTGCCACAGCTTGAATCCAGCTTGCTGGATTGCCGATCCTTATTGCCGTTGCAATAGTCTCAGGACGGTTAAATACCTTATTATGAACAATAGGAGAAGCACCCTTTGCCTGAAAACCCAACATAACAGGAAGATCCTTTATCTTACCTTGCTTTTTATATTCCTTATACCCTTTCCAGTATGCAGTGATATTGCCGGCATTGCCTACGGGTATACAGTGAAAATCAGGTGCGATAGACAACAAATCACATATCTCAAATGATCCGGTTTTTTGTCCTTCAATTCTATAGGGATTAAGCGAATTAACTAAGGTAATTGGATAGTTATCGGAAATATGCCTGACAAGTTCCAACGCTTTATCAAAATTGCCTTTAATCGGTATTACTTTAGCCCCGTGAATCAAGGCCTGAGCAAGTTTACCTAAAGCAATTGCTCCCTCAGGAATCAGCACAACACATTTCATGTCTGCTTTTGCCGCATATGCTGCTGCAGATGCTGAAGTGTTACCAGTAGAAGCACAGATAACCGCTTTTGAACCTTCTTCTTTTGCTTTAGTAACAGCTAAAGTCATGCCCCTGTCTTTAAATGAACCTGTTGGATTAAGCCCTTCATATTTTAAATAAAGCTCTACATTCTTACCTACAAGCCTGCTTATTTTAGCAGCATGGATTAAAGGCGTGTTACCTTCAAGTAAAGTAACAATAGAAGTTTTATCGGTAACCGGTAAGTATTTTTTATATTTAGCTATAATACCTTTGTACTTCATCTGTTTTAAATATCCTCCATCTTAATAGCAACGGTCTGTTCTTTAACGATAGAAAGATTATCAATCTGTTTTATTGCCTTTTTCAAAGGCTCTTCTTTAGCTATATGAGTAATCATTACAATAGGTACGGCTTTAGCAAATTTTCTCTCTTTCTGAGTAACAGAAGCAATACTTATACCAAAATCACCCAAAACTCCAGATATCTTAGCTAATATCCCAGGCTTATCTATTGCCATGAATCTAACATAAAACCTACTTTGAAATTCACCGGTTTTCTCTAAAAGTTTTACTGATTTATCTTCAATTATATTTATATCAGACTTAAAAAGCCCTGCTTTAATATTTTTAGTTAGCTCTACGATATCGCTAACAATGCTTGAAGCAGTAGGAAATCTTCCTGCTCCTTTTCCGTAAAAGAAAAGTCTTCCGGTCAAATCTCCACTTAAACAAATTCCATTATAGACTCCATCTACCGAAGCTAAAAGATTACCTTCGGGAATAAGGGTAGGATGAACTCTCACTTCCAACTTATCCTTATCCTTTTTAGCAATCGCTAAGAGCTTTATCTTAAAACCCAGTTCCTTGGCATAACGAATATCTAAAGATGAAATCCTGTTTATACCTTCAACTAGAATATCTTTAACCTTAACAATTTTGCCAAATGCCAGATAACAAAGCAGGCTTATCTTATGTGCAGAATCAATCCCCTCAACATCCAAAGAAGCATTTTTTTCTGCATAACCCTTTTTCTTCGCTTCTTCCAGGGCTTGAGTAAAACTACAATCTTTTTCTGCCATAAGACTTAAAACATAGTTAGAAGTTCCGTTTAATATGCCGTAGATTCCCAAGAATTTATTGGCAATCAAACCTTCCTTAATGGACTTTACTATCGGTATACCTCCTGCCACCGCAGCCTCAAAATAAATATCCTTACCCAAAGTCTTGCTCATGGCAAAAATACTTTCTGCTTCCTCACATAAAAGTGCCTTATTGGCAGTTACTACGTATTTTCCTTTACGTAAAGACTTTTCGATTATCTCTTTGGCAGGATGCACCCCGCCTATAAGCTCTACAACAATATCAATAGATGAATCATTTATGATATCATCAGCTTTTTTAGTCAATAAAGAACTCCTGACTTTGACAATTCTTCTGCTTTTCAAATCTTTATCACATATTCTTTTGATGTTTATTTCAACCCCGGTCTTTTTTTTCAAAAAGGCTTTCCTGGAATGCAGAATCTTTACCACGCCGCTACCGATAGTGCCAAAACCAATCAACCCGATATTTACTTTATTACTCATTTATCCCCCGTATTTAAATAATTGTTAAGGGTATTTAAAAGAATCTGTTTTTGATTATCATCCATATTCACAAATTTTAAACGGGTGTCATAACTGAGTCCTTTGATTACTTCTTTTGAATCTAACACTTCACCCATGAAATGAATCGGATCCTTATCAGAAGGAAGTCTCACTTCCAAAGAAAGAACAGCCCCTGGCTCAAGTTTTTTACTTGTTGAAAGAAGCATGCCGCCGCCGCCGATATTCTTGCTTTGTGATACATCAATTTCAGAATCAGCTAAAGAAGCAATTCTATAAGTTACAATAAATGTTCCGTGTGCTCTGGGTGTTTCTCTTTTTGCTTCATCAGACATCATTTTTTCCTTTTAAATAATGCTTAAGCGTATCGGCCAAACACTGTTTTTGGCTTTCGTTCATATCAATAAATTCTAACCTAATGTCGTAATGAAGCCCTTTGACTATTTCTTGAGACTCCAAAACTTTGCCATTAAAACTTATCGGCTCATTCTTAAACGGCAACCTTACTTTTAAAGAAAGGACCGTACCTTTATCAAAACTTCTATTCGATGAAAGAAGCATGCCGCCGCCGCTGATATTCTTGCTTTGTGATACATCAATTTCGGAATCAACCCCTCCAGCGCGTTTAAAGGAAACTATAAATTTTCCTTTTGTCCTTGGCGTTTGTCTTCTTTCGAATCCCTCATTCATAAACAATTACTTTTGGTCGGGGGAGCGGGACTTGAACCCGCGGCCTTTTGAACCCCATTCAAACGCGCTAAGCCAAACTGCGCCATCCCCCGAATTATCGATCAACTAAATTCAGACTTCTTTTTTCGGCTCATTAACTCATCCACTGCCTTTGACGCAGTTTTGTGTTTATATATAACATTATACACCTGTTTGGCAATGGGCATCTCGATATTATTTTTCTCTGCTAAAGAACATGCTGACTTTACAGTATAAACTCCTTCTGCGATCATATCCATATTCTCAATAATACTTTTTATATTCTTGCCTTTGCCTAATGCCTCGCCTACAAATCTATTGCGGCTATGCGTACTTATACAAGTTGTTGCTAAATCGCCAAAACCGCTAATTCCGGTAAAAGTCTTTTCTTTTGCGCCTAACGCTTTACCTAACCTAACAATTTCAACAAGACCTCTTACTAAAATCGCCGATTTAGTATTTGTGCCAAATCCAAGTCCATCTGAAATCCCACACGCAATAGCAATAACATTCTTTAGGCTTCCTCCTAATTCAACTCCGATTACATCACGATGCGTATAAACACGAAATCTATTTGTCGTAAAAACATGCTGCAATGTTTTTGTTAGGTTAAAGTTTTTTGATGCAACAACTGCAGTTGTAGGAATATTACGTGCGACCTCATAGGCAATTGTCGGTCCGGAAAGAACAGCTAATTTTACCTTTCCTAATTCATCCTCAATAACCTCGGACATCCTTTTTAAAGAACCTGCCTCAATTCCCTTTACAACACTAACAAAAATCTTACTCTTAAGTTTTCTATCTTTAAGTTTCTTTAAAACTGACCTTAAATACAATGAAGGTACAGCAAAAATAATCAAATCGCTTTTTTCTAAACAACCAAATTCAGAAGTTATTTCAATCGCTTTCGGAATTTTCACTCCCGGCAGAAACTTCTTATTTATTCTAAATTGGTCTAGAAATTTTGCGTAAGTTTTAGAAACACTCCAAAGACTTACTGAATAGCCTTTCTGAGATAACAAAATCGCCAAAGCAGTTCCCCATCCACCATCACCTAAAATTGTAATTTTATTTATGCTCATCAGGCAAAATTAAGTTCTGTTTTCTTAGTCCTTGTCTTGGCTAATTCCCAAGAATATTCATAAAGATGGAGTCCTTTACTTAAGGCGATCATCTCTCCGTCTTCAACGCCGATTTCCTCTGCCATGTACTGTTTTACAAGCTGTAGACCACCCATATTGGACGGAAAACCTCCCCAAAGGTCCCAAGAACGAAAATATAATATAAAATGCAGTTTACCATAACGAATACGCGTATCAATTAAACGCAGGCATGGCGGATCATCTAATTTTATATCTGAAGGCATACCAATCTCCATTATTGCCTGGTTAGTGCCATGACCTTTTTCTTTATATAATTTAATAACCTCTTCTACCTGATTTACCTCTAAGGGCATTTCTTTAACCATATTGGAAGAATCGTTCTGTTTTATCTTTATCTTAGGGTCAACTAAACGCTCACCATAAGTATAATCTTCGCTTTCAGTTTTACTGCCGGTCAATAGATACGCTAGATATCCTTGAATATAATCCATATCGGTTGGCGATGGAATAGACATTCCTTCAGGTATGATTGGAATAATCTGATGTGATGGCTTTTTTACGCGTATGGTAGCTAAATCAAATTCTAAACGCCGCTGCCCTTGATAGCTTCCTTTAGTAATCGTATAAACATGCCCCTTTTCCAAAATCGTATTAAGACACTGGAACCAGGCATCATCTAAATCAAAAGCGTCTATAAAAACAGGTTCTAGAAATTCTCTTTCCATTTTTTCCCTTATTAGCGGGAGAGGGGAATCGAACCCCCGTATATAGCTTGGAAGGCTATTGTTCTACCATTGAACTACTCCCGCGAAATTCATGGGCAGGAGAGGATTCGAACCTCTGAAGCACAAGTGCAGCAGATTTACAGTCTGCCCCCTTTGGCCACTTGGGTACCTACCCGTAATTTCAATTTAAGCCGGCGAAGGGTTTCGAACCCCCGACCCGCGGTTTACAAAACCGCTGCTCTACCAACTGAGCTACGCCGGCAAAGAAGTTTTCAAAGCAACTGGAATATTTTCAATTAAATCTGATGCGATTAAACCAAGCTGTGTTTTTTTCTTTGCCGCAATATCACCTGAAACACCATGAATATAAACTGCATATTTTGCAGCCGAGAAACTATCCAGGCCTTGACCGATAAAAGCACCTATTATACCGCTTAAAACATCACCGCTTCCTGCAGTTGCCATGCCGGGATTTCCAGTCTTATTTAAATAAAAAGAATTTCTATCAGCCACTATAGTACCGTATCCTTTCAACACAAGTACTACATTATATTTTAAGATAAACTCATTTGCAAATTTTTTTCTTGATTTTGATATATCTAATGGATCTTCTTTTATAATCCTAGCCAATTCTGCCACATGCGGAGTCAATACGCATTTATTATCAAGTTTTCTCAATAAAGAACTTTTGCCTTTCAATGCGTTAATCGCATCAGCATCTATCACCATTGGCCCTTTATAACTTGAAATAATTTTAAGAATAAGCTTTTTAGTAGATTCGTTATCGCTTAATCCTGGACCAATAATCAAACAATCAATTTTTCTAAACAGATCCTTAACCTGCCTAAAGGCGACCAAGCTTAAAGATTTCCCTTTTGTTTCCTCTAAAGGAAAAAGAATAAGCTCCTCCACTCTTTTAGCGTATATGGTATAAAGAGACTTGGGAATACCTAATGTTACAAGACCCGCACCGCTACGTAAACAAGCTTTTGCACAAAGTAAAGCCGCGCCAACATATTTCAATGAACCTGCTAGAATAAGAATTTTCCCAAAATCACCCTTATGGGACTTAAGCTTTCTTCTCGATAATCGCGCTGGCAACACCATAATCTCTCGTATGTGATATGGATAGATTAATTTTTAAATCATTTGAATTCATACTGCAACAAGGCTTTCCTCTATCGTCATTGACTATTTCAATATCATGAAAACCCAGCCCCTTTAAGCTAAATGCCTTCATCACCGCTTCTTTTGCGGCAAATCTTCCTGCAATATGCTCAAAAGAATAATTTCTTTTTTCAACAATCTCAATTTCCTTATCCGTAAATATACGTTTCAAGAAATCTCTCCCCCAACGCTGAAACATATCCTTTATGCGCGCGACCTCAATTATATCAATACCATTACCGATTATCATTTTATTTTTATCAAAGATTTCATCTTCTTTACAGCAGTTGATAAACCGACAAAAACGCTTTCTATAATAATCGAATAGCCTATATTAAGCTCATTTATCCCTTTGATGTTAACAATAGCTTTAACATTGTCATAATCAAGACCGTGACCTGCATTTACAATTAAGCCTAATTTTTCGGCAATTAAAACTGCTTGATTTATTTTCTTCAAACTGTTTTTTCTCTGCATTACAGTTTTACTATTTGCATAACTTCCTGTATGTAATTCTATCGCATCAGCCCCTAAAGCACACGAAGTCTTTATTTGCCTTTCTTCAGGATCAATAAATAAACTCACCAATATGTTCTTTTTCTTCAGCTTCTTTATAACCGAAGATAATCTTTTTTTATTTTTTACTACATCCAGGCCACCTTCCGTAGTAAGCTCTTTCCTCTTTTCGGGTACTAATGTAACCTGATCGGGCAAAACTTTTAAAGCTATATCAACAATCTCCTTTGCGATAGACATCTCGAGATTTAGTTTTACATTAATTTTTTTTCTCAAGGCCCACAAATCACGATCTTGAATATGTCTTCTATCTTCGCGCAGATGCACAACAATCGAATCCGCCCCTGATTGTTTTACAATTTTTGCTGCCGAAAGTAAATCAGGCCGGGTTGATTTCCTTAATTGTCTCAAACTTGCGATATGATCAATATTAACGCCTAGATTCATTTACCAGGAATATTTATTTATCTCATGCCTTATGTAAACCCAAAGAATAGCTGCTAAAATTAAAGAAATTATCTTTAAAACTTTGTGGGTTGTGATAAAGGCACTAAGGTTTTTCTTTATTTTCTTCTTATCTAATTTAAATTTCAACATTGCCTCCTAAAATATGCAAATGCGTTACATGAGTCTTCAAACGCCTAAATAAATCATCTTTCTTTAGGCCCGTAATCAAACGGCCATTAATCGCTAATGAAATCCCGCCTGTTTCTTCTGAAGTAACAACAACCAAAGCATCTGTCTCTTCACTTAAACCCAATGCAGCCCTGTGTCTTGTACCAAAGTGTGCAGCAATATCTGTTCTTTCAGTCAGAGGCAAAAGACAACCAGAGGCCACTATGCGATTGCCCTGAATAATCATCGCACCATCATGAAGAATAGTTGAAGGTGTAAAAATAGTCTGGATAAGTTCTGACGACACCAAACAATCAAGTGAAATACCGCTATCAATATAAATTTTTAGATTTGCTTCACGCTCTATAGCAATAATACAACCGATTCTTTTCTGCGCCAGAGAATCAACTGCGTCAACTATCCTTTCTAAAATCTCAATTACCTCTTTTTCTCTCAGCCCGATTGAAAAAAGCTGCCTTTGACCTAAACGCGCCAGGCCGCGGCGAATCTCCGGTTGAAATATAATCAAAATTGCAATAACCGAAATAGCAAATAATTTAGTTAGAATCCACTCCAAAGTCTGCAGCTGAAACTGCTGAGCGATAAAAAATATAATAATAATAATTACTAATCCTCTTACGACTTGGAACGCTCGTGTACCCGTAAAAAACAAAAGAATATTATAAATTATAACCCAAAGAATTATAATTTCAAAAGCTGGCTTCCAGAAACTAAGAATATTAGCTATTAGTGTCTGCACGGTTTAAAATCCTTTCCATTAAAAGAATTGATTGGCGGGTCTGGCGCACATCATGCACCCGGACAATATTCGCCCCGTTTATACATGCTAAAATTACACTGGTTATACTGCCAAAAATCCTTTCGTCAGGTCTTAAATTAAGAACCTTACCGATAAAAGACTTTCGCGACGTACCAATGATTATCGGCCGACCTATTTTCTTTAATTCCGCCAAGCTTCTAATAATCGTAAGGTTGTGTTCTAAGGTTTTACCAAAACCTATACCTGGATCTATAATAATTTTTTTGACATCAATTCCCTTTTTAACCGCATAATCAATACGCTTTCTTAAAAAAAGTATTATTTCGCTTATCACATCTTTATAAACTGGATTTCTCTGCATAACCGATGGCCTTCCTTTAGTATGCATTAAAATTACCCTGGCAGAATAATTTCTTACTACATCTGCCATTTTCTTATCAAACCTCATCGCAGAGATATCATTAACGATAGTTGCGCCTTTTTTTAAAGCTGTTTCGGCGACTTTTGATTTATATGTATCGATTGAAATTGGTACTCTTATAATCTTAGAAAGCTCTTCTATTAAAGTAGCCGTGCGTTTAATTTCTTCTTTTACGCTTACCGGGCGCGAACCCGGCCTTGTAGATTCACCTCCAACATCAATTATATTAGCGCCTTCTTTTACTAAATTAACGGTATTTTTTACAGCAATATCTATACTATTACTAAAATCACTTCCCGTACCACCCTTAAACAAACCATCTCCGGAAAATGAATCAGGGGTCATATTTACAATTCCCATTATAGAAACAGGACTGATTTTCTTTCTAAGCCTGCGGACTCTATCGGTCTTGTTACAATTATTTTCTAAAACTGCAATCATTTCTTTTCTGGCAACTCTTTAGTTTCAAGTTTTTTTTCTTCTGGCAAATCCAATAACTTTCTTACGATGTCGCTATCAAGAATCTCTTTTTCCAATAATGTGTCTGCCAATTTATTCAATTTATCGATATTGGCTTCGAGCAACTTCTTGGCTCTATCATAACACTGATCAATGATCTTTGAGATTTCCTGATCAATAATTTTTGCCGTGTCGCTACTGTAGTTTTTCTCTTCTGCCAAATCGCGTCCTAAAAATACCGGACCCCGCTTTAAAGAAAGTGTAACGTTGCCAAGTACATCACTCATACCAAACTCACAAACCATACGCCTGGCAATAGTGGTTGCGTTTTCCAAATCATTCGCAGCACCAGTAGTAACATCCTTAAAAGTTATTTCTTCTGAAACCCTACCCCCCAAAGAGACGGTTAATCTACCCAACAACTCTTTTTTGCTATAATAATGTTTATCTTCAACAGGCGGAGTCAAAGTGTAGCCTCCGGCCAGACCTCTAGGAATAATGGAAACTTTCCTCATCGGGTCAACTTCAGGAATCAATAAAGATAGTAACGCATGGCCTGACTCATGAAAAGCAGTAATTTCCTTTTCTTTCTTGCTCATTACATGTGACTTTTTCTCTGGTCCCATCATTACACGCTCAATCGCAGCTTCCAACTCAACAAGACCAACAGACTCTTTATCTTTGCGCGCAGCCAAAAGTGCAGCTTCATTACATAAATTTGCTAAATCTGCCCCTGAAAAACCGGGTGTTTGTCTGGCGATAATTTTAAAATCAACTTTGGTGTCGAGTTTTATTTTTCTTGAATGAACTTTGAGAATAGCTTCTCTTCCTAAAATATCAGGTAAATTTACTACGATATGCCTATCGAACCTACCGGGACGTAAAAGCGCTGGATCTAAGGTATCCGGTCTATTCGTAGCGGCAACCAATATCAGACCGATCTGAGTATCAAATCCATCCATTTCCACCAAGAGCTGATTAAGGGTCTGTTCTCTTTCGTCATGGCCACCTCCAATACCGGAAAAACGAAGTCTGCCAACAGCATCAATTTCATCAATAAATATAATTGCACCTTTTCCACTTAGTTTGGCAGCACGCCTACCTTGATCGAATAAATCCCTGACACGAGATGCTCCAACACCTACAAACATCTCTACAAAATCAGATCCGCTTATACTGAAAAAAGGCACTCCGGCTTCACCTGATACTGCTTTGGCAATCAGAGTTTTACCGCATCCAGGAGGACCCACCAATAATACACCTTTAGGGATTTTACCTCCCAAGCGCTGGAACCTCATAGGATCTTTTAAAAACTCTATTACCTCCTGCAATTCTTCTTTTGCTTCGTCCACGCCAGCAACATCCTTAAAAGTTACCTTCTCATCACCTTTTTCAATAATCTTTTTCGACCTGACTTTACCAAAACCCATTATACGATTGCCTAATTGCTCCCCTTTGGAAGCCATCAACCACCAAAAACCAATCAATAATAAAATCGGACCTAGATTAAATAATAAACTTAACAAAAATGTCCTTGGAGGCTTTACCTCAAATTCAGCAACATTACTTCTTATCAATGGAATAAGATCTTTGTCTTCTGCAGGAATATTAACCACAAATCTTGAACCATCAGCAAACCTTCCATATAACACATTCTCGGTTTTGGATAAAGACACTATATTTCTTGAACTGGAGTTTTCCTCTAAAAGCGCATAAAATTCAGAATACTTCAATTCTTTCACAACTCCCGCAACATTAAAGCTTTGCGAGTTTAAGAGTGAAAAGATCGCAAAAACCAATAAAACCCAAATAACCGTATTCCAACGCCTATTATTATTCTTCTTTTTATTGTTATTTGGAGTCTTTTTTCCTTTAAAATCTTGATTATTCATATATCTCCTTTTTATATAACATTTCAAAATAGTATTATATCCTAACCGCTAATAAAATCAAGGGTTTATTTTCTTGTCTATACAGCTTTCTTGAAGCAGAATTTAAGGTTATTCTTAAGCTTTTGTACGCTGATTTTGGCAGGAAGATGAACAATAGAATTATCCGGCCTTAAAAGGATCAGATCTTCTATTTCATCAAAATGTCTATAATCAAAACGTCTTAGGTCACCTTTTAGATCTTGATAGGCAAAACGAACGATCATACGCAATAAACTTGCATGAATATTTATTAAATCCTCTGTTTTAAAATATAAACAGTTGGCAGTTTTTTTCTTTACTAATCTTTTATAAGAAATGCGCGCAAACGAATCGATTAATTCATAATCAAGACTTGCATTATTGGATAAATTAATCAAAGCATATTCAATGCGGGGGTTATATTCCTTCAATAAAGGCAAAAGAGTATTGCGGATTTTATTTCTAAAAAATAACTCCTGATTATTGGTCTTATCAAGCCTATACTTAATCTTATGCTTAATAAGATAACTAATAATTTGACTTTTTTTTATGAGAAGAAGCGGCCTAATAACTCTCACATTAGAGAAATTTCTATCTGGCAAAATTGCGCTTAATCCATAAAGACCGGTACCGCGAATAATCCTCATTAATACTGTTTCGGCCTGGTCATCAAGATTATGTCCTAAGGCAATCTTATTCGCTTTTAGTCTCTTGGCCAAAGACAAAAAATAATCAAAACGAATATTTCTTGCGGTCTGCTCTAATGAATTGCCAAGTCTGGTACATTTTAGCTTCTTTTCATAATAAGGAACCTGAAAATCTTTACAAAGCTGCCTGACAAACAAAGCATCTTTATCAGAAACTGCCCTTAATGAATAATTAACATGCGCAACAAAAAGATCTAAAGAAAGACTTTTTCTTAAAGAATCAAGTAAAATCAGTAGATACACTGAATCTGGTCCTCCGGATACACCGATAATTATTTTGTCTTTGTTATTTATCAGAGAATGTTTTTTTATAAATGAAGTAACAGTTTTAATCATAAAAAGGCCCGATTAAAAAGAAATTACAAACTTAATCACTTTTGAATAACAGAATAAACATGAATAATTCTGTTGGGAAAGGAGTATGCTGAAAAAGCCAAAATACTAAAAAAAGTAAATAAAAAAAGTACTATTAAAATCTCTATTCTTATTTTTTTCATAATCAGTTTATTTTTTTAACCAAAAACTATAGAATGGTTTTATAGAAAAGAGTATTGCTGCAGCAATCAAAACAGGAAAACTTATTTCAAGAACTTTCGGAAACAATTTTGTCAAAATAACCCCTAACGTCAAAAGCGCAACTTCAAGAAACTTTATATCGACATAACTAAGCCTGCTTGCTTTTTTGTTTAATTCGTTCAACATATTGCCTCCTTCTTTATGGTGGCGGAGGACGGATTCAAACCGTCGACCAAACGGGTATGAGCCGTGTGCTCTATCAGGCTGAGCTACTCCGCCAATCATTGTCTAATTACTAGAACAAGTTTTGTCGATCTTTAATTCGCCTGTAGGGCTTATTTCAACAACTTCATTAACTTCTATTTTGAAAAAAGCAGTTTTTTCAGAAAATACCACTTCAAAGTTAATATGCTTTTTGCCCCTATGTAAACCCTCTACTACACGTTTACTTGATTGGCTTATCTGCCTTTTTTGCAAATCCTGCATCAATTCACTATACAGCTTTTTATCTTTTACGATTTGTGCCTTACCGTTAAGCTGAAAACCTACTAAACTCTCGTGGTCAACTATCGACATGGAGACTTGCGGATTTTCTTTTAAATTTCTCCAGGTCCGGCTAATTACATAATCAGCCAAAAAAATATGACATTTATCGATTTTTAACAAAAACTTCGGAGCAACATTCGGCCTTCTATCAGAATCAGAAGTAGCGATGTTTATAAATAAATTATCTTCAAGAAGTTTTCTTACTTGTTCATTAATCATGTTTTAAAACAAAGGGTGCTCTACGCTTATTTAATTTTTCTTCTTTACCGGCCGAATATTTATGTATGTATAGCTTTTAGCCCTTCTATAAGTGCCTCTTTTCCTGGTGAAGTAAACTTCTCCATCGCAAAGTGCATATAAAGAACCGCCTTTGCCGCTTACATTAAGACCAGGAAGCCACTTATTGCCCTGCCGGGTCAAAAGAGTGCTTTTTTTAACACTCTGACTACCAGTAACTTTTAAACCTCTTGTTTCACGGTAAAACTTCTTTGTAATTCCTCCGACTCCCGCTGACATAACTTTTTCTCCTTTTTTTTCTTAAGCGCCAAGAAAAGAATCGCAATATATATTCTTATTCAAAACCAATTCGGCTGCCTTAATGGCATCAATTAATTTTTTATCCAATGGATCTAATATTGCGCTATCTAAGCCGTAAGAAAGACCCATAACAGCAAAGGTTCTGTTTATTATACTTCTTGCTTTGGCACCTTGTGAAATATTGCTTAAACCCACAATAGTTTTAGGGCTTGGTTCGGTTAAAATCTTAAAATCTCTTATTGTATCGAGTATCTCTACCAACTGTGCCTGTGCAACGTTTATCGGCATAAGAACAGGATCTAAAAATAAATTCTGCATATCAAAACCGGATTCTTGTGTAAAACCGATTATCTTAGCAGCTAACTCTAATCTTTGCTCCTTGTTCTGGGGGATACCTTTTTTATCCATAGCTAAAGCAATTAAAGCGCTATTGTGTTTTTGCGCTAAAGGCACTAAATTCTCCAATTTCTCATCTTCGGCATTTGCAGAATTAATCATAGTTTTATTTTTTGCAATCTCAACAGCCTTTTTTATAACTTCGTACTTTGTACTATCGATACAAAGTATCTTATCGGTTACTTCTTGAATTGTCTCAACCAACCAAATCATATCATTTAAAGGATCTTTACTTTGTGGGCCGCAGTTTAAATCCAAAGCAAAAGAACCTGCCTCAACCTGTTTCTTTGCCAAATCCTGAATAAAAACTTTATCCTTATCGGCAATGGCTTTAGCAACTTGTTTATACATTCCATTAATCAACTCACCAACTATAAACATTTACTTGATTCCTTTATTTGTTAATTCTTTTATGGCTTTACTTACGATTTCCACTGCCTTAGGATGACGCATAACCAAAATATCCGCTCCTGCATGTAAAAATGAATTGGCAGTTACTGCTTCCCAATATATGCCTCGTTCAAGCTCTTTTCCCCAATCCGGATTATCTTTTTCGCTTGCTTTCGACTCTTTTGCCCTCCATGATTCCTGGGCGATAAAACAGATAAAAGGCAAGGCCAACATCTTGTCCCCCATCAAAGCAGCAAGACGCGCCCTTTCCATTATTGAATAAGCATATTCCAAACCATATCCTAACGCGCCTACGGTAGGATTGATAATAACCTTATCTAACGGTAGACCTACTTCATTAATAAGTATATTAAGCTGTTTTGCAATATTAATATCTATCGGAGAATGCGCAATTACTCCATTACCATCGGCAATACAAGAAGCGGCAATTGTCTTATAGTTATCTATTGTAGTATTACCAAAATAACAATTTTTTCCTTTTAAGGCTTTGGAACATTCAGGCAAAACTTGATTATCTTTCTTATCGTCTCCGCAACCTATTATAACCATAGGAAGGTTAACTTTTGCATAAATATCCCTACAAAGCTTAGCTAATTTATCAGCTGAATTATTGCCAAAATCAGGATGCGCGCTAGATAGCCTTAAACATATAAGCTTTGCGTTCAACTCATTCTTACAATACAAGGCCCATTCAATTGGCTTATTTATAACACTTTTAAATTCATCTTTTAAGCTTTTAGCCCAATCACTGGGTGCTGAATCAAAAACCTCATGGGCAATAATAGGCAGACTGACATTTTTACCTTCCCTGTATAAAAAAGGCAAAGCATCTTCTCCACCTACCTTAAGAGAAGTGCTTCCTGTGCCTAATATAACACTGGTAATACTATTTGAGCTTTTTTCAATATATTCTAATTCCATAGTCTAAATTATTAGTAAACCTTCTTCAAATGGAGTATTATACTTTATAACGCTGATTTAATCAAGCATTTTAACCCTGGCTTATTTACCTAATAAAGATGTATTTATCCTCTTGAAGAAAACCTGGAAAGCTCAGTGTGAGGAAAAAATAAAGCTGACATGTACTCTTGCATATATAACGAATTACTAGAAAGATCAAAATAGGTCAATTTTAAAGCAATTGAATCTATTTCCTTTCTTGCAGTTTCAGAAAAAGATGCCATATTGGCCCCTTTTAAAGCAGCATTACCTAAAAAAATAAACTGTTTATTCTCCAGATTAGGCAAAAGTCCGATATTAACAGCGCTATCAATATCTAAAGCTGTGCCAAAACCTCCAGCAATAAACACTTTATCTATCTGGTCAAACTTTAGCTGCATTTCTTTTAAAAGGACACAACAAGCAGAATATATAGCTGCCTTTGAGCGTTTGATATTATCAATATCACAACTAGTAATTATAATATCTTTCTTGTTTTTTGTTTTATTCGCTTTAACCACAACAAAATACTTATTTTCGTTGCGTTTAACAATTTTCTCAGTGTTTTTAAATGAACCGCTTCTATCAATAATTCCCTTTTTAAGCATCTGATTTATAAGACTGATATACCCTGTGCCGCAAATACCTACTGCGGAAGAATTACCTATTGTTTTAATTTTAACATTTAAATCATCATCTATAATTACATCTTCGACAGCGCCTTCTGCTGCCCTCATGCCATTTGATAAACCGCTTCCTTCAAAAGCAGGTCCAGCAGAAGCAGCAGCGCAAACAAGCCAATCTTTATTACCTAAAGCAATTTCACCATTTGTCCCAATATCGATAAAAAGACAGGGATTTTCTTGTTTGTATAGCTGGCTATAGAAAATTCCACTGGTTGTATCTGAACCAACATAACTAGAAACTCCTGGTAAAGAACAAACTATCGTAAACGGAGAGACGCCCAAATCTGTCTGATTCGCTTTGACAACGGGAAAAACATTAGCAACGCTCGTATAGGGCTGTTTTCTTATATACACTGGGTCTACTTTGAAAAAAAGATGCATCATTGTAGGATTACCCACACACAATAAACAGCTAATGCTTGTAAGTTTTAATTTTAATTCTCCCAAGAGGCTATTAATAAGCTCATTCATAGTTTCCAATAGATAAAGATTCATCTGCTTTAAACCAGCGTTCTTTTCGCAAAATACTATCCTTGTAATTATATCTTCTCCCAAAAGAACCTGTTTATTATAATTTGATTTTGTAGTTATCACTTGATATGCATTAAAATCAACCAATGAGGCGTTTACTGTAGTTGTCCCGATATCAAAAACAATACCATAGTTTTCATTTCTTTTATCAAAAGGCTCTAAATTAATAACCTTTAAATAATTATCTTTTTTATATAAACTTACGGTTACTTTCCATTGGCAACTTCTCAAAAGACTAGAAATAATTTTCACTTCTGAAATATCTATATCAATAAAATCTACATTTTTTATCCTTTTTAACTCACTTAAAAGCCTGTCTGTATCAGCAGTATTATTATTAATATCCGGCTTCGATAGCTCTATATATAGTTTTTCAACTAAAGGAAGCTGATCGAACTGAAAATCATTTTCTCTTTTTAACAATAAATTTTCTACATTAAAACTTTGTTTGTTGTTCTTTGGAATTATTGCCTTATCAAGCTTATGCATTCTTGATTCGGATAAAATCACAACTTCCACATCAGAATCGACAATTGCCTGACAGGCGAGAACAGTCTTAAGTTTTTTCCCGTGTTCAATAAAATCATGTCCAGATGGAGACTTAACATGACCATTTTTTATATTCACTTTACATCCACCGCATGTTCCATTGCCGGCACAATGAGAATTTAAAAAAATACCGCAGTCTAATGCTGCGGAAAGTAAAGTGACACCAGGAGAAACTCTTATTTCCTTCTTGTCAGGTAAGAATTTAACCGTTACTTTATCCATAATTATTTGTATTTCTTAAGAAAACTCGGTATGCCTGAAGCTTCTTTCGGGCCTACAGTAACCTGCCAACCGCTTTTTTCTTGCAGATCGCCACTCATAACAGAAACATATCCAGGAATAACAAGTTTTTTATGATCGACTTTATCCTTAATATTATCTTTTTCGAGCGCCTTGGTAATCGACTCGGGAGTAAGCTTCTCGGCTGCCCAGGCAGTAAGTACAGACATACCTTCTGTATCTACGCTTACGATATAAGAAGGAACGCGGCTTGCCTCAACCTCAGATAAAACGGTAAAGTAAGAAAGGGAAAAATTAGTTGTGACCAGAACAGGTGAATCTTTATCTACCTGTCCGACAGCATAAGACTTTGGTTCTACCTGAAGTGGTTTTTGTGGATCGCTATAAATATTCTGCCTCAAGGTTAAAAGCGGAAATATCACTTCTGGCGCATCGGATTTCACCAAGATCATACTTGCGTATTTTAAGATATAGCAAGAGGCTTTGTTAATTATCGCTTCCGGACTTGTCTGTTCAATGATACATGATACAGGATAGCCTAAAGAACGAATATGTTTTTTTAAAGATAATCTCCTGATCTGGGTCAAATCCCATAACTTATCGGATAAGTTCTTTTCTCCAGTATCAATTAACAAATTCTTGAACTTTAACTGCTCGCATTTTAAGGTTAAAATATTCAAACTATCCAAATCTTCTGCAACCAAAACGAAAGAAAGATTTTTATTACTGGCAAAATGAGAAAATTTCTCGATATCAAATTCCTTGCCGAAACAATAAATAATCAAATCCCTGCCGTTTGCGATTTCAACTACCTTTTTAATAACATCAGTATCATCGCAAATCAAAGCAACTACAAAATCACAATTATTTATTATTGCCTTAAAACTATCAATATATTTACCCGCGTCAATACCTGAGTATTTAAGAGCGACGACATCAACCGTAAGAATCTCACCAACCCTTTCAAAACTAAGACGCTTAACATCAGAAATCTTTTCAATTAACTTAGCTTCAGAAAGACTATCTTCAAATATTATACCAATTGCACAAGGATTGAAAAATTTCTCTTCGTGGCGAAAAAGAACTTTTTCACCGCCTAAAATTAATTCTCCGCAGCGACTCTCTAAAGAAATTGACTTAATCGGCGCAAGACTAGCAGAAATAATTTTATCCTTTGCTTCCTGAGAAATAAACGGGCAGTTCTCAACAGACGAAGCTTTCTTGGCAAGCTGCATTGCAAATGCAAGACAAGTTGCAAAACCGCATTTTTTACAATTTGTTTTAGGAAGTAATTTATATATATCGAGTCCAGAAAGTGCCATGACTTAAGAAATAATTTAAATTATTGCGGATTAAAAACAAAATACAACATGAGAACAATAAGAATTGTGGAAAGTATATAAAAATCATTAAAATACCAAAAATCGCTAAGCCTTTCCCAAAAAGACATGCTTACTTCCATCGGAAGACCTCTTTTAGTAAAAATACGCTCTTTTATATGCTCGATTTGGTCTTTCTTAAACCTTAAGTACAAACCTGCAACCTTATAGGCAGGTATTTCACCGCTTTCGGCAAGCTCAATAACTTCTTTTTCATTGAGTTTTAAAATATGCGCAACTTCCCTTACTGTAAGTAGCTTTTCGCCCATGTGTTAAAAGTGTTTAATGTAATTTACCGGATGCAATCCAATCATCGATGGCTTTGCGTTCGAATTTCCAATTATTGCCGTCTTTTACACTGGGAATCTTACCGCTTGCTGCCCACTCGCTGACAGAATCCATATCTATTTCAAGATACTCTGCTAATTCTTTTGAACTAAAGAAATCATGCAGCATTTGTGATTCACCTTCGAATCTAGCGCCTTCTTCAATAACCAAACGCATTGCCCTGATTTTACCTTCTAAAACAGCTGTCGAATGTAAAACTAGTTTTTGCCTGGCCAAGACATCACCTTTCACTTTACCTGCAATAAAAATATTATCACCGACAATATGCGCACTAACTACAGCCTTTGGACCAACTGTAAGATTACCTTTAGTGTCCAGATTGCCTTCAAATTTTCCATTTATACGAAGATTCACAGGATCTTTAAAAGAAAGTGTTCCCTGCATACTTGCATCTACATCAAGTATCTTTTCAACCAATTTCCTTGCCATTTTTACACTCCTTTGTTACGCTTCTTTCTAACCAGCTTAAAATAAAAAGCGCAAACAATGTCAAACCTGTTGTATAAAGCGCACCTTTATAAAAACCGCAACCCAAAGCAATTCCTACACCTGCAACAATCCATATCGTAGCAGCAGTCGTCAATCCTCTTACAGCCTCGCCATAACGAATTATTGCTCCCGCACCCAAAAAACCTATACCGGTTATTACTCCAGCAGCTAAACGCATAGGGTCAAACTCTGTCTGGATCATATATATATCAAAAATATACAAAGATGTCAACATCATAAGACAACTTCCTAAACACACTAAGATATGCGTACGAAGACCGGCATTCTTACGCTTAACTTCCCGCTCTAAGCCTATTGCACCGCTTAATACCAGCGCTAAAACTAATCTTGTTATAATTTGTTTATCATCCATTTTCTACTCAATTTATTAAAAATCTGCTTCTTTTCTTCCTGCTCCTATATAATTGACTTCCCAAACCTGCAATCATAGCTGCATTATCCAAACAATACTTTTTTTCAGAAATAAATAATTTAACTTTATTATTCTTAAAACTACTTCGAAAAGTATCCCTTATATAATTATTAAAACTTACCCCTCCACCAATTACAAAATTCCTCACTTTATATTTATCAAGCGCTGCGATGGACTTATCAATCAATATACTAGTAACGGCTTTCTGAAAAGAAGCACATATATCTTTTTTATTCTTAACTGATATTTTCTTATTTTTAACTAAATAGTAAACCGCTGTTTTTATCCCGCTAAAACTAAAATCAAAACTGTCTTTTAACCCAGGAAAGCTGAATTTTATTTTATCAGCATTTCCCGTTTTTGCCAAGCGTTCAATTTCAGGCCCTCCCGGATATTTTAATCCAAGTAATTTTGCAACCTTGTCAAACGCTTCTCCGCAAGCATCATCTCTGGTCCTTCCGACCAACTTAAAGTTATGGAAATCTTTTACCAAAAATAAACTTGTATGACCGCCTGAAATAACAAGCCCAATAAAAGGAAACCTTGGTTTTGCTTTCTGGAAAAAAACCGGGTATAGATGCGCGTTAACATGATTAACACCTATCAACGGTTTCTCACTAGACAAAGCCAAACCTTTTGCGAAGGATAAACCAACCAACAAAGACCCTAACAATCCGGGAGACTCAGTAACCGTAATCAAGGATACATCATTTAGACTGAGTGCAGTTTTCTTAAAAACTGACCTAGTGACTTCATTTATTGTTTCTAAATGAATGCGCGAGGCTATTTCAGGTATTACACCGCCGTACTTACAATGAAAATCAATACTGGAAACAACTTCATTTACTAGAACCTTGTAATGGTCTTTTACCAAAGAAACCGATGTTTCGTCGCAAGATGTCTCTATTCCTAAGCTTATCATTATTTTAATAAATCTGATAACAAAACAAACTCAAAACCTTCTTCTTTTAATTTGGGGATATAATCTTTTAGAACCCTCAACGTCACGCTTGACTCATGACCAATACCTATAGCGTTTCCATATTCTTTTGCAATCCTAGCAAGCTCAATAAGCTGATTTATAATATAACTGCTATTCTTTTCGTTATCCAGGAAAACATCTCTTTTTGCACAAACTGCACCAAGTGCTTTAGCTGACTCCTCAACTACTGTTTTGTCAGTAACAAAACTATCAAGAAAATACAACTTTCTTCTTTTTAGTTCTTTCATTATTATCCTCATGACGCGCTTATCCTGCGTTGCCTTCGAACCCATATGATTGGAAACTCCTCTTGCACCGGAAACACTTTTTATATCCAATAAAAGAATCTGGCGAATCTTGTTAGAACTCATATCGCATGTTATCGTATCCGGCTCCAATCCAATAGAATCACTTGAAAAAGGCTCCATAGGCAGATGCAAGATTACTTCCCTGTCTTCGTTTTCAGACAACAAAGAGACATCTTGCGAATATCTTAAATTAGGAAGCACAGCTAATGTCAAAGGTGAATCGATTTGACTTAAAAGATTTAAATTTTTATCTGTATACCCCCAATCATCTAAAACAATCGCAATCTTCGGAAACATTGCTTTTTCAACCGTAGGCTTATCTTTCTTCTCAAAAACAAAAATCAAAATAATTAAGATTGCACCGATAGCTACAACGGATAAGAACAGCGGTTTCCCAAAAGTTTTTTTTCTTTTCCTTCGTTTAACCATTATTTTCTTTATCATTGAATATTTTAATACCTTTTATCAAATCTATAGCTCGCATAAGCTGTGCATCTTGATCGTAATCTCCTTCTTTTTCTTCTTTTGATATCTGCTTGCCAATTTCCTCTATTTTAGAGAATATATCCAAATCGGCGTCTTTAATTTCAGTTTGCGCTATAACTTCTTTTATTTCAATATCAGGTTCAATCCCCTGATTATGAAGAGATCGTCCCAATGGAGTAAAGTATTTACTAGTTGTGAGTCTTACGGCTGAACCGTCACCTAAGGAAATAACACTCTGCACAGAACCCTTACCAAAAGACTTCACCCCAACTATTATCGCACGCTTATAATCCTGTAAAGTGCCTGCAACAATTTCACTTCCCGAAGCAGACCCTTCATTAATCAATATTACTACGGGTTTTTTACCAAGCATATTCTTCGCTTTTGATTTATATTCTTGAATCTGACCATTCCTGTTATTAGTGGTAACAATTACCTTATTGGGCTCAAGAAACAAATCCGTTACCTTTACCGCAGTATCAAGCAATCCCCCGGGATTATTCCTTAAATCAACTATCAAACTATCCATACCCTCTTTCTGCAATTTGGTTAATGCAGACTTAAATGCATCATCAGTATTCTCTCTGAATTCCACCAATTTAATATAGCCAATATTATCTTCCAATATCTGGGCTTTTTTTACATCTTCTATTTTTATTATATCGCGGGTAATCTCAATATCAAAAAGTCTCTCTTCGGATTCTCGCCAAACAGTTATTTTTACTTTCGTCTTAGGTTTACCGCGAAGTTTTTTCACTGCTTCTGACAAAGTAATGTCTTTGGTTAACTCACCATCAATTTTAACAATTCTGTCACTTGATTTTATACCAGCTTTCCAAGCCGGAGTGTCCATGATCGGAGTTATTACCGTAAGAAGACCGTCTTTTATAGTTATCTCAATTCCTAAACCGCCAAACTCTCCAGTTGTATCGATTTTTAACTCATTATATTCATCGGGATCTAAAAACTGACTATGTGCATCAAGGCTCCCCAAAAGACCCTTTAATGCCCCATAAATAAGGTCTTTAGGATTCGTCTCGTCGACATACTCTGACTCAACTATACTTAAAGCATCGGAAAAAATACCCAACTGTTTATACGTATCTTCTTTATTTTTGCGTTCAACCTCTGATAAGCCATAAACAGTTAAAACAGACAAGAAAGAAACTATCACTAAAATTAAAATTGTTCTTTTAGGAATCTTCATACTATTACGTCTCCTTAATTAAATTTTCCAAAATAGTCCTAACTATCTTGGGATTGGCTTTGCCCTTAGTTGCCCTCATGACTTGTCCAACCAAGAACATCAAAGCATTCTCTTTGCCTGATTTAAAATCATCGACGCTTTTCTGGTTGGAATCAATAACCTCTTGAGCAATTCTTTTAAGACTTTCTTCATCGGAGATCTGAGCAAGATTTTTTTCTTTTATTATTTCTTGCGCAGTCTTATCGGTATCAAGCATAAAAGTCAAAACTTGCTTTGCTGTAAGATTGTTTATTGTATTTGACTCAACAAGCTTTATCAACCCTACCAGGTCTTCTGGTTTTAACTTTATTTGAGCTATATCTAAACAGCGCTTATTAAGTTCCTCGCTAACAGAGCCAATAAGCCAATTAGCAATTTTCTTTGGTTCCTGCAAAAAATTTAAACACTCTTCGAAATAATTTGACATGCGTAAAGAACTAACGATAATTCCCGCATCGTATTCTGAGAGATTAAATTCGCTTATAAATCTTTTTCTTTTTTCAATCGGCAACTGCGGTAAAACTTTCTTTGCTGATTCAATTGATTCCTTACTAATCGTAAATAAAGGCAGATCCGGATCAGGAAAATACCTGTAATCCTGGGCTTCTTCTTTAGAGCGCATAGAGATTGTACATTGTTTTTTTTCGTCCCAAAGCCTCGTCTCCTGAATAATCTTACCATTATCTTTTAATACGGCAACCTGCCTTTCGGTTTCATATTCCAAAGCCTGTCTTACCGCTTTAAAGGAATTCATATTCTTTACTTCTGTCTTGACTCCTAATGCGGTATCTCCTTTAGGCCTAAGTGAAATATTGGCATCACAGCGCAAAAACCCTTTTTCCATATCGCAAGTAGAAACACCCAGATACTCAAGTATGCTTTTTAGTTCCTTCAAATATTCCTGAGCATCTAAAGCTGAAGTAATATCGGGCTCGGTTACTATTTCTAGCAAAGGAGTGCCTGTACGGTTAAAATCAACTAGACTATATTCTTTTTCATGTATAAGCTTTCCCGCATCTTCTTCAATATGCACCCGTTTTATTCTTATTTTATTTTCTTTTATAGCAATAAAACCGTTCTCAGAAATAGGCAGATCATATTGAGAAATCTGATAGTTTTTTGGTAAATCAGGATAGAAATAGTTCTTTCGGTCAAACTTTGTGTTTTCGTTAATAGTGCAATTTAATGCCAAGGCAACTTTAATCGCATATTCGAATATCTTCTTATTCAATACAGGCAGACTTCCCGGAAGTCCCAAACAAACCGGACAGGTATTGATATTAGCCGCAGCGCCAAATTGTGTTGCGCAGCCACAAAAAGCCTTTGTTTTTGTGTCCAACTGTACATGCACCTCTAATCCGATAACAGGTTCAAACATATTCTTACTCTAAGTTAGGTTTAATATTATGCCAATCGGTACTTTGCTCATAACTAAAAGCAGTTCTAAAAAGCGTTTCCTCATCAAGTATATTAGACAAAAACTGCAACCCAATAGGAAGTTTATCTTTTGTAAAACCGCAGGGAACAGATATTGCCGGAATACCGGCAAGATTAGCTGAAATAGTAAAGATATCCGACAGATACATAGACAAAGGATCCTTAATCTTTTCCCCGATTTTAAAAGCTGCTGTTGGCGAAGTAGGAGTAACAATGCAATCAACCTCTTTAAATGCATCTAGAAAATCTTTTTTTATTAAAGTCCTTACTTTTTGTGCCCTTAAATAATACGCATCATAATACCCATGGCTTAATACGTAAGTACCAAGTATTATTCTTCTTTTAGCTTCACTGCCAAATCCTGCGCCTCTTGTTTTAAAATAAGTCTCTTTTAAAGAAAGTTTTTTATTATCTTCCTGGCTGATTCTTAAGCCATATTTAACACCGTCAAAACGAGCAAGGTTAGAACTTGCTTCAGCGGTTGCAATTATATAATAAACGCTTACGGCATATTCAGTATGCGGTAATGAAATCTCTTTAATCTTTGCGCCTTTTTTTCTTAAAACCTCTATTGCCTCATTCGTAGCTTTTTTCACGTCTTGTGATATTCCTTCAATAAAATATTCCTTGGGGATACCAATTGTTATCCCTTTAATATCACCAGTCAACGACTTTGTGTAATCGGGAACATCTACATAAAGTGAAGTTGAATCCATCTCGTCATAACCGGCAATAACATTAAGCAAGATAGCGGAATCAGTAACATCTTTAGTTAACGGTCCAATCTGATCTAGACTGGAGGCAAAAGCAACCAAACCATAACGAGACACCCTGCCGTATGTAGGCTTTAGACCGACAACAGAACAAAAACTCGCAGGTTGACGAATTGAACCCCCTGTATCAGAGCCTAATGCAAAAATGGTTTCATCACTGGCAACTGCTGCAGCGCTGCCGCCTGAAGAACCTCCGGGAACCCTGGTTAGATCCCAAGGATTTCGCGTAACGAAATATGCTGAATTCTCACAAGAAGAACCAAAAGCAAACTCATCCATGTTCGCTCTACCTAAAATAATAGCCCCTGAGGCTTTTAATTTCTTTATCACTGTAGCATCATAAGGAGACTTAAAACCATCAAGTATCCTAGATGCACATGTCGTAAGACTTCCTTTTACACATATATTATCCTTTACAACAACAGGAATTGAACTTAAACATCCCGAATTATTATTGTCGATAATGCCGGATTCTTTAAAATCTACAAAGGCTTTTACTTTATCTTCATTTTTTTTGATTTGTTTTTTTAAAGAAGTTAGTATGTCGCCTTTTGATATTTCTGCAGACTTTAACTTTTCAGTTAATTCGTGTGCGGTAAGTGTATTAAACATTGCTATTCTATTACCTTGAAAACTTTAAAAAACTCCTGCTTGGAATCAGGAGAATTTTCTAAAGAAAGATCTCTGTCCAAAGAAGATTTAATTTCATCTTCTCTAAAGACATTTTTTATATTATGGACATGGCTTGTCGGTTCAATATTATCAATATTTACATTGTTTAACTTATCAATAAAACTAACAATATCTTCTAACTCCTTGGCCAAAGCAGAAACTTCTTCGCCTTTAAGTGTTATTCTGGCCAATTTTGCTAAATATTCGACTGTTTGATTAGATATGCTCATAAGTAGAGCATATAATATCACTAAAATTACCCAATGTAAAGACTTTATGGATTAACCAGTTACAAGAAAAACAACTAATTGGAAGGAGTTAAATCTAACCTAAAAGAATGGATATAATTAACCAGATAAACCTTTTCTTCATTGATAAGGTAAATAGAACCTTTTACCTTATAAGAAAACTTGCTCTTATGATTCTTGGTATCGCAGTTTTTGTAAATATATATTTTAGGCACAGGCACATTATCATTCTCGAGCCGGTCCTTTTCACTTACACGGTAAATAAAATTCCTATTTATGCGGGTTTCCACACCGTTTTGATTAATCACTTCAGAACTGGACATAATTCTTCTTTTTTTATTAACTGAAGTCAGATTCTTTAATACTATGTCTCTCATAATTTTAATTTGTAACCGGGTTGCAAAATATTTTTACAACCCGGACTCCTACCTTATTGGCTGGTGGAGTTGTTTAACTTATTCAAAGTATAACATTATAAGATGAAGCAAATCAACGACTTAGAAGACTTTTAAGAAAGCGATTACAAAACGAAGGAAATATTATTTTAAAGCGGATTTTACTCTCAGCTCTTTTCCTTGTAACAACCTGGAAATATTAGACTTATGCTTAAAGATAATAAAAACACAAAGCAATAACCCAAAAATCGATATCTCTAAAGGAGCCTTAAAAATAAATAAAATAACAGGGAAAATAGCACTGCTGGAAATAGAGGCAAGCGAAACATACTTAAAAATTGCAAATACCGCAATCCATACTACAACTGCCAAAAGTAACGCTAATCTTAAGGTATCAATTCTTAATGCAAGAGCAATTAAAGCACCGAGGCTTACTGCCATGCCTTTACCGCCTTTGAAATTCAAGAAACAAGTCCAAATATGACCTGAAAAAGCAGCGGCAAAAATTACCAACCGATACATATTACTTAATGGTGCGATTATCTCAGCAATGAAAAAAACCGGGACAAAACCTTTTAGTATATCTATCAAGAACACTATTATCCCCATATTTTTACCCAATACTCTAAAAGCATTAGTTGCGCCCACATTACCAGAACCATGCTGTCTTATATCAATACCTTTAAATATCTTACCGAATATAAAAGCGGTAGGGATAGAACCTATTATATAACTAGCTACTATTGCGATTATTTTCATGAACATAAAGAATCTTTAAACCTCCTCTTATATATTGAATTCCGGAAATCAACGTTAATATGGCGGCAACAATCCAAATATAATAAGAAAATCCAAACTTAATCAAAGCGCTAGCGACTGAAGCCATCTGTAAAGCAGTTGCAAATTTCCCCCATGCAGTTGGTACTGATTCTAATCTTCCTTTTACAATATAAATAACAGCTGAACCTAAAATAATAATCACATCCCTGGTGATCACCAACACCACCACCCATAAAGGCAGGTTTAATGCGTCTACAAGAGAAGTCTTTGTGAATATACATATAAATGCACTGCTTAAAAGAATCTTATCAGCTAAAGGATCGAGAATGCTTCCTGCTTTTGTGCGCTGCCCCTTTGTACGAGCAATGTATCCATCTATGGCATCAGACAACACAGCCAAAAGAAAAATCCCCAAAGCAATATATCTTAAAAAATCTCTTTGAGGATTATAATAAAGCACTGTTACAATAAAAAAAGGCGTGCTTAGAATTCTAAAAATCGTTACCTTATTCGCAAAATTCATAAATTTTATTCGATTGGCTCAAGTTCTGCTCCGTCTTTAGGGCAAAACTTCACATCGCCAGAATAAACAGTTCCACAAACAGGACATCTTTTTTTCTCTTGCGCCATCTTATCACCAACCAATGCTCCGGCAGCAGCTCCGCCTAAAGCTCCAATACCAGCCCCTTCCCAACCATGTCCTGATTGATGGCCAATTATTCCACCAAGCGCAGCTCCGCCTAAGGCTCCAACTGCTGCTCCTTTTTGCGTACCTGTAGAATTAGCGCAACCAGCTATAAATAATATTAATATCGCTACACTGATTATTTTCTTCATACTCACCTCCATTGAATTTATTATATTTAACTCTCAGCAAAAATCAACAAAAACTATTCTATTAATCTAATTCGCCACAAAGGCCAATAGATAATATTGGCTTGGCCGACTAAATAACCTTCACTAACGAACCCCCAATAACGGCTATCTTTAGAAGATCCGGAATTATCCCCCAATACAAAATAAGAATTTTCCGGAACAGTCAGTACAAAATCTTCATTTTCAAAAACCCCTCGGTTATAATAATATTTATTCATGAATTTTCCTGAAGACAGTTCCTTACCATCGATAAATATCTTGCCGCCAAGGATTTGGACCGTTTCGCCAGGAAAAGCAACCAATCTCTTGATAAAGTTCTTTTTTGTATCTTCCGGATATAGAAAAACAATAACATCTCCTCGCTTCGGCTTCGCAAATCCGGGAATTCGAGCATTTTTTGTAAACGGAATCTTAGCCCCATAAACGAATTTATTGACAATGATATGATCACCTTCGATCAAAGTCGGTCTCATAGAACCTGTAGGAATTTTAAATGCTTCAATAAAAAAAGTCCTTACAAAAACTGCAAGAACCAAAGCTATCAATAAAGCCTCTATCCATTCTTTAAATTCTTTTTTTATCCGATTTTTATCCATTAATTTATCCTTAAGGCTTCCAAGAAAGCCTTCTGAGGAATTTCAACCCTGCCAAACTTCTTCAAACGTTTCTTTCCTTCTTTTTGCTTCTCCCAAAGCTTTCTTTTTCTAGTAATATCACCGCCGTAACATTTAGCAGTAACCGCCTTTGAAAGCGCGCGGATTTTTTCTGAAGCGACAACCTGATTACCAATGGCTGCCTGAATTGAAACTTCAAAAACCTGCTTAGGAATTAATTCTTTCAACTTCTCCACAAGTCTTCTTCCTTTATTCTGCGCTCTATCCTTAAAAACAAGGCTAGAAAAAGCATCACAGACAGACTTATTAATCATAATATCAAGCTTTACAAGATTAGTATCTTGATAACCGCTAAATTCATAATCAATAGAACCATAACCTTTGGTAATTGATTTTATTTTATCATAAAAATCAATAATTATCTCAGCCAAAGGCATATCAAAAACTATATCTACTCTATTGCTGCCTAAAAAATCTGTCTTCTCATGAATACCCCTGCGAGATTTCGCTAAATTACAAATATCTTCAATATATGCTATCGGTGAAACTACTCTTGTCTTAACATAGGGCTCCCTGGAACATTCTATTTCAGTCACATCAGGGAATTTACTAGGATTATCAATATTAACTACCTCACCGTTCTTTTTAACAACCTGATAATTAACATTGGGGGTAGTAAGCATAAGGTTAAGATCAAACTCACGCTCTAATCGTTCCTGAACTATCTCCATATGTAATAATCCTAAAAAACCGCAACGAAATCCCCCGCCAAAAGAAACAGATGTTTCCGGTTCAAATACAAAAGAAGCATCTTGCAAATGAAGTTTTAAAATAGATTCCCTTAGATTATTGAAATCTTTCGGATTGACTGGATAAATTCCACAAAAAACAAGTGGCTTTATCAACTTATATCCTGGTAAAGCTGTTTTGGCTGGAGAATCCTTTGTAGTTATAGTATCGCCAATAACAACATCCTCAGCTCTTCTGATATTGGCATTAAAAAAACCAACATCTCCACAGCTAATTTCATTTACAGATGAATATTGAAGATTTTTTAATTCCGATAAATCTTCTATCTTATAAATAGAATCTTTTTGAATAAATTTAATTGAATCGCTTTTTTTAATCGATCCGTTAAAAATCCTAAAATAAACAATTACGCCTTTATAAATATCAAAAACAGAATCAAACACGAGAGCCTGTAAAGGTTTTGTCTCATCACCAGCTGGAGGTGAAATTCTTTCTACGATAGCGCAAAGTAATTCATTTATACCCGTACCTTCTTTAGCGGAAGTTAATAATATTTCATCGTTATCGAACCCAAAGATCTCAACAAGCTCTTCTTTGACTGATTCTATATTGCTGTTTGGTAAATCAATCTTATTGATAATAGGGATTATTTTTAAATTCTTATCCTTAGCTAAATGGTAGTTTACTACGGTTTGAGCCTCCACACCTTGACTAGCGTCCACAAGCAGAAGCGCGCCTTCACAAGCTGCCAATGATTTAGAAACTTCATAAGAAAAATCAACATGGCCCGGAGTATCAATAAGGTTCAAATGATACATAACCCCGTCGGTATACTTATATTCTAATGTTACAGCTGACGCCTTTATGGTAATACCTCGTTCACGCTCCAATTCCATATCATCTAAAAACTGATTACGGAATTGCCTTCTATCCACGGCATTTAAGGTTTCGATTATCCTGTCGGCTAAAGTGGATTTACCGTGATCGATATGCGCAATAATACAAAAATTTCTAATTAGAGATTTATCCATTAAATTTTTCTTTAACCAAATTATAAAGATTATCTACGACCTGTTCGATAGACAAATACGTGGTATCAACAAAAACTGCATCAACGGCTTTTTTTAAAGGCGCTATTTCCCGAGTGGAATCTATCCTATCTCGATTAGCAAGATCTGTTTCAACATCATAAAAACTGGTCTTGATATTTTTTTGGCCATTCTCTTTAAATCTACGGTTAACTCTTTCTTTGAAATCAGCATCGAGGAAAAATTTCATTTCCGCATCAGGAAATACAACTGTTCCAATGTCCCTTCCTTCCAAAACAGAATTATTGCTTTTCCCTAATTCACGCTGAAGCTTTAACATCGCATCCCTTACTCCCTGAATACGTGAAATCTCTGAAACAATAGCTGTAATCTGCGGCTGACGGATTTGGCTACTCACATCTTTATTATTTAAAAAAACTTCGATTGAGTCATCCTCTTGATTCATCAGCTCTATCTTCGATTCATAGGCAAGTTTTATAATGGCCTGTACATCATCTATCTCGATTTTTGATTCCAATACAGCGAAAGTCACGGCTCTATACATCGCTCCAGTATCAATATATAAAAACTTTAGCCTTTTTGCCAAAAGCCTTGCCACCGTACTTTTGCCGGAACCAGCAGGCCCATCAATAGCAATTATCATTTAAAACTAACCCTTTTTGTTTTTGCTTTTTTAATTAATTTTGCCAATGAGGATGTATTATTTTTCTTTATTGCCTTAGCTAATCTATCAAGTTGATTACCGAAATTACGGAGAGAATCTAAAACCAGATTTTTATTATCGAGCAAGATATCATTCCACACCTCAACATCGGAGGCTGCGATACGTGTAGTATCCTTAAATCCACTACCAATAAACTGAACAAAATCTTTTGGCACACTATTCACCAAAGCAAACGCCAAAACATGCGGCACATGACTAGTCAAAGCGAGAATCCTATCGTGTCTTTTAGCATCCATTGTGATAACTCTACAGCCAATATGTTTCCAGAAACTAATGATTTTACTATTTGGCTTATTTTTAGAACAAACAATGCAAATTGAATCTTCAAATAAACCGCTATCTGCATTTACAACGCCTCTTTTTTCCAAACCTGCCAAAGGATGACAACCAACAAAAATATTATCATTCTTGATATATTTTTGCGCGGATTTTAAAATATTAGACTTTGTGCTCCCCACATCAATGATAATGCAATTCCTATTCACCAAATTAGCGATTAATTTAATATGTGCGGTAATCGTCTTTACCGGACCGGCAAGAACAACCAAATCAGCATCCTTTACACAAGATAAATCAAAACTACCCTCATCAACTGCTTTTCTTTTTTTAGCTTTTAAAAAAGTATCTTTACTTCTAAAAACGCCAATGACTTTATTGGCTAATCTTTTTTTCTTTATCGCCAGACCCAAAGAACCGCCAATTAAACCAACACCAATAATTACAACTTTATTAAAAAGCTTCATTATATTTCTCTGTTTACTGATTTAGCAATTTTTCTCAAATCCTCAATTACTACTTTAAACTTTTCCGGTATCAAAGATTGACTTCCATCGGATAGAGCTTCTTCTGGTCTTGGATGGACCTCTATCAATAACCCGTCTGCGCCTATAGCCACTGAGGCTTTTGCTGCCGGACCAACTAAATTCCACTTACCTGTGGCATGGCTGGGATCAACTATAATCGGCAAATGAGATAATTTCTTTATCACAGGAACGCTTGTAATATCTAACGTATTTCTCGTAGATGTCTCGAATGTACGAATTCCACGTTCACAGAGAATTACGTTAAAGTTTCCTTCAGAAAGGATATATTCAGCTGACATCAGTAATTCCTTAATCGTAGAAGACAGACCTCTTTTTAATAAAACTGGCTTTTTTGTTTGTCCAACTTCCTTAAGCAAATTAAAATTCTGCATATTCCTGGCACCAATCTGTAAAATGTCGGAAAAACCAGCCACAAGGTCTACATCCCTTGGATCCATTACTTCTGTAATTGTTGCCATATTCAACTCATCAGCTACGCTTTTTAACATCTCTAGTCCATTTTTACCATGCCCCTGGAAGCTGTAAGGAGAAGTCCTGGGCTTAAAAGCACCGGCACGAAGAACATTCACTCCACAAGCCTTAATAGCTTTAGCAATCTCCCTTAAAGTATTTATATCTTCTATAGCACAAGGACCGGCAATAACAACAACCTTTTTACCTCCAAAACTTATTTTATCGTTAATCTTTACTATGGAATCTTCTTTTTTAAATTCCCTTGATACTAGCTTGTAAGGAGCAAGAACTTCCATTACTTTTTCTACTCCCGGGAAAACGTCTAAAGGAGTAACGCGCAAGATATCTTCCGGACCAATTACTCCAACAATCGTTCTTTCCGTTCCTTTTGAAACCATAGGTTTTAAACCCAGTTTTTCAACGCGCTCTATAACATGATCTATTTGGTCCTGACTTGTGTCGGGCTTGAAAACTATTATCATATATCCTCCTCAATGATACGAACAAATTCTTTTATAAAAGTCATATTTTCTTTTTCTTTACCAATTGTCACTCTCACATAATTATCTAACTCGTACTGCTTCATATCCCTTACAATAACACCTTTTTTTAGCATTTTTCTAGCAAAAACCAAACAATCCATACCTAACCTAAATAAAATAAAATTTGCAACCGTGGGTATATATTCAATACCTAACTTATCAAACTGCTTGTAAAGAAATTTTTTTTGCTTTAAAACTAATTCCCGGGACTTACGAATAAAAACATTGTCTTTCAAAGCCGCTACAGCTGCCGATTGAGCAAGCGTATTTACATTAAAAGGCTGTCTGACTCTATTCATATAACCAATTAAAACCTCATCTGCGATTGCATATCCAATCCTCAAACCTGCCAATCCATACGCTTTTGAAAATGTCCTAAGAACGATAACATTACTTTGAAAGTTTTTTAACAAGTCAGGAAAATCTTTTTTATCAACATATTCAATATAGGCTTCATCGAAAACGACTACAATTTCTTTAGAGATGCTTTTGAGAAACCTGTTAACTTCTTGACCGTTAACATATGTACCAGTAGGATTATTCGGATTAGCAATAAAAATCAACTTTGTTTTAGAATTAATTTTTTTCTTTATTGCTTCTAAATCATACTTAAAACCTTTAAGCGGTACTTTTATAAACCTAACATCATTTACTTTAGAAATTATTTCATACTCTAAAAAAGTACAATCAGCGCTAATTACGCTCTCGCCTTTTTTTACGAAAGTTTTTATAATCACGTCTATCAGTTCATCAGAACCGTTGCCCAAGAGAATTCTATCGGATTTAATTCTGAATTTTTTGCTTAAAGCTCTTTTAATATAAAAACAGGCCCCATCAGGATACCTATTAATGCTAGAAATAGATTCCTTCATTGCCTTTTGTGCCAAAGGAGAACAACCTAAAGAATTTTCATTCGAAGCAAGCTTGTATACACGAGATAGAGAAAACTCTCTTTTTGTCTCTTCTATTGGCTTACCCGGGATATAGGGTTTTAGATTTATTACGTTTTTCTTAACTATATTCATCTTAAGTCTGATCAGGATAAGAACCAAGAATCTTTAAAAATTTACATCTTGCCTCCAATTCTTCCAAAGCCTTCTTGATCTTATTTTCCTGAATATGTCCTTTAAAATCAACAAAGAAATAGTAATCCCAAGCCCTTTTTTTAGAAGGACGAGACTCTATCTTTGTAAGGTTTATTTTGTATTTTTTAAAAGGTACCAGCATATCATGTAACGCGCCAGTCCTGTCTTTTATTGAAAATAAAACCGATGTCTTATCTTTCCCGGTTGCAGGTACGCTTTGTTTACCAACAATCAAGAACCTTGTATAGTTATGCGGACTATCTTCAATATCCTCAGCCAACACTTTCAGATTATATTCTTTTGCCGCCAATATCGAAGCAATGCATGCGCTTTTACTTTCACGAGAAGCAATGTCAGCAGCACGAGTAGTACTTGAAACATCGATATACTCAACTTTAACTAAATTGTTATCCAGCCATCTTCTACATTGACCAAAAACATAAGGGTTGGAATACACTCTTTTTATATTCTTCAAAGCTGTCTTTGACAGCAGATTATGAGAAATACTTAACTGTACTTGAGAACATATTTTTAAGTCTGAATCAACAAACATATCCAACGTATGACTAACTGCCCCTTCTGTAGAATTCTCAATCGGAATAACACCATAACTGCAATTATCCCGCTCAACTTCTGAGAATACATCTTTAATCGTCTCACTCGAAACAAATTCTACCTGTGAACCAAATCTTTTTATGGCAGCCTGGTGAGTAAAGGTAGCTTTTGGGCCCAAATAAGCAACCTTTATATCTCTATTCAAAGAAAGGCTTCCTGACATAATCTCTCGATAGATCGCCTCAAGTGAATCTTGAGTTAAAGGCCCCTTATTGACGCTTTTTATTTTTTTAATCACGTCTTGCTCTCTATCCGGAGAATAACTTCTATTACCTTCATTTTTTTTATATAGACCGATCCTTAAAGATTCTTTGGTGCGTTCATTCAAAAGCGAAACGATTTTTTTATCAAGTAGATCTATATGCCCGCGCAGTGATTTAAGCTTCTTCTTTAGTTTCTTCATAGTTATCGATTTTCTCCTTTCCATCAAGATCAATATCTGATGCTAAAGAGTCTTGGGTTTTAGAATCATTATTAGCAGAATTACCACCTGATGATTCCTCGGAAGAACCTTCAGAAACATCTACTTCATCACGAGGAACCATTTTTGAAAAATCCTCTATTTTCGGTAAATCAGATAAACTTTTTAATCCGAAATACTCTAAAAATTTCTTAGTGGTCCCGTACACAAAAGGCCTGCCCAAACTTTCACGCCTACCTGTAATTCTAATAAGCCCGCGTTCGGTAAGACTAGTAACTACCCCATCAACATTAACGCCGCGAATCAATTCAATCTCCTGGCGGCTTATTGGCTGCTTATAAGCGATAATCGCCAAAGTCTCCAATGCGGGAGTTGAAAGCCTACTTAACTGCTTTTTACTATAAAACTTTTTTAAGAAGTGTACGCATTCAGAATAAGTAACCATTTGAAAACCGCCGGCAATTTCGATTATTCTAATACCTCTATTTCCCTGATTATATTCAGATTGCAGCTGCAAAAGAACATCACGAATTACCTTTATATCTGCTTCATCAAAAAGACTTTTAATCTGTTCTAAAGTTACGGGTTGTTCGTTAACAAACAATAAAGCCTCGATTATGCTTTTTATAGGAGTATTCATCATGGTCTTTTTTGTTTATATATTTCGTTTAATAAACTTTCTGTTGTCTTTATATCTCTATTATGAGAAATTGCTTTTTTTATCATATCTTCTGCTTCGATCTTTTTATACTGCAGCTGCAACAAAACCATCAAGGCTTCATTAGAGATATCTCTTTCGGTTTCAGAAAATCTAACATCTTCATCCTGTATCAAACCAAATTTACCGATTTTCCCCTGGAGCTTTGCGATTATCTGTTTTGCTCTCTGTTGACCAATACCAGGCAAATTCGTTAAAAAAACAATATCAGACTCATCAATAGCCTTAGCAATCAATGAAATCGGCTGATTAAGCGCTTTAATTGCAGCACGAGGGCCAATACCAGAAACAGTTATAAACTGCTCGAAGAAATCTTTTTCCACATCATTTAAGAAACCAATAAGTATCGGCCTTGAAATATTCCCATCTGTCTGCAGATAATAATATATTATTATTTCAACAGCTGCGCCAACTTGCTTATCTTTGCTTATTTGCTCAAGAATTATAGAAGGCATGAATATTTCATAACAAATACCTTTACCGTCATCTAAAATAACACAATTCGCTTTTCTATCTTTTAATTTACCATAAATTCTTGAGATCATATTTTATTTTCTTTTGTAAAACAGTAGGTCATCGCTAAAGCTAAAGCATCGGTTATATCATAATCTAAAAACTTGCTTTTTAAACCAAGCCTGGTAAAAACCATCTGCTGCACTTGTTCTTTCGAAGCATGACCATTGCCAACAACTGCCTTTTTTACCCTAGTTGGCAAGTATTCTATTAATTCAACTTTTTTTTCCTCACAAAGCAAAACCGCTACTCCTCTTACATGCCCTAAAATATAAGCGGTAATAGGGTGTTTTGCATGAGCAAAGAGCTTTTCCAAAACTACAACATCTATTTTGTGTTGCTGAAAAATTTCTTCAAGATCTTCGTAGACCCTTTTTAAGCGCTCTCCCAATGAATGCTTTTCATTGGTTTTTATTGTACCCGCTTCTATTAACTCTAGATTCTTATTGCTTTTTCTTATCAACCCGTATCCGGTGATCCTAAGACCCGGGTCAATACCAAGAATAAGCATCCTATTCTCCGGTTACTTCTTCGATAATATCATCGGGAATATCAAAATTAGCGTAAACATTCTGCACATCGTCATGCTCTTCTAAAGACTGAACTAAAGCTAAAACGTTTCTTGCATCATTGCCGGTTACCTTAACGTAAGTAGAAGGTATCATTGTTACTTCTGCAACGCTTGTTTCAATACCCTTATCATCTAAAGCTTTTTTTACATTTTCGAAATCTTCCGGCTTAGTATAAATTTCATAATTTGTATCATCTTCAGTCTTTAAATCTTCGGCTCCGGCTTCTAAAACGATATTCAATAATTCATCTTCTGAAATCTTGCTTCTTTCAACAACTATATATCCTTTTTTATTAAAAAGCCAGGCAACAGCACCAGCACCAGCCATATTGCCGCCTTTTTTACCTAAAAGATTTCTTATTTCAGCGGAAGTACGGTTTTTATTATCGGTCAAGGTCTGTACCAAAAGCGCAACGCCGCCTGAAGCATAACCTTCATAAATACAATCCTCATATGAAACTCCTGGCAACTCACCGGTTCCTCTTTTAATCGCCTCTTCAATCCTATCTTTAGGCATATTATTAACTTTTGCCCTGTTCATAGCAACCCTTAATGATGGATTCATATCCGGATTACTGCCACCGCTTCTGGAAGCAGCAACGATTTCTTTTATTAATTTTGTAAACATAGCGCCTCTTTTTGCGTCGGCAGCGGCTTTTTTATGTTTGGTCGTCGCCCACTTTGAATGTCCTGACATAACTTACTCCTGTTCTTTTTACTTGTTTTAAAAATAGGCTTTGTAAGCCGAGTTCTGTAAACTCATTTCTGAGCGGTGATATTTATCTAAGATCTGACGTTTCCATCAGACTCAAGCGGCCAACCCAAGGATTATAACGAATCGGGACAATTCTCTCCTTCTACTTGGCCTTGCTCCGCGTAGAGATTACCGCGTTTCACGTCATTTGCTTAAAGCAAATTACTCGTCTCTGTGGCTCTCACCCGTATAAAACGGGGCTCTTATAAAGAGTATCCGCTTCGGTTAACGAAGGATGGCTATTAAGCCATTACGCTTCCCTTTGGAGCTCGGACTTTCCTCCCGTTATCATAAAGATAACGAGCATCACCTAAGCCTTTTTCTTCTTCTTAAATACCAAATTAGCCAATTTGTCAGCACCTTTATTAAGATTTCTACTTATATGCGAAATAGAAAACTCTTTAAATGCACTTATTAAATGTTTGGCTCTATCATAAAGAACTTTTATATTCTCGTTTTTAACTTTATAATCACCGTTAATTTGCTTAAATAACAACTCGCTGTCGGTGCGTATGTTTAAAATGTCAGCCTTTAAAATCAAAGCTTCCTCTAAAGCGTATATCAAAGCTTTATATTCAGCAATATTGTTTGTTGCCTCACCTATATAATCTGAAATATTTTTTATGACTTGACCTTTGCAACAAATCACCACTCCTACTGCAGCCGGACCGGGATTACCCTTGGAAGCACCATCAATATAAATATCCAGCACTTTCATATTAAGAGGTTTCATCCTCTAAATAAAGAATTCTAGCGCACATCTCACAATGGACAATCCTTTCTGACATCTTTATTTCATTTATAACTTGCGCTGTAACATTCATAAAACAACCCAAACATGAATTATTACGAACAGGAACTATAGCAAGACCATCTTTATTTTTTAAAATCTTTTCGTATTTTACAAGAATGCTTTTATCAACATCTTTAGCTATCTGGGAACGCTTAAATTCTAAATCATTTAATTCTATTTCAATCTGTTTACCTCGAGAATCAATCTTGTTTTTTTCTTGTTTTAAATTATTCTCACGTTCTTTTAAAACCTCTGATTCTTTTTCCTTTTCTTTATTCAGCAAATCCAACTCATCCATAGATTTTATAATCTCATCCTCTAAAACGGAAGAATCAGCTTTTGAGCCTTCAATCTCTTTTAACATCGCTTTGTATTCCTCATTTTTTTTCAAGGTATACAGTTGAATGTGCTGCTTCTTTACTGCTTCTTCTTTTGTGCCTAGTTCAATTTCTTTTTCTTTCCTTTTTTTTAAATTCTCCTTAATTAAATCCTCTATTCGTTTTAAATTGTCTTTTTTCTTTTCAAATTCATCATCGAGCTGTTTAATCAAAATAGGAATTTGTTTTTTTTCCGCTTTTAAATTATAAATTTTTAAGTCAAATTCTTGCAGATTTATAAGTTTTTTTAACTGTTCTTTTATTGATGTAGGCATATTTGTTTATCTTGTCATAAATGGTGGGCGTAATTGGAGTTGAACCAATGACCTCGTGCATGTGAGGCACGCGCTCTAACCAACTGAGCTATACGCCCTTTAATTGGGCCCACAGGGATTTGAACCCCGGACCAAGTGATTATGAGTCACCTGCTCTAACCACTGAGCTATGGGCCCAAAAATATTTATAAAACCCTTACTAAAGACTAAATTATACACATTTTTTATATTTAAGGCAAGTAAAAAAAACTAAAGAATTGATTTAACTTATTGCGGAAATGTTAGTTAAGACTCTTGAATAAAAATATCTTGTTTGTTATCTTTTCAAAGATTTGCTTATCTGCTTATTATATATATAGTTATATAAAGCTTCCGGTAATAATTTTGATAAAAAAGCGATCAAACCCCATCTTTTTGTTACATAAACAACTTTTCTTTTATTATTTATTGCGCTAATTATCTGATGGACTGCCTTTTCAACAGGCTGCAACCAGAAGTTATTCTTTCTCCCTTTTACCATAGGAGTATCAACAAGACCTGGCCTAATATCTGTAACAACAATATTGTTTGTGCTTAATTTTTGCCTTAACCCTGCCATATAAATGGAAACAAAAGCTTTGGATGCGTTATAACTTGGTGAACGTCCGCTTCCTCTTAAGCCGGCAATGGAAGATATCCCAACAATATGACCGCTTCCAATAGAAATAAAATATTTTACAGCAACATTTATCATAGATACAAAGCCAAGCACATTGACTTTTATTGTTTCTATTTCAAAATCAAGATCCAAATCAGGATTAGCTATCCAAATTCCGGAATTAACAATGATCAAATCCACCTGCTGCATTTCACTGATGAGTTCTTGAAGTTGTTTTTTAGCATCATCAACTAATCTTACATCGATTGTTTTTATTAATGATTTTGTGGAAAGCGTTTTCTGAAGATCCTTTAAAAGCTGTGTTCTTCTGGCAACTAAGCCTAGTTCATACCCAAGACAAGATAATTGCCTAGCGAGCTCCGCACCAATGCCAGAGCTGGCTCCGATAATTATTGCTTTTTTTGACATGAATATTAAAGTTGACGGTCGAGAAACTGTTGCAATGCCCTTGAACGTGTGGGATGACGCAATTTTCTTAATGCCTTAGCTTCAATCTGACGCACGCGTTCACGAGTGACTTTAAAAACATTACCAACCTCTTCTAGAGTGTGGGCGCAACCATCAGTTATACCAAAACGCATAGTAAGTATTCTTTTTTCTCTATCACTTAAACTTTCCAATGCACCGTCTATTTCTTCACGCAACATTGAGTCTGCTGTCGCATTTGCAGGCGAAACCGCCTTTTTGTCTTCTATAAAATCGCCGAAATGGGTGTCCCCTTCATCACCAATAGGAGTCTGTAAAGATATGGGTTCCTGCGCAACTTTAAGAATACTTTTTACCTTATCCTGTGGAAGCCTCATTAAACGCGCTACTTCTTCCGGAGAAGGTTCACGTCCGTTTTCCTGAACGAATATTCTTGTTACACGGATAATCTTATTTATTGTTTCCGTCATGTGCACGGGAATCCTTATAGTTCTAGCCTGATCGGCGATAGAACGAGTAATTGCCTGTCTTATCCACCAGGTCGCATATGTAGAAAACTTATACCCTCTTTGGTATTCAAACTTTTCTACAGCCCTCATCAGACCAATGTTACCTTCCTGAATTAAATCCAGAAACGAAAGACCTCTATTTGTATATTTTTTAGCAATGCTCACTACAAGCCTAAGGTTAGCTTCTACCAGTTTTTTCTTAAAACGGTTAAACCGTGACTGCCTCACCTTTATAATCTTTAATCTTTCCTTAGCCTTATCGTAATCCAACCCAAGAACTTTTAAAATCTTTCTTTTCTTAGTAGTTAGCTCTTTTTTCTTCTTTAAAGAAGCTTTTCTTTTAGTGCACTTATTAATCTGCCTTGTAAAACTATCGCACTCTTTCATCATTTTACAGAACCTTAAAGATATATCTTCAACAACAGATACAGTAAAATTAAATTCAGAAAGAATTTTCTGATTATTAGATTTTCTCCGGGTCTTTTTTAACCTGTTGGTTAATTTCTTAACTTTACGAACTATAAAATCTTTATTAACCTTCAAATCGTCTTTAACAATTTCTTCTATGTTATCTGTTCCGTCGGCAATACGTTTAGCGATATCCAATACCTCATCTCTGGCGAAAGGAACAGATAATACCGCATCTCTTAATCTAAACTCGGAATATTCGATCTTTTTTGCCAAATCAATTTCCTGTTCCCTGGTCAAAAGAGAGATCGAACCCATCTGTTTAAGATACATCTTCACAGGATCGTCCAAAGGCAAAAATTTATCTTCGATTTTTAAGATTGATTCTTCATCTTCTTCATCAGAATTAACTTTTGAAAATTCCACCTCACGCGATTTAACCTCTGAAACATCGATAACATCAATATCCTCATCAACTAAAATATCAAAAACATTATCAATATCATCTGAAGAACTTATATCGCTAGGAAGTAAATTATTCAACTCATCATATGTAACATAGCCTTTTTGTTTACCAACGATAATAAGCTTTTCAACATCTTTTTTTACATTCTGTTTTTCCATTATCCATCCTTTTTTGTTAAGATTAAGAATTCCTGCAAAAGAGAATCTAATTCTTGCCTATTTTTTGTTCTCTCGGCATTACGGATGCGTTCTTCCAACTCTTGCCGTCTTAATCTTATATTATCTATTTTAATCCTTTCAATACAACTGACTAAAACCTTTTCTTTGTCTTCAGGAATATCACTATTATCAGAGACAGCCTTACAGATAATCTCCGAAGCTGTATCTTCAATAAAACAATTCAATAACATATTTATACTAAATTTCTTACCATTTTCAACAAACGTGTAAATCTTATCGATAACCCTGATAATTCTATTATCGCTAAGTTTACAATCACGAAGCAATCCAACATATTTATTTATAAGTTCTTCATCGGAAAGAATTAATTTTAATATCAAAAACTCTTTTGGATCAACGCCGGAATCAGAAGAACTAAATTCGAATTTTAGACCCTTTTGTTTATTTTGAATTTTCTTTAACTCTGTTAAAAGAACATCCTCTTTTAAATCGAGGTCTTCCGATAATTTTCTGATATATTCTGATTTTAAGATATTATCTTGAAACTTAGCAATTGATAAAAGCATTTCATTGGCTATTTTTGCCTTTATGTGTACATCTCTTTCATTAAAGTTCTTGCGTAAAACACCTAATTTAAAATCATAAATGGTTAAAGCAGAATCAACTCTATTCTTAAATTCAACAATACCTTTATCTTTTATAAAAGTATCTGGGTCGAAGCCTTTATCCAAATTAACAACTCTTGCGGGTATATCCTGCTCGATAAACAAATCAAGGCTACGCATACTTGCCATCTCACCGGCTTCGTCTGAATCAAATATAACAACAATATTATTAGAAAATCTTCTTAATAATCTTATTTGAGAAATAGTTAACGCTGTGCCTAAAGATGCAACAACATTCTCAATGCCGACGCTATAACAAGCAAGAAAATCCATATAACCTTCGACCACCAAAGCCTGATCTTGCTCTTTAATAGCCTGCTTTGCAATATCCAAACCATAAAGATGTTCACCTTTAGTGTAAATAGGACTCTCAGGAGAATTTATATACTTTGGTAAACTATTATCTAATACCCTTGCACCGAATCCGACAATACGTGAACGTATATCAGCAATAGGAATCATAACCCGGCTACGAAACCGATCATAATAACCGCCTGTAGATTTTGAAATAGCAAGACCAGATTTCTCTATTAAAGAAATCGGAACGCCTTTAGCTGATAAATATTTAACCAAAGAATCCCAATTTTCGGGAGAATACCCCAACCTAAACCTCTTTATGATAGAATCAGAAATATTTCTTTTTTTAAGATAATCGATTGACAGCTTTTCTCTTCCTGTAGGATTTACCAATCTTTCATGAAAGTAATCGGCTGCAATTTCATTCACACGATAAAGCTTAGTCTTGATATTGTCTGATTTTGAATAATCTTTACTACGCGGCATTGTTACACCGGCCATCCGCGCTAATGTCTCCACAGCATCAGGAAAAGTCATTCTTTCATGCTTCATTAAAAAACTAATCGCGTTGCCGCCTGCACCGCAACCAAAACAATGATAAATCTGACGTTCAGGACTAACCATAAAAGAAGGAGTTTTTTCAGCATGAAACGGACAATTAGCCCTAAAATTCCTACCGGCGCGCTTAAGCGGCAAATATCCTGAAATCAACTGAACTATATCTATCTTGCTTAAGATATCATCTAAGGTGTTTTCTGAGATATTATTCATCTATGTCTTATTCTTTCAAACCCCGAACAGCAAACAAAATTCAGCTTTTGTTTCTTTTCAATTTCATCAAAAAGAAGGTTTAATCCGAGAGTATCTGAAGAAATATGTCCTGCAATAACAACATTAAGACTTTGTTTCTTTGCTTCTTTTAAGTGATCTTCGCTTAAATGCATACAAACCAATGTTCTTATACCTGCTTGAGAAAGACGACCGAATATATCTTTTGAACCTTCAGTGCCTCCGGTCATATCAACAAACACTTTAGAACATGAATCTTTTTCTTTTCCGGAGATGATTGAAGGACCGGTCTTCTTTGCTGCTGCCAGCCGATATTCCTTTATTGAAAACAAAACATTCAATAAATCTTTAAGTGTTTTCGGTTTCTTTTTATCAAATAAACTCTGCAAAAAAGTAGCTACACAATTATCAGCAACGGTATGAGCTGACATCAAAGCAACATCCAATAATTTTGCTGAATCAATTGTTTTCTCATGATTACCGGGCAAAAGCCTGCGCTGAACCAAGTCAATTCTTTCCTGTAAAAGATTTTTTGTCAATTCAGGATCCAACCCTTTTCTGGAAAGAATTCCTTTATGCATACCCATCACATCATATAATCCTGCCAAAGCAAAACCTTCAGGATGATGTGAAATCAATAAATCCAGTTTCTTATCTTCTCTTAAACGATCAAATAAAAGAACTTCGGAAACATCAATATCTATGCCAACCATCACATTTTTAACATTTAACTCTGTACTGCCGTTTAAAATTCGTGTATCTGCATAAGGGTTGGTTAACTCATTTTTATCAAAAAACTTTTTTTGATTCTTGTTCAAACTATGAAAACGCTTCCTATTTTCTTTAAGCTTATCCTTAACAGCCTTAAGCCCCCGGGGATCGTTTTTTATACCTATTTTAACAGCCGATTCATATATCTGCTTTAATTTCATTTTTCTCCTTTTGTCAAATCAAAAAGCTGATTATTTAAATTGCCTTTTGGCAAAAATTTACTAAAAATCATATTCCAAGTCAACCTGTAAACATTTGGACCAAGCATTACTACTTTCTTACTAAAAAAAGAGGTTTCTATGCTTTTCTTAAGATAACCGTTATTGGTAATAAGCATGCCGATAATTATCGCCGAACAAAGAAATCCTGCCCTTAAAACACTTAATAAAAAACCGCCCCATCTATTAACAGTTGAAACTGCCTCAATATGAATCAATCTTAAGATTAAATTTCTGATTAAAACAAACAATACCAAGGACACGATTAAAACTACAAGATAACTGACAAACTCAACCGGCATTTTAGGCAAGTTAACCTTAATATTAACCCAAGCTGCTATATTTGCATAATAATGAAACGCAATTATGCTACCAAAAACCAAACCGATAAACTTAAAAAACTCTGTGGGAAAACCAGTTTTTGCACCAATGTAAATAAGCCTTATAAAAAGCACAATTATACAGATGTCAACCCAGTTTAGCTTTGAAATTATTTCTTTTATCATATATATTGGGGGGGTAAATTAAGTAAGTATAACATATTATACAGGGAATTTCAAGGGCAGGCACTATTAAATTAACATATCGGCTTTGAGAAGGTTGACTTTTGCGTAACTCTCTCTAAAACAACAGGTTGCAATAATCCTTTCTTAATTAACTTGCTTTTAAAATTAGTATATATATAATTACCTGTATATCCTGTATAATAGCCAGATTTATTCCTAGACTCAACCAATACTTCTAACTTCTTACCCAGAAAAGAGTTATAGTAATCAATTGCTAAATCATCCGCTAATTGCGCTAACTCTAGCTTTCTTTGTTTAATCTGCATTCCATTAGATAAATTAGTATTAATTCTCCCCGCCTCTGTTAGCGGTCTTTTGCTATAAGTAAAAATATGCATTCTCATTGGCCGCAATCGTCTTACAGTGCGGACGCAATTGAGAAAACTTTTATCATCTTCATTTGGAAAACCTACAATGATATCTGTCGAAATTGCAATATCAGGGATCTTAAGCCTTATTTCATCTATCTTGAGCAAAAAATCTTTTACTCTGTAATGTCTATTCATACTTTTTAAGATCTTATCATCACCACTTTGAAGAGGTATATGTAAATGTCGACAGATCCTATCAGAAGAATTGATAAGGCTTACCAACTCTTTTGTGATGTTATGAAACTCAATGGAACTTAACCTTATGCGAAAATCAGATTTTATCTTAAGGATTTCTCTTAACAGAAAACTTAAATCTTTTTTTTGTTTAAAATCTTTACCGTACTCCCCTAAACAAATCCCTGTCAGGACTATTTCATTATATCCGTTACCGGAAATTGATTCTATCTCTTTTAAAATTGATTTAATATTTCTGCTGCGAGATCTTCCTCTTAAATAAGGAACAATACAATAACTGCAAAAATTGTTGCAACCATCCTGAACCTTAACAAATGCCCTTGAATGGCCAAAGAAATTTGTAATATATTTCTTTAAGAAGATATTCTTTATATTTAAATAAGAAAGTATCTGTTGTTTTTGGTTATTTTTTATTAATATGATCTCATCATTAAGGTTTTTAATAGCAGACGAATCAAATTCCACAAAACATCCGCAAGCAATAATCTTCGCAATAGGATTAAACTTTAATGTTTTCTTAATTATTGATACTGAATCCCGATGTGCTCTTGCAGTAACGCTGCAGCCATTAATAACAACTATATCAGGTTGATCGCAATCCACTTCTCTTATCCCAGCAGAATACAACATTTCACGCATCAACTGGGTTTCATATTGATTAACCTTACAACCGAATGTATGGAATTTAACTGTTGGCATAACTGATAATAACGCTCGAAGCATAAATTGAAGCAGTATCTACCCGTAAGATATTATTTCCTAAACTAACAGGGATAAAACCGTGTTGTTCAGCTTGAGTAACTTCGCTTTCTGTAAAATCTCCCTCTGGTCCGATAAGCACAACCACACTACTAAAAGAATTACCCTCCAAAACCTTTAATATGGGAACACTGCCCTCACGCTTAAAAGCAATTAATTTTAAGTCGAAATCGCCTTTTAAACTACAAACATCTTTTAATGCTTTGACAGCTGTAAGTTCAGGAATATCTATTCTAAATGATTGTTTACAAGCTGCTAAAATAACTTTCATCCAGCGCGAATTCTTCTTCTGTGCTTTTAAATCAATTTGGGGAATTGTTCTTTTAGTCTTAACAGGGATTATTCTTGTTACCCCAAGTTCTGTAAGCTTTTCTAACACATTATCAAATCTCTTACCCTTTGCAATTGCACAAGCCACCGACAAATCAACATGAGGAGATTTATCTTTTTTCAACTGCTTGATTATCTTAAGCCTGACAGAATCATTAGTAAAAGAATCTATAGAACACTGATATTCTCTTCCAGATTCATCAAATATACACAAACTATCGTTTACTTTAAGTCTTGATACGTTTTTAATATGGTGCAACTCTGCCGCATCATCAATGATAATCTGGTTATTATAAATATTCTTACTAAAACAAAAAAATCTTCTCATATTGTTAACGCAGAATTGAAGTAATCAAATTTATGCCAAGATAACAGATGATAATACCGCAGATACGTCTAAAGATCAGGTATGTTTTGGGCTTTTTGGCCATTATTTTAGGTAAGGCTCCGGCTAAAACTACCAGTAACATTAACGGCGAAAAAAATGTACCAAGACTAAAACTAAATGCATACACTCCGCCTTGAATAAAATTTTTGGAAACTAAAGCGATATAAAGAAGTATTCCTAATAAAGGAGCGCACGGCAACATCCCAACAATAATACCCATAGATAAAGAAGCTTTCCTATGGGTATTTATAAAGTGACTATGAAATTTCTTACAGATATCGAAACGTAGTTTCTCCTCAAATAACATAATTAACCCCATAACAAGAATAAAGAGTCCTGCAAGAATGAAAATAATGTCTATGACTATTCCCGAATAAAACTTCTGTATAACAAACTGACCGAATAATCCTGCAACCATACCTAAAATCGTAGTGATTATTATTCTTCCTAGAGAAAACAATGCCCAAACCTTAAATGACTCACGAGAACTGCGCTTTGAAGCAGTAATATAACTTAAAACTAACGGACCGCAGCTTGCTACACAAAGAACAGAACCAAAAAAAACTCCATTTAAGAAAAGTAGCATTATTACATCAATCATTATCATAGTCTCTTTCCGAAAATACAACAGCTTCAAAAATAAACAACTTCACTGAAGGGTCTTTCCAGGCGTCTTTTTTAAGTCCGGCTTTATGCTCGCATAAATATCCTAAGAACTCGTCTTTATTCCAACCCGTCTCTTCTGCCACTTGCGGTAAGAATACCCCCTTATTAAAGCCTTTTTCAACAATAACACCATGTTTACCTAATACTATATCATCAGCTGAATTTACCCTTTTAGGTACGCTTAAAACTGAAATCTCGATTTCAATCTGGCCTAATTCTGACTCTTCCACTGGGCTGAATCTAGGATCCTGCGTAGCTGCAGATACAACCATACCTTGAACGGTTTTATTTAATGCTCCTTTTGGATAAATATTGCCGATACAACCACGTAATTTACCATTCTTTCGTAATGTAACAAAAGCACCCTTTTCAGCCAACAAAGCCGGGTCAGTGTCATCAAGGGCAATTAAACTGCCGGTTTTTAAAAACTCACCTAATGTTTTCCGGGTAATATCCAAAAGCCTTTTCTTCTGAAAAACTTCAAGCATGTTTGCCTCCTTAGAATTGGAATCATAAAAGAAAGCGATAGATGAATATCCAACAACTTGTTTTTTGTTAGAACATGTTTCTCCAGAATTTGAATATTCTAATACTTTTGATCTCAAATTAAGCTGTTTAGCCATTTCCATAACTACAGCTACTGAGGCATAACCGCATAGCTGTACAGTTTTATCAATGACTCCTTTATGCAGCTTATCGACATCTAAAGAGGTAATAATTGATAACGTATTTCTATCAATCGAATTACAACGCTGGTAATCATGATAATGCGAAAGATCACTTGAGGCAATAACCAAAATATTATTACGCAACACTATATCTTTTAATAAAGATGCTAATTCTTTTATTTGAGGAGTGTTTAAATCGCCTGTTAAAACAGGTAAAATCTTAACGTTACCTAAAACTGTCTTTAAAAAAGGTAGCTGTACTTCAAGACAATGTTCGTTATTGAAAGCGCTATCATTTTCTTGTACAAAGTTTAAATTCTGCACCAATTTGCTTTTTAACTTGAGATCTACTTCAAACTGACCTAATACAGCATCAAATGAATCCCAACTTGCTAAAGCAATACCATTAAAACCAAAATGATGGCTTGGGCCTAATAAAATTACAGTATCTATTTTTTCTTTTTCAAGTTGTTTGAACCCTGACGCAGCCACTCCAGCGGAACACTGATAGGCAGCATGAGGACCGATCAAAGCATAAATTCTTTCTCCTAACGCAAATTTCTCAGCCTGCTTAAGTTCAGATTCAATCATCGAGCTAAGCCGCTTAGGATTATTTGGGTAAAACTTACCTGCGCAATCAGCCTTCTTTATATCTGAAGCATAAACACAATAAAAACTTATAAAAGAGGCTATACCAATTACTATGATTGATTTTTTTATCTTACCAATGTCCATATATTTTTTCCTTACAAAACTTACACCTTCCGTTTTCTAGGTTGTTTTCCTTAATAAAATAACCTGACCGATCGATCAATTTCTTTTTACATTTCGGACAATATGTATCTTCATAATCGCTCAATGATTTATCGATATTCCCAATATAAACATATTTAAGACCACAGTCAAGGGCAATTGTACGTGCTTTAACTAATGTATCAACCGGTGTAGGCGAAAGCATATCAAGCTTAAAACAAGGAAAGAAACGAGAAAAATGTATTGGAATGTCAGCTCCTAAATTATCCTTTATCCACACACACATCTGCTTAATTTTTTCCAAATCGTCATTAAATAAAGGTATTATAAGGTTTGTAATTTCTATATGCACGCCTTCATCTTTTAAAATCTTTAAAGTCTTAAGAACTGGCTTAAGAGTACCATTGCAGATCTTTTTATAAAACTCATCGCTAAAACCCTTAAGATCAATATTGACTGCATCAATATATTTTGCAAGCTCGCGAAGCGGTTCTTCATTAATGTAGCCTGAAGAATGCATAATGTTTTTTATGCCCTGTTCATGTGCCGACTTTGCCGTATCAAGCATAAATTCATAAAAAACCGTTGGCTCATTATAAGTATATGCAATTATTTTGCATTTATTTTCCTTAACTAATCTTACAAGTTCATCAGGGGAAAAATGTTTTGCATCTATCTGATTTGGCAAGGCATGAGAAATTTGCCAATTCTGGCAAAACTTACACTTCAAATTGCACCCGGCAGTAGCAATTGAAAAAACTTTCTCTCCACTCATAAAATGGAATAAAGGCTTTTTCTCAATAGGATCCCAGCTGTTAAAAGATACCAAATTACCATAGGTAAGTGAAACAAGCTTACCATTAACATTTTTTCTTGTTCCGCAAAAACCTGTTTTATTATTTGCAATAATACATTGTCTGGGACAAAGTTGACACTGCAGCTGTTTATCATCTAGTTTATTGTAAAATAGAGCCTCATTGTTTCCAATTATCTCTTTTGAGTACACTATAGGAGAAAATAAGTTCAGAACTATAAAAAATACAATTATTAAATATTTTATTTTTAGATTTAACATCTTTTAAATGATACTTGGTGGAGCCAACGGGAATCGAACCCGTAATTTAGCGATGCGAACGCTATGTTATCCCGTTTAACTATGGCCCCAAATATTATATTGTGAATATAACACAGCGAAGATTTTCTTTCAATAGATTATTGTAACTTAAGGTGGGTCTGTCCTTAACGCACAGACATGGCGCTGATAGTAACATCTGATTCCAGAGAAACTTCCGGATTATTCATCGGGTCTTCTGATCTTGTTAAATCATCGCGTGCGGAAATATAAATAAACATCTTATTTGCATCTTCTCCGGAATAACGTGTAAAACTGGCTGAGCTTATTCTGGGCCTAGTAATAGATTTTCCTGAATCCCAACTAGAGCCGTCAAAATTATAACGAACTATCTTTTTAGCATTAGCTACGCTGTCATCATACTCATACCCCCCCCAGGTGTTATCGCTTAAATCAGATATGGTATTGTCTGATTTACGAAACATTACTACTGTACCTGTCTGTTCGAACGAACTATTACAATTAGGCGGATTCAACAAATTGTTAGCAACACAAACTGCAGGACTTGACAACACTCCTGTTGACTGAGACAAATCTTTAACCATGGTTTCCATGGCATAGTTTACTTCATTGTATAAGACGGTTTGCCTGTCAATCTCCCGAAGTTGCCTTTTGCTGGCTAAATCCACCACACTGGTTGCATAAACCACCACGCTTAACAAAAGAATTGCAATAAGTAGCTCTATTAAGCTAATACCGTAGGATTTATTCTGAGGGCTCATTCCAGCGAACAGTTATACTTGCTTGTCTTATGTTTGATGTGCCAACTTGAGAAACATCATAATAAACAGTCCCGTCCCAATATGTTAAAAATCTTTCCGGTAATATACTTGGATCAACGGTATAACCCGTACCAGCGCTAAGATTGCCTGTATCCCAAGTATCCTGTCTTACATCATCTTTTAAACTTTCTAAAACTTTTCTGCCGATATTTATTGAGGTAAGTTTTCTGCGAGAGCGCTCGGTATATCTTCTGCCAGCGATAAAAACACTAAACATTCCCAAAAGCGCCAAACCCATAATAATTAACGCTACCAAAACTTCTAATATGGAGAATCCCTTTTTGTTTTTCATTTGTCTTATGAGCCTGGTATACAATTTCCAACACAAGTTGGATTTTCATCCTGGCTGCCAATACGCCAAGTCCGACTAGAACCTTTTGTTCTAGTGGCTTCTGCTATATAATCTGAATGAGTAACAGGATCTGTTTCTACACAATACTGCCAATTTTGATTATTCAAATCAAGATGCAACTTTGTATTGATATTATCTATGTAGTCATCACCAGCTGAGCAGGACGCTTGATTGCCGTAATAATAAGGCTTTGATAATCTGTATATCTTCTGTGCTGATTGTATAAGTTTAAGGGCAGTTTTAACCTCTCTATCAATAGCCCCTTCTTTCATCTTCACATAACCAGGGAATGTCAAACTTACCAATAGACCGACAACTATTAAAACTACAAGGATCTCAATCATTGACATGCCTTTTTTATTTTTTTTTAGATACCACACTAACTTTAAAAGAATGTTTTTCAATTATGAATTGTATTAAGGACAAACTGGCTTTGCTGCTGATTGATCACAACCCTGTACACAACAGGCTTCTTTGTCTGTTGGAAAAATACGCCACAACCTTATTGTTCCACCCGGCTGATAATCTTGTCTAGCTGCAAAAGCAGCAAATCCAGAAGGATTAAACGTTGTACAATAGCCCCAGTTGTCACCGTCCAATCGTAGTACTAAATTATCATTTAACGTATTGATATCCCAACAATTAAAAAAATTACTGCCATTCAAATAATACTCGCCCGTTTCCAGATAATAACTATCCTCTGCAGCCTGTACAATCTTTAAGGCTGCCTTGGCCTCTCGGTCCAAAGAAGACTCGCGGGTTTTAACATAGCCGGGAATACCTATCCCGGCTATGATTCCAAGTATTATAATTACAATAAGTAACTCTATTAATGTAAAAGAAGCTTTAAACATCTAACTATTAATAACCGCTAGTATTAGTCCAAGTTCCGTTAGCAGAAAGACTTATACTGTAAGCAGTATCGAAATTAGGATCTTTTCCTCCACTGGTACAGCGTGTTGCCGTACATTCACCAGCGTTATCACAAGTATACCTAAACCAATGTGTACCTTCACAAGTAGCACCATAAGGAACATCAACAGCTAAATCTGCTTCAGTTGACGTATATGCATAATTTTCTAAATAATAAGCCTGTTGAGCGGTTCTTAAAGTTCCTAATACAGATCTAGCTTCTGCGGCGCGGCCTTTTTCAACAGTCTTTTGATACTGAGTAAAACCAATTGTTGCCAAAATACCAACGATTATAATAACTATGATAAGCTCTAACAGCGTAAAACCTTTTTTCATCTTTCCTCCTTTTTATGATTAATAATATATATTAGTTTAGTATATTCTAATAAGCGTGTCAATAATTTTAAATAATTACATCCCCCCCCTACATTGTGCTTGAGGTAGCAATACTGAAGATAGGTAAAAACATAGAAATTACCAAGAACCCAATAATTAAACCTACAAAAATCAATAAGAAGGGCTCAAATATTGATGCAAAACGGGTAATAAAAGTTTCTACCTGCTGTTCGTAATAATTGGCAAGGCGCTTGAACATCTTGGATAATTCTCCGATCTCTTCACCAATGGAAACCATCTGCACGACCATTGGCGGAAAAAGACCGCTTTTTTCTAACGGGTCTGCCAAAAGCTTACCATCACGAACGTTTTCTTTTATCTTTCGGATAGCATCCTGCATAACATAATTACCGGAACTACGCTCAGCTATTTCAAGTGAATAAAGTATTGGCACTCCGCTTTCAACTAAAGTTGCCATCTCAGACGTAAAATGTTCCACAGCCAAATCTTTTGATATTTCACCTAAAATGGGAAGATTAAACCTTAAATAATCAAAATTCCTTTTACCGATATCACTCTTTAAATACTGTCTTAAAAATACAGCAACAAAAAAAGTAATTATTAAAGATGGTAAGAAAATCTTCTGTGCCACAACGCTTATATTCATAATGAATTTCGTAAGAGCAGGCATTTCTGCATTTAAACTATCATAAAGCTTATTAAACATAGGTATAATTTTTAATATAAAAAATAACAATGCTAAGATTGCAGCTATAAAAATAATCGCCGGATAAATCATCGCACTTACTAATCGTCTTTTAAAATCTTCGCGTGCTTCCAGATAATAGGCAAGCCTGTCTAAAACAACCGGCAAATTACCGCTGGCTTCACCAGTTTCCATAAGATTTATCCAAAGGTCTGAAAATATTGCAGAATGTTTTGCAAACGCCTTGTGAAGCGAGTAACCGTTCCTTACATCTTTTACAATCTGTTGCAGTATTCCAAACAATCTTTTACTGGAAGTTTGGGGCGCAATAACCTCAAGGCTCTTTAAAACACTAACACCAGCTGAAAGCATAGTAGCAAGCTGCCTGGCGAAACCAACCAAATCAGCACTTTTTATTCTCCAATGAGCAAACTTAAAACGTTTTTTCTTTACCTGCGTAAAGATTGACTTTAAAGCCTCCGACTCTTTTTTCTGATTTACTTCAACAACAATTAAATTTCTGCCCTGAAGCCTATTTATAACCTCTTCTGCAGAATTAGCTTCTTCGGTGCCGGTTATTCTTTTACCAGACGCTTCTCTTACAACATAATCAAATTTCGCCATTTTTTTAAAAACTCATTGAAACGCTAAGAGCCTCCTGCAAACTAGTTATTCCTTCTTCTACTTTTTTAATAGCCGATTCATATAATGTAACCATACCTGATTCTTTTGCGATATTTTTTAAATTCAGTAAATTAGCCTCTCCTGACATATGTTTGCGAACATTATCATCAACCACCAAGACTTCAGCAATAACCGTTCTTCCATGATAACCTATCTGATTACATTTTGGACATCCTTTTGGTTTATAGATTAAGGATGTCTTGAGTTTTATACCTCCTAATTCCTGCGCCTTGGGTTCATACGCCTCTTTACAATGAGGACAAAGTTTTCGCAGTAATCTTTGGCCAACAACGCATACCAAAGAAGGCACTAATAAGTACGGCTGTACTCCAATATCAACAAGACGGCTTATTGCTGATGGCGCATCATTAGTATGAAGAGTGCTTAAAACCAAATGTCCCGTAAGGGCAGAACGAATACATATTTCAGCGGTTTCCAAATCCCTAACCTCTCCTACTAACATGATATCGGGATCTTGCCTTAAAAAACTTCTTAAGGCTGATGCAAAATTTAAACCTATTTCCGGCTTTATCTGTACCTGATTAACGCTATCCAGTTTATACTCAACAGGATCTTCTACGGTAACAATATTTTTCGTAGGGTTCTTTAATTCATTCAATGCTGCGTATAAAGTCGTGGTCTTGCCAGAACCTGTAGGACCGGTTAAAAAAACCAAACCATAAGGATAGTTAATACAGCGCCTAAAATCCTCTAACTGCTTTGGCTCAAAACCAAGACGATCCAGATCTAAAACAACTTTACTTCTATCTAAAATCCTTAAAACAACTTTTTCCCCATAAATAGTAGGCACACAGGAAACACGTAAATCAATAACTCTATCCTCCATCTTAACCCCAAATGCACCATCCTGGGGAAGACGCTTTTCAGCAATATCAAGCTTAGAAAGAATTTTAATTCTGGATATAATCGGTAAAAGCAGATGTCTTGCCGGAGGAGGTATTTCATAAAGTTTGCCATCAATTCGATAACGCAAGCTTATTCTGTCTTTAAAAGGTTCAATATGTATATCAGATGCACTCTCATCAATAGCCTGCCTAATTATCAAATCCACCAATTTTACGACTGTAGCCTCTTCTGCTCTTGCAATAAGCTTATCTAGACTTAAAGTGCTAGTAATTTCATCAGCACTTTCCTCAGGAACCTCATCCATAGCCCCATAAGAATCCCTGACAGCGTCCTTAAACATGTTACCTCTACCATAAAAAAGCTCTATCGCTTTAATAATATCCGAACGAGTTGCCAAAACAGGATTAACATCACAACGGGTTAATTTACGCAGATTATCCATAAGCATAATATCCAATGGATCAAACATTGCGCAAGTTAGAGAATTTAGATTACGCGATAAAGGCAAAACTAAATTTTTTAAAGCAAAATCTCTGGGGATAAGCTTTTCTAGGCCCTGGTCTGTTGCCGGGGAAAGCATTTTGGAATTTTCGCAGGCGTAAGGGATATTAAGCTGTTTACTTACTATCTTAATAACATCTGCTTCTTGAACAAAACCCATCTTTATTAAGATTTCACCAATTCTACCGCCTTCTCTTTTCTGTGTAAGAATGGCTTTTTCAAGCTGATCTTCAGTAATTAATTTTTCCTGAATTAATAATTCACCTATATATAGTCGTGCCATTAATTATATTATAATTGAAAAAGAAAAGAAGTAAAGATTAATAATCCTCTTCGTATCTAGTAAGCGCCTTATCAATTACGGTGTTGCGTTTTACGTAAAAGGACTGCTGCTCTCTTACAGGTAATGCCGGATAATTGGCAGAAGAAAGCTTAGCGTTAGCCTTAAGAGTATCATCGACAATACGAGGAGTAATAAATACGATTAATTCTCTATCTTCAGGCTCATTGGTTTTATGCCTAAAAGCAGCACCAATAAAAGGAATGTCTCCTAATATTGGAACTTTTTTTACCTGCACTCTTTCATAGTGTTTTATCATACCGCCTACAACGATAGTTTCACCATCTTTAACCTTAAGAACAGACTTTGTATATCTTTCTTCGGGATCCTGTACTCTCTGACTGCCCGCATCGGTAACAATAGTTATATTACTTAAATTCGCCTCTTTTACCGCTGGCTCTAAATAAAGTGTGATTTCTCTTGTAAGCATGTTCGCACTTGGTGTAACTCTTAAAGAAATACCTGTTTCGGCACGCTCTGCCTCTTCTGCTGATGATGTCGCGCCGCTTTCTTCAGTCGAAGTAGAAACAGTCTTACCAATTGCTTCATCGGTAACTATTTTTATTTCAGCTGAATGGTTATTTAAAGTTAATATTTTTGGCCTTGCAAGAAACTTAGTATCTGTATGAGTTGTAATAAATTGCATAGTTGCTTCTAGATTAGAAAAACCAGCTGTTCCAGGAGTTATCCACGGCGGGCCATCTGAAGCATTTCTTTTTCCAGGAAACATTGTCCCCAGAGGAAATTCTGTACCTTGAGCAAGGCTTGCTCCGGTCATCGCAAAACCATAACCGTCACCCCAGTCAACGCCAATATAATCTGCAATTTCCTTTTTCACATCAAGCATCTGTACCTCGATTAAAATCTGCGGCTGCGAAGTATCTAACGAGTTTATAACTTGCTCGATTAATGGAAATCTTGACGGAACGTCCGTTACAATAAGACTGTTCGTTCTGCCGTCTTCAGATACAGAACCATTTTCACTTAACACATTCTCCACTGCGTTCATAATCTTACTTGTGCCATCATCGCTTAAACCAGTGCTGATTGCCGTAGCAAGGTTAGAATTAGAAACAATCGCGTTCTTTAATACGTAAGTTCTTGAAATTACCTCAATCGTAGGACGGCCCATCTCTTTAACAATAAAAATATTACTATCCTCTTCCATTTCATAAGCAAGGTTATTAGCCTTAAATATCTTATCCATGGCATCTCTTATTGGTACCTGATCAAGATAAAGGCTGATTTGCCTATCCTGAACAGAATCTGTTGCCACAAAATTAAGCCCGGAAAGGATAGAAAAGGACTTTAATATATCTCTTAATGAAGCTGATTTAAAATCCATAGAAATCTTTTTCGTAGGATCAGGAAAATACAATAAGTCTGCTCCTATCTGAGACTGTGCAAAAACATATCTACCAACACAAACCGCAAGCAACATACAAGCCATAAAAACTGTAATCTTATTGATATTATGTCTCATAATTAAGCCTCCATATTATTCTTTTTTTGAAATATATTCATTCGTTGAATAAGTAGTAGGTATCTCAAAATACCTGCCTTTATAAACAAATTCTATTTTCTCTTTTTTGATATCGACAATACTTGCATCTTTTACCACATCGCCAATTTTTACTACACTATTATCTATAATTGCCAAAGGAATATCTCCTCCCCAAATGACACCTTGAACGCTAAAAGTAGGAGGAACGATTTGCTCTTCTCTTACGGTTACTTTTTGTTGATTATCAACTTTTTCAGGCTGCATAAGATCAATTGGCAAAGTTGGTTCGAACGGATCCCTAAAACTCATACTGTCATAAATTAACAGTGCTCTTCCGTCATTGGCGGCCAGAGACGAATTTACTAAACCAAACATAATAAAAAATATAAAAATATAAATTAAATTAATCTGTTTCATCTTTTTTCTTTTAATAAAGCGCAGTAAACTTTCATATTTATTTTTAATGCATTATCTTTTACGTCATTGTATCTGTTCAAGGGCGTCAAACTAATATTTTCTAACCATACAAATTCAGGAGAGTTCTCAATATCCCTTACAAACTGTCCAAAATCATGATAAAAGCCCTCCAAGGAAAGTCTAAAAGATATAACATCAAATAAATTTTCCTGATCGGTCTTTTGCTGATCAACTCCCACTACCCTCAACTTATAGCTATCTGCAAACTGAGTCACTTTTCTAACTAACTCAGATAAGGTTATGTCTTCAAAACTACTGCTAAATTTCGAATTCTTTTTCTCCTGCAACTGGATATTCCTCAAATACTCAATTTCTACCTCTTTTTGCCTTACTTGATCCTTTATACTATTAATTTTTGCAACTTCAGCTTTATAAACTTTAGAAGAAAAATGCAACGTCAATAATATAATTACGGCAATAACTATAAAGTCCTTACGGGCAAGAACAGTTGAAAGCAATTCTTTAACATTAATACTTTGTTTTAGGTCAACTTTCATTTACAATTCACCTCAAAAGACGTAACCCTTACATCATTTATTTTTTCAGTACTATTTAATCTGCCCATTTCTATCTCATTAAAAAATTTATTAAAATCAGCTGATTTATTAAGATTTGTAACAAACTCATCTATGGCTTGAATCTCTTTTGACTCATTTTTAAGGTAGACTTTGCCGGTAACCTTTAAATTCATTTTATCTTGGCTCCTTTTGATATCGATTGAGGAAACCCAAAGACCGTTTGGTATTAATTTTGGAATTGAATTTAACCATTGAGTAATTGTTTCCCTACGCTTTAAAGTTTTCTCAATCGAGTTAAATTTATTTTGATACTTATCCTGGATTCTTTCAAGGTCTTCATTTGAGGTATAAGGCCAGCCAATCTCTAAATATTTGATCTGTTTCTTTAAACTGCTAAGTTTATTTAAAAACGGTAATCTCTTCTGAAATGCATAACCATAAACAACAGCAACAAAAATTAATGAAAATATTAAAGTGTTCCTGACGTTTTCTTGAGCCAACAACCCATATTGAAGCTTAGCGATCAAACCCGTTGTTAATGACTCTTTTTTAGATTTTTTGGAGGTAATAAACCCGCGTCTTTTACCTAAATTTATAGCGCTTATTGACTTTATATTAACCAAAGAAACTGATAATGCCTTGGCAATATCCAAATCCTTTACCTGTGGATAACCCTTTATAGAATTAACCGCCACACCGTCTGTGGCAATACCCAATTCCTTAGAAAGCGATTCAGGCCAGCCTTCAAATCCTGGTTCATAAAGCAAAACTATTTTTTTGATAGAACTTGATGAAGGTTGTCTTCTATAGTAATCCAACGAAATCCTGACTTCATTAATAAACTTTACCAAAAGATTTGCCGATTGGACAAGCTCATCCTGTGGAATATTATCCATAGCGGGCATATTCAGATCGCGGCTAAAATGAATGAAATTATCAGCCATGACTGTTATATTCGCACTTTTCAAACCAACATCAATAACCGCATGAGGAGAAGGAATCTTATCCAATTTTATCAATTTAAGCAAAGCAAAATGAGCTGGTTCAATAAAATTGATTACGAAATTAATTTTCTTAAAAACAGCGTAATATTGATCAATAATCTCTTTTTTTATACCAACAAAAAGAATTTTTATTTTCTTTTCCTTCTTATCTAAAGCATACTGAAAATCAAAGTAAACATCTTCAAGCTTAAATGGCAAATAACGCTTACTCTCGAACATAATAGCTGAATTTAACTCACTGGTAGGCATAATCGGAAGCTCAAAATAACGCATAATCAAATCCCTGGCAGACAAAGCAATGGCAATCTTACCAGGTTCAATTTTATTTTTATCTAAAACGTCTTGTATAGCTGCGGCAGTTTTAGTTTCGTCTATGAACAGATACATTGGATTTATCTGTTCTTTATTAAGCGGGCTACAAATAACATTAGCCACCTTATTACCTTGTGTTTGAACCACATTTATAGCATTATGGCTAAAATAAATTCCTGATTGAAATATCTTTGTTTTTTTGAATAAAGCGCTCATATTAGTTCTTTTGGTTATTCTTATAAGTTGACTTCCTTTGTTGGCTTCTCAACCAGGAATCAACATCTTTTTTGTCAAACCTCCATACTCCACCAACTTTAATACCTGAAATCTTACCCTGGTGCAGCCAATTATAGATAGTTTGCCTTTGTAATCTTAGATATGATGCCAATTCTTCTATGTCCATTAATCTTGCCATAAATCACCTTTGTTGATGCTAGAACAAAGTATTTCATAAAAGATTATGTTTGTCAAGTGTTTTTTTATATTTTTTTACCTATACTTATCTAGACTTATCTAAACTTACTTATACTTACCTATATTATATAAAGCTCCGCCAGGGAAATATTTGCCTTTTAACTAATCTAATTAAATTTTAAAGATTTAAGGTGTGCTATACTGAACTGTGGCTGAAACTGGCCTGGTTCCATCAAATTCATCACCAGCATTTGTTTCAGTACCAATATGGACAACTATGGTAAAGGTTTGATTATTCTGTTCTAGCTCTAAATCTGGAGACAAATCGCAAGCTGAATTAGGATCATCGCAACAAGTACATGTATAACCATCAAAGTTAGTTGTACCAAGCCTGAGCATCTCTAAAGCGTACTGAATACCAGCATTGGCAGAATAATAAGCAAGAGTTCTTCTGAACTGATGTTCACTGAGCCTTCCTTGACTGGTTAGAATAGCAAGAACTGTTCCGGCTATAATTACAATAATAATCGTAAATGCCAAAACAACCATCAAAGCAAAACCTTTTTTATCGTTTATCATTTTAAACATAATAAACTATTGTTTCCTTAAAACAATCTTAAAATCTTCTTCCTGCATATCAAGTTTGATATGCCCTTCTCTCGCAAGCCAACCAAGACTCATCAAAATTGAATCCCTTGGCTTATCAATCGCATTATTAAGATCGCTTACTTTTACTTCAGGGTTTTGCTCCAAATAATGCCAAATCTCTCCAGCAATTATTCCTATTTCAGTTATCATATATCCTCCAAATATGTTATATCATATCTCTGCTTAAATTCAAGCTTTTTATTCGCGGTCAGTTGCGATATTAACTTCCAAAAAACCATACTCTCTACAAACATCCCATACTTCAACCAGCCTGCCCACAGAAGTTCTTTTGTCTATCTGTATCAATACCGGCATATCTTTTTGTTTATTTTTCGATAAGTAACTTCTTAATTCATTCCTGGTTGCCAACTTCCCATTCAAATAAATAATATTTTCAGGGGAAATAACAATAATTATGTTCTTTCTTGTGATTACCTCAGACGTTACCGCTTCTGGAAGACTCACCTTAATTCCTGAAGGCATCACAAAATTAGAAGTCAATAAAAAGAATATGATCAACAAAAACATCACATCTATCAATGGTGCGATATCGATCTGCTTTAAACCATGTTCTAACTCCATATGTCTTTTAAAACGCATTATTAAACCTCTTCGCTGGCAAACTTTAGGAACTCAGTTGAAGCTCGTTCCATTTCAAAAATCACGTTATTAACCCGACTGACCAGATAGTTATAGGCAACAAATGTAGGAATCGCCACAATCAATCCGGCAACCGTAGTAAGCAACGCTTCCCAAATCCCTCCAGCTAAATCTGCAGGCGCAACTGTGTTCAATGCCGTTGCTTTAAGCTGAACAATTTGAAAACTCTTTACCATGCCGCTTACAGTGCCTAATAATCCCAAAAGAGGCGTTATATGAGCAATCGTAGCAAGACCCGTAAGTCTTCTTTCTAAACGAGGAACCTCATAGAAAGAATTCTCCTGAAGTAACTCTTCAAGTTTATTTTTATTCTTAGTGTTCTTTAAGATTGCTGGCTTCAAAATCCTCCCTAATGGATTTTTTGTTTCATCACAAACTTTAATCGCACCATTAATATCATTTGCTTGCAAACAATCAAAAATTCGATGAAGAAACTTTCTTGTGTTAATCTTGATTCTATGAAGATGCCAGATTTTTTCCAAAATAATCGCAAAGGCGAACACAGAACAAACAAAAATCGCCCACATTACCGGTCCACCCTTAGACATCAATTGAAAAAAACTCATATTCCACATAATAAACCGTCCTTTTACTGTTGAGTGCTTATTCTTAAATTTAAGCCCTTAATCATTTCTTTAGCGAATTTTGACTCTTCAATATCCATCTGCACAATTTGAGAATATATTGCAAGTGCCCTGATTAAATCATTTTTATATTCTAAGATCTTTGCTAGACGTAATTTGGCTTTAATACCAAGCTGATCATTATATTTAATCAACCTTTGGTAATGGCGAGCCGCTTCTTCTAGCGAATCGATTTCTTCAAAAAACTGAGCAAAATAAAATATTAATTCTTTACTAAAATTTTCTTCTGCCGATGCAATAGATCTATCAATAAATGTGCTTCTTTTATCCTGAAGATTCAAATCAGTATAAATTCTTACAATATCAATATAGGCTTTGATTTCCTGTGGAAATTTTAACAAAAAATCCTCATAAACTTTTACTGCTGAAGATTCGTCGCCTTGCAACAAGGATAATCTGGAAAGATTATCTGTAATATCCAAAAACAGGTCTTTATCTTTTACATAAGTTCTTGCCTGTTTAAAAAACAATCCAGCCTCATCGTAATTCTTATTGTCTTTATATATATTAGCCAGAAGATATAAAGCTTTTCCTTTGTCGCTATAATCAGGATAAAATCTAAGAAGATTATCTATATATCGTGAGGCCATGTCAAGCTTATTGTCGAAATAGTATATATCAGCCAATCTTAATAAAATTTCAGCATTCATCTGTGAATCTGGATACTTAGATCTAAGCTTTTCCAAATGCCTAATTGCATCTTCTATCTCACCATTAGAACTTAAACAATCAACTATGCCTAATTCTGCTTTTATCAACATTGTTTTATCATTAGTAAGTCTTGTTATATCAGAGAAATTCTTTTGGGCAGGACCATAATTTTTGCTAGCTAAGTAATTTAATCCCAACAAATATTGCAATTTTACTTTTTCTAAACTACTGGAAGTGTTCCCCAAGAGCCCATTTAAAATATCCATGCTTTCTGCAACCTGACCAATATTATAATAAGAAATAGCTATATGATATTTAACCTTATCAGTAAAGAAACTTGTTCCTTTTAACTGTTTAAAATATTCGGTTGCTTCTTTATACGCACCCTTTGCTAAAGACGCAAACCCTAATCTTTCCTTTGCAGATAGAACATCATTTTCTCTATCTCCAAAAGCAACTACTTTATTATATAAACCAACTGCTTTCTCATAATCAGACTGTGATTCATAAATTTCTCCAAGCTTAAACAGCAACTCTATTTTCTTACTTTCGTCCTTTACCATACATAATAATGTTTCCAGATTTGAAATCACTGACTGCGTATCCCCTAGCCTAGAATAACAATCAGCTAAAAGATAAAATAGACTTTCAGCAGTGGTGCTATCCATCCTATTTAAATAACAATTCTTTAAAACTAACAGGTCATCAAGTGCGTCTCTGTACTGATTTAATTTAAATAGTGTATCTGCTCTATAGAAATAAAATCTTATTAGCAGGTTCTCATCCTTAATATTTTCTACATCTACCTTGTTCAATAAAATCAATGCATCTTCAAAACCGCTATTTTCAAAACTAAGTTTAGATTTTCCCAATAAAAGTTTTGCTTTTAGATTATTATCTTCAAGAAGCTCTATGGCTGAAAAATATTTTTTTGCCCCAACGTAATCTTGATTAGACAACAAAATCCATCCGATATTCAAACGAGATATATTCAAAAGATTCTTGTTTTCTATTTTCGGAATTGTTTTTTCATAAGTTTCTTTTGCTAACTCATATTCATCTAAGTAAAAATGCGCTTGGGCAAGATAAAAATTCGATAATGCAGATTCAAGATAGGGATAATCAACAACAATCCAATTAATAAACTCTTTTAACTGTAAATACATACCGGAACTATACAGATAATGCAACAATTTATAGTAAGTTTTATACATAACGTTTACATCACTAATACGGTGCGCGTAATCTTTAAAAAATTTTTCTGCTTTAATGTAATCTTTGCTAACAAAACAACTTTCCATTAGATATAAGAATGCTCTATTAGTAAGCTTTGACTCAGGGAAAACCTTAAAGAATCTCTCCATGCTTTTTTTGGCATCTGCAAAGTCACGATTTTTTAAATGAATCTTAGCAAGCCAAAATAAAGCCAGGTCTTTTAATTCCGCTGGTGCAGAATCCAAATCATCGGTAATCTTTTTCAAGGATTTTACAGCAGAGTTAAAATCATTCAATTCATAAAAGGAAAGGGCAATTAAAAAATTTACTTTTGATGAATATCTGCTTGAAGGATAAAGCCTTAAAAACCTATTAAAAATTACTATTGCGTCCTTATAAGATGCGCTTTCGTAGGCATATTCGCCAATAAAAAACTCATCCTCTTCTGCTGCAAAACAATTTAGACTAAAAACAATACTCACTAATAAAATAAGATAAACAAAGTTCTTTTTCATTTAGTATTAAAACAATTCTTTTAAATATTGACCTGTATAAGATTTATCTTTTTTAACAATATCCTCTATAGGGCCGCTGAAAACCACCTTGCCTCCTTTATCCCCGCCTTCAGGGCCTAAATCAATAATATAATCGCATGATTTTATAACATCTAAATTATGCTCTATTACCACTAAAGTGTTGCCCTTATCTACTAAGCGCTGTAATACATCTAAAAGCTTCTTAACATCGTCAAAATGCAAGCCTGTTGTCGGCTCATCCAAGATATAAATTGTTTTACCAGTTGATTTTTTACAAAGTTCTGCTGCTAGTTTTATTCTCTGCGCTTCGCCGCCAGAAAGAGTAGTAGCTGATTGTCCAAGTCTGATATAACCAAGACCAACATCATATAAAGAAAGTAAAGAACGTTTTATCTTTGGAATACTATCAAATAAATTCAATGCGTCCGTTACAGACATATCCAAAACATCAGATATAGAAAATCCTTTATATTTTACCTCTAAGGTAGCCTCATTAAACCTTTTACCAGAACAAACCTCGCAAGGAACATATACAGTTGGCAAAAAGTGCATTTCGATTTTTTTTAAACCATCTCCTTGGCAGGTTTCGCAACGGCCACCTTTAACATTAAAACTAAATCTACCCGGCTTATAACCCCGGATTTTTGAATCCGGCAAACGTGAAAACAAATCACGTATAGCAGTAAAAACTCCCACATATGTTGCGGGGTTTGACCGAGGAGTTCTACCAATGGGGGACTGATCGACCATTATTGCCTTATCAATCAGCTCTACGCCTTTTATTTGACTACACAACCCGGCTTTTTCCTTAGAACTATACAATTTATGAGCAAGGCTCCTATATAAAATATCTTCTACAAGCGTTGACTTACCTGATCCGGAAACCCCGCTAACACATATAAATACGCCCAAAGGAAATTTTACATCAATATTCTTCAAATTATGTTCTTTTGCTCCTTTTACAATCAATGCCTTATCTGATTGTGGTCTTCTTTTTGCGGGAACGTCAATTTGTAGTTCCTTCCTGAGATATTTAGCAGTAGCCGAACTCGACTCTTTTATAAAGCTATCGAATTTACCATTATATAAAACGTATCCTCCTCCTTCTCCTGCTTTAGGGCCTAAATCAATAATCCAGTCACTGGCTAAAATAGTTGTTTCATCATGTTCGACCACAATTAATGTATTGCCTAAATTCTTAAGCCTATTAAGGCTTTCTATTAGCTTGTCATTATCTCTTTTGTGCAGACCAATACTCGGCTCATCCAAAACATATATAACGCTACTTAAACCTGAGCCTATCTGAGTTGCAAGCTTTATCCTTTGTGCCTCTCCTCCAGAAAGAGTCTGACTTTTTCTATTCAAGCCTAAATAACCAATCCCAACGTCAATACAAAATTTAAGTTTTTCTAAGATCTCTTTTAAGATATTGCCTGCGATAATCTTTTCATTTCCCTTTAATTGAAGTCCAGATAAAAAAATATGCGCTTGCTCTATGCTCATTATAGTAACGTCAAATATGTTTTTTTTCTCAATCAAAACAAATAAACTTTCTTTCTTAAGCCTTGAACCTTTACATTCTGGACAACTAGACTTTGACATAAAACGGGTTATTTCCTGCTTCAAGTAATCACTTTTAGTTTCTCTGAATAATCTCCCCAGATGAGGAATTACCCCTTCAAAGGGCTTTCCCCAAACATAGATATCACTTCCATAAATAATCTCTTTTTGCACGCGTTTAGGTAATTTCTTAAAAGGGACGTCCAAATCAAAATCCATAACACGAGAAAATTCCCTCAAAAGAGAACGGTAATACATTAAATACCCCCGCGGCCCTTTTTTCCAAGGCAATATCGCACCCTCAATAATTGATCTCTCTCTATCGGGGATTATCAAATCTATATCAAACTCCTGCTTTGTGCCCAAACCATTGCAGGCAGGACATGCCCCATATGGAGAATTAAAAGAAAAAACCCTGGGCTCAATCTTAGGGTAGCTTATTCCGCAAGTAGGACAAGCATAA
>JAGYNB010000039.1 GCA_018400015.1 Candidatus Omnitrophota bacterium | reverse complement strand
GCCATTTTTCTAAATATGGTCCGTCCCAGCCAGTTGTATTGTCATCTGATACAAATCCATCTCCACTATCACCTTGATCAGGCCAAGTTCCTGTATCTGCATAATAAGCCATTGCTCCGGTTTTAATTGACTTATAGTCACCTATTGACGATGATATTTTTGCCTTCTCAATCGCTTTAAAGGCATTAGGAGCGATGATTGCAGCAAGGATTGCGATGATGGCAATAACTACAATTAGCTCAATTAAGGTAAAACTTTTCTTCATAACCGACCTCCTCTTACAAGATTAATAGATTTTAATTTACCCTATCCTTTTTTATCTATATCAAACTGCTTAAAAGTTGGCCCATAAACAATAATCATTTAAAAAATATTTACTCAGTTATTCCGGCTCAACAAAAGCAATATTGTATGCTGCCTGATCCAGCTGCATATCTCCACCGCTGCAAGCGTCTTTACTGATTTCAATTGAATCAGTTTCTTTACGCCTAAAGCCTAAAACCGGCGCTGAAGTGTCATTGCCCGCATCTGAATCGCACCAGTCAACAACATGAACTGGATCGTAAGCATAATAAAATCGAGATGATTTATTTTTATACAGTGGGTCTTTCGGCATCCCCCCCCTTATGTAAGGCTTCAATGCCTTTTCAGTTTCACTTGACCCATCAAATTTCTCGCCGTTATTAGAAACACCATCATCAACCTCATTAGGATATCTACCTTTATCATCATAAAACGACTCTAGGGCTAAAGCAATAGTATTCATATCCGAAAGCCGTTTTGCATCGCGGGATTTTTTCATAAAATTTGTAGCGTTGGGAATAATAATACCTAACAAAATGGCTATAACTGCTATTACCACTGAAAGCTCTATTAAAGTAAAATTTTTCTTCATATAATAACCTTTCTCCCCTTTAAATTAACATAATTATTTTGAAAAATCAACAAGTAAAACTTGAATAACTTTACCTTAAATTAAACATTAATTTCTTGAGTAACCCGGAGAACCTCTTCGACTGAAGTTTCTCCTGTCAATAGTTTATTGATTGCTGCCTGCCTCAAAGTCACCAACCCTTCTTGGCAAGCAACCCTTCTTATTTGTGAAACAGAAGCTCTTTTTAAGATTAAATCTTGGATAGATTTACTATTTTTTAACAATTCATAGATACCAACTCTACCCTTATAACCAGTCCCATTACAATTCTTACAACCTTGGCCTTTATAAAACTTAACCCCTTTATGGTCATTCGGATCTAACTCTAATGTTTCTAATATTTCTGGAGAGGGTTCATATTCTTTTTTGCATTTCTTACAAACCACCCTTACCAATCTTTGAGCTAAAACTCCTAAAATTGAGCTAGAGACTAAAAATGGCTCTATCCCCATATCAATAAGACGGGTAAAAGCTGAAGAAGAATCATTGGTATGCAAAGTTGATAAAACCAAATGGCCGGTTAAAGCGGCCTGAACAGAAATTTGTGCAGTTTCTAAATCCCGTATCTCACCAACCATAATTATATCCGGATCTTGCCTTAAAAAGCTCCGCAATGCACTGGCAAAAGTTAACCCTATAGAAGGTTTCATTTGGACCTGGCGCATGCGATGAAATTGAAACTCTACCGGATCCTCAACAGTCATAACATTCACGTCTTCTTTATTTAATATCTGCAAGCCAGAGTATAAAGTGGTAGTTTTACCGCTACCAGTCGGGCCGGTAACTAACATAATTCCATAAGGAGAAAGAAGTAGTTTTTTAAATAGTTCTAATTCTCTTTTTCGAAAACCTAAAGAATCAAGCCCCAAAACCAGCCCTGATTTATCTAATATTCTTAATACAACATTTTCCCCGTATATCATAGGACAAACTGAGACCCTAAAATCAATCTGTTTAGCTTCAATATTCATCCTAATCCTACCATCTTGAGGAAGGCGTTTTTCAGAAACATCTAAATCAGATAAAATCTTTATTCGTGATGATACCGCAGATTGAATAAACTTAGGCAACACATAACGTTTCCGTAAAATTCCATCTATCCGGTAACGAACATTTACTGTTTTCTCTTCAGGTTCTATATGAATATCGGAAGCTTTATCGTGCACAGCTTTGCTAATCAATAAATTTACTAACTTTAAAATATTTGCTTCCTGAGAACGATCCCCTTTTTCTAATTCATCCTTATCAATAGCTGCTATTACATCTTCAACACTGCCGGAAGTCTTATAATAATGTTCAATTGCCCATGATATATCAGTCTCTGTAGCCAACATAGGCTTAATTTTATAACCACTCTTTCTCTGCAGTTGATCTAGGGCAAAAACATCATTGGGGTCTGTCATCGCAACAGTTAAAACATCTTCGTGTTTAAATAAAGGCATCGCCTTAAACTTTCGTGCTTGATTTTCACCTACCAAAGAAAGTATCTCAAATTCAATTACATAATCTGCGATACTGACCAATTCAGTTTCCATCTGAGAAGCTATTGCTTCATTTATTTGATAAGCTTTAGCCCAACCTCTTTCTACTAAAATTTCTCCCAATTTTTGACTAACAATCCTCTGTTCTGCTAAAGCTTGTTTCAAAACATGCTCGGTTATGACACCTCTAGATACTAACAACTCACCTATTTTTTTCTTTTTTGCCATTTTAAAACCTATTTATTTATTTTGTGTCATTTTGTAAAATATTTAATGCCTTATTTACTTTATTTTCACGATTTTTTATCTTAATCAATCTCGGGATAACCTTTAAAAAATTATCTACATTCTTATAATTACCTATTAATTCTTCAACCTCACAAAACTTTTTGTAAGCCTGACGGTAATCTCCCTTCTCATATGAAGAAACTCCTTGAGCGTATAAATCTTTTACCACCTGTTTTTTTTCTCCAGTTTCTCTTTTGGTCTTTTCTTTAGCTGAACGGTCCTGCCGTTTTTTCTCCCTTTGAACAACTTTTTTTAGCTGCTGCCGCTTGTTAGGAATGTGGGTTCTAAGATAAGTTTGTGCAGCGTTATGTTCAGAATCTATTTCTAGAATTTGCTCAAACACCGCTTCGGCTTGATCCAGGTTTTCTTCTGAATAAGCAGTTTTTGCTTGACGATAGAGAGAATTTATTCTTTGTTGGTTTTGCCTTTGGATTTCTCTTTGTTTTTTCCGAGCTTCTTCTCCTATTTTCTCTCTCTCAATTTCTCTCTTCTTAATCTTTTCTGCTTCTTCTGTCCCTATAATTTTAGGA
>JAGYNB010000038.1 GCA_018400015.1 Candidatus Omnitrophota bacterium | reverse complement strand
GGTTATTGGATAAATTAAGGGGTCAGGTCTCGTGCGCCAAGGAAGCTGATGTAAGCAAGCTGGATAACCAGCCCGAAAAAGGGGACAGCGATTTTTTTAGCAAAAACGGACCACACCTATTCAATCACCCCCCCCCAACTCCCCAAACTTTCGGTAGGCAGAGGAATTGGCCGGGTTGGTTTTTCAATTCCCGCAGTTACGCAAAAAAGCTCAATAAAATCAGTCCCTTTTTCACCCGAAGGGGGGCACTGGCCTTTGGCGGCTTCGTAGGCCGCCAGGTTATCTGAATTATATCTAATAAAAAACTTGCTTAGATTGAAATTATATGTTAACTTATAACTGTAAGTTAACACAGGTTAACTTATTATATTCAGTTAACATAAATAAAGGATTGGTGGTTATGGAGAAAAAAGAGTATTACACTATACCGGAATTGGCAAAACTTATGGGGCTTAGCCGGGTGGCCGTATACAAAAAGGTTAAAAAAGGCGAAATTAAAGCTAAAAAAATAGGGGGAATTTATCTTATATCTAAGAACTTTGTTGCTTCTATACTAGGCAAGAACCTTAACCAGAAACAAAAAAAAGAGATAGAAGAAGCAGTTAAAAGAACGGTCAAGGAGTACAGTGAAGTCTTGAAGCTTTTAGGAAGAGAGTAATGAAAATAATTACCATAAAAGATGTTGAGCACATTGCATTTCGGCTAGCTAAAGAGATGCTTTCTTATAATGAGCCAATTCCTGACTTTTCTACGCGTTTTCCTAATATATTGGAGAGCTGTTTAATCACCCCTTTTTAGAGTTTTTCCGGTAAATCTTTGTATCCTGCCTTGGTTTTAAAAGCAAGTATTTTGTTTTATCTTATGATAAAGAACCATCCTTTTCAAAATGGGAATAAAAGGATTGCTATAACAACTTTCTTTGTTTTTTTATACAAAAACAAGAAATGGATAGAAGTTGATAACCAGGAATTATATAATTTTACTGTTTGGGTAGCTTCCAGCCCCCCTAAGGTTAAAGCTGAAACTGTAGCAGCAATTGAGAAGTTTATTAATTCAAATATGGTTAGCTTGTAAACAAATCAACCCCTTTTCCACCCGAAGGGTGGACACCGGCCTTTCCTTTATAGGTAATGTAAAATATTCTGTGTAAGTTAATAGTTGATTGAAAATAAAAGAGGGTGTATCCTTCTGGTTAAGAACAAATATTAACCCGGGCCACAAGAGCCCAAAAGAAGGAGGGACACCCTATGAATACTTTTGAGAGAATATCGCCGGTAAGCCCAAATACAATCTTAGCAGATTGGCGCAGAGAGGTAAAGTATAATAATATTGATGAGTTCTGGAAGAGCATTGAAAGAAATATCAAAGAATTATTAAGAGGCCTATTAGAAGCCACTATGCAAGAAGAGTTAGTAATCTATACCGGCAGGCAATGGAACCAAAAGATAAATGAAGAAATAGATTACCGTAACGGTTATTACTATCGTGATCTTTTAACCAACTATGGCAATCTAAGAAAGTTAAGGATACCCAGATTGCGCAAAACAAAAATAAAAACTAAAGTATTTAAAAACTACCAAAGAAGAGTAAAAGCTGTAGACAGGGCTCTAAAAGATGTATTTTTAGCCGGGGTCTCGACAAGAAGAGTGGGTGAGGCTTTATCCTGCCTCCTTGATACATCGATATCAGCTACATCTGTATCCAATGTAACCAAGGCCCTAGATAAAGAAGTAAGAAAGTTCCACAATAAGACCTTGCTTGACGAATACCAATACCTAATACTGGATGCAATAATCATTAAAGTAAAAGACGGCCTAAAATATAGCAAAAAGGCTGTTCTTGTTGCTTATGGGATAACCTTTTTAGGCTCAAGAAAGATTATATCTTTTCGCCAAGTAAAAAGAGAAACAAAACCTGTCTGGACAGCCTTTTTAAATGATTTATTCAAAAGAGGCCTGGAAGGTAAAAACTTAAGGCTAATTGTAACTGACGGCCACAAGGGATTGATTGCCTCTTTAGAAGAAGTTTACCCTTTTATACCTCATCAGAGGTGCTGGGCACACAAATCAAGGAATATAACAAAATACCTTCCCAAAGCGTTGCAAAAAAAATGCTCAAAAGATTTAAGAAGAATCTATAACGCTAATTCAAGGCAGGAAGCTATTAACCAATTCAAGGTATGGAAAAGGAAATGGAATAAAATATCGCCTAAAGCAGTGCATTGCCTAGAAAAAGATATGCCCGATATGCTTAGGTTTTTTGATTTTCCACAAAAACACAGAATAAAGATACGCACAACCAATATAATAGAACGATCATTCAGAGAAGTGCGCCGGAGAATAAGGACTATGAATTGTTTTAGCAACCCTGCAAGCTGCGATAGGATAATGTTTGCTGTTTTAAATCATATGAATAAGCACTGGGAGGAACATCCCTTTAAGAATTTTAATCAACTTAAAAAAGAACACTTAAGAGAACTTACACAAAATGCTTGACGTTACCCCTTTATAAAAAAGATTGACAAGTTAATTTTTACCGTGTAAACTTCTTATAACATAACATAACATAACATAACATAACATAAACTTTGGTTTAAAAAGCATGAAAAAAATCGTAATAAAGGGCAAAAGGTATTATAGAGTATCCGAAGTTTGTAAGATACTGGGGATATTTAAGAATACGCTTTATAACTGGGAGAAAAAAGGAAAAATCCCCAAGGCTTACCGGGACCCAATGAGCAGGTGGAGGCTATATTCAGAAAAAGATATCGAGAAGATAAGGAAGATATCGGGAAGAAAGTAAATGAGAAAAACCGTTAATTTTTTACTTGTTTTTGCGCTTGCTTTTAGTGGTTTTACTGCTTTAAACAGAGCGGAGGCGGCTTCGACAGCCTCCTTCAATATTACGGTTACCTTGGATGATACAGCTCCCATCGTCTCAACCTTGTCACCCACAGACGACGCAACGGGGGTTGCCACAGACTCTAATCTTGTAATTACATTCAGCGAAGCCGTGGACGTTGAAACAGGAAACATAACAATCAAAAAAACAAGCGACGGTACAACATTTGAGCAAATCCCCGTAGGAGATGCCAGGGTAACGGGAACCGGAACAACAACAATTACAATAAACCCAACCGGCACGCTTGCCGAACAAACCGAGTATTATGTGCTCATAGACGCAACCGCTTTTGATGACGCGGCCGGCAACAGCTACGCGGGAATAAGCTCTACCATAGCATGGAGTTTTACCACAGCTGATGAGACAGCTCCAACCGTAACAGATGTAA
>JAGYNB010000037.1 GCA_018400015.1 Candidatus Omnitrophota bacterium | reverse complement strand
GTTTCTCTTATGTTTCTCTTAGTAATAGGTTTGTTCTTTCAATTCTTATATCGTGACAAGGTTGAATTATTTTCAAAGAAAGTTTAATAATTCGTTTGTTAAATTCTATTTTAAACTTTGCATTGTCATTTTGCATTTTGGACTTTGAGATTTGGACTTATCTAGGGTTTAGGATTTAGGATTTAAGATTTTATTACTTATTACCTTTTACTTGTTACAATTCTTCTGTCTTTTCTGGGATTGAAAATTTACCTCACTGGTTCTCTATAGTGATCGGAAGTTTTTTTATTTTCTTGGGAATCTTTCTTTTCTTTCTTCCCACCCGTTACTTCTTCATAAAGTTCATCTAATTCTTCTTTTACTTGGTTGAGGATATAATGTTCAATTTCCATACTAACTTTTTTAGCGGTGTCTTCATCTATTTTAAGCTCTTCTTTTATTGTGTCTTTAAAAAATTGGGGAGGCAAGAGACCCATTAAAGTTTGTCCTACTAATTCTTTGACTATATCAGTATTTTTTATTTTATATAATTTGCAAATGTTCCAAATAGCTTCACCCGTATCCTCTGAAGTCATAGTATCTTTTATTTCCGGTGGTAAACTTTTATAAAGCTCCCAAGTTTCTTCTCTGGATAATTGATCCATGTTTTTTTATTTTAGCTTTATTTTTTTAATTTTAACATAATTTAAAAAAAACAAAAACAGAATATTGACACAAAGTTTAATTTTTGTTATAATATAAAAAGATAGACAGCTCTTTAAGAGCTCATTGGTAGCAACTTGAAAACTAAAAAAACAAAGGAGATGATTAAGATGCAATGGAGTAGAAGTCAGTTGTGGTTTATTTACTGGATGGAGACAGTCGTGATGACTGTACTATCATTACTGTTTCTGATTTGGTTTTTTGTAGGGATTGGCGGACCTTGGTATTGGTTCGCCATAGGAATTCTCGGACTCGGTTTTTCGGGCTGGTATTATTGGGGTAGTGCTATATCAGTTTCCCAGGAGCAACGGAGGTGTATGGAGTGTTTCAAGGCATATATTAGGACTCTTGGGCCGGGATTACATTTGGTACCTCGGTTTAGCTGCAGGGTACGTGCTACTACGTATATTTCAGAACAGCGATTGAGTCTCTTTATAGAGCCGATATTTATTGATTTTCGGGATGGGTCGGCTCGACCCAAGAGTGTCTGCGCTTTTATTCAGATGGCGCCTGATCTTAAAGATACACAAGGAGAAGCAGGTGCCTCATATATGATGACATATCACATTACTAAGGTAATGGAGGCAGTCAGGAGCTTGTTAGAGAATGTAGTGCGTTCCTATTTGAATCGCTTGACAATTCAAGAAGGCATTGAGCTTGGTAAGGCCGGCTACGATGTCGTGGAACAGATACAGAACCATGGGGACGCCAACCAGATTATGACAGCAACTACTGCCCTTGAGGGATGGGGGCTAGTGCTGAGGCGAGTTACTATCGGTGATTTTGATCTCTCTGACGCAGTAAAGAAAGACAGAGAGGCGGTTCATAGGGCGATGCAACAGGTGCTTGCTATGAAACATCATGTCAAGCAACGCTCGGGAGAGATTGCCGGCATCATCGTCAAAACCGTTGCCCAGGCTACTGGCAGAACAGAAGCAGCGACCAAGCGGTTCATTCAAGAAAACGCAGAGCTTAGTGCTCAAGTAGTCGCATTTACTCAAGAGATGATTTCTCGCGATTGGTCTCTCGAGAAGGAGGCACTTACAGATATTCGTGTTTCCGGCGGAGGGACTGGAGGAGATCTTCTTCTTCAATTGATTGCCGCTTTTCGCCAAATTGCGACAACAACAAGAGGAGATTAATCGAATAAAAAAGGGCGCTGCATGCTGTGTAGTTGCCCTTCTTTTTTAATTTATCTAGTCAGCCTTTATATCTTCGCCTTTTTTTCTGTCAAATTTTTTTTCCTGTTTTTTAGCTTTCTTGCTTATTTCTATTTTGCCTAAATCTGTCTCAATTTCTTCGGCAGTAATTTTTTCGCCTGTTCGTTTGTTTCTTCTACGACTACCACCACCTCCTCCCCCAGGGACATGACCGCCGCCATTACCAGAAGGACTGCCACTACTGGTAGGACCCCTACCCGTAGAACCAATGCCCCCCATTGGCCAAGGAGTATTTCCTTTTCCTTCTGGTATTCTATATCCTGCAGCAGCTGCTCCAGGGCTATTTCTTATCCATTTATGTGTTGGGTGGTTTTTCTCAAACCATATTTTTTGTTGTTCAAGCAATTCGGACTCTGCATTATAGAGATCAACCGACTGGAGGCCAAATTCTTCAGCCATTTTAGCTAAATTATTGCCACCCCAAGCATTTTTTCCTTGATGTTCTGGATCTTGTATTAGTTGCATAAACGTATCTGTATTAACGTATTTTTTACTAAATTTACCAACGTCTTTTACTTTCGTATTAGCAACAATTTTTCTTTCAAGCGCCTGTTCGCCTTGAGAATCGCCATAACGGGCTATTTCTCCTCGATCTAGCCACAGTCCAGTACTTTTCATTTCTGCCTCCATTGCATCACGCTGCGTTTCTAATTTTCTTGCCTTTGTGATATTACCAGTATTGTTTGCATCATCAATGTCTAAATTTAGTTGGCCATAGTCTTTATCGTATTTATCATATAGTTCTTGGGCTAAGTGAGGAGCACTTTGCATTATGTTTTCAGCCAGTTTACTATTAATTTGACCCGCCTCTTTAATAGCTTGTTGAATTTCACTATCTGAATAACCGTCTATTTCCTGATTATCAATTGCTGATTGGATGTAGGCAATGCGTTCTTCTCTTGTTTTAGCTTTATCAAAACGTCGCCTGCGTCCAGCAGCTGATTTAAGTTTATCTGCTTCTGATTTAACTTTGTCTATTGAAGATATAGCAGATTCTTGAGTTATAGCTTCAGTTCTTTTTTGTAAAAATTCTCTTGTGCGATAAGGCAAGAGTGTTCTAGAAACTGCTTTCCCAACTTTTTTAACTCCTGTAGCTTGTTGCCAATTTGTTTCTCTGTTGGCTGCTCTTTCCTCAGCATTTCCCGCTCTTCTCCTTAACATCTTGCCTACAGATCTATCATAAACCTTATTTCCTGTTTCGCGTGCTTCTCTTCTCAATCTTTGTATGCCCGCAGACTTGCTTTTTTGATATATTTTACCACCCATACCTTTTACAAAATTCATTGTTGCGCTGGCTCCTATAGGAGCGAACGAAAGCGTCACAGAATAGCCGACGAGTAAAAATATAAAAGGTATTGTCAGAACTATAAAATTACTTATTGTTTTTCCGCCAAAAGCAGAGGCATCAGTACTTGGACTGTTAGTGAGAAGAGAATGTACTCCTAACTCTAACATCAGTTGAGAAAGATATATGAAAAAGGCGCCGATTACTCCAATAAAAGTCC
>JAGYNB010000036.1 GCA_018400015.1 Candidatus Omnitrophota bacterium | reverse complement strand
CACTATAATGAGCATCTGTACCCCATTTCCCAGTATCCGCATACAAAGCATACAAAGCAGTTTTATAAGTTTTAAAATCACCAACTGCCTCGGTGATCTTTGCCTTCTCAATAGCTTTAAACGCATTAGGAGCAATAATTGCAGCTAAAATTGCAATGATCGCAATAACTACAATTAGCTCGATTAAAGTAAAACCTTTCTTCATAACTAACCTCCTTTAAAAAATAACATCTATTTACTGTTTTATGTCAAATTGCTTTTTTAACAGAGCCTAAAATAATATAAATTTTTTATTAACAATTTTTCTGGTTAATCTGGCTCAACAAAAGCAATATTATATACCGCATTATCTAAATCTTGATCCGACCCTGTACAAGTATCTTTGCTAATTTCGATTGAATCAGTTTCTTTACGCCTAAAACCTAAAACAGGTGCTGAGGTATCATTCCCCGAATCTGAATCACACCAATCAACAGCATGTTCCGGATCATAAGCATAATAAAATTGAGATGAATTATTTTCATATAATGGGTCTTTAGGAACCCCACCTCTTATGTAAGGCTTTAATACATTTACAATATTACTTGATCCATTAAATTTCTCCCCAGAACTAGAAACCCCATCATCCGCTTGATTTGGATACCTACCATTATCATCATAAAATGACTCTAGAGCTAAAGCGATAGTGTTTATGTCTGAAAGTCTTTTTGCATCACGAGATTTTTCCATAAAATTTACAGCATTAGGAATAATAACACCTAATAAAATAGCTATAACTGCTATTACCACCGAAAGCTCTATTAAAGTAAAACTTTTCTTCATATAATAACTCTTCTTTAAAAATAGCATAATTATTTTTCCAAGTCAACAAATTCTAACTTAATAAATCAAACTAAGTATTGATTTCCTGGGTAACACGAAGAACTTCTTCAACTGTAGTATCTCCAACTAATAACTTATTAATCGCTGCCTGCCTTAAGGTTACTAAACCTTCTTGACAAGCAACTTTTCTTATCTGTGAAGAAGAAGCTCTTTTTAAAATTAAATCCTGGATAGACTTACTATTTTGCAATAATTCATAGATACCAACCCTGCCTTTATAGCCAGTTCCATTACAAGCTTTGCAACCTTGCCCCTCATAAAATTTAACATCTTTACATTCATCTGGATTTAATTCTAATGTTTCTAATATTTCTTGAGAAGGTTTATATTCTTTTTTACATTTACCGCAAATTACTCTTACCAATCTTTGGGCTAAAACCCCTAAAATCGAACTCGAAACTAAAAACGCTTCTATTCCCATATCAATAAGACGCGTAAAAGCTGATGAAGAGTCATTAGTATGTAAAGTTGATAAAACTAAATGGCCAGTTAAAGCCGCTTGAACAGATATTTGTGCAGTTTCTAAATCCCTTATTTCGCCAACCATAATTATGTCTGGATCTTGTCTTAAAAAACTGCGTAACGCATTGGCAAAAGTTAATCCTATAGCAGGTTTCATTTGAACTTGCCGCATGCGATGAAATTGAAACTCTACTGGATCCTCAACAGTCATAACATTTACATCTTCCTTATTTAATATCTGCAAACCAGAATATAAAGTAGTGGTTTTACCTGAACCAGTTGGCCCGGTAACCAATAAAATTCCATAAGGAGAAAGAAGTAATTTTTTAAATAATTCTAACTCTCTTTTTCGAAAACCTAAAGAATCAAGTCCTAAAACTAAACCTGACTTATCCAATATTCTTAATACAACATTTTCTCCATAAATCATAGGACAAATTGAAACTCTAAAATCAATCTGTTTTGCTTCAATGCTCATTCTAATCCTACCATCTTGAGGAAGACGCTTTTCAGAAACATCCAGATCAGATAAAATTTTTATTCGTGAAGACACTGCAGACTGGATAAATTTAGGTAATACATATCGTTTCCGCAAAATTCCATCTATTCGATAACGAATATTTACTGTTTTTTCTTCAGGTTCTATATGTATATCTGAAGCTTTATCGTGTACGGCTTTACTGATTAATAAATTTACTAACTTTAAAATATTTGCTTCTTGAGACCGATCTCCCTTTTCTAAATCCTCCTGGTTAATGGCTGCTATTACATCTTCAACATTGCCGGAAGTTTTATAATAATGCTCAATCGCCCATGATATATCAGCTTCTGTAGCCAGCATAGATTTAATTTTATAACCGCTTTTTCTTTGTAATTGATCTATGGCAAAAACATCATTGGGATCAGTCATCGCTACTGTTAAAACATCTTCGTGCTTAAATAAAGGCATGGCTTTAAATTTTCTTGCTTGATCTTCGCCTACCAAAGAAAGTATCTCAGACTCAATAACATAGTCTGCAATATTAACCAATTCAGTTTCCATCTGAGAAGCTATTGCTTCATTAATTTGATAAGCTTTTGCCCAGCCTCTTTCTACTAAAATTTCTCCCAACTTTTGACTAACAATCTTTTGTTCTGCTAAAGCTTGTTTCAAAACATGCTCAGTTATAATGCCCCTGGATACTAACACCTCACCTATTTTTTGCTTTTTTTTCATTTTAAAACTTATCTATCTATTTTGTATCATTTTGTAAAATATTTAATGCTTTATTTACTTTATCTTGACGATTTTTTACATTAATTAATTCTGGAATAACCTTTAAAAATTTATCTACACTCTTATAGCCGCCTGTTAATTCTTTAATCTTATAAAACTTTTTATAAGCCTGCTGGTAATCTTCCTTCTCATATAAAGAAATTCCCTGAGCATATAATTCTCTTACCATCTGCTTTTTTTCCCCATTTTCTTTTTTAACTTTTTCTTTTACTAGACTATCCTGGCTTTCTGCCTCTTTTTGAGCAGTTGTTTTTAATTGATCCCGCTTGTTAGGAATATGAGTATTAAGATAAGTTTGTGCAGCGTTATGTTCAGAATCTATTTCTAAAATTTGTTCAAACACCTTTTCGGCTTGATCTAAATTTTCTTCTAAGTAAGCACTTTTTGCCTGATGATAGAGAGATTTTATTTTTTCTTGGTTTTCCCTTTGAACTTTTTTTTGTTTTTGCCAAGCTTCTTCTGCTTTTTTCTCTTTCTTAGCTTCCTCTTTCTTAATCTTTTCTACTTCCTGCATCCCTACAATTTTAGGAGAAACCATAATTAAAAGTTCTGTTTTTTGTTTTTCTTCTTTTGTGCTTTTAAAGAGCCTACCTAGAAAAGGAATATCACCTAAAAGCGGGACTTTTGTTATGCCGTGTGAAGTTTTCTCTTTAATCAAACCACCAATAACTACAGTCTGACCTTCTTTTACTGTCACTTTTGTCTGAGTTACCCGTATATCTGTTTCAGGTAACTCAGGTGTTCCGCTAGCACCTTCAGGAGTAACTTGAGCGATAAAACGAGTGATTTCTTTCACTTCTGGATGGATATCTAAAGTAATTGTACGGTCAGGATTTATTAAAGGAGTTACTTCTAAAGATACTCCTTCATCAGCATATTCATATTCATAAGTAAATGTAGTCTCACTTGCCCCTCCCGCAGTTTCAGTATCTTCTTTTTCTACTCCTGATAAATAAGGAATAGTAGTTCTCACATCTATTTTGGCCCGAAGATTGTTTTTA
>JAGYNB010000035.1 GCA_018400015.1 Candidatus Omnitrophota bacterium | reverse complement strand
GGTTATAGAACATTTTTAAACTCCTTGGTTTTAAAGTTGCCTATATTATAGCATATTTTTTTAATTCATGTAAAGTAAAATAAAATCTTTTTTATCGGCTTGTTAATATAAGAGAAACTAATAAACAAATAAATAAATAAATAAATAAAGGCATGTTAAAACAAAATCAAACTTTTGCTTAAACAAAATATCTTATTTGCTTAAGCAAAAGAACAAGCAAAAAAATACCCGCCGAAGCGGGTTTGTGTTGTTTAAAACAGCGTCGGTTGAAGGTTCAACAAAACCTTCTCAATAGCGTCTCGATAAAAGTTCTTTTTTATCTCAAAGCCGTAAGCCTTTCGCCCTCTCTGTGCAGCGGCTTTTAGAGTGCTGCCACTGCCTGCACACGGGTCTATAACAACGTCGTCTCGGTCTGTAAAAATATCAATTAACCTCTCAAGCATTGGCACGGGCTTTTGTGTTGGGTGAATTTTTGAGGTTACGGTATCCCTATCCCAATCTATGCAGTTCATTACCATTTTTCCGTTGTTGTTGAATTTCGGCAATTTGTCGCGATAAAGCAATACCCCGTATTCGCAGTTGCCCACTATGCGCATATTAGCCTTTAACACCTGTGCAGAAAAGTTTTTGCGAAACACGAGGTTGATATAGTTTTTGAACCCGTATTGCTTGGCGAGTTCAATTAGTTGAAACTGCTGTTCAAAGGCACAAAAAACTATCATGCAGCCAGCTTTACCCGTCTCTTTCGGCTCTGGCTTAATAAGCTTTGAGCAAAAGTGCATAAATTCGGTTATTTTAAAGTCTTTGTCAGTATCAAAGAACTCTTTGCCCGCTAATTCACTTTGTCCGTTAGCGTTGTCGCCGTCTACATACCATTGGGGGTTTGAGCCATAGGCATTTTTGCCTATATTGTATGGTATATCAGCAATGACTAGTTGCGCTCTCGGCACGTTGTAAGATCTAAAGTTTTGAAAATGGTCGTTAATCAAAACCGGTGAGTGAAAAAGTTTTTGTGGTTTCTCATTAGATTCTAGCATTTTTTACGCCCTTTAAGATAAATTAAGCGGGTTGCGCTCCGCTTTTTGCAGATATAGGTTTCCAGTTTTGCCCGCATTCCAATCGCATTTGATTTGTATTCTTTTATTGCAGACAACAAGCAAGTCGGTTCCCGAAATTTGCATTATTCTATTGTCCGCTTCTTCTAGTGCGTCAATCCAGAGAGGGAACCGCCCTCGCTTAAAAAGCTCTATAACGCATTTTACGGCACACTCGCCCTTGTGGGTTGTTGTTTCGTTTTCGTCGAATAGGCGCCAATCGAATGTTTTGAAAAATAGCGAACGAATATCTTTAATATCAATAATGGGAACCAACCAACCCTCTGCGGTTGCCCCTGTTACGCCTTTCTGGTATGCCTTAGCCACCCTATATTCTTTGCTTAAAACAGCGTCTCTCCCTGCGCTTGTTTGAAAAACATAAACATGCTGATTACAGACGGATACGTGTGCTCTTATGTCACTTTGCTCTGATAAAATGCCATATTCAAATAAGTTCATATTTCATTCCCCCACAAAAACCAGCCATCTTTTTGCCGCTCTCTAGCAAAGAGTTCTATTCTATCGCCGTAAAGATACAGATCGTCAATAATGTTTAAAAATTCAACGGGTTTTTGGCTATGTTTATCGGTTTTTTCAATGCTTTGAACGCTGTCATATAGCGTTTTATTATCTGGCGTGCAGCTTCCTCTTGTTGCTATAAGAAGCATTTCGTGCCTAACGCTGTTGTAGTGCCCCATGTTGTGACCTACCTTATCCCATACGAAAGAGGTTTTATATTTAAAGCCCCACGCATTAATTATGCTAAAAGAATCTTCTAGTAGCGGACTTGTAACCCACAAGAACAACACGGAGTTGTCTTCAGAAATGTTTTTAATTGGAATGTCGCACATTTCTTTAATGCTCATTGTGTTGTAGTGCCTTAGCTCGACACCCCCGCTTTGAACCCCGCCCCTGTCGCATTTATCGTTGTAGCTCCAAGGCGGGTCGGCGTATATGATTCTGAATTTTTGAGCCGTATTAAGTATGTCGACGAATAGGTTATCCGGTGCTTGTGTCGATATTCTCTCTTGATATTCTTCTCGCTTTCGAGCGATTTCAATGCTTTTTTGTCCTTTGTCGAGTTCTTTTTTTGCGCCGTGTATTGTCAGCTCTCCCTTTTCGATTTTACTTACTGCTATTTTTGCAGACTCATCCCCTTCTTTGGCTTTGTTCCAGATTTTCTTAGCCACTTCGTAAGTTTTACCGCTGCCGATGCCTGTTTGCTGTGCTACTTTATCGCGGGTTTTTTCTGGTTCGGCATGTGGAAATGTTTCCACAGGGCTATATTGATTAAATCCAGCCTTCATTTTTTCCTCAAGACGCTTTTTTACAATGCCCTCCAGCGCTTCAGCTTCCTTCATTTTCTGCACAAAGGTTTTTTCTCTTTGTCGGTTAAATTCAATAATCGCCTCAAGCTCGTCGAGTTCATTCTCAAAAGTGGCAATACCAATGGGCACAAACTCAAGACCCGCCAGCCTCGCAGCATCAAATCGTCTATGCCCGCTAATTATAGTGCCGTCTGATTTTATGGTTAATGGCACCATAACGCCCTTGCTTTTTACGCTCGCTACAAGTTCTTCTGAAGCCGATTCTTGCCCGTATATCTCGGCGTTTTTTGGGTGTGGTCTTAGCTCTGATATGCTTCTATTCATAGAAAATTCTCCTTATTCATATTAATATCGTCGCATCCATGCCTCTGGGTCGGAGTATTTTGATTCCAGATACTGGCGGTGCTTATTTATGTAATATCTTTTTGCATAAGTATATGCCGCGTAGATATTCGCCAATATAGCTTTTTCCCGCTTTTTAAAATAAGTCTCCAGTGCACCAGCAACCACCATGGGAGAAACCATTAGCGTTATGTTTACCTGAGACATAGAGTCAAGATTGTTTTCCATCCACAGACAATCGGCAAGCAGTATATGTCGCAGGCCAAGCTCTAAGTCGATTCCACCATATTTTTTTATATATTCTCGTTGTCTCTTGGCGTTATCTGTTTTATTTCCCTGCTCCACCATTGCCTTTGTGCCCTTGCGGGAGCCAGTTAATTGATAATGAAAGTCTTGAAGTATGCGGATATCTAGCTTTGCGAAGTATCTTGTAAAAACCGCCTCAATATCGCTCAGGCAAATAGCGGTGTTTTCCCCTTTGGCGTCTTTGTAATACTCAAAGCCCCTGAGCTTGCAAAACATTCTAACCCGTTCGTCGTGAAGCTGGTCGATAAACGCAGACCTGCTATCATACTCATTGTCTATTTTTGGCGGCACGAACATTTTTTGCTGTTCCATTGTCAAACTCCTTTTGCCATAATGAGTCAACTGCAAACGCCACGGCCTGAGTTAATGTGCCGTGATTTTTTATCAAGTCTTGCAACTTTTGATAGGTTGACGAGCTAACTCGCACGCATAGTGCTTTCTTCATATATAAAACCTCCTTTGTAGGTATTTATATAATATCATAATAATTTAACTCTGTCAAATATTTATTTTTTTATAGGCAAAAAAGCAATTAAATGCTATACTATAAATAATTGCACACATAAACAAACAGGGGGGAATCATGGAAAGAAAGAAACATCTATCACAAGAACAGCGAGAAGC
>JAGYNB010000034.1 GCA_018400015.1 Candidatus Omnitrophota bacterium | reverse complement strand
ACTGAAACTAAAGCAGTCAAAGCAGAAACTAAAGCAGTCCAAGCTGAAACTAAAGCAATTCAAACTGAAGCTAAGGCAACCGCCAAACTTGAAACTCAGACTGCGGTAAGAGAGTCAGAGAGATTAGCCTTCCGGGCTTCTGAAGCAGCTCCGGCTAAAGCATCCAGCAGCTCAGTTAAAGCAACCAGCAGCTCAGTTAATGAAAAAATTGTTTCCAGTTTAAAGAGCACAGCAGGCAAAACAAAAAAGGTCAGTTCAAAAACTTTTAGTTTTATAAAAAAATATCCTTATCTATCAGCTGATATTGGATTAGAAGCAGGAAATATAGTAAAAAATATAGCTACCGATAATCCTTGGAATGAAAATTTAGGTAAACCCACCTTAACAGTGCTTTCTGTAAAAGTAGCACGTAAGGGGTTAAAGATTGCGAAAGTTAAACCTTCAATTTATTCGTTTAAAAATATAGCTAAATTTAATCTAGCCAGCACTACTTTAGCGGCAATAGATTTAAAAACCGGCGCTTATCAACAAGAGCCTTCAGCTTTATATGCCGGAATTAAAAATATTATCCTTTATCCCGGTAGACAAATTCTCGATGCTGTTTTGAATGAACCTATTGCCGGATGGATAGGCAAAGAAAAAAAAGTAGCACAATTGCGTGATTTATTGTATGGATTAGATAAATATGAGAGCAAAGCCGTTATAGATAGTTTAGATAGAAATTTAGGTTTTTGGGGAATCGGGCCCGCTTATGCTTTTAGCTATTTTAAATACGGATTGGCCCTTTCCACAGGCTCCTTACAGGCCAATGTATTAGGGCATCCTTTAGATACATTGCATGGATTTTTTAGTTTTGCTCAAGATATCGCGACTAATGGAAGTGAGTCTTTAGGCCAAGGCCGGGGCGTAGACTATGGAAATATCTTAGGTGTTTTATCCGGAGCCGGCAGAGGCGCAACAGCAATGGGAAGAAAGCTAGAGGCTGTATCAAGAACCTCTTCTTTATCCAGCCCAGTCAGAAAAATAGCCGGTTATTTCTCTCAAGCGCATTATTCAATGCCGAAGTTAAATACAATAAATACCGCTTTTAATATCGGTTCTCCTTTTATATTTGGCGGCGAGAGTGATTTTAGCAATATAGATAGAGTTATAAGAGGGGTTTCTGAGAGAATGGATATTATAACCAAAGGCACCTTTGGAGCTGGGTTGTTGTTTCACGGCTTAGGTGTAGGTCTTAATAAATTTCCAGTAGTAAGTAAGATAAATAATGCGTTGGCAAAAGTTTCAAGGAAAAAGAGCCTTGTCTCCGGCGGGGCTTTGACAGCCGGCGGCGCAGCAGGGTCCTTTTGGGCAGAACAAGGCAAATCGAGTATTTCTAAAAACATCATTGGCAATATAAGTACGATAGCCTTTGGAGTAGGCACAATGCTTCTTTTAAACGGAGCAAAACCTTCCTCTTGGAGTAAAAACTTTTCCAAGTATGCTGAATCAAAAGTTAACAATAGCAGCTTTTTAAGTAAAACAGGTTGGAGTAGTTCTAAGTTCGGAGTAGCTTTGGCAAGTGATGCAGCTGAGATGGCCTTAGGGACACTTTCAGCCGGTGGGATAGTTTATGGCTCGAAAAAATTATTTATAGATTCAGCAATTAATAAATTTTCCGAAACTTTTATAAACGGCAGAGAATACGGGGCAAAAGAGTATTTAAAAGACAGTACTTCTTATCTTTGGATTGATACAGAAAAAGAAAAAAGGCTTGTTACCAGGATAAAATATTTGCAGGACGGAACACCAATTGAATATACAAAAAATATGTCAGACAGAGGACATTTTCTTTTCTGGGGCCTCGCTTTAGCTGGTACTATCAAAGGCGCAGGCGCATTTAAGAAATCTTATGCTAAGATGCAGTACGGCCCGGATAGTTATAAGCTGTTAGGTGCCAGAAGAGGCTTAAAGCAGAGTTTTTCCGAATATTATAGCAGAAGCATAAAACCCGTATACGAAAAGTTTGGTGGTTCTACTAAATGGGCTAAAGCAAGAGGGGCGTCTTTAGCGGGAGCAAAAACTTTAGGCTGGGATTTGGGAATTAAAGGTACCGGCGGCACATTGTTTTTTGTCATCGCTCCTTTGATGCCGGTTTTAGAAGGTACTTCTTATCTGGTTAGAGAGTATGTTTCTCCGGTTTCCGGAACAGAACTCGAGAAGAGTTTACTTAATTTTGGCCCGGGGGCTTTCTGGGATGATACCCAGGTTAAAGTTGGAAACAAAATTGTTGACAGAAGCGCGGTTAAATACCTTGGTAGTTCCGGAATATTACAAAAATTTGAAGTAGGGTATTTAGCTGGATTGTTTGGGATTGACGAAGAGACAGGCAGAGGCAAGGTTGAATCTTTTAGAGAATTTCCTCTCAGGCCGGGTGAATTTTTTAGCAAGTTAGATAAAACTAATGTTGCTTTTGCTTTTACTCTAGGCGCGCTTCAGCCGATTGTACCTAAAGTTTTGACTCATATTAAAAAAGGTAAGGTTGGTTATAAATTCAGCGCTTTGGGCGAGGCTATAGAGACTGCATTCATGCCTAGAGTGTTAAAGGAATTGAGCTCTAAAACCACTTCCGCTAAGCCGGAAGTTTGGCAGAGTTTTAAACAGATTTTTTCCGGAGAGGTAAAAGGCGGTGTTAGAAATTTTGCTTCTTCCAGTTTCAAAGGATCGAAAAATTTTGTTACCAGAATGGCTAATATGGCTATAGATGGAACAGTTGAAGAAATCAGCGAACAGGGGATTCAGATGGGGCTTGCCCTTACTCCGGTTGGATATTTCGGTTCCTTTTTAGAAGCTATGGGTATGAGCGCAGTGAGAGCAGGTAGTATCCAACAGTTTGCAGATGAAATCGTTCAAGAGCTTGTAACTCCAAATAGAGTATTTAATTCCGCTTCGGGAAGAGACTTCTGGAGGTCAATGGTTAAAGGCGGCGGTAAGAGGCTGTTTGGCAATAGAGAGGTATCCGCAGTAAAAGGGGTTACCGCCGAAGCTGAAAAATTAAATAGATTTTCCAGCCTAACTAAAGAGGAGAAAATTAGCACTTTAGGTGCTTTAGCAGCAGTTAATTCTGGAACTATCGAGTTTACAGATGGAAATAGCCTGCAGCTAACTGATTCAACCGGGCTTCATTTTAATAAATATTCTTATAGATTAGAATTAGAGGAGCTTTCTCCCGAAGGGTTGGTTGATTACTTGGTTAGGCTGCCTGGCCAGATTAATTCAGAAGATAAGCAAACTGTAAGAGATTATATATTGAAAAAAGAAGCGGTTAAAGATTTATTAGGTGAAAAGGTTGAGTTAGGCGGCCCAACTCAGCAACTAGATTCAACCGGAAAGGTAAAAAAGAAAGCGGATTTTAGCATAGCTAATTGGATATTAGGCAAACAGGCATTTACAGTTTCAACAAATACTGAAAGTGAAAGAGTAGTTTTTAATAATAAAACTAGCGGAGGCCAATTAACCGTTGATGAAGTCGCTTTAACCGGATTGGAAAATGTATCGATGAATGAAAAAGAGCTTTCTTCTTGGGAAAAAGGTATGAATCAAAATATCGATACCTATTATAACAGAGCGCAACAATCTTCTAATTTAAAAGAAATTATAGAACTAAAAAAAGAAAGGGCAAAAACAAGATTAAACTTATCAGTTGCTTTAATCAGGGAAAATTCAAAATTAGAATTAAAAGAAGGATTAGAAGTAGAAGGACAAAGAAATAATCTGCAGAAATTAGATGAAAAAATAGACTTTGAAAGGTCCGCTTTAGCAGCTTCTAAACTATTTGGGCAAGAACTATCGTCTTTTAATAAAGAACAACTTGTTAAGCAAAGAAATGAACAGGCAGAAAGGATGACCAA
>JAGYNB010000033.1 GCA_018400015.1 Candidatus Omnitrophota bacterium | reverse complement strand
GGTGCAGAGAAAAAAGCCGGATCTCATTTTGCTTGATATAATGATGCCTGAAATGTCGGGTGATGAGGTCGCCGAAATCCTTCTGGATAATCCGAAAACAGCAAAGATACCGATTATTTTTATCACTGCCATTGTTACAAAGGAAGAAAATGGATACAAGCCCTTGAAAACGAGGGGGGGTCGAGACTTTATAGCAAAGCCAGTAACTGCCGAAGAGCTTGTATATGCAATAAAAAAAACATTGGGAGAGGAATGATTCTCCGGGCTTCCCGAGAGTTTATTCACACCTATCAAGGCTGAAGACCCCATTCAAGACTGAATGCGTTACTGTCTTTGGGTCTAAAAACTGTAAACCAGAAACACCAATTAACCTGTGAACGCTTCCCTTTTTTATATTTTTACTATAATTGTTTGTCAAGTATTTGTATGGGCTCAATGCCGCTGATAATAGCGGTATTAGCCCCTTAAAGAAATGGTACGCCTGGCAGGATTCGAACCTGCGACCTGCGGATTAGAAGTCAGAAAATCGAAAAAAGCAAAAGTAACAATAAGTAACAATAATTAAGTAATTTCAATTAAATAAATAGATTGTTAACCATTAATACTCCCATTGATTTTCTCTATTTTTACCTTTCTTTACCCATTATCTAGATAATTTTTGGCAAATTTTTGGCAAATTTTTGGCAAATTTTTTAAGGCGTGCGTCAGCGTAGAAGTGTCAATAGTAAGTTAAGCTAATTATAAATTTGCAAATAATATTGTCAGGTAACCCACCTTTTTATCTTTTTTCATCAGATGCAATTTAAACCGTTTGTAAATTTATTTAACTATTAACTTGTGAAAATGTCTGCACAACCAAAATTTTAATTTGCACCTCTTTTTTCATCCTCATTTGCCATTCTAAAACCCACTTTAGATCATTCCATCTTTCTCTACCTTTTTGCCATGTCACTTTTCTGTAAGCTTCCAATAAATTAATAAATAAAAACAATTTAATATGGAGGTCGCAATTGGACAAATCGATTAAGAATGAAAATAGGAGTAGATGGGACACTTGGGACAAATGTTTCAAGGGTTTATAAAAATAGAAAGGAGGTGATACTGTAATACAAATGGTTATATAAGTCTTGACAAAAATAACTCTGGCTATGGCAGGCCAATCCTCAAGAAAAGGGTTGGCCTTTTTTATTGTGGCAGCAGGGGTTGAGATGAAAGATAAGTCTCTTTGCTCTGACAGTGGCAATAAAATTAATCGTAAACCGTATAACATGGGGAATTTAAAATGACAGAAAATAAAATATTTAAGGACCTAATACACTACTTTATCTCAACTGGAGTGCCGGTTATCAAGCCGGAGAAATATAATGGATTAATGACTTTTTCATCCGAGATAAAGCAAGGAGAGATGATCTTACACACACAGGTGATCTTTGACCAGGCTGAGGAGACCGTGGTTGTTTCAGCAGAATCTTTACATCGTGTTCACCCTGAAAACAGACCGGCTGTTCTTGAGCTTCTCAATACTCTCCACTTTCGCCATATCGATTCTGCCAGCTTTGTCTTGAATCCAGAAACTGGGCGGGTAATGCTAAAGGGTGGCATTTTTGCGGTTGATGAAGTCTTAAATAAAAAAGAGTTCAGCCTGTTTTTTAAAAAGATCATCAATGACGCCTGCAGTTTTTTTCCGCTCATAGACAAGCAGGCGCACAGCAAAAAATGAGGTGAAAAAGCATTAAAGCGATCGGGGCTATCCATTATGGGTAGCCCCTTTTTATTAACATATAATTTTAGAGGAGTTCATAAATGGAATTATTAAATACAGTTTTAGAGACAAAAACCAAGGATATTATTCCCTATTATAATCGAATAGATGACGCTAATCTGTCTTCTATTTTATCTCAAGGAACAATGATCGAATGCAATGGGGTCTTAAAGTCCCCGTTATGCTTTGCCGGCGAAATTCTCAATAGCAAAGGATTTTCTAATAATGACATAAAGATTGGGCTGATAACACTGTTGGGCCTCAATTCGGTACATCTTGGAAATCCATTAGCTGTAGAAATCACTGGCGAGAATGAATCCTACGCATCTAAACTGCTTAAGTATTGTCTCGATATGACGCCTGAAAGGTATGTAAAACAGTTTCAGGCTATGAGTGTTGAAGACCTCTACAGTGTAGGCAATGGACTCAAAAACAAAGTAATTGTCACCTTTGACAGCAAGGGGCTCAAACAGGTGTCTCAGAAGCTCAATGATTTGTTTTCAAACGGCATTATTGTTGAGCAGGTAAGGTATAAGTCGAAATATGAAGTTGGACTTCAAGAGATCAAAATTGAGGGTCCAATCTCCTGTGTATTTTTGACCAAAGAGCCGAAGAATTCCTGCATAACAGTTCCATCGGCCGTACATCTTACTGTGGAATCTGATCAAAGCAGCGTTGACAGCGAACTTGCATTTGCTTTGGGGCAAGATATCAATGAATCCTTATTAAAGATGATGTGTGCAAGAGTACGATTTATTTTTGGGAGAATGAATTCCCGATTGGTTGACATCCCATATGCCAGCCAGATCGCCAAGATATTAAAGGGCAATGTTCAAAACGCCGATGGAAAGGCAGAAATGATAAAGGCTATGCTAGCCAATATTGCAAGGCTCAATAATCCCCCCAAGCTATCTGAGGCTGAAGTAGTTGCAAGATTTTTGGGGCTGGATAAAGATGAAATAGCGAAATTAGTACAAAATGCAGGATCAGAGCCTAATCAGAAATTGCTTGAATATAAAGGAGGAAGCAGCAGTAACAACAGAGAAGTTTTAACGTCCACCAAATTTGACTATTATATCTTCAAAGTTTTGATGGACGGGTTTTTAACCACATGGGACGAAAACCTTCCGCTCCGCAGACAGAGGGTATTCAATGCCATAAAAGATTTAAACCTTTCAGCTTATAAAGACGAATCTTTTTTAACAGAGAAAGATGGCAACAATAATATCCTTAGTGGTCTTCACTCTCATGGCGGGGAGCGGTATTGGCCGAATAAGATGCTTATCCAGAATAGAATAGATTCCGATGGGGGTGAGACAATCCCTCCAAGTACTCTGAATATGGAGCTGAATGCACTGATAAAAGACAACTATATTGAATCAAAAAAGGATACAAATACCAAAAGACACCTGTACGCTGTTTCTACCTTTGATATTGATTCAATTATTGCTCTTCCCGACCCATCAGAGATACTTGATCCAATATATAATGGCAAGCCTATTAAGGTTGTGAACCCTATAACAGGATGTGTTGAGACTGTTTGAGGATAGGTGAGTGTAGAACCTTTCATCTTTTATGACTTTTTATAGATTTTAACAAAAAAACTTTAAAATTCAAAAATATCAATCACATGGGAATTACCAAGGATTTAAAAGGGTCAGCTAGGCATGGTTGGCCCTTTTTTATCTCTTAGTAGCGTATTCCATCCTTTTTTATCACCCATATCGTTTATAAGATTAACACCTTAACACCCTCGGATTTGAATAGGCATAGTGTTTGTTTTAACCGGTTATCCACTTCCAAGGGTGTTAATTCAATCCATAACCACTTCACTTTTCAATTAACACCTATCAAACACAACTTTCCCTAAATGCTCGTATAGGCGGAGAACAGTTCTCCGATTCTCACCACTGATATGTCCCTAAGGCCAGAACAAATAATAAAGAAATTATATTTTTTAATCTTTAACGTAAGGAGGGTTTTATTATGCGAAAGCCTAAATTTACAAAAGCAATTACAATTGTTTTTCCCCCTGATCTCTACCAGGAGGTCAAACGGATTACCGATGAGCAGGAAATTTCAGTTAGCCATTGGTTTCGGGATGTAGCAGGGACCGCCCTTAATACTTCAGCTGAAAAGGAGACGCAAAACGATGATTAATTCTTACCTACCAGATAAAGATCTTTTTTATAAAACAGCTCACGCATTCCTTGACACCCTTTTTTCAGATGTCTTGAAAAATGATCTGGGCCAGATAGAAATCAGGACGTTTCCAAAAGGTCAATCACCGGAACAATATTTTTTTGACACAACCGATGAGGCTATTAAAACGGCTTATGATTTATGCAATTCAGGAGTTGATGTCTATTTTGGCGTCAAT
>JAGYNB010000032.1 GCA_018400015.1 Candidatus Omnitrophota bacterium | reverse complement strand
TTATTTTCTCTGGGCAAAAAGCCGCAAAACAGTTATAAGACAAAAGTGGTTGGTGTATTCGGGAGAACCTATATTCAACCCCCAATTCCGCAGCCCCCCAATCTTGGGGGTCTGCGGTTAGCTCTCGTCGGTAAAAAGATAATGCTTGCCTGTTGCAGCTGGGGTTTAATAGACAGGCTTATTTTAATGCGTCTACAGCCAAATGAGAGCTTTGTTTTTCAGGGGTTATCGTCGAAAATGCGGTTTTTGCCTTTTTGGGACCGAAAAGAGATTGGTGTACACTTCTCGAGCGCTTTAAAAAGCGCTCACAATAGCTTTATGCGAAGCTTTTCTTTGATCGGGTAATAGTTTGGTGTGGTTCTTTTCGTGGGTTACAAACGGAGTTGATTTTAGGCTTACTCTGAGGTAAGGAGTTTTTTAACCTCGGGAACGTTTTGATTCCTTGCGACGTCTTCTTTCCTGGCGCCTTTTGGCAACTTTTCTTAAAAGGGCAGAGGAGAACTCAAGCGGTTTTCCCAGCTCAGTAAACTCTTCTGAATAATCAAGTGGACTATGGGTTTCCCAAAAACGTGTCTCTTCTTCTTCGAACCTCTTACGGAATTCTTTATTCTGCATTAACCTATCAAAGTAAGTTTTGGCTTTTCTCATTGTTATCTCAGTTTAGCTATTTGAATAACTAAAGAAGCATAACCTTCTTCTTCGTCAAAGACTTTACGAAATTCAGTGTCTTTCAAATCCTCCTTTAATCTGTCTTGCAAGGTTCTTTCTTTTTCCATTACTCACCCTATGAGTATTGCTTAGCATATCTATCCACTAGCTGGCGAATCATCTTCTGATATTTTATATGTTGCAGTCTGGCCTGATGTTTAAAAAAATTTACGCTTGATTTGCTCAGAGAAAGAGTAATCTTCACTGTTTCTTGAGGAATTACCAGCTTATCCGGCGGCGGAAGGAAATCACCAACCCTGGTCATCTTCCCCACAGGTTTATTAGGATCATTAGTCTTTTTTCTCATAGTACCGCTCTCCTTTTCTCCAGAATCCTGCTCCAATTATTCTGATCTTATCACCACGATAAGTAAACCTGACTGTTAAAATTCTATCTTCAGCCTTTCCTATACAAAAGAATCGTTCTTCCTTTTTGCTATGTTTAGCGTCGGTATAAATTTTTCTTTTCGGGTCCTTAAAGGCTTTTGCGGCCGTAATGAAGCCTACTCCATGTTTGGCAATATTAGCTAATTCTTTTTCAGGATCCCAAATAAAACTACTACTTCCTTCCACCATAAATATATACCATAAATATGGCTATTTGTCAATACAATTATCCATATTTTTATACGTACTTTTTGTTCTCCCTATTACCACTCAATCTTTATATTCCGGAAAATAATCAGCAAGATTTTTTCCGTTGTAATAAACATCAGCGACTAACCTTCCCCATTCGTCCACGATCCTGAGATTTTTTATATCAACCTCTTTGGCTAAGATAAGATCTTTTAATTCTTGCTTTGCTTGCTCGTACCCGGGCTCTCCTCTTTCCGGCGTGTTATACCCTGTCGGCCGGATAGTGTCGCCCTTCTTCTCGTTCCATTCCCAGCCATTCTTAACCTTGAAAGTATCGCCGTCTACAACTTCGCTTACAGTAAAATTTGTCATATTTTTTAACTACTTGGCAACCCAATTCTCGCTAAAAAATTAGCATACCTTATTGATAAATCTTCTCTATATAACTGCGGTATTCGGCACACAAAATCTGATTTTTTTTCTTTTTTTAAATATTCTATATTAACCGCAAAATAATGCTTGAAGTCTATAACTGATGCTACAATCGGAATATCTTCTGGAAATTCTATATAATGATAACGCGGATCTTGATTTTGCATTACTTTTTTGCCTTCGGTTTTACGTTTATTTATTTTCCTCATTTTGATTCCTAATTCATCCAAGTGTTCCCCTAAAAATACATGTTCTGCATTATAAAGGGGAGCTGCCAAGACAGACAATAGATATTTATCTTGTGTTTTGGGACGTGGCCTTCCATAACGAAATTTAAAATCTTGCTCTAGGTCACAATCTTGCGTCAAGACTATAATATACGGAAATAGAATCTTAGAAATTTTTAATTTGCCTGTTTGTTCTGCAATATACTCGACATATTCGACATTTTTATAAATATCTCCTTGTGAAATTCGCTTTAAATTTTGTTTTCTAACTTTCATGTTTCATTATCTTTGCTTTTATGATTTCCCGTATCGGTTTCCCAATCTCATATTGCTTGAACCTAAATATTTCTACCTCATTATCTTCAGTCTCTTCTTTCGGAATATAACCGGTTTTACTCTCTAACGGATACTCCGTTTCCTGTTCATTTGCCATTTTGGGTTACCCCCATTTTTTTTCGCAACTTATCAGTAATAACTGACTCAAATAGTTTCTTAATTTCTTCATGAAACTTATCAATATACTCTTCAATATCAGCTCCCTCTAATGAACCTTGACAATACGCATCCAAATCTAGAATATACAATTTTCTCTTTATTGGTGCCGGGAAATCTGGATTATGCATTCCATAACGAAATTGTAAAATCATATTTCCATCTGAACTTGTGAAATTATTAAACGCTCGTATTATTTTACCCCCATTTTTGAAGAGCTTGAAACTCCCTAGTAGTTTAGGACTTAAGTATTCTTTCCAATCAAAGGTTTTCGGTTCTTTTAATTCAATATGATTAATATACCTTAGCCCAAACCGACTTATGCTGATATTCTGATCGATTTCGTATAAAGTGTGTAAAATAGGTATAAAATCTTTTTTTAGTTTTTCAAATGATTTATATTTATTGTATTCCACATAAAAGAATGTCCGCGATAAACATGCTGTTTTTTCCCTATTCTTTGAGTGATAAAACCACTGTTTACCTTCGGTCTGTGTCTCTTTAACCTGGTGTTTGGGGCTTATCTGTAATTCTTTTGTAATAGTCTTTTTAGGCTCTGCAATCGGGAATTCAGACAAAAGTTTTTTCCTTATACTAGCAGGCTCATTTTTTACCAATTGCATAACCTCTGATATAAAATCAATTCGTATTATAACTTTTTTTAGAAAATGTTTTTTGTATTGTTTCATCTACGCTCCTGTCTAGCTTTTTTTAATTAGACTCTATCTTGTTCATCCCAATGCTTCTCTCTTGTAATGAAGAACACCATCGGTTTCTCGCTGGAATTCCATACCTGCATGTTCGGCAATTCGAGCTGACACAATATTTCCTGTTTTTACCTCTGCTCGAATTGGTTCTAAAATTTGATTTGCCAACATACCAACCATCCGCTTTGCCACTCCTTGCCTTCTTGCTCTCGGGGATACTGTCCATGACAGTTCCCATACACCATCAAACAAATCTGCTCGAACGGTGCCAACAGGGACACTATCTTCTTCAGCGATGTATAACCTTCGATTGGGATTGCTAAGTGTCCGTGATAGCCATGAAATATGCTCATTCCTCTGGACTTCATCCGTACTGTGGCTGGCCTTTCTTGTTTCTGGGTCATTGCGCCATTCTAAGAGCATATCCGCATCATTCATAGTGACTGATCTAAGCGTCATGTCTTCGTTCATGCGACTTCCTTCTTGAGGCATAACATATAATAGACGGAATCCACTTTTTCCGGCTACCTTTGCTCAAAGTATGTCAAAGTAAAAACTACACTATTTTTCCTGCCAGCATCTTGACCGCTTCCAATTTCATCCCTCAAACTCCACTTCCTGCTGCACCCTCAAAGCGTCCTCTTGCGTCAACGTCGATAAATACCGCAACGTCATCGCCGGTGTATTATGCCCCAGGTGATACTGCAACGCTTTAGGGTTTCCGGTCTTGCGCAGGCGGATAATCGCGTCTGAGTGTCTAAGCAGATGCGGGAATACCCTTTTTTCCAATCCTGCGGCCTTTCTGGCTTCATTTAGGATTTGCCAGGCCCTTGACCTGTTTATTTTAAAAAAACGCTGTCTTGGCTCAATTTTGGCCCGATACGCATATGATTCGAGCTTCTCTTTAAGGTTTACCGGCACGGCCACCATTCTCAGTTTCCTTCCCTTGCCGATAATCTCTAAAGCCGGCCGGCCTTCAAAGTTCCGAATCGATGCCGGCACAAGCGCCAGGGC
>JAGYNB010000031.1 GCA_018400015.1 Candidatus Omnitrophota bacterium | reverse complement strand
CAAAAGTAAAAGGTTTTTTCCGATAGAAGTTAAAAATTCTGTCACTTTTAACACAAACCAAGTAAAGCAAATTATGAAGTACCGACATGGAGTTATTGCTAATGCTGGCTTGAAGATAATGCCGTTTAAGCATTTAACCCTTGTGCCTATTCCTTTTGTGGCAATGGTTGCCGTTTAATAAATAACTCAGTCTTAGAAAATAGGGAGGGACACCTGGTTTTTATTTAGTTTCGATTACAATTGGAGGTGAGGAATTATGGCAGAAAATAATAAAACCAATCAAGAACTTATACATAAACTTCAATTGGTTCAGGAATTTCTGGGTGATTTGTATGCTGGAAGACGCCAATATAGACCACGGATTGCTTTTATATCGAACACATTAGACGAGGTTATAACACAGTTACAAGATAAGCAAGTTAATCAGAAGTAAAAATAAAGGGGTCCAGCGACCTTTTTTGACAAAATGACGAAATCTTTAGATGCTGATGATAACCCTTCGGTGACCGCGGGGGTCACCGAAAGTTCAGTTCTACCATAGAGATTGTTTCGGCTTCGCCTCGCAATGATCCTCCGGGGTGATCTCTTTCCACAAATCATCAAATTTCCGGTAGGCGGTGGAGTTGGTTGGGTTGGTTTTATAGGTTGCCATTAAAATAAAATGTACCATTGAAAAGATATTTGACAAAAACTAATATAATATGTTATATTATAAGTGCTCACAAATGTGGCAACAATAAAAAAGTGTGGGGATTATAAAGTGAATTTGGAGGTGATTGAAGATGGCTTTAGCATTGGATCTTTTAAAAGCTGAACACGTGGGGGTAAGAAAGCTTAGAAACCATTTATTTGAACTACTTAAAGAAAACAATCCTTTAGTAATTACCGAAAGAGGGCATCCTACTAAGATAATGTTTGATTATGAGGAAATCTTAGAGTTACTTGATGTCCTTGATGAACTTTCTGATCCCGAAGTTGTAGCCGCAGTGGTGGAAGGAAGAAAAGCAATTGCCGCAGGAGCTAAAGGAGTGGCTGCTACAGATTTAATTGAGAAGTACAAAACAAAGAAATGAGTTATAAGCTCCGATTTCCAACGAATTCTTTAAAAAAGAAATTTGATAAAAAAGTTGGCGGCGCTCCTCAGCATATACAAAAAAAAGTCTCAGGGGCGATAGAGGATTTAGAGAAAAATCCTAGGCCAAGAGGCGAACCCAAAATTAAACCGCCTATTCCTATGGCCGCATACGTTGCGCAATATAGAAAAAGAATCGGAAACTACAGAATTTTATATGATATTGACGATAAGAATAAAATCGTATGGCTTTTAGCTTTTCGCGGCCGCAACGAAAGAACATATAGAAGTCGATAGTGCACGTCAAAAATATTCAGCGAGGATTACGGGGGCAGGCCTTCATAGCCGGATTAAGGGGACGTTTCCCTCGTTTATAACCCCCTGGCTAATAGTTAGTTATAAACCTATGATTTCCGAATTAGAGAGATTGCCTGCCTAGCGGCTCGCCTTGCGGCCCGTCTTGCCGAAGGCTTGCCGAGGTGAACGAAGCCGAGGGCAAGGCCGCTGGCTTCGTCGCTTACTTCGTTCGTCCTTCGACTTCGCTCAGGACTTCCGTTGGTCGCTTCTTGCAATGACTCTTCGGGGTGATTTCCTTCCACAGATCATCAAACTCTCTATAGGCGGAGGAGTCGGTTGGTTTGGTTTTGCTGTATTCGAAGACTAGATTTCCAAGATTAAGTAAGAATAGATTCTTTTGTTCATTCCATTTTACTTTTTTATTTCTTAGGGGTAAAATATTAGATGTAAAGATAGATAAGTTAATCAAGAAAAGTAGAGGAAAAATATTTCAAGGTTTTTTGTTAAAGAATGCAATTTAAAAATCTAAGATATTATCCATGAAATGCGAAGAATTAAAATTGGGGTAATAGCCATGGAGAAAATTAGGGAGAAAATAAAAGAATATGCTATTTAAACCGAAATACACAATAACGCCGAAGATCAATAAGGCTCTGGTTGAAATTGAGCGTGTGAGGGGGTTTCTAGACGCCGTTAGCCTCAAGGATGACTGGGTTTCTGATATGCAGGCAAAAGTCCTTCTTCTTGAATCGCACCACTCAACGCATATTGAAGGCACGGCAATAAATTTTGAGCAAGCACAGGATATTTTATCGGGTAAAAAGGCCAAAGGTGTAAGCCGTGACGATGAAAGAGAGCTTCTTAATTATAAGAAAGCAATGGATTTTATTTCAAAGTATCTCGGAAAAGACGATCCTATATCGGAAGGGCTTGTGCGGGAGCTTCATAAAATCCTTGTCCGTGGCGTGCGCGGCAGTGAGGCTCAACCTGGCAATTACAGGAAGATACAAAATTATGTTGCTAATTCTCGTACAAAAGAGATTATTTACACGCCTCCAGCACCGTTAGAAGTGCCTCATTTTATGCGTGAGTTTGTGGATTGGATAAACGCTCATATTGAGGAAGTCTCGCCGGTATTGACCGCCGGAATCACACAGTTTCAGTTTGTGTATATTCACCCTTTTGTTGATGGCAATGGTAGGACGGTACGGCTTCTTTCAACACTTATTCTCTACAAAACAGGCTATGACTTTAAACGGTTATTTACTATTTCGGAATATTACGATAAAGACCGCCCGGCGTATTACAACGCTATTCAATCGGTGCGTAAGAATAAAATGGATATGACCGGCTGGCTTGAATATTTTGTTGATGGACTTCATTCTCAGATGAAGGAAATACAAGGCAAGGGAAAAGAGATTATCAGGAATGATATGGCATTGCAGAAGATAAAGAAAAAAGAGCTTAACATACGTCAAGAGAAAGCGGTTAAGTTTATCTTGAAAAATGGTAAAATAACAGTAAATGAGTATCAGGCAGTTGCGTCATGTATCCGCAGGACTGCTCAGCGGGATTTGGATAATTTGCTTCAAAAGAAGGCCATCAAAGCGGTTGCCCAAAACCCGACTGATCCAACAAAACATTATGTTTTACTGTGACATGCTACTGTGACATTACTGCGACATTTACTGTGACAAAGTTTTTTAATAAGTTTCTTAGACGCTTTAGGTAAACTGTTAAGCTATAACCAGTTACAAAACAAATATTCAATTATAACGGACAAAAAGGGGTCACCTATTTAATCAAATCTTTGCAGACGTCTTATTTTTGACAAAGAAAAAGGGGATAGCGGCCTTTTTTGACAGAATGACGAGAAGGTAGGGGTCAAAATATCATATTAATGATTTTTGTGATATTATAAATTACATATTGACATAACTTGTAAAATATGTTATCTTTTAAATGAGAAACAAAGATAAGGGAGGTGAGATAGAAATGTTAGATGTTATAACTAAAGTGGCTCGTAATGGCCATCTTACTATTCCAGCAAAAATTAGAAACTTTTTGCATATTAAAGATGGAGATATGGTAAGGATTGAAATCAAGGATAACAAGATAGTTGTGAGGCCCGGAACTTTTATTGATAAAGATCAAGCCTATTTTTTTACTGAAAAAGCTCAGAGCCAGATTAAAAAATCTGAGCAGGAGTTCAAAAAAGGAAAATCTTCTTCCTATAGTTCCGCAGAACAGCTAAAGAGGGAAGTAGAAGGTGATTAAAAAGTACCATATTCCGGATAATTTAAAAAAGAAACTTAAAAGCAAAAAGAAATTTTCTAAGCAGATAAGGGATAAATTTTATTGGTGTCTAGACATGCTTTTAAAAAATCCTAAACATCCGTCTTTAAGACATAAGCCAATGCAGGGGACTAATGATAAATGGGAATTTAGTGTCACTATGAATTATAGATGTGTTTATAGAAAAGAGAATAGCCAAGCTTTTATTTTGCTTTTAACTAAACACGAAGATGCTTTTTAACCTGCCAGCTAATTATCTAAAACCTTTTACTTCTTCCCACAAATCCTCAAACTCCCGGTAGGCGGTGGAGTCGGTTGGGTGGATTAAGGGGACGTTTCCCTCGTTTATAAACCCTTGGCTAATAGTTAGTTATAAATCTACAATTTCCGAATTAGAAAGATTGCTTCGTCGCTTCCTCTGGTCGTCCTTCGACTTCGCTCAGGACTTCCGTTGGTTGCTTCTCGCAGTGACTTTGCGGTTTTGTTGCCAAGACTCTTTTCTCTACAAACGTCCTATTTAGGCACATCCTGCTACTTCATTTTTTTAAATTTTTTGAAAGAATTCCGGGTTTTTGTTTTGTCTAATTGGGGAAAGGATAGGTATTATTTTGGATAAGGCTGTATAGCCTATCCTTAAAGAATGACTTCTTGTAAAAACCATTCTTTTCCGATATAATTTGGGTCTATGCGAAAAGGCTTAAATTTTTTATTAAAGTACAGAAGAATTTTGGTTGTCCTGGTTCATCTATTTTTGGCAGCAGCAGCTTATTTTTCTGCCTTTTGCCTTCGTTTTGAGTTTAGCTTTCCTGCTCAATATTTTAAAATCTTTATTGGCACACTTTTTTATCTGATATTGATAAAATCAGTTGTATTTTATTTTTTCAGGATTTATGAAGGCC
>JAGYNB010000030.1 GCA_018400015.1 Candidatus Omnitrophota bacterium | reverse complement strand
CAAAGTTTTTAGGGCTGTGCCCATTTATGGGAGTGTCAAAAAAGACCAAGCCGGCTGTTTCTATGGGGTTTGCCGTAATATTCGTAATGACTTTTTCATCGGCCATAACATGGGCTTTGTACAATTATATATTAATACGTTTCGATATTGTTTATTTAAAAACAATAACCTTTATTTTGGTGATTGCAACTTTCGTACAGTTTATTGAAATGCTTATTAAGAAGACTTCGCCTGCACTGCATAAAAACCTAGGAATATATTTACCTTTAATTACCACCAACTGCGCGGTGTTTGGCGTAACTTTACTTAATATCGATAGTTTCTTTCTTGGTGTAACAGCAGTGAAGGGTAGTTTTATTTATTCGGTTGCCCAGGCATTTTTTGCCGGAGTGGGGTTTTTGCTTGCGCTTGTTTTAATGTCCGGTATAAGAGAACGGCTTGAATTAAGCGATGTTCCTGAAAGCATGAAAGGTATACCGATTGCTTTTATCGTAGCTTCATTAATGAGTCTTGCTTTTATGGGCTTTAGCGGATTTAAGTTCTAGATATGAATCTTTTTCCAGCAATAATAACTTTGACAAGCCTTGGGTTTATTTTTGGCGCCGGTCTTGCTTTGGCTTCTAAAAAATTCCGCATAACCCAAGATCCAAAACTAGAACAAGTGTTTAATTTACTTCCCCAGGCTAATTGCGGAGCATGCGGTAATGCAGGTTGCGCTGGCTTTGCCCAGGCCTTGGTTGTTGGAGAGTCTGCTATAAACCGCTGTAGCGTATTAACCGAAGACAATGCCAAAAAAATTGCTTCTATCCTTGGTGTTGATAATAAGTCTACAGGAAAAAAAATCGCAGTATTATGTTGTTCCGGAGATAAAAACACAGTTAGAAACAAGTACAATTATAACGGAACTAAAGATTGCCTAGCTGCAAACATTTTACAACTGGGGCCCAAGCAGTGTATATTCGGCTGTATTGGTTTTGCCAGTTGTGTGCAATTCTGTCCATTTGGCGCAATAACTATGGAGGATTCTGGTTTGCCTAAAGTTGATTATGCTAAATGCAAGGCCTGTAGTAAGTGTATTGAAATCTGTCCTAAAGATTTATTTAAGCTTATCCCGGAAGATAAACCTATTTTTGTTGCCTGCAGCAGCCATTATGCCGGTAAACAAGTAAAAGACGCCTGCAATAAGGGGTGCATTGCCTGCAGGATTTGCGAAAGAGTATGCAAGTACGATGCGATACATGTAATTGATAATATAGCGGTAATAGATTATAATAAATGTACGCTTTGCGGCGAGTGCATAAAAGCGTGCCCGGTAAAGGTAATTAAAAAAATATGAAAAATTTAGCAATATTAGCATCTGGTAACGGAAGTAATTTTTCAGCGATAGCAAAGGCAGTTAAAGCCAAGAAGATAAAAGCTGATTTAAAAGTGCTTATATCTGATAACCCCAAAGCATTTGTATTGAAAAGGGCAAAGAAACAAAGAGTAAAAGCGGTTTTAATAGACAGAAGCCTTTTTGCATCAAAAGCAACTTTTGAAAACGCAGTTATAACAATACTAAAGGAAAATAAGATCGACCTGATAGTTTTAGCCGGTTTTATGCGCCTGTTAAGTAAAAACTTCGTAAGAAAATACAAAAATAAAATCCTTAATATCCACCCGGCGCTTTTGCCGTCTTTTAAAGGAGAGCATGCAATCAAAGACGCTTTTGATTACGCTGTTAAATATACGGGAGTGACAGTGCACTTCGTGGATGAGCAGACCGACCACGGTCCGATAATCGCTCAGGCAATAGTACCAATTGTAAAAAACGATACTTTAAAGTCATTAGAGGCAAAGATCCACAAAATAGAACACCAGATTTATCCTGCAGCAATCAATCTTGTCTTAAAAGGAAAACTTAAACCAAAAGGAAGAAGAGTAGTTTAGAACCGGAAGTTTTCTACTTCTGATTTGGAAAGCACGTTCATTTTTTCTTTGTACATATCCTCAAGCTGCACGAGCAGGTAATCTTCAAACTGGTAGTATTTTAAGGTATGTTTTATGATGTTGGTTACGATATCTTCTACGGGCGTAGCAGGGGGGATCTCCCGTGTGAAGTAAACATTGATTCTTTGGGCGATTTGTTTTGATAAAAAAACTTCTTTTGTTATGCCTTCAAATTCCAACCCGGAAGCATCTTTATTATTAACCAGTATCGTAGATTCTATATAATCTTGTACTATCCGTTTTGAATATTCTTCATAAGGCAGAGCGCCGCAGTAGTATTTTCTTAAATCTTTATAATAAGTTATATAGTTGAATAAATATCCTTGTGTGATATCAGCGTAACATTCCACCATAAATTCAATATCAGTGTCAGCGTTCATGTATTTATTCATTACTGTATGTTGCACCTTTTGGGCAAGTTTGCGCGTTTTTTCGTCAAACCTTAATTTCTGGGTATTTTTTTTCTTTTCAGTAAGACTCTTGATGTAAAAGTTATAATAAAAAACTTTGTTTTCGTAGTGCCCGTTTACGTAATCCACAGCAAAGTTTACAAAGTTTGATTTTGGATTGTCGGTTTCAACAAATAATCTCTCAACCGGCATATAAACATAAAGAGTTTTATTTACCAGTTTTAGCGTTACGTTAATTTTTTGTTCGGCCAGGCTGGAGGTGATTTCATTGATAAGTTTCTGGGTGTTGTAGCGTTTAACAGGCCTATAACATCCGCTGGGTAATAAAAGGCTGAAAACAAAAGCAAAAAATAACAGTCTTTTTATCATTATTATTTTTTTGCTTCGCCGAATACAGCGATTATCTCATCGTAGTCCAGTTCTTCTTTGGCAATAAGCTCCTGGGCGAGCTTATCAAGCATTCCTTTTTGTCTTTGGAAAAGCTCTGTTACATCATTTAGACATTTCTGTAGGATATTCTGGGTTTCAGTATTAAGCTGTTGTTTGAGCTGTTCTGAGATAAACGAGCCTGTTCTTGCTCTTGACCAGCCGCTTGATGAGTCGTCAATTGTTTCATAAGATCCGACAAGGCCGCTTTCTCCCATACCCAGATTCCAGACCATGTTATGCGCTAAATACATCGCCTTTTTAAAGTCAGATAAAACTCCGTCTGATGTGGTATTGAATTTTATCTTTTCAGCTGCATAGCCTCCTAAAGCGACTTGGATTTCTGCGAGGATTCTTTCTTTGCTTGAGGAGTATATCTCTTCTCGTGCAGTGTGATAAACCGCTCCCAGTATTGATCTACGGGGGATGATAGAAGCTTTAAATACATCGTCAGTGGGATGTAAAAAATAAGTCGCTAGAGCATGCCCGGCTTCATGATAGGCAGTGAGTTCTTTTTCATTTTTACTGAGCTTGATGTTACTTTTTACGCCCAGTTCAATTCTGTCCATGGCTTCAGTAACTTCTTTAATCGAAACTTTTTCTTTTTTATTTCTAATAGCGATTAATGCAGCTTCTTTTACGATATTGGATATATCTGCCGGGGTTTTGCCTACGGCTCTGCGGGCAAGTTTTTTTGGGTCAATCGTGACATCGAATTTAACTGAACGTAAATAATATGAAAAGATCTTTTCCCTGTCTTCAAGACCGGGTTTACCTACATGAATTTTCCTGTCGAACCTGCCCGGACGTAAAAGTGCCTCATCCAAAAAGCTTTCCGGAGCATTGGTTGCACCGATTACTATGACATTGCTTTCTTTTTCTTTAAGCCCGTCCATCTCTACAAGAAGCTGGTTGACTGTTGTGTTAAATTCACTCTGTCCGCCAAAACCAGAGCCGGTTGAGCGCTGTGCGCCAACTGCGTCGATTTCGTCAATAAACACAATACAGCCGCCTTCGAGTTCTGCCAGACTGCGCGCCTGGTTAAATAGTTTTCTTATTCTGCTTGCACCGACACCGACAAACATCTCTACGAATTCCGAACCCGACATAGTAATAAAGGGCATGTCTGCTTCAGTTGCCATTGCTTTGGCAAGATAGGTTTTGCCGCAGCCAGGGGGACCGATCATTAATATACCTTTTAATATCTGTCCGCCAATACGCGTCAATTGGGCGCGGTCTTTTATAAGGCGTACCACTTCAATTGCTTCTTCTTTGGCGCTTTCCATGCCGATAACATCGCGCCAGGTAATGCCCACAGAGGAACCTTTGACCGCTTTTTTCTTTACCTGGGTAAAACCCTGTCCGCGCCTGTAAAGAACGAACACAAATAGATAAACATATGTTGTGGCAAAAATAAGACCCATTACAATCTGTATAAAGATCTGTAACGGCGCCATTGCCAGTTGAGATTCTTTTAGAAACGGCTCTGCCTGATTCCAGGCGCGAAGACCGTTAAAAATAAGAACGACAAAGAGAACTGCGATTGTGGAGAGTAATGATATTACAATTATCCTGATCCAGTATAGCCTGAGGAAAAATTTTATCTTCTTTATAGTGGTTTCGTTCATTAGCTTTAGCCTTTCTGTACTCTATAAAAATATCACAGGTAATTTTAAAAGTCAATTTATAATCTCTTGACTAAAAACTTTGGCTGTGGTATCTTATCTCTCGATTGAAAGGAGCAATAATCATGTCAGTAATAAAACAAATAAAGGCAAGGCAGATCTTAGACTCTCGCGGTAATCCTACAGTAGAAGCAGATGTCATATTAGATAACGGTATCATTGCACGCGCAGCAGTCCCATCAGGTGCTTCCACAGGGGAAAAGGAAGCATTAGAGCTAAGGGATCTTGATAAGACCAAATATTTGGGCAAAGGCGTATTAAAGGCAGTTAATAATATCAACACAATTATAAACGATAAACTAAAAGGCCAGGAGCCGGATTATAAGAAATTCGATAAGCTCATGATTGATA
>JAGYNB010000003.1 GCA_018400015.1 Candidatus Omnitrophota bacterium | reverse complement strand
TATTGTTTTTTCTTGTATTTACTCCGATAGGTCTATTGATGAGATTATTTAACAAGGATTTGCTTGAAAGAAAAATTGAAAAAGATAGCGATTCTTACTGGATAAAGCATGAAGATAGTGCTGATTTAAAAGTATTTGAAAAGCAATTCTAGAAAGGGTATAAATTAATGGGTAAGTTTACAATTTTAAAAGAATTCGGTGAGTTTCTGATGCACAGGAAAAAATGGTGGCTGACTCCGATTATTGTAATGTTGTTATTGTTGGGAGTATTGATTTTCTTTACGCAGTCTTCGGCTGTAGCGCCTTTTATCTACACATTATTTTAAAAAATATTTAAAACAACAACGAGGAAAATATGATATCGAAAAATTATACAGTTAAATATAAAGTCCCGTTTTCTGATTTATTGCCTATTTATGAAGAAATCAAAGACGAGTTAACTCCAGCTATAGAGAAAATCTATAAAAAAGGCGATTTTATACTTGGAGAGAGTGTTAAACTTTTCGAACAGGAATTTGCTGACTATTGTGGCGCTAAATATGCTATTGGGGTAAGCTCTGGAACGGATGCATTATTTTTGTCTCTTAAAGCCTTAGGAATAGGTCTTGGTGATGAGGTAATAGTTCCCGCGTATACATATATTGCAACAGCTTTTGCTGTTACCTATACCGGAGCAAAGCCCGTTTTTGTTGATATTAATGAAGATAATTATTGTATGAATATGGATTGTTTAGAGAAAGCGATAACAGAGAATACAAAAGCCATAATCCCTGTTCATCTTTATGGGCAGTCATGCAATATGAATAAATTAAAAAATATTGCCACCAAACATAATTTAAAAGTAATTGAAGATGCAGCACAAGCGCATGGGGCTATATATAAACCATTGAATAAAAGAGTTGGTTCTATTGGTGATTTGGGATGTTTTAGTTTTTATCCCAGCAAGAACCTCGGAGCTTTCGGTGACGGCGGAATTATAACAACAAATTCAGAAGAGTTATATAAAAAAGTATTTATGTTAAGAGATTGCGGCAGGATTAATAAATATGAGCATATTATTATTGGTAGGAATAACAGGCTTGATACTGTCCATGCAGCGGCTCTTAGGATTAAACTCACGAGGTTAGATAAATGGAATGAATTAAGACAAAAGTCAGCTGATTACTATAATAGCTTACTTAAAGATGTTCAGGAAGTTGTAACACCAAAGGTTTCTGAATATTCAAGCCATATTTATCATGTGTATGCGGTAAGAGTGAAAAACAGGGATAATGTTATAAATCATTTAAGACAAAATGGCATAGGTGCGTTAATACATTATCCTATACCTTTACACTTGCAGAAGGCCTATGAGTCTTTAGGGTATAAACAGGATGATTTTCCCATATCGGAGAAAGTGGCTTCGGAAATTATTTCACTGCCGATGTTTCCACATATTACAAAAGAGCAGATTGAGTTAGTTGTAACAACAATAAAGGAATCATTTTAATGGAAAAACTTAAAAACCTTAGTGTGGTAGTTGTTGCCAAAAATGAAGAGGCCAATATCGAAGATTGTTTAAAAAGCGTATACGGCTGGGCTGATGAGATAATAGTTATCGATGACTTGAGTACGGACAATACTGTAAATTTGGCTTCGAAATTTAGTGATAAAGTCCTGAGTAAAAAACAAGACATAGAAGGAACGCACCGCAACTGGGCATACGCACAGGCAAAAAACGAGTGGGTTCTAAGCCTTGATGCTGATGAGAAAGTAACTGAAGAGCTAAAACAGGAAATCTCCCAGGCTTTAGCTGATGAAAGGTTCGTTGCTTATAGCGTGCCTTTGCGTAATTTTATCGGTTCTTACTGGGTGCGTTACGGCGGTTGGTATCCAGCCGGTAAAGTCCGGCTCTTTAGAAAAGATAAGTTTCGCTATGAAGATGTGGGAGTGCATCCCAGGGCGTTTATTCAAGGAGAATGCGGCCATTTGAAAAAGGATATTATCCATAAAGGCTATCCGACATTCGAGCATTTTGTAAACAGTATTAATTACCAGACCACCAAAGAAGCCGAGAAGTGGATATTAACAAACCGTAAAGTGACATTAGTGCACGCATTAAGGAGAATGATTGACAGGTTTTTCAGGAGATTTATCGGGAAAAAAGGGTTTAAGGACGGTTTTATGGGGTTTATGATTGCTTTTTTTGATAGTTTTTATCAGATACTTAGTTATGCAAAGTATTACCAGATGAAAAAAGAATCTAAATAGGATAAGATTGATGAAAATAAAATCAATTTTGTTAAGTTTGGTTTTTTTAACTTGTTTTATGTTTACTGCCGAAGCTTCATGGAAAAAGGTTAATAACGGTTTTATAAATACTAGTCTTTATAGTCTTACTTTGAATTCAGATAAATCCGGAGTGATGTTTGTAGGCGCAAAATCAGCTGTATTAAAAGCCAAAGCAGAAGAAAATAGCTGGCAGGAGATGCTTATTACCGGTAGTGACAATAAAGCTAACCAGGTATATTTTGATTCAAAAAATGAGTCTATTTATGTAGTGACAGATAAGAAGGTTTTTAAAAGCGTTGATAAGGGGCGTAATTTTAATGTTATTTATCAAGATATTACGGGTGAATCAAGCCTAAATTACTTTATAAAAAACAATGGTAAAAGTTATATTGCTTCAACTACAGGGTTATTTGTTTCATTTGATGAGGAAGCTACTTTTACCAAGATTGATGGTTTTGCCCAAGAGGCTCAAGTGTATAAGATTGTTTTTTCAGAGCTTGATAATACCTGTTTTGTTTTAACCAGCCATGGATTGTATAGCTCTACTGCTGAAGCGTTTAATTTTAAGCGCGTATTTTCAGCTAATTTGACAATCACTGAAGACGATGCCTTTGATTACCGTTATGCTGATCCGGAGGATTTTGATGGTAATATCCTCACTTCAATTCATATAGACAGGTTTGATAATAGAAGAATATATTTAGGAACAAGCAGGGGATTGTTTATTTCCAAGAATAACGCCAGGACGTTTAACAGGCTAATTTTGCCTAATTTCGGAAGGCCGTTTGTTACCCAGATTATCAATGACTACAAAGACGCTTCAATTTTATATGCAATAAGCAGTATCGGAGTTTCCAGAATAAACTTAAAAGATTTAAAAGCGGAGACACTCTATGATGGTTTGACTACTGATAACCTTCGTTTCATCAGGCAGGATTTAAGCGGTAATATATGGCTGGCTACGGATAAAGGACTTTTCGTATGGGATGATAAGGCTGCTTTTAGTTATGTTAAAACAGATGAAGAAAGGTCGGATTACCTTGAACTTCAGCACGCAGCTTTAGTTTATAATGAGGTGCATCCTAAAAAGATTGCCTCCTGGAGAAGGTCGGTTAAATATAGAGCGCTTTTTCCTAGCGTGAAGTTAGATTATGATAAAACCGTTACGACAGCTTTAGGTGCTACTTACGACAGGGTGCAGGTTGGTCCGCGCGACTGGGGAGTAAGTTTATCATGGGATGTTGCGAATTTGATCTGGAATAATTATGAGGATGATATTGATACTAGAGGCAGGCTGAATACTCAATTGAGGATAGATATCCTCGATAGCATCAACAGGCTTTATTTTGAAAGAAAGCGCCTCATATCCGAACTTGAAAATAAAAACTTAACAATTGAACAAGAAAGCGATCTTAAACTAAGGATAGAAGCGATAACAGCTGATTTAGACGGCTATACCGGTGGGTATCTTTCACGTGTGTTAGAAAGGAGAACAGACAAATGAGGGTTTTAATTACCGGAGGGGCAGGGCTTGTAGGAAGCCATGCGGCAGAGTATTATGCCAAGAAAAAGAACAAGGTTATCGTACTTGATAATCTAATGCGTTCAAGCCTTTTTGGCTATGATAAAGCCTCAGTTGAGTATAACTGGAATTATTTAAAAAAATTTAAGAACATCAAATGTATTAAAGGCGATGTAAGAAGCGAGCGTGATGTAAAAAAAGCATTGGGTACTGGTGTGGATGCGGTTATTCATACTGCAGGCCAGCCTGGAGTACCGTCATCAGTAAGAGCGCCCAGGGAAGATTTTAGCATTAATGCATATGGAACGCTCAACGTTCTAGAATGTACCAGGAAAATCTCACCTAAAGCGGCGGTTGTGTATTGTTCTACTAATAAGGTGTTCGGAGAAAATGTCGATAAGATCCCGTTGATAAAAAAAGCCAAGCGATATATCTATAAGGGTAAAAAGGGTGTTGATGAGAAAATGCTTACCGATCTTACAGGGCATACACCATATGGGGTTTCAAAATTGGTAGGGGATCTATACACACAGGAATATGCCCATATTTACGGAATGAGAACATGTGTATTCAGGATGTCCTGTATTTACGGTGTGAGGCAGTTTGGCTTTGAGGATCAGGGCTGGGTTGCCTGGTTTGTAATTGCCAATCTTTTCAATAAACCGATTACCATTTTTGGTGACGGTAGGCAGGTTAGGGATTTATTGTACGCACAAGACTTGGTAAGAGCGTATGATAAGTTCATTCAGTCGAAAAAACAGAGTGAATTATTTAATATTGGCGGCGGTGTAAAAAATACCAGGTCTTTGTTAGAATTTATCGAAGATTTAGAAAGCCTTACCGGTAAGAAAACCAAAGTAAAGTTTTCCAAATGGCGCCCGTCAGACCAGAAAGTTTATATAACAGATACTAGAAAAGTGGAAAAAGCATTAAGTTGGAAGACTGAAATCGATGTAAAAGAAGGTATTGCCAGGCTTATCGATTGGGTGAAACAAAACAGGAAATTCTTTTCATAAAATATGAAAGTAATTTTTTTAGACAGAGACGGCGTGATAAATAGATTTCCCGGAAGGAAAAAGTACGTTACCAGCCTGAAGAAATTTAAGTTTATTCCCGAAGCTTTGACTGCCTTAAAAAAACTCACACGGCACAATTACAGGGTATTTGTGATCTCAAATCAGGCAGGCGTATCGAAAAAAGTTTATTCGTTTAAGACATTATTAAAAATTACAAATTACATGTTGGATGAGTTTAAAAAACGCAATATCAGAATAGATGAGATTGATTACTGCACGCATTTACATACGGATAATTGTACTTGCCGAAAACCCAATACGGGGTTAGTGGAAAAACATCTAAAAAGACTAAAGGTTAAAAAGAGCCAGCGCAGTAAGATATATTTTGTGGGTGACAGTATAACTGACGTACAGACTGGTAAAAGAGCGCATCTTAAAACCATACTTGTCTTATCCGGCAGAGAATCTAAAGCAAACAAAAAGAATTGGCAAGTGATGCCCGATTATGTTACCAAAGATTTAAATACGGCTGTAAATTACATATTAAGGAGAGCATAAATGAAAATACTGGTTATTTATGCCACTGCCGGTGCAGGCCACAGAAGAGCAGCCGAGGCGATATATGATTATCTTAAAAAAGATACATCATGTGAAGTAAAAAAGATAGATGCCCTTGACTATTCGAACAGATTTTTTAAGTATCTTTATTCTCAAGGTTATTTATTTGTTATAAAGCGTCTGCAGTTTATCTGGATAATGCTTTTTTATGCACCGGTAAATAAGATTAGTTCATTTTTTGCCAATACATTCAGGTTTTTGGTTAATAGGATAAATCTGTTTAGGCTTGTTGGGTATATTTTGAAAGAAAAGCCGGATTGTATTGTTTCCGCGCATTTTTTGCCCAATGAAGTGGCAGCGTTCATAAAGAAGTTCTATAAGGTGAATTTTAGGGTTGTTTCAATCGTAACTGATTTTACGGTTCATCCTTTTTGGGTAACTAGAGGTGTTAACGAATATATCGTGGCATCAGAGAAAACAAAGAAAGAAATTATCCAGCTTGGGGTAAAAGAAGACGCGGTTAAGGTTATCGGGATTCCTATTGACGAGAAATTTTTAATCGGTTTTGATAGAAAAATCATTGCAGTTGAGAATTCACTTGATGCGGAAAAATTTACAGTTTTAGTCGTTACCGGAGCAATCGGAGTGGGTCCGATCGAAGAGATTGCCAGGATATTATCGAACAATAACATTCAGACAATAGTTATATGCGGTAAGAATACAATGCTTTTGGATAGACTGACTAAAGCCAGTCTTGCCGGAGTAAAGCCAATGGGTTTTATAGATAATATGCATGAATTGATGTCGGTAGCTGATGTAATTGTCACCAAGCCGGGCGGTTTAAGCGTATCCGAATCCTTGGCAAAAAAACTTTTTATGATTTTCATTTCACCTATACCCGGACAGGAGACTGCCAATGCGCTTTTAATGCAGGAATTGGGTGTGGGGGTCTCTATCGATGAGCCTCAGGCAATTGCCGATAAAATCCTAGAGTTAAAGAATAATCCCGATAAATTACAGTCCATAAAAGAGAAATTTTCTACAATTTCTAGAATAACAGTCCTACAAGAGATAAAAGATGAAATTTGCCGAAGTGGTGGTTGGTCTTCCGATTGATGGACCCTTTGATTATTCTATTCCTGAAAATCTTATTGGTAAAGTCAAATTTGGTAGTCGTGTAAGCGTAATGTTCCATAACCGTAGATTCAGCGGTTATGTTATTAAAATCAAAGAGAGCTCCAAGGTCGATGTTAAAAAAATAAAGTCTATTATTGATATTATAGATGCGTTACCGATTATTGATAAGAATACATTTAAATTTGCAGAAGAATTTTCCCAATATTACTGTTGTTCTTTGGGTCAGGCAATCGAGACCATATTGCCTGAAGGGGTGCGAAAAACTAAAAACGTTTCTTTTTCAAGCTCATCCCGTAAAATTAATAGAAAATCTAACGGCAGTATCACTATTGTAATCGCAGCGGAAAAAAAATATAGCTATGTTTTGGAGCTGGTTAAAAAAAAGCTTTCACTAAAACAGCAGGTTTTAATAATCGTTCCACAGTTAAGCGATATTGAGAAATGGCAAGAAGCCCTTAAGGACCATAAGGATAATATTGCATTACTGCATAGTTACCAAAAACATAAACAGCAGGTTGAATCTTGGCAGGATATTACAAGTAATAATAAGCAGGTCGTTATCGGCACGATGAGTGCGGTGTTTGCATCAGGTTTTAATATTGGTTTAATCGTGGTAGATGAAGAATCGTCTTTTATTTACAAACAAAGGCAGTTTCCTTTTTATCACGTAAGAGAGGTAGTTAAAATGCGCGCCTCATTAGATAACTGCGATATTTCATTTATTGATAGCGTTCCATCGCTTGAAACCTATGCTTTGTCAAGAAAACAAAGTTCAAAAACAATATTTTTAGATGATAAAAAGAAGCCAAACAATTTAAAGATTATAGATCTAAGGGATTTAAGAAGGCAGAATTTATTGATTTCGCCTTATTTGGAAGACCGCATGGCAGTTATGTTAAAAGAAAATAAGAAAACTTTGCTTTTTCTTAACCGCAGGGGGCATTCTAATATAATTCGTTGCGATAAGTGTGCGTTTATTGTAAGGTGCAAAAAATGTTCCGCAGCGCTTGTATTTGACAATAGAACAAATGAACTGAGCTGTCACTTTTGCGACAGTAAGTATCCGATTTTAGAGCTTTGTCCAAATTGTAACAGTAGATATGTCAAGTTTACGGGGATTGGGATAGAGAAAATAGCCGGTAGATTAAAAATGATTTTCCCAAGCGTAAGGGTAAAGATGCTTGATCGGGAAATTCCTTATGGTTCTCTGGGTGAGTTCGATATCCTTGTTTCGACTTCCTCAGTGTTTAATTTTAAAGATAAGTTAAGGTTTGATTTAAGCAGTGTGCTGTCTTTGGATGAGGGTTTGGATCTCCCGGATTTTAGGAATAATGAAATTACATTTAATATGTTAAGTAAAATAAATGAGATGACAAAAGAAGAATTGATCATCCAGACCAGATACGTTAATATTGGCTATTTGAAGTTCTTAAAAGATATGGATGTTAATTCGTTTTACCAGGAAGAGCTGAAAGAAAGGAAACAACTGGGATTCCCGCCTTTTAATCAGCTGGTTTGTATAAATATGCGTTCTAAGAAAGAAGAATTCGTTGCTAAGAAAGCAGCAGAGCTTTATGAGAAATTGGCAAAGCTTAATATTGCCGGATTAGAGCTTTATGAACCGGTTAAGGATACACCTTATAAATTACGTAATTCTTATAGGTGGCAGGTTGTTATGAAAGCGAAGGATTTTGTTAAAATACGAAATGATGTAAAAAAAATCGCCAATGATTATTACCAATCGGGTATAATAACAACAATCGACGTGGGGATGTAAAGATTATGAAAATAATATTTTTCGGTAGTTCTAATTTTAGTGTTGAGTCTTTAAAACTATTAAATAATACGGGCCATGAAATAGTCATGGTCGTATCCCAGCCTTCTAGAAAAAAAGGGAGACATTTACATCTTGCGAGCACGCCAATCGAAAAACTAGCTAAACAATTGTCTTTAGAGGTTTTTAGCCCTGAAGATATAAACAGTAAAGATTCCTTAAATGTTCTCAAAGAAAAGCAAGCTGACCTGTTTGTTGTTGTTTCGTACGGGCAGATCTTTAAAGAAGAATTTTTGAAAATTCCTAAAAAGTTTGTCATAAATCTTCATGCATCGCTGCTTCCTAAATATAGAGGCGCTTCTCCTATAAACTGGGCGCTTATAAATGCAGATACACATACCGGTGTAACTATTTTTAAGGTTGAACAGAAAATGGATTCAGGGGATATTATTTTGCAGAATAGTCTAGAAATTGAAGCAATGGATAATGCCTTGATTTTAGCTGACAAACTTTCTGTTTTGGGGGCTAAGACCTTGGTTGATGCAGTTAAAATAATCGATACTGGAAAAATAAATTTTACGCCTCAGGATGAAGCCAAAGCAACTTATACAACCAAGCTTACAAAAGAACATGGTTTGATTGATTGGAATAAAGATGCTGCAAGCGTTTTAAACCAGGTCCGCGGTTGTTTTGGCTGGCCCGGTACTTTTACATATTATAGAGGAAGATTATTAAAAGTTTTCGCAGCAAGTGTGGAAAACATAAATATGACTGAACCAGGGAAAGTAATCAGAATTTCCGGATCTGGAATTTTGGTTCAGTGTGCTAAAGATGCTTTATCGATTAAAGAGCTTCAGCTTGAAGGCGGCAAACGCATGGATAATATGACGTTTATCGCAGGCCATAAAATGGTTTCCGGTGAAAAGTTAGGAAAAAATTAATTGATTTAAATATGTTGAATTCCAATAGGTTTTTAGTATAATTAATCCTATGCCAGAACTACGTAAAGATCCAGTTTTAGGTAGATGGGTAATAATCGCGAAAGAGCGCGCCAAAAGGCCTAATGATTTTAAAAAAGGTTATGAAGGGCCTGCAGAAGGAGAGTGTCCTTTTTGTGAGGGCAAAGAACATCTTACCCCTCATGAAATTTATGCAGTGCGTTCAGCAGGATATAAAAAAGACGGACCGCGTTGGGAAGTGCGCGTTATACCCAGTAAAGCTCCATTTTTAAAAATTGAAGGCGAATTAGACAGACGTGCCGACGGTATATATGATATTATGAATGGAATCGGCGCGCATGAGATTGTAATTGAGACCCCAGAACATATTGCCAATATTGCTGATTTGAGTCAGGACCAGATAACAAAGATTCTTCAGACCTATATCGAAAGAATCAATGATTTAGAAAAAGATAAACGTTTTAACTATGTGTTGGTCTTTAAGAACCACGGTTGGCTTTCTGGAGGCGGCAGGGTAAAACATTCAAAATCTCAAATTATTGCTTTGCCGGTTAACCCAAAAAGAGTAAAAGAAGAACTTGTTGGCGCAAACAGGTATTTTGAATATCACGAACGCTGCATATTTTGCGATATTGTTAAACAGGAATTAGCGAGTAAGGAGCGCCTTGTTTTAGATATCGACGGTTTTGTTGCGATCACACCTTTTGCTTCCAGGTTTCCCTTTGAGATGTGGATCTTGCCTAAAGAGCATAATTGTGATTTTGCCAAATGCAATAAGGATAATCTACCGCATTTAGCGGATGTTTTAAAGAAAGTCTTGACCAAATTAAAAGTTGGTCTTAATGATCCGCCGTATAATTTTGTGATTCATACAGCACCATTTAAAAAACCAAAACCCGGCTATTGGAAGACAATAAATGAAGATTACCATTGGCATATTGAGATAATTCCCAGGCTTACCAAGGTTGCCGGTTTTGAGTGGGGAACAGGTTTTTATATTTGTCCGGTTCCGCCAGAGAATGCAGCTGAGTTTTTAAGAGGAGTAAAAGCCTGATGGCAGAACTTCGCAGAGATCCTATACTTGGTCGTTGGGGTATTATCAATACTGATAATCCTGTCAATCTTGATGATTTTGAAAAAGAGCAGCATGAGCCTAAAAAAGGACTTTGTGTCTTCTGTTACGGTAATGAAGATAAAACGCCTATTGAAATAGAAGCCTTTAGGCTTGCGGATACAAAACCTAATACGCCCGGTTGGACAGTACGCGTGATACCGAATAAATTCCCGGCACTTCAAATTGAAGGTAGTCTCGATAAGCGTGGGCTGGGCATATTTGATTTATCCAATGGAATCGGCGCGCACGAGGTTATTGTGGATACGCCTTATCATGATAAAAACATACCCGAACTTGAGATCACAGAGGTTAGAGATATCCTTTATATGTATTCTAGACGAGCAATGGATTTAATAAAAGACAAGCGTTTTAAGTACATCATGATTTTTAAGAATTACGGTTCTTCTGCCGGCGCATCATTAGAACATCCTCATTCACAGTTAATAGCGCTGCCAATGGTCCCAAAAAACGCTTCGGAAGAGCTTTACGGAGCGCAGAAGTATTTTGAATTCAGAGGACGTTGTATTTTTTGTGATATGATCTCTCAGGAAAGAAAAGAAAAAAAACGCATTGTTTTTGAAAATGACGATTATGTCGCGTTTTGTCCGTTTGTTCCCAGGTTTTCATTTGAGACCTGGATCTTGCCGAAAAAACACCATGCCTCACTTTATAAATTCGCAGATTCAGCCGATAAGCTTGATGGATTGGCTTTAATACTGAAGGAAGTTTTATCAAGATTAAAAATTTGCTTGCAAGATCCGGCATATAATTATATAATTCATTGTGCTCCAAGTTACTTAATGGACAGCGTAAGTTACCATTGGCATATTGAGATTATTCCAAAATTGACAAGAGTAGCAGGGTTTGAGTGGGGAACAGGTTTTTATATTGTATCATTCCCGCCAGAATTATCTGCAGCGAAGTTAAGAGAGATTAAATAAACACGAAAAACAAGAAGGAGGAAGTAAAATGTTAAAAGTTGGCATTAATGGTTTTGGCAGAATTGGCAGGTTAGTTTTTAGGTCAGCCCTAGAGAAGAAAACAAAAGGTTTTGAGATCGTTGCCGTAAATGATATTACAGATGCAAAGACTTTAGCGCATCTATTAAAATATGATTCTAACTTCGGCATTCTTGATGTTGAAGTGGGCGTTAATGGTAATGATTTAGTGGTAGATGGAAAGACCATAAAAGTTTCAGCTGAAAGAGACCCTTCAAAACTTCCCTGGAAGGCATTAGGCGTTGATGTCGTAGTTGAATCAACCGGTATCTTCAGAGACAGAGAAAAGGCAGGCCTTCATCTGCAAGCAGGAGCAAAGACAGTAATTATATCCGCTCCGGCAAAAGGGGACATAAAGACAGTTGTTTTAGGGGTCAATGAAGAAACTCTGGATGTAAAAAAAGATAATATAATTTCCAATGCATCCTGTACGACTAACTGTATTGCTCCTGTTGTTAAGGTGCTTAAGGATGCATTAGGTGTAAAAAAGGGTCTGATGACTACGATCCATTCCTATACAAATGATCAGAAAATATTAGATCTTCCGCATTCTGACCTTAGAAGGGCAAGAGCAGCCGCGCTTTCTATGATCCCCACAACTACCGGTGCTGCCAAGGCAGTAGGTTTGGTTATTCCGGAACTTAAGGGAAAACTCGATGGCCTAGCAATGAGAGTGCCTACACCTACGGTTTCCGTGGTGGATGTGGTTTTGACAACTGAAAAAGAGACCACAAAAGAGGAAGTTAATGATATCTTAAAGAAAGCTGCTGAATCGAAATTAAAAGGCATTTTAGGAGTAACTGATCTGCCTTTAGTATCAATTGATTTTAAGAAAAATCCACTTTCCAGCATTGTTGACAGTCAGTCAACATTCGTCCAGGAAGACTCAGTTAAGGTGTTAAGCTGGTACGATAACGAATGGGGATATTCCTGCCGCGTGGTTGATTTGATTGATTATTTGATTAAAAAAGGGATCTAAGTTGTTATGGCAAAATTGAGCGTAAAGGATATTGAGATAAAGGAAAAAAAAGTTTTAGTCCGCTGCGATTTTAACGTGCCGCAGGATGATAATTTGAGTATTACCGATGATAGAAGGATAAAAGCAGCTTTGCCGACTATTGAGTATATTCTTTCGCAAAACCCAAAAAAGCTGATCCTTTCAAGCCATTTAGGCAGGCCTAAGGGTAAGGTAGTTGATAAATACAGCCTTAAGCCCGTGGCTGATCGCTTGAGCGAGATTCTTAAACAAGACGTATTGATGCTTAGTGATTGTATTGGCGATGAGGTTAATAAGCAAATCACACAAGCAAGCCAGAAAATAGTTTTGTTGGAAAATTTAAGGTTCCACGCTGAAGAAGAAAAAAACGATCCGGAGTTTGCCAAAAAGCTCGCCTCTTTAGCTGATATCTATGTTAACGATGCTTTTGGTACAGCGCACCGCGCGCATGCTTCCACTGAAGGGGTCACGCATTATTTAAAATCCGCTGCCGGGTTTCTACTAAAAAAAGAGATCGATTATCTATCTAAGGCAACTGGTGATGTGGAAAAGCCGTATTATCTTATCTTGGGCGGTGCTAAGGTAAGCGATAAGATACTTATGATTGAAAACTTAATCGGCAAGGTTAATAAAATTCTAATTGGCGGCGGTATGGCCTATACGTTTTTAAAAGCCAAGGGCGTTGATATCGGTAGTTCGAAGCTAGAAGCAGAAAAACTTGACTTGGCCAGATCTTTGCTTGAGGAAGCTATTAAAAAGAACGTGAAAATAGTTTTACCGGTTGATCACGTTATAGCGGAAAAGTTTGACAAAGACGCTGAAAGTAAAACTACTGATAATGAAATTATTCCTGATGGGATGATGGCTTTAGATATTGGGCCCAAAACAATAGAGCTTTTTAATAACGAGTTAAAAGACGCCAAAACTATTGTTTGGAACGGTCCTTTGGGCGTATTTGAAATGGATAAATTCGCAAAAGGAACCCGCGATGTAGCTGTTTTTATCGGAGGGATATCCGCTACAACTATAATTGGCGGAGGAGACACCGCAGCTGCGATTGCCAAGTTTAATTTAGATGAGAAAATGAGCCATATTTCAACAGGCGGAGGTGCATCTTTAGAATTTTTAGAAGGTAAAGCTTTGCCTGGGATTGAGGCCTTAACGGAGAAATAATAATTATGCGTAGATTTATAATTGCCGGAAACTGGAAGATGTATAAAACAATCACTGAAGCTATTGAGCTGGCTAACGGCCTAAAGCGTGAACTTATGGATTGCACTTCTTTAGATATTGTGCTTTGTCCGAATTATATCGCTTTAGAAGAAGTGCAAGAAGTTGTTTATGGCACCAGTATAAAGGTGGGTGCACAAAACGTATTCTGGCAGAAAGAAGGGGCTTTTACTGGTGAGGTCTCAGCAGCGATGATTAAAGATGCAGGTTGTGATTATGTAATTATCGGTCACTCTGAAAGAAGGCAGTATTTCGCAGAAACCAATGAAACTGTAAACAAAAAGATTGCCCATGTCTTAGAGCATGGACTTATTCCAATCGTTTGCGTTGGCGAGAATTTAAAAGAAAGAGAGTCCGATAAGACTTTTCAGGTAGTTGAAGATCATGTTAAGGGTGCTTTAAAAGGTTTTACCAAGGAGCAGCTTAAAGATCTTATCATTGCCTATGAGCCTGTCTGGGCGATTGGAACTGGTAAGACCGCCACTCCTGAACAAGCTCAAGAAGTACATAAATTTATAAGAGAAATTATGACTAAGTTATTCGATGAGGAGTTTTCTGGCAATATTCGTATTCAGTACGGAGGAAGCGTAAAGCCTGAGAATGTTAAGGATTTAATGAGCCGAGCTGATATTGACGGGGCTTTAGTCGGCGGGGCGAGTTTGAAGGTGGATAGTTTTGTAGAGATTATAAAAACAACAGAAGGTATAACAAAATGATGCAGACGGTATTAATCGGAATTTATTCAATAGCTTGTTTACTGTTAATATTCGTTATTTTAGTTCAGGCTGGTCGCGGCGGAGGGTTAGTAGAGACTTTTTCCGGGGCAGAGTCAATATTTGGAACTAAAACCAATTCTTTTCTGGTGAAGCTAACCGCAATCTTGGCAACGATATTTTTATGTTCTGCCATTTTGATTGCTTATCTGTCAAAGTCAAGCAGTAAGTCTCTTTTGGATGATTATACGAGTAGACCTACTGAAGTTGAAGTTGGTGCAATTGATGAAAGCTCTAATGATGCATCTAGTGTCGAGCCCCTAGAGGACCTTGAACAAGATGCCAGTCAAAAAAACAATCAATAGTTCAATTTTAAGGAAAAGATATTTTAAAAAGCTATCGTTTATAACGGTAGTTTTTTTATTTATTGCTGGTATCAGCTTGGCTTGCGATTATGGCGATGCCTTAATCAATGCTTCAAGTGCCGATGCGCGTACACTTGTTCCTATATTAGCGTCTGATACTGCATCAAGTTCAATCTCCGGGCTTATCTTTAACGGACTTGTTAAATACGATAAAGATATTAATTTGATTGGAGATTTGAGCGAATCTTGGCAGGTAAGCAGTGACAATCTTGAAATTGTCTTTCGTTTAAAAGAAAACATCACTTGGCATGACGGAGTTGAATTTAGCGCAGAAGATGTGAAGTTTACCTATGAAAAGCTTATTGATCCAGAGGTAAGGACACCCTATAGCGGAGATTTTGAAAGAGTTGCTTCAGTTGAGGTAATAGACCCGTTGACTTTAAAGGTGAGTTATAAAGAACCTTTTTCTCCAGGGCTTGCCAGCTGGGGAATGCCGATAATACCAAAACATATCTTAGCTAAAGAAGATTTAAACACTACGGAATTCAGCCGCGCTCCAATCGGTACGGGTCCTTACAAATTAAGAAAATGGGTTACGCAGGAAAAAATTGAGCTGGTTGCCAATGAGGATTATTTCGAAGGTCAGCCTTACATAAGCAGGATAATAACCCGTATAATCCCCGACAGCGATACCTTGTTCCTGGAGTTACAGACAAAGAATATCGACTGGATGGGGCTTACCCCTTTGCAATATAACAAAAAGACGAATAGTAATTTTTTCAAGGATAATTTTAATAAGTTCAGGACGCAGGCATTCCAGTATACTTACTTAGGTTATAATTTGAACGATCCTAAATTTAAAGATAAAAGGGTGCGCCAGGCTTTAAATTATGCAGTGGATAAACAAGAAATTATCGACGGAGTATTGTTGGGCTTAGGCAGAGTCTGTACAGGGCCGTTTATTCCTGAGAGCTGGGCTTATAATGATAACGTGGAGCCAGTTAAATTCGATCCTGAAAGAGCAAAAAAACTACTTAAACAGGCCGGTTGGTTTGATTCTGATAAAGACGGAATAATTGACAAAAATGGCCAGAAGTTCGAATTCACCTTAATTACCAACCAGGGCAATGATTTAAGGATAAGCTCTGCGCAGATTATCCAAAAGCGCTTAGCTGATATTGGAATAAGAATGAAGATTAAGGTAATAGAGTGGTCATCGTTTTTAAGCGAATTTATCGACAAGCGCAGGTTTGAGGCAGTGCTTTTGGGCTGGTCCTTGTCAAGAGACCCGGATAATTTTGATATATTCCATTCATCAAAAATAAAAGAGGGCGAATTTAATTTTGTCAGTTATAAAAACCCAGAAGTGGATAAACTGCTTATAGAAGGAAGGCGGATATTCATCCAATCAAAACGCGCGCAGATATATAAACAGGTTCATAAGATGATTTATGATGACCAGCCGTATATGTTTTTGTATGTTCCTGACAGTTTATCGATAATCGACAACCGTTTTAAAGGTATAAATCCTGCTCCCTTAGGGATAAGTTATAATCTCATTAAGTGGTGGGTTGAAAAAAAAGACCAGCGTTATAGGAATTATTTTAGCCAATGATACGTTTTATTATTAAAAGACTTTTAGGATTGCTGCCGCTTTTGTTGGGTATTACGTTGATTTCATTCTTTGTAATTCATTTATCACCGGGAGAGCCGACTGTTTTGCAGGAATCAATGAATCCTAAGGTTTCTTTAGAGGTAAAAGAAAGGCTGCTTAAGCTTTATGACTTGGATAAGCCGATTTACGTACAGTATATAAACTGGCTAGCTAGAATTATCAGGTTTGATTTTGGAACCTCATTTATCGATGGGCGCCCGGTAATTGAAAAAATCGCGCGCAGGCTCCCTTTAACATTATTTATCAATATAACTTCAATGATGTTAATCTTTTTGATTGCAGTTCCTCTGGGGGTTATTTCGGCCGTAAAGAAAAACTCAGTCTTTGACCGCAGTATGACTATTTTTGTTTTTATTGGTTTTGCCATGCCTACGTTTTGGCTGGCATTATTGTTAATGGATCTTTTAGGAGTAAAACTTGGGGTTTTGCCGGTTGTGGGGTTAAAATCAATCGATTTTGAATATTTTAATTTTTTTGAGAAGATTTTCGATTTGGCAGGTCATTTGGCTTTACCGATTGTTTTATCAGCTTTTTCCGGGTTAGCGGGAATATCGCGCTATATGAGAACAAGCATGGTTAATGCCTTAAAAGCTCCTTATATATATACGGCAAGAGCAAAAGGCTTGCCTGAATCGCAAGTTATATTTAAACACGCCTTACGTAATGCCGTACTGCCCATAGTTACGATATTGGGATTATCTGTTCCCGGCTTAATCGGTGGAAGCGTTATTTTTGAAACGATATTTTCTCTACCCGGCATGGGCAGGCTTTTTTACGAGGCGGTTATGCAAAGGGATTACTCAATGATTATGGCATCTTTGGTTATCGGGGCTTTTTTGACTTTGATCGGTAATCTTTTGGCAGATATTTCTTATGCCTATGTTGACCCGAGAATAAGGTATTCTAAACAATGAAAAAAGTTTTTAGGAATAAACTGGTTGTGGTAGGATTTGTGATAGTGTTTTTATTTTTAGTATTGGCTGTTTTTGCACAAATCATCACTAAGTATGATCCAACAGCTATAGTTGTCGAGGATGCTTTGCTTGCTCCTAGCGCTGATCATTGGTTGGGCACGGACCAGTTAGGCAGGGATGTATTTACGCGTCTAGTATTTGGTGCGAGGATTTCATTAAGTGTAGGTTTTATTGCTGTGGGGATTGCGACACTAATCGGAGTGATACTGGGTTCAATCGCCGGTTATTATAGGGGTTGGTTGGATTCAGCAATCATGCGTTTTGTTGATATTATGCTTTGTTTTCCGGTATTTTTCTTACTACTTGCGGTTATTGCATTTTTAGAACCGTCTATTTTTAACATTATGATTGTTATCGGCTTAACCAGCTGGATGGGCGTTACCAGGCTTATCAGAGCTGAAATTCTAAGTTTAAAAGAACGCGAGTTTATTCTCGCAGAGCATGCTTTGGGAGCGAGCAGCGCCAGGGTGATCTTAAGGCATCTTATACCTAACTCAATAGGTCCGGTTTTAGTTTCAGCTACTTTAGGAGTTGGCGCAGCAATTTTAGTGGAATCGTCTTTAAGTTTTTTAGGCCTGGGAGTTCAGCCGCCAACGCCCAGCTGGGGCAATATGTTAATCGAGGCAAAAGCAACTCTTGGTGTTGCCTGGTGGCTTACGGTGTTTCCAGGCGTAGCTATTCTTTTTACGATCTTAGGTTTTAATCTTCTGGGCGAAGGCCTAAGGGAGGTATTTGGCTACAATGGATAGATTACTGGATATTAAGAATTTAAAAATAAGTTTCAATAATGATTTTAGTCTAACAGAAGCAGTAAATGGGATAGATTTATATATAAACGATAAGGAAATCCTTGGTCTTGCCGGTGAAAGCGGTTCTGGTAAAAGCGTGACTGCTTTAAGCCTTACGCGGCTTTTACCTTCAACGGCTGTTATATCAGGCAGTGTTATTTTCCAGGGTCAAGATTTACTAAAACTTAAAACAGGACGGCTTAATAAAATCCGCGGCAGTAAGATTGGTTATATTTTTCAGGAACCAACCAGTTTCTTAAATCCGGTTTTTTCTATAGGTTTTCAGATTAGCGAGGCTTTGATTTTTCATCAAGGTTTGACAAAAAAACAGGCTTTTGATGTTTCGGTTGGTTTATTGGAGCAGGTACATATGCCGAGGGCTAAAGAGCAGATGTATAAATATCCGCATCAGCTCTCAGGCGGTATGAATCAAAGGGTAATGATCGCCATGGCTTTAGCATGCAGGCCTAAGCTTTTAATTGCCGATGAGCCGACGACTGCTTTAGACGTTACTATAGAATCAGGAATATTAGCTTTATTAGAAGAGTTAAGGTCAACTTTAGGCTTGTCGGTTTTATTGATAAGCCATGACTTGTCAATTATGCAGCGTCTTGCTGAGAGGATAGCGGTTATGAAAGACGGCCTTATTGTTGAATGTGCCGGAAAAGACAAAATCTTTAAAAATCCAGAAGCTGATTATACAAAAATGCTTTTGGATTCAGTAATAAAACTTTAATATGCGAAATATAATCGATATAAAGAATTTAACTAAAGAGTTTACCATTGAACAAGGCGCATTAGGTACGAAAAAGCTTAAGATTATAGCTGTAAAAGATATAAGTTTTTCTATAATCGAAAATGAAACCCTTGCGATTGTAGGTGAATCCGGCTGCGGTAAGTCTACATTGGCAAAGCTTATATTAAAGCTTATTTCATCGACTAAAGGTGAGGTGGTTTTTTCCTCTTCAATTCAAAACATAAGAAAAGATATTCAGGTTGTTTTCCAGGACCCGTTAAACAGTCTTGATCCTATGTTTAAGGTAAGGGATATTTTAAAAGAGCCGTTTATTATTCATAAGATAGCCGAAAAAGGCCAAGTAAACAAAAGAATTATCGATTTGTTAGAACTTGTTGGGTTAAACGAAAAGCTTTTGGACAGGTATTCTTATGAGCTAAGCGGAGGGCAAAGACAAAGAATCTGTATTGCGCGTGCTTTAGCGGTTGGGCCTAAAGTATTAATCTTAGACGAACCTACTTCCAGTTTAGATGTTACTGTGCAAAAACAGATACTTGATTTACTTAAAGATTTTAAGAACAGGTTTAAGCTTACATATTGTTTTATTACGCATAATATCGCCATAGCAAAGTTGATAAGCGACAGGGTTTTGGTTATGTATAAGGGTAGAATCGTTGAATTGGGTGAAAAAGATACTGTTTTTGCTCGGCCCGCACATCCTTATACACAGCTTTTATTAAGCGCAAAAGATAAAGCCATTGATTTAATTGCTGATGAAGAGTTTGATTTTTATGCCTGCGGTTACTATGATGGATGTCCTATAAAAAAGCCGATCTGTAAGCAAAAAATCCCACAGCTTTATAGATTAAGCAAGAGCCATTATGCTTCTTGCCATTTTCCTTTAAATAAAGTATAATTAAATTTAAAATAAAGCCTATGAAAGAAAATATCGTTACATTTTTGCTTGCAGGGGGTAAAGGAGAGCGCCTATTTCCTTTGACAAAAGACAGAACCAAGCCGGCAGTTCCGTTTGGCGGGGCATACAGAATTATTGATTTTACGCTTTCAAATTGTGTTAATTCCGGTTTTAGGAAAATTAATGTTTTGATTCAATATAAGTCTCATTCTCTACAGAGGCATTTACGCTTGGGCTGGAACATATTCGATATGCAGCTTGGTGAATATATCGATGCCGTACCTGCGCAGCAGCGAATGGGGGATGATTGGTACAAGGGCACTGCCGATGCAATATATCAGAATCTCTATAACTTAGACGACGAAAGCTCTGTCAGCGAGGTTTTGATTCTAGCAGGCGACCATATTTATAAAATGGATTATAACGATCTGGTTGATGCGCACAGAAACTCAGGAGCTGATCTTACTGTTGCTGCGGTGAGGTTTCCCAAAAAAGAAAGCGTTCAGCTCGGAGTGATCGAAGTCGATAAAGATAATAATGTGATTGGTTTTTCCGAAAAAGAAATAGATTCTCATACAATTCCAAACGATCCGGAAAGTGTTTTTGCGTCTATGGGCATATATGTCTTTAATCCCAAAGTGTTAAGGGAAGAGCTGAATGAAGACTCCAATAAAAAAACAGAACATGATTTTGGAAAAAATATCATCAATCAGATGTTGAAAAAGAAAAGAAAAGTCACTTTGTTTGATTTTAAGGATAAAAACAATAATAAGCCTAATTATTGGCTGGATATCGGAACATTGGATGCTTATTATGATGCAAATATGGATTTGGTAAGAGTTGATCCTGTGTTCAACCTGTATGATAAAACCTGGCCGATAAGGACGCATCAGGAACCGTTTCCTCCAGCTAAAACCGTATTTGCCGGAGATGACCATAAAGACAGGACGGGCCTTGTGTTAGATTCGCTTGTTGCCAGCGGCTGTATTGTTTCAGGAGGCAGGGTGCAGAGGTCAATTCTTTCTTATAATGTGAGAATTAATAGTTTTTCTAATGTAGAAGATTCTATTTTACTGGAAGGGGTAAATGTTGGCCGGCATTCAAAAATAAAGAAAGCGATAATTGATAAAGATGTAAATATTCCTGAGAATACGGTTATAGGTTACGATCCGCAGGAAGACAAAAGAAGATTTTTTGTTACAGAAACAGGAATTGTTGTTGTAGCCAAAGGAACTAAAGTTTAAAATGATAAAAAAAGCAAGATTAAACGAAGTTAAGCAGGTTCAGGAATTGATAAAGTATTTTGCAACACAAGATTTAATGCTCCATAGGTCCTTAAATGAGCTTTATGAGAATTTAAGGGATTTTTGGGTGTGGAAACAAAAAGGTAAGCTTTATGGTTGTGCTGCTTTGCATATGCTTTGGGATGGCTTGGCAGAAATAAAATCAGTTGCTGTTAGCCAAAAACACCAGAAGAAAGACATAGGAACAAAGCTTATAAAACAGTGTTTAAAGGAAGCTAAGCAGCTAGGGATAAAACAGGTTTTTGTTTTAACTTATGTTCCGGAGTTCTTTAAGAAGTTTGGTTTTAGGCGTATTCCAAAAGAAAAACTTCCGCATAAGATCTGGGCAGAATGCATCCGCTGTCCTAAGTTTCCCGACTGCAACGAAGTCGCTTTAATAAAAAATATTGCAAGATAGTCTTAAATATTGTAAAATACTTTCTTCAAAACAATAAAGGAGCAAGTTATGGATTATTTGTTGACCGATGAACAGAAAATGGTTAAGGAATTAGCTAGAAAGATCGCCGATGAAAAAATCAGGCCTGTTGCCGCAAAGCATGATCAAAGCGAAGAATACCCTTGGGATGTGATTAAGGTTATCGCAGACGCAGGATTGTTTGGTTTATTTATTCCGGAAGAATATGGCGGTATGGGTGTAAACGTCTTAGGTCTTTGCATTGCAACAGAAGAACTTTCCAAGGCCTGCGGTGGTATTGCTGTTTGCTACGCAGCTTCGGCTTTAGGGACATTCCCCATTGTTTTATTTGGAAACGACGAACAGAAAAAGAAATATTTGCCTGACTTGGCATCTGGTAAAAAAGTAGCAGCTTTTGCCGTGACCGAACCCGAAGCCGGTTCAGACGCCTCGGCAATCAAGACCACAGCAAGAAAAGAAGGCGATTATTATGTTTTAAACGGTCTGAAGCATTTTATTACCAATGGTGGTGATGCCGAAACTTATGTTGTGATCGCTATGACCGATAAGAAAAAAGGTGCAAGAGGTGCATCTGCTTTTATCGTAGAAAAAGGTACGCCCGGATTTACCTTTGGTAAAAAGGAAGAAAAATTCGGGATCAGAGCTTCAAGTACAAGAGAGTTGATTTTTACAGATTGTAAGATCCCAAAAGAGAATCTTCTTTATAAAGAAGGCACGGGTTTTATCGTTACAATGAAAACTTTTGATATGTCTAGGCCCGGAGTTGCCGCTCAGGCTTTGGGTATTGCCCAAGGTGCGCTGGATTTATGCGTAAGGTATGCAAAAGAGCGCCATCAATTCAATAAATCCATATCCAGCTTTCAGGGCATTCAATGGATGATTGCCGATATGGCAACTGAAGTTGAGGCAGCAAGAGGGTTGATTTATTCAACTGCCCGCATGGTAGATGCCGGATGCAAAGGCGTATCCAAGCCTTCGGCTATGGCAAAGATGTATGCGTCTGACGTAGCGATGAAGGTTTCAATTGATGCTTTGCAGATCTACGGCGGTTATGGTTATATGCGGGATTATCCAATCGAAAAATATGTTAGAGATGCCAAAATAACCCAGATTTACGAAGGTACAAATCAGATTCAAAGAAATATCATCGCTTTAGAAACCATAAAAGAAACTTTAAAGTCGTAATATGAATATTATAGTTTGCATAAAACAAGTTCCGGAAACAACAGAAGTCAGGATTAATCCTGAAACCAATACGCTTATTCGAGAGGGTGTAAAATCAATAATCAACCCTTTTGATATGTATGCAATCGAAGAAGCAATCCGCTTAAAAGAAAAACACGGCGGTAAAGTTACGGTTATTACCATGGGCCCGCCTCAAGCAGATATAGCTTTACGAGAAGCGATTTCTTTAGGGGCTGATGAGGCTGTGTTATTATGTGACAGGGCTTTTGCCGGAAGCGATACCTGGGCTACAAGTTATACCCTTTCTGGCGGAATAAAAAAATTGGGTGAGTTTGATGTTATTCTCTGCGGTAAGCAGGCAAGTGATGGTGATACCGCACAAGTCGGACCCGGCATTGCTACGCATTTAGATATTCCTCAGGTAACTTATGTTAAGAAAATAGAAGAAGTTAAAGACAATATAATGAAAGTTGAACGGATGATGGAAGAAGGGTTTGAGATAATCGAGACGCCAACACCTTGTTTATTGACCGTTGTAAAAGAAATTAACGAACCACGCCTTCCATCTTTAAGAGGTATGATGAAATCAAAATCCGCATCAATAAAAATTTTAACACAGAAAGAGCTAAATTTGGATGAGCAGTCAATTGGTTTATGCGGCTCTCCAACACAGGTTGTAAAGATATTTACTCCTGCTCAGCGTAAGGGTGGTGAGATTTTACAAGGTGAAGTCCCAGAAGTCAGCAAGAAATTAGTTGAACTTATCAAAAATGAGGTAACTTGATGTCGATAAAGGTAATAATAGAAAAATGCACAGGTTGTACGCTTTGTGTTAAAGCGTGTCCGTTTGGTGCAATTGTGATAAAGGATAAAAAGGCAGTTATTGATTTACATAAATGCACTCTTTGCGGGGCTTGTGTTGAGGCGTGTAAATTCCAGGCAATCGAAATTGACAAGAAAGCGCCTGTTTGTGAACTTCCCGACATAAAAGATTATAAAGGTATTTGGGTTTTTATCGAGCAGAAAAAAGGAAAAGTACAGTCTGTTAGTTATGAGCTCTTAGGCAAGGCCCAAGAACTGAGCAAAAAACTTAAATCCGACGTAAGTGCGGTTTTAATCGGTAATAATTTAGACGATCAGTTGGATGAATTGATTGCAAGAGGAGCGGATAATATATATCTGGTGGAAGCTCCAGAAATCGCCGAATTTCAGGATGAACCATATACAAATATACTTGTTGATTTGATTAATAAATATAAGCCGGAAATTGTCCTTTGCGGCGCAACTTCGATCGGAAGGTCTTTAATAAGCCGCGTGGCAATAAAGATTAAAGCAGGTTTAACTGCAGATTGCACTGGTTTAGATATTGATATGGAGAAAAAGATCCTTCTTCAGACGCGTCCTGCGTTTGGCGGGAATATCATGGCTACGATTATCTCACCTAATTATCGGCCGCAGATGGCAACAGTAAGGCATAAAGTTATGGTTCCTATGGAGCCGGATAAGAAAAGAAAAGGTAAAATCATAAAAGAAAGTTTTGATTCCAGTATCTATAAATCAAGAACAAAATTGTTGGATATAATTGATGAGATAGAATCAACCGTTAATTTAGCTGAAGCAGATATTATAGTTTCCGGCGGCCGAGGTATGCAGGCAGCGGAGAATTTTAAGATCATAGAAGATTTAGCGCATGTTTTGGGTGCTGCTGTAGGAGCATCCCGAGCAGCAGTAGACTCCGGATGGATTCCTTATTCCCATCAGGTGGGCCAAACCGGAAGGACCGTGGCGTCAAAAATATACATTGCCTGCGGTATATCAGGCCAGATCCAGCATTTAGTAGGTATGCAGTCATCAAAGATCATTATCGCAATCAATAAAGATCCGGAAGCGCCTATTTTTAAGTTGGCTACCTATGGCATAGTTGGTGATTTGTTCCAGGTAGTTCCCGCACTTACCAAAGAGTTTAAACAGGTCTTAAACCGATAAATCCAATCAAAACGTATATTTTTATGGTATAAAATGCCATTAAAGGTCATTTTTTGCTTGTTTTGGGTATACTATGTAAGAAAATGTAAAAAAACTATTGACAAAGTAAGTTTGTACATTTATAATAAATTCATGCAACAGGAAACAGAAAATCTACTTACAATTGATGAGTTGGCAGAATATCTTCGCGTAAAACCAAGGACTATATACGACTGGCTTTATAAGAAGAAAATTCCTGCTTTAAAGATTGTCGGACAATGGCGTTTCAGAAAAGATAAAATAGATGAATGGATTGATAGAAAAGAAGCTTTTAAATTATGTTGATATGATTTATCGAAAGGAGAATTCCTATGCATTTTAAACGGCTTGAAATAATTGGGTTTAAGTCTTTTGCAGATAGAACAGTTTTAAATTTTGAGCCAGGCATAACTGCAATTGTTGGACCCAATGGTTGCGGTAAGAGTAATATCTTTGACTCTATACGCTGGGTTTTGGGTGAACAATCAGTCAAGGCCTTAAGAGGTACTGAGATGAGCGATGTTATCTTCAACGGTACTGATAAGCGCGAGGCGTTAAATTATGCCGAAGTCTCCTTTACGCTCTCTAATGAAACAAAAATACTGCCTATAGAATACGAAGAGGTGGAAGTTACAAGGCGCATTTACCGTTCAGGAGAAAGTGAATATTTTATTAATAAGACCCAGGTTAGGCTTAAAGATATACAGTCTCTTTTGGCTGGAACAGGAATCGGAGCTGAGGCTTATTCTTTGGTTGAGCAGGGCAAAATAGATTTAATCCTAAGCAGTAAGCCTGAAGACAGGCGTTTGGTTTTCGATGAAGCCTCTGGTATAACCCGTTATAAGTCCCAGAAAAAAGAAGCAATCAGAAAACTTAAAGACACCGAAGATAATCTTTTGCGACTTAATGATATTATCATAGAGGTAAAGCGTCAAATCGGCTCACTTGAGCGCCAGGCAAACAAGGCCAGACGCTATCAGGAAATGTTTAATGAGTTGAAAACAAAAGAAATAGATTTTGCTGCAATTAAATTGAACAGTTTTCAAAAAGAAAATAACGATCTGGAAGCGAAGATTAGCCAAATTCAGGAGAAGATCGACAATGTAGATTCGCAGGAGAACTTATTAAAAAATAACCTTTCTCAAAAGCAGCAGGAATTGGCCTCTGTCGAAGATTCGATAAATGATGTAAGAAATAAATTGCAAGAACTGGAAGGTTCAATTACCGTTAATCGTCAGCAGATTGCGATGAATGATGAAAGAAAGCTTGAAATCGAGAAAAGAATAAATGTAATAGCTGTCCAGAAGCAACAGTTAAAAGAAAGTAGAATTCCCGAGGAGGAAAAGTTAAGCTCTCTGAAATATGATCTTGGGCAGATAAATACATTTGTAGAAGAAAAGCACAGCACAGTAAAGACAAAAGAAGAAGAACAGATTAATATTGAAAAAATAATACATTCTGCGAGAACTAAGATAAGTCAGTCAAAATCAAGAGTTATGGAACTGGCAGTTTCAAACGCTAATATAAATAATTCCCTTAACGATTTGACCAGCCAGATTCAGACAGCCTTAGCGAGAAAGAAAAGACTTGAAGTCGAAAAATTCAAGAGTGAAGAAGAAAGAAAGCTTATTCAGGCTCAGTTTGATGATCTGGATAGGGATTTTAATTCTATAAAAGAGAAATTCGATCTAACTTCTAACGAGATCAATGAAACAAAAAATAAAATTAGCGAAAAATCAAGTAAATTAAATACGATAAAAGAAAAACTTCAGAATCTAGAAAAACATCTTTCTGGTTTGAGGACGCAAAGAGATTTTTTAAATGAACTCAGGCTTAAATATGATGAGATTCCCCAGGCATTTAAAGCGGTTGTTCTGTTGGAAGATAAGCCTGCAGAGAATATTAACGGAATTCTTGCGAAGATCGAAAATATTAGCGAGAATCCAGATTCATTGAACGGGTTTAAATTTAAAGCTACCGCTCAGGCTAAACCAATACCAATGGATACTAAAGATATCGATGCGAAAATTGTTTTTACTGAGGAAGAAATAGCCCGTACGGCCTCTGAAATATCTGTTCTTGAAGAAGAGCTTAGTGCATTGAATATGCAAATGCAGGAAAAAACAGATCTTATGCACAACCATGAGATAGAGCTTAATAAGAAGAGCACCTTAAGAAGCGAAGTAAAATCGAATTTAGAGAAATTAGTTCAGGAAGAAGAGCTTGTCAGTATCGAGCTTGATGACACCAATAAATTAAATGAAGAGTTAAGCCAGAAATTAAACAGCCTTAAAGAGGAACTATCGTCCATTCAGATGCAGATTGATGATAATAACCATATTATAGAGTCATCACAGCGTCAGATCGAGGACAACACTAAGATATTGCAGGAAAATGAGGTTTTGATAGCCGAATGTAAGACCGAGCTTCAAGGCGTTGATAAAAGAGTCGAGTCTTTAAAAGAAAGTATTGTTATCGTGGAGAGATCTCTCGCTCAGAACGAGCAGGCCTTAGCTAATTTAAATGAAGAAGAAGATTCTTTAAAAGAAAGAATAAACATTATTAATAGCTCTAATCTAAAAATAGATGAAACTATCAATAATGCTGATAAAGATAAAGAATCGTTGAATGTAAGTTTAAATGATTATCGTAAAGCTCAGGAAGAAGTTGATCAGGGTGTAAAAAAATGTTTTGAGGAGATTGCTGTTTTTCAAAACGAAATTGAAGAGTTACGCAATAGTCTTCATGGGTTTAGACTGGAAGAACAAAAACTAAATTATGAAAAAGACTCGTTAAGGCATACGATACAGCAAGCATATCAGATTAATATTGATGAAATCGATATAAACAGGGAACTTCCCGATCAATCAGTTCTTCTGGGGGAAATCGAACCGATCAAAAATCGGCTGGCTAATTACGGTAATGTGAATTTGGTTGCGATTGATGAATATGATGAATTAAAGAAAAGGTATGATTTTTTAATTCAACAACAACAGGATCTTACTCAGTCAAAAGAAAGTTTAAAAGACGCGATAACTAAGATCAATAGAACCACAAGAAAAATGTTTGTGGAGACTTTTGAAAAAATCCGTGAAGAGTTTAAAAAACATTTTAAGTTGTTGTTTGGCGGAGGGACAGCGGATCTTTATTTGAGTGACCCGGAAAATGTTTTGGAAAGCGGTATTGAGATAGTTTGTCGGCCTCCGGGTAAAAAACTTCAAAACGTATTGCTTTTATCCGGTGGGGAGAAATCTATGTCGGCGATTGCGTTATTGTTTAGTTTATTTAAGGTTAAGCCGTCGCCATTTTGTATTCTTGATGAGATTGATGCTGCCTTGGATGAGTCGAATGTAGGCCGTTATGGTCAGATGGTGAAGGATTTTTCCAATGGTTCACAATTTATAATCATAACACACAATAAAAAGACTATAGTTAATGCCAATGTAATGTATGGGATTACCATGCAGAATTCTGGGATATCTAAAATAGTATCTGTTAAACTTTCCGAACACGATAGCGAAGTGTCTTCCGGAGTGGTTGCAGCAGTATAGGTTTTAGTTGAAGACGACTTTATTTTTTCCAGCAGTTTTGGCTTTATACATCTTTTTATCGCAGATTGAGATCAGTTTTGATGGCGAATCCGCATCTTCAGGATAGGTTGCAACCCCCAGACTAACAGTAATTTTATCAATTTCACCGGTAATCTGGTTATCGAATAAATTGCTGGCAATATTCTTACGTATTCTTTCAGCAATATTATTTGCTTCATTTAGTTTTGTGTTTGGTAGAATTACTGCGAATTCCTCGCCGCCGTATCTGCAGGCATGATCTTTTCTGCGTGCAGAATCTTTGATTATTTTTGCGACATTATAAAGAATCTGATCACCGCTTTGATGACCGTGTTTATCATTATGCTCTTTAAAATTATCAATATCGAGCATGATAATTGAAAGATTATTTTTATCTACCTGTGCGTTTTTAAGCTCATTTTTTAGTAAAAACTGGAAATAGGCATGGTTCCAGAGATTAGTAAGGGAGTCTTTATGGCTTTGGATAAGGGTTTTTTCATAAAGACGTGAGTTTTCAATTGCCAGGCCTGCCTGATTGGCAAACATACTCAGTATCCTTAAGTCGTCATTCGTGATCGGTTTTTTATTGTATACATTATCCGCCAATATAAGGCCGATTACTTTATCGTGGGCTTTTAATGGAACAATCACGAATTCTTCAAGTTTTAATACATTTAAGAGAAGATTATCTTCTATAGTTTTTGTTTTTTCTTTATTGATATGAAGGGGCATCCCCTCAAGTAGGGTTATTGCCAGAAGACCGCTTTCTTCTTTGATCGGCAGCCTGAGGTTTTTTACCAGATTGTTGAATTTTGAATAAAATATCGAGTGCTGTTCGTTAAATACATTAATTAAATCATAAAGGTCCATTCTTTTGGTGTCTATGTTTTTCCATATATCATTTGCTTGTTCTCCGGTGTCAGGGCCTATGCCCATTTTGCCTTCAATGAGGCCTTCTTTTTCGTTAACCAAGAAAAGCATGGCCCGGTTAAAACCTAACCCGGCATGGGCAGTTGTAGCAGTTAGAATTATATATAATATTTGTTCCAGCTTAAGCGTTGTACGCATGGCGTTGGAGATTTCATATAAGAGGTTTAGTTCTGTCTGGGCTCTTATAAGTTTGCTTTCCAGCTGTTGGAATTCCTGGGTATTTTCTTCAGATTCAAAGTTTTTCATGTTGATTTCAAGACTAACATAGAAACATTTCTTTGTCAAGGCAGAACGCTTGCAGGTTATTGACATAATCAGGGTAGTGTTATATAATGTAAATCCTTAAATAATAGGAGGTTAAAATGGTGCAAAACAAGACTTCGAAAACAGAAATAACCAATAAAGAAAAGGCTTTAGAGTTGGCTCTTTCCCAGATTGAGAAACAGTTTGGTAAGGGTTCAATCATGAAGCTTGATCAGAATATCAGGCTTGATGTTGAGGCCATTCCTACCGGGATTATGGGTTTGGATATGGCTTTAGGCGTGGGGGGATTTCCAAGAGGCAGAGTAATTGAAGTTTATGGTCCTGAGGCATCGGGCAAGACAACACTTACCTTTAGTGTAATTTCAGAATTACAGAAGAAAGGTGGCGTTGCTGCTTTTATCGACGCAGAACATGCGTTTGATTCAACCTATGCAAAAAAAGTCGGCGTGAATCTGGACGATTTATTGATTTCCCAGCCTGATACAGGAGAGCAAGCCCTGGAGATTACCGAGACTTTAGTTAGGTCTAATGCCGTTGATTTGGTGGTTATAGATTCTGTGGCTGCATTAACACCACGTGCGGAAATAGAAGGTGATATGGGTGATTCTCATGTTGGTTTGCATGCGCGTTTAATGAGCCAGGCATTGCGAAAACTTACAGGCGCAATCAGTAAATCAAAGACCTGCGTCGTGTTTATTAATCAGATTAGGGAGAAGATCGGGATAATGTTTGGCAATCCCGAAACAACCACAGGCGGAAGGGCGTTAAAATTTTATTCATCGGTAAGAATAGATGTAAGAAGAATCGGCGCTATCAAATCAGGCGATCAGATAATCGGTTCGCGAGTTAGGGCAAAGATAGTAAAAAATAAAGTTGCTCCTCCGTTTCGTGAAACAGAGTTTGATATTTTACATGAAGAAGGAATATCAAAACTAGGCAATTTGATTGATTTCGGTATAAAGCTTGAGATACTAAAAAGATCCGGTTCTTGGATATTGTTTAACGAAGATAAGCTTGCTCAAGGAAAAGAGCAGTCGAGAAACTTTTTGAAAGAAAATCCTAAGGTTGTTGCTAATATTGAAAAGGAAATTAAAACTAAACTTAAATCTTAAGTTTGTTCAAATAATTGTTAGGAGGGGGCAATGAAGACTATAAAAAAAGGCATATTTTTTGCAGCGATAATTTCAATTGGCGTAGCTGTAGGTTTTGTTATCTCAGCAAGGACAAATTTTTCCAATAATGTTCAGGCTGTGCAATCGGATAAGCCTGGTGTGTTTGTTGATAATGGTTTTGAAACTGCTGTGCAAAGAGTTGCTAGCAGGGTAGGCAAAGCAGTTGTTTCGATTTCCGTTGAAGCAACGGAAAAAATTCCTACGAGAAGTTTTGGTTTTGGCCTTTCACCTTTTGAACAGTTCGGAGAAGACGAATTTATGAAGAAGTTTTTTGAAGATTTTTTTGGTGAAATTCCCGAAAGAGAATTCAAGCAGAAAGGTCTAGGTTCCGGTGTTATAATTGATGAAGAAGGTCATATTTTAACCAACGAACATGTAATAAAAAACGCCGATAAAATAATCGTAAGTCTGTCTGATGGCCGAGAGTCGGAAGCGCAGGTTAAAGGTGCTGATCCAAGATCGGATCTGGCAATAATAAAGATAAATGAGAAGAATCTGCCAGTTGCTGAACTTGGTGATTCAGACGAGATAAAAACCGGTCAGTGGGTTGTGGCTATTGGTAATCCTTTCGGAGCGTATTTGAATAGCACAGAGCCAACTGTTACTGTGGGTGTGGTAAGCGCTCTTCATAGAACTCTTGGCATGGGTTTAAGGAGAGAAAGCGATTATACGGATCTTATTCAGACGGATGCTGCAATCAATCCGGGTAATTCCGGCGGACCTTTAGTTAATTTAAAAGGAGAAGTAGTAGGTATTAACGCAGCGATTTTTAGCACTTCCGGTGGTTATCAGGGCATAGGTTTTGCGATTCCTATAAATGTGGCAAAAAGGATAATATCTAATTTAATTGAAGGTAAAAAGATCGCGTATGGTTGGTTAGGTGTTACAGTGCAAAACCTAGATGATGATTTGGCAGCTAAATTTAGCGTAGATTCCACTAAAGGCGCATTAGTTGCTAAGGTTTTAGAGGATAGTCCTGCTGGAAAAGCAGGTCTTAAAGAAGGTGATGTAATTATAGAGTTCGAGAATGAAGCTGTTGATAATATCCAAGGTTTGATTAGAAAGGTAGGAAGAACACAAGTAGGTAAAAAGATTAATTTAAAAGTTGTTAGAAACAAGAAAACTATTAATGTAAGGGTGACTTTAGGTGAGCGTCCGGATATGACGGATTTACAAGGAAAGCCGCAAACCGAAGAGGAAAAGTCAACTGTCTCTTGGAGGGGTATTGTGGTAACTGATATTACTCCTCAGATAGCCAAGTTTTATGATTTAAAAGATACCGAAGGCGTTGTGATCGTAAACATTGAGCGTAATACGTCTGCAAGCGAGGCATTGCTTTCTAAGGGCGATGTAATCTATGCCATAGAGCATAAAAAGATTTCAAATGTAAAAGAATTTGAGAAGATTATTAAGTCAATAGATAAAAAGAGCTCGGCTTTGGTGCATACGTCAAAGGGGTACACGATAGTCAATGCAGAGCAAGACTAATGTTGACTTTGAAAAAGCAAAGGCAAGCGCTTTTAGGCTTTTGAAGTATCGCTTAAGAAGCTGCGAAGAGATAAGACAAAAACTAAAACAGAAAAACTTCTCAAGCAATACAATCGAGACGTTAATTGGTTTTTTAAAAGAAAAGAAGTTTTTAAACGATGAAGAATTTACCAAGGAATGGATATCATACCGAAAACAAAATAATTTCGGAACTAAAAGAATAGTTTATGAGTTAAGAAGAAAGGGTATAGATAAACAAACGATTGGCAAATTCTTGGATGAAGTTGGTAATCGATATAAAGATGAAGAAGTAATTCAGAATCTTGCCAGGAGTAAGTTTGAGAAGATACTAAAATCATGTAGGGATCCCATCAAGGCAAAAAGAAGGCTGTATGGTTATCTTTCACGCCGCGGTTATTATCCCCAGGATATTCAGCAGGTTGTAAACCAGTTATGAAAACAGACGAATTAAGAGACAAGTTTTTGCTATTTTTTAAGGAAAAAAAACACAAGGTCGTTGAGAGCGATCGTCTTGTGCCAAGGGATGATCCTACGCTTTTATTCACCTGTGCTGGTATGAATCAGTTTAAAAAAGAGTTTATGGGGCAGGTTGATGATTTTAGCCGGGCTACAAGCTGTCAGAAATGCCTTAGGACAGATGACCTTGATAAAATCGGAAAGACAGATTTTCACCATACTTTTTTTGAAATGCTCGGGAATTTCTCTTTTGGTGATTATTTTAAGCAAGAGGCAATTCAATGGGCGTGGGAATTTGTTACCGAGAAATTGAATATAGCTAAAGATAAATTGTGGGTTTCTGTGTTTGAGGATGACGAAGAGGCGTATAGAATATGGATAGATACCGTTGGTTTGAAAAAGGAACGGATCGTAAAGTTGGCAGCAGATAAAAATTTCTGGCCCGCAGACGCGCCAAAGCTTGGGCCAAACGGACCATGCGGACCTTGTTCAGAGATATTTTTCGATAACGGTAAAGATTCCGGTTGTAAAAAGATGGATTGTTCGCCGGCGTGTGATTGTGGAAGATTCGTAGAGATTTGGAATCTTGTATTTACTCAGTACAATCGTACGGGGCTAGAACAATTAGAGCCTTTAAAGAATAAAAATATAGACACCGGTATGGGTTTAGAACGCATGGCATCGGTTATGCAAAATGTGCGTACGAATTTTGAAATTGATATATTTAAGCCAATAATTGATGAAATTAGAAAACATATCGGTAAAGATTTAGCGCACGATACACAGTCTTTAAATATAATCGCTGATCATATCAGAGCTGTTGTATTTGCGATAAATGATTCTGTAATGCCATCAAACGAGAATAGGGGTTATATAGTAAGAAAACTTATCCGTAAATCCGTAATGGCATTGAAAAATTTAGACATAAAGGAAGAGTTTTTATATCGGCTTGTTCCAATAGTGGCAAGTGTAATGAAAAAGCCCTATCCTGAGCTTGAAAATAGACATTCTGAAATTGCTTCCATTGTTTTATCAGAAGAAAAGGATTTTATCAAATTGATTAATTGTTCTGATAAGATAATAAAACAGCAGTTCGATTCTTGCAAAGATACGGGCCTTGCGGCTTTTACACTATATGACACCTATGGGATCCCTTTGGAGATTACGCTTGAATGGACGAAGAAAAATAACAAAAATATCGATATCGGTTGTTTTAATAAGTTTTTAGAGAACCAGAAACTGAGTTCAAAGAAAAAAAGCTCCATGACCGGAGACATTTTTGTAGATAGTGGAATTGACTTTTCTAAAACTAAATGTTCATTCATCGGGTATGATCTAAAAAGAGACACCGCAAAGATAATTCACATATTCAAGGATAAAACTGAGGTTGATACGGTTAAACAAGGTGAATCCGTAAGCATTGTTTTAGAAAAAACTCCTTTTTATGCCGAAGGAGGAGGACAGGTTTCAGATAAAGGGGAGATCGTAAACAATGATTCTGTTTTTAAAGTCGAGGCTGTTATAAAACAAGATAAGGCGATTGTGCATATCGGTAAGGTGATGAAAGGAGAATTTCATCTTAAGGAAGATGTTACGGCAGTGATTGATTATGAATTCAGAAGCGCGGTAACTCGTGCGCATACAGCAACGCATTTAATACATGCTGCCTTAAGAGAAGTTTTGGGCGAACACATTAAGCAGTCCGGTTCTTTTGTTGAGGCAGACCGTTTAAGGTTCGATTTTACGCATTTTAATGCACTTTCAGGCGACGAGATAAGAAAAATTGAATCTTTGGTTAACGCAAAAATAAAACAGTCAATCGCACTTAAAAAAGAAGTGGTTACACTTGACACAGCGAAAAAGTCAGGCGCATTGATGTTTTTTGCTGAAAAATATGATTCGCAAGTCCGCATGGTTACGGTTGGAGACTTTTCCAAAGAACTCTGCGGGGGAACACATCTTGATAATACCCATGATGTAAAGGATTTTAAGATAATTTCAGAATCTTCTATTGCCAAAGGCGTTAGAAGAATCGAGGCGCTTACAGCCGATAAGGCTAACGAATACAAGAATGAGTCTTTGAGTTTAGCTAAGGAGATTGTCGATATCCTTGGAAAGAATGAATTTAATGAGCAGTACAAGTTATTAAATACAAAGATAAAAAATGTTACTAAGCGTCTCGATGAGTTGTATGTAAAAATAATTGTTCAACAGAGCTCTTCAGCAGATAATTATAAAAGTTACACTTTGAAAGTTCAAAATATTGAAAAGGGAAGCAAAAACATCTTACGTATGCTCCACGATTATTATAAATCTAACATAATGAATAATTTTATAGTTGTGTTAGGCGGTATTTTAGAAGATAATGTTAATATTGTAGTAGGCGTATCTAAAGAGTTGCAGGATAAAGGAATTAATGCACCATTATTAATAAAACAAATCGCACCGATTATCGGTGGTTCAGGCGGAGGAAGGCCTGATTTTGCCCAGGCTGGCGGAGATAAACCAAAAAAGCTAGATGAGGCAATGGAAGAAGCGGTTAAATTAAGCAAGAGGTTGATCGATGAAAATATTTCGTAAGGATTCTTCAAAGCTAAAAAAAATCATAAACAGGTCTTTTAGTTCAAACAAGAATATTGTAAAAAAAGTTTCAAAGATTTTGGATGATGTCAGGTTATCTGGCGATGAAGCATTGATTAAATATACTCGGAAGTTTGATAAAGTAAAATTGAACGTGCGCGATATTAAAGTATCCCAAGGCGAGATTAGTTCGGCCTTTCAGGAGATCAAGCCGGAATTTGTATCTCAACTTAAGATAATCTTTGATAATGTTACGAGATTCTACAAGCGTCAATCCAAGAAGGTTTGGAGAATCAAGGACGAAGAAGGTATTCTTTTGGGTGAATATAAAAAACCTCTTGATAGCGTGGGTATTTATATTCCTTCTGGCACAGCGCCTTTAATCTCAAGTGTCTATATGAGTGTTTTACCGGCAAAGCTTGCAGGTGTGCGTAGAGTAGTCTTGATGAGTCCGCCGAATAAGTCTAAAACAATAAATCCTTATATTTTAGCTGTGGCTAATCTGCTTAAGGTTACTGAAATTTATAAAATAGGCGGAGCTCAGGCAATAGCGGCGATGGCCTTCGGTACAAAGTCAATTCCTAGAGTGGATAAAATTATCGGACCTGGCAATATCTATGTTACTGAGGCAAAAAGACAGGTGTTTGGATTTGCCGATATCGATATGCTTGCAGGGCCAACAGAGCTGGTAATAATTGCCAATAAATTCTCTAACCCTGATTTTATTAAAGCAGATGTAAAAGCGCAAACTGAACACTTACAGGGGCTGGCCATTGTTATTACAACCTGTAAGAAGTTGGCTAGAGTTTTGGCTCAAGAAGAGGTAAAAAATAGCTTCATCGTTACGGTTAAGAACTTAAAAGAAGCGGTGGATTTAGCCAATGATATAGCTGCTGAGCACTTAGAAATCATGGTAAATAATCCGAGAGCACTTTTAAAAAATGTTAAAAATGCGGGAGCGGTATTTCTAGGGCAATATTCTCCGGTTGCTATAGGAGATTATGTTGCTGGGCCAAGCCATATTCTTCCGACAATGGGAACGGCTAGGTTCTTTTCTGGTCTTACATTGGATGATTTTATGAAATCTACACATGTGGTTTCCTATTCTAAAAAGGCGTTGGATAAGTGTAAAAAACCTTTAGAAACGGTTGCTAATTTAGAAGGATTGGTCAAGCATTTGGAATCAGTAAAAATAAGGTTTTAAAAAAAGGAAGACTAATGAAAGCAAAGAATTCTAAGAAAAGAGCAGTGGTCTGCAGTAGGAAAACAAAAGAAACTAATATTACAGTGAGTCTTAATGTCGACGGCCACGGTAAGACAAATATCGATACCGGTATTGGTTTACTTGATCATATGCTTGAACTTTTTGCGTTTTGGGGTTTTTTTGACCTTAATATAAAAGCAAAAGGCGATGCAAAGAAAATCGATATACATCATACCAACGAAGATATTGGTATTGTTTTGGGCGAGGCTTTTAAAAAAGCCTTAGGTAAGATGTCAGGATTGAAAAGAAGCGCATATTCGATTGTGCCTATGGAGGATATTGTTGCAACGGTAGTGGTGGATATTAGCGGCAGGAGTCATTTTAGGGCAATTGAGTTTGTAAATTCAAAAGCCACGCATATAAGAGATATTCGCGGTTATTCATTAGAATATGCAAATCATTTCTTTGAAGGGTTTACAAAAAAGTTGGGTATAAACCTGGCATTAAAGATAACCGGCAAGAACGATGATTTGCATACTGTGTTGGAGCCGGTCTTTAAGGCTTTAGGTAAAGCCATGGATGAGGCAACACAAGTTGATAAAAGAAGAAAAGGTGTTCCGTCAACCAAGGGACTGATAGATTAATGATAGTAGTAGTTGATTATGCAAGCGGTAATTTAAACAGCGTTAGCAAAGCACTTAAGAGGTTTGCGGATAACGTCAAGATAAGTTCTTGCGCTACGGATATTTTGCAAGCTGAAAAGTTAATTTTGCCTGGCGTAGGCGCCTTTGGAGATGCGGTTAACAAGCTTAGAAAATTAGGTTTAATCAAGCCAATAAAAAAGTTTATTCAGTCAGGAAAGCCGTATTTGGGGATTTGTCTGGGTATGCAGTTATTGTTTGAAAAAAGCGAAGAGTCAAACAGTTTAAAAGGATTGGCTTTGCTTAAGGGCAAAGTAAGTCGTTTTAAGGCAAATAAGGATTTAAAGGTTCCGCATATGGGATGGAACGAGATTGTGCTAAATAAGAAAAATAGAAATGCCGCAAAGTTATTTAGCAATGTTAAGAATAAAAGTTTTGTTTATTTTTGCCATTCTTATTGCGTCGCAGATGTTGAAAAAAAATATATTCTCAGCAATACTATTTATGCAGATAACTTTGTAAGTGCAGTTTGTGCGGGGAATATTTATGGTGTGCAGTTTCATCCGGAGAAAAGCCAGAAGATCGGATTAAGAATTATCAAAAATTTTATTGAATTATGTTAGCTATACCGGCAATAGATTTAAAAAACTCAAAAGTAGTACGTCTTACTCAAGGTAGGTTTGATGAAACTATTTATTCGTCAGAGCCTTTAAAAACAGCTCAAGTTTGGAAGAGTCAAGGTGCGCAATTATTGCATATTGTTGATCTTGATGGTGCTATTGGCGGAGTTCCTAAAAATCTTGATATTGTGCGTAATATCTGTTTGAATATCGATATTCCCGTTCAATTCGGTGGTGGTGTTAGAGATAGAGCTACGATCATAAATATCCTTTCAAGCGGCGTTTCCAAGGTGATTATCGGTACAAAGGCCTTGGATTTCGAATTTTTGAAGTCAGTTGTGAGTGAATTTAAAGATAAGATCCTAGTAAGCGTTGATACAATAAGAGACAAGGTTTTTACCGATGGATGGGTTAAGCCAACTGTGGCATCAGGTTTAGACAGGATAATTCAATTGAAGAATCTTGGGTTAAAATCGGTTATCTTTACCGATATCAGCCGCGACGGAACTATGCAGGGACCGAATACCGAAATGATCAAATCAATCTTAGAACAAGGAGAAATCTCTTTGATTGTCGCAGGCGGTATAGGTTCATTGGAAGATATTAAAAAACTTAATAATCTTAAACCAGAAGCTCCTTATGGAGTTATTATCGGCAAGGCTCTTTATGAGGGAAAATTTAAGCTGTACGAAGCAATAAATATTACAAAAAATGTTAACGAAAAGAATAATTCCTTGTCTTGATGTAAAAAACGGCCGTGTGGTTAAAGGGGTGAATTTTATAAACCTTAAAGATGCCGGTGATCCGGTTGAGAATGCAGCATTTTATGACCGTGAGGGTGCGGACGAGTTAGTCTTTTTAGATATTACCGCTAGTTTTGAAAAAAGAAATATCATTCTCGAAGTGGTAAGACGAACTGCTTCGCAGATATTTATGCCGCTTACAGTCGGCGGTGGCGTGCGTAATATTAATGATATTAGGAATCTTTTAAATGCTGGCGCAGATAAGGTTTCTATCAATACCGCAGCTGTAAAAACTCCTATCTTGATAAAGCAGGCTGCAAAGCGTTTTGGCAGTCAGTGTATTGTGGTTGCAATTGACGCTAAACGAATAGCAAATAAAGACAAATGGAATGTCTTTATAAATGGCGGCAGAATTAACACGTTTAAAGATGTAATTAAATGGGCGAAGAAAGTTGAAAGCCTAGGGGCTGGTGAAATACTTCTTACGAGCATGGATAGAGACGGTACTAAGGATGGATTTGATATTGATTTGACAAAGAAAGTAGTAAACTCAGTTAAAATCCCCGTTATCGCTTCTGGCGGGGCAGGAAGGACAGAAGATTTTTATAATGTATTTAAAAAATCCCGCGTTTCTGCTGCTTTAGCCGCGAGTTTGTTTCACTACCGAGAATTGAAAGTTGGCAGAATAAAAAATTATTTAAAAAGAAAAAAAATAAACGTTAGAGTTTAACCAAGGAGAATCGAGAATATGGCAAGATTACCGAAGTTTAAGTTTGATGATAAAGGTCTGATTCCCGCAATCGTTCAGGATTATAAAAACGGCCAGGTGCTTATGCTGGCTTATATGAACAAGGCTTCGATTTCAAAGACTTTAAAATTAGGCAAAACCTGTTTTTGGTCACGTTCCAGGAAAGAATATTGGGTTAAAGGGATGACATCAGGTCATTTCCAGTACATAAAAAAGATCTTTTACGATTGTGATGCAGATACGTTACTTATAAAGGTCAGGCAGGTAGGTAAGGCGTGTCACACGGGAAAAAGAAGTTGTTTTTTTAGGGAAATACCGTTAAAAAAGAAATCCAAGAAAAAATAAATGATTTATCCAAGCGAAAAAGAGTTTTTGAAGTATTCAAAAAGAGGAAATCTGATTCCTGTTTACGAAGAGATTGTTGCCGATTTGGAGACTCCAGTATCGGCCTATATGAAAATTAGCAATTGTAAATTTTCATATTTGTTAGAGTCAATTGAAGGACAGGAGAAGATTGCTCGGTTTTCTTTTCTAGGCGCTAATCCGGCAGTAGTTTTTATATCAAAAGGAAAAAAACTTACGATTATCGATCACGGAAAAAAGAGTACAATTATTACAAAATCCAGTCCGCTTGAAGAAATTAAGAGTTTTTTGGCAAGATTTAAATTTGTGCAAATTAAGGGCCTGCCGCGTTTTTGCGGGGGTTTGGTTGGTTTCATGTCTTATGATATGGTGCGCTTCTTTGAAGCTATTCCGGATAAAAATAACGATGATTTAAAGATTCCTGATTCTGTTTTTATGTTTACCGATACGATTTTATTGTTTGACCATACCAGACACAAGATCAAGATTGTTTCTAATGTGTACTTAAAAAGTGCCAATTTAAGCTTGATTGAGAAAAAAAGGCTTTATAAGCAGGCCTTATTCAAAATCAGCCAGATAAATCAACTTTTAAACAAGCCTTTAAAGATTAACAAAAGTAAAAAGCCTGCTAATAAGCATAAGGTTGTCTTTAGTATGACAAGACAAAAGTTTATGCAAATGGTAAAAAAAGCAAAGGAATATATTAAAAAAGGTGATATAATTCAGGTTGTTTTGTCACAGCGGTTTAAGGTTAAGATCAACCGTCCCTCTTTTGATATCTATAGGAATCTTCGTTCGATTAATCCTTCGCCATATATGTTTTATTTAAAACTGGATGATGTTAATCTGATGGGTTCTTCTCCAGAGCTGTTGGTGCGTTGCGAGGATTCAGTTGTTGAGACTCGTCCGATTGCCGGTACAAGACCAAGAGGTAAAAGTGTTAAAGAAGATTTGTCGTTTGAGAAGTCTTTGTTAAATGACAAAAAGGAAAAAGCAGAGCACATAATGCTGGTTGATTTGGGGCGTAATGATTTAGGCAGGGTTTGTAAAAAAGGGACAATAAAATTAAAAGAATTCATGGCGATTGAACGTTATTCCCATGTTATGCATATTGTTAGCGACGTTACAGGTATTCTTGACAAGAGAAAGTCGATTTTTGATTGTTTGGTAAGTTGTTTTCCTGCAGGAACGGTAAGCGGTGCACCAAAGGTAAGGGCTATGCAGATTATTGATGAATTGGAAAATTTAAAACGTTCGATATATGCCGGGTGCGTCGGTTATTTTAGTTTTTCCGGTAATCTTGATACATGTATAACTATTCGTTCGATTTTGATTAAAAACGGTTATGCATATATTCAATCTGGAGCAGGGATAGTGGCGGATTCTAAACCTGAAACCGAATACATGGAGACTTTGAATAAAGCAAGAGCGCAATTAAGCGCATTGTAAATAAAAAACAATAAGGAGGATGTAGATGGCAACAGTAATCAGATTAAGAAGACCAGGAAAAAGTTCCAAGAAAAGACATAAGTACAGAGTGGTTGTCTGTGATGATTCAGTAGACAGCAAAGGTAAGTTTATCGACGAGATTGGGCAGTATAACCCCACTGGCAAAGAGATAGTTTTTAAGATAGACAAAACTAAATATACGAGTTGGATTAAAAAAGGTGCTAAGCCTTCAGATACAGTTAAGTCTTTGGTAAAGAAAACAAAATCATAAGGTTAGAAAGGAGTTTTTATGACTCAGCAAGCAGCGATAAATCCATTGGTGCAGTTATTCCCGATCGTCATTATCTTTGTAATCTTTTATTTTCTGCTTATCAGGCCGCAAAAGCAGCAGGAGAAAAAGCATAAAGAAATGATAATGTCTTTAAAAAAGAATTCGGAAGTTGTTACGATTTGTGGTATCCACGGGACAATAGTCAACGTGAAAGAAAGCACTTTTATCCTAAGGGTCGATGATAATACAAAAGTCGAAATCGATAAAACGGCAATTGCCAGAGTGACAAAAGCGGCAAGTTAATAAGGGGATTGTATGCAAAGAAAATTACTAATCAGAACAGGTCTTTTATTATTAACAGTTGGTTTTTTCGCCTGGTTCACCTTTCCTTTTGAAAAGAGAGTCAATCTTGGACTTGATTTAAAAGGTGGAATGCATCTGGTTTTAAAAGTTGATTCCAGTAAGCTTGATGCTGATGCAAAACAAGGCGCTTTGGAAAGAGCGTTAGAGGTCGTAAGAAACCGGATCGACGAATTTGGCGTACGGGAAACGGTTATTCAGCTTCAGGGGGATAGCCAGATTGTTTTACAGCTTCCCGGTTTTACGGACAGAGAGCGTGCAATCGATTTGATTAAAAAAACAGGCTATTTGGAGTTTAAACTCGTTGAAGATGATGCGAATAATTTGAGAAATGCTCTTAATGGTAACATCGGTGATGAATATGAATTGAAATATTTGGATAAAAAACCAATACTATTACATAAAGAAACTGCTCTTTCCGGTGAATTGGTGAAAGATGCAAGAGTTGACTTTTCACATGAACAGTTCGGCATGCCTTATGTAAGTTTGAATTTTAATTCAGTTGGGGCAAAGGAGTTTGCTCTTCTTACGCGAGAAAATGTTGGTAGACGTTTGGCAATTGTTTTAGACGGCAATATAAAAAGCGCTCCTGTAATACAAGAAGAGATACCTTCAGGTAACGCTCAGATCTCCGGAAGATTTTCTGTTCAAGAGGCAAATGATTTATCGGTCATATTAAGGGTTGGATCGCTGCCGGCACCTATATATATTGAAGAAGAACGCACTATCGGGCCGCTTTTGGGGCAGGATTCAATTAAGGCTGGTATAACCGCCTGTGTTGTTGGTTTTATTTTGGTTTTTGCGTTCATGAGTTTTTATTATCTATTGCCCGGCATTATTGCTAATATAGCGCTTTTACTAAATATTTTGATAATATTCGGTACGTTAGGATTTTTACATGTGGTTATGCCTGAGTTTGCAGCAACGCTTACTCTTCCTGGTATTGCCGGTATTGTTTTAACTATTGGTATGGCTGTTGATGCAAATGTGTTGATTAACGAAAGAATCAGAGAAGAGCTGTCTTTGGGGAGAAGTCTTAGGGCAGCAGTGAGCAATGGCTATGATAAGGCCTTTAGCGCTATATTTGATTCTAATCTTACGACCTTAATTGCCGCAGCCTTGCTTTTTAGTTTTGGTACAGGTCCGATAAAAGGATTTGCCGTTACTTTGACAATCGGTCTGGTTGCGAGTATGTTTACGGCAATAATCGTAACCCGCACTATATTCGAGCTTGTTCTTTTAAATTCCAAGGTTACAAGGATTGCTATGATTAATTTCTTCAGGAAAACCAATATAGACTTTTTCAAGAGGAGAAAGATTTTTTATTGTGTTTCATTGGTTTTGATAGCCATGGGAGTATTTTCTTATCTAAAAAAAGGCGATAGTGTTTATGGGGTTGATTTTGCCGGTGGGCAGTTGCAGGAATATGCTTTTGAGAAAGAAATTGCTTTAACCGATTTAAGGAGTTCGTTATCTGAAATCGGTTTAGGAGACACTTCAATACAGAAAATAAAAGACGAACCAAGGCATGTGTTATTGCGAACAGCTGAAGATACATCATCGATGATTCAAACAAAATTCAAAGAGGATTTCACTGGTAACAAGTTAGAAGTTCTAAGGATAGAAAAAGTTGGCCCGGTTATAGGGGAGCAATTAAAGAAGAAGGCTATTTTAGCCCTTATTTTTGCTTTGATCGGAATTCTTTTATATGTTGGGTTAAGATTCAAGCATTTTGCTTTTGGCCTTGCGGGAATCATTGCTTTATTACATGATTGTTTGATATCTTTGGGGATTTTGGTGATGAGTAATCAGCAAATTGATCTTTTGATCGTTACGGCATTGTTAACTATCGCAGGTTATTCCATTAATGATACAATAGTTATTTATGATCGCGTAAGAGAAGTTGCTAAGGCACACCCAAAATCCAGCGTAAGAGAAATCGTAAACAAAGCTGTAAACCAGACGTTGAGCAGAACCATAATAACCACATTTTTAACTCTTCTTGTGGTGGTAAGCCTGTTGTATTTGGGAGGACAGATACTAAACGGGTTTGCCTTTTGTCTTTTGATAGGGTTTATTTCAGGAATTTATTCTACGATTTATATCGTTTCGCCTTTGGTGATTTCTTGGCAGAAGCGTATTTAAAATGTTTAAGACTTTAAAGCTTTACAGTGGTCAGAATCTGTTGCTAAAGGAACTGATTAAGACTTTTGTAGATTTTGATTATGTCAGGCAAAATTCAATATTGGAAGAAGGCGATTTTGCCGTAAGGGGCGAAATCGTGGATATCTTTCCGTGTAATTTTGAATTTCCATTAAGGATTGTTTTTAATTTTGATAAACTCGAAAAAATGACAAGTTTTAATTTAAGAAACGGAAGATCATTATGGGAACATGATATGGCAATAATATTGCCTAAGTCCATAAGGTCGGTGCGCAATTTTAGTTTTAAAGAGGATATGCCGTTTGCAAGCTACCTTGATCTGGAATTGGGTGATTATGTGGTGCATATTCACCACGGTATCGGCAGGTATAAAGGGACAAAGAAAGTAAGGTCTTTAGAAAAAGAAGATCCATGTTTGATCATTGAATACTTGAACAATGAAAAACTTTATGTTCCCATGGATAAGATGTATCTTGTTCAGAAATATGTCAGTTTTGAACACAGAAGGCCAAAACTCAATAAACTCGGATCAAAACAGTGGTTAAAGACTAAAGAAAATGCCAAAAAGAAAATCAGAAACTATGCCCTTTCCATTTTGGAACTACAGGCAAAAAGGCAGTATTCAAGCGGTATAAGATTTTCTAAGGATACGGATTGGCAGAGTCAGTTTGAAGGGGGTTTTCCTTATAAGGAAACTCTTGATCAGGCAAAAGCGGTCTTTGCGGTTAAACAGGATATGGAGTCTTCTAGGCCCATGGATAGGCTTTTATGCGGAGATGTTGGTTATGGAAAGACAGAGGTAGCCTTACGGGCAGCCTTTAAGGCAATGATGGATAATAAACAGGTCGCCATACTTGTTCCCACGACAATACTCGCAGAGCAGCACTTCCATAACTTTAAATCAAGGATTAAGGATTTTCCGGTTAATATTGCCATGCTCAGCAGGTTTAAGTCAAAACAAGAGCAAAATCGTATTGTCCGCGATTTAAAAAAGGGTAAAATTGATTTAATTATCGGTACTCACCGGTTATTGACTAAAGATATTGAATTTAAGGACCTGGGCTTATTGATAATAGATGAAGAACAGCGTTTTGGGGTTGCGGCAAAAGATAAATTAAAAAACCTAAGAATGAATGTAGACATTCTTACTCTTACGGCAACTCCCATACCCAGGACATTTTATATGTCGCTTGTGGGGTTAAAAGACATTTCTTTAATAGAGACACCGCCTAAAAAAAGATTATCTGTTAAGACTTTTGTTAATGAGTTTGATGAATCTTTGATTAAACATGCGTTAGACCGTGAGATCAAACGCGGCGGACAGGTTTATTTTGTTCATAACCAGATTTACGATATAGATAAAATAAAGAATAAAATCTCTGATCTCGTTGGGAGAAATGTCAGGATAGAGACTGCCCATGGACAAATGCCTTCGAAGGTCTTAGAGAGTATAATTATAGATTTCCTTGATAATAAAATAAAAATATTGGTATGTTCGAATATTATCGAATCCGGTATGGATGTTCCAAACGCCAATACTTTAATTGTAAATAATGCAGATCGGTTTGGTTTGTCTGATTTGCATCAGCTTAGAGGCAGGGTGGGAAGGTATGAGAATCAAGCCTATGCCTATTTTCTTATAAGAAAAAATTTAAATATTACTTCCGATGCCAATAAAAGACTTTCCGCTTTAGTTCAGTATTCAAAACTTGGCTCGGGATTTAAAATTGCCATGCAGGATCTTCAGATCAGGGGTGCGGGCAATATTTTAGGGAAACAGCAACACGGGTTCATAACCGCCGTGGGTTTTGATCTATACTGCAGGTTATTAAGAGAAACAGTAAGCATATTAAGTGAAAATGGAAAAAACTAAAACTATTATTATATTTATTTTTTTAAGTTTTATTGCTGCAAATGCATTTGCTAGTAAAATAGTTGCGTTTGTTAACAACGAGGTGATTACCGATTATGACGTGACAGCTTATATATCAATGAATAAATTCCAGCTTGAAGATAGATTCTCAGGTAAAGAGCTTGAAGAAAAGTTAAACGAGGTTAAATCTCAGGCTCTTGATAATTTAATAGAAGATAAATTGATTATTTCCTTGGCCCGCAAGATGGGTATGATGATAAAACCTGAATATATACAGCAGAGAATTGATGAAATAAGAAACCGTTTTCCAAATGAAGCTGAGTTTGAAAAACATCTATCAAAAAGCGGATTTAGCCGAGATGATCTTTATAAGCGCATAGAACAGCAGCTTTTGACAATGGAGATGATTAATCAGCAGGTACGCTCTAAGATATATATAAGCCCTAGAGAAGTAACCGAGTTTTACGCAAAACATGCTCAGGAGTTTATGAAGCAAGAAATGCGAGAAGTTTTAGCGCTTCGGCTTGGTTCTAAACAAGAGGTGAATAGGGCAATGGCATTATTAAATACTAAGGTTGCGTTTACAGATGTGCAAAAAGAATTTAATAGTGAAATTAATCTAGGTTTTGTAGGTAAAGATACGCTAAAGGACGATCTGGAGAAAGCCATTTTCTCCCTAAATGAAAAAGAATTTTCTCAGCCAATAAAACAGGAAGATGAATTCTATATTTTTTATATTGATAAAATCGAACCTTCAAGAAGCTTTACTCTTAAAGAAGCACAGGCGCAGATACGAGATATTATCTGGCGCGATAAAATGGAAATTGAATTATCTGAGTGGATAAAAGATTTAAAGTCAAAAGCAAAGATCGTAATTAATGATTAAACGTTTTCTTAAGCCTAAAATAGTGATTACTGCCGGTGATCCTTCCGGTATAGGTTTAGAGGTTGTCGTAAAGGCACTGGCTGATAAAAAAATATCTTCACTTGCCTGCTATACAGTAATAACAGATAAGACCTGTCTTAATAGAGCAAATTTAGACAAAAATATTAATATTATCGATATAGACCTTCTTAAGAGCCCCCCGCAGTTTGGTATATACAATAAACAATCAGCTGAAGCATCATTTATGTATATAAAAAAAGCTTGTGAATTAATTAAATCTAAACAGGCAGATTGTCTGGTAACCGCACCGGTTAATAAAGAAGCAATCAACCGCTGTGGAATAACTTTTCATGGACATACTGAATATCTGGCAAGTTTTTTTAATGTTAAAAATTACCTTATGATGTTAGTTAATGATAATTTAAGGGTTTCTGTCGTAACTAGACATATCCCGTTAAGAGAGGTTTCGAAGACTTTAGATATAAAAAATATTTCCGAAACGATTAAGCTCACATTAAAAGGCCTTAAAGATTACTTTGGTATTAGTAATCCCAAGGTTGCTGTTTCCGGGCTTAATCCGCATGCCGCAGAAGGTAATTCTTTTGGTAAAGAAGAAATTGCTAAAATAATTCCGGCAATTAGAAAACTAAAATCAAAGAATATTTCTGGGCCGTATCCTGCAGATTCGCTTTTTTACAAAAAAGATTTTGATGCATTTGTTGCTATGTATCACGACCAAGGTCTTATTCCCATAAAGCAGAATAATTTTTTTAACTGTGTCAATCTTACTATCGGCCTGCCGTTTGTAAGGACTTCGCCTGGCCATGGAACCGCCTATGAAATCGCTGGTAAATCTATTGCCGATTGTACTTCTATGAAACAGGCAATTATTCTTGCTGTTAAAGCCCACAAAAAACGATGTTTGAAGAAACTCGCCTGAGAAAAAGTTTTGGTCAGCATCTGCTGGTCGATAAAAATATTATCTATAAAATCATAGGAAGCGTATCTAAAGAAATAAAAGATACGGTTATTGAAATCGGCCCAGGACAAGGCGCGTTAACGACAGAACTGGCAAAAATCGCCAAAAAGCTTGTCTGTGTTGAAATTGATAACAATATGTGCAGAATCTTAGCTGATAAATTAAAAAGTTATAACAATGTAGAGCTTGTAAACCAGGATATTTTAAAATATGATTTAAGTTTGTTTAAAAATGCTTATGCGGTTGGTAATATTCCTTACAATATTACTAGTTTGATCATTGCCTATTTGATAAACAATAAAGATTCATTAAGTGGTTTTACTTTAATGGTTCAAAAAGAATTTGCCCGGCGTATCATTGCGCATCCCGGGATAAAGGATTACAGTGCATTTACCTGCTTTGTGAATTATTATACTGTTCCCAATGTATTATTTAAGGTAAGTAAGGGGTGTTTTCTGCCAAAACCAAAGGTAGATTCAGCTATTGTAAGGTTTGATATAAGAAGTAAACAAGAGTTTTTAGTAAACGATGAGAAGCAGTTTTTTAAAATCATTAGGGCAGGTTTTAATAAGAGAAGAAAAACCCTTGTTAATTCTCTTATGGGTTTATTCGATAAGCCAAAAATACTATCTGCATTAGATTCTCTCAAGCTTTCTGAAAAAATCAGAGCAGAGTCATTAAGTTTGCACGATTTTGCCAGGTTGTCAAATTTTCTAAACAATAATTAAATTTTGGTTTGTATATTTCTTGAATAATTAAATATTATTTAAGCTGTAATACTTTTGTTCCTGCGCTGTTACATTTAAAAACATCGCCTTTACCGGTCGTAGTTATAGAATATTTTTCCTGAATAAACCCGCCGTGCCTTGGCTCAGTAGGGGAAAGGCTGCCTGTATAATTAAATGTTTGGCTTTCTGCATCAACGATTAAGGGGATGTCGTTTGTCCGGCAGAGAATATAAGCATCGTAGGCTGAATTCGCTGACGGGAAAGCGGTTTTCCAGTTGCTTAAAGAGGAGACTATCGCATAAGAAGAACCATTGTTATTTGTAGGTGTTTTATCTTCTGGACAAATCAAAAAGTCTTTCCTGCCTATTAATTCAGTTAATTCTGAAGCATAACAGAGTTTTTTATTATTAAAAGAATTGATCTTTTTATAAACTATTCTTTTGCGCAGAAATAAAGGGTCGATATCAATTATTTTAGCTAGAGCTTTTTCGAAATATATATCGGGTATTGCGCTTAGCGTAATTGTTTCTGGATTTTCTTCTCTTGTATATAATTCCAAAAGAGTATTTATTAGAAGCTGGTTTTGGATGCAGATTTTTTGTTTGTTATAATCAATAGCCTTATTATAGGTAAAAACCGATATAGAGGCAATTATTGTTATTATAATAATACTGATTAATAATTCTATCATCGTAAAGCTTTTCTTGTTCATCACCATCTCCTTTTGTTTAATATTAGCAAAATCAAGCTGTTAAGTAAATAAAAAAGAATTAAAAGATCCTGAAGCGAAATAGTGTATTAGTCAGATCTTAGTATATGTAATGATCATGTATTGTTACGAATTGAGTAGCAATGCTTTATGATAAAGCTAATTTGTCTATTATGATGCAAAAGGATATAGTCGTAGCTTTTTAAGTAAAAATAGGAAAAAATTTAATAAAAAAAATACTTGACATGGAAAGTAAGTTGTTGTATTATTACAACTTCTACAACTTTGCCCTCGTAGCTCAGTTGGTAGAGCACGTCCTTGGTAAGGACGGGGTCATCGGTTCAATCCCGATCGGGGGCTAAAAGCGAGAAAAATGAGAGAAATAATTACTTTACAGTGTACCGGTTGTAAGAATCGTAATTACACAACAACGAAGAATAAAAAGCTTCATACTGAAAAATTAGAAATAAAGAAGTTTTGTAAATTCTGTCGTAGTCATACTGCGCATAAAGAAATAAAATAAAATCTAGTATTCAACAAAGTCATTTTTTAGAAAATGCCTGCTGGGGATTTATGTTAATTTAAATAATAAAATTAGGAGCGTCGGTTAAAGGCAAACCAACGGTCTCCAAAACCGTTACTGCAGGTTCGATTCCTGCCGCTCCTGAAGAAAGAAATGATGAATAAAATCATTAAATTTTTTCAGGAAGTAAAGGTAGAAATATCAAAAGTATCATGGCCTACGCGTCAAGAGTTGTATAATTCTACGATCATCGTAATTATCTCAACTGCATTGACCGCACTTTTTGTCGGAAGTATAGGGATTATTTTTTCAAAAATTATAAATGTTTTATTGCAATGAAAAAGTGGTATGTTGTGCACACTCAGACCGGTTTAGAAGAAAAAGTCAAATCTAGGATCATGCGCAGGATGGAGATTTCCCATTTGCAAGAAGCCTTGGGAGAGGTTTTCATTCCTACAGAACAGATATCAGAAGTTAGAGGCGGTAAAAAGAAAATTAGCCAGAGAAAATTCTTCCCTGGCTATATTCTTGTTGAGGTGGATTTAAACGAGGCTACATATTTGGCGATTAAGGCAACCCCAGGCGTTACGGGGTTTATCGGCTTAGGCAAAAAACCTTCAAGTCTTCCTCAGGATGAGGTGGATAATATCATGAAGCGCTCCAAAGATACTGCTGATAAGCCTAGCCCGAAAGTACTATTTCAGGCAGGAGAGGCTGTTAGGGTTACAGAAGGACCATTTATGAATTTTAACGGTGTTATCGAAGATGTAGCAACAGAAAAAGGAAAGCTTAAAGTAGGAGTTTCTATATTCGGTCGTTCTACTCCTGTTGAGCTTGAATTTTGGCAAGTAGAGAAAATATAAAATGGCAAAAAAAGTTAAGGCACAGATAAAATTACACGTTCCATCAGGTGCAGCTAATCCTGCACCGCCAGTTGGACCGGCATTGGGACAGCACGGTGTAAACATAATGCAGTTTTGTAAGCAGTTTAATGAGCAGACAAAAGACAAAGACGGAATTATTGTTCCGGTAATCATCAGCGTTTATGAAGACAGATCTTTTAGTTTTATTATAAAAACTCCGCCTTCATCTGTTTTGATCAAGCGAGCATGTAATCTTGCTAAGGCATCAGGCCAGGCAGGAAAAGAAACTATTGGTTCAATTACGGCTGCTCAGGTAGAAGAAATCGCTAAATTAAAGATGACGGACTTAAATACAGTAAATTTAGAAGAAGCAAAGAAAATTATCGAAGGCACTGCCAGAAGTATGGGAATAAAAGTTAATAAATAATCATGAAAAAATTCAGCAAAAGACATAATAAAGCACTTGAGACTGTGGATGAAAATAAAATTTATCAGTTGAAAGAAGCAGTTTCTTTATTGAAGAAGACTCCTAAAGTTAAGTTTGATGAAACAGTAGAATTGCATTTTCATCTTAATATCGACCCAAAAAAATCAGACCAGATGGTCAGAGGCGGCATAAAACTGCCACATGGAACAGGAAAGAAGATCAGCGTTGTCGTAATCTGCAAAGGGGCTCATGAATCGCAGGCAAAAGAAGCAGGCGCAGAATATATCGGAGGTATGGATTTAATTGAGAAGATAAGCAATGGCTGGATGGATTTTGACAAGATTATAGCTACTCCTGAGATGATGAAGGATTTAGCTAAACTGGGAAAAGTTTTAGGTCCAAGAGGCCTTATGCCATCTCCAAAGACCGGTTCAGTTACCAACGATATTGAAAAGGCAGTGAAAGAAGCTAAAGCAGGCAAGATAGATTTTAAATCGGATAAACTAAGCGGCGTTCATGTAGGAATCGGTAAGATTTCATTTACGGAAGAACAGATTATAGATAACGCAAAAAAGGTGTTGGAAGTTGTTCAGTCAAGTAGACCTTCTACGGTAAAGGGAAACTTTATCAAGAAGGTTTTTATTTCTGCAACAATGTCCCCGGCCTTGCAAATCAATTAATTCAATGAAAAAAGTCGGATTACTCATAAAAGATTTATTTACTTCGCGCATTGAAAAAGACATAAAAGATTCAAATGCCTTCTTTTTCCTGCAGTATTCTGGAATAAACGGTTTGTCAATGAATAACTTAAGAAAAAACCTCAAACAGATTGATGCTAGGTTGTTTATTACAAAAAATACCGTTGCCAAAAGACTTTTGGAAAAGATGGATAAAAAAGATCTTATTAAATTTGTTGACGGGCCAACCGCTTTTGTATTTGCAAAAGAAGACATAGTTAGTGTTTCTAAGGTTTTGGTTGACTTTGCGAATGAAAACGAAAATCTTAAGCTTCAGGGTGGATTTTTCCAGGAAAAGCCGATTGAAAAAACAACCATAGTTGATATCGCCAAACTTCCCGCAAAAGATGTTTTAATCGCACAGGTAGTCTTTGGTATAAAGGCACCAATAAACAATTTAGTTTTTGTGTTATCGGGTATAATGAAAAAGTTTTTAGTTGCTTTAGAACAGATAAAGAAGAATAAGGAAAGGAGCAAATAATGGCAGACAAAATTCAGGACATTATGGGTTCAATTGAATCGATGAGTGTTTTGGAGCTTGCCGATTTAGTCAAGGCACTTGAAGAGAAATTCGGTGTCAGCGCCGCAATGCCGGTAATGGCAGCAGCAGGTGCAGCAGCAGGTACAGCAGCAGCAGAGGAAGAAAAAACAATTTTTAATGTTGTTTTGACTTCTGCAGGAAGTAATAAGATTGCTGTTATCAAAGAAGTAAGGGCTGCGACAAACCTTGGACTTAAAGAAGCAAAAGACTTGGTTGAGTCAGCTCCGAAGCCAGTCAAAGAAAGTCTTCCTAAGGCAGAAGCTGAAGAGCTCAAAAAGAAGCTTGAAGCAGCTGGTGCCGCGGTAGAGCTTAAGTAATTTTAACCTTTAAATAAGGGATAATTCATGACTATGGCAAAATATAAGAACTTTGCTAAGATTAAAGAAGTGTACAACATGCCGCATCTGTTGGACGTGCAGGTAAAAAGTTGTAAGGACTTTTTTCAGATGGATACTCCTGTAAGTGAAAGGCAAATGCATGGTTTACAGGAGGCTTTTGCGGATGTGTTTCCTATTGAAAGCTTTGACAAGAATGTACGCATAGAATTCGTCAGTTATTCATTAGGAAAGCCTAAATATGATGTGGCAGAATGTAGAAAAAGAGATATTACTTATTCAGCTTCCTTAAAGGTACGGTTTCGTTTGATAACTTTGCATGAGACCAAAGAACAAGAGGCTTATTTTGGAGAATTGCCTTTAATGACCGATAAGGGAACGTTCATTATCAATGGCGATGAACGTGTAGTAGTAAGCCAATTGCAGAGATCTCCCGGACTAACGTTTGAAGAGGAGATGCATCAGACAGGCAAAAAACTTTTTTATGGCAGAATTATTCCCTATAGAGGCGCTTGGCTTGAGTTCAAATATGATATTAACGATGTTATACTTGCTTATGTTGACAGGCGTCGTAATTTCCCCGCAACCCAGATACTTCGCATTATGGGTTATTCCACCGATGAGCAAATCATAAAAGCATTTTCAGCAGATTACGTACAGATTCACAATACTTTAAAAAAAGATACTACTAAATCAAAAGAGGAGGCATTGACTGATTTTTACAGGAAAATGCGTCCTACCGAGCCCGTTACTTTAGAGGCAGCGGAAGAGTTATTCTTCAGATTATTTTTTGACCCTAAGCGTTATGAATTAAAACGTGTGGGTAGATTTATTTTAAACAGAAAACTGGGAATTGATGTTCCTTTAGATAATAAAGTTTTAGACCATCAAAGCGTTATTAAAACAATTGAATATCTGATTTTGCTTAAAGACGGCAAGGGACAGATCGATGATATCGATCATCTAGGAAACAGGCGCGTAAAAAGTGTTGGAGAGTTGATTCAGAATCAAATAAGAATTGGCCTTGCAAGAATAGAACGTTCTATAAGAGAACGTCTTGCCATCGCAGTAGATTTAAAAAATATAAGCATACATCATTTGATAAATTCCAAGCTGCTTTCCAGTCAGATAAGGGATTTTTTCGGCAGGAGCCAGCTTTCCCAATTTCTTGATCAGATTAATCCTTTGGCAGAGACTACTCATAAAAGAAGGCTTTCAGCTCTAGGTCCAGGAGGTTTATCTCGTGAAAGAGCTGGTTTTGAGGTTAGAGACGTGCATCAGTCTCACTATGGAAGAATTTGTCCTATTGAAACTCCGGAAGGTCCCAATATCGGTTTGATTTCTTCATTGGCTACTTTTACTCAAGTTAACCCGTTAGGATTTTTGGAAACACCTTATCGAAAAGTTAAGGATGGAAAAGCCTCCAAGTCTGTGGAGTATCTTACAGCAGATAAAGAAGAAAATAAAGTTATTGCCCAGGCAAATGCACCATTAGATGAAGGCGGAAGTTTTTTAAACGATGATGTTTCCTGTAGATTCAATGGTAATTTTCCTAGAATTACACCAAAAGGCATAACCCATATGGATGTTTCTCCCAAGCAGTTGGTCTCTGTTGCAGCTTCTTTGATACCTTTCTTAGAACACGATGATGCTAACCGAGCTTTGATGGGAAGTAATATGCAGCGTCAGGCAGTGCCTTTACTTTTTCCGGAAGAGCCGTTAATTGGGACTGCAATGGAAGAAAAAGTTGCAGTAGATTCAAAGGCAGTCTTAACAGCAGAGAATTCTGGAAGGGTAAGAGAAGTTGATGCCAACCATATAATAATAGGTAAGATTAAATATGATTTATTTAAGTTCCAAAGAACGAATTCCGATACATGCGTTAATCAAAGACCTTTGGTAAAGGTAGGCGATAAGGTTACAGAAGGGCAGATTATAGCTGACGGTATGGCAACAGATAATGGAAAACTGGCATTAGGCAGAAATTTGTTGGTTGCCTTTATGCCTTGGAGAGGATATAACTTCGAGGATGCAATTATCGTAAGCGAAAAAGTCGTAAAAGATGATGCTTTAACCAGCGTACATATAGAAAAATTCGAAATAGAAGCAGTTGAAACTAGGCTTGGCAATGAGGAAATCACCAGAGATATTCCTAATGTATCCGAAGAGGCCCTTAAAGATTTAGACGCAAGCGGCATAATACGTGTCGGTGCAGAGATCCATCCTGGAGATATCCTAGTTGGCAAAATTACTCCTAAAACAGAATCTGAACTTTCACCGGTAGAAAGGTTATTGCGCGCAATATTTGCTGAAAAAGCAAGAGACGTAAGGGATACTTCTTTAAACGTTCCTCCGGGTGTAGACGGTGTGGTAATTGACATACATGTATTTCAAAGTAAGGAAAAAGGACGTAAATCCAAAGAACAAAAAAGCAAAGAATTGGCTAAAGTCAGAAAACTTAAAGAATACTACAAAGAAGAGATCAGGCTTGTGGAAGAAGAAAAACTCAGGGCTTTAAGTGAGATTTTAAAGGTTAAAAAAGAAAAAGTCGGTTTGGTTAATATAAATGCAAACGAAGAAGCTAAAATAGTATCAGATTCTTATGATGAGCAGCTTAAAGACCTGGAAGCAGAATTGATTCAGGAAATCGAAAGAGTAAAGCGCGGTGATGTGCTTCCTGCCGGCGTGTTAAAACGAGTTGTAGTTTATGTTGCTACAAAGCGTAGACTTGCAGCAGGTGATAAACTGGCTGGGCGTCATGGGAATAAAGGTGTTGTTTCAAGAATCGTACCTGAAGAAGATATGCCATTTATGCCAGATGGGACACCGGTTGATATCGTGTTAAATCCGTTAGGTGTTCCTTCACGTATGAACGTTGGGCAGATTTTAGAAACCCATCTTGGCTGGGTTGCAAAACAGCTCAATATGCATTTTCTTTCTCCTGTTTTTGACGGCGCCAGAGAAGAAGAGATTAAGCAGATGCTCAAGAGCGCAAATTTACCAGAAGATGGCAAGATTACGCTTCATGATGGTTACAGCGGACATTCGTTTGATCAGAAAGTTACTGTTGGTTTCATGTATATGCTGAAACTTATTCATCTTGTCGATGAGAAGATTCATGCCCGTTCGATTGGTCCGTACTCTCTGGTCACACAGCAGCCCTTAGGTGGAAAAGCTCAATTTGGCGGACAAAGACTTGGCGAAATGGAAGTTTGGGCATTAGAAGCTTATGGGGCAGCTTTTAACTTACAGGAAATGCTTACGGTAAAAAGTGACGATGTTTCCGGAAGAATGCATATTTATGAAGCGATAGTCAAGGGGGAACAGCGTTTTTCACCCGGCACACCGGAATCGTTCAATGTATTAATAAAAGAATTACAAGCATTATGTTTGGATATAAGAACAGAAAAGGAAGGTTCTAAGAAATGATTGAAGAGCCTGTATTATTCGATAGTATCTCGATCAAAATCGCTGCACCTGACGTGATCAAGTCTTGGAGTCACGGAGAGGTAAAAAAAGCAGAGACGATTAATTACAGAAGCCTAAAACCAGAAAAAGACGGTTTGTTCTGTGAGAAGATTTTTGGCCCAGTAAAAGATTATGAGTGCAACTGCGGTAAATACAAAGGGCCTAAATTTAAAGGTATTGTTTGCGATCGCTGTGGGGTAAAAGTTGACCGTTCTGTTGTCAGACGCGAAAGAATGGGACATATTGAGTTAGCTACGCCTGTAACTCATATTTGGTTTTTTAAAGCAGTTCCAAGCCGTATGGCTGCTATTTTAGATCTATCCTTAAGAGACTTAGAGAAAATTATTTACTACGAAGAGTATATTGTGGTAGACCCTATGGAAACTCCTTTGAAGAAAAATGAGCTTTTGACTGAAGATAAATATCAAGATGCCGTTAGTAAATATCCCGGTGCATTTAAGGCTAAAATTGGTGCAGAAGCTATAATGGAATTATTGAAAGAAACCGATCTTGATAAAGTATGTAAAAAGATCAGACGAGATATCGATAAACATAAAGAGGGTCCTTCAGCAATGAGGCTTATTAAGAACCTTAAGATTATTGAGGATTTCCGTAAGTCCGGGAATAATGCTGAGTGGATGGTTTTGACTTATCTACCTGTTACGCCTCCTGATTTGCGTCCTTTGGTTCCTTTAGAAGGCGGCAGGTTTGCTACGTCAGATTTAAACGATCTTTACCGAAGGGTAATCAACCGCAACAATAGGCTTAAAAAGCTAATGGATTTAAGTGCGCCTGATATCATTATTCGTAATGAGAAAAGAATGCTTCAAGAAGCAGTAGATGCGCTTTTAGATAATGGCAGGCACGGCCGTCCAGTAGTGGGAAGCAGTAACCGTCCGTTAAAATCCCTTTCAGGCATGCTTAAGGGAAAGCAAGGGCGTTTTAGACAAAATTTACTTGGTAAGCGCGTTGATTATTCCGGTCGTTCGGTTATTGTCGTAGGGCCGAGTTTAAAATTAAGCGAATGCGGTCTTCCTAAGCAAATGGCTCTGGAATTGTTCGAGCCGTTTATTATCAAGAAATTAAAAGAAAAAGGTTTTGTGCATACCAAAAAAGGTGCACGTCGCATGGTTTCCAGAGCAAAGATCGAAGTTTGGGATATTTTAGATGAAGTCATAAGAGACCATCCGGTATTATTAAATAGGGCTCCTACGCTGCATAGATTAAGTATGCAGGCTTTTCAGCCTGTTTTGATTGAAGGAAAGGCAATAAAGATCCATCCATTGGTTTGTAGTGCGTTTAATGCTGACTTTGACGGTGACCAGATGGCTGTACATGTGCCGTTGTCTCTGGAGGCGCAGACAGAAGCTAAATTATTGATGTCGTCGGTAAATAATATATTTTCACCAGCTGACGGACGTCCGATTGTTAGCCCGTCTCAGGATATTATCTTAGGATGCGCTTATTTGACCAAAGAAAAAGATGCTAGCAAATCAGAAGATTTTACCTTTAGTTTTAAAGACGAGGCCATGGCAGCTTATAATGATGGATATATACATCTGCATTCAAAAATAAAGCTAAAAGTAAACGATCTTTTCGATATGGAAAAACTTCAAAAGACAGACGAACCGCAGATAATTATCACCACCATCGGTAGAATCATTTTTAATGAAATTTTACCTAGCGAATTCGGTTTTGTAAACGAAGAATTGAATAAAAAGAATATGCGTCAGATTATTGCCGCATTTTATGCTCAATTTGGCCATGCACAGACTGTAAAATTATTGGATGATTTGAAAGAGATCGGTTTTGAGTACGCAACATTGGGTGGTATTTCTATTGGTATCGACGATATCACTATTCCTAAACAGAAGCCCGATGTTATAAAAGATGCGCAAAAAGAAGTTTCTAAAGTAGAAGATCAGTATAAAAAAGGTATTATTACCGATAGGGAACGCTATAACAATATAATTGATATTTGGACAAGAACGACAGATAAGATATCTGATCTGGTGTTTAGGGAAATGGATGTGTTTAATCCGATTTACATGATGGCCAATTCAGGCGCGCGCGGGTCCCGCTTGCAGGTAAGACAGCTTGCCGGCATGAGAGGTTTGATGGCAAAACCCTCTGGTGAGATTATGGAGAATCCGATTACGGCAAACTTTAGAGAAGGTCTTACAGTATTAGAATATTTTATTTCCACTCACGGTGCAAGGAAGGGTCTTGCTGATACAGCTTTAAAAACCGCAGATGCAGGATATTTAACTAGAAGGCTTGTTGATGTTACACAGGAAATAATCGTTTGTGAGGAAGATTGTGGAACAATAAATGGAATTACGGTTGCCGCGATTATCGAAGGAGATGAAATCGTCGTAAGTTTAGAAGATAGAATCGTAGGTCGAGTGGCCTTAGATAACGTAGTTGATATTGTCAGTGATCAGGTGATTGTTGCAGCCGGACAGATTATTACTGAAGAAATGGCAAAATTAATCGAAAGAGCTGGAATTGAAAAAATCCGTATACGTAGTGTTTTGACCTGTGAGTCTCCAAGGGGTGTTTGCCGTAAATGTTACGGCAGGAATTTAGCAACCGGTAAATTGGTTGAGATAGGTGAAGCAGTTGGCATTATTGCTGCCCAGTCAATCGGTGAGCCTGGAACACAGTTGACCATGCGTACATTCCATATCGGCGGTACGGCAAGTAGGATCGTCGAACAGTCGTTCTTAAAAGCTAAAAATGAAGGGTTTGTCAAGTACCACAATATGCGTACAGTTGAAAGAAATAAAGAATTCGTTGTTTTAAACAGAAACGGTTCTGTTAGCATAAATGATAAAGATGGAAGAGAATTAGAACTTTATCCAATCCCGCAGGGTGCTTTTTTAAGATTTGCTGACGGCGGCGCATTGAGTAAAGGAGATATATTTGTAAAATGGGATCCTTATACTTCACCAATTTTAACCGAAGTAAATGGATTTGTAAAATTTGAGGATATAAAACAAGGACAGACCACGCGTGAAGAGATAAATTCTAATACCGGAACCATGGAAAGGGTTCTTGTTGAACATAAAAGTGAGTTTCATCCTCAAATTATCATTACCGATGAAAGACATGAGGTTTTGGGGATTTATCCTTTGCCGATTGGAGCACATATATTAGTAAAAGATAAAGATAAAGTAGAAGCGGGTGAGTTAATAGCTAAGATTCCCAGAATGGTTGTTAAAACCAGGGATATCACTGGTGGCTTGCCTAGAGTTGCAGAGCTTTTTGAAGCTCGTCGACCAAAGGATCCGGCAATCGTTAGCGATATCGACGGTTTTGTTGAATTTGGTGAAAATAAAAAAGGACAGAGACTTATTATTGTCCGTTCAGCAACAGGAATGATTAGAGAGTATGTTATTCCTCATGGAAAACACCCTAATGTATATAAAGGAGATAAGGTTATAGCCGGACAGCAGTTAACTGACGGACCGGTTGTTTTGCAGGATATATTAAAGGTCTGTGGTGATAAGGCATTACAGGAGTACTTGGTAAATGAAGTTCAGGAAGTTTACCGTTTGCAAGGCGTAAGCATAAACGATAAACACATCGAACTTATTATCAAACAGATGCTTAAGAAAGTCAGGATAAAAGAACCTGGGGATACAGATTTCTTAATTGGACAACAAGTGGACAAGTGGATTTTTAAACAGGAAAACGACAAAGCAAAGAAAAAAGGCGGTAAACAGGCAACAGCAGTGCCGTTACTTTTAGGGATTACCAAAGCATCATTAACTACGGAAAGTTTTATTTCAGCAGCAAGTTTCCAAGAAACAACAAGGGTTTTAACAGAGGCTGCTTGTGCCGGAAAACGTGATAACTTGTTTGGTCTTAAAGAAAACGTAATTGTCGGTCATTTGGTTCCAGCCGGAACTGGATTTAAGGACCACAGGACGGTAGATATTGAGAAAGCTGTTGCTGAAAGCGTAAAGAATAGCGAAACTCAAGAAACAAAAAAGGAATAGTAAATGCCAACAATTTCACAGTTAATTAAGTATGGCCGTAGATCGAAGAAGAAAAAAGGTAAATCTCCCGCATTAAGGGCATGTCCTCAAAGACGCGGTGTGTGTTTACAGGTTAAGACAATGACACCAAAAAAACCTAACTCTGCATTACGTAAGATCGCCAGGGTTCGCTTGACCAGTGGTTTTGAGGTTACTAGTTATATACCTGGTGAAGGGCATAATCTACAAGAACATTCCATAGTTCTGGTGCGTGGCGGCCGTGTAAAAGATTTACCCGGCGTAAGATATCATATTGTAAGAGGTTCACTTGATACATCTGGAGTGAATCAAAGAAGAAGAAGCCGTTCGAAATACGGAGCAAAGAGACCTAAACAATAAGGAAGAGATTATTATGCGTAGAAGAGCTGCAGAAAAGAGAGAGATTTTATCAGACCCAAAGTTCCATTCAAAGTTAGTTGCTAAATTCATAAATATAATCATGGAACAAGGGAAGAAATCTATTGCAGAAAATATAGTTTATGGTGCTTTTGATATACTTACCAAAAAACTTAACGAGCAGGATGCATTAAAGATTTTTAATAAGGCGCTTGATAACGCAAGGCCTCAAATTGAGGTAAAACCTCGGAGGGTCGGTGGGGCAACTTATCAGGTACCGATAGAAGTAAAACATGAACGCGGGATTTCTTTGGCTATGCGTTGGATTAGGGATTTTGCCAAGGCTAAAAAAGGTAAAGCAATGAGAGAAAAGCTTGCCGAAGAGATACTGCTTGCTTATAAATCAGAAGGCCCAGCAATAAAGAAGCGAGATGATACTCACAAAATGGCAGAAGCAAACAAGGCGTTTGCGCATTTTAGATGGTAATATTAACCGTTTAACAAGCGGTTTATTATATACAAAAGAAAATATCATTGATACTATGGGAAGAAAAACTCCATTAGATAAAATTAGGAATATTGGCATTATTGCCCATATCGATGCCGGAAAGACTACAACGTCGGAAAGGTTTTTATTTTATTCCGGCAAGACCTACAAGCTTGGTGAAGTTGATGAAGGCACAGCAGTAATGGATTGGATGCAGCAAGAGCAGGAACGGGGCATTACGATAACATCTGCTGCAACAAGCTATTTCTGGAGAGACAGTAAGATAAATTTGATCGATACTCCTGGCCATGTTGATTTTACTGTTGAAGTAGAAAGATCTTTAAAGGTTTTAGACGGTGCGGTTGTGGTTTTTTGCGGTGTAGGGGGGGTTGAGCCTCAGTCTGAAACCGTATGGCGCCAGGCAGACAGATACAAAGTTCCAAGAATCGCATTTGTAAATAAACTTGACCGTGTTGGCAGTGATTTTTTTGCAGTTATTGAACAAATGAAAAAAAGATTCGGTAAGAAAATTGCTTCTGTGCAGCTTCCTGTTGGCGATTACAGCAATTTCAGCAACATAATCGATTTGATTAATATGAAGTTAGTTAAATATGTTGCTTTAAGTGAAGAAAAAAATAATATTTATATTGAAGAAATCCCTGAAGCATTAATCGAAGAGGCTAAAAAACGTAGAGCTGACCTCATAGAAGCGATTTCTGAGTTCAACGATAAGATTATGGATGATTTTGTCCACGATCGCGCTATTGAGGCAAAGGATATAATTGCCACAATCAGAAAAGCAACATTGAGTAATGATTTTGTTCCGGTTTTGTGCGGCTCAAGCTTGAAAAACGTGGGAGTGCAGTCTTTGCTTGATGCGATTTGCGATTATCTTCCTTCTCCTGAGGATATTCCGGCAATAAAAGGAAAAGAGCCAAAATCAGGCGAGTACGAAGAAAGAAGCACTTCTGAGAAGGCGCCTTTTTGTGCATTATGTTTTAAAATCGCAACAGATACTTTTATTGGCAGGCTCAATTATGTAAGGGTTTATTCTGGAAGGCTTTCCAAAGGTTCTTATGTGTATAATGCTAATCTTAGAGAAAAGGAAAGAGTGATCAAGATCGTGCAGATGCATTCCAACAGACAAGAAGAGATTAATGAGCTTTATGCCGGCGATATCGCTGCTATTGTAGGATTAAAAGATACTAATACCGGGGATACCCTTTGCGATGAAAAGCATCAGATAGTTTTAGAAGAGATGAGATTTCCAGAACCGGTAATCGCGCAGTCAATTGAGCCTAAAGTAAAAGCCGACGAAGAGAAAATCGCCCTGGCATTAAAAAAGATAAAAGAAGAAGATCCAAGTTTTAAAGTAACTTACAATGAAGAAACAGGTCAGACTTTGATCCACGGAATGGGTCAGTTGCATCTTGATATTATCGTAGACAGGCTTAAAAAAGAATTTGGAGTTTCAACCCATGTTGGACAGCCGCATGTTGCCTATAAAGAAACCATAACAAAGAAAGTTTCTTCAACAGGAAAATTTATTCAGCAGTCTGGCGGACATGGTCAGTATGGTCATGTTGTGATACAGATTGAACCGCAGGATTCTCCGGGGAAAGGAATAGAATTTGTTGACAGAATTAAACAAGGTGCAATTCCCAAAGAATTTATTTCATCAGTAAAAGAAGGAATTATTGATGCATCAAGAAGTGGGCCGATTATGGGATTCCCTTTAACGGATATAATTGTTACATTAGTGGATGGTTCTTATCATGAAGTTGATTCAAGTGATGTTGCATTTAAGATGGCTGCAGCAATTGCATTAAACGACGGATTAAAAAAAGCCAGCCCAATTTTATTAGAACCGATAATGGATATTGAAGTAGTGGTCCCTGAAGAATATGTTAGTTTTGTCGTCGGAGATTTATCAGCCAGGCGTGCTAAAATTGTCTCAATGAGTCAGCGTGTAAACGTGAAAGCAATAAGAGGATATATTCCTCTTGCAGAAATCTTTAATTATGCTACAATATTACGCTCAATGACTCAAGGGCGCGGTTCTTATACAATGGAGCCCTCATATTACTCTGAGGTGCCTTCACATAAAAAGGAAAAGATAGTAAACTTATGATTGATTTAATTTTAAATAGGAGGTATTAAAAATGGCTAAAGAAAAGTTTGTAAGATCAAAGCCTCATCTTAATATTGGTACAATAGGACACGTAGATCACGGTAAGACAACTTTGACAGCTGCAATAACAATGACTTTGGCAAAAATGGGTTTTGCTGAAACTCGCACGTATGATTCTATTGATAACGCTCCGGAAGAAAGAGAACGCGGCGTTACGATTAATATTTCTCACGTAGAGTATCAGACTGAAAAAAGACACTATGCGCATATTGACTGTCCCGGTCACGCCGACTATATCAAAAATATGATTACCGGTGCTGCCCAGATGGACGGTGCTATTCTTGTTGTTTCCGCTGCTGATGGTCCGATGCCTCAAACTAGAGAGCATATTTTATTGGCTCGTCAGGTTAACGTTCCGGCAATGGTTGTTTATTTGAATAAATGCGATATGGTTGATGATAAAGAGCTTATTGACCTTGTTGAAATGGAAGTCAGGGAATTATTGACAAAGTACAATTTTCCTGGAGATAAAACCCCGATTATCAAAGGTTCTGCATTAAAAGCCATGGAAGCTGCTGGTGATCCTGAGAACGCTGATGTAAAATCCATCTTAGAGCTTATGAAATCCGTGGATGAATTTATACCTGATCCAAAACGAGAATTGGACAAGCCGTTTTTGATGGGTATTGAAGATGTTTTTACTATTTCCGGACGTGGTACAGTAGGAACTGGAAGGGTAGAACGAGGTAAGGTTAAAGTAGGCGAAAATATCGATATCGTTGGTCTAAGACCAGAGGTTCAAAAGAGTGTTGTTACTGGTGTTGAAATGTTCAGAAAAGAACTTGATGAAGGTCAAGCTGGCGATAACTTAGGTATGCTTTTAAGAGGCATGGATAAGGATAACTTAGAACGCGGTATGGTTTTGGCAGCAACTGGTTCAATAACTCCGCATACAAAGTTTAAGGCCAGAATATACGTTTTAACCAAAGAAGAAGGCGGAAGACATACGCCGTTTTTCGCTGGCTACAGGCCTCAGTTTTATTTTAGAACAACTGACGTTACCGGGACATTGAAACTCCCCCAAGGAGTGGAAATGGTTATGCCTGGTGACAATATTGACATTGAAGCTGAATTGATTGTTCCTATAGCTATGGAAAAAGAGCTTCGTTTTGCTATCCGCGAAGGCGGCCATACTGTTGGAGCAGGTGTTGTTTCAGAGATTATAGAATAAAATAGATATCTTAAAACATGCCGTCTGTTGATTGGCGGCATGTTTTAGGGTTAACAGGAGAAAACAAAAAAAGCAATGGTTACAACCAAGCAAAGAATTAAAATTAAATTAAAGGCATATGACCACAGACTTTTAGATCAGTCTGTTGAAGAAATCGTGGATACTGCAAAAAGATTCGGTACTAAAGTTTCTGGACCTTTGCCTTTACCTTCAAAGAAAGAGATGTATACTGTTTTAAGGTCTCCTGTTATTGACAAGAAGTCGAGAGAACAATTTACAATAGTTACCCATAAACGTCTGGTTGAATTGGTAGATCCTACTGCAAAAACCATCGATGCTTTAAGGAAATTAAACCTTCCTGCGGGTGTTCATATTGAAATAAGAATGTAAAATTATGTCTGGCTTAATTGGAAAAAAATTAGGAATGACGCGTATTTATAATGAGCAGGGAAAGGCTATCCCTGTTACAGTATTGGAGCTTGGTCCTTGTGTTGTTTTGTCCAGCAATAATAAGAAAGTTCAGCTTGGTTATGGAGAACTTGCGGAGAAAAAAACAAGAAAGCCCCAGTTGGGATTTTATAAAAAGTTAAAAATTACGCCAAAAAAATACGTAAAAGAAATAGATTTTAACGATCACGATCAGGAATTTAAAGCAGGCGATGTCTTAAATGTGGATATATTTAAAGACGGTGATATTGTAAAGGTTACTGGGATTTCAAAAGGAAAAGGTTTTCAGGGCGGTGTTAAGCGTTGGAATTGGAAAGGTGGACCAAAGACACACGGTTCAATGTCTCATAGACGTCCAGGTTCAATCGGCGCTTCAGCGACTCCCAGCAGAGTTGTAAAGGGTCATCATATGCCAGGACAGATGGGCAATGTGAAATCAACTGTCAAAAACCTTAAAATAGTAAAAATTGATACCGAAGACGGTATTTTGGTTTTAAAAGGTGCAGTGCCGGGTGTAAATAATTCTGTTGTAATCGTAAATAAAATTATCAAAAAGAAATGACACAGTGCAACGTTTTAAACATACAAGGTAAGAAAATTGAGTCTATACAGCTCGATGAGAAGCTTTTTGACGGTAAGGTAAACGAACCTTGTGTTTATCAGGCCGTAGTCATGTACCAGGCAAATATGCGCTTAGGTTCTGCTAGCGTAAAAGACAGAGCGCAAGTTTCCGGAGGCGGTGCCAAACCATGGAGACAAAAAGGTACAGGCAGGGCAAGACACGGTTCAACTAGATCTCCTATCTGGAGACATGGCGGTGTTACCTTCGGTCCCATACCAAAAGATTTTTCTTACACGCTTCCTAAAAAAATTAAACATAAGGCTTTAATATCTGTGTTAAACGATAAGTTCAACAATGAAGAAATAATTGTTTTAGACGAAGTGAAGCTTTCTAAGGCAAAAACCAAAGAATTAGCTTCCATAATAACAAAGCTTAAAATAAAAAATAAGTGTTTGTTGGTAAATGATGTTTTTGATAAAGAATTATTTTTGGCAGGCCGTAATATCGATAGATTAAAATTAAAAGTTGCAGATGAATTGAATGCTTACGATGTTTTGGCTAGCAAGATTGTTTTGATTACAAAAAAAGCATTGGATTCATTAGTCAAGAGATTAAAGAAATGAAAACTCCTTATTTAATTTTAAGAGCACTACTAAGAACTGAAAAAGGTACAAGCTTATTGCCGTACGATAAATACCATTTTTTAGTTGATAAAACCGCAAATAAAACAGAGATTAAGAAAGCCGTAGAGACTATATACAAAGTTAAAGTCAAAGATGTTAATACATTGATTTCACATGGTAAACTTAAGCGTGTTAGGCATGCATATGGCAGGACTTCAGATACGAAAAAGGCTGTTGTTACGCTTAAAAAAGGAAATAAAATAGAGGTAACTTAAAATTATGGCAGTTAAAAAACATAAACCGACATCAGCGGGAAGAAGATACGTTATTACGTCAGATTTCTCGAATCTTACAAGAAAAAGACCGGAAAAGTCCCTTGTGTCTCCGATTAAGAAAAAAGGCGGCAGGAATAATACCGGCAGAATTACAGTACGTTTTCGCGGCGGTGGACATAAAAGGCTTTATAGAGAGGTAGATTTTAAACGTAATAGATTAGACGAATCAGCTAAAGTAATCGCTTTAGAGTATGATCCTAATAGAAGAGCAAGAATTGCATTGATTGAATATCAAGACAAGGTTAAAAATTATATTATTGCACCAGTAGAGTTAAAGGTTGGCCAAGAGGTGGTAAGTACCCGCGGCGATAACGTAGAGATAAAAATTGGTAATTGCATGTGTTTAAGAAATGTTCCTTTAGGGACCATGATACACAATATTGAACTGGAAGTTGGCAAAGGCGGTAAAATTGTAAGGAGCGCGGGTTCCAGTGCTCAGATTACGGCCAAAGAGGGAAATTTCGCACATGTTAAGCTTCCTTCGGGAGAAGTAAGATTGATTAATATAGCTTGTTGTGCGACAATCGGTCAGGTTAGTAACGCTGACTGGAAAGAGATAAAACTAGGCAAAGCCGGTAGATCTGCTTGGTTGGGTAGAAAATCAAATGTCCGTGGCGTTGCGATGAACCCAGTTGATCATCCGCACGGTGGTGGTGAAGGAAAAGCAGGCCAAGGCAATCCTCACCCAACAACTCCTTGGGGAAAACCGACAAAAGGCTACAAGACGAGAAAACCAAACAGATATTCTGATAAATATATAGCGAAAAGAAGGAAATAATGGCAAGATCACTTAAAAAAGGTCCATTTATTGATGAGAAACTACTTAAAAAAGTAGACAAAGTTAAAAAAAGCGGCACAAGAACGCCGATAAGAACATGGTCAAGGCGTTCGGTTATAGCTCCGGAATTTGTTGGGTTGACCTTTGCCGTACATGATGGCAAAAAGCATATCCCAGTATTCATTACGGAAAATATGGTTGGGCATAAATTAGGGGAATTTGCGCCTTCTCGGACTTTTAGAAAACACGGCGGCGTAAAGGCCAAGAAATCAGCAGATTTAACATAATAAGACAATGATTGCAAAAGCAAAAACAAAATATTTAAGGATTTCACCAAAGAAAATGAAGCAGATTCTTGATTTAATAAAAGGTAAAAATACATATGCTGCAATTTCTGTTTTGAACAATTTAAATAAGAAGGCCTCGTTTTTAGTGAAGAAGGTTTTAAATTCCGCAATAAACAATGCAAAAACAAAAGGCTTTGATTTAAAACAGCTCTATGTTTCTAAATGTATTGCTAATAGTGGTCCTTCTTGGAAAAGATTTCGTGCTGCATCTTTTGGTAGGGCAGTTCCTGTATTGAAGCGAACAACGCATTTAGAGATTGAACTTGATTTATTACCTGAAACATTAGCAAATAATACTATAGTAAAAGAAGAAAAATCTAAGAAGAAGACCGTAGTAAGAAAAAAAGTTAAAAACAAAAAGGCAGCTAAATAATGGGACAAAAAGTACATCCTTTAATTCAAAGAATTGGTTTTATCAAAGATTGGAAAAGCTATTGGATTGCCTCAAAGGCTAATTTTGCAGATTACCTGGAAGAAGATTATAAGATCAGAAAAGTAATTCGTAATAAGTACAGATTTGCCGCGATTTCAAAAGTGATTATTAGTCGTCTTACGGATAAGCTAAAAATAAAGATTGTTACTGCTCGTCCGGGTATTATCATTGGTAGACAAGGTTCGGAAATAGAGAAATTAAGGGACGAATTGGCAAAAGTGACAAGCCAGGAATTATTAATCGACATTGAAGAAGTTAAACAGCCAAATACGGATGCACAGTTGATTGCAGATAATATTGTTTTTCAGATTGAAAAAAGAGTTGCCTATAAAAGGGCGATAAAAAGAGCTATAGATAACGCACTTATGAACGGTGCGGGTGGAATTAGGATTACTATTGCCGGAAGACTTGGCGGCGCTGAAATGAAACGTCGGGAGACTTTTAAAAAAGGTAAGGTTCCTTTGGCTACGTTAAGGGCAGATATTGATTATGCTGCAAGCCAGGCCCATACGACATACGGGATTATCGGCATAAAGGTTTGGGTTTATAAAGGTTTGGTAATAAAACAAAAGAAAAAACCGCAAAGCAAACAACAACCAGTTGAGGAATAAATGGCTTTTATACCAAAAAGAGTAAAATTTAGAAAATACCATCGTGGGAAAAGACGAGGGATAGCAACAAAAGGCAATACTCTTGTTTTTGGCGAATTCGGGCTTAAGGCATTAAATAATGGTTCGGTTACCAATGCTCAACTTGAGTCCTGTAGGGTTGTTTTAGTAAGACAGCTGCGTCAGGGAGGCAAACTATGGATAAGAGTGTATCCTAATAAGAGCACCACCAAAAAACCCCAGGAAACCCGTATGGGAAAAGGCAAGGGTGATATTTTTCAATGGATATGTAATGTCCCCAGAGGTAAAGTATTGTTTGAAATAAGCGGAATTCCCGAAAGTTATGCAAGAGGTGTTTTAAGGATGGCAGCTTATAAGCTTCCCTTAAGGACAAAATTTGTAACCAGAGAACACGTAATATAAAAAATGAAGATAAAAGACATTAGAAACTTTTCAGTTGGTGAATTGAATAATAAGTTAATCGATCTGAATAAAGAGCTTTATCAACTTAACAATCAGAGAAAAATTAATCAGGTTGATAAGCCGCATAGGTTTTTTATCGTAAAAAGAGATATTGCTCGCATAAAGACAGTTTTAAATGAATTAAAAAAAGAAGGCAAAAATAAGTGAAAAAAACCAATCGTAAAGTAAGGTCAGGTAAAGTAACCAGTAATAAGATGCATAAAACCATTGTTGTGCAGGTTGAAGAAAGCGCACAGCATCCTAAGTATAAAAAAATCATAAAGCGTTTTAATAAGTTTAAAGTTCATGATGAGAAAAATATTGCAAATATCGGCGACTTAGTTTTAATAGAGGAATGCCGACCCTTGTCTAAAGATAAACGTTTCAGATTAAGGGAAATAATTAAGAAAAATGATTCAACTTCGTAGTATTCTAAACGTTACAGATAATACCGGCGCACGTAAGGCATCGTGTATTAGCGTATTAGGAGCCAAGGGTAAGCCTAAGGCAGAGATAGGAGATATTATTAAGGTAAATATTAAGGAATCTAATCCTAATGCTGCTGTAAAAAAGGGTGAAAAGGCTGACGCAGTAGTTGTGCGCACCAGAAACAAGATTAGAAGAGATGACGGTTCTTATGTGCAGTTTGATAGTAACGCTGTGGTGATTATTGATACACAGAAAAACCCCAGGGGTACGCGTGTATTTGGGCCTGTGGCAAGAGAATTAAGAACTAAAAATTTTATGAAAATCATATCATTGGCACCTGAGGTAATATAAGATGCAGAAAATAAAGAAAAACGATATAGTTTACGTAGTTTCCGGAAAAGATAAGGGTAAAACCGGCAAGGTTATAAAGGTTTTTAGAGAGTCCCAAAAAGCGATTATAGAAAGAGTTAATTTAGTTAAAAAACACATGAGAAAGCGTTCACAGGAACAGCAGTCAGGTATTGTCAGCGTTGAACGGCCTGTGGCAATTGCCAAGCTCATGGTGCAGTGTAAAAAATGTAATAAACCAGTAAAAGTCGGTTTTAAGGTGCTTGAAAACAAAGAAAAAGTAAGATTTTGCAAAAAATGTAAGGAAGTTATTTAAAATGAAACCGAGAATTTTAGAATATTATCAGACCAAGGTTATACCTGAATTTAAAGAAAAGTTTTCTTTGAAGAATAATTTTCAAGTTCCTAAAATTGAAAAGATTGTAATTAACATGGGTGTCGGTGAAGCTGTGGCTGATTTTAAGCTTTTAGAACAATCCATGAAAGAGCTTGCGCTTATAACGGGTCAGAAACCAATGCTGACAAAAGCTAAAACTGCAATATCAAATTTTAAGATTAGAAAGGGTTTGCCAGTTGGTTGTAAGGTTACCTTAAGGGGAGCAAATATGTATGAGTTTCTCGATAGGCTTATAAGCGTAGCGTTACCGAGAATCAGAGATTTTCGCGGTATACCTGGAAATTCATTTGATCATCATGGCAACTACAGTTTTGGTATTACCGAACAGTCGATTTTTCCCGAAGTAGACCCTGACAAGGTAACACGAGTGCAGGGAATGGATGTAGTTATTGTGTTTTCTTCACGCAGTAAAGATTTAAATAAAGAATTGTTAAGAAGTTTCGGAATGCCTTTTAAGGAGTAATAGATGGCAAAAAAATCACAGATTAACAGATGGAAAAGAGAACCTAAATTCTCAACGAGAAAAATGAATCGCTGTAGAATATGCGGACGATCCGGGGGGTATTTGAGTAAATTTCAGTTATGCCGTATGTGTTTTAGAGAGCTTGCCTGGGAAGGGATGATCCCGGGAGTAAAAAAAGCCAGCTGGTAGGAGAGAAAATGTCAGTTAATGATTTAGTATCGGACTTATTAGTAAGAGTTTTAAATGCCGAGAAGATAAAAGCAGAATCGGTAGATGTGTTGGCTTCAAAATTAATAAAAGCGATTTTAGAGATTTTGATGAAAGAAAGTTATATAAGCAACTTTAAATTTATTGATGATAAGAAACAAGGTCTTTTTCGCGTCTATTTAAAATACAAAGAAAATGGAAAAGGTGCGATAAAAGGCGCAAAAAGAGTTTCTAAATTGGGTCTAAGAAAATATATTAAAAGAGACGCTATCAGAAGATTCTTACACGGTTATGGTATCTGTATACTTTCTACTTCAAAAGGTGTTATGACAGAAGATCAGGCAAGAGAATCTAATGTTGGCGGTGAAATAATTTGTCAAGTCTGGTAGGTTGATATGTCACGAATCGGAAAAAAACCAATCGATGTTACAAAAGATTTAAAGGTAAACATAAAAGATATTTCCCTGGAAATCCAAGGTCCAAAAGGAAAGCTTTCGTTTGATATTCCCGAGGGGATTAAGGTGGAATCTAAAGATAATAAAATAATCGTTACCCGCATAAGCGACATAAAAAAATATAGGTCTTTACACGGTTTGGTAAGAAGCCTTATTGCCAATATGATAGAAGGTGTAAGTAAGGGTTATTCAAAACAACTTGAGATACAGGGTGTTGGTTTTCGTGCTCAAATGGAAGGAAAAACTATAGTTATGCAGCTAGGTTTCAGTCATCCGGTAAGAATTGATTCGCCTCAGGATATAAAAATAGAAGTTCAGCGTAATATTATTACTGTAAGCGGTATTGATAAAGCTAAAGTTGGTCAAATTGCTGCCGATATCCGCTCAGTTTATCCTCCAGAGCCCTATAAAGGCAAAGGTATCAGGTACGTTGGTGAAGTGGTTCGTAAAAAATTAGGAAAAGCAGCAACAGCTACAGGTGGTAAATAATCATGAGAAATAAAAAAGCTGTAAAAAGAAAAATAAGACATAAGAAAATCAGAAATAGGCTTATCTCGACTTCTCCCAGGCCTAGATTGTGTATTTTTAGAAGCCTCAAAAATATGAGTGTTCAATTGATTGATGATTCAAAAGGAGAGATTATTGTTGGTATGTCAACTTTGGATAAGTCGATAAAAAGTAAATTTAAGCAGTGTGGTAATATTCAGGCTGCCCAAGTTTTAGGTGAATGTTTTGCGAAGAAAGTTAAAGACAAAGGGATAACAAAGATTAGCTTTGATCGTGCAGGCCATCTTTTTCATGGGAGAATTAAGGCCTTTGCTGAATCAGCTAGAAACAACGGGTTAGAATTTTAATTATGGAAAATAAAAGAAGAGAACAAGATCAATCAGCTATTTTTGAGAAGATAATTAAGATAAACCGTGTAACTAAAGTTACTAAAGGTGGAAAGAAGATGTCCTTTAGCGCCTTGGTGGTAATAGGCGATAAAAAAGGTAATGTTGGGTATGCATTGGGAAAAGCAAATGAAGTAGCTACAGCAATTAGAAAAAGTCTTTCCCAGGCAAAAAAGAACATGATTAAGGTGAGACTTAATGGTACAACCATTCCTCATGAAGTGATTGGTGAATTCGGCGGAGCAAAAGTTTTATTAAAGCCGGCTTCCGATGGTACAGGAGTTATTGCTTCTGGTTCTGTCAGGGCTGTGTGTGATGCCGTAGGTATACACAATATATTAACTAAATGTTTAAAATCGAAGAATCCCGTTAATGTTATTAAGGCAACTATCGATGGATTCCAAAACCTAATTGAAAAATGAATTTAAGTCAACTAAAAGCCCCTGAGGGAGCAAATAAAAGAAAAAAACTTTTAGGAAGAGGTTCTGGCTCGGGACACGGAAAGACTTCAACTAAAGGCCACAAAGGACAGACCTCTCGTGCAGGACGTCATTTTTATTCAGCGTTTGAAGGTGGACAAAACCCATTGATTAAAAGGATCCCTAAAAGAGGTTTTGCAGCAAGGAATAAAGTTAATTACCAGATTGTCAATCTTGAAAAGATCAGTGGTTTTAAAACAGGATCTGTGGTAGATGCCGCTTTGTTGTACGAAAAAGGCATGATAGGAAAAAATAGGCCTCTAAAGATTTTGTCTAAAGGAAATTTAAAACACGCCTTGACAATAAAAGCACATGCTTTTTCCAAAGGCGCTATTGAAAAAATTAAATCTGTAGGAGGCGTTGCTGAATTAATTCCAATAAAGTCAAAAAATAATGCTGAAGGCGCTAATAAATAGTTTTAAAATTGAGGATCTTAAGAAAAAGATTCTTATTACCCTTGGCTTATTGATAATCTATAGAATGGGTTGTTATATACCCACCCCTGGTATTGACGGGGCTGCTCTTTCAGAGTTTTTTAGGCGCATGACGCAGGCACAAGGTGCAAGCATATTTGGAATCATAAATATGTTTTCCGGAGGTGCGTTAGAGCAAATGACCATATTTGCACTTGGTATCATGCCTTATATTTCAGCTAGTATAATTATGCAGCTGTTAACAGCTGTTATACCGAGTTTGGAAAAGTTGGCCAAGGAAGGTCGTGCTGGCCATGAAAAGATAAACCAGTACACAAGAATCGGAACATTGTTTCTATGTCTTGTACAGGCGTTTTTCATCTCTATGTGGCTTGAGAATCCGGCAAGATTTCAAGGATTGCAAATTGTGCCAAACCCAGGATGGGGATTTAGGTTGTTGACTGTTTTGACTCTTACCACAGGAACAATGTTTATTATGTGGTTGGGCGAACAGATTCAGGAGCGGGGGATCGGCAACGGAATATCATTAATAATCGCTGTAGGAATTATATCTAGGCTGCCCACGGCAATCTATCAGTTATTTGTGTTAGCCTCCCCGTTTTCACCTGAAAAAAGATCACTTTCACCATTTGTAATTGTTGTGATTTTCTCGATCATGTTTGCGTTAATTGCGTTTGTGGTAATGATTACACAGGGACAGCGCAAAATTCCTGTTCAGTATGCAAGGCGCATAGTGGGAAGGAAGCTTTACGGCGGGCAAAGCACTTATCTGCCGATTAAAGTAGATACTGCCGGAGTTATTTCAATTATTTTTGCTCAATCAATAATACTTTTTCCGGCAACTCTGGCGACATTTATGCCTAACGCAGGCTTCCAAAAGCTAACTAGCTTTTTAACCAGAGGAAATATTGTTTACAATATTCTTTATGCCGGCTTGATTGTGTTTTTCTGTTATTTCTATACAGCAATTGTGTTTAACCCTGTTGAAATAGCAGAGAATATGAAAAAATACGGCGGATTTATTCCTGGTATAAGGCCGGGCAAACCCACGGCTGATTTTTTGATTTTTGTTTTAAATAGAATTACTCTGGTAGGTGCTTTAAGTATAGTTTTTGTAGCGATATTTCCTGATTTTGTAATTAGGTGGCTTAAGGTGCCGTATTCCATAGCTTCATTTTTAGGCGGAACCACGATATTGATTGTTGTTGGTGTTATGCTTGATACATTAAAGCAGATAGAGTCACAATTATTAATGCATCATTATGAGGGCTTTATGAAAACCGGACAAATTAAAGGAAGAAGATGAACTTAATTATTCTTGGCGCTCCTGGTTCTGGTAAAGGCACTCAGTCAGTTAAGTTGAGCAAGGAGCTTTCTTTCGCGCATATTTCAACTGGCGATATGTTAAGAGAAGCTGTTAAAAATGAAACCGATCTTGGTAAAAAAGCCAGAGAATATATGCAGAAGGGTCAACTTGTTCCGGATGAGCTGGTAATAGGGTTGATCGATCAGCGAATTAAACAAAAGGATGCTGAAAGAGGAATTATTTTCGATGGATTCCCGAGAAATATCAATCAGGCCAAAAGCCTTGACAAAATCTTAAACGAAAATAATAAGAGCGTTGATACAGTAATTAATCTTGAAACAACTGAAGATGTGGTTATTCAGCGTCTTTGCGGGAGAAGGGTCTGTAAAAAATGCGGGGCGATATTCCATATAAAGAATATGCCTGCTAAAATCGAGGGCGTTTGTGATCATTGTCAAGGAGAGCTTTATCAAAGAGCGGACGATAAAGAAGAGACGATTAAAAAGAGATTGGATGTTTATACAAAAGAAAATGCTGCTTTAATGAAGTTTTACCAGGAAAATAAGAAATTTATAAGTCTCGATGCTAATCACGATGCAGATATTGTTTATAAAGAAATTTTAGATTTGGTTAATGATTATAATAAAAACACCTCCAGAGCTGCAACTTCAGCGTGAAGCTTGTAGAATATTAGCTGAGATATTTCAAGCTGTAACCGGAAGAATTAAGCCGGGAATGACAACTTTGGATATTGAAAAAGAAGTAGCAAACTTGATCTTTGAGCAAAATGTTAGGGCTGCGTTTAAAGGGTATCATGGATATCCTGCCTGTAGTTGTATTTCCGTAAACGAAGAAATAGTTCATGGAATTCCTTCAGAAAAGGCCATTAAAGAAGGGGATATTGTTAGTTTAGATATCGGAATTGAGAAAAATGGTTTTTTTGCCGATATGGCCAGAACCATTGCCATTGGTAAGATAGACAGCAAAAAAGCCAAGATTATAGATGTTACTAAGCAAGCTTTAGAAATAGGAACAGCTCAGGCAAGAGAAGGTAATAATTTACAGGATATCTCCTATGCCATACAAGATTTTGTAGAAAGTAACGGTTTTTCCGTTGTCAGGGAATATGTTGGTCATGGAATTGGTAGAAGCCTTCACGAGCAACCGGAAATTCCCAATTTCGGGAAAAAAGGTTTGGGAGCGGTTCTGAAAAAAGGAATGGTATTGGCTATAGAACCGATGGTAAATGCAGGTACATGGCAGACTAAGATACTGGGTAATAAATGGACGGCAGTAACGGCAGATGGTGAAATCTCAGCACATTTTGAAAATACAGTTGCCGTTACCGAAGACAAACCAGAAATACTAACTAATTTTTAATGAAAGAAGAACTTATAGAGGTTGAAGGAGTTGTAAAAGAAGCGCTGGCCAATGGGATGTTCAGGATAGAGTTAGACAATGGACATAAGGTGTTAGCGCATGTTTCCGGAAAGATAAGGATGCATTTTATTAGGATACTTCCCGGCGATAAAGTCAAGGTGCAGCTTTCTCCATACGATTTGACGCGCGGAAGAATTACATACAGGATAAAATAAAATGAAAGTAAAATCATCTGTAAAGAAAATTTGTGACAATTGTAAAATTATCCGCAGACACGGTGTTTTAAGGGTAATCTGTACCAATCCAAAACATAAACAGCGTCAAGGATAAAAGGAAGGTATTATTATGCCAAGAATTTTAGGTGTTGACTTACCAAAGGAAAAAAGAATTGATGTATCTTTAACCTATCTCTACGGTATAGGACCGCATTTATCTAAAAAGGTTTTAGAAGATGCGGGTATTCCTGTTGATAAGCGGGCAAAAGATCTAAGCGAGGAAGAAGTTTCAAAGATCACGCATGTTTTACAAAAGAAATTCAGTGTTGAGGGTGATTTAAGGCGTCAGATTTCTGCAAATGTTAAAAGGCTTATGGATATCGGCGCTTATAGAGGTTATCGTCATAAAAGAGGCTTACCGGTAAGGGGGCAGAGAACAAAAACAAATGCCAGGACTCGTAAAGGAAAGAGAAGATCTACAACCAATATTTTCAAAAAAGAAAAATAAAAAAGGAATTCTATGGTTAAGAAGGTTAAATCAAAAAAGAAGAAAAAGCATTTAAATGTACCTAATGGTGTTGTTCATATACAAGCGACTTTTAACAATACCATAATTACTATCAGCGATAAACAAGGTAATACTCTTTCATATGCAACACCGGGAATGGTAGGTTTTAGTGGCGGTAAGAAATCCACCCCTTTTGCAGCTCAGGTCGCAGCCAGTAACGCAGCCAAAAAGGCAAAAGAGTACGGTTTAAAAGAGGTCGAGATATACGTAAAAGGACCGGGTTCCGGCAGGGAATCGGCAATAAGGGCAATTCAGGCAAATGGAATTGCTGTCACAATGATAAAAGATATCACACCTATTCCTCATAATGGGTGTAGACCAAAGAAGAAAAGAAGGGTTTAAGATATGGCAAGATATATAGGTGCAGCTTGTAGGCTTTGCAGAAGGGAAGGTACAAAACTTTTCTTAAAAGGTACCAGATGTACAACTGAAAAATGTGCATTGGCAAAAAGAGAAACTGCTCCTGGTCAGCACGGAGCAAGAAGAACTAAACTTTCCAACTATGGAATGCAGCTTAGGGAAAAACAAAAAGTGAAAAGAATGTACGGTGTTTTAGAGAGTCAGTTCAGGGGATATTTTAGTGTTGCGGCAAAGAAAAAAGGTATTACTGGCGAGATTCTTTTGCAGATATTGGAAAGACGCCTGGATAATGTAGTTTTTAGGGCTGGTTTTGCACAGTCAAGAAAAAATGCCAGACAGATTGTAAGACACAATCATATTCTTGTCAATTCCAAGAAAGTAAATATCCCATCATATTTAGTAAAAACTGGCGACGAAATCTCTGTTTGCAATAAAGATAAAATAAAAAAAGTTGTTACAGACAACAGGGAATTTACCAAGACCTTTGAAAAACCTTCTTGGATCAAGGTTGAGGAAGGTGTGCATAATTTAAAGGTTGTAAGATTGCCAACGAGAGAAGATGTATCTATACCGATAAACGAACAGTTAATCGTAGAGTTGTATTCAAAATAATCAGGAGGAAAAATGGGGATTAAATGGCGTGATTTTCAAATGCCGAAAAGATTAGAATGCGATGAAGCAAGTTTGACGCAAACATACGGCAAATTCATTGCTGAACCTTTTGAAAGAGGATTTGGCATTACATTAGGCAATTCGTTAAGAAGGGTAATTCTTTCATCAATTGAAGGAGCAGCGCCTATTGGGATAAAAATTGATGGCGTATCCCATGAGTTCTCAACTATTCCTAATGTTCTGGAGGATGTTACGGAAATTTGTCTGAATGTAAAAAAACTCATTGTTAGATGTCATTCAAAGGCAGTGAAGTCAATCTATATTAAAAAGACAAAGGAAGGCGAAATAAAAGCAAAAGATATCATCTGTGATGATACCGTGGAAGTAATCAATAAAGATTTACATATAGCTACGTTGACAAAAGACTCCAAATTCAATATGGAGATTTTTATTGCCAAAGGACGAGGTTATGTTCCAGCTGAAGCGAACAAAAAGGAAAACTTTACCGTTGGTACAATTGCTTTAGATTCCTTGTTCAGCCCGATAGTAAAAGTTAACTATTCAGCTGAAAATACACGCGTTGGACAGCGTACGGATTATGATAAATTGATTTTGGAGATATTCACAAACGGCAGTTTAACGCCGAAAGATGCACTTTTGTATGCCTCCAATATATTACAAAGACACTTGGATGTTTTTGTGAATTTCGGACAGCTTCCAGAAGAAGAAGAGGAAGAAGAAGATAGTATGTCACCTGCGGAAATCGCAATTTATGAAAAGCTTAGACTTCCTGTTTCGGAGCTAGAGCTTTCTGTAAGAAGCGCCAACTGTTTAAGAGAAGCAAAGATTAAAACGATTTCCGATTTGGTAAGTAAAACTGAAGAAGAGTTGTTGAACTTTAGGAATTTTGGAAAGAAATCTCTGACTGAAATTAAACAGCTTATTGTCAGTTTAAATCTTCACTTGGGCATGCAGATTGACAAGAAAAAACTAAAGCAAATGAAATAAGATCATGAGACATAAACTATCACGCAACAGAATAAGCAGGTTTACATCCTGGAGGGTTGCCACCGTAAATTCTTTAGTAAGGGCTTTGGTTATCCGTGAAAGGATAACCACTACTAAAGCTAAGGCAAAGGCAGCTCAAGGATTGGCTGAAAGGCTAATTAACCTGGCGAAAAAAGATGAATTAACTGCCAAAAGAAGGGCTTATAAAATTCTTTGCGACCATAAGTTAGTCCAAAGATTATTTAAAGAAATCGGTCCTCGGTTTAAAGATATTCAAGGTGGTTACACCAGGATAATAAATATAGGCACAAGACGCGGTGATTGCGCAAAAACGGTTATTTTTGAACTTACTAAAAGAGTAGAAAAAGCAGTTAAGATCCAAAAAGAAAAACCGGCAAAAAAAGATGAACCTATAAAAGAAACGAAAAAGACGCAGGAAGATAAGCATATTGAGCAACAGAAGCCGGTTAAAGAATCAAAAAATAAGCAAGAGACTAAAAAAACCAAACAAGAATCCAAACAGGATAAGAAATTCTTAGGTGGCATAAAGAAACTATTTAACAAGAAGAAACATAATACCGAATAGCGGCGTCTAAAACCTTTAAAAAAGATGCAATTTGCAAAAAGAGTTTTAGGAATAAATCCTTCATTAACACTAAGCATCAACTCCCGCGCAAAGAAATTAGCTGCTGAAGGTAAAAGTATAATTAATTTTGCCGCAGGAGAACCTGATTTTGATACGCCTGATTTTATAAAGAAAAGGGCGATTGAATCTATTCAAGAAGGTTTTACAAAATACACTCCCGCAAGCGGAATGCCCAAACTTAAAGAGGCAATCTGCGACAAGTTCAAAAAAGATAATAATCTTATCTATCAACCCAACCAAATAGTAATTACCTGCGGTGCAAAGCACGCGCTTTATAATATTTTGCAGGCTGTAATAGATACAGACCAGGAAGTTCTAATCCCCAGTCCTTATTGGGTAAGCTACCCGGAAATGGTCACGCTTGCCGGCGCAAAATCAAAGTTTATTCAAACCAGCATGAAGGATTCTTTTAAGGTTACAGCAAGTGTTTTAAAAGAATCGATTAATAAAAATACTAAATTGCTGATCCTTAACTCACCGTCGAATCCGACCGGTGCCGTATATGAAGAAAATGAGATCAGAGAAATCGCAAAGATATGCGTAGAAAATCATATTTTTGTTATCAGCGATGAAATATATGAGAAAATTATATTCGACAATAGGAAGCATTTTTCTATTGCTTCAACTAATGAAGAGATTTACAACCTTACTTTTACAGTAAACGGGGTATCTAAATCTTTTTCCATGACCGGCTGGAGAATAGGCTATCTTGCTGGTCCTGCAGAAATCGTTACGAAAATAAATATGATCCAGGCACACTCAACTTCAAATCCATGTTCCATAAGTCAGATGGCAAGCTTAGAAGCATTGACAGCTAAGTCAGATTTTATTGAAAGAATAGCTTCTACTTTTCAGCAAAGAAGAGACAAGATTATTTCAAGGATTAAGAAAATGCCGATTATTTCGTGTTTTAATCCACAGGGCGCATTTTATGTTTTTGCTGATATATCCAAATCTAAGCTATCCGGCCTGGAATTTTCAAATAAAGTACTTGATGAAGCGGGCCTTGCTGTGGTGCCGGGAGAGGCTTTTGGCGATAGTAGATTTATCCGCATGAGTTTTGCCTGCGGCTTACAAACAATCGATGAAGGTATGGACAGGTTAGAAAAATGGCTTCGACAATTGTAGAAAAAATTCTTAGTGCACACTGTAAAAAGAATGTCAAAGCGGGAGATTATGCCGTATGCGATGTTGATTTCTGTTTTGGCCAGGACGGCACAAGCAATATCATTATTGATAGAATTAAAGAATTGGGGTTAAAATCATTAAAAAACCGTTCTAAATTCGCTATGGTTATCGACCATAGCTCACCATCACCTAATATGAAAGTCTCTGCGGTCCACAAACGCATGCGTAGTTTTGCCAAAGAATTTAATACAAGATTCTTTGATATTTCAGAAGGCGTGTGTCATCAAGTTATACCAGAGTCTGGCTTGGTTTTGCCTGGCAACTTGGTTTTAGGGGCTGATTCACATACTTGCACATATGGCGCTTTAGGCGTTTTTGCAAGCGGAGTGGGTTCAACAGACCTGGCAATGACTTTAGCAACAGGAAAAAACTGGTTTAAGGTACCTGAAACTATCAAAATAACATTAACCGGAAAATTAAAAAAAGAGGTTTTTGCCAAAGATGTGATTTTATTTTTAATTACAAAATTGGGAATTAATGCAGCCACATATAAAGCAATTGAGTTTTATGGCAGCGTGATAGATGGTTTGGATATGGCCGGCAGATTTACGATAAGCAATATGGCGGTTGAAATGGGCGCTAAAGCCGGAATTATACCCGTGGATAAAAAAACTTTAAAATGGATGAAGAAACATTTTAATAAGAAATTAAAACCTGTTTATGCTGATAAAACCGCAGTATATGAGAAAACATTTAAATTTGATTTATCACAACTAACGCCGGTTGTTGCTAAACCGCATAGCCCGGGCAATGGCGTAAGCGTAGATAAGCTTTCAAAAGTGAAAATCGATCAGGGTTTTATTGGTACTTGCACAAACGGGCGGCTTGAAGATTTGGCAATTGCTGCTAAAATATTAAAAGGTAAGGTTATTAAGCCGGGAATAAAATTAATTATTGCGCCGGCATCACGCAAGATTTATTTCGAGGCATTAAAAAAAGGCTACATCGAGACGTTTATAAAGAGCAATGCCAGTGTTATAAATCCCGGTTGTGGTCCATGCGTAGGAACGCACGCAGGCGTTCCAGCTGACAATGAAACTGTTATATCAACAGCAAACAGAAATTTTAAAGGCAGGATGGGAAATCCTAAAGCTAACATTTATTTAGCGTCTCCGGCCACTGTAGCTGCTTCATGTTTGAAGGGCAAGATAACCAGCCCGAAAGCATATTTATAAAAAAAGGAGAAAGAATGGATTTAAGAGAATTGTTGATGTTGACAGTAGATAAAGGAGCATCGGATTTACACATCACTGTAAACGAACCGCCAATCATAAGAATCGACGGCAAGCTTATAAGAACGAATTTTCCTGTTCTAAAAAAAGAAGACACCAAGTCAATCATTTACAGCATTCTTACCAATACGCAGAAAGAAATTTTTGAAAGAGATCTGGAGCTTGATTTTTCACTTGCATTGCCTAAAACAGACCGCTTCCGCGTAAACGTTCATATCCAAAAAGGCAGCGTAGAAGCAGCCTTTAGAAGAATTCCTTTACAGATCCCCAGTTTTATTGATTTAGGATTACCTTCGATTCTAGCAGACCTAGCGAGAAAACCCAATGGTTTGGTGTTAGTAACAGGTCCTACAGGTGTAGGTAAAACTACTACTTTGGCTGCAATGATTGAGTTAATCAACAGCGAAAGAGATTGTATGATTACATGTATTGAAGACCCAATTGAGTTTATTCATGTGAACAAGCGCTCAGTTATAAAACAGCGTGAGGTATATTCTGATACACATTCTTTTGCTGATAGTTTAAAGCATGCTTTAAGACAGGATCCGGATGTTATCGTTGTAGGAGAGATGCGGGATCTAGAAACGATTTCCACAACTTTAACAGCAGCTGAAACAGGACACTTGGTTTTAGCAACGCTTCATACTCCTGATGCGCCACAAACCATACAAAGAATTATTGATGTTTTCCCGCCGCATCAACAGCAGCAGATAAAACTGCAGTTGGCAGATTGTTTACAGGGTATAGTTTCTCAGATACTTATTCCTCACGCTTCCGGAACAGGCAGGGTTTTAGCAACGGAAATTTTAACTGCTACGCCGGCTATCAGAAATCTGATCCGCGAACAGGAAATCGAACAGATGCCTACAATAATACAAACCGGCGCTCAGCACGGCATGAAACCTATGGATAAATCATTAAAAGAACTTTATCAAAAGGGAGTAATTACCTTTGAAGATGCAATTGTAAAAGTGAAAAACCCGCAGGAATTCAAGTCATTATGATATTAAAAGGACGCGCAATAAAATTAGGCGATAACATTAATACAGATTGGATTATTTCAGGAAGGTATAAGTTTGCCATAACCGACATGAAGGAGCTGTCCAAGCATATCTTTGAAGATATCGACGAGGATTTTCCCGCAAAAATTACTCCTGGAAAATCAATCCTTGTTGCCGGTGAAAACTTTGGTTGCGGCTCTTCTAGAGAACAGGCGCCGTTGGTTATAAAAGAGTCAGGAATAATCTGTGTTGTGGCGGTTAATTTTGCGAGGATATTTTATCGTAATGCAATCAATATTGGTCTTCCTTTAGTAGAAGCCGATACGAGAAAAATAAAAGACAAAGATAAACTTTCGATAGATTTGAATAGCTCAACCTTAAAAGATGTTTCAAAACAATTTTCACTTTCAACCAACTCTCTTCCCGTCATCATGCAAAAGTTATTAAAAGATGGCGGTCTGGTGAGTCACGTGAAGAAAAATAAAGGCATAAAATTATAATGAAATACAAAATTACTTTTATACCTGGTGATGGTATGGGGCCGGAAGTTGCTCTTGCCGCAAGAAGATGTATTGATGCAACAGGTGTCAATATCGATTGGGATGAACGCCCCGCAGGTGAAAGCGTTATTGAAAAATACGGTACACCTTTACCTGATGAGACAATTGAGTCAATAAGAAGGAATAAAATTGCTATAAAAGGACCTATCATAACTCCTGTGGGTAAAGGTTTTCGTTCAGTAAATGTTAAAATGCGCCATGACCTGGATCTGTTTTGCTGTTTAAGACCGGTAAAAACTTATGAAGGTGTTTCATCAAGATATAAAGACATTGACCTTGTGATATTCAGGGAAAATTCAGAGGACCTTTATATAGGCGTAGAGTTCGAAAAAGAAAAACCCGATACAAAAGAACTGATCGAGTTTATAAATAAAAAACAAAGTAAGCAGATAAGAAATGACTCGGGGATTTCCATAAAGCCGATATCGGTATTTGCCACAGAGAGGATATTCGAATTTGCTTTTAAATATGCTATTGAAAATAACCGCAAGAAAGTAACCGCAGTCCATAAGGCGAATATTATGAAGCATACTGACGGATTATTTTTGGATGTCGCCAGAAATGTTGCCAAGAAGTATTCTGGCAAGATCGAGTTTAACGACGTGATAGTTGATAATATGTGTATGCAGCTTGTTAAGAAGCCGGATAATTTTGATTGTTTGGTTTTACCCAATCTTTATGGCGATATAATATCTGATTTATGCGCTGGTCTTGTAGGTGGTTTAGGGGTAGCGCCGGGTGCGAATATCGGCGATGAGATTGCACTTTTTGAGCCTGTACACGGTGCGGCACCTAAATACGCAGGGTTAAACAAGGTAAATCCCACCGCTACTATACTTTCCGGCGTTTTAATGCTGCATCACCTAAAGGAACATGAAGCGGCCAAAAAGTTAGAAAAAGCAGTTAGTGATGTGATAAAAGAAGGTAAATTCGTAACCTATGATTTAAAGTCTGACAGAAACGACCCCTCAGCTGTAGGTACAAGTGAAATGGCTGACGCAATAATAAACAAGATAAAAAATGCTGCCTAAAGTCACTGTTATCGGTGCTGGTAATGTCGGCGGTTTAACCGCTGCAAGAGTGGTTAATGCATCCATAGCCGACTGTATACTTCTAGACATCAATAAAAATTTGGCAATAGCAAAACAGTTTGATATTGAAGATTCAAACGCCATCCTAAAAAGCAAATCCAAGATTATCGGAACTGACGATTATTCTTTAGTTAAAGATTCATCGATTATAGTGATCACCGCAGGTTTTCCGAGAAAACCGGGTATGAGCAGGGAAGATTTATTAAAAGCCAATAGTGATGTATTAAGTAAAATAATCGCTAACATTAAAGATAAAATTAATGAAAAAACTATTGTTATTGCCGTTACTAACCCGTTGGACATAATGACATATTTTTTATATAATAATCTTGGGTTAGCTAGAGAAAGAATGTTCGGCATGGGCGGAACATTAGACAGTGGCAGGTTTATCAATTTAATTGCAAAAAAAACCAATAAAACATCTGATTTGGTTGAGGCGCTTGTAATTGGTGCGCATGATAACACTATGGTTCCTTTGACTGATGATATTTTAGTTGATAATCAAAAGACTGAAGATGATTTTGAAAGTACAAGCGAGAATACAGTAAAACGCGGCGCAGAAATCGTATCGTATTACGGCACAGGAAGCGCTTATTTTGCTCCATCTGCAGCAGTCTACAGGATAATTGAAGCGATTCTTGGGAAAAAAACAATTAAAACCGCCGCCAGCGTTTATTTAGACGGTGAATACTCCCTCAATGATTTATGTATCGGCGTTCCAGTTGAAATTAATGAAAATGGAATAAATAAAATCATTCAGATTGATTTAAAAGATCAATTAAAGGAAAAATTCTATAATTCCGCAGCAAGTGTCAAAGCAAATATCGAGATTTTAAATAAAATTACAAAATGAAATATAATGTTGCGATAATCGGTGCTGGTTGGGCTGGGTTTAATGCTGCCTGCGAAGCGGTTGACTTGGGCCTTAGTGCGATTTTAATTGAAGCTGATCAAATAGGGGGGGTGTGTTTAAACCACGGTTGCATTCCGACCAAAGTCTTTGTCCAGTCAAGCAAGATGTTTTCAAGTTTTAAAAAAAGCAAGAGCTTTGCTATAGATCATGCCGATATTGCTTTTAATATTAAAACCCTTCAAAAAAACAAAACTGATGTTGTTGAACGTCTTAAAAAGGGAATGAATTCGATTATCAAAAGAAAGCAGATAACTTTTGTTAACAAAAAAGCTAAGATTGTTTCTGAACACGAGCTTTTACTTGACGGGAAAGAAAAAATTGAGTTTGATTATCTTTTATTGACCGTAGGCTCAATGCCTAAAACATTAGAACATCTTATGCCTGATAATAAAAAGATTTTCACCAGCCGCGGTATTTTAGACTGTCCAACTATGCCAAAGAGCTTGCTTATCATTGGAGGCGGATACATTGGCTGTGAATTCGCTCAAGTTTTTGCCAATTTAGGCTCACAGGTCAGCCTCGTGGAATTAACAGATTCCCTGTTACACGGCCTTGATAAGGAATTGTCTCAGAAACTCCAAGTGGTTTTTAAACGCATGGGGATAAAGTCATACTTAAACACCGATGAAACAAAGGTGGACCTTAACGAGTTTGACAGGATCTTAGTAAGCGTAGGCAGAAAAAGCAATATTGAAGGCTTGGGGTTAGAGAATATTGGATTACAGATTGAGAAAGATAAAATAAAAGTTAATGAGATTTTACAGACAAATATTCCTAATGTTTTTGCTGCAGGTGATTGCGCTTCTGAATATCTTTTAGCGCATACGGCAAGTTACGAGGGAAGAATAGCAATTAATAATATATTTGTAAAACATACCGGTTCTGCCACCAAATTCATACCGGACTACAAGGCTGTGCCTACGTGTATTTTTACCGAACCTCAAATTGCCACAATCGGGCTTAATGAAGACGATGCCAAAAAGAAAGGCTATGAAATAAAAGTAAGTAAATTTTTCTTTTTAGGTTCGGGTATGGCCCATATACAAGGTGAGACTGAAGGATTTGTTAAGTTGATCGTAGATAAGGATACGGATTTACTTTTAGGAGCTATAATCATGGGTCCGGAAGCATCAGAACTTATCAATATTATCAGCCTTACGATAAACAACAAAATTAAAGTCAGTGATTTGGCCAAGACGATTTTTGCCCATCCGAGTTTTTCCGAATTGATCACCGAAGCAGCCAGAAGCGTCAATGAATCTCAAAATAATTGATTTAGGGCTTATTGATTTCAATAAAGCCTATGATAAACAGCTTGAGCTTCTTAATGATGTTTATAAAAATAGGCATTCAGATTATCTTATTTTTTGCGAACACCCCCAGGTGATTACCTTAGGAAGAAAATCCAAAGCGGAAAATCTACTAAAAAGTGAATCTTTCTTGAAAGAAAAGGGAATCGAAATAATTAAAACCTCAAGAGGCGGTGACGTAACATACCACTGCCCCGGCCAATTGGTGGTTTATCCTGTGATCGATTTAAAAAAGACTTTCAAGGACTTGCATAAATATTTTAGATTTCTGGAATCTGTTATAATAAACGCTCTCGCTAAAATAAATATCCCTGCCGTTAGAAAACAGGGTTTAACGGGGGTATGGGTGCAGGAGAAGAAAATAGCTTCCATAGGCATAGGCGTAAGACGCTGGATCACTTTTCATGGAGCTGCAATAAACTTAAATAATGATCTAGATGGTTTTAGTTTCATGAAACCCTGCGGGCTTGACGTAGAAATGACCTCAGCAAAACATTTGTTATCTCAAGATGTTGACAGGGAATTTTTTAAGAATATAATAATAGAAGAGTTTAATAATTACTGATGTTATGGAAATAAAATTACCAACGCTTGGTGAGAACATATTAAGCGCAAGTATATCCTATTGGTTTGTAAAAGAGGGTGACAGCGTAAAAAAAGATGTTGATATCGTAGAGGTCTCAACTGATAAGGCAAGTTTTAATGTTCCCAGCGAAGTCGAGGGAACAGTAAAACAGATATTAGCTAAAGAAGGCGATATTGTCGAAGTCGGGCAAACTATTGCCATAATTGAATAAAAAATTATCATTTAAAAAAGCAACTGCGTACTTTTAAAAGTACGCTTTTTTTATTTTGCTTGACAATTTATAGTTGTGTTAGTATATTTATAGTTGTGTGTAGTTTGTCATAAATATAGCAAAATTAGAGGTGATTATGGACAGAAAAGAAATACTTACCACAAAAGAAGTTGCGGAATATTTGCATATCCACCCATTTACCGTGCATAAGCTTGCCCGCGAGGGAAAGATTCCTGCTTTTAAAATCGGCACTGACTGGAGATTCCATAAAAACTATATTGACCGGTGGATAAAAGAAAAACTTAACTCACCTGGGCGTAAGGTGCATAAATCTAAAGAAAGTCTATTTTAAAATGCATTCAGTAGAACTAAAGGTAAAAGTACGGTCTTTAAAGGATAAAATTTTCGACATAATAAAGGATATCGAAAGGTATCCTGATTATATGCGTTTTGTCAAAGATGTTAAGATAATTAGCTCTCAGGAAAATAAAATTACCTCTTTATGGAGTTTGGAAATTGACGGCGCTCCCATAAGCTGGCGACAGGAAGATTTTATCGATAATGATAATTTTGAAGTTAAGTTCAAGATGCTTGAAGGCGACTATCAACACTATGAAGGAAAGATTTTTATTAAAAGTTTTGATGAACATCATTGCGTAGTTAATATAATTGCTAATTTTGACTGGGGCATACCGGTTTTGGAAGAATATGTAAAAAAAGTCCTGGAAAGAAAGGCACGCCTTGCCTTAGGCGGTATGTTAAAGGCGCTAAAGAGAAAACTAGAAACTGAAAATGTATGATTTTGCTTTAATTATCCACCCTACACACGAAGAGCTTTTGCATCGCTATGAACCGGGCATGAAGCGTAAATCCCGCCATTTAGTGAGAAAGGTTCTTGAATGGATGAAGCCTTTTAAGGCAGCAGAAGTCGAAGGGGTTAAGTCGTCATTAGGAAGAACCGCTAAGGGCGTACTGGTGATGTGTCCTTTGTTATCAGAGCAGATGGTTGGACTTAATCCAAAAGTTGTAACAAAAGCCGTAATTGAAGCGGCAAAATTCGCAGAAAGTTTAAATACCAAGATAATCGGTTTAACTGCTTTTGCATCGCTTGTTGGTAACCGCGGGCTTGATATTGCAAAACAGGTAAAAACGCCTGTTACTAATGGTATGTCTTATACACTAGCCATGGAGCCGGAAGCTATATTCCAAGGCATGAATTATATGGATATTAACCCTAGAAAAGCCAAGATTGTAATCTTCGGCATTACCAGTCCTATTGGCAAGATGTGTCTTAATGTCTTGGGACCTTATGTGAAAAAAGTTTTTGCCACGGTACGCAACGAAGAGAAGTTTTTAATGTTAAAAGCAAGCCTGGCCCAGCGTAATATTGACTTAGAAAAAATCGATATACTCTCCAATGACGTTTACTCGGCAAACCTGATTGTTTTAGCAGCAAATGCAATCCCTGTGGGGTTTGATTTTACAAAGGTAAAGCCAGGCACAGTGATATTTGATGCTTCATACCCAAGAAAAATCCCCGCACATCTAAGAAACGATATCCTGGTTGTTGACGGCGTGGCTATCAGGCCTCCGGGAAACGTAAAGCTTAACTTTGATTTTGGCCTTCCTGAAGGCGTATCTTTTCCTTGTATGGCAGAACCGATGATCCTTGCGCTTGAACATAAATACGAGAGTTATTCTTTGGGGAAAAATATTACCCCAGAACACATAAAACAGATCTATAAGCTGGGCAATAAGCACGGCTTTGAGATAGCTGAGCTTACATCTGGTGAGAGGGTAATTACAAAAGAAAGAATCGCTCAGATTAAAAATATTGTTGCCGCAGGCAAGAAAAAAAGATTCTTTAGCTTTAGATGAAAAAACCACTTAAGAATAAAAATATTTTAGTTACTGCAGGCCCAACATGCGTGCCGATTGATAAAGTAAGGGTAATAACCAGCATATTTACCGGTAAAACAGGTTTGGATATAGCCAAACAGGCTAAAAAAATGGGGGCAAAGGTAAAGTTGTTGCTTTCATCCGGCAATATTGACCTAAAAAAAGAGCATCTTAAAGGAATAACTATTACCCGTTTTAAGTATTATGATCAGCTTTTTAAGCTGATGAAAAAAGAGATCTCAAGCAGAAAGTACGATATGGTAATCCATTCCGCAGCGGTATCGGATTATAAGCCGTCGGCAGTAAACAAGGCAAAGATTTCCTCTGGCAAAAAAGGCTTTAACCTAAAGTTAAAACCGACTAAAAAAATTGTAAA
>JAGYNB010000029.1 GCA_018400015.1 Candidatus Omnitrophota bacterium | reverse complement strand
ATTATGTTTATTGCTTATAGGACTATGGTTCACTTTCTTACAGAAGCTTCATATAGGCACAGGGCTGCTATTGAGCCGTTTTTGGCAATTTACTTGGCATATGGTGTTTTTCTTATAGTTAATTTCATTAAGAACCAGAATAAGACTGATGAAAAAACGTATTAATACAGCATTAGCTTTTTTAATAACAGTTATTGCGCTTTATTTTTCATTCAAGAAGGTTGATTTTTCTTTAATGATAAAGCAAATATTAAGCGGCAGATATATTTTCATTATTCCAGCTTTTATTTTATTGATGGTCTATTGTTATTTAAGGGCTGTTAGGTGGGGAGTTCTTTTAGGAAAGAAGATAAGTATTTTTAGATTGTTTTCCGCAACCATGATCGGATTTATGGGTAATTGTATATTTCCGGCAAAGGCAGGGGAATTTTTGAAGGCGTATATCTTAGGAAGACGCGAAAAGATAAGTAAAACTGCATGTTTGGCAACCGTAGTTTTAGAAAGAATTTGGGATGGTATTGCATTAATTTTTATTTTGATCAGTGCTTTTTTATATTTTAGGTTAACTAACGACCATATTATAGACAGATTAGCTGAATTTATGCCTGTTAAATGGGTTGCTGCGGTTTTTATTTCCTTTTTTATTATTGCGTTTGTTTTTATAGTTTTATTTGAGCTTTATTCACAGCGTATTATATATTTTTTTGATAAGATATTGCGTAAGGTCTGGTTAAAAAAGGCAGATTTTATTAAAATTAGATTGGAGAAGTTTTCCGAAGGAATTAGCATTATAAAAAAACCAACGGATATCGCAAACATATTCTTATTATCGCTTTTAATTTGGTTGTCAGCTGCCTTGACGATTTACGTTATGCTTGATGTATTCTCAATAACAATACCGATTATGGGGTCATTGTTTATTCTGGTAGTTCTGGGGTTTTTTATGATGATACCATCTATAGGGAGTTTAGGGACTATGCAGATGGCGTTTATTATTGGGCTAGGCGCATACGGGGTTGACAAGAGTCAGGCGCTTAGTTTTTCTATTGTATACCAGTTTTTTGATACGTTTCCTGTCGTATTAATTGGCCTATTTTATTTTTGGAAAGATGGATTAAATTTTAAGCTGATGAATGAAACAAAGGACATATAAAAATGAAAAAGCTAAGTATATCTAGTTTTTTCCCTTGCTATAATGATGCAGGAACAATTTCCAGCATGGTTATTTTAATGGATAAAACATTAAGAAGTATAACCGATGATTATGAAATAATAGTTATTGATGACGGCAGTACAGATAAAAGCCGCGATATTTTGCTTGAACTTAAGGAAAAATACTCCAATCTCAGGCTAATATTTCATGAAAAGAATAAAGGTTATGGCGGGGCACTAAAAGCCGGTTTTTATTCAGCGAAAAAAGAGTTTATTTTTTATACTGACGGCGATTTTCAATATGATGTAACTGAAATAAACAGGCTTGTACCTTTGATGGATGACGGTATAGATGTGGTTAATGGTTTTAAGGTGTTAAGGTCTGATCCAATGCATAGGGTTGTTATTGGTTATATGTACCAATATTTAATGAAATTCATATTTGGTTTTAAGATAAAAGATGTGGATTGCGACTTTCGCCTTATCAGGCGTTCGGTTTTTGATAAACTTGTTTTAACGCATGATAGCGGAGTGGTCTGTGTAGAGATGATAAAAAGAATGCAGGACGCCGGTTGTGTTTTTAAAGAGGCGCCCGTAAGCCATTATCATCGTGCTTATGGAAGGTCTCAGTTCTTTAACTTTAGGCGCTTGTATCATGTTTTTAGGGATTTGTCAAAACTTTGGTGGGAGCTAGTTGTATTGAAAAAAAGGAAGTAAAAACATATGAGCGGACTTAAGGAAATAAAATGGATAGATTTGCCCTCAAATATCGATGAACGAGGGGTATTGACTTCAGTAGAATGCGGTATTGATACCAGTTTTGATGTTAAGCGTATTTTTTATATGCATCACATTAATGCCGATAGGGGCGGTCACGCACATAAAGATACGGATCAGGTTATTGTCCCGATTTCAGGAGGATTTAAGGTTGATTTTCTTGATGGTAAAGATAAATTATCGTTTGAGATGAATGACGCCAAGCGGGGTCTGTATGTACCCAGGATGATTTTTATTAAATTGTACGATTTTACGCCAGGGGCTGTTTGTTTGGTTTTAGCCAGCACGCATTACGATATAAACAAGTCCATGCGCACTTGGGAAGAATATCTGCAAGCGATAAAAAAATAGAATATACAATGAGCAATTTATTTAATAATAAGTTTGGTTTTAATATTTTTCCTCCGTCTTTTTTAAAGGGCAAGAATTTCTTTCAAAACGAAGAGGAATTTATGTCTTGGTTTGAATCACGAAGGAGGGCTAATTATTTTTCCGTTGATCAAATTCCATTTAATTTAATGGATAAATGGGGTTTTGAGAAAAGAACCAAGAATATAGTTCATGATTCTGGGAAATTCTTTCGTGTAGAGGGTTTACGAGTTCAAACTAACTTCGGCAAGACAAAAAAATGGGATCAGCCTATAATTGTGCAACCCGAGATAGGAATTTTAGGAATTATAACTAAGAAGGTTTCCGGTATTCGTTATTATCTTATGCAGCTTAAGATGGAGCCGGGTAATGTTAATATAATTCAATTGTCCCCTACGGTTCAAGCAACGAAAAGTAACTATACTCAAGTACATAAGGGAAAGCTCCCATGTTATCTTGAATACTTTCTCGATAGGGGCAAATCAAATTTTCTGGTTGATTCTTTGCAGACTGAGCAGGGAGGACGTTTTTTAAGGAAAAGAAACAGGAATATGATAGTTGAGGTTGAAGAGGATATTCAGATTAAAGATGACTTTTGCTGGTTAACCTCCGGTCAAATCAGAAAACTGTTAACTATCAACAACTTTGTGAATATGGACTCGCGCTCTGTCTTAAGCTGTGCTCCCTTCGTAGATGGAGATTTAAATAAGCATTATGAATTCTTAAGGCATCCTGAAAGAGATAAAGTTTTTAATTACAGCATGGATGATAACTTTTCAAACGAATTATTGGAGTCGATGGTAAATGATGGACAGAATTTCTATAGTATGGATCAGATAATTAGCTGGTTTACCGAGTTAAAAACAAAATACGAGCTTCATGTCGAGCATATTCCTTTACGGAAAGTAATGGGCTGGAAATGGAGTAGTATGGAGATTAATCATAAAAGCAATAGGTTCTTTTCTGTAGTTGCTGTTTTGGTAAAAGCAGGCAGTCGCGAAGTAACTACGTGGACCCAGCCTTTATTTAAGAGCACTTCTTATGGCTTGATTGGTTTTGTAACAAAAAAAATCAATAATATATTGCATTTCTTGGTTCAGGCGAAGGTTGAGCCGGGTAATTTTGATATTCTTGAAATGGCTCCGACAGTGTCTTGTTCTGATTATCAATTAAGGTTTAAAAGTGACAATAAGCCGGAGTTTCTTGATATTTTTATTGATGCTGGCCCCGGCATGGTAAAGTATGATGTTGTTCAATCAGAAGAAGGCGGAAGGTTTTACCATTTTCAAAACAGGTGTATTGTAGTTGAAGTGGATGAATCATTTAATCGCAATGTCCCCGATAATTATAAATGGATGAGTTTGGGACAAATGATGAAATTAGTAAAACAGGGTTATTTTAATATTGAAGCGAGAAGTTTACTTGCCTGTATAGGCTTATTTTAAAGGATTGGGTTTATGGATATTTTAATACTTGGGTTTTCAAAGATTGTACGAAAAAGAATTTTACCGGCCTTGCTTAAAAGTGATTATATAAGTGGTATTGATATAGCTTCAAAAAGTATGAATCCCGATAGCATTGGTTCGTTTGATAAAAAGGGGAAAATCTTTGATGATTATGAAAAAGCGCTTAAGCAGACGAAGGCAAAAATAGTTTATATTTCATTGGTCAACAGCTTACATTCTCAACTTTGTGAAATAGCCTTAAATAGCGGTTTGCATGTTATTATAGATAAGCCTTCTTTTACAGATTTTAAAACAGCTTTAAAACTAGCTAAATTGGCTGAAAAAAACAATCTCTGTATTGCTGAGTCAACTGTTTATTCATATCATCCTCAGGTAAATGCCGCTAAAGAGTTATTTAACAAATATCAAACTTATCCCAAGGTATTAATGGCTAATTTTTCTTTTCCTCCGTTAAATAAAGATAATTTTAGATATAGCAAAGAACTTGGCGGTGGGGCATTTTTGGATCTTGGTCCTTATGCGGTTAGCTTAGGAAGAATATTTTTTGGTAAAAAACCTGATGCCGTTAATAGTTATATAAATACTATTAATGAGGGCAAGGGCGTAGAAACATCTTTTAGTTTGTTGATGACATATAGCCAGGGTTGTTCTATGATTGGACATTTTAGTTTTGAAAGCGAATATAAGAATTGTTTGACTATATTTGGAAAAGAATTATCTGTCCAAATTGAACCTATTTTTACTATTCCAGATAATAAGATAAATAAAATTAGCGTTATGCACAATAACAATCTTGATATTGTTGAAATTCCAGAAGCGGATTGTTTTTTAATCTTTTTAGAAGATGTAATTAAGGGTATCGAAGCTAATAATTTCCAACATTTCAAAGATGATTTATTGTATGATGCTGAAGTATTGCATCAATTGCGGTCAGTTTCGATTGGAGGAAGATAATGATAAGGGTTTGGAGTTACCTTAAAGAATACAATAAGGAAAAGAAGCATATTCATTCGGCGATTAAGAAGGTTCTTAAGTCTGGTTCGCTCATTTTAGGTGAAAATGTAACTAAATTTGAAGAGGAATTTTCTTCTTATTGCGGTGTTGATTACGGTGTTGGCGTAAATAGCGGTACAGATGCGATCTTTTTGGCTCTTAAGGCATTAGGTGTCGGTTGCGGGGATGAGGTTATTACTGTATCGAATACAGCAGTTCCCACGGTATCAGCTATTGTTTCTACCGGTGCTGTTGCCAGGTTTGTTGATATTGATCTGGAAACATACCTTATGGATACAAAGCAGTTAGAAAAAGCAGTTACAAAAAAAACTAAAACCATATTGCCAGTCCATCTTTATGGGCAATGTGTGAACATGGAGGAAGTTAATAGAGTTGCCAAGAAATACAATCTTAGCGTTTTGGAAGACTGTGCT
>JAGYNB010000028.1 GCA_018400015.1 Candidatus Omnitrophota bacterium | reverse complement strand
AGCCCGGCGATCTCACCGGCATCTTTGGTTGCCTGGCGCTGATTATCATCAAAGTACGCAGGACAGGTAATTACAACTTCCTCAACCTTATCACCTAGATAACTTTCTGAATCCTGCTTTATCTTCTGCAGGATAAAAGCGGATATCTGCTGAGGACTGAATTCCTTGCCATGGACCTTAAATTTATAATCCTCTCCCATCCTTCTTTTGGCAGCATAGATCGTACCGTCAGGATTAATCGATGCCTGGCGCCTTGCCGGCTCACCCACCAGACGCTGTCCGTCCTTGGTAAAAGCAACGAATGACGGGAACGCCTTACCTGATGCCACTCCCGCACCTTCTGCTGAGGGTATAATCGCAGGTCTTGAACCCTCCATAACCGCTGCAGCTGAGTTTGATGTACCTAAATCGATTCCTATTACTTTAGCCATTTTCTTCCTCCTTCTTGTCTTCTTTGACTTCTTCTTTATTCTCTTGTTCTTTATTGTTTTCTTTTTGTTTTGAAACTTTTACTTTTGTTGTTCTTAACACCTTCTCATGTAATAAATACCCCTTTTGCAGTTCCTCCAACACCGTTCCGTCAAATGCATCTGACTCAACCTGCATCAGGGCCTCATGCATATTCGGGTCAAATTGTTTTCCTTTTGCTTCGATCGGCTTGAGGCCGTTTTTCTTAAGCATCTCATACAAGTGAGAAAGAATCATCTCCACGCCTTTTAAAAACGCGGGAAAATCCTCTTGTTTTTTTTCTGCTGCTGTAACTGCACGCTCTAAATCATCTAGTATGTTAAGAAGTTCTGCGATTATGCCGCAATTGGCAAACTGAGCATATTCCTGCGACTGTCTTTCAAAACGTTTTTTCGTATTCTCAAAATCAGCATGAAGCCGCAATAACTTTTCATTATACTCTTTGCCGATATTAGCCATTTCCTGAAGCGAGTCAAACTCACTCTTACTAAGCGTGACCTTTTCTTCTTTTTTATTATTATCTTTTTTGTCTTTTTCGCTCATGTTACTTACACCTCATCCAATAAATTACTTAATACATCTGAAACATAACTAACCATTGAAATCAACTGCGGGTAATGCATTCTTTTTGGCCCCAAGACCGCTATCTTTCCCTTAGGCATATTCTTTGACTTATAACTTGCCACAATCAAAGAACACTCATCTATCTCAGGACAGCAAAGCTCATTACCTATATATACGTTAATCTTTTTTTCAATATCGCGGTTGATTATATCAATTAGCTTGTGTTTTTCTTCTAATAATTTAACCAATTTTTTGATCCTGGTAACATCCTTAAACTCGGGCTGCTCCAAGACATAGCTTGTGCCGTCAAAAAAGAGCTTATCGCCAAACTCAATACAGGAAACAAGCCCGGCATTTTTAGTTAAAGCTGAGACCACATGGGTCGTCTTATCCAAAAGATTATCCAGACGACTCAGGCATGTCTGGTATTCTTTTTGTACTATGCTCTTTTGTTCCTCTAAGACCTGGATCTGCTTAATGAAAAAATCCACATAATAGCGGTATCCTTTATCCGTAGGAATCCTGCCTGATGATGTATAAGTATGCGTTAAATACCCATCACCCTCAAGTTCGCCAAATACGCTTCTTATAGTTGCGGAGCTGCAGTTAAACTCCCGCGCTAAATCATGAGAGCTTACCGGCTCGGCATTATTAATATAAGAACGAACCGTTGCCGCCAATACTGCATTCCTACGTTGCGTCTTATCAAGCGATTTTACCATTTGTTTATACTTTCACCAAAGGCGTAATTATAGCACAGCTGGAGGTTTTTTTCAAATCGAAGGTTATTTAGATTTTTTAAATAAAGTAACCTCTAATTTACCGTTTTTATAATTAACCTTTTTTTTGTTTTTTAATTCAACACTTCCTAAATCAATGCTTCTGGAGATGTTCTTTTCGCTTTTGGAATAATAAAAGCTGTCCTTGGCTTTGTTTTTTTCTTCCTTTACTTTTTTCGCGCTCACACACAAGAGGTTATCCACGATATCGATATCAATATCTTTTTTGTCAAACCCCGGCATGTCCGCGAAAAGTTTTAGCTTATCTTTTTCCTCTTTCACCTTAAACTCAGGGAAAACCAGACTATTATCGAATAAATCGCTGAATGATAATTCTTTTCCTCTTGGCATTATATTAATTAGACTAAACATAATTATCCTCCTTTTGATTCTTGGCACTCAATACATAAGAGTGCTAACAACAAGGCAAAAAAAATTTATTCTTCTTCTTTTTCCAAAATGACTTTGATACCTTTAATATTCACACCTTTTTCACTCATCAGGTAATGTACATATTCTAACCTTTTTAAGTCCTTTTGGCAATATAATCTTTTTTTTCCTTTTTTCCGCTTTGGACTAACCACCCCCTCCTTATCTAACACTCTTATGGTCCATTCCGGAATATGAACCAAACGCGATACCACGCTTATAATGTATATCGGCTCGCATGGGTCGATGTCAATGTCAAAATCATCAAACTGTTTAAACACCATATTAGCTTACCTCATACTTTTTGTTAGATTTCCTAACAAAAAATATAACATAAATTAATAGTTTTGTCAATGGGATAATTGTTATTTTTTTCTGGAAGGGGGTTAATCTGCTTTGCCGGTAATCGCTTCACAGCAATGTAACCAGCCAGCACCAAAATTATGGAATCCGGCATCGGCGTTTATAACAGTAACACCATTTACAAACTCACTGTAGCTACTGCAACCTCCGCCCCAGATATATTGCTCTGCTAGAGGGATATCATCTGGAGAATCTAAAGAAAGATTATACATTAAAACATCACGACAAGCCGAACTCTCATAATCACTTTTATTTGCATTCAAAAGGAATTCTTCAGCGGAAAAACCATCTAAAAAGTCTACATTAAGTCCTTCCACGCGCCAGTCTGCAGGCGGATCTGTAAAATCTCCATAGTCAAAAACTTTTCCTATTGAACCGCTTCTTCCCTGGATAGTCTGAATATCAGTACGGGTATACTCACCATAAGGCGTAGGATAATATGTGGTTATGGTTATCTCGCGTTCAAGAGCAAAAACCTTAACAACCGAAAAAAACATCATAAAGATTATAAGTAGCAACACTAAATTTAAATTAAGCTTCTTTCGGTTTTTTTTCATATTCTTCTAATCCTAAAAATTATTCCTAATCGCAAGGGCACGAACTACAAGAACCATCGCAACAACAATCGCAATCGTCACAATCAGGCAGACAGCTTGGCTTTGGGCAACTACCGCACTCATGCTCACAACAATACTCATCTTGATTACAATTACAAGCCGGACAATTGCATATATTGTAACCTCCCCATTGATTTACACTCCTGCAAAAACTCTCATTGGATCCGCAAAAACTATAATTATTACAAAAAGTCGTTTGACTACTATTGCATTTATCCCTGCATTCACAAGCTAAACTTAAATCGCCATTACAATTATCATCGCAGTGATCCTTGACATTATTATTACAACACCAATCAATGCCCCAATACTTTACCAACCCGCCATCAATACAATTATCACAAAACGGACAAGAGTCTGAACAAGGCGAATCCCAACCGCAAATATCAAAAAAGCCCCAATCGTCAATAAATTTACAATAACAAATTAAATTATTTTCATATGCCTGTTTACAATCTAAATATACAGTCTCAAGCGCTGAATCTCCTTCACACATAAAATTAAATGGGTTAAAAGTATTCATGCTGGCACACAGCATAAATCCTTCAATCCCAATATAAACTTCATCTAAGTTAAATCCTATGCAAAGACCTTCTGCCCAATCTAAAAGAGGAATAAAACCTATTATCATGCATAAATTAAGCCTAAGAGGAGTATTAAAAACCAATAACCCCTTCAACCACTGCCCTTTTAAACATTGTGCAGTATATGAAGATAAAACATCATTGAGTCCCATTCCAATTATAACACCAGGAAGAATAACCTCGGAAACTGGATCATGTAATAACTGACTACTGTCATAGCCATCGAGATAATCTGCATTAAGACCGTCAACACGCTCTTCTATCTCCACACCCTCATCTGTAGTATCGGCATTTCTAAGATTTCCAAATGCATCTTTATAAGTATCATCCCCGCCATGGATTTCATCAACTTTTAATACCTTAAAATCTCCATCAGGCGAAGGATAATAAGTAACAGCATCTACTTCTTTAACCGCAGCATAACTTAATGTTGCGTTAATAAATAATAATATTAGTAGAATATAAAAAACTCTTTTCATTATTATGGAAAAAATAGATTGTCGGTAATACATTTTGTTAATCCTGTTAAATTAAAAGGATAAGCAGCCTCAGAATAACAGCTATCGCATCCACCAAACGGTAAACCTACACCTCTCATGATTACACAAGATAAACAAATAAACACTTTTTCTAAGAAATTCGTTCCGCATGATAATGAACCAGGCCTATAGTTACAGCACCAAAACAATCCCCAAATATCAATTCCTCCAACTGTAAGAGGCGTACCTGTAAAATAAGCAATATTTTTTACAAATGAAAACCGTAAAGGACAACCTGATACATACACATTGCCAAAATCCCACACACCTATATTCACATTCTTAATTTCTACAATCGGAACAGGATAACATAAATTGCTTGTTGGCGTATCATTAGGTATAACAAAGTATTCTTCAACCGATCTGCCGTCAAGATAATCTGCATTAGAGCCTGTTACCCTGTCAAACGGCCCTACAGCAGTATTTTGATGAAGCATACTCCACTCTCTGGGGCTTAAAGGTGTAGATTTTTCTTCTCCAATAATAGTTGTGGCTCTTAATTTTTCGTAACTGCCTGTGGGGGATGGATAATAAGTAATGATTTTACGCTCATCGGCATAACAAAGCGTATAAGAAAAAATAAAACATACCAGCACTGTAAATATTACGGTTTTCTTAAACATATTCTTTCTTAACTTCAATTATAATATATATTTAATACTAAAACAACTTAAATGTAAACATATTTTTAAAACGCTTTCAGCTGATGAATTCACTGATCTTATCAGTCACGCTCTTTGGCAAAAACGCCTCCACCAAAATGGCATCTTTGGTATATTCTATGCTTTTAACATTGCCTTCTTTATAAATATGGTTGACTAAATCCATCCTGTTTATAGGTAGCGCTAGTTTTACAGGCTTAAAAAGACTGCTTAAAATCTCAATTATCTTTTCTGTTAGGCCGTCAATATTGGTCTTATCTCTGGCAGAGATAACCACGGGGTTTTTAAACTTCGTTTCCGTTCTTCCCAGCCATGTCTTATCAGATAACTGGTCAACTTTATTAAGCACGGTAATTACCGGCTTATCTTCCAACTCCAGCTCTTTTAAAACATCATCAACTGATTTTGCATGCTGCATGTAGCGTTCATCGCTAATATCCAATACATGGATAAGAAGGTCAGCAAACTGCAGCTCCTCTAAGGTTGCCTTAAACGCCTCAATCAAGTGATGCGGCAGGTTATGCAAAAACCCTACAGTATCGGATATGACAATAGACTGCTTATTGCTTAAAGTAAACTTGCGTGATAATGGATCAAGCGTGGTAAATAACTCTCTTTTAACAATTTGATGGGCATTAGTCAGTGTATTCAATAAAGTAGATTTACCCGCAGAGGTATAACCTACCAATGACACCAGAGGCAATCCTGCTTCAATTCTTTTTTTGCGGCTCATCTCTCTATGGTGGGATAAATGCTCCAGTTCTTTTTTAAACCTGATGATCTTATCATTTATGCGGCGGCGGTCTACCTCCAACTTGGTCTCCCCCGGACCGCGTG
>JAGYNB010000027.1 GCA_018400015.1 Candidatus Omnitrophota bacterium | reverse complement strand
TCGCTTCAAACTCTACAAAATCTTCAACCATCCAATCACTTTGAGCCTGGGCGATAGCTGTTGCTACCAATTCTCCTGTGTCATCATAAAGTTTAATCGAAAAACTAGCTTCAAAGAACCAGAAGCCGCGGGCTTGACCCCTAATTATCAAGGGACTAGAAATTACTTCACATGCTCCTGGGCTTTCTACCTGAATCAAATCTTCTTTGGGACAGGGGGCAAAATCGCAATCCGGCGGAACCCGACCGACATAAGATCCATCCGGGCAAAGCTTAGCTTCCATAGTGCAAGCGACTGGCTCTTCTTCGCCAATTAAAAAGCTCAAGCCGAACCCAATCCCGACCAAGCCCAACAAAAAGGCTAGGGCAATCAAAACCTTCTTCATGTTTATATTTTATCAAATTTTGACTACTTGTGGCAAAAAACTCCTTCTGTGGGAAATTTTTTTCTGGAATAGCACTGTTTGGTATACCATTAAGCCAGAACAGAATTTTCTGTAGCAGTTTGTAAAAGTTGCTGTATCTTTTTTACCATATTCCGGGTAAAAGTCGATACCTTACTTTTTTGGCATAGTCAGCGTATCCCGACAATTCTTTTTGCAAGGTGCTATCCTCAAGATAAGTGCGTATAACCAGCAAGATCATAACGATGCTTCCAGGAATCACTGCCCACAAAGAACCGAGAACCAAAGACATGGATATACCCATTAAAATCCCGCCTATATATCCCGGGTGCCTGACAATTTTATAAGGGCCAGTTTGTACCACTTTTTGATCCCTGTCTTTTTGAACTCGAACAACGCTTGAAAACCACTTATTTACCCACATTGCCCATCCAAAAGTAAATATTGAAAACAAAAAGACCACATAGCTTATTACATAAAGATACGCAGGAAGATTATCTGTCCACCCAAAGCGCCCCGCATCTAAAGGCGCCATTATAATAATCACCAAATACACTAATAGATAAAATACCCAAAATATTTTGTCCCACCATTTCGTGCCAGGTCCGGGTTTAATACGCTCTTTAGCAAAATCAGCCCTGTCTTTAAATAATATAGATTGAACCAAAACAAGAAAAACACAGATTCCGCTAAAAACCCATCCCTGCCAGTAATTCCAGCGTCCAGCTAATAGAAGTATGAGGGCTAAAATAAAAAGAAGGGCGAAAAATCCCTGAAGCACTATTCTTAAATACCATTTTTTTTCTTTTTTATTTTTGCTATCCGGCATATTTTTACTTCCTCTATTAATACAGCCATCTTTTATATTCTGGTGTTGCGTCTTTCATATCCTCATAAAGCCAAGCCATTCTATCTACAAACCACATTTTACCAAGAATGGCTATGGTTGCGCCCAACAGTGTCGGCCAGATTTCCAGCACAACTAAACCATAAATCAAGATAGGCAATCCGATTAAAGAAATTACGGTCGTTAAATTCGCTGCTACTATATGGTGATGAGAAATTTCTGTCTTTTCTTTTTTACGATCGGTAAATATTTTTTCTCCGAACACGCCCTTACTTATCCAGTGATTGGTTGATTTGGGTTTTGGGAAAATACGCGGATTCAGCCAAGTCCAGAGCAGAATCATCCCAACTGGAATGAGGAAATAAATCCCCAGCCAGATTCGGCTCCAAAATGCTAAAATAAAAAATGGGAAGGTAAGAACTCGCGTCCAGCCACTCCAAGGATTGGCGTGTCTCTGCCAAACCTCATCAGACATAAACATCAATTTTTTAGTTGCTTGTAATAAACTATTTATCATCTTTTACCTACTTTTTTACCCGCCTCCAGGACTTGTTTAATGAAGATTTAAGCTATATATCCTCCCGCGTAGAGAAAGGTATAAACCTGTTCTCCTACTTTAAGAATTTTTTCCGTCCCTGCCATCTTATCAATCGAACCCTCGAAATCAGGCTTACAGATATATTTAAAATCATCTTTCTCCCACTCTACCTTTTTCCATAGTCTTGCTTCCTTCCATTTATCCATTAAAGCCCCCCTTAATACCTTATCTACTTCCGACTCTGTCATTTTCTTGAAATCCCCATAATAGCACATTGACCAAGCTGGCTTCCCCTGAAAATGAACCACCTCCAAGCCAGTAAAGATACCGTTGCCTATATAATATATATCTCGATAAAGCCACTCTCCTTCTTTATATTCTAATTGGACAGAGCCATCGAGAATTGACTTTGTTTTTCCCCTCCCACCTGCATAGGTTTGAGTTCTCGATTTTAATAAAAATTGTAGTAATTTTTCCATTCCCATTTTCATTTTAGATTCTTTTCCGCAGAAGAAAAGGGGTCAGGTACCTTTTTTAGGATTACCTCTTGCACGGAAAAAATAAATCACTCCTGACCCCATTATAGAAAACACTAATCTTTTATTTCTTCTTTTTCAAATGGATTTTTCCTAGTAAAATCAGGTAAAAACTCGCTATGATTTCCTATATCTTGCACCCAGCCATTTTCAAATCCTAATTCTACTAAATGATTAAAAACCGTATCTAATTCTTTTTGGGTTATATCTTGATTTAATTCAGGAAAATCTTTTGCCCTATGAATGGGTTCGTATTGACTCATTAAACTAATATAAAGATTATCGTCAATTTCCTTGAGATATTCTAATGCTTTCAAACTATTTTTAATGTTATTCGGTAAAATTAAGTGTCTTACCAAAAGACCTCTTTCAGCTATCCCCTCTTTGGTTAATTTTAAATTGCCAACTTGCCTCTGCATTTCTTTTATAGCCGCCTTGGCTTTTTCAACATAATTTTTTATCCCAGAATATTTAAAGGCTAATTCATTATCACTATATTTAAAATCTGGAAGATAAATATCTACTAATCCTTCAAAAGTTTTAAGCATTTCAACTTCTTCATAAGCATTAGAATTCCAAAGTACGGGAAGGCGTAGTCCGTTTTTTTTCGCTTCGACAAGCGCTTCTTTTATTTGTCTTGCCCAAATTGTGGGAGTAACTAAATCAATATTCAAAGCGCCCCTTTCTTGAAGTTTTAAAATTATTTCTACCAATTCCTGCAAGCTATAATTTTTACCTATACCTTGTTGCGATATTTGATAATTTTGACAATAAACGCATCGCAAATTGCACCCGGTAAAAAAAATTGTGCCCGCTCCTTTATCTCCGACAAATGGAAATTCCTCTCCGAAATGCAACCCCCACCAAGCAATTCTAATTATTGTACTTTTTAAATCCATAAAAATATTTTCAATATTTTTTATATTATTATAGTAAAAAATCCGAAACAGTTTTGTTTACGAACCGTCGAGGTGCGCAACGCCGAGGCAACTTCCTTCCAACATATAATTTAGCCCCCTCTACTAGACGCATTTAGAATGGTAAACTGGAAGAAAGTAAGGGAAGAAATGGAACCATTATCCTGCCCCGCTACTCATCACTTTTTTCACGAAAATCTGGACACTGATTTTTAATGCCACGTCCTCACTTTTCGCGCTGAAGAAACCTACCTTGGCTTAGATAAAATATTTATCTAAAGCAATGAAGCAATTTTCAGTCTTGAGGCTGATTATCGTTATCGTTTTGCATTGCTCGCCAGGCTGGTCCCCTCATCATACCGCCATCATACCTTTGATAGAATCCTTTCATCGGTCCCTTTTCCATCCACATATTATCAAGACCAGTATAATTGATTAGCCAGCCTGCTAAAAGAACCGCTGACACAAAGCTGATAATTATCAAGAGGAAGTTCTTTTTATATGAAAAATCGTACTTTTGCATAATCCAGATACCGAGTCCAATGCCAATAACAGCAATCATAACTGCTTCCCACGGAAAAGCTGATATGAGTTGTTCAAAACGCATAGCTCCAAGCGGACCGTGCGTTCGGAGCGAGAAAGACACTACACTGATTAAGAATACCGAAATGATGATAAGTCCGGCAAGACTACTTATCATAGCAAGCGACCCCAGTATAAAATACCACTTGGGTCGCATCTTTATCCGCCCCTGCTTGATTAAAGACATAACGTCCTTGGTCTTGTCTATTTTTGAATTGTCTGACATATTTTTTCCATTAAAGTTTTAGCACGGCTGATCCGCGTTCCCACTGTTCCAGTCGGCAATCGCAGAATGTCGCTTATTTCCTCATATGACTTTTCTTCGATAAAAAACAAGACAAGTGGCTCACGGTATAGGGGAGGCAAAAGAGAAAGACATTTGTTTACCCTTGCTCTAACTTCTTCTTTACTCAAATTATCTATGATGCTCCCTCCGTCCTCAAAATCGACACCCTCCAATATCGGCAACTCATTTCTGTGTCGGGCGACGGCATTCATAGCTTCGTTGTGAACGATGCGATATATCCAAGAAGAGAATTTTTTCCTAGTGTCAAAACTGTTCAGATTGATAAAAGCCTTGATAAAAGAGTTTTGCACTATATCAGCAGCCTCCATATTATTATAATAGACTAGATAATTGGCGTATCTCATCAGCTTGTCTTGATATCGAGCCACGATTTCTCTATAGCCTTCCCTGTCTTTTGTCCGTATGTACTCCACTGCTTGTTCGTCTGTTAATTTTTGTAATTTTCCCATAACACCGGAATTAAAGGCAATTTGTCCCGAGCCTTAATAATTTTATCAAGTAGAATAGAGGATTTTGAATTAATCAACCGGTGATATACCCTCCCTGCGCACTTATATTTTAACAAAATTCGCCTCTTGTGTTTAGCTTATACCTATGCTCAAGAGATGCAAATCAGCCATAGATCAAGCTCCTGCTTTAACTAAAGCAGGAGCTTAATCTCTGCGATATTATTGTGCCATTCGGCCATGTCCCATTCCCTGGCCAAATCCGGACCCAGCTTTCTGCCTTTGACCGATACCAAGCCCCAACTCCTGTCGAATAGCACTGGCTTCAACCTGCTTACCTTGTTTAGCCAAGCTACGAGCTTCGGCAAACTGTTCAAAGTTCTCCTGGGTAATTACCTGACTCACTCTGCCTTTGCCCTGCATTAGGTCTTTCCATGCATCATAATCATTATCCTGAAAAGCCTTTTCCATAGCTTCGTGCCGCTCAGCAGTGCAATTTGGCCCTGCCTCAGAAGGATCGCCCTGATAGGCAAGGACAGAACTTATTGTCCCCAAACCTATGGCGCCAACTAGCGCAAGCGTAGCAGAAGAAAGCAATATCTTTTTAATGTTCATGTGTTTTTCCTCTTTTCGTTAATAATGTCTCGACCTTTCTCCTACTTATAATACAGGGCAAACAGGATTTTTATTTCATCAATCCAATGCGAATTTCATCAGTGCGAAAAGCAAGAGGGCATCATTAAAATTCATTGTCCAAACTTTTCTCAAGAAAAGTTTGAATTTCGTTCAGAGTTCAGAAAAAAAGCTTCTCTAGTTTTAGAGAAGTTTTTATTGCTCTATGGGCAGAACGATTTTTAAACTGATACATTAAATTATGTTTCAAATAATATAAATATTACATCTGATAAGGCTTTTATTTTATGATAGGTTTTAGCAGGGATCTCTATTTTCATTGGAGCCTTTAATGTCTTTTGACTGCTCTTTATAGCAACTCCTGCTGAACCACTAATCAAATATATTACCTCCTTTGGATTATTCGAATTATCTCCCGAAATAGAGCCTTTATTCCTATAATAAATTTTAAAATCATCGACCCGATAGACTTTCCCCTTTGAATCTTCTTTTATCAATTCGATATTCATATTAATTTGCTTTACCAAAAACCGCCTTTATCACGAGGCGACTATGTTTTCCCCGTTCTTTGTTTAAGGCTCGACTTCCCTATTTTTTGGGCCGACCTCGCCCTGGTTTAAACTTAAAAAACAAATAATAAATTTATCGCTTCTCCTGTCCGCTCTTCAAAACAGATAGAATAACACTCTCTGCTCTCTTGGCTTGGCAGGGGACGCATCCAACACTC
>JAGYNB010000026.1 GCA_018400015.1 Candidatus Omnitrophota bacterium | reverse complement strand
CCCTGTCCTCGTGCGCAACCCTTATCCCTCTTTGTTGAGGCGCGCTATGCTCACAATTGACAACCCCATTACATCGCGCGCGTAATGTTGAGCACTGTTCGTGGCGCGCTGTGCCCCCGAGAGCCCCTGTTGCTGGCGGGCGTGTTGGCAGGCTGGGCGGGCGTTTAATCCTTGCTTTTGTGCTCTTTTGCCTGTGTATTTTTACACTTGGCGCGCCTGTAGGCAGGCGCATAAAGAAACCCCCCCTTTTCTTTTTTTGAAAATCTTTAGTCTTTTTTACGCTGTTTTGACGCACAATTTGCCCTTTTTTGCCCCCAAGATTGGGGGGAGTAGGGGGGTTGAAGTTTTTTCTCTCACATCTTGTCCACAGGTTATCCACAGGTTATCCACAGGTTATTCGTTCGGGGTTTGTGCTTGTATTAACAATTTTAAAGGTCTACTACTACTACTAAATAATATCTTTTATATACAACATAGTTTTTAAGAATATATGTTATTAAAAAAATATATATATATAATATTATATAGAAAAAGTAATATTTATAAAAATGATATGTCTTGATTATATTTAACGCCCAAATTTAGCCAGTTTTAAGGGGGAAAATTCAACGAAATTAGTTATCATTAGTCAGTGTTGCTTGAAAAGAGTTGAAAGCTCTATGTTGCTCAAATATGGCCAATCTTAAACCAGCTCTTTTTGCAAGCGTTAAAATTGCTTTTTCTGATAAAATAACTTGATGTTCCCATAAGTGCCTTGTTTTGAAATGGTGCCAATTAGGATCTAGATTGTTTGAGTAGTCAAGGTCAGGGGTATCAATAATAATATAACCCTTGTTTTTTAGAAGTCTTTTAGCTGTTAAGATAAAATTTAAAGGTTGGAAAAAATGTTCTATAACATGAGAAGAATATATAATGTCATAAATATTAGAGCCAGTCATATTTTCAAACCCGCCTCCACATACTTTTATATTAAAATATTTTTGCAAAAAGTCGCAGTGTTCGGGGGTTAAATCAACGCCCTCTGCGTTGAGCCCTTTTATTTTTAGATTTGCAAGTGTGAAGCCATTTCCAACGCCCGCCTCTAGTATTGATACAGGTTGAGGAAGTGAACGGGCGAAAGTTGCTACTTTTTCAGCCATTATTTTGGCTTTTAACAAGTCGCCTTCTCTAAAAAAATGAAGGTTGTATTTTAAATCATATACTGGTTTAAATCTTGGTTTTGAAGCAAAAAAAGCGCAGTTACATTTAACACAATGGATTCGCGCAACGCCTAAAACATCATCAATCAAAGTAAGTAATTTTTTATTTGTATTGTCGCAAACGGGACAAGGGCGGGAAGTAAAAGTTATCATAATATTGGTAATTTCTCCTTTTTAGTTCTTGGAAATTTGTTGATCATTTGTGTTGCACAATCTAAAACAACAGATGGTTGAATATCTTTCATACAGGGCGAAGGGTGCCCTTTTGGGCATTCAGTCCAGTGTTCGTTGCAAGGCGCACAAGGTGCAGTTCCTGAAATGGCGCAAAATTTCTCATAATATTTTGATAATCTTTTATAATCAAAAGCACCGTAAAGGCCGATTGAAGGGATTAAGAGAGAGGTTGCAACGACTAAAAGCCCAGAGTTGGGCCCGATAAAAAGATCAGAGAGCCCAATTATAGCAGAGGCTAGACGAAAACTGGTTTTGCCTGTTAAATCAGCAAGCCCAGAAGGAATATCAGATTTTAATTTTGTTATTGTTTTTCCGCAGTTGGGACACAAAATAGTCATTCCTTTAGGTTCTTTTTTTGATGAGAAATTGAAAACATAACCACATTCGCAAGAGAAAGAAAAAGAAGAAGAAAGTTTTGTTTTGCTACTTAACCAAGCTACTTTGAAACCCTTTTTTATTAGTAAAGTTGTAAGTGCTTTTGTGTAGGAATAAGGCCAATCTCGGTTGGGGGTAGAGGATTCTGTTGCAATCGTAACAAAACGATCTTTTCTGGTGTCAATGTTATGATTTAACAATAATTCCTCTGCTTGTTTGCCTTCGTCAATTGTTATAACTAAATGAGGCCTATAATCTGCTTTCAATTTAGGTCTTTTTATTTCTGCCATATCAAAGCAAGCTGTTACAGGTTCTTTTTTCTTGTGGTCTTTATAAAAAGTTGCTACTCCTCCAAAATCAAAAACCTCGTCCGCTGTTTCTATTAGTTTTTGTACATTCCATATATTATCTTTTATTACGCCTTGAATATATGGGAATCCTTGGAATACGGGGAATGTTCGCTTATCGGTTAAAACTAAAATTGTTGATTGTGGGTGTAATTGTTTTAATTGTTTAATTGTAGGCAAAGTCCACATTACATCACCGAGCCCGCCTTTAGCGATGAAAAGGATATTTTTTAAGCGTCTTGTTTTCCGTAGTTTTACCATAAAACGAGGGGTTATATCTCTAAAACCTTCTAAAAGATGAATTTTCCGCCAGTATGATTTTTGACAAAAAGCCACATTATTAAAAAATTTTACTTCGCTTGATATGGGGCAGGAGTTAGGGGGGAGGCTACCAAATTTTTGAGTTGGTGCGAATAATAAATACATAGGAATGACATTCCTTTCTAGGTTTTTACGCTTCAGTGAAAGCGTCAGCAAATGCGCCGATTTCTTCTGTTCCCATTGAAACAGGTTCAGTAGTAAAAGATCCTAGGGATCTTTCGTATGCCGCGATTGCGCCAGCATATAACTGTAATCCCGCTGGGATATTGGCAGTATAACCATAACTGAAAGCGAAATCAGATAAGCCTAATGCAGAGCCCTCAATTGCCCAAGAGGAAAGTTCGTCAGTACCTAAAGACGAATATTCATCAACTACCGACTCAAAAGATCCAGTTACTAAAGAGCCAGCGCTTCCCATACGGTCAACAAACCCGCCACAGAGCCACGCGTTCCAGTTCAATCCAGAAGGTACAGAAGATGTTGCTTCCTTGTATAACTCGGAATCTACCGCGCTTCCTTTTGCTGTTGCAAGGATTTTTGAAATTGCTTTACCGATAGTGTAAAGAGCAACTCTCACAAAACCTTGTTTGATTGATCTTGGTTGCGTTGGCTTGAGCCATTGGCGGACAATGTGTCTACCTTTCCAAGGAAAATAAACTACCGCGTCAGCTAGTTTGCCTCTTGCTTCAACAGAGAAAATTGGACCGTCAACTTTTGCCATAATATTATTTCACCCCCTTTCATTTTTTTATTTATTCTATTAAATATTAACATAAATTATTTTTTAAGTAAAGAAGAATTTAAAATGATTTCCTCTAAACTTAAAGCTCTATTATATATTTGAAAATTGTCTATATAATGCTTTCCGGTAGGGGGCGTGGTAGAATCTGCTCCTGTAAGTCTTAAATTTGATGTGTTTGCTTTTGGTGGGTTTACGGGTCCTGTGGTGGTTCCTAGTTTGCAATCCACATATATTTTAATAATACTGTCTTCAAAAACTGCCGATATATTTTGCCATTTGTTTTCATTGAGATAAGCAGACGCGTGGGGGTATTGATAAGAGGTGCTTGAAACATAAAATTTTATTTGTTGGTTTTCTAATGTTATTCCGTATCCATATAAAAAGAAAATTGCTGATTGCATTTTTGTTAAAAGGCCGATTGGACTTTCAGGAAAATCCGTTTTTAATAAAAAACATATAGAAAAATCGCCAGAAAAATTTAATTTGTCGTTGTGGGTTATTGTGCAGTCGTGATCAGAGGTTGAAAAATAAACCGCGTTTGCGTATTTCTCGTTAAAAGAAGGCTCTCTACTGGGCGCGTTTGTTGGGTATGAGGGCCCCAAAGTTCCAGTTAAACTGTTCCCGCTGTGATCTTCTACGGTTGCCCCTGAATTTTCGTTGTATGTATGGAATAAAACAAGGCCTAAATATTGATAAGGATCTCTTATAGCGTATCGGTAAAAAAGGTTAAATCCTGAAATTTTTTCTTTTTTCTGTTGTGATATTGAGTTCCAATATTCCTTTTGTGAGGGTGTTAATGTTTGCCACCTGTTAATAACTAGGCCAGCAAGCGTGCGCAGATTCCTTTGATTTAAAGTAGGTGTTTTTTTTGGTTGATGATAATCACGCGCCACTTGCCCGCCTTTTCTAGAAGTCATGATTATATTCTTTGCGATTGCGCCGTGTGCGGTTTCGCTGAATAAAGGGCCTTTTATTTTCATTTGTTTTTATATTAAAATAAAATTATACAGGCATATATTTTATTCCATATTTTAGACGCAGTGCTTTTCCGATTGCATTTAGTGCAGGTGCGAGCCAAAGTAGATCGGGATTGCCCGTTATCAAAGCCACGATTTTAGATAGTGCTAGTGCTGTTATTGTTCGTCCTAGTCTTTTAACAATTGCTTTAAACATTGATTCCCCCCTTTCGTCAAAAATATAATAATTAAAATACATTAAAAATTTAAATATACTCTATAACAATCGCGCCTATTGTTGAAGCTACCGAAGGAGTAACGGGCCAGCTTATAGTGATAGAATTCGCTGACACTGCCGAAACATAAGGATATATTGTTTGCGCTTTGTGTTCTATAATGTCCAAGCTGTACCCGTATTCCTGCGAGGAATATAAATTTTGCAATTTTAATTTAATTGATGAAGCGTTGACCTCGGTAATATAAAAATCCCCCCAAAATCCCTCACCGTCCCCGCCACTTATGCCCATATAACCGCCCGCGCCAGTCAACTTTACTTCTGAAATTGCAGGATCAATAGAGGGTGAAAGATTGATTGTTTGTTCACTGTTATCATCGCATACGCCGTCGTAGTGGTGTATTTTGTCCGATATGTAACTATTACCGAAAAGCATAACCACTGTTTTGTCAGGGTCAACAGTTGAAATCGTTATTGATTCCGCCCCGCCCGTTGGTATTGATTTTGATACATATTGGATAGATTTTATCACAGCAAGTGTTTTGTTTGGTAAGCCCGTAACGCCAGTAAGGGCTGAAAGTAAATAATAGTTGTAATACCAAAGAAAAGAATTCCAAATCGGTGCTGAAGAATACCACCTATGACGCGTTGCATAAGGTGTGTTTTTAAATCCTTCAATTGCTTGTTTAAATCTTGCGCGTTGTTTTTTTTGTGCTTCTGATTCTTGAGGCCCTCCCGCTTTAGATAAAGGGCGGGTAAATGGGCAACGCCCCCTAATAGAATTATCAGAGAGGGCAGGCGTGAGAAAAGCTGAATATAGTTCCGCAATTTCAGAAGGTATGTTTTGCGGTCCTTCAATTTTTGCCATTGTTTATTTTTGCATATTGTATCAATAAAGATTCCAATATTTGTCTTATACATTGCACCTCTTTTGTATATACTCTTAATTCAGAGCCTAGATCTTTGACGCACCTTTTGAAAATAAAATATAATGTTAATACTAAAATCCCCGTTGGTCCTAGATCTGCTATTATTTGTTGGGTGATTGTTTCTATCATACATTAGCCCGCATATAATCCCGTATATATAAATTATAACCTGACATTTTGTAGCCTTTCGTTGCTTTTATATTATATTCTTTCTTTTGGGTATCTGTCAACAGATTTTGCCAGTTTGATACAGCTTGCGCGAAAGCGTTGCGAGCTGGTTGCCCCTGAATATTGTTAATTGATGAAGGGACAGTATATTTATATTTATCTTGATAAATAGAAGTCAAACTGGATCCATAATACCCGTTTCCTCGTCTTACGCGAAAAATAACCCTTTTTCCTAATTGTTTTCTAATTGTTATCCCTAGAGGTTGTCTTTTGATTGATAGTTTATAATTGTGAGGCATAGGATCATAATTTCCAAAGTAGTATTCGTTAAAATGTAAGGTTCCAAATTTAGGCATTTGAAAAAATTAAGTTGCTGTTTTTATAATAAAGGCTAATTCATAATAGGGGGGGTCGTTTTGTGGGTGTGTGTGCCCAGCCCCCCCGCCTGTTGATTCTGTTGTGTCGGTATATTGGGTTCCCTCTGTATTTGTTACCATTGACACATAACCGCCCCCGAATCTAGAAAATTTAAAGTCGTGTGTGTGGGCTGGAATTTCATTTG
>JAGYNB010000025.1 GCA_018400015.1 Candidatus Omnitrophota bacterium | reverse complement strand
TTTCAGTCTCATCTACAACTTGTAAAACGAGTTCGCGCGCCGTTTTCATCGACTTGCACTTTTCTGCTTGCGGTAAATTTAAGTTTTTTAAAGAGTTGTCGTAATATATTTGCTTAGTTTTCTACAACTTAACATAAGTCGGAAAGATCAGTCATAACTTTTCAAAATCTGATTATTCGGGATTCTTTCTGCCAACTATTTTTTTGTAAGAGCTTGTCCAATTTCCCATTTTTACTGGCAAAAGCTACAACAACTTCATCTGCAATTTCCAGAATCACTTCATTTCTTTTGTAGCACGAATCTTTAGAATTTTGAGTGACTTTATCATCGAAGGGAGAAATAACCAATAATCGATTTTCCTCAATTGCCTTTCTATGACCAGCTGGAAAACGTTTCTTCATGTTTCTGGCTAAAACCAAGATTATTGGCTGTTTTCCTTTAAGAAGAAAATCAAACACATCTCTCTCAATTTTAGAATGAAATCCTGATATTACACAAACACCTTTATCTCTTTGCTCAATTGCCCAATCATAAGATTTTAAGATTAAATGAGAAGGACATTTTTGAGAGCAAAAAAATCCAACTTTATGGTTTTTCAATATTTCCTTATTGCCTAAATATTCCATTTTTCTCCTATAGCGACATCGCGACAGGAAAATTGTCGCGATAATAATATCTTCTAAATATTTTTGATGTATAACGCGACATAGACATTGTGTCTATGTTCATGTCTATGTAAAAAGTTTAGGTAATGCCAACTAGCAACAAACATAAACTTTGATCTAACAATTATCAGCACAGTCATTGTGCATTTTCCAAGTACTCTGCACAAAATCAATCAATTGTTGTGCATACTGCATTTTGTCTGCACAGTGGTTGTGCACAGTTTAATGAATTTGCACAAAAATACGGAAATATTGTGCATTTCACAGTATTTATGCCCATTGATTGTGCAATAATTTTAGTCCGTGCACAATATACCGGTACCTTTGTGCAAGCCGATTAGCTATTCCGATAAAATCTTATATAATCCTGTGTTAAGATAAAGAATTTCATTTCCTTTTCCCAACAATCGGATGACCTGCGGACAATCCGATGTTTTTTCCAACTTCCGAATGTTTCAGCTTTGCTGAATCTTCGGAATGTTGATCTTTTTCCACCCAACAATCGGATGACCTTACGGACAATCCGATGTTTTCAAAACTTCCAAATGTGCGATAGCTCTTCGGAATGTTGATTCTTCTTTTCAACCCAACAATCGGATGACCTTGCGGACAATCCGATGTTTTTACAACTTCCCATTCACATAATTCTCCAGCTCTTTGCCCATTCTGTATTTAATGTCGTAATTAATTATAAAATCCAGTTCTGCTTCCGTGAAACCATAATGCTGCGCTAAAACTGTGTCAATTTCATCGATGATGGGTTTGGATTTTTTAGGAAAGAATTCATCGTATTCGACACTTCCTGTAGATTTATAAGATGCAAATTTTCTTTTCGATTTATCTTGCAAATCAGCCATAAGAAGTGAATTTTTTATATTTAATATTTTTAGAATGTCTTTTGAAGGGATATTAAAAGGAATTGATTTTATAACATTTTTTGTAAAGTTATGCCCATCACTAAAATTTACATAAAACCAATAGAAAATATTTGAGTTCATTAATGCTACAAAAATATCCCTACTAAACTCTTTATTAATGAATAGGAATTTATCACCTGTTGACACTTTAACCTTTTCGCCATTAAAAAAAGATTTAAAATTCAAAATTTTACCAAAATACCCAAAACCATATCCATAATAAACAAAATTTTGATTTGATTTTTTAGTTGTAAAGGTCTCTATCGTATCAGAACTTTTCCAAAGTTTATCTATAATATAATGTTCAAGATTATTATTTACTTTCAAAATACTTGAGGATTTAATGGAATTATTATTACTAAGAAGAGAAATTGAATCGAACAAATTGATTCTATTCTCTGAATAAAACTTAATATAATTCGTTGTTGATATTAAGGATTCTTTTTTCTCCCCTTTTTGCATAATACATATCGCAACACGAATATGTTCCAAACCTTCAAAAAGTTTACCTGGTCTATCATCAAAGAAAGCTATCGACCTAAATTTTGAATTGTCTAACCAATAGTTTTGAAAAGAATTCATTCTGGGAGTACAAAAAGCAGATAACTGAATTATCATTCCATTGAAACCATTCTTTGCTTGTATTTTTAATGATCTTTCAATTATATAAGCATATAGATTCCCAGCTTTTTCTGTTAAAAAGTTCAACAATTTGTATGTTTTTCTAACTTTTGAGTATTCCACATACGGCGGATTCCCGATAATCACATCAAAACCGCCTTTATTCATAATCTCATAAAATTCCGAAAACCAGTGAAAGGGTTGGTGTGAAGCTTTCCACTCTTCGTATTGCTTGGGTTTCAGCTCGGCATCTATCCCATAAATAAAAGCCAGGTATTGGTTCAGTTCTTCGTTTAACTCATTTAAGCGTTTAGTTACTTCTTTTTTTGTTTGCCGGTATTTGGCACTTCCTGCATCGCAAACAGCCTGCTGCTGCCTGAAATCTGCAAAGAGTTTTGCTACAATATCAGCCTTATCGGTGATGGCATTTATTTTGTCGTGCTCATCTTCAAATATTATTGTTTCTTCACCTTTCTTTTTAATATATTCTTCAATTTCTTCCAGCTTGGTAAAACCAACCAAAGTATTTCCGCAGCGAATATTAAAATCGATATCGGGCAGTGGTTCCAATCCGTAGTTTTCTTTTTTGTAATTTACATCGGCAGTGGAAACAAGTTTGAGGAATAATCGCAGTTTAGCAATTTCCACCGCTTCGTTCATAATATCCACGCCAAACAGATTATTCAGGATAATGGATTTATAGATGAAATATTTTAGGTTCGGGTGTTGGGGAGAGTTAACATCTTCTAAGATGTTCTCGAATGTGCGATATTTCCCAGGGACTTCTTCTGTAAAATTTTGCATGCGCTCGATGCAGCCCTCGTAAAGAGGTTCCAATATGTTCAGGGCAGCAAACAGAAAAGCACCCGAGCCACAGGTTGGGTCGAGTACTGTAACCTTCTTTATCGCTTTATAGAAATGGTTTATCAGGTATGGGTCATCGGTATCGGAGATAATATCCTGCACGAATTGGCGGATATCTAAGTTATATGTAATAAAATCGTTTATCTTATTCATCTCACCATTTTTTATTTTTGTTTTTACTTCTACATAGCGTTTACGGCGTTCTATCAGTTCACGATATATTTCGGTGGGAAGAGCAATTTCAGCCGGAGCTTTTTTATTCCAAACTTTGCGTATTTCCCAGAGGTGGGTTTCCTCAGAATCGGTAACGATCTTCTTTTCCAGGTCGGGTCTAAAGCCTGCCTTTATCTCATCCGGCAGGTCAGAGAAAATATCACCTTCGGTTGGAATGCCGAATTTAACTGCATCGTAAATGTATTTATCACTGCTCAATGCCAGCATCTGCCACAAATATTCATCTGGTTTAAAAGCTTTGGGATAATGCCGTTTCACTTCATCGAAAACAAAGGGAATAATCGTGTTTTTGCCGATATATTCTGTGATATCTTCTTTGGTATAATATGCTCCCATTGAGGCTCTATCATTTATATATTTTTCAAATATATAACCGATCACATCAGGATTTATCTCTTTCCCCGTAGATTCTTTGCGTGTGTCGAGATGCCATTCATATTCATCGAAGAAGGCAAAAAGTTTTTCGAAAGCATCATCTTTAATTTTGATATTCGTGTATTTCTTTTCGATTTCGTGCACATCGAAAAGTCCGCCATTTAAATATGGAATTCTGCCGATCTCATTAAGTAGTTTTTCAGGACGTTCTTTTGCTCCCAGACCTTTGTGGAAAAGAACTTTTAAGAAATCTTGATAGAAAGAATAAAATTCATCTTCTCCACGTGTTTCTTTTGTTTGTTTTAGTTTATCTGCCAGATAGTTTTTATTATCATCCAGAAAGCCTTTCTTTTGAATGAAGTAGATGAACATTAGTCTATTCAGCATCAGAGAAGCATACCAGTCTTTATCTACCTTTTCTGTTATGCCTTCGATGAAGCCAATAAAAGCGGTGTGCTGCTTTTTGAATTCCTTGTAAAATTTCTTGGTTATCTTTTCTGCATTTTTGCTGAAGTTTTTTTCTACCCGCTTTTTTACATCGACTATACCAATGTTATCTTCTTCATCCCAAGAAAAGAAGAGACCGCTAAGCTTCTGATGGATGAGTTCCGGTGCTTGGTGAGAGTAGTATTTTGTTTCACAGGTTCGTAAGGGTTTGCCCTCTTCGCGAATTGTAAGCTGCCAGCGCTGCTCGTTTTGCTGTTTATCGGTAAAAATTATCAGATGTTCAAAGTGTCGTTTAGCTACCTTTCGTTCTATCTGTTTACGGATACTGTATGGAGGTATGTGCTTATCATCTTCCGAATAACAATGCAGAATAACAAAATTGTTTTTTTGGGCAATTGGTTGTAGAAGATATTTACGGTCTTTTAGTATAATTGGAGATTGGCGCTCGTTATAATTATTCCAGCCAAGCTCTATAAAGAGACGTTTTAACTCAAAATCTTTGATAAGTCTTTTAAACAGTGATTTTTTAATCATTTTTTGTTTCCGCCTTTAATCCCATAGTACAAATTATCTTGGGTTCTTTCGAAACAGTTTTTCTTTCCTTAATAATACAAAGGTTATCTTCTTCTCGCAGCAATACTAAAAGATTTGCCAGCGCCTCGTCCTCAATTCCTGCCTTTAATTGCCTGTTCAAAACTTCTTTGGCATATTCTGTAAGTGGATATTGATATAACTCATCTATGGCGTGTTTTAATTCAGCGCTAACAAGCACAGGAAATTTCTTGTGATATTCAGATATCCTCATATAAGTCCTAAACTTAGCACTATTTTTCCTGCCTAAATTACCACCCGCTTCCTTCTCTAAAATGTGGGCCGCTTTAACACCTATTTGAACCAGTTCGTGATGTTTAGAAATTTTGGGCAGGCCTTTGGTTTTAGGATTGCATTCAGCAGCTTTAAGAATATTCATCTGAGATTGAGTGATTAGTGTTCCATCCTTATCTATCCAAGAAAGAACATCATTGTTTTCGGCAGTTTTGGTATAGACTAATACACCATTTTTCTCTAGCGCTGTATCCATCATTTTGGTGGAATACTGAACATCTGACATCTGGGGAATTTTGTGTTTTAATTTTGGATTGTTATCGGTAGCATTTTTCCATATTTGGTAAGCATAGGAAGCTAAGTCGATTTCAGTTTCTGGGTCTTCATCCAAGATTCCAGATTTTTCGTTATACAAGTTTTCCAAAACCCTGTTGTCTTGTTGTTCAAAGAACCGTTCATCGGAGCCAACCACTTCAGCATTTTCTTTAAGGCGTCTATTTAATTTTTGTCTTAAGCGAATTATCTTTTCAATTCCTTCTTCTGGGAAAAAGAAATAGCTATATATTCGTTGTGATTTCTGGCCAATTCTATCTACCCTGCCAACTCTCTGTACCAATCTAATAAGTGCCCACGGCAGATCATAATTCAGTACAATGTGCGCATCCTGTAAGTTTTGTCCTTCACTTAGAACATCGGTAGAAATAATGATTCTGATCTCTTCTTTGCTGTTTTTTATATTAGGCCTTTCATTTGAAATTGGACTAAATCTATGAGCATATTCTGTGGGATTTTTAGTATCACCAGTTACACAAGCAATTTTCTTTATACCCCTAACTTCCAACTGTTCAAATAAATATTTAGCTGTATCGGCGAACTGTGTGAATATAATTACCTTTTCATGTGGATGTTCTTCTAATAATAAATTCTCCAAAGCATTTAGCTGCTTGTCTTTTTCTGGTTGCCAGCCTTTTGCTAGCTGCAAAATACCTGCTAACTTTTGGCAATCTTCAACCAGATGCCTTTTAAAACTAGACTCAAATAATTCAGAGCGAATCCAACTATATTTCTTCTTTTGGTTGGTAAACATTTCATTATAGATTTTGCTGGATAGGATCTCCAGTTTTTCTGGTGAATTACTGTTTTCGAAGATAATTTCAACCTTATCATCAACCTTAAGCACTTCCCAATCTTCATCACTATTGAAATTATCCAATAAATTAACGTCTTGGGAACCAATAGGTATGGCACGTTTATTATCTATTGCATATATGAAAACATAATTTCTTAGTAACATTCTATAAGCTGAGAACAAAAATGCATAACCACTGCTTTCTAAGCGTTTGAAAAGATTGGTTCTACTAAAACCTATTAGCCTTTTACCAGCTCTGGTAAGATTTTCAATAATAAAGTCTTCATCTTTAGTTGGTCTAATTATACTGTTTTCTTTTATATAATTGCCAATGCCATACCTGGCTAGTTTCATTTGGTTTACAGCTTCTACCACAGCATCTGTATAAAACTTAGCATATTGATCGTATTTCAGCTTCGTGTTATTTTTATACGTAATCCGTTTAGGAATCCTATCTGGAAAATAGGAGCGTTTACCATTGGGAAACAGCAAATAATCTCTACCGTTTTCTTCATCCTTCAATGCGTAGTTTTTCTTAATAAAGCTTCTGGTTCTACGTACTAAAAACAGTCGCATTAGTTCACGCCAATCATCTATAAAATCGCTTTTTTCAAAAGCTGCTA
>JAGYNB010000024.1 GCA_018400015.1 Candidatus Omnitrophota bacterium | reverse complement strand
GCAGATAGAAGAGCAGATACCCGAAATACAGGGAGAGATTGATTTTCTAAAGATCCAATACATTTCAAAAGATGAAATTCTAAATGAAGCCAAAGACCTTTATTCTCGGTGGAACAATTTAACCATTGAGGAAAAACGCAATATTGTAGAAAACATAACAGAGAAAGTTATTGTTGGTGAAGATTACGTCACTATCAACCTCTGCTACCTCCCCACCACACCTCCCGAATCGGTGGCATCTGGGCAACGCGACTTCATTCCTGCGTTGCCTTTTTGCCAGGTCAGCATAAAGACAGAACGACCCCTGCCGAAAGCCTACCCCAGAGAACTAAAAACGATAGGAGACCACCTGCGGAAGAAACGGCTCGAGCTGAAGCTTCTTCAAAAAGAGGTGGCCCGGATCCTCGGAGTTAGTAAAGACACAGTTACCTACTGGGAAGTCGGCCGCTCTTCACCGCGGCTGCAGCATATGCCCAAAGTTATCGAGTTTCTGGGGTACGTGCCTTTTGAAGAGCCGGGGGCACTGGGAGAGAGGATCGTTTACTATCGCCGTCTGACTGGGATGACTCAGAAGGAACTGGCATGTCAACTGGGTGTAGATCCGGACACTCTGGCCCAGTGGGAACGCGGAGAGCGAGTCCCGAGCGTAGCACACCGGGAGCGCCTTGTAAGCATTATTGATTCTCTTACTTTGCCACCATCACAGGGAATGTCAAAAGGGCAACGAACGAGGTAGCGTTGCTCAAGCAACTATATTGTGATACCAGAGAGCCGAATACTCTGAGACAAGGTAGTCAAATGCCGCCACAGTGACCGGCATGACCCAGAAGGTGCTGGGGGAAATGGGAGTCGATCATACCACTCTGGCCAGATGAGAAAGAGATGAGAAAGAGTCATTTGGCGTTTTTCAGGGGAGTCTTCTGGATTTGTTAGAATTGATTAAAAATTATGTTAAATAAAAGAAGTGAAGTTATTGTGATGGAAAAGGAATATTACCTGCTTCAATAAATATCAATTGCAAAAATGACTTTAAAAATAAAGCCGACAATTTTCTGCTGGCAAATTAAGTCAAACTCTTTCGATGACGGATCAAAATAAGCTCAAGCTTTTATCTTCACCACATTTTCAGCTTGCGGTCCGCGATCTCCCTCCACAATATCGAACTCAACCTCCTGGCCTTCTTCTAACGTCTTGAATCCTTCTTCTTGAATTGCTGAATAATGGACAAAGACATCCTTTTCATCGCCTCTTTCGATAAAACCATACCCTTTTTCAGGGTTAAACCACTTAACATTACCACGCATTTAAAAAAGCCTCCCAAAACAACTCCACTATACAGAGCCAAGTTCATTCCCCAAGTTATCACAACTATGAGTAAAAGGCAAGATATATGGTGAAATTCACTATTTAAAAATTGTTTTACACGCATGATATAATTAAATTCCTAGGTGGATTGATTTAACGCAGTGGGGAAGGTGATAAAAATTTCTGAATACCAGAAGATGACTTTCAATGTTGGCAGATAACAAACAATGGAATGTATAGTCTTTAGGTAAAATTGAAAAAACCGGACAAAAAGGTTCACATGAAATTTTTAGGAGGTTTTCTTGATGCCTGTCAGCAGAATTAAAAAGGTTGTAACCGATCGGGGGTATGGTTTTATTCTCCCGGAAGGCGGCGGCAAAGATGTTTTCTTTCACTACTCCGAGCTTGAAGGGATAAATCTCGATACTCTCGAAGAGGGAGACCAAGTGGAGTATGAAGTGGTGGAGGGTGACAAAGGTCCCCGTGCCACGGTGGTTAGAAAAGGGTAAACATTAAGCGGAGCTTGAATATCGGGGCGGGGCCTGATTGTCTGCTGATAAGTGGAAGAGTGAACCGCGAAACTGAAAGATAAACTTTTTTGAGCTACGCTTGGGGGAGTAATGAATGAAATGTTTAATCATAGAGCTTGGAAAAGAGGATTTTGATCGTCTGGTTAAATATCGCGATATAATAAACCACGAATTAAACCTTGACCTGACTGTCGAGCAGGCGGCAACGGATTGTATTATAAGAAAGACAAAAGAATATATAAACAAAAAGGAGGAAGGAGAATGGCCGAATGCATTAATTGCGGCGAACAAAGCGCAGTATATTGCTCCGGCTGTGTTGATAATATAAAAGCGGTTTCCAGGCAATATGCCGAGGATAACTTTTTACAAGGCAAAGAAAAGATAACTACTATGTTGGAGCGAATACGCCGTGAGAAGGGTTGCGCGGAGGCGGTGGATTTGGCCAGAAGCAAATACAGCGAATGCATAGAAGCTAAAGAAAAGCGTCTTTATGACTATGGCGAGTTCTGCGGTGCTGCGGAGTATTTGGAGTGGATTAAAAGAAAAGCCGAAAAATGGATGCAGTAAAAGGACTGTATGCATACTGTTTAAAAAAATATGCGGCGATTTTGCTAAGGAGGAACCAATAGTTAATGGAAACACTAAAAGTCGCAGCAAAATCTAACCCCAATTCTGTAGCCGGAGCTTTAGCAGGAACAATAAGAGAACAGGGAAAAGCCGAAATGCAGGTAATCGGAGCAGGGGCGCTTAATCAAGCAGTTAAAGCAGTGGCGATTGCTAGAGGATTTTTGGCCCCTTTAGGCTATGACCTTATCATGGTTCCCGCTTTTGTAGATATCGAAATAAACAGCGGAAAACGAACGGCGTTAAAGCTTTTCATTCAACCGCGAGGGTGCCTTAAAATATAAAGACGAAAGGAAAGGAGGTTATGCAAAGATGGGCGAGATAGAAGTTACTTATTTTGGGCATTCCATGTTTCTTGTGCAGGACGAACAAAACCAGCTGGTTACAGATCCCTTCGACAAAAGTGTAGGTTACCCCTTGCCGGAAGTGGAGGCCAAAGTGGTGCTGGTAAGCCACGACCATTTTGACCATAATAACGCTTCATTGGTCAAAGGTGCTTGCCATATAATAAGGAAAACCGAACCTTTTATAATGGGATCGCTCAAGATTGAGGGCTGCCGCTCTTATCACGACGCCTTTCAGGGAAAGAAAAGAGGAGAAAACATCATCTTTAAATGGCACATGTCCGGGGTGACCTTTGCCCATTTGGGAGATTACGGAGAAAAAGAACTCACCGATAAGCAGCTGAAGTTTTTGAGCGAAACAGACGTCCTGATGGTCCCTGTTGGGGGCGTGTATACTATCGATTGCCGAAAAGCTAGAGAATTGGTGGAACAGATTAATCCCTCGATCGCTATTCCCATGCACTACAAAACAAGCCGATGCCAGATAAATATTAATGATGCCGGAGATTTTGTATCCTCTTTTGAGAATCCTGTATTCCATAGCGAAGCTGTAACTATTTCCCGAGCTCAACTGCCTGAGGCGACAGAAGTATGGGTACTTGAACCGGCGCGTTGAGGTTGCCAACAATGAAGCCCTAGGCCGGATAAGACTGTTTAAATATTTACTCGTCAATTTTTTGCTTATTTGCCCTTAGCCGTAATTCTAGAAGTTGTTTAATCTATTCGAATAAGCATGAGGTACAGATAATAATCTCAACTACATTTAAATACAATGTATCGCAAACCGTAAAAATGGTAAAAATTATGGATAAAAAGAGGCGCAGCTAATCACAAGCTGCGCTTCAGAAAAGATGTATAAAAGAGGGGTCAATAAGCAAGATATAGTTTAAATTTTACAGGAAAATAAAAAGAGGAAGTTTTTTGCTACAATTCCTGGTTTCTTGCTAAAATGCAATAAACATACGAAGCCCTTTACTATAATAGTGAAGTGCATATCCGGATAAGATGGTGGATCCAAAACAACAGTAAAAAAATAATTTAAGGATGAAAAAGATTTTCTAAGGAAGAAAATAAACGGCATATTGCCAGCGAATTTAAGGTAGAGAAGGTGATTCTACTGATGAAAGACAGAGGGAAACTGCAATCGATCCAAGATGTTCTGCAGAGTTTAATTATGCAGGGCAAGAGAAAGGGTTCGCTCAGCTATAAAGAGATTGCCAATACCTTGTTACCTTATGAATTTTCAAAAGGAGATCTTAATAGCATTTGTGACAAATTGGAACATTCCGGGATCAAACTTGATTTTGAAGCTTCTATTGATGACAGCCCTACTCATAAAGATGTTTCTGCGGAAAATATAAAAAAGGCGGAAAGTAACAGGATCCTTCCTGTTTGGAAAGGAGCAACCGTCAATGAAATCTTGCACATGTATTTAAAGGAAATCGGTGAAATTCCTCTGCTTACGCCAGAAGAAGAGACGGCTTTGGCTAAGGCCGTCGAGCAAAAAAACGAAGATGCCCGTTGCCGGATGGTAGAAGCCAACCTCCGTTTAGTTGTTACTATTGCCAAGGAATATATGGGACGGGGCCTGCACCTGCTTGACCTCATCCAGGAAGGCAATATCGGTTTGCTCAAAGCAGTAGAAAAGTTCGATTATCGCAGAGGTTATAAATTTTGTACCTATGCGACTTGGTGGATTCGCCAAACCATAATTCGAGCTATTTGCGATCAGGGACGGACAATTCGGGTACCGGAATATATGACTAAAAAGATCAACGCATTTATCGGTATCTCGTATCGGTTAGCACAAGAGCTTGGACATGAGCCTACACTGCAAGAAATTGCAGAAGAAATGAAGATAAGTAAAAACGAAATCCAGGGAATTATTAAATATGCCCAAGAACCGATATCCCTGGAAACGAAAGTCGGTGAAAAGGAGGACAGCCAGCTCGGTGATTATATCGAAGATAAAAACGGCCAGGATCCCTTTGAAATGGCAACTTATAAGCTGCTAAAAGAGCAGGTGAAAGATTTACTTGCCACCTTATCACCCCGTGAAGTCGAGGTGCTGCGCCTGCGATTCGGACTTGAGGATGGATGCCCACGGACCCTGAAAGAGATTGGGCGTAATTTTGGAGTTACCCGAGAAAGAATTCGCCAAATTGAGGTAAAGGCTTTGCGTAAGCTCCGCCATCCTGTACGCAGAAAGCTCTTGTGCAAGTTAATAGAATAGAAGTTATGGAAAGTTTATAAAACCATAACTGTGAAAAGGGGTTTAACATATGTTTATTGTATCTGAGCGCTGGAAAAAAACCTACCCCGATGCCAGGGTCGCGGTTTTTATTTTAAGAAACATAAATAATACAAGAGAACATCCCAAGCTTGAGAAATCTAAAAGAGCTCTGGAAGAGACACTGCGTACTTACTTTACGGGAAAAAACGATCTTATAGCTTTGGAGCCAATTAAAACATACACTGCCTACTATAAGCGCTTCAAGAAAACCTATCCCCTCCTGCAGCAGTTTAAAACCCTCATTGTAAAAAAGAAGCCGCTTCCTGTGGTCTCTGCTATGGTCGATGCCATGTTCATGGCCGAGATGAAAAATCTCCTGCTTACAGCGGGGCACGATCTGGGAAAGCTGTCTTTGCCGGTTACCATTGATACCTCACAGGGTACCGAGAGCTATATTAAGCTTAATGGGGAGTCTCAGCCTCTGAAGCCCGACGACATGATCATGGCCGATCAAGAGGGTGTGATATCCAGCGTCCTCTACGGTCCGGACCAGCGGACAAGGATTACTACTAATACCCGTAACGCTCTATTTGTCGTTTATGCTCCCGGCGGGATTGCTGAAGAGGATCTTTGCCGCCATCTGAGAGACATCAAGGAAAACGTTCTCCTCTTTTCGCCTTTCACAGAAATCGGACCGGCCAAGATATTTTCTATTCACGGGGAGGAAGTTGTTGTTTTATGATAAAAGCTTTATTGGAATCTGCTTAACATTAAAAAGGCCTTTCTTGCGCATTGAGCAAAACATGCCATGTTTCTTTAACAAATCCTGTTGGAGGTGAAAAGGATGTTTAAAGTAGGTAAAAAAGTTAGATCGAGATTCGGCATAGACTATGAAATTGTGGCAATCACGGACGATAATAAATACGAATGCAAACGAATTAGCGACGGCACAATTATTAAGTTGAGCGAAGACAAGTTAATTAAGATTGAAAAGGAAGAATAAAAGTTATCTCTTACTGCAAGGGTTCAATCTAAGGCACCGCCAAAGATATTCTGCACGCTAACTTTAAACTGTCCTGTAAAAACAAGCTAGAGCCCTTATGGAACGAACCGATCCGCAGTTACCACAGTTACCACTGCCTGGATTACGACAATATGCCGGAAGCAAACCTTAAATACTTAGTTTTTTCTGGTGACACGCCGATTGCGGCTTTAAGCTTCCGGGCCGCCAGCTTAAGACTGGGCTCAAGAGCCTGCTTTATCGGCTGGTTCGATATCCAGCGCAAAAAACATACAGTATCTCAAACTTGACAAAAAATAACAAAGGTTAATCAACTCCATGAATTGATTCTAGAATAAGTGAAAGCCCGGAGAGCTTTGAACGGTAGAGATAGATCTAGACCGGGCTGCAGCGGCACTCCCGGTGAAGGTTGCCGTATTTGTTTTAGCGGCATTCCTGCGTTGCCTTTTTGCCATGTCAGTATAAGAGGAGAACGACCCCTGCCGAAGGCTTACCCTAAAGAGCTACAAACTGTTGGAGACCACATCAGAAGAAAGAGGCTTGATTTAAAACTATGCCAGTATGAGGTTGCTAATATTGTTGAAGTGAGTCGGACTACAGTTTTTAACTGGGAGAGGAATTACTCTTCGCCCAAATTGCAACACATACCGAAGGTTATTAAATTTTTAGGATATGCGCCTTCAGATGGTGAGCAAAAAACCCTGGGAGAAAAAATAGTCTATTACCGCTGGCTGAAGGGCATGACCCAGAAGGAACTGGCCAGGCAGATAGGCGTAGATCCGACAACTTTGGCCAGATGGGAGAGAGGAGAGAAGAAACCTGCCCTAAACTATCAAAAGCATATATATGAGTATTTCAAATCTTTAACCTAACAGCTATTTATTGGCCAAGA
>JAGYNB010000023.1 GCA_018400015.1 Candidatus Omnitrophota bacterium | reverse complement strand
TAGGAATCATGCTTGCTACCATAATAAAAATTATAGTTACTATCACTCCCATTGTTATTAAATTCAGATAAATTTGCTCTTTCCTATTTTTTTTACCGTATTTTGACATTTTTTCACTCTCCAAATGTATTTCAAAAACCTCTCATAACCCAAAAAACTACCACTGCCAGCGACCAAAAATCTGGGGAGAAATCTGGGAACGCATTGTGTCCCACAATTTCTGGGACAGATTGGGTTTAAATTAAGACAGATTTCCTTTTTTACTGCAGCTAGTTATTTAGCGCCGGCTTGTTTGAGTAATTCTACAATGTCAATATGAGCATTATCTTTTGCTAACATCAATGCTGTTACGCCGAACATACCTCTTGCATTTACGTCAGCACCTTCATCAATTAAAAGTTGCACAATTTTCGTATTACCTGCTACTATTGCATGCATCAAGGGTGTCATGCCGTCCTTTGATTTTTCATTCACATCAGCACCTTGCGTAAGTAGTTTCTTTGTAATTTCAGTATAGCCAAGAGATACTGCATATATCAGAGCAGTCAAGCCATTATTGTCTTTTGCATTTATGTCAGCACCGTTTTCAATTAGCAATTTTGCAATTTTAGCATTATTTTCTAACACTGCGCTCTGTAATGCGGTTAGGCCATAATCTGTTATTTTTACATTCACGTTGGCACCCTCGTTTATTAACAATTGGATAATTTCAATATGACCTTCTGATACTGCACTATATAATGCCGTTATGCCGTCTTCAGTTTTTGCGTTCACGTTAACACCATCATTAATCAATAATTGTGCAATGTCGGTATGACCAAAGATTGCTGCGCCCATCAACGCATTTTCTCCATATACATTCTTTTTATTTATATCTGCACCTCCATTTATTAGTATTCTTGCAACCTCAATATGGCCTTCACTTACGGCATGCATCAAAACTGTCCAACCATCCTCTAATTTAGCATTCACATTAGCACCTTGATCTACGAGTGTCTTTACCGCTTCAATATCATCTTTCTTCACTGCTTGTATTAATCGCCAATCTAAATTGCCAACATCAGCAACCACGTATAACTCTTCTGTCCCATGTTGAAAAAATGATTCGCTTTTTTTATCCGTCTGATAACGTAATAAATTGCCTAAAACACCAAGAATAAAAAGAATTCCTAGAATTGTAAGAACAGAATTGATTCTTTGGCGTTTTCCGTTTAAGTTAACTGGGATTAGAGCCATAAGCGGTATATATAAAATTGGTATCAAACAAATCCCAGAAACGCCCCAAGAATAACCCTTTGCCATAGCCCATTTTAACGCAAAAATAATATACGAAATTGAAAGTAACAAAGCAGATATCCATAAAAAAGTCGTAGAATAAGTGCCTTTTTGGATTTCAAAAAAAACAGCCTGCACCAGCCCCCCAAAAGCTGCCGCTAAAATAAAAGATATACAAGTTAATAACCCGTAAACCCCAAAATAAACTTTATTCGCTTGCTTTGTATTTTTTCTACCATCTTGATGCTGGACGACAACGTCTTTCATTCCAACCCCCTTTGTTTTTTCTTTTTCGTTTTAATGTAAATAACATAACAAAAGAAATATAAAAGAGTTGCCAGCACCATTGGGAACATCAGATCAAACGTTATTTCCGTTAACGCGTTACGCTCAACATGGCTTATTTGCATGCCAAATAGCTTAGTATCACCCATTTTATTATCTTTTGTTAATGCATATTGTTCCCGAGAAGCACGAGTTTCAATGGTCGCAAAAAGTAAAATTTGATAAAGATGCTTTTGATGATAAATACCAGTTAATCTCAAAATAGTTTCTTCTGTATTCCCCATCATTCTTGCACCCCAGTAAGTTACTCCTGACTGATAAATACCACGTGGGCTAGAGATAACAAATCTTTCTCTGCTTTTTTGATCATCTCTATATGAGGCGGTAGCTGGAAATGGGTAATTTTGGATATTATACGCAAGATAATCTGCATTAGCCCAGTAGAAAAGCGCGACCAATCCTACCCAAACATACATCTTAATACTGACTTTACGTAACCGCTTTTTACTCATAATCTTAGTTTTTACCAATTCTAATCATATTGTTAGTTAACTACGACAAACACCTGCCATTTCAGCGATTGGCACTTCATCCCATGTACGGCCATCAAGTAACCGGCCGGTTTTCTTTTTATTAACACCGCCCCATTGTTTAAAGAAAAATGGAACTTTTGAAAATCTGGTGACACAATACTTAAAAATCTGGGTCCACAATACTTAATTTTCAGCAAAAAAGTCGCTCCCCCGTTTTTATTCCTTAGCTAGCTAGTCTTTTAATTCCCTCTTTTCTTCCCTTGGTACAATTTCTTTTATTTTAAAACCACAAAATCTAATCTATTTAGAATACCATTTTAGACTATGCTGGACACTTTGAATTCCAACTACACCATTGACAAAGATTATTCGGAATAGGAAAATAATCTGTTATTTTTTTTAAGTTTTTGTATTCAAAATCAATAAAGTCAACGACTTTTCTTTCAATGTGGTACTCAAAAATTTCTTCAAGAAAACACGCGTTGTCACGTAAAAAAACTGCATTTGCCTTAATATTTTCAGTTTTATATTTGTATCTAATCCAAATAGCATAAATACCTAGCTGAATCTTTTGCAGGGTGAAGTCTTCATAATAATCCGGTTTTGGTGCAGCACCTGTCTTCCAGTCCCAAAGCAAAATTCTACCCTTCTGATCTTGAGTCAACAAATCATATTTGCCTCTTATGGCGTAATCATTTGTCTTAATCTCTAAACTGCCTTCTGCTTTTATTACTTTGTGACCTTTTAATTTTGGAAGAACACCTCTGTTGAAATTATTCGTGATATTAGCGAGTCTATCTTTAAAGTAATCGAAATCATGTCTTATGATTTTATAGGGCTCTCTCAACTTTTTATTCCACAAAAATGACAATTCAAACTCATTTACAATGCTATCCACACTAAGCGTATCTTCTTTTTTTATTGATCGTTGTTGCGCGGCAATAGTTTTAAATAACTTTTCAACTTTATTATGGAAAAAATTACCTAAGCCCAACTCTATAGACAGGAAAGGCTTCTGCTCTCTAGGCTCTTCTATATAATTCTTGAAATATTTAAACGGACACTTGGAATCTTTTATTTTTGATATGCTTACACGCTTGTTTTTCGGAATGCTTGAAAATGATCCGGATACAGATTTTATAATCTTGATTTGCTTAGATTTCATAGGCTTAGACTTAACTGCATCACGAGGTAAATTTTTTCCAGCTTCTTCTTTTACCGCAGATGATACGTAAGGATAGCTAAAACTCTTGTTGCACTTAGGGCATATTATTGTCAATCTTTTATCTGACTTTGACACTCTAAGCTTTTGTTGACACTCAACATTTTTACATACGATTATCTCTGATTCTATATTATCCTTATCTACAATCGGTTTGTGACTCAGCTCACTAGACTTCTTTTTCCTGTAAGCTACTATTCTGTTGATAATAACAAAAAATAATATTATTGCGAAAAGTATAAGAATTTCCATTTCCTTTTTTCCTCCTTGATGCAACCAGTGTAGCATTTACCAATCAAGTATTAGTGAAAACCATTAATTCCACGCTACTTATCAATATGCTTAATCCAATCTAACACTTCCTGTACGCATTTTCCTTGTTGGTCACGTATCTGATACACCCAAAATCTCTTAACATGCCATCCTAACGCCTGAAGCCTTAAATCACGAATGAAATCATTTCTACAACGACTTCCATCCCACTCCTTATGGTAATATTCGCCATCTATTTCAATATCTAGATATGAACCATTCTTAATTAAAGCTAGATCCAGCCGGTATTGATTTACGGGATACTGCGGTATTGGTTTTAAACCAGCTTCAACAAGAGCTTTATAAAATGGTTCTTCCCAAGGGCCGACCCTAGAATCATTAAACTCTTCTCTATAATTAAATTTCCTATCATAATTTTTTTCTAAATTCATAACATAAGAAGCAAATCCAGAGATATGAAGAATTCCACAATTAAAACATGCATTTAAGCTACCCATAACATGCAAAAGAGATCTAGCTCTGGTTATTGAAACATTAAATAAATTTCCAGTAGCCGCAATAAAATATTTTGCTCCCCGTGGCATTGAAGATCCTACGCAGGGTGAAAAGATTATAACATCTCTTTCATCTCCCTGAAATTTATGTACGGTATCCACAATCAAAGATGAACGCTCAATCGAAGGCACATCAAGTTGAGTATTAGCAAGCTCAGTAATTAAATTAGCTTGGGCACGAAAGGGAGTCACTATACCGACACTACCTGTAAATTTCCGATTAACCAATAAGTCTACTAGTTCAGCAACAACAGCCTGAGCCTCCTTTCTGCATATAGCACCACTTGAAGATGGTTTTTGTATTAAGCCTTTGACATCAGTCCATTTTATTCCGGGTTTATTTTGAGAAGGGCAATTAAATTTTCTATAATCTGTACAAATTTTTAAAGAGTCTCTATACCACATATGATTACTAAAAGAAACTATATCTTTATGTGACCTAAAATGCTCGCGTAGCATAATTAATTTTGATTGTTCACATCTTGTGGCCAATAAATCATACAACGAATTTTTACCATATGAAAATGGCTGATCAGCTGCAGAAATTAAATTATGTTTTACTTGTAATTGCTGCTCTCTATGTTTTTCAATAGTTGAGATATGCCTAAGCTGTTGTGAGTCACCAATAATCATTATTCTTTTTGCTCTATAAAAAAGAGGTATTGCCGACGGGATATCACATTGACTTGCTTCATCAATAATAAGTAAATCAAAAATACCACTTTCAAATGGTAAAGAACCCCGAGCAGAAAGATTTGTAACACACCATACCGGCAATACCTTTGTGACTGAATCAAAAAGCCGTTCCTGCTCCCTTCTTAATTTCGCATAAGCCCTACCGCGAATTTCATCGCTTGCTAGGCGTTCCACAGTTGCTTTAAACTCTCCTATAGCTCTGCGTAAAGACTCATTTAATCTGTCAGGTAAAAGTTTACCGTATGTAGTTATTAAACGTGCACTCCAGTCACAAATCTTTTCTTCATTATCCCCATAATTAAAAGCTAAATTTTCGAGTGGAATTAATTTATTAAGCTCTATTGATCCAGATCTAAACTCTCTAACCTGTTCACAAGCATTATAACGATCTACCACTATATCTAAATACTTAACCCACTCGTTAATATTTAATTTATTTAAACTTTCCTTCGGTTTAACATCACTAAAATAATCATACTTTTCTAAAGCCTCTGCATAATTGTTAATTTTTTTAAAATCTTCCGATCGACCCAAAAGCAATATTATTTTTTTAAAAAAATTATGGCTATCTGCCCTATGCTTTTTTAATAACTCTAAAAATGGTTTTGGATTATCAACTTCTTCAATATTTGATAAAAAAATACTATTCCATAAAGGTTTACTATATCTTTCTCTAGGCCCATCAAGAAAAGCATCCAACCTATCGACTCTATTTCTTGCTTTTCTAACTTTCTCCAAACTTTCCCAGGCTTTATCTCTTTTTTCAAGCAATTCAGACAGAACTTGTTTTGCCTCCTTTTCGAAAAGACGATCTTCTTCAGTTGCCGATACTGATAATATTTGGCTTAAGAAAGAAATTAGCTCAGAACGCAAATCCCTCGTTCCACCTCTTCCACCGGTTCTTAACACTAAAGGGTAACCCGATAAACCATTCAATCGGCTTTCAACAACCTCAACTGCCTTGTGGTTTCGGCTTGTAAACAAAACTTTCTCCCCTTTTAAGTAAGCATTAGCTAAAGCTGTAATAACTACTTGGGATTTTCCGGTGCCGGGAGGGCCTGTAACAACTGTGACTGGGTTAATAAAAGCAGATTTTACTGCTTCACGTTGTTCATCATTTAAAGCAACGACTTCTACAATAGAACTGTTTCCAGTAATATTTTCTTTTTTTTCTTTTTTAATTTTCTGATCAGTAAAAAAATATTTTAATGCTGTTTGAGAAATATTTTCTGATTCATCGGATTTAGACAAAGCTTCTATCTCATGCTCTAGACCTATAGTAAATTTTGATTTTTCACCAATAACAACTAAAGGCCTATTATAAATTCCTGGAGAACTGATTAAATTAACTGCCGGATCAGCATCTATTTTATCTGGGTCAATTTTTTCTACAAAATTTATATCAAGCGCAACATCTTTAAGTTTTTTTGCAATATTTGCTATACCATTTTCAGGAAAATCATTATCAACATCCATAAGACCTATATCATTTAAAAAAGCACGTCTTTCTTCTACAGAGCGAAACATTTTCCTTAAAAAATATGAATTAACTTTAGGCCATTCCTGTGTTGGGCTCAATCTAAGATTATAACCATTAATTTCATAATTAATTGGTTGTAAAAATATAGGAATTGCAAATCCTCCGCTCCATCCTTTCTTCGACACAATCCATTCAACATACAATGGATAACCATAAAATAAGGCCCCGCTACTCCCTCTTTGCCTCAATTGTTTTAAGAAAAAAGTACTTTCACCTGTAAGTGATGTATTGATATTTTTCCGTTCAATTAAAGACCACTCCTTTTCAACAGGCAGAACTAAATATTTTTTATTGAGATCCGTTAAAAAAGATCTAGACCCTTCTGACTCGTCTTCCCGAATACAATCGAGATAATAAGCCATTAATTGCTTAAACCTTTTAAGATCTATTTTTTTCTCTGGACTTTCCATTAAAACTATTTTACTCCTGACCTTTTAGCTCTTTTCTCGATTTACCTTCTAACTCTGATTGATATTAGAAAAGGTGATAGCGACCTTTTTTAGTTATTCTAAAACATCTTGCTAATATTCTTAAAAACCTAGTTATCTTTTAGATAAGCATAGCAATAGGAATACTTAATTATCAGCAAAAAGGTCGCTGTCCCCTTTTGTCATA
>JAGYNB010000022.1 GCA_018400015.1 Candidatus Omnitrophota bacterium | reverse complement strand
CAAAGGAGTTTTTGATAAAGTTAATCTGGCTATGGAGGAGCTTAAAAAGAGAAAGACATTCTTTGGAGTATCTACAACTGTCACAAAAGATAACCAAAAAGAGGTATTTACCGAAGAGTTTATAAATTTTGTTGCTGATAAAGGGGCAGTGCTTCTTTATTATTGCCCGTTAATGACGCAAACTGACGAAAGTGGTTTTGCACCCAATATGGATAGATACGTTAAAGATTTAGCTATTGTTAGGGAACGTGGTTTTATAAATAAGATATTTATTTTTGATAATGCCTTTGGCAATATCATAACTCCAGAGTCAAGAGAAAAAACAGAATTGCATGTTGCTATTAATGGTGGCGTTACTATTCAAAGAGGGAATAGTTTTCTTATTGGTAATCTCAATAAAGAAAGTCTGGAACAGATACTTCTAAAGCGCGAAACTAATCTGTTGCAGGCTTTTAAATTCTCTTTAGGTCCGCTACTGGGCAATGCCGATAAGTTAGAAACAATGCAAAGGTTTTATCGACAAGTTTCATCCATCAATTATTCGCGTTTAGATAGAGCGGGCATTTTAAGAGAAAAGGAAAAGTTGTTTATTAGAGATATCAAAATTATACAGCAGGATAACGGCTCTAAAGATAAACATTATTGGGATTGTAATTGGCTTCTTCAAGACCGTATGAATAGGCAGGGAGGGTATGTCAGGCAGTTGGAATTGATTTTTAATAAATATTTAAGTACCGATGCCAAAATATTGGAAATCGGCTCTGGCGCGGGAACTCTATGGTTGCTTGCCCCGTTTGCCTATAGAAACAATTGGGTTTCTTTGGACATAGATTATAAATCGCTGCAATATGCCAGAAGACAGAATAACAATGATAAATTCACCCAGGCCTGTGTGTATAATCTTCCTTTTAAAGATGAGAGCTTTGACTGCGTATTGGATTTAGAAGCCCTATCGTATTTTAAAGACCAACAGAGGCTGCTTAAAGAATTATTAAGGGTAATTAAACCAAGCGGTAAATTGATTCATTTGGATGATTATTGCTTTGAACCGAATATCACTTCAATAATGATTAAGGATATCTGTGAAAGGTTAGGAATATCAAGGTTGTTTGATTCTAAACAGCAGCAAGAAAACACCATTGAGCAGTTTGATACAGGTAATATCAATAAAAGAGAACTATTTTTATTAAATGAATATCTTTCCCAGCGCAAAAAAGGATCGGTAGTCTATTCTAATTTATTATTTCAGGTTTTGTTGGAACATGATCTTGGTTTAGTTGGTTTTAAAACTATCATCAAAGGCTATGAAAGATTTGAAAATGTATTTGTAGGTAATTTATCTTATCTTGTTGCTGGAAGTTTAGACAACGGCAATAAAACAGTTGTTATGGATTCAGGTATAGGAGGGCTTAATGTTTACAATCTTCTAAAGCAAAAAATATCTGCAAAAGATTTGATATATGTAAATATGCAATTAGCACCTATTGGTTCAAGAGACGAGGTTTTTATAAATCAGATTACTCGTATTTTTGTATTGGATTCCATTGAAAAATATCATCCCAAGACGATTGTTTTTGCCTGCGGTACGATAACCTCACTTTGTTTGGATGATATCAAAAAGATAACCGATGAGAATAGTATAAAATTAATCGGGTTTATTAAGCCAGCCGTTTATACTGCTGTAGCCCAGACAAGAAATAATATAATTGGATTATTAGCAACACGACAGTCGGTAAGAAGTCTAGAATTTGATTTAGCGGTTAAGGCAATAAGTCCTAAGGCAGAAGTTTTTTCTGCAAGCCTACCTGATGCGGTAGTTAAAGTTATTGAAAAGAAAGTTAACGTTCAGGAGAGCCTAAAGAATCTTTTAAGTTTATGCCAGGTATATATAGATTACTTGCTTAAGAGCAATATTGATACGCTGATTCTTGGATGCAGCCACTACGGGTATATAAAGGATGTTATAACAGAGGCTTTAGGCAACGAGGATATTGTTATTGTTGATGCTGCCTGTGAATTGGCCAATGCTATATTAAAACAAGACTATTTGGATAACGGCAGTATGAAAAAAATCCCAGACCTAAAAAGGCTAGAAGGAACAAAAATAGACGCCCGCTTGATTTTTGGTTGTTCCAGAAGGAATATTTTCGGAGCATTTGAGTATCTTTATTTTCATCCTGATAAACTGCTGAAGCTCAAATCTTTCAAGGCAGTTTCCAAATCCATGCTCAACCGGTATATCAGGTTAATCAAGGCAAGCAAAAGTGAAAAAAAAGTAGTTAGGGTCGTTAGCAGGTTTTTAAAAGAATTCGAATGCTACTGCCTGGATTTACACAAGAAAGGAAAGCTGGAAAAAAGAGGCATGGATATTTTAAATGATAATATCTCACTTGCCCGCAAAGAGCTGGATGATATTATTAAGAACATTTCTAAGGATAACGGAAATGTTTTTAAATTAGGCATAAGAAGGTTTGAATTGCCGTTTGAACTTTTTGATCCTATGTCTAAAGACGATGTAATTTATTTAAGAGAATATGCAAAGTCAAAAATAGCCAGGTTTATGTTAAACAGCATAAGCGATTTCTCTTATTTTGATTCTTCCAAGCAATATATTATTGCTCAGGCATTAAAAAAGCATTTTGGTATTGGTTTTATTGATTTAGCCAGTACTACTGATTATAAAATAATTACCGATACTATAGAAAATTCCAAGACCATGCAGGCAGATAGCTTGGTTGATGTGTTTAGGTCTCAGAGCTATCTTTATAGAAACTGGTCGCAGGTATTTAGCCTTATAAGTATTTGTAAGCCTGTTTTCAAGATCGATAAATGGATAAAAGGTCTATGTGAGGATGGCCCGCATAAAGCATATATATTGTTTCACCCAAGGAATTTTAAAGCCGGAGAATATAATTTCTATCTATGTTGTATTCATGAGCTGTTGGAGTTCTTGGTAGAGCAATATCAGTTTAAAACTAACAACCAGGTATTTGATGTAGAGTTTTTTAACGCCTATAAGCACAATAGCATTTTTGTGTTAGAACAAGAAATCAATTTTGCATTTCAGTTTGGTTTGTTTCAAGAAGCTTTCCAGGTAAGAAAACGGCTTCCAAAAGCTTTTAAGTATTCGATTAAAGCAGAGGATAAATATTTAATTTTTATTTATTATCTTAATGAGTTTTATTGCAGTAACTGCTATTTTTTCGATAACGGCAATCAACAGGTTAAATTGTTTCAGCATTTGACCGCTGAGGAAAGAACGGACGTTTCATACTGGGAGAATGTGTCTGGTCTTTATTTGGAAAAAGACTGTCTTTTTGCAGTTGAAAAAAATCGGATTGTCGGTATTCTTTCTTACCGTTTGCAGCCGAATCACAGCAGGGTTATTATTTTGGGTTTATATGCGAAACAGTGGCGGCAGCGCTCCGACATAAGAGAAATGCTTTGGAACCGCGCCTGGCAGTTATTCAGCGATGTCGGGGAAATTACCTCAACCGATATTTTATCAACCGGACTTACTGCATGGAAGGACCTTGTGGGAGAACAAAATATATTAGCAATTCCAGAAGGCGATATGGTTGTTTATAAGCTGTCTATTAAACGCAACAACCAAGATAACGGTTCAGATATTGAACCAGCAATCATTGAAAAAGTTACAACTGGCATAATAGATTTGGATAGATTTAGCCAAGAATTGGGTATTAGCCGCAGAATTTTAGAGCAAACTTTTGTAGATATGCACAGTAGAGGAATTATTCCAGAAGTCTGCGATGTGATTGAGCCGAAAAATTTATTCCGCACCGGCATTGCTAAAACAAGAAAGGTAATTCATCAAGATGGAGATTGGCATCGAACAGATCATATTATTGGACTTTCGGAAAATGGTGAGCTTATTGCTATTCAGCATAGAAAAGATAACCGAAAAGGTCTTTTTGTAACCGGACACTTTGGGGTAGGTGAGACCGCACAACAAAGCCTCTCTAGGGAAATGGAAGAAGAGGTTAATTTAACGCTTGATGCTAAAAGGCTTTACAGGGTGCGCAGGTTTTTTGAGAAAGAAGGGTCAGCAGATTATATAGGCATCCCTAAGTACCGCAAAGACGATGTGTTTTTGTATAAAACAGCGAAAGGTTACAATAAGGAAGTTTCATACCTTTATATTTATATTGTTAGCGAAGCTGAAAAAGAAAGGTTGGAAAATACCTTTGATACAGATGAAGTTATTAAAATCGAGTTTGTTCCTTGGACAGAATTTTTAAAAGATGTTTTAGCTAATCCGTATGGATTTCATTCTGCTGCCTGGCAGTATGTCCTTCGAGATGATCTATTTAAGATATTATGCCAGGTAAATTATAAAAACGGCCACGATAAATTAGTTGATATTTATGATAAAGTTGAACCAGAATTTATACAATACCTGCGCATAAGAGGAAACTTTGATAACGGAAGTAATTTAAAAACAAAAGTTATCTGGAAAAATGGTGTTTTGGATATTGTCGGCAGTGAATTGGGAACGAGTGAGTTTGTCCGTACATATAAAGCTATTTACAAAGGCAAACAATATATTGTTAAATTTGCCAAGACAAAAGAAGGCCAAGATAATTTTATTACTCACCAGGCAGAAATACTCAGTTATTTAAATAAGCATAATTTTAAGGATATTTGTAAAGTAGAGGCATTTCTCAAAACTAAAGATGGTTTGAAAGTTATTCTTTTTAAACCATTTCCAAAAGGAGAAACTCTTTTTAATAAAAAAGGAAAAATTAATTCCGCAGCAGCAGTATCCATAATTATTAAAGCAGCTGAAACAGTTAAACGATTGCATCAGCTTAATATATTTCACTGGGATTTAAAACCGCAGAATATCTGGGTCACTGATAACGATAGAGTTATCCTGTTTGATTTTGATTTGGCTTTTTCCTCTAGGGAAGAGTTTTTAAGAAGAAAACTTTTTGCTGTAGGCACTCCGGAATACAGGTTGGTTACAGATGAAAGCAAAGCCCGCTACAAAAATGGCGAGGTCTACCCGTCTGATGAAATCCACGCCTTCTTAGAGATGTTGTGGTATATGAGCGCGGGACTTCCTGTAAAACCAGCGATAAAAGATATCTTAAACGAATCATACCTTGAATATAACCGCCAGCCGTATATCTATGAAGACCTAGGTGAGTTCATTGATGATTTAAAGCTTGCACAGAGCCTTGATAATGGTTCTGAGCGTAATATGAGCGCAAAGATGTATACGTTTGAGAATAGATGCAGTTATCTATACGATTTAATCACTTCTGATAATTTTCTTAACGGTTTAGGCGTAACCAATAACGGCAACTTGATAAACTTTGGTTACATCGGAATAGGTTTTCCGCCGTACTGCGTAACGGAGTTAGATGAAAGATTATATAAAACTATGGGTAAAAATTTTCAGATATCAGCTTTTGATTATTTTATTCCTAAGACGGTGATAAAGGCAGGCAAGCAAATATTTTTTATAAGAACAAAAGCCAATGAAACCCGTCTTTATATGTTCAAAGACTATAAAGCCGTAAAGCTTGATAATAATAGCATGAGTTTATATAACCGCGCTGTAAAAGAATCAGGCAGAGTTCAATTTTTTGATTTTCTGCATAGATTCGCAACAGATAATATCAGTTATATCGAAAGCGATTTAAGGGATGGTCTGGATATTGCTACTGAAAGCCTTGATATAGCTTTAGTTTTTAACATGCTTGGTTATTATTCGGTTGCCGAGCAAGAAACCATGTTTAACAACCTCGCAAATTATTTAAAAGATGGGGCTGTAGTGTTATTTGGTTATGTCGCCTCTTGGGGAGAGCCGCAAGAGTATAAGTTTATCATAGCGCGTAAGCAAGACAATAAACTGGTTCCGGAAAAAGTTATGATCTCGCTAAAAGAATTAGAGTTTTATATATACCACTTGGATAATGTAGGCATGGTGTTTAAGGATTTTGTGGAAATAAAGCACGCTGTCCACAATACCATACAAACCAATTATGAGAATTACCCACATTTAATGAACGTTTTATATGATTATGGTTTTAGACCACAGTTTTACCCGCAAGGCAGGGCGTTGTCATTTGATGCCCTGGCTGGAAGTTCTTTGTTTGATCCGGAAATATATAGGTATGATAATGGAGCCTTCAAGAAAACCATTGTTAATTTTAACAGTTGTTTAGCAGCAGCAATGTTGTTTTTACAGTCTATCTTTACCGGGGGTTGTGTTTCAACGCCGAGTTATAGTCAGCAGCATCAACAATGGTTAGAGGCGACACAACAAATAAAACAACAATATTTAAAAGAAATTAATAAATATTGTCATATGGGCAAGTTTAACATTGCAGCGCAATATTACATTGATCTCTATTCAAAATATCCCGACATATTTAAAAGTATGGCAATTTATAATAAGATTATGATAGAAGCAATTATAGATGAAACAATCGTTACTAAATCTAATTTATTAGAAAAGCCTATTTTAAAACCCGAAGGGATGTTGTTGGCAATGGATGTTTCTTCTGAGGAAATAGTCAAAAGCCATGAAAAATTATTAAAAAGAGACAATTTTTTGGTTGCTTTTGGTTCTGCCAGGGCATTAGCGGAATTGGGCAATTATTCCGGCAGGGATATTCTAATAAAAGCGGCATATGGTGATTTTGATTTAAGTAAAATTTACCAGTTGAATTCTATCAAAGAGAGCGACCAACGCAAAATTGAAGATTATATTGCTATGTTAGCAGCTAACTATTTAGCGGAAATTACTGATACCGCAGCCGAAAGATATTTTATTGGTGTGCTGATTGATAAAAAAGCAGATTTAGATTACAGAATTAATGCATTGTATAATCTGGCTAAGTATCCTGGGAATTCTTATAACAACGCGCTTATGGAAGCTGCTTATGATAAATCTGTAAAAATACGCTCTGGCATAATAGCGCTTCTTGGTGAAAGAATGGAAGTTAGGGCAAAGGATATTTTTATAATCGGTCTTCAAAGCGGGATTGAGGAAGTTATTAGAGCTTCTGCGGTTTCAGCGGCTTTAATTGAAGATACCCGTGCAATAAACCATATCGAAGAACTTTTATATTCTAATATATCCGAAGAAACTAAATTAACCTTAATAGCAGCCTTAGCAAAGTTCAATACAAAAAGAGCGCTTCATATTTTAATGGCAGTTTCTAAGCTCACCGAAGGTAACCTGCAGGAAACTGCTTTAGCAGCTATTGCCAGTTTTAATGAACCAGAAGCAAAATACACTCTTGTTGCAGCTCTAGAAGAAAATAAGGCTTCTTTAAGAAGTATTGCTGTAGAGTCGCTTGCAAATTATTTAGAAAAAGATAGAGTTTTATTTAATAAAATTGTAAATGTATTAAGAACAGATACAAACAATGAGGTAAGGGCTTCTTGTGTAGCGAGTTTATCTAATGCTAGTACAAAAGAAGCTGAAGGTATTATTTATGATTATTCTTTTGATAATAGTTGGCGTGTTAGAGAAGAGGCAGCCTTGGGCCTTGATAGGTATGTTGATAAAAAGGCAATAGATAGAATAAGCGACTTGATGTATGACCTTGAAGAAAGGGTGAGGCAGGCGGCAACGATAACCGCAGCTAATAAATTGGTAGATAGTCCAATACTGCGCATTGATATGGAAGTTATGCTGGAAAACCCTTCAAAGGAAGTTAGGGCTATTGCCGCTATGGCACTAGCGCCACATTTAGATAAATACCCGCAGTTTAGCGCCAATATTAGAAATATTCTGCAAGATAGTGATATCCAAACTAAAGCTCAGATTATGTCGGCAATGGCAAAATCTAATACAAAAGTAAGTGCTAGTATTATAAAACCATTTTTGCGCAGCAATGAACCTTTGTTAAAGCATACTGCAATTACAGCTTTATCAACTATGGATAATGTTAATGCCAGTCAATTATTAACTGGTTTTATAAAAGATAATGATTGGTATGCTAGACAAGCTGCAGCTTTAGCGTTAGGTAATAATCCTGATTGGAATAATGTGGGTCATCTTCGTGAACTAATGCGTGATAGCAATCCTTTTGTTAAGGTTACAGCAATAAGTTCTTTTGCTAATTTGCCTAATGCGCCGATAAATGAATTAGTTCCGTTTTTACAAGATAAAAGCTGGCAGGTTAGACATAAGACTATAGAGGTAATATCACTAAAGGTTCCCGAGATGCCGGATTTAAGCCGAACGCTTTCAAGGCTTGCTAGATTTGATGATAGTCCTTTGGTTAAGTCAGAAGCCATGCTTTCATTAGCACCCGTTAGCCAGCCGCAGATAATAGATACTGTAAATACCAACCTAAAGACTAATGATTGGCTTCTTAGAAGAAATTCTGCATTAGCTTTAGGAAATATTAATTCACCG
>JAGYNB010000021.1 GCA_018400015.1 Candidatus Omnitrophota bacterium | reverse complement strand
TATCCCAAAATAGTGCAATGCACCCTCTGCCAATTTGAGAAACGTTTCTTTTGCTTTTAAAACTATAGGTATTAAACCTTCACCAAGTTTTTCTTGCAAGTCGCCGATACTGTTTTCTAATTGTTTAATTTTACCGGCATCAGTCTCGGCCATAGCTCTTGACACTCCGCCAAACTGGCCCTCCATCTCTTCGAGTATGATATTCTGAGCCTTGCCGATCTCGCCCATCTCAACAAATTTTTCTGTCATAGCTTTTTGATCATCTGTAAACTGAACACCGGCACGACTTAATGCCGTCAATCCCTTAACTGGATCATTTAGCGCTTTGCCCGATTGTTTAGCAGCAGAGTCCAAATCTGTATTCATAGCTTTAGCCATGTCAAGTGTCGCCTCTGTAACCCTTGGGAATATATCGCCTCCGATATTCTTAAATGTCAATAGCATCGACTGAACGCCAAGTATAGTCTCATCTCCAACTGTAGTAACATTTTGTAAAGATGATGCCATTGTTTTTAATTGATCGGCTGAAAGTCCGGCAGCGTTACCTGTAGCTTTTAATACGCCCTCAAGTTTAGCCTCCGCCTGTATCTGTTTTTCAGCGAGTTTTATGGATTCTCCCATAAAGTCAAGTATGGCCCTACCTGCTGCTACACCTGCAAATGCGCCTGCCAACCCCTTGGCCGCTTTTGACAATCCACCAAATGATTTACTTGTTTTTTTTGCGGTTTTTTCAGTTTTTCTTAAACTGCCAGATACTTTTTTCGATGTGCCCGACACCTCATCTTTGCCCCTAAATATAAAATCTATTATTTTACTCATCTTATATTTTTCTTTCTTCTCAAATATTCAAAATAGTCAAAAAACGATTCGTATATTCTACAGGCATCCATCCATTTAGGATCTATATCATCATATTCAATATTTGATCCTGCCATCTTTACATATAAGAAAGAGTTGTACCAGTCTCTAATATCAGGTGTAAGATAAAGTTCAGGATGCCGGTAAAACTCATACTTGACACCATGAACTTCAAAACTTAATACAACTCTTTCAATCCTTTCACCGTTAGCCTCGATAAATGCGGTCTCATTTACTCCATACTGATCATCGAGCCCACTCCGGATACACTCAGCAACCGATGGTATATTGAGCAGACCGGAGTGTACCAAGGCTATACAGATAAACCCAAGCGCTGAGCCTCTGACGGATTACTAATAATCCATATTTTTGTGTCAATTAAATTTTTTACCATCTTGCCAAGAGAAACATAGTCGGATTTTTTAATATGGCCGTCCTCTTTTCCCTCAAGAATACTTTTGCCATCAAAGATTATATCAATAACCCTTGTAGAGTTTATATCATCTTTAAACTCAGAGTCTGTTAACTCACTCTGCTTTTTTAAATATGCAGACTGCGAAGCCCTAAGTTCGCTCTTTTCCTCTTCACTCCATGAATTAACAACTTTAGCACTCTCTTTGTCAAGTTTTGGATTATCAATAAGTAAAGCTTTATTTACATTGATCTTGTTTTTTCTTGCCCATAAAGATAGCTCTACACTAACCCTATTCATTTCCTTGTCAACTTTAGATCGCTGTGATGCACTGTAAGGCATAAGCTTAAACTCAACACCTTCAAGTGCCCCAATAGCCTCGCAGACATCTTTCTCTGGCCTATAAATTACCTCTTCTGTTTTAATTGACAGATCCGATAATGATAATTTTGGATTTTCTTTTACTTCTGGCATCCTATTCTCCTTTGTTTATAATTAATCCGCCTGTGTTAATACAATTTCTCTTGCTTCTATTTCAAAATCTTGCCCTACTATACCCTCAAGGTCTGAATCGGTGGGCTTGCTTTTAAAATTTCCATCTGGTATTGTCAATGTCCAATTACCTAATGTCAATGATAAATCAGTAAATACGGTATCGTTTTCAACATCAGTTATCTGATCAGTAGTTGACAGAGGCAACTTCTGAGCAGAAAATGTAAATGTAGGATCTGCTGCAGTAACCTGTTGACCAAGGAGCCCCTTGTTACTTCCTGGATCGTTTACCATTGCAATGCTATTGCCTAAATCAAGGCTAAAGCTTTGTATTACATAGGTAACACTTCCCATTGTCAAGTTGCCACCTAAGAATTTTGATGTTACACCTGTATCAGTACCTGATAAAGTTTTAACCGGATCCGCATTGTCAACCTCGCCTACAAAAGCGCCCTGTAAAGTATGTTCACATACAACCTCTTCACCAACGCCGCCGGCCGATATTACCATATTACTCTGGATACCTGCAGCAGTTACATCTATAGATGCCGGTGAAGAACCCCTTTTAATGATGCTCATAATCAACGAAAGACCAATATCAGGAACGACAGATCCGTCGTAAGTGTAAACGATGGGAAGCGCATCGCCACCTGATTCAACAAATCCAGCACTCCTAAACAGTAAACCATTTTTAGGAGCAACTGTTTCATCGCCTGAATACTGCAAATGAGTCTGGCCCGTAACCTGAAATGACGCTTTGCCACTCTTAGTCTGTGACGGCATTATATTACCATTAGCGCAATTACCAGAACGGTTATAGTTGTAATTAATCTCAGGTGTGCCCAACTCCTTCATGCAGATATTAAAATCTGTACCTGCAACCGGATCTACATATGTACCGAATGAAGCCTCTTCTTTTAGGCCGATTATATTATTACCTGTTATATACATTATTCATCTCCTTTTTTTATTGTTTTATCAACCTTTTTAACTTCCCTTTTGCCATCATCTTGACCAGCTCCAATCTTCCGACCGTTTACAATTGCGGTTTCAGTTGGTTTAACTTTCATTATATCCCTCGACTTTCTTCATAGTCCATAAAAAATTCTATATTAAGAACGACCGGTGTAATCAAATCGCTCTGTTCGTCTTTCTCATCTTTGTCCCATGATGCCCTTTTATACATGCACCTGCAAACGCCATTATCACCAAGCGAATTATATACGCTGGAAAAAGCTATTTTATAATCCTGTAATGCAAGCTCGAGTTTATCTTTGCAATCCTCTATAGCATCATCTAATATCGCAAATGACTCTGTGTTTTTTATGAAAACTTGAAATGTTACAAGCCTTCTGTTTCTGTATTTGTCAATCCCTGTTTGCATATCATCATCAAGGTTAGTTTCTAAATCATCACCCTCATGACCACTTTTAAAAGTGCAATATACGGTATCATCTTGAAATATATCAGCCCTATTATAATAATTATGATCATAATTATAGCCATTTGACACCCTCATAGTGTCAACCACATTTTTTATTGCTGTTTTAATATTTGTCCAACTCATTATAACACCGGTATTGAATTAAATTCTGCATATGTGCCAATATCTTGCTCCGCATCTGTAAAAAACTCACCGTCTATACTCTCAATTGTTTTTAATTTTTTTTCATACATTTCTATCTTGTCAAAATAAATATCATTAGGTATCCCAGAGGATCCCCAATAATCTGTTAATAATTTAATATATAGAGTATATACAGCGAAATTTATTAGGTTTATATTACTTATATTACCAGAAACATCTACATCTATATTATCAACAAGAACACCTTTAATATTAGCAAAGTTTTCTATCTGACTGTCAAGCTCTTCCATCGCCTCGGTTTTGCCCGTTGCGTCAAGTTTGTTATACAAGTCTTTTACATGTATATCTTTTATATATTTTACCGCTAAATACGACATTATATAAGATCCTCTATATTTTTTATAATTGCCTTTTCCATTTTTTTATAGTATTTATCCCATGCTCGATCCATAAAATGATCTGCCTTGATACCAGGCGAACCGACTGAACTCCTAAACCTTGGGGCAGACTTACTTTTTCTATACCCGTTATATGTTCCTTCGTGCTGAAAGACACCATAAGACCTATTATTCCCTACCGTTGTCGTCCTATCGTCAAGATAAAAAGAAAATTCCATACCGTCAACATCGGTCTTGATAGATCCCTCAAGATTATTACTAATTGATCTAAACCTATGGTTCCTCTTAGCACTCAATGCCATGTCTGAAGAGTATTTGATTAAAGTACGGCCCACAGAAGTTTTTAATTTCTTCTGCAGGCCGTCAATTTCTCTGACAGCGGAATCTAATCCTACTATCTCAACACTCATTAAGAATCAGTAACAGCGGCATCAGTGACACCGGCTATCCTTATTGCATTCCACGGCGAGCTTATTCTATAGTTAATCAACCAGTCAAGCTCGTAAGAACGAAGTGCATTGCCGTTACTATTAGAAGAATTTTCATATCTCTGAGGTTCTCCGGGTTGTGCGGCAACCACACCGTCTTCACCAAGTGATATCACATAGGCAGAGCATGTAACATCGCTTTCACCCTGCGTTTCGTCAAAGGCAAGGATTTCATCATTACTGGTATCTTTGCCAGCGAGCACAATAGGCACTCCTGCATAAGTCAAGATATACCTGCCGAAATTGTCAGGTATATAATTGATATTAGCATTTGTCCTTACATGTTTCTGAAGTTTCAAATAAATACTCTGATTGACAAAAATATAAGGATTGTCGCCTTCAAGCGTCACAATGGCCTCGTCAAGATGACCAAGATCAAGCGGATCGCCATCAGCAGCTGTTTCTATAGTCTGAGCATCATCAATACGCTCTGGCAAACCGGTAAAGTTATCCCCACCAGTAGCGCCCTTAAAAAAGTTTTTCTGGAAATCTCTTGATATCGCCTTCTGTTTCATAAGCCACTGATTCAAAACGGCAGCCTGTCCACCCATTTGCATTAGCGCTCTGTCAACCTCGAACGCACCACCAAGAATGGAGTAAGCTTCTGATTTTGGTTCAAGTGTACCAAGCCCCGTCTCACTTGCAGTATAAGAAGCGTTTAAGCCACGGAACCCAGAGATCCCTGATATAGATGCCTCTCTATTCCATGTCACCTGCGAAGTACCAGCAAGCGTTTCCACCCTTATTCTGTCAAGTACCGTACTATTGTTTGAAAATACTCCAATGATCCCGGCTAATACCGGATCTGTTTCGACTTTTGCAAGCCGCATCTGAGCCAATGTTAAACTCATAATCTTCTCCTTGTTAGGAATTGTTTTTTCTGTTCTTTAAAAAGGAAAAGCCCGTAAAAAATAGATATTGGCTTTTCAACCTTTTCTATCCTTTACAGGCTCAATAGTCTGTTAGTAGTTCAGTAACCACCGTAGGAATTGTATATAATACTAATATAGCATGTTTATATCAATTTGTCAAGTGTTTTTTTAATCTATGCCCATCCCGATCTTCTGAAGCTCTTGATCACTCATTTTTGCCAAGTCTTGCTTACTATATTTACCCGTATAATTAGACGACCCATTATCAGAGCTGCCAGCCCCATTTTCTTTTATAATTACCTCAGGATTATCGCTTTTAAACTTTTCAACATATTCATCAACGCTTAAATATCTTCCGTCAATTTTGGCGACAGGTTTTCCCTCATCATCTGTTGTCAAGATTCCATCGTTAAGGTCAACCCTTAATAGTTTATCCCTATAATTCGGCTTGACATTATTCAGCTTACCTTTAAACGTCTCAAGTAATGAAGTTTGCCTTTGCTGTTGGCTCATTTTCTCTTTTTCCTTACGCTCCTTGTCAAGATCGGATTCAATCCCTTTAAGCCTTAGCTCCATCTTCTCAATAGTTGACATCGATTTTTTCCCCTCCTCAATTTTGCTCATAGCAGTATCAGGATCAACTCCAGCCTCGACAAGTTTTTCATAAGGTTTTAGTTTTTCAACCATTTCACTTAACTCTGAGTATTTGGCCTTGTACTCGCCAGCCTCAGCCCGACGTTTTTTCACTTCGTCAAGCTCACCCTTTAATACACCCATTAGATCAGATCCATTATCTAATCCCTCAATAGCGCTGTAGACATCTTTCATTTTAAGCATCCTAAGCTCCTTTTATATAGTTTTAACATCCGCAGTATACGGAGTGCCATTTTCGTTTATGTCAATTATCTTTTTAGGCAGCATTTCTCTTTTGGGAAAGCTGTCCGGCAAAACACCTTTTTTTCTAAGCGCACTTTCGTAATCTTTTTTAAATTTTGTTCTCTTAACTGAAAAAGCCTTTTCTTTATTTGGCAAGTTGTCAAGATGCTTTTTAGCTGTTTCTTTAGAGTATTTTTTAACCTTTTCACCCTCTTTAAAAACTACAGGTATGTAATCACACAGACAATTTGTGTGAATCGGAGTTGAAGGTGAATCGTTCTTGCGGTAGACCCCCGGTCCTCCACCATTATCAACTGTTGTTATGAAATCACATTGATCATATATTTCATGACCACTTGATAAAATGATCTTGTAACCGTCAATAAGAGGATTCTCATTTATACGCCTATGAAATGCCAGTGAATGTGCCTCGGCCAGCTCAGTCCGTGCTATCATTGCGCTGTTATATTCCATTTTGCGCTGAATCGCCTTTGTCAACTCTTTCTTGATAAGCTCTTGATTGCCAGATGTGGCCGCTCTTATAACTCTCCGATATTGCGCCTTTAGTTTTCTGCTTATTGGCGTTTTTTCGCTTATGGTATCTGCAACTCTTTTAGCTGCTCTTAATTGGACATTTATTTTTTTAAGATCTGGCTTAGTGCCATACTTACGGATTACCCTAAGCTCTTCACCTGCCAGAGCCTCTATTTTTTTTGATATATTCCCCTTTATAGGTGCTTTACTTTTGCTTATTTCATCAGCTAATTTTAACCAATTTGTTTTTCTCTTCAAATTCTTCTTGACAATGTTGTTTGTGGTTGTTATAGCATTCGATGTGTTTTTGCGTAGCTTTTCAGATAGTTTTGTTCCATATGTTTTTCTTTCCAAAAAGTAACCCTCTGTGAGTTCTCTACTCTTCAGTGTAACCATATCGGACGAAAGGCCAAGTGTAACGCCTTTTATTATACCGTCAAGCGTTGCCCGCTCTACACCTTCAGAGAAACCACTGTCAATAAAGGCTTGTTTTATCTGTTCTCTACTTCCGTCAAGAACTAAATTATTAACAGCCCGGATCGTTACACTTGCCTGTTTCCCAATCCGGTCTTCGGTATTATATTGTACTTTCTGTATTCCGTTAGACATTATTCACGCCCTGCATAAGCCTCTATTATTTTATTTAACTGATTAATCTCATCATCCTCTGCATCTGGATTCATCTCTGAAACCAATCTTTTAAGAGCGTTCTCAGCTAACTCAAACAACTGCTTGTCATAAAAGAATTCAACTATATTCATTAATGAATTAGCGTCAAGTGTCTCTTTAGGGTTGAAGTCTGCTGTATAATCGGTTTTAGCCGTCCATTTTCCAGAGTCGTTATTGTATGCTTTATAGGCTATTACATGGAAACGGTCGCATTCCTTAGCCATTCGTACAGATTGATCAAGCGTTGTTGCTTTAGCCTTGAATGTGTAAGCTTTACTTATGCCACTTTCTGGAGCATTGCTATTCTGTGAAGCTATGATACCACCCTCATCCATTAAGTCAAACATCTCTTCTTTAAGTGTATTTATCCTTGTTTGATGCACACCGGCCCATTTGTCAGACGGTTCAAGGTAAAACGGCTTGTTCTTGACATCGTCATCAAGTGCCAAAGCGTTGTTTATGCCATTAGGAACTGCCTCTATCCTTCCGAAGAAAACGGCCAAAGCATGTCCCTGCTTGTCAATTAGGTTATCAAGAACGCTCCCCCTGTCCCATATAGCAAGGTCAAGCGATGCTATTTGGTAAGAGTCTGGGACAGGCAAAACATCCTTACTGGAACTTCTAACCTGTGAATATATTGCCTTGACAGGAAGGAATGGCTCACCATTATATACAAGCGTGTTTTCACGCTCGTCCATAACAGTTGTTTCATCAGGTTCAAAACTCATATTCTCGCATCGTAAATGCTTGAAGCTGTCTACCCCCCAGTACCGAGCGTAATAATACGTCTTTTCGTTGGCTGTAACCTTTTTGTCGTAAAATATTATATACTGTAGATTCCCCAGAGAGTCAGTACCGTAGTCTATAACATCCCCAGCTTGTTTTTTATATGAATATGTCTCACCGTCTTTTGAATCTGTAACTATAAATGAAACGGCATCACGCCATGAATCATGGATAACATTTTTGTTCAACTGATCCTTAGTCATGCCGGACCGGGTAATATTCTTGACATAACTATAATATAAGCTAACTTTAATAGTTTTATCATTTTCACTTACAACCGTTGTATTTAATTCTTTAGTAGAATATACATCTTTATATTTAGACCTTAAATACTTGCTATAAAAGTTTACCCTTATTGACCTCCTCACCCTTGTCGCATATGTTAATTCGGTACGATTAGGCACAATAAAACTTATATCATTGCTCCTTGTCTTACCTGAGAAACCACCTGTGCCTGTATCGCACTGGTAAAGGAATGAGTACAAAGGCCACTCTCTATAATCTCGATACATCGCTTGACTTTCTTTAGTAACCCTGTTTAAATGATTGCTGTTACCGGATCTATCATTTAACTCTATTTCATCTGCTGTTAATTTTTCATCTATTCCCATATTTTATACTCCTTTTTAAACCCCTGAAATATTAGTACCCATTATACCGCTCTTCTGTTCTATAAGTGCAGTAAAGGCATACCGCAAAGCGTCAAGGGTGTGGTCGTGACCGTCTTGATAAACTGGGAGAATATTACCACTCTTATCTTTTAAACGGCTGAATTTACTTATCTCATCTATTAAATTCTTACATTTTTTATCTATTACTATCTTGTGCCTTCTTAGCCATGATATTCCGTATTTTCTGTGCTTAGTACCGCCCTTGGCTACTATCCGTGCGCCCTTTAACTCTTTAAT
>JAGYNB010000020.1 GCA_018400015.1 Candidatus Omnitrophota bacterium | reverse complement strand
AGGCTAAACCTTTCTTAAAATGGGCTGGCGGAAAGTCGCAGCTTATAGATGATTTAACTGAACGGTTACCTGAAGAAATAAAAGAAAAAAGAGAAATAGAAACTTATATAGAACCATTTTTTAGGCGACAGGCAATTTTTTCTTTTAAAATGTTTATACTAAAAGTGTAGATGGTAAAAGTTTACAAGTACCATGTCCAAAAATAGAACCGTAATCGCAAAAAATATCAGGAAATACAGAGAAAAAGAAGGACTTTCTCAAGATAAGCTGGCAAAGAAAACCGGCTTGTCTTTCCACACAATTGTAAAAATAGAATCCGGAGACACCGAAAACCCTACGATTGATACAGTTAAAAAAATTGCTGATGCATTTGGGGTGACAGTGGACCGGCTACTTAAATCTTAGCGTTAAAATTTAATTTTGCTTATGTCAAAGTTTATTACTAACAAAAATAAATTACTCAAAGAGGTTATAGAAAGCATACTACCTACATCAGATAACCTGCGTTTCCTGGTGGGTTACTTTTACTTCTCTGGTTTTCATGAGCTGGTTGATGGGCTGAAAGATAAAAAAATCAAGGTCTTGATTGGCATGGAGATTGAAAGACAAGTATTAGGTAAAGTCCGTCAGTATCTTGAGCTAGAAGATAGACAAACTATCTCGCGTCAAACTCAAAGAGAGAATTTTTACCACAATTTTGTTGCTTTTTTTAATGATACAGATTTTTTCGATTCCAAAGAAAAGATTAAAGCCTTTAAAATTTATTTAAAGAAAATTAAAGATGGCTCTTTACAAATTAAAAAAACCAGGGACCCAAACCATGCCAAATTATATTTATTTGAAAAATTACCAGAATACAGTGAGGGTAAAGAATATCCCGGTGTTCTTATAACAGGTTCTAGTAATTTAACTTACCATGGACTCCTTGGCAGATCAGAGATTAATGTTCAGCTAAGAGAAAAAACCTCTTATAAAGAGGCAAAAAAGCTATTTGATAAACTTTGGGATAGCGCTATCGTTTTAGCGGACAAGGAGCACACCAAAGAGTTTGAGAAAAAGGTGTTACAAAATATATGGTACCAAAAGAAACCTTCCCCCTATTTAATGTACCTGCGTGTTCTTGAGGAATATTTTTCTTTTACTGATGTCAGTTCCTTGCGACTTCCCTCAGAGATGACCAAAGGAAAATACCTTAACCTTAAATACCAAATTGACGCTATCAAGGAAGGAAGGCAAGCTCTTAGAAAACACAACGGGGTTATCATCGCGGATGTTGTGGGATTGGGTAAGAGTATCATTGCCTCTGCTATTGCCCACGATACTATCTTGGAAACTATTATTATCTGTCCACCTCACCTGAAACCGCAATGGAAAGATTATAAATACGATTTTAATTTACAAGCAAAAATTTATAGCACTCATTACACAAAGATAGAAAAAGCACTAAGAGAGCATCGTTTCAGAAAAAATAATTTCCAAAAGCTGATTATTGTGGACGAAGCTCATCGGTTCAAAAACGAAGAGAGTCTTGGCTATCAGGCATTACACGAACTTTGTCAAGATAATAAAGTAGTTTTGCTGACAGCAACGCCTTTTAATAACGAACCGCAGGACATCTTTGCAATGATCAAGCTTTTCCAAGTGCCGGCCAAGTCAACCCTCCAAACTGTTGACAACCTTTCCTACCGCTTCCAAGAACTGGCCAAAAAGTACAAAAAGGTAACGCGCGAGCAAAGAGAAAAAACTATATCCCAGAAGGAGTTAAAAGAAAAGATTGACAATATTGCTCACCGTATCCGCCTAATGATTGAATCCGTAGTGATTAGAAGAAGTAGAATTGATCTGGAAAAAAACAAAAAATGGAAAGAAGATCTTGAAAATATGGAAATAAACCTTCAAAGACCCGAACCACCTGAATTACTGGAGTACGATCTCGGCAAAATTAGCCCTATATATTCAAGAACGCTTACCCGGATTGTGCCAGAAGCAGACAAAAAACAAGGATACAAAGCTTCCCGCTATATGCCGTTGGCTTATGTTAAAGACGAATTTAAAGAAAGGGTACAGGAAGAATTTGGCGGAGAAAGAATTGATGTTGTGGCTCAAGAAAACGTCGCCGGCTTTATGAAACGACTGCTTGTACGAAGATTTGAAAGCTCCATGCCTGCTTTTCAGATCACTTTGGAAAACTTAATTAGTTCTGCCGAGAACGTAAAACGTTGGTACGAATATCATCATAAAATACCAATCTTCAAAAAAGGTGAGGTTCCCGACTTATCAGAAGACATAATCAACTCATGGGATGAACAAGAGCTTACGCAGTACTTCGATAGCATCAACCCCGAAGAAAAATACGCTAAGGAGGTTTCCAAGGGAATGCACCTCATAAAAACCAAGTACATGAAGAAAACATTTAATAAAGATCTAGAAGCAGATCTGACCTTACTACGTAGTATTAGGGATACCTGGCAAGGAGAAATAGAATCTGATCCCAAGCTAGATTATTTCAAAAAAAACTTAAAAGAAAAATTAGAGGAAAATCCGCAAAGAAAAATCGTTGTATTCTCCGAGTTTGCTGATACTATCGAGTACCTCTACCAAGAATTAACAGGTGGGTTTAAGGTAATGAAATATACAGGCGGCCAACCCACTAAAACAAAAAAGAAGCAATTAAGAAGAAATTTCGATGCTGGCATCCCCGAGAATGAGCAATCAGATAAGTTTGACATTCTACTTGCTACCGATTCTATTTCCGAAGGATATAGTCTTCACCGCGCAGGCGTAATTTACAACTACGATATTCCCTATAACCCCACCCGGGTTATTCAGCGGATTGGGCGCTTAAATCGTGTTGACAAAAAAACATTTGCTCATATCTATGTGTACAATTTCTTTCCAAGCGCGATAGGCGAGAAAGAAACCAGAACCAAAGCAATCTCCACCCTAAAAATGCAAATGATTCACACCTTACTTGGTGAAGATGTGCAGGCTCTCACACCTGATGAGGAGGCGAAGTCTGTCTTCTACCGTCAGTATAAAGAAGTCATTGATCAAGAAGAACAAGAATCTTGGGACACAGCGTACAGGCAAGAGTCGGAAAACATAAAACAAGTTGACAAAGAGGCATTTGAGCAGGCAATGGCAATTCCACGCAGATCAAAAATTCTAAGAAGCAAGAAATTTGACAAGGATGGTGTTGTAATCTTTGCGGAGAAAGGCGAGGAATACAAATTCATGCTAGCCTATGGCCCAGATGAAAAGGATCAAGAAATCCTTACGCCCGAGGAAGCCCTGCAAATATTCAAGGCTAAAAAGAGCGAAAAATCTAAAAATCCATCTTCCTCGTTTGATCATATCTACCAGTCAATGAAAAAGAACCTTTTCACTCGCAAAACAGATGTGCCTAAATCCCGCAGTGTTGCCGAGGCAATAACCCAGATAGAATACTTGATAGACAACTCCCGCAGTGGACAGGACTACCTGGAGGACCTGCTGACAGTTGCAAGGGATTTAGATGGTCTTTCTAACGGGCACATCAAGCAAATAAAAAATATTAAGGTCGATGATCCTGGGCAAGCAATCTCAGAATTGAAAAAGATAGCTAGGCCTAGCTATCTTCAATCGATTATTAGGGCCAGTCAAAAGGTAGAAGAGGGTGATGAAAAGTTAATTTTGACACAAGAAATAAGCAAAAAATAAAGATGTATTTTTTCAACAAACCTTACCACGAAAAAGAGTTTCAAGAATTCCTGGAAAATGATTTTTTACCAGAGGATTTTCGGACTGAAAAAGAAGAAATAAATCTTCCGCCCGGAGCAGACCGCGTTACAAAAATTGAAAAAATAGGCACAGTACCCAGTCTCGATAACCTCCAAGTCTATGAAATTCACCATCAATCGGAAAATGATCCCAGAGTAAGTTTAACCCGAGAAAGCTTCTCTCTCCTAAAGCATTACCAAAAGAAAAATGCTTTGGCTGTTTACATATCCGAAAGGTCAGAGAACTACCGCTTTTCTCTAATCACTTCTGGTTTTAAACTAACTGAAAAAGGCAAGGCCAAACGAAAATTCTCCAACCCGCGTCGCTTCTCTTTTTATCTAGGGCCAGATGCCAAGGTCAAAACTCCAACTCTGTATTTATTGGAAAAGGGACGAGTTACGGACCTTGAAGACCTTCAAGAGCGGTTTGATATCCAAGTTTTAACCAAGCAGTTCTACAAAGAGCTTTCCAATTGGTATTTCTGGGCTTTACAACATGTTGAGTTTCCCAAAGACGCAGAAAGACAAAATGGCGGGAAAAACATTGCTGTTATCCGCCTTATTACCCGCTTGGTTTTTATCTGGTTTATGAAAAAGAAGGGCTTGGTTCCAAACCACCTTTTTGCCCCGGAAAGTATAAATAAAATTTTTGCGGACCTTGCTGATGAAAAAAGCACCTACTACAAGGCTATCTTACAAAACCTTTTCTTTGCCACTTTAAATACTAAAATTAAAGACCGCCGTTTCAGAAGCGAGACCAGAGGACATAAAGGATACAATCCGGACTTTATGGCCCACAATATCTATCGTTACCAGGAACTATTCAAAAATCCGGACAAGATGAAAGAGATATTCAATGGTATACCTTTCTTAAATGGTGGTCTTTTTGAATGTTTGGATAAGTGGGAGAAGCAGGACGGCACAAATGAATACACTAGGATCGACGGTTTTACAAGTATTAAAAAGCACCAACCAAAAGTTCCTAACTTTTTGTTTTTTAGCAGTGAGCAGAAAGTGGACTTAAATGAGTTCTACGAATCAGGACACGAAAGTGAGTCTGTGCGAGGATTAATTAAAATTCTTAATGACTATAACTTCACCATCGATGAAAATACCCCCATTGACCAAGAAGTATCACTTGACCCCGAGCTTTTAGGACAAATTTTTGAAAACTTGCTGGCAAGTTACAACCCGGAAACCGCCACAACAGCCAGGAAAGCAACCGGAAGCTACTATACCCCACGGCCTATTGTTGAATATATGGTAGATGAATCGCTCAAGCAGTATTTCTTGGAAAAGCTGAAAGATACGGGGAAAAATGAGGAAGAGCTACAAGAAAAAATAGATGGACTTTTATCTTACTATCAAGAGAAGCATAAATTTGATAAAGAGCAAGTAGATATTCTCATTAAGGCAATTGAAGAACTGAAAATTATTGACCCGGCTGTGGGGTCTGGCGCTTTTCCAATGGGTGTTTTGCAAAAACTTGTTTTAGTTTTGAACAAACTCGACCCACACAATGAAAAATGGAAAGGGCATCAAGTAAAAGCTGTTAATGAAAATGTTACTGACCCTGACTTGAAAAGAAAGTTACTTCAAAAAATTGAAGAAAATTTTGAAACCAACCAGCTGGATTATGGTCGTAAGCTGTATCTAATTCAAAAATGTATTTATGGCGTTGATATTCAACCTGTTGCAATTCAAATAGCCAAACTTAGATTTTTTATCTCACTTTTAGTAGATGAAAACATTGAAGAAAGTAAAGAAAATAAAGGCGTTGAGCCCTTGCCAAACTTGGAAACAAAATTTGTTTCCGCTAATTCTTTAATTAGCTTAGAGAACAATGCCCAACAGACGTTAAAAGTTCCTAAAGTTGCTGAATTAGAAAAAGAGCTAAGAAAGATCCGGACCGATTACTTTAATGCGAGTTTGCCCGAAGAAAAGAGAAAGGTGCGAGAACAAGATAAAAAAGTGCGGGAAGAACTGTTGCAGGAATTGGAAAAATCGGGCTTTGGCGATAAATCTTTAGAACAAATGGCGGGTTGGGACCCTTATGACACGAACACTGCCTCCGACTTTTTTAACCCCGGGTGGATGTTTGGTATAGAGGCGTTTGATATCGTTATTGCCAATCCACCATATGTGGATTATCGTAAAATATCCGACAGAAATAAAAGGGCTATCAAGGGGTATTCTGTTTCGAGGCACTCCAAGATGATCAACCTATATGTTTACTTTTTTGAGCGTGGACTAAAACTATTAAAAAAAGGAGGGAATCTTATATATATCACTCCACAACAATACCTAATCAGAGGCAGCACAAAAGGCATGCGTGAACTTCTTAGAAACTATAGAGTTCTTTTACTAGCAGATTTTAGCGAAGTTAATGTTTTTGGGTCAGCTACTTATACTTTTGTTTCGATGGTATGTAAAAAAAATCAGGACTCTTCAGGTTTTTATCTAGAATTCAATAGCCTTGATGATTTAAGTAATCCATCAAGAGAACTAAGGTTTGAAAATCCGATTTCCGAACCTTTTAGTAGCAGTGATTATATCAATGTAATTCAAAAAATTGAGGATAATGGTAATATCTTATTGGAGGCCGTCTCTGATGTTTTTTGTGCTTCCTCATCAACATCATTAGAATTTACTCAAGATCACAATCTAGGCAAGAAATTCATTACAGCTAGTGATATTAAACAGTGGTGTATAAAGGAGCCTACCCAATTTGTAAAGCCTAAATCATATAGTGAGCAATCTAGAAAAAAACAGAAAGGACAAAGAATCTATACAAGTAGAATGACAAACACAATTCGTGCAGCCATGGTGGATAGCGACAAGTATCTCGGAGGTAAAGTAAATGTAGTCAAGACCAAAAAGGGGGTAATAAGTAGTCTATACATACTTTCAATACTTAACTCCAGATTAATCAATTTTTGGTATAGAGAAAAGTTTATAATGCTACACATGAGTGGTGGCGCATTACCAATTAATACCACTGAATTGAAAAAAGTGCCTTTTGTGAGAAATAAATCTATCGAAAGAAAAATAAATAACATAGCATTACAGATTTTAGAGAGAAAGAAAGAGGGTTTTCACACAAACATTAAAGATTTAGAAACCCAAATCGACCAATTAGTTTATAAACTCTATAACCTCACGCCGGAGGAAATTGAAATTGTGGAAGGAAATTTGAAATAAAAAATTGATTATGTTTATCAAGTCTCTTACGATCAAAAACTTTCGATGCTTTGGTAAAAACGCGCAATCCATTGACCTGAATGATGGGCTGACCGCCTTTATTGGCCGGAACGGGAGCGGAAAAACTGCCATTTTGGAAGCATTGAATTTTCTGATTGGACAGGAATACTTGCCTATAAAAATTAGCGAAAAGGACTTTCACAGCGAGGCGGATGACATTAAAGACGAGATCTTGATCGAGGGTGAAACAAGATCACCCTTTTTCGTTACGCTTGATGTACGATCCAACAAAAACCAACTTGAGAGACTAATTATCCCTTGCGATAAAATTCGGCTGACTATTAAAAGGCGCGAGAAGGCAGAAAAAGTATTAGATGATCCGTTTATTATTAAAAAGTACGTTCTGCCTGTAACGGATGAGATTGACGAGAGCATTTATGAAGAGGAAGAAACTGCGAGAAAAGCAATCCGAGTTTCTCAAATCAAGAAGGGATATACTGTTTATTTCAAACTAAAATCTGGCAAGGAACGAAATGCTAAAGTGCTGGATTATCAACTAACCTACAATCCTAGCCACCTCACCAAATATCCAAAGTCATATTACCTCACGAAGGATAGAGAAAGTGATGTTTCTGATAGTTACTCTTCGCTTCTTACAAAAATCCTTACCGACCTTCACTGGAAGTATAGACGAGAACGCACAAAGATTACTGAGAACTCCATAGAAGACGAATACAATACGCTGACGGGATCTTTGCGTGGCATAGTAGACGAAAAAGGCGATCTAATACGACAAATCAATAAGAAAATTCAAGCAATCTCCAGCGATAATAAAGATTTTCAAATCGACTTTCTTGATATTGAACAGCCATATAAATCTGCGTTTGTCGCTAAAAGGGAAAGTGGAAAACTGCTTCTGCCCGAACATCTTGGATCTGGATTTAATATTCTAATCGCTTACGCACTCTTTGCTTATGTGGCTGACCAAGAGAAAACCCCGATTGTTTTGATTGTTGACGAACCCGAATTACACCTACACAGTGATTGGCAAAAGAAAATGTATGAGGTGTTCACCAAGCAAAAAAGTTTGCAAATCGTGTACGCTACACAATCTGAAAATCTTATCTCTCTTAAAAACTGGAGACAAATTAGATCAATTTCCGACTTTCAAGTGTTTCCGAGGCAGAGGGTTTTGCAAGAGCAAGTTTCAGCAACCGATGGCGAGTCGGGAACGCGCGTGGAATACCTTAATGACTACGCGGATAGAAAATTGCACGTCAGCACAATTTTACGGGAAAATCTTGAGCTCTTTTTTGCCAAAAAGGTGGTTTTGGTAGAAGGTCCGTCGGAGAAATATGGATTGCCAAAACTTCTAAATCTTGCTGAATGTGCTATTGAAAACCAATCCGTGGCTATTATCCCGGCTTGGGGGAAAACAAAAATCAAGATCTATCAAATGATCTGTAGAGTGTTTGGCATTGATTATTTTACAATCTTTGATAATGATAAAGCCACTGTTGATAAGCCAGGTAACGAAAATGCTGGGATTGAGAATAATGCCTTAGATGGCAAGTTGGTAAAATTCTCTACAAGCTTTGAGGCTCTGCTTGGCGTGACTGGAGATAATAAATTCCAAAAGCTGGTTCAAGCGATCGACGAGATGACCGATATAAACAGTGTGAACGAAAAGATTCAACAAGCAATCAACGCCATCAAGGATTTTATAGAAAACAATCATTCTGTTGCAACTCAAGAGGCTGACCTCGCTCCGGAATAAATCGAAGAAGATTTAGAGGAGAGGCCCAGAAAGCATCTGACAGAAATCTTTGACAGCGGATTAAAACAGAGGTGGGATGAATTCTATTCATTGTACTTTGACTTTAAGGAGATCTTGAATACAGAAGGACAAACTTCATAGCTGGCGACTTTTTTAATTTTTTGTTTTTTGCGTTTAGGCAGGCGGGCAAAAAGAAAAGGGGGCTGGGGGAAATGAATTTTGGGGTTGGACTACGGTAAGTTAAATTAGCTCGAAGCTTCCGCCACAAACCTGCCTACGGCAGACAGGCATTGGCGGGCAGGTCCTCCACAAACATCGGC
>JAGYNB010000002.1 GCA_018400015.1 Candidatus Omnitrophota bacterium | reverse complement strand
GGGAAGTAATGAAAATATTAACTTTTTCAATATTCAACCCATACGGTTAGATACCGCTCAAAGATTGACATATTGCGATCTATTTTTTCACTCATATATATGCTCTCCTAAACATGAAGAGGTGAAACAATATACGCCCATATATAATAAATCCCCACAAGAATAAATATCGCTCCTGTGACTTTGCGCATGTAAATTTCAAGCCCTGCTACCTTATTAAACCAGTGAGCCATGGAATGAACCCCCAGAGAGATTCCAAGGGCAAAGATTAAAACCGGCAAACCTGTGCCGATACCGTATATAAAGGGAAATACTATTGCGAAATTACTCTTTAGTGCCAGAGGAATCAAACTGCCGAAAAACAAAGCGGCTGAAATAGGGCAAAAAGACAGCGCAAAAACAACACCTAATGCGAATGAACCGAACACTCCGGACTCAGCCAATTTATTCTGCCGTTGACCGGAAAGCGCAAATCCGCTGAAATTCAGCCGTAATATATCCATAAGGAAAAGACCGACTATAATCAGCAGGGGCCCGAGTATTTTATTCATGTATCTCTGCAGAAAATTGGCAACCGAAGGAACTCCGGCAAGAGATGAAATAATGATAATGCCAAGTACTACGTAGGTAGTCATACGCCCCAGCGTATAGAAAAAACCTGACCAGAAAACCATGCGCGGATGGTCTATTCTTTTTGACAGAAATGAAACAGCCGCAATGTTTGTAGCCAAAGGACACGGGCTGATAGAGGTTAATATTCCAAACCATAATGCAAAAAGCAAGGCGATCATGACCGATCGTCCTCCCGCAGGCTATCAAGGAATGCTTGAGTTTCATTTTTTATGTATTGATAGAATTTATCCTTATTCCTTAATAACTGCCAAACTTGTTCAAGATTCTTAAACCTTGCCTCCTTACCGTCTTGAATCAGTGAAAGAACAACTGATTTCGTGTACAACTTATAATCCTGAACAAAATGCTCGTTTCCTTTTTCCTCGATATTGATGATTCTATGCTCGAGATCTCCTGTTTCGATTTCTTTTGCAAAATACTTCTTAATCGCTTCTTCAGTGTACTGCTCGATTTTATGGCAGGACGGACACCTGAATGTAGTGTGAAAGTAATACGCGGTAACCTTATCACCGCTTCGGGCAAACAAAGAACCGGGTATCAAACAGATAACTGATAATACAAATACCCCCAACAATATTTTTTTCATAAATTATGCCTCCAGGAGTTTCTGAATATCATCGGGTGAGAGAACTTTACCCGCTGACTTAACTTCACCATCTACAACGAGAGCGGGCGTTGTCATCACCGCATATTCGGTAATCTTTGAAAGATCCTCGACTTTCACAACTTCAGCTTCTTTGCCCGCATTTTTCAATGCACTAAGAGTGTTTTCATAAAGTGTTTTGCATTTGGGACACCCCATGCCTAAGATTTCTATTTTCATTTTGTACCTCCGTTTATTTTCTTTATTGCTGAGACTTTTATGCTAACGATTGCATCAGAAGCCGCCTCAAGACCATCAAACATAGCGTCAACCGGATAGCTGGCTTCGCTTATTAGCCTTATGTCCTCAAACCCCGCCTGCTTGATGAACCCAAGATATATATCTTTCTTAATCGCTCCGGTAAGACAACCCACATACGCTTCGACCGATTCCTTAATCTGTTCTGGCAACTCTTTGACCAGGACCAGATCGGAAACCATCAGCCTGCCTCCTGGCTTAAGCACCCTGAACGCTTCCTTAAACACCGTCTGTTTATCCGGTGATAGGTTTATAACGCAGTTAGAGATAACTACATCAATCATATTATCCTCCACAGGAAGTTTCTCTATCTCGCCTGAGCGGAACTCCACGTTATCAAACCCGCCTTTTTTAGCGTTCGCCCGTGCTCTCTCCAGCATTTCCGCAGTCATATCCACGCCGATAACACGCCCTGTCTTGCCTACTTTCTTAGCCGCAAGAAAAGCATCAAATCCTGCACCGCTGCCTAAATCAAGCACAACATCACCCTCTTTTAACGAAGCTATGGCCACCGGATTACCGCAGCCAAGCCCTAAGTTCGCCCCGTCAGGAACAGTTTTTATCTCATCATCGCTATAGCCAACGCTCTTACTGATATCCCGGGCGTTGTCTGATGATGAACAGCACGATCCGGAAGAACAACAGGATGTCCCTTTCTTGGCAACCTTAGCATAACCTTCTTTAACTAACTTCTTGATATCTTTTTCCATAAACATCTCCTTTAAGATACGATCATTCCAAAAACAATCCCGCTTATTGTCGCCATGACCACGACAAGGCTGACATAAACAACTGTTTTCTTGGTGCCGATAACACCACGGATAACCAACATATTCGGCAAACTTAAAGCCGGGCCAGCCAAAAGCAGAGCTAATGCAGGCCCTTTGCCCATACCCGCACCGATCAAGCCCTGCAAAATGGGTACCTCAGTAAGGGTGGCAAAATACATGAATGCCCCCACAATTGAAGCGAAGAAATTCGATAGCAGTGAATTGCCACCAACAGCTTTTTCGATTATCCACGATGGAATAAAACCTTCATGTCCCGGCCGGCCCAATAACAATCCTGCCACAACTACACCGGCAAGAAGTAAAGGCATTATCTGTTTGGCAAAAGTCCAGGAAGCGCTCGTCCAGTTTTTTAACTCCTGCTTCTTAAACCATGCTATGAGCATTATGATTAATAAAACAAGAAAACCAAGAGTTATTATCCACTTGAGATTAAAGATTGCCGCCCAAAGCCCTGTATCGCCATCCTGAGGCTTTCCCCAGTTAGCGAATACAAGGATACCTACCATGGAAATAAAATAAACCGCGTTTTTCCATAACGGCCTGGCTTCTTCAGCTTCCCCCAGCTGAAAATCGCCGTTCGTTTGCCTGGCTCTTTCTTCCTTTATAAATATTAGATGCATCAATAACCCTACTACAACACTAAATATAACCGCTCCAACTGCCCTAGCCAAGCCTAACTCCCAGCCAAGAATTCTGGCTGTCATAATAATCGCAAGCACGTTAATTGCCGGACCTGAATAAAGAAATGCAGTAGCCGGCCCTAACCCCGCGCCTCTTTTGTAAATTCCAGAAAATAAAGGCAAGACAGTGCATGAACAAACTGCCAAAATTGTTCCGGAAACAGACGCAACGCTATAAGCAAGAAATTTATTCGCTTTTGCTCCGAAGTATTTAATAACAGACGCCTGAGATACAAAAACCGATATTGCTCCGGCGATAAAAAAAGCCGGAACGAGGCAAAGCAAAACATGTTCTCTGGCGTACCAACGAACCAACGCAAGAGACTCAAAAACGGGATTGCGAAAAGACAGCAACTCAACAGGCAGATAGAAGAATGCTAAAAACACAGCAAACATTAATAAAAATTTATTTTTTTCTTTCATGTTTTTTATCTCCTACAATCTTACAACAGCCACCTTCAATTTTTATAGACTTGATATTCACAAGAGCATCGGCTACTTTTTTATTTCCTGACTCCAATATGCGGGATACGGTCGAACGGTGGATTTTCATTTTCTTTGCAACTTGCTCTTGGGTTAAACCTTCGAGATATGAGAGCCTTATCGCCTCAAACTCATCTATAGTCATATAAACACCTTCTAATTTATTCAAAGGCTTGCACTGAGGACGAAAACACCTCTCCCCCGGTTCACACTTAACCCATCTAGTTTTCTTAGGCCTCATCTTATTGCTCCTATTTCGCACATATGTGCATTATAAAATAATAACGCGCCCGTGTCAATAATAAAACGAGGTTTATATTTTTTTAGGAAAATCGGCTATTGACGCAGGAGCTAAAGAGAGAATTACGTAAAAAAACACCCGCAAAAGATAAATTATCCTCTGCGGGTATACAATGAATCAATAAAAATTTCTTTTTTATATTGTCATATTTTAAAATTTACAAGAAGCTCCCAGGCTCATTGCCGTCTCATCTAAAAATCTGCCTTCTATATTCAGCTTCCAGTCATCGTCAATTTTATAATCCGTTCCTACAAAAATACCGAAATTATCTTCAGCTTTCCTTTTTTCTTCTGTATCGTTGCTGGATGTGCTAAACTCATTTTTTATCCTAAGATCTGAATATTTTATTCCCAAATAGGGAATAAGATTATCGAACTTCTTTGCAACATACGGAGCTACATGCCATTCTTTAATTTTCATTTTACCTGAATAATCCTCACTATCAGCTGGACTACTTATATTGTTAATTTGTCCCTCAAATTTATTTCGATGAGATAAATACTGCGTATCGATTCCTAATAACCAATCATCTTCCAATTGCATAGTACCTTTTAACCCAAGGCCCCACAACAAGTCATTTTTTGCTTTATCCTTTATTGTTCCCACTTCAGGTGTTGTTGATCTCCAATTTTCCGACATCTTAAAATCAGCAATTCCTAGTTTAATATATGCATCCAAATTCTCCAGCAAACCATAACTAACCTTTATATCTGTTCGATACATTTCGTCAAATTTCATATCGCTAATAACTGTCCCTACATCAGGGCTTATACTTATTATTTTCATATCCCTATCAAAAACTATATCTTGTTCTAAAGCAAAAGATATCTTACTCTGCCCTTGGGTTTGAGCTGCGCCTATCATAGCCGCATGAACATTCATTAAAGGAACAAATAAAACACTTATACAGAAAAAACAAATTAACTTTCGCACTTTTTTCTCCTCTCGTTAGCATTTTTTTTAATAGTTTTGTTATTATACACATGCATAATATATTTGTCAACGTTTGTACAAAGAAAAAAATAAATTCATAAAAAAATAATATTTTTTATGAATACTTTGGGATGAATTTTACTATTAATTTAGCTGTTGTTTTAATTTTCCCTACGCGGATTGTTCGCTAATAAATCAAACTACCTCTGCGCCGACACAAGCATCTCAAAGTGTTCGCTAGTGAGCTTCTCTTCCCTTGAAAAAGCCCCAAGTTTTGCGCCGAAGATATCGATTTGCTTATACCCAAGGCTTTTAAGAAGCCAGGTTATCTCACTGGGCAGGTAATAGCGCTCATTGCATTTTAGCTCTTTTTTATTGCCAGAATCATCTTCAAACACAACAGTATTATGATCTCTGAAAGTCATCAGGTCAAAGGAACAATCCTTGCACTGGGACTGGCCTTCTTTAGCTTTAGACTCATAAAAATCTTTAACCGAATGCAATAGCGGGAAAAGCCCGTTTAAAGCAGTAAATATTAGTTTTCCCTTATCTTTTAACGCTCTTGTAGCGCTTTTAAGTATTGCAAAGTTCATCTCGTCTGTCTCCATTAAAGAGAAACCCCCTTCGCAAATCATAATCGCTAAGTCAAATTCCTCTTTAAAGGTAAGATTACGCGCGTCTTGCATTTGAAAGTCTATAGTCAATCCTTGCTCTTTAGCTTTTTCTTTTGCCCTGTTGATCTGGGAAACGGAAAAATCAATACCAGTAACCTTATAGCCTCTTTTGGTAAGTTCTATCGCGTGGCGTCCTGTACCGCAGCCGATATCTATAATCCTTTTACTTTTATCGCGGTTTATCTCAGTTTCAATAAAATCACACTCACCAACAGTGCCCTGCACAAAAGGCTCCTGATCGTATTTATGAGCGTAGTTTTCAAATAACTGTTCATACCATTGTTTCATGACAATAATCCCCTTATATTCTTTATTACAAAGCCTCAAGCATTATACAAAGCCCGTGGATTGGCTTGATATTATTATCCTGGCAGAATTCTAAAACAGCCTCATCCTCAGCCCCGGGCTGCAGCCAGATTTTTTTAATGGATCTCTCAAGTGAGTCTTTTATCATCTCTTGTGATACCTTTGGCGGCACCACCAGATTTACAGCATCGATATCAAACGGGATGTCTTTTATGCTTTTATAACACTTTACTCCATCTACCTGATCAAGGCCTGGGTTAACAGGATACACCTCATAGCCTTTTGACCTTAATGCCTTGAATATCTTATAGGCAAACTTGGTCTCATTCCTAAATGAGCCTGCAACTGCTATTTTCTTCTGTTTTAAAAAATCTTTAATCAATTCCTGCATAATGCATTTAAATTAACTATCTTAATATACTTAAGACTTCTTTTTTCCTTTGTCAAACAAAAAGTTACCATACAGGCAGCTTAATATGTTATAACGTATGATAATTTTAATTTTATCGATTTATTACTTAAATATCATTACTCTCTACTACCACCGAAGAGTAACTCCGCAATCAAACCTCTTTACTGCATTAGTTCTACGCGCTTTTAAGAACCACTCGCTATGTTTAAAGAAGCTCTTTTTAAATTCTACACCCAAACCTAAATCTTTGCCATTCTTTGTTTTTAAACTAAAGCTAAGCTTATCTTTACTCCTTAGCCTTACAAACGCAGTAAACTTTATCTGTTCTACCCTATTATTGCCGTAATCTACTTCAAATGAAAGGCCGGTTTTTCTGTTTAACTTCCAAACCCCATATAAAGTAATGACTTTACTTGAGTTTAACCCAATACCAACTCTATACTTAATCTCTCCATCTTTACCGATTAAGTTAGGCGTCTCAACTAAAACCTTAAACTCAAAAAATGAACCACTTTTTTTATCGAATATGTACGTAAGGCGGTTTTTCTTATTTATCTGCCAATAGCCTTTAAAGGTTAAACTATGCTCTTTTTTTGTCTTTGTCTTTAAAGGAGTGCGTTTATAAGTATAAATAAGCGTGTTATTCTTTAATTCCCACTCGCCTTGTAAGGTCAATGTATCGGTTGATTTTAGCTTCTTTACTAAAAAACTAAGCCGATTATATTTATCCGAGCGCCACCTGCCTTTTAACTGCAGTAATCTTAACCTATAAGCTCCGTTATTTTCTTTTGCACCAAGAGAAAACACCAACGACCTTGCTTTAGCGCTTACTAAATCAGTTTTTAATAATAACCTGTCATTACCGGCCTGGGTTTTGGTCTTATCAAGCGTAAAAGTAAGGTCATGCTCTAAATCCAAGCTAAACTTACCCTTTAATACAATGCGCCTGGGGACACTATTGACTTTTAACCAATTATCAGGCTCTTTTACCAGATAAACTAAATTATTACCGGTACCAATGGTAAATTCACCTTTAGGCTGCAAGGTGGCTTTATTCTTTAAAATAATAAGCTTATTATTGACTACTTTGTATTTGAGTTTCATATCAAATGCCTGCAAACCCGCCCTGTTCTAAAATAACCCTGTGCTTGTGATACCTCTTCTGCCAGTATCCTTTTTTAAAATACCACAGCATCGCCAAACCCTGCAGGATATCAGATGCATTAATCCCCAGCCATACGCCGATTATACCAAAACCAAATACGATGCTCATAACATAAGCCACGGGGACACGCAAACCCAGTTGTGAAATGCCTGTCATCACAGCAGGCGCAATCGTATCTCCTGCTCCGGTAACGCCTCTGCCTAAAATAAGCGCAACAGCCAAAAACGGCAAGGTAACCGCAACCAGCCTTAAAAACATACTACCGGTTCTAACAACTTCGGGATGATTATTGAATATTGTTATTATCGCTTGAGAAAAAACAAAAAACACAATTGCAACCGGTATAATCATCAATTCAAAATATTTTAATATCTTCATGCCTAATTTTGTTGCACGTTCTGCATTGCCTGCCCCCATATTCTGTCCTATCAACACTGAAGCCGTATCAGCCATGCCCATACCAAGCATAATAATCGATAAGCGCAACCTCATGGCAATACCAAATGCTGCCAAAGATACTGCACCAAATGATGCCACGATTCGCGCCAATAAAAGTATGGAAATCTGTCTTAACAATACCTCAAACGAAGCAAAAAAACCGATTTTAATCATCCTGCCGATAATCGTAAAATTAATCTTAAATACTTTTTTGTGAAAATGCAGACTGGAATGACCAAACATAAAATGCATAAAAAGTATCACTACGCCTATACCGCGGCTTAATACAGTGGCTATAGCAGAACCGGCAACACCCATCGAAGGTATTATTCCAAAACCGAATATAAACATAGGGTCAATAATAATATTTATCACATTGGCTAGAATAAGCACCTTTAGAGGAACATCAACATCGCCTGAACCTCTTAAGGCCTGATTAAACCCGATAAACAAAAATATAAATATCGACCAGATAAACCCAATTTTTAAATACTCTGCCGCTGCGGGGATTATCTCAGCAGTTGCACCAAAAAGCTTAAGCAAAAACTCTGTAGAAAATAATCCGATAAACACCATAATTATTGAGCCAACAACGCTTACTACCACTGTCTGGAACAATACCAGATCAGCTGAATCATAATCCTTTTTACCGGTAAAATGGGCAATCAATGCAGTTGTGCCTGTGGCAATGCCGATAATCGCCATCATAATAACCGATATAATAAAGCCTGATATGGTCAAAGCCGCCACTGCTTCATGCCCCAAACGCCCTACAAAAAACATATCCGCAAGAGAGAATAAATCATGCAAAATAGCTCCGCCCATCATCGGAATGGCAAGTTTCCAGATGGAAGTTCTTATGCTGCCGGAAATTGTATGGTTATTTACTTTGCGTAAGCGTTTATTGTTCATAATATGGATAGCTTGATCCTTATAAAAATTAATGATCCCGTAACAAATATTATATATCAAATACCCCAAGCTGCAATTAATAAAAAACCCTCATTAGGATATCTTTGAGGGTTTTTAGAACTAAAACGATCCCAGGCTATGAATTATTTCTTCTTACCCAATAAATAATAAAGCACCAAACCTATAACAGGCAGTATCACAATCAAAATAATCCAGAGTGCTTTTCCCGCAGTATCTTTTGAGCTCTTGATTACATCTAATATAGCAATAACATCCAACACAATAACAATAAGACCTAACAGACCTTGCATTTTCCCCTCCTTGTTTTTGTGTTATGAATATCTATCTGACAAAGCTGACTACAGGGAATAAAAAACTACCATCTCTATGATATTCCTAAATTCTTTATAAAACAAGCCTTTATATATACAGTTTCTTATTTTAACCTGTGCGCCTGCCATGAACTATCTATCCATAATCCTTTTACATTTACGTCAAGATTCCATTTCTGGATAGTTTTTATTGAGGATTTAATCTGTTTGATGTGTACAGCTTTGGTAACAGGATTAGCCAGGCAATCATAATGACCGACAATAATAACAACCTCAGGATTATGAACTTTAACCGAAAGTTTTACCTTTTTTTTAATAGAAATAATATCTTTGCTATTTTTCCCGGAAAGTATCTTATCTACTCCTGGATAAGTAACCATATCCACAAAGTCCGCTTTAAAACTTTTTTTTATAAAATTGATTGCCGGAAGCTGCACCCTTCCATCTATACAGTTAATACAGGTTGCAAATGTGTTTTTCATAGACTTTTTTATTTTCTAGCTACCAATACCTTGAAATTTTTGTTTTCCTTTACCGGTATTATCTTGACTATTTTTAATCCAGCCTTCTTACAAAGCTGGGACCATTCTTTAAAGCTTACGCAATACTCTCCCAAATTAAGTATATGCCTTTTACCGCTATCATACTGCCTTTTAAACCCTTCTATTCCTGTATCCTTTAAAGCACACACCCATTCGCTTAATAAAACATCAACTATTCTTTTAAGCCTTTTGATATCGGTATGGCTCCCGCGCGTTTCCATATCAATATCACCTAAAATAAATAGCCCTTCTGGCTTTAACACGTCTTTTATTTTTCTTAAAACCTTTAATTTATCTTTATCAAAATGATGCAGTACCATAGAACATGCTGCAATATCAAAGCTATTCGATTTCAGCCTTAACTTTACTATGTCCATATATTTGACTTTTAAATTATCCGCTATTTTAAACTTTCTTATTTTCTTATTCAATATAGAAAGCATTTCACGTGAATTATCTATTCCGGTTATAAAACAGTTATTTTTACTTAAAAACCTGGCGCTCAACAAACCTGTACCACAACCAATATCAAGCACCTTGCTGCCATTGTGCACTTTAGAAACTTCCACCATCAGCCTTAATAAGCCTTTATGGAACCCCATGCTTCCTAAAGTCTTATCAAACTGGCTGGACCAGCTCCTAAGCAATCTTTTATTAAATTGTATTTTTTTATTCACAGACTTATTTTTTTAAGTATTCGCTGGCGATGTAAGAACTTCTTACATAAGGAGCGCTCTCAACGTGTAAAAATCCCATACCAAGCGCACTTTCCTTAATCCTATCAAAAACTTCAGGTTTTTTAAATTCTTTTACCGGGTAATGGCTTTTTGATGGGGATAAATACTGGCCTACGCTTAAGAAATCACAACCAACGCTTCTTAAATCTTTTAAAACTTCTATTATCTCATTATCATCTTCACCTAAACCCAACATAATGCCGGACTTTGTATAAATATCTTTTTTTATTGTCTTGGCTATCTTTAAGACTTCCAAACATAGCCTATAGTCTGAATCAGGCCTGATTTCCTCATAAAGTAAGGGCACCATCTCCACATTATGGGCAAAAATATCCGGATTTTCGTCTAAAACAATCTTGATTAAATCTTTTTTTGCAAGAAAATCCGGCACGAGAACCTCAACAGCTATATTCTTATCAAAATCTTTTATGGTCTTTATTGTTTTGGCAAAATGCTCCGCTCCCTTATCTTCCAAATCATCTCTTGTGACGCTTGTTATAACAACATGCTTTAATTTCAGTTCCTTTACAGCCTCTAGGACTCTCTGCGGTTCGTCTTCGTCTAAATCCCTGGGAATGCCTTTTTTCACATTGCAAAACCCGCAGCGGCGGGTACAGGTATCACCCATAATCAAAAAAGTGGCAACACCTTTTTTAAAACACTCGGATATATTAGGGCACATTGCCTCATGGCAAACTGTATGTAGTTTTAATTTCCCAAAAAGGTTATTCAATCTTACGCAGTCCTTAAGAATGATTTTTTTCTTAAGCCAGGAAGGTTTTTCAAAAACTATTCTACTCATGATTATTTTTGCCAGCGTAGATTCAAATCTCTTGCTGCCTTTGCTTCATCAAGCCTGCCTACACAGGTTGTAACAGGAGCATCTTTTAACGCTTGCGGGTTATGTTCAGCCAACTCGGCAATTTCAACCATAACATCGATAAACTCATCCAGGGTTTGTTTGCTCTCGGTTTCCGTGGGCTCAACCATCATCGCCTCTTTAACAATCAAAGGGAAATACACCGTGGGCGGATGAATGCCTTTATCAATTAAGTATTTGGCAATATCAATTGCATGGATATTATTCTTTAACTGACTAACAGCAGATATTACGAATTCATGCATACAGATCCTGTCATAATCCAGCTGAAAATATTTCTTTAGCTTTTCTTTTAGGTAATTTGCGTTTAAAACTGCGGTTTCACTCACTTCTGTCAGGCCATCTTTGCCCAACATCATAATATAGGCGTAGGTTTTAAGTATTACGCTAAAATTACCAAAAAACGCAGCCATATAACCTAATGATTTAGACCGGTTGTAACTTAAAGCATAAGTTGCATCACTGCGCTTGACTACGCGTGGGATAGGTAAATACCCAACTAGCTTTTCACTTACGCCCACAGGCCCTGCACCCGGGCCTCCTCCGCCATGAGGCGTAGCAAATGTCTTATGCAGATTAATATGCACGATATCAAAACCGATATCTCCTGGTCTGGCTTTACCTAATATCGCATTAAGATTAGCTCCATCATAATAAACCAAGGCATCGACTTTGTGCGCCTCGTCACAAATATCTTTTATGCGGAAATTGAATATCCCTAAAGTATTTGGACATGTAAGCATTACTGCCGCAACATTTTCATTAAGTTTACTTTTAAACTCTTCAAAATCCATGCAGCCGGTTTTATCAGTAGGAACAGTAATAATCTCATAACCTGCGATTGCTGCACTGGCGGGATTAGTACCGTGTGAAGAATCAGGCACAATCACATATTTACGCTTATGTTTTTTATCCTTGTGATAGGCAGCAATAAGCATTGCGCCGGTCAATTCACCATGCGCGCCGGCTAATGGCTGCGTGGTAAAAGCCTTCATTCCGGTTATCTCACAGAGTAATTTCTGTACATCATAAACAACCTGCAAAGCACCCTGGCAAAGCATACTTGCACCCAAAACCTGCGGCAGGAGACCGTGCAAATCAGTAAAACCTTCAAAATTAGCAACTCTTTCCGTAAATTTCGGATTATACTTCATCGTACATGAACCCAAAGGATAAAAATTACTATCAACGGAAAAATTCCTTTTGGCCAGCTCGCTAAAATGCCTGACCACGTCCAATTCCGAAACTTCAGGAAGTTCTGCTTGAGATTTCCTAAGATACTTCTCACTCAAATTAAATTTTATATCCACATCGCACTCTGGAAGTTTAAACCCGGTTCTACTATCTATACTTTTTTCAAAAATCAGCTTCATAACGCTGCCTCCAAGGTATCGGCTAATTTTGCAATCTCCTCTTTGGAGCGCTTTTCCGTAACACTTACTAATAAATAATTATCCAAACCCTTATAAAACCTGCCCAAAGGAAAACCGCAGATAAACCCTTTTTCAATTAATTTACACACGATCTCATCCGCACGCTTTGGCAGCATTAGCGTAAACTCATTAAACGTAGGTGAGTTTTTCTTAACTTCAACACCTTTTATCTTATCAAACAAGCCTTTGGCAAATTCTGCCTTTTTATGATTTAATAAAGCAAGTTCCTTAAAACCGTGCTTGCCTAATAAAGACAGATAGATCACTGCACGCAAAGCACATAATGCTTCATTGGAACAGATATTAGAAGTTGCTTTCTCGCGCCTGATATGCTGTTCTCTTGTCTGTAAAGTGAGAACAAAACCTCTTTTATTTTGTTTATCAACAGTTTCTCCGACAATCCTGCCAGGCATCTTACGCATATATTGTTTTTTTGCTGCCATAAAACCAAGGTAAGGACCGCCAAAATTCAAATTTAAGCCCAGGCTTTGCCCTTCTCCGGTTGCAATGTCAACATCCATCTCCCCGGGCGGCTTTATTAATCCTAAAGCAACAGGATAAACCGACTGAATCACCAAAACGCCTAATTCATGCGCTTTTTTTACAATATCCGAATGATCATCTATAGCACCAAAAAAATTAGGATTCTGCAAAATTATCGCTGCAGTATCTTTGTCTATTACCGAGGATATATCCTTACGCGAACTCTGGCCGTGTACGACTGGAGTTTCCTTAAACTCAATTTCCAAATTAGTTGTGTATGTATAAAGCATACTGCGATAAAGAAGATTAACACCGCTGTCGACAATAATCTTTTTCCTGCCGGTTATACGAATGGCCATCATCGCTGCTTCATAAAGCGCAGTCCCACCGTCATAAAGCGAGGCATTGGCAACATCAAGTGAAGTCAGCTCACATATAGCAGTCTGAAATTCAAATATCGACTGCAGCCAGCCTTGCGAACATTCTGGCTGATAAGGCGTATAGGCTGTATAAAACTCTGGCTTCGAAGACAGACTTTCAACTGCTGAGGGTATATAATGATCGTAAAATCCTGCCCCTAAAAAACTCGTGAGGCTGACATTATTTTTATTAGCCAAACCTTTAAAGAAGCGCATTACCTCAAACTCGGATTTACCATTTGGCAACTCGAACGATTTAGCTTTTAAATCCGGAGTAATATCCTTAAACAATTCATCTATACTGGATACACCGATGGCTTTACACATTTCACGGCGTTCTTTGTCTGTATGGGGAATAAAATTCATTTAGCTAAACTTTCCAGGTACGCTTTATAGCTTTTAGCATCCATCAGGTTCTTAATTTCCGCTTCATCTTCTATTTGCATCTTTAAGAAAAAACCTTTTTCATAGCATGATTGATTGACTAATTCCGGCACATTATCTAGCTCTGGATTAATCTCTTCTACTGCGCCGCTTAAAGGAGCATAGATATCAGAAGCTGCCTTAACTGATTCAACTGTAGCGATCTGATCTGCCTGCTTAAATACATCTGCTTTCTTGGGAAGTTCAACAAACGTGACATCCCCCAAAGCCGACTGTGCATAATCGGTTATCCCGACAGTTGCAATCTTGCCGTCTATCTTGACCCATTCGTGCTCTTTTGTATAAAATAAACCTTCTCTAACATCCATAAAAAACTCCTTTCATCCTTTTAAAGATCCATTTTTATAAAAAGGTCTCTTAACTATTTTGGCACTTAATTCTTTCTTATCATCGCTTATTATGATCTGGTTATCAACAACCGCTTCATGACTCTCAACATAACCCATGCCAATTCCCACACCCAGACTTGGCGAGAATGATCCGCTGGTAACTACACCGATAGTCTTTTTATCTTTTAATATCCTGTCGTTATGCCTGGGGGCACGGCGGGAGTCACACACAAAGCAAACTAATTTTTTCTCAACATTAGTTTTCTTTTTTAATAGCTTTTCTTTACCGATAAACTCTTTATCAAAATCGATAAATTTGCCAAACCCTGCTTCGATCGGGTTATTTTCCCCGGTTATATCCTGACCATATAAAGGATAGCTCATCTCAAGCCTAAGGGTATCTCTAGCGCCAAGACCTGCAGGACGCACCCTGTCTTCTTTTAACAACAAATTCCAAAGTTCAACCGCATGGATAGAATCAATATAGATTTCAAAACCCAATTCTCCGGTATAACCAGTTCTGCTGATTAACACTTTGTTTTCAAATAGTTCAAAGTAATCAAAAGTGTAATAAGCGAGATTCTCAATACCTTTACAGCCTAAACTAACCAACACATCGCGCGATAACGGCCCCTGCAAATCAAGCTTTGCGGTTTGATCAGACATATTTCTAAAATTACTTGATCTTAAATTACTTTTAATATGCTTAAAATCATCTTCTGTCGTAGCAGCGTTTACTACCAGCATCCATTGATCAATGCCTTTTCTATACGTAACCGCATCGTCTAAGATATTGCCAGTTTCATTAAGCAAAAACCCATAACGGCAGGTTTTTACAGGCATTGATTCTAAATCTGCAGTAACTACATTATCAAATCCGGATGTTTTCAAATCTCCTTTAAATTCAAACTCACCCATATGACAAATATCAAAAACCGAAGCGTTTTTTCTCGTCCAGTTATGTTCCTGGATTATACCATTATACTCTATAGGCATAAGCCAGCCGCCAAAAGATGCGGTTTTAGCGCCTAACGTTTCGTGAACTTCAGCTAAAGGGGTTAATTTTAAATTCATCAACAATAAGAAAAACTTTTATTTTTTATTATGTCTATATATTGCCAGTACCATAACCATAACCGAAAGCTATTTTCAACATGCTAAGCTTACATATCCACTTCTCTTTGAAGCTCCATAAGCTTGGTGGATATTATTCTATCAAGCATCCTTTCTTCAATAAAACCGATAAGTTTGTTTTCGTTATCCGTTACTGGGATATATTCAAGATTAAATCTATTCAATGATTCTTTTACGCTTTGAACTGGCGAATCGATCGTTACGGTCGCTAAAACCGGCTCCATAACATCAACAGCCAAAAGCAAATCATTAAGGTCTGTCTCCATAAAAATATTCTTCAAGTTATCTACGGTAATTATCCCCAAAACCTTATTCTCGCTATCCACAACCGGGTAATAAAGATTGGAATCAGTTGAAAATATATTTAATATCTTAGACAATGGCATATTGTTTAAAATCAAAGGAGGGTTGGCATCCATAACATCTTTTGCTTTTGTATTATAAATAAGGTCTTCTTCTGTAACATTAAGGCCGACCTCTTTTGCTTTCGTTACGGCAATTTTGGTAAAATACGGACCCACAAGTTGCAAGATAAACGTGGTTGCGGTTATAACGATGATTATAGTATTACCTATGGCTCCGGGAAAATACTGGGCTGCCAAAATAGATAAACCGATTGCCACGCCCGCCTGACTAAAAAGCGCTAAAGGCAGATACTTTTGTACGCTGATCGGTGAACCAGCTAAGCGTGCGCCGAATCTTGAACCCACGACTTTACCAAACATCGTACCAAATAAATAAATCACTACCAGTACGCTTGTTGATAAACCCAAATGCGAAAGGTTAAGCTTTGCTCCGATTAAAACAAAAAAAAGTACATATATCGGCGGAGTAAAGCCACCCACAAGTTTAAATACATCCTTACTTTTTTGCGGGCTTAGATTCACTACGATTACCCCTACGGTCATTGCTGTAAGAAGCATTTCCACATTTAAAGTAAGAGAAAGCCCCACAACAAGCAAAACTATACCAATAGTAAAAGCCAAGAGACGCTCTTTTTCCGAATATCTATTAAGTATCTTGCTTAACGTAAACCCCAGAACAGTTCCTAGAATTATTGATCCGCCAATATCGTAAATCGGATGAATAAATGTCTTCAATAAACTATCGTGAGTCGTGCCGCTTAAAGAACCTGCAACACTGCAAGCTATAGCAAAAAGTATCAAAGCCAAACCATCGTCTAAAGCAACTATCCCCATAACAGTTTTACTTAACGGACCTCTGGTCCTATATTCTCTTAATACTTCTGTTGTGGTCGCAGGGTCAGTGGCTGATGCAACCGCACCAAAAAGCAACCCTAAACTCCAAGCAATATGCCAATCAAAGAAAAAAGAACCAAAAAACCCTACAAAAAGAGTAACCAGCAAAAACGGCGTAATCCCCTCGCAAAACAAAATCGTCATAAACTGCCTGCCGTATTTGGTGAAAATACTGCGGTGTAATTCCCCCCCCACCATAAAGCCAATTAAACCTAAAGCAAAATAGTTTAAAGGTTCGAGCATAGCAATAAGCTTTTCATCGACAATTTTTATCCCTGATTCGCCAATTAAGATACCAATAGCAATATAACCGACAACCTGGGGAACTTTAAGTTTTTGGAATATCCTGCCACCTAAAACTCCGCCGAATAAAGCAAGACCCAAAAGAACTAAAATATTCAAATGGTACACTTGAATACTTGTTAATATATTCTCAATAATGCTCATTTATACTAATGACTCCTTTTCCGCTCTGCTAGCAGCACTAGATTTCTTAATTCATCAATATTTTTTGCAGACATCCAATTCTGGTCAAAATCTTTATTCTGTGTAATTTGAGCAATTGCCGCAAGCATCTTTAAATGAAGATTGCGCAAATCGTCTGAGGCAACTATCACAAAAACCATATGGGCCAGTTTATCCTCTGGAAAAATTACTCCCGGAGCAGATCTTACGATAACAAGCTGAAAAATATTTTCTCCTTCAACGATTATATGCGGTATGGCCAGCCTGGGAGCCAAAAGCGTACTCGAGGCTTTCTCGCGCTCTAAAAACTTGTCATTTAAGATATTTTCATTTATGTTTAATTGCACGCTGAGCTTATGCGACACGAAAGCGAAAAAACTCTCCATCAACAAGGGATCATTTATATCCAAAACAATACTGTTATCGATAACTTTATGAATCTTATCTTCGATAATATCGTCACGCTTTATAACAATATCCTTTAATTCCGTAAGAAGATTATCCGACACCAAACCCTTATCCTGTGCCACAAGCCTTTCCAATAAATATATCAGCGCTGAATCGCGCGATGTGTGTTTTTTTGAATAAACGCCGTACCAAAATATTTCAAGACCTAAAATAATAAGCGTCAAAAATATGATAAAACTGCCCATTTCAATCAATAAAAATAATCCGGCTAAAATGCCGGTTATCTGAATAACCGGATACATTGGTGAAATAAACTTTGGCCTGTAACTCTGGATTCTGCTTTCTCTGAATAAAATCACGGAAAAATTCGCCAGGATATAAAGAATGATCAAAATGCTTGAAGCCACCTTTACCAAAGATTCAAGCCTTAAGAAAGCAATAACTGTAATCATAAAAACGCCCGTAAGAATAATAGATACGTGAGGCGTATTAAATCTTCTGTGGACCTTCTGGAATAATTCCGGCAGGATCTTGTCTCTACTCATGCTCAGGGGATAACGAGATGCTGACATAATTGCAGCATTGGCCGTAGAAATAAATGCAAAAAACGCTGCAACGCTTACCAATATTTTAAAAACACTGCCTCCTAAAATTGCTGAAGCATCGCTAATCGGAGTTAATGTAGACTTTAAAATTTCAGGATTCATAATTCCGATAGTAACGAATACTGCTAAAGCATAAATAATTGTAGTGACCGCTAAAGATAAAAACATCCCTAAAGGCAAATTCCTGCCTGGATCATGCACCTCTTCTGCAAGCGAAGCAACTTTAGTAAGACCCCCGTATGAAATAAACACAAAACTCGCTGTGGCAAATACGCTCGCATAACCTTTGGCAAAAAAAGGATTAAAATTACTTACATTTACTCTTTGAACGCCAAAAATAATATAAATAACAAGTATTGCCAAAAGCCAAATAACCAGATAAACTTGAAATTTACCGGCGAATTTTACCCCCAGTAGGTTAATAATTACAAAAAACACACAAAGAATTAAAGCAACAATATGTAACGGCAGCGGACTAAACATGCTTAAAAAAGCACCCATACCCAAAAGCGCAAACGCCCCTTTAAAACTTAAGGCAAACCAGGAACTAAAACCGGCAACTGTCCCTAATAACGGACCAAAGCCGCGCATAATATAAAAATAATCTCCTCCTGCTTTAGGCATGGCAGTGGTAAGCTCAGCCTGAGAAAAAAGCGTAGGAATACAAATCAAAGCTGCCAAAATATAAGATAAGATTACAGCCGGCCCTGCCTTAGCAAAGGCAAGTCCGGGTAATATGAATATTCCGGAACTGATCATTGCCCCGGTGGCAACGCAAAAAACATCCAAAAGGCTTAGTTGTCTTTCGAGGTGTTTCACTTTTATTATTTAAAAATGTTAAATAAGGTACCTTCGATAATACGTTTTTCTAATCTATCGATAGTCCTTTTTATGGTGAATGAAATTTTACTAAGCTGTTTTAAGTAATCCTCTATTTTCTGGGAAAGACTAGTCAGAGATTTTGCCGTATTATCAAACGAAACCGTCAAATCCTGAATATCCAAAGGATCTTCCCCAATGGCAAATTCAGCCTCCTGGCAGTTCTGATAACTTTTAGACGGCTTAATCTCGATAAGCTTACCGCCTAAAACACCCTCTGTACGAATAGAATAGTCCAGACATCCTTTAAGCTGCGGGCTATATTTAGAAAGAATACTTAAAACAACAACAATATTCTTATTCTTTATTATCTCATCTTTGGTAAAATCTACCGATTCGACAATTCCAACATTAACCCCTGAAATGCGTACAGGAGCACCGATACTTAAACCGCCGACATCGGAAAAAATCACCTTTTTCTTGAATTTTAGAGAAGTAATTCCTTTGTCATTGCCGATAATAAAAAAAGTAATCAAAAAAACTACAACGCCAAAGACAAAAAATAAACCGGCAATAAATTCTTTTATTCTATCATGCATTTTTTAACCTCCGCATAAGGACCTAAAAAACTGTTAATGCGCCTATCTTGATTTTCTATTAAATTACTGGGAGCGCCCACCTCTGTAAACTGACCGTCGAAAATAAAAACAATCCTGTCGGCAATAGCCAAAGAATTAGGAATATCATGACTGGTTATAATTGTCGTAGCCTTATAAACCTTAGAAATCTTGGCAATCAAACGCGCGATTATTCGCGCATGTTCAGGGTCAAGCCCTGAAGTAGGCTCATCACAAAACAAAAACTGCGGCTGTAAGATTACAGACCTCGCCAAAGATGCCCTTTTCTGCATTCCGCCAGATAATTCATTAGGAAACTTTTCTTCCACCCCGGAAAGATTCACTTCTTGTAAAATTTCCTTAATTTTTTTAGAAATCTCGCTTTCAGAAAGCGCTGTATTCTCTCTCAAAGGAAAAGCCAGATTATCATATATATTCATAAAATCGAAAAGCGCACTTGACTGAAAAAGATACCCAATCTTCTTCCTTAATTCGAGCAACTCCTCCTCGCTTTTCTGCAGGATGTTCTCTTTATTGATAAATATTTTGCCCGAATCAGGTTCATGCAAAGCTGCCAAGGTCTGCAAGAATACGCTTTTACCGCTTCCGCTTTCGCCTAAGATACAGGTAATCTCATTGGCTTTGAAGATGACATTTATATCCTTTAAAACCTCAACGCCATTAAATGATTTATTTAATGCAACCGTCTCAATCATTGTTCTGCTCGTATGTCCTAAACTGGTTTTCACCAAATTTAGTATAAAGGTACCTAAACGGACGTATGTCTTTACGTTCTGTAAAAAACTGCACTCCCTTATATGTTCCCATAGGAAGCATTTCTTTCTGCAAAAGGTTTTCCACATTATCTGAAGGATACCAAAGCTGCCCTTCAAATTCAATCGGCTCTCCATTTCTTATCCATGAAGCTTCATTCACATGATAATAACTTATAAGCCCGCCGTTAAGACTACATCCTATTGAAAAAGCAATTGATAAGAATACTACAAAATAAATAATTTTTCTGAACATTTTGAAATCTCCTTTTTAAAATCCCAGCCTTAAAAGAATTTTCGTCAGTACAAAATTAAATACAATTATCATAATATAACAATAGGCGACTGCCTTTGTAGTGAATTTTCCTACACCTAAAGAGCCTCCTTCTGCCTTAAAGCCTTGATAGCAACAGATAATTCCGATTATCACTGAAAAAACAAACGCCTTTATAATCCCGCTTAAAAAATCTCTTAATGCGACTATATCTAACGTGTTATGAAAATAATAAATAGCATTGGTCGCGCCTTCCCAGGAAACTGCCAAGTAACCTCCGAATATACCTATTACGCCTGAGATCACAACCAGAATAGGCAAAACTATAACACAAGCAATAATCCTTGAAACAACAAAATATTCCAAAGGATCAACTCCCATGGTACGGGTCGCCAAGATCTGTTCGGAAACGTTCATCGTACTAAGCTCTGAAGTTATCTTCGCACCAACCTTACCAGAGAAAACAATAGAAGTCAACACAGGGCTCAATTCTCTTAAAAGCGAAATCGCCACCAAAGCTGCAACGAACTCCTTGGCGCCAAAACGCACAAGCGCAAAGTAACCTTGAAGGCCTAAAACCATACCCGTGGTAAGTGAAGTAATAGAGACTATAACTATAGACTCAAAACCCTGTTCGTAAATCTGCCTTAACACATCAAAAAACCTTACCTTACCTTTGGCAATAAAACTAAAAACCTTGATCAAAAACATTAAAATTGAACCGGTTTCCTGAACTATACCAAGAATATATTTTCCGATATGAATAATAATATCGGTTATTTTTTTCTTCATCTGTTTATAAAAAAGTTTTAAGACTACTGCGGCAAATATCTTCGAAGGGCTTCTTTGGTATTATTACCAATAACGCCATCGACTTTCAAATCGTTCGCTGCCTGAAAATCCTTCACTGCCTGCGTTGATTTCGGACCGATCTTACCATCGATATTACCATGATAAAATCCGGCTTCTTTTAAAGCTGTCTGGATCTGCTTTGCTTCTAAATCAAAATCTTGTTCAATCTGCGGCGAAGGCTCATATGCCGCAGTAACAATTTGATTCTGATTTTCAGATTCCAGAAGATTTAAAGACTCCATCTCGTCTATCAATTCATATGGAGACTCAAATGTCTCAACAACAGTTTTCTTCCTGCAGCCGTTAAACAACAAAAACAAACCAAAAACTCCAATTATAACAATTAAATAAAGTTTCAATTGATGCTACCTCGCAAAGTCTCTTAAATGCTTAAGATTTCCAAAAATAACTAAAATATCATCAATAAGAATCTTATCGTTTGCGTGCGGAACACTAATTAATTCTTCACCTCTTTGAATCGCCAAAACAATAAAACCCTTTTCTTTTATGTCGCTTTGCGCTAAAGTCTTATCGGCTATCTTTGAATGCTTATCGACTTTTATCTCGCATACACCAAAATTCTCATCAAGCTGCAGGACCTCTTCCAGAACGATTTTTCTAGGATAATGACGTTTCTTCAGACTAGCCTCTATCGCCTTATGAAAAATACTCATCAGCTTACGGCTTTTGGATAGTTTCAACAGCAAAAAAGCAAGTATTGCCAAAGCGAGAAGTTGATAAAGCATAACATGTTCTCTCGCAGACAATAAAATTGAAGTAAGAATCGTAACAAAACCAATGGGCCCGATTATCATTAAACTCATCACGATGATTCTGCGCTGTCTATCATCTGTAATAAGCTCACTCTCTTTGGTGGTAAAACCGGTTCCGGTTAAAGCAGACATTGCCTGAAATCTAGCTGTACGAATATCTAGACCGGTCATACGCAAAGCAGTCGTTGCCACCTCAACTATCACGGCAAGAAGTATAAAAATAAATACTGTTATAAAAAGTGCGATCATTTCTGAATCCTTTTAACGGATAGAAGCGTAATCATCGTCTCTATTCCTTTTAATAACTGTTGATAACTAAACGGCTTGGTAAGATAAAAATCAGCTTCTAAATCATAACCCTTTTTAATATCGTCAAAATCACTTTTTGCTGAGAGTATTATTACCGGCTGCCATATATCAGTTTTGAGGTTATTTTCGCGAAGTTCTCTTAAAACCTCAAAACCGTTTTTTTTGGGCATCTGAATATCCAAAACCAAAATATCAGGTGTATCAACTGCCAGAGCTAACTCAAGTGCTTCCTGGCCGTCTCTGGCAGTTGAAACAATAAAACCATCCCTTTTAAGCCTTTTGCTTAAACTATTAACTACATCAGGCTCATCGTCGGCAATTAAAATCTTGTACATTAAAAATTATTTCTTAGACTTTATTTTAGCTAGAAAATTCTTCAAAAAATCAGCGGCAATATCCTTGCAGCCTATTCCAAAAGCAAGGCCCACTGCCAAACCAATGGATGCAAAGGTAATCGTTATTGCCAAGACAATAACCTGACCGGCAATTCCAAGTTGCTCAATAGCAACGAAAATCGTAAAAACAATTATGATTATCTCGGCAACCTTACCCAAAAGTCTAGCTTGCTCTATACCAGCATTAGTCAAAGCCGCCGTTATGGTAGAACCGGAAAAACTCGATGCAAAAATACCTAAAATCAAAATAAATAAAGCTGCAATAACATTAGGTATATAGGAAACAACCTTTTCAATTATGTTCCCTGCTACAGTAAGGCCTAAAATATCCACTGCAACTACCAAAACAACTAAAACAACCAACCAATACACCAAAAATCCTAACAATTCACAAAAAGAATACTTTATCCCGCCTTTAGTTAAAAACTGGTTAATCCCTACGTTATCCGCAAGCTGTTCAAGCTTAATGATTTTTAAGAATCTTTTCATAAGCTCTCTGATCACTTTTGCCAAAAGCCAACCAACAACAAAAACAATAATCGCAGCAATCAGCTTTGGCAAAAAAGCGCCAATTTGTAAAAGCACTGTTTTTGCAGGTTCTATAAAAATTGACATATACACCTCCTTTTTCCTATGTTTATTATAAAAAAGGCTTTATAAACTGTCAACCTATTTAATCGCTACCAACATCGAATCTTCAGCTGCCAAAACGTCGATTTTTAACTTAAGTTTAGCTAGTTTTGCAAGTCGTTTGGGATTTTTCCTTAACATCGGTATCCCAAAATGGGTGATAATCGCTTTCTTAGGCCTAACCTGCTCAATAAGCTTTAATGCTGAAAAATAATCAAGGTGTTTGATTCCAGGACAAGGATTATAAAAAACTACATTAATTATTAAAATATCGCATTTATTGATTTTCTTTGCCAAGTGAGGAAAAAACTTGGTATCGCTTACCAGACATAGTCTTGTTTTACCAAAATTAAACTTTAAGACATAATTCTCGACGCTGTGATCAAGACGGCAAGGCGAAGACAATCGAATATCCTTAATCTTAAAACTCGCTTTTTCTCTTAAAAAATGTACTTTTCTAACAGCCTGTCTTAGAAAAGACAATACTACGGGTTCACGGCCTAAGCTGTCTTTAGGTATTATCAACACACCTCTTTTTTTACGCGCACCTTCAGTCATTGCCTCGGTCATAATATTTAAATCTCCTGAATGATCTAAGTGTCTATGCGTTAAGACTATTGCATCAAGATTAGCAGGATCAAGCTTAGGATAAGACTGCTTTACCCTTACCAGACTTCCTGGACCCGGGTCTACTAATATGTTCGTATTTTTATACCTGATCCATATACCTCCAGAGGCACGAAGTTGATTTATGGTAACAAAACGCGCACCGGCAGTACCTAAAAACTTAATAAAGTTATTACTTTTCATTTAGCCAAATCTTACGCAACTCTTTATCAATCTTCAATGCTTCTTCGGCTGATATCCTCATTTTCTTTTTAAAAAAAGGATACTTTTTCTTTGCAAGAAGTTCTTTTACGCTCATAATTCCTACTCTTTTTGACCGTGCAAACATAACCAGCTCTTTATCATCAGTAACCAAAACAATATTTTTTGGCTGAATACTACTTTCAATCAACTCTTTAATCACGCTATCGGCGCTTTTATTTTTCGAGAAAACTATATTTATCCCTTCGGCAGCTTCATTTGATATGACATCTACTTTACCATCAAATACAATAGTCAGACTATTATTCTGTGATCCTTTAGGATTGTTTTCATGGATAAATTTATACAGTTCGAACCTGGAATTACGCAAATCAACCGCAGGTTTATTCCTGAATTTATTAGTTATATTGTATCCGTCTAGTATGAAATGTAAGGACATAGATAATTCCGCCAATAACCCCAACGATAACCAGATATATAAACTGTAAAAGCGAAAGACTTGCAGATAGGCTTTTTTCTAAACCTAATTGGGACAAAAATAAAACCATAGCCCATTCTCTTACGCCCAGACCGCCAATAGTTATAGGAATTGAGACAACTACGGTTACGATTGGAACAATTACCAAAAAAGGAAATATAGAAATACCGTCATATAAACTGCCGGCAAGAACCCAAAACATTACCGGAACTACTAACTGTATCAATACTGAGATCGCAATATTTAGAATGATTAAGGTTTTATGTTTTTTAAAGAAATATATCTCTTTGTGAATCAAAAAAAATCTTTCCCAAAATCTGCCTTTACCTTGAATAAATCTTGAAAAGAATTCGAATATACGGTTATTGAACAACAAAACCAATATAAACATAATACCGATAACAAAAAAATAAACTATTACATGTACATAAAAATTATCGATTATGTTCTTACCTAATAATAATGACACAACTGCGACCAAAACAAGCCCGATGCATCCGCTTAATCGGTCTAAAAATACAGTCACCGCTACTTTTTTAAAATTGTTTGAATGTTTGCCTAAATCAATGCTTCTGGCTACGTCCGAGCCAATCGTAGAAGGAAAAATAAGGTTGAAAAACTGCGAACCCAAAAAAGTTACGGCAACTTTTTTTATGGTAAAACTAACTTCGCTTATATAAAGTAAAATTGACCAGCGAATAATAGCAAGAAAATAGGCAAAACAAAATAATAAAAATGTACTTACGACAACAAAATTATCAAAACTCTTCAGTAGAACAAATACGCTTTCGGTATCGATTTTATTAAATAAAAATAGCAATAAAGAAAAACTTATTGCCATCTTTAATAGTATAATAAGAATTTTTTTCAAGCTATTTTCGGTTTTTTAATCTATTCGGTTCATCTATATCGACAATAACCGGTTTAAGTAATCTTGCTTGTTCATCTTCAAGCTGAACATAGCTTAAAACCATGATCGTATCGCCTTTATAAATGAGCCTTGCTGAGGGGCCGTTCATACAGACTATGCCGCTGTCGCGCTCACCCTTGATTGCATAGGTCTCAATGCGCACTCCATTATTCACATCCAGAACCTCTACTTTCTCTCCCGGCAGAATATCAGCTACTTCCAGTAAGGCTTCATCGATAGTAATACTACCTTCATAAAAAAGTTCCGTCTGGGTTACTTTTAAATTCTTTAATTTTGATTTAAGCATTGTTCTCATTTCTTGCCTTTCTTTATTAGGCCGTAAGTCTGCCTAGCGATCATCAACTCTTCATTGGTGGGAACAACCATTACCTTTGGCTTATTCTTCAGATAATCAAACAGTCCTTTAGTAACATCGGACCTTAACTGAACTTGATTTTCGCCAATCCCAGCAGTAAAGACAACCGCATCAATTCCGCCCATTATCGCAGCATATGAACCAATATATTTTCTAATGCGATAAATAAAAATATCTCTAGCCAGCCTTGCTCTTTTATTGCCTTTTTTTATTGCATCTTCTATTTTTCGCATATCATTGCTTACTCCGGATATGCCTTTTAAGCCGCTGTCTTTATTAATTATCCGATTAACCTCTTCTATGCTCTTGTTTAATTTTTCTACAAGGTAAACGATTACTGCTGTATCCATATCACCGGCACGCGTACCCATGAGGAGCCCTTCTTGAGGCGTAAAACCCATAGTGGTATCAATACACTTACCTTTTTTTACTGCTGCCATGCTGCAACCATTGCCTAAATGACAAGTAACAATTTTTAACGCGGTTAAAGGTCTTTTTAATAACTTGGCAGACTCTTGCGCTACATAATGATGACTTGTACCGTGAAAACCATATCTTCTAATCTTATATTTTTTGTAAAAACTAAACGGCAAACCGTAAGTATATGCATAGTCAGGCAGGCTATGATGAAAAGATGTATCAAAAACCGCAGCTTGACAAATATTCTTCAGTAAATTCTTGCAGGCAACAATGCCGGATAGATTTGCAGGATTATGCAGCGGCGCCAGAATATTATATTTTTTTAGACGCCTAATAATGCTATCGTCTATTAATGTCGGTTTCTGGAATTCCTCGGCACCATGCACGACACGATGACCAACAGCATCTACACCATTGATTTTATCCAGTATTAACTTGAAACCCTCATGATGGTTTTTTACAGAAGAGCCCTTTTCTGCAATCTTATCGATCATGCCCTTTAAGAACAATTTTTCCTCAGGCATATCATACAAACGGTATTTTATCGATGAGCTACCCGAGTTTATAACAAGAATTTTCATTTTCCTGCCCTTATCGCTGTCACTGCAACGCAATCAATAATATCGTCTACTTCACATCCTCTAGAAAGATCAGAACACGGCTTAGTAAAACCCTCCAGTATCGGGCCAATTGCTCTTGCCTTAGCTAGTCTCTGAGCAAGCTTATAACCGATATTCCCCGCTTCCAAATCAGGAAAAATAAGTACATTAGCATCTCCTTTGATGCCATTATCGGATTGTTTTATTTTCGCAACTTCAGGAACAATCGCCGCATCTAGCTGTAACTCGCCGTCAATGATCAAATCCGGCCTTAATTCATTGGCAAGTCTTGTCGCTTCCTGAACTTTTTCTACGAATTTACCGGCAGCAGAACCTTTGGTAGAATAGCTTAACATTGCCACCTTAGGCTCGATTCCAAGAACTTTTTTAGCTAAAAGCGCATTGGAAATCGCAATCTTAGCCAGCTGTTTAGCAGATGGTTCAGGCATTACCCCGCAATCCGCAAATACAAAAACACCGTTATCTCCATAGACACAGTCAGGTACGGCCATAATAAAACAACTGGAAACCGCACCGATTGTCTTATCCAAATCAAGGCAATGTATGGAAGCGCGAATTACATTTGGAGTAGTGTTTACCGCCCCTGCGACAAAACCGTCACAATCACCAAAACGCGTCATCATCGCTGCATAATAAAGAGGATTATTTACTTTTTCCAAAGCTTCTTTTTCAGTTATACCTTTATGCTTACGAAGACAAAAATACTCATGAGAATATTTTTTTATCAAATCCTGATCTAATCTGTCTTTTGAAAGTAAAACTGCTTCGGCAATACCCTCTTTATTAATAATATCGCATGCCTGTTTTATTCTCTCGTCCTCGTTTTCCGGAAGAACGATTTTTTTCTTATTCAGTTTGGCTCTGTTTCTAATTTTTTCTACTATCTGCATTAAATTCCTCCAATAATTTTATCGATATCGATATTCTCCTTAAACATATCATGAACCATTGCAATTTTTTCCTTATCATCTGGTCTTATCTTTACTACAAGATCATGCACAAGCGATGCAACCCCATAAGTGTCTTTTTGCGATATTAAAACAGGAATACCGGATTTTTTAAGAAGCTCCTGGATTCGTTTATTAGGCATTATACCACCAGTAAGAATCAAACCGGAAATTTTTATCTCTCTTTTTGTCTGCACATAATGGCAGCTTAAAACAGTCAAAATCATATCTCCCCTATCTCCTGGGGTAATCACCAAAGAACCATCTTCGATATAAGAAACCGCATCGTGAGAATGCATTGCTCCGATAACGATTTTCTTGACCACCGCGTGGGCATTTTCCTTGCCAGAGAAAAACTTAAAATCCAGCTCTTCTGAGATCCTGGACATGTTTGGATATGAAAGAAAAGGCCGGTAAGGCAATACCCCCAAAACATCAACCTTTAACTGAGAAAGCCTTTTTTTTAACAATTTTTCTATCTTCGGCGCTTTTTCAGGCAAAACCTTATTTATAATAACACCTAAAACCTTTACTCCTAATTTATCAAATAGCGCTTTGTTAAGCATGATTTCATCAACCGGCCGGCCAATCCCTCCGGAAGATATTATAATTACTTTTGCCTTTAAAAGTTTTGCGACTGAAGCATTGGAAAGATCAAATACAGACCCGACACCAGCATGGCCGGTACCTTCGATAACCACAAAATCATTATTTTTAGAAACATGCTTAAATGCACTTTTAATCTGAGCAGTGAGTTTTTTTCCATTAGGATTAATGATGTATTTCTCTGTAAAACCTCTTTCTACGGCAATAGGATTCATATCCTTAAGGCCGCATTTTATACCAAAAACTTCTTCAATAAGTATGGAATCCTCGTCGACCTTAAAACCCTCTTCCTCTAGATATCTTTGCCCAATAGGCTTTATAAAACCAATACTCTTAAAATGATTGTTCAAGTTCGATATAAGACCCAAACTTACAGTTGTCTTTCCGTCATTTTGTTTGGTTGCAGCGATAAAAACTTTTTTCATGTTACTTTTCCAGAAGATTTATTGCTTTATCAATGTCTCCTCTAACCAAAAGAAGTATTGCTGAATGAGGAACAACGACATATTTTTTCTTCTCATATCGGACTTCAACGGCAGGATCCCTTAAAAAAATACAATAATCTCCCTCTTTTGCCTGAAGGGGAATATAACTAGCGGTTTCTTGACCACAAGATTGTTTCCAATCTTCACTATCTAGCGAATTGGCCTGCCATACAGGATAACCTGGACCGGATTTAACAATTAAACCTGCAGCAACTTTTTCTTTTTCCCTGATGCCTTGAGGCAAATAAAGACCAAACTCCGTCTTATCACTACCTTCACAAACAGAAACCAGCACTTTATCTCCAACTATGATAAGTTCTTTCTTCATAACAAATCTTTAAAAATATTTTAGATCGGATTCCTCTAAGGCAAGACCTATGCTTACAGCCATAATATCCTTCTTTGAATCAATCTTGGACTTCAATTCGGCAGCAACTTCAAGATTCAATAGGGGATTAAGTTTATTAACTGATATACCTAAATTACTGGATAAAAAGTCAATCAAACCCGGCTGCTGAGAAAGTCCGCCGGTAATATAAATCTCGTCAATAGAAGTTTCGAACTGCGTCTCGTAATAATCGAACGAAAGGTAAAGTTCGTTCAACAAATTAGACAAAACTGAATTAATAATATCTTTAAAATCATTAGACTGCAATTCAGGTTTCATAATAGAATTAATAATATCAGTTTTGTTCATTTCCAGTTTTTCCGAAACCAAACTTACTATATTTTCTATTCCAATTGCTATATCACGCATAAAGTTGGATATTCCGCCTTTAACAACACTGATACTGCATAGCCGAGATCCAAGGTTTACTATGGCGATATTCTTATCTTTTTTATCTATATGATTAAGATAAAATGTATTAGGAATAACAACAGAATCAATACTTACCACTTTAGGAATAAGCCCTGCATCTTCGATCGCCTTTACCCTTTCATCAACAGTCTCTTTCTTTGTAATAACCAAAAGAACTTTTAAATGGCCTTCTTTAGTCTGCAGGTCATCCAAAATACGAAAATCATAAACAGCCTCTTTTGTATCAAAAGCAATGTATTTTTCAAGTTCATAACCAATGGCTTTTCTCAGGTCGTCATGATTCATCTTCGGCATTACTATAAAACGGGTTATGGCAGAATTATTGGGGATATTAAAAACTGCTTCGCTATCTTTAGGAATATTGGTTTGCTTTAAAGCTTCATCAACCGCGCGTTTTATTTGATCGGTGCTGACCTGTTCTTCAAAAGCAATATCGGCAAAATCACTTAACTGCATTTTCTTATTATCTCTATTCGGAACAAGCCTTACAATCTTAATGCTTGATGAACCGATATCAATACCTACAAAATTCTTTTCTTTTTGCTTGAAAAGACTACTGCCTATGCCTAAAAAACCTTTTTGATCAAGAGCCATTTTCCAATTCCAAATATTTTAAATAATAATATTCCATCTGTTTTTTATTATGAAGCTTACTGTAACATAAAGCCAAATTATATAATGCCTGTTCGTCATTGGGATCTAATTCTATGAGCTTCTCAAAGTTAACAACTGCACGTCTAGAATCATTGGCATTAAGATAAATTACCCCCTGGTTAAACAAGGCGTCTTTGTTCCCGGGATCAATCTCTAAAACATTGGCATATTCTTTTATTGCCAATTTAATCTGACCACCAAACGCATAATCATAAGCAGTTTCAAGCATCGCCCCTATAGCTGTCGAATCCTGTTTTGTAAAACTGCCTAATTTATTCTCTGCCTGTTTTAATGCCCTTAATTTTACGCTTTCAGGTATTTGAAAACCATTATCCTTCTGTTTGGAATCAGAATAAACAGAAGCAGTTCTAATTTGTTTTGTTTTACGGGCATCGCTGACCATAACAGATCTTCTTAAGGCAAGATCTTTTTCCTGCTCCAGAGACTTAAGCTTGTCCTGCATATTTAAAAACTCTTGTTCAAGAAGTCTTTTTTCAGCATTTGCCTGAGCGATAAAACCGCTCAAAGAATCTATTCTATCATTCAAAGAAGAATTATTTTCCTTAATCTTACTTAAATCTTTTTCGTAATTAGACTTGATTCTATCGAGCTCGTAGTCTTTTTGACGAATCTCTTCTTTAAAAGGGCTCACTAGAGGTTCGATTCTAGACTTTAACTTGGCCATCGAGGATTCTAATTCTCTTTTTTCAGCCGTTAACTGGGTAATCTCTTGAGAAAAAAATGCGATTCTGTCTTCTAATGCGGAATTTTGAGTCTTTAACAATGAAATCTGGTTTTCATAACCAGACTTAACATTTTCAATCTCTAAAATCTTTTTTTTTAAGTCGTCTTGCAAAGGAGCGATCCTGCTTTCTAAATCTATATTCTCTTTCTGGGCTTTGATCAGTTTTTCCTGATATTCAGCTGATTTTTCTTTGAATTTATTGAACGATTCATTAAGCAATCCAATCTCTTTATTGGCAATCTCTAAATTTTTATTGGACTCATTCAACTGTTTTCTCAAATCAACTACTTCTTTTTCACTTTTTCCTAACTCGCTGGATAAAAGCTCGATTTTTTTAAGCTCATCCTTACTGAATCCAATTATCTTGTCCTTGGCCGCTAAAGATTTTTTTAATTCACCGATTTCTTTCTGAGAACTTTCAAGATCTTGTTTTATTTCATTAAGCTGAGTTGACAACTTCTCATTTTCTTCAGCTGCCGCGCTAAATCTTTTATTATCAGACTCTAATTTAACAAGTTTGCCCTCAAGCTCTTTTTCGTAATCAAGAGATTTTTGCTTAAAATTGCCATAAGAATCATTCATTTGTTTAAGTTCATCTTCCGTAGCTTCAAGTTTTTTTCTTAACGTGTTGAGCTCTTTTTCAAATGCCGCGGAGTCTCTTTTTAAAGTTTTATTTTCCTCTCTGAGCTGTTTTACCTCTTCATCAAGCGAGGCTTTCACGCTTTCTAATGAATCAGCGCGCTGGACGAGAGACTTTACTTTGCTGTTTAAATTAACTTTAAGGTCAGTTGATTCGATTTTTTGCTGAAGTGTTTCGTTCTTTTCCTGCAAGGTCTTCATGATTTCATTAAGTTTGTGCATCTCTAAAGACCTTAACTCAATTTGCTGCTTTAAGTTCTTGTTTTCGTTAATTAAATCTTTCACTGCATCTTTTATGCCGCTAACGTTTTTTTGCCATATCAATTCTTCTTCACCAAGAAGAGGATTTTGATCTTGGGCAAAGGAATAATTCAAAGAAAAACTTAAAATAAAAAAAGTAAAAATTAATAAGAACTTTTTCCTCATTATTTACTCCCTTTAGTTTTATATGAAGGGGACCTTAAATCGTATTTTTCCTCTAAAACAAAGGGCTTGTTGCGCAAAAAAGGCCTTTGTGGACCAGGAAGATTTTCTTTTATGTACATTCTTTCTTTATCAGTTATGCCAGCATCCTTTATGATATGAGGAGTAACAAACATTACAAGTTCAACGTCCTTGTCGTCAATTTGCCTATTCTGGAATATCTTGCCGATAAACGGAATATCCCCCAAAATAGGTACTTTGCTTATAGTAGTAGACTTATCAACACGCCTTAAACCGCCCAAGGCAACGGTCTGGCCATCTTTTACCAAAACATTGGTCTCGGCAGAACGGGTATCAACAATAGGCGCACCGGTTGTAGAGTCGGTTCCGGCATTTATATCCTGTTCCGGTTTTAAATTTAAAGTAATATGTCCGTCATTAGTAATATGCGCTGTTACGCTAAGGCTAGTTCCTATATTTTTATATTCTGTTCCGCTAGTGCTGCCGCCGTCAGTCGAACTTGAAGTCTGCAGATATGGAAACTGATTTATTATTTCGATTTTAGCTTCCTGATTATCAAGCGTTAAAATCTTCGGATTTGCCAAAACCTTGGCTTCTTTATTTTCTATCCATGCCTGCAGGTTAGCAGTAAAATTAGCTTCACCAAACTTTTTAACAAGAGCCAGCGTAAATGCCGGATCTCCTGCAATACCGCCTGTTGTAGACATGCCTGATGGCTGCTCTAAAGTGACCGACTTTGTTCTATTGGCACTGCTTAAATCTGATAACTGGTTTGTCGTGATTGCCTGCCAGTCAACACCCAGATCATCGCTATCGGTTAAGGTGATATCCATAATCAAAACATCGATTAAAACCTGGGGTGTAGGTGTATCAAGTTTCGTAATCGTCTCTTCTATCATCTTAACGCGCGAAGGGATATCGGTGATAATCAATGTATTCGTACGTACATTTTCCTGTACAGACCCTCTTGCAGAAAGCATCTTGGCAATGGAAGCGGACATTTCAGGAGTTTGTGCGAAATTAAGCGGAATGATCTTAGTTATCATTGGAATTTTCTTCGCTTCCTCTTCAGATTCAGTAAGCGTCATAACTCTAATAAGATTGCCTTCTTTTTGATAGGTAAGATTATACGTATTTAGGATTAATTCCAGGGCTGACTCCCAAATTACATCTTTTAGCTTCATGGTAACATTTGCTTGAACACCCTCACCGACAATAATATTCATATCGCTTCTTGCAGCTAAAACTTTTATAACATCGCGGATATCGGCATTGTCAAAAGCCAAATTCACAAAATCCTCATTGTTGTAAACCCCACCTGCCTCAAAAGCTTGTTCTTTGGCTGGAATTTCCTCTTCCTGCTTTTGAACGCTATCTTTTTTGATAACTTGTGCGGTTTGAATAGGTGGCACTGCCTGAAAAGCAGGATCAAATCCTTCCTGGCCAAACTCAGCAGGATTAAACTCTTCTGCGTTAAGTGTATATATACAAACACCTAAGCACAATAAAAAAACAAATATAAACTTTATTCTTTTACTACTTATCATCCTTCTTAGGGCCTCCTATATACACCTTAGTACTTCTTCCTCCATACTCTAAAACCACGTTATCAGAATTAATTTTTTCTAAAGTAAGACCTCTTGTAACTTCTTCATTTTCTTTCACTATTTTACCATTAATTATAGCAAATTGCACTTGTTTATTCCAGACAATACCTGATAGATCAATTTTTATCGGAAGTTCAGCTTTCTCAAATAAATCCGATCTTGGTCGCAACCCGTCTTTATCAAGTAAAGGGATAAACGGATCGCGCTTATTATTATCATTATACACAAAATTAAGCCTTTGTTCAAAATCATTTTCACTGGCACTAGCAATTATTGAGAAACTCAAAAACATAATTAATAAAATTATCTTTTTCATATTATTTAATGGAAAAAATAGTTATCCCTAACTCCACTTTATGCTCTCTCATATTGCTGTTGTCGGCCTGTATAGACAAACTATCAACCCTTACAAAACTATCCTTTGACTGCTCAAGTTTATTCAGGAATTTCCCTAGATTATGATAGCTACAGGTTAAACTCAACCGATAAGGCATTGCCAGATACACCTTATCCAAAGACTTAACTTCGTTTTCAACCTGTGATAAAGGATTGATCTTTAGAATGCGCACGTTATAAAACTTCGCGAGCCTGTTTATATAATTTAAAAATGCCTGAGTATCTTCCTGAGAAAAGAGTTTTTTTTCATGTTCTGCTAAAGTCTCTTCAATAACAGTAATTTCTTTTTTTAACTCGTTTAATTCTACTTGCGCTGTACGCAGATTGCTTGTATCCTTAGAGCTTGAGATTAAGGAATTATTGTATTCCTGGATTTTTCTCGCCTGTGGTTGAAATAGCAAAAATGATAATATTAGGCCAATAACAAATAACCCCGCAAGAATAGAAACTTCCACTTTCCTAAACTTAACCCATTCTATAATTCTTTTAATATCAAAGTCCATAATATTATCTTAAAGATACCTCCATTTCAAAATCCAAAACATCAAATCCCATATAATCTACATTTTTAAGATTACCAACCTGCAAACTGCTAAACAATAATTCAAAATAAGGATTATTTTTTAAACCATTGGAAAACTGTCCCAATATATCTATCTGCTCTTGCGAGATTGCCGAGTAAACTTTACCGTTTATTTTTATAGTGATCTCTTCTTTGTCTTTACCGATTTTCTTGGAATTAAAAAATATCTTCTCAAGCCAAACCCCGTCAATTATCTGATCACTTATAATATTAAGCGCCTGTGAAAAAGGCGTTTTGGTAATCAGAAATCCTTCGATAATTCCTAAGGCGTCCTGAAGGCTTTTTTTCTTCTTTTTTAAATCCTCTATCTCTTTGGGGCTTTTTGAAAAAAAACTGCCTTCTGTTTCAAGGATCTTTAGTTTTCGCTTGGAATCATTTAACTTTAAAATCATTATCGTTTCACCAAGTGCCAAAAAAACAATCCAGCCTATGGCAATGGCAAAAAACCACCTGGGCATCCTGCGAAAGTCAATTTTAAAGTCAAAAGAAAACTTCTTAGCGCTGGCAGCACCTTTATCCGCCTTTGCTTTTTTAGTTTTTAAAACCGCTCTCGTCTGTAGTAAATTTATTTGCGCCATTAAATGCCTATTTAAAATTTAGTATTAACTAAAAAATCATTTTCCGATACCTCAACAAACAAACCGCTAGAGGTGCCGCTGTAATCACCCGGAGGTTTGTCTGTTTCCAGCATTGTATCGTAAGCTTGTTTTAATCCAAGTGAACTGTACCTACCAATAGGATTACCGTAATTGACCCTGCCGCGATCATACGCACCTGGAGTATAATAAGCTCCCCAACTTTTAGACTCAATAATCGAACCAATCCGATTCAAAGTGCCTGAGCCTCTGCCAATAAAATAAACTGACGGATTAGGACTGACTAAAGATATTCTTTGAGTAAAATTACCGTCATAGTTACCGCCATTGACTTCAGGATTATTTTTACCCGGATAATTCACTGCCTCATTTGCTTCATAGGGATATTCCAAAGCGCCTACTTTCCCGTATATGTCTGTATAATAATCATAAAGTCCTGGCAAATGCTGCGGGCCGTCGCAATTGGAATCATAAAAATCCCCACTGCATGTCGAGGCAATACTCTCCCTGTCAGTTCCATAATCCTGATAATTATCAGAAATTGCATAATAATATGAATTTGTGATAACCGATGACGACTGGGGATCAACAGTATTAAAATTTCCTTTTACATATACCTGATAAGGGGCAACTACAGTTAAGCCCCCTTCGGGAACGCTTTCGCCATTAACCAACAGCGTAGAAACAGGAAGATTTTTATATTCTCCGGCGGCGGGCGTATTATCCCATTCCTGGCCCTGTACGGAAGTTTTTACCCCTTCGACATAAATAATATTAGCTTTCACTGAATCTGAAGCGTCATCAGATAAAGCCTTTACGCAGGCAACATCAATTTTTACTGACTTCTCAGGATAAGTAATATCGTCTTCTGGATTATTGGTTGTTCCTTTTTTATCATAAGCCGGATAAACATTATTATAAAACTGCGTGACTGTAATACATTGCTCATCGATTAATTTCTGGACTTTTTCATCGGTAACAGTTCCATTAATCAACTGCGCAGGATTTATATATATTCCTGTTGCCGGATCATTAGCCAAATCATAATAATAAGTGCTTACCTCGGGCTGGGTGATCGAATCCTGGTCGGTTTTAATTATTTCACCTAAGGTTTTAGTACTACCGTCATCCATTGATATTGATTTACCGTCAAGCCAAGACTGCCACTCAGGCTGCTTTTCCGTATTCAGATAATTGACAGACTGCGTTTCAACACTACCTAAATTCCTTAAATAATCAGGAATTTCCAAACCATACCTATCCTCTACAAAATCCCAATAGTCACTGTCCGCAGCTTTAATCGTACCGGTCTGGTAATCATAATACTGCCAGGTTATATCATCATAACTGGAAGCACTGCCAAATAAATTAAAGTCCCAAGAAGTTGATAGTGCAGATTCGTCTCCGTTGCCGGGAAGATTAAAACCATAATCAGAAACTGCTCCGCTTTCTGAAGTAAAAATAAACTGGTCACCGAAACCAGACGGATTATAAAAATGCGTATCTATGTCACGCCATTCATAAGGAGTGCTTGTATACGGCTGAAACCGGGCATAAGCACTTGAATTATCGTTCCACGGTTGAGGGTCAGCAGGAGAATATATCCAATCCTTATAATTAACCACTCCATCGCCATTAAAATCATGCTTGGCGGGATTAGCGGGATCGCTATAGTCATAATCAGGGTCGGCAACAGATGTATCCACATAAAGACAAGGGGTGGGAGCACCGTTAGTGATACCAGGGCCGTCTGCAGCTAAACTATCCAAAATAGAGGGATTAAGATACCCGTAATAATAATTGCTCATGTCTCCGGCAACTTCAAAACTAGCCAAATCTTTAAGCTGGGGACTGGTAAAACCCGCATCACCATTGACAAATATCTTTCCTATACCTTTACCGTCTATATTAGTTGAACCAAAAAAATATGTCTTACCTTCATAAAACATAAAATATTGGTAAAGACTGGAAGAACTAAGCGTGGAAGCCAAATATGCTTTGCTATCTGCGTCAATGCCCTGACTGATAATAACCACATCCCCTGAAGAACTTTCTTTATTGAATGTTTTAACCCTAAAAATAAGATTTGAATCGTCATCATAGCCATTGAAACAACCGTCTATATCAGGCTGGCTGTCGTCATTAAATATGGAAACACCTGGTACATGTAATGAAGGATTGATATTATTACTTTCTAAGGCGTCTGTGGAAGCGTTAACTGAATGCGTGATCAACGGATTGCTCTGGCTTCTAAAACCAAGCTCTCTTTTTATGAGCGCAATGCCTTTTTCTGCATTGGCGCGCGCTTTGTTATTTGAAACTCTTCTTTTGCTCAAATAATTAGCATTAATACTTTGGTACATAAACGCAACGGATAAAATCAACAAAAGCACCAATATAGAATATGTCACGATTATTGCAATTCCTTTTTTATTTTTCATAGGTCACACCTTCTTAATTTTCCGGGTAAATAATCTCTTCCAGGCTTAAATCAACTTCATTACTCGCAAAATCCCTATCTTCTAAATTAATAGTTAGTGCTATCGTGTGACTGCCGGTATCATACTCAAAAGTAACAGGCGAGTCGCTATCCATATTGTAAGCTAATACTTTGCTCTCGATAGTATCGCAAGAGCTTGAAGACGTATCTGCTATCTCACGAAAAAGCTTATTATCATAGACTCTATAGCGAATTTTTTTATTCGTATCGCCGTCATATCCCCAATTAATTGATCCGTTGATATCATGATATTTACCACTAATTAAAATCGGTACAGGAAAAATAATCAAACTCCCGGTATTAGTATCATTGTTGGCGCAATAATCGCTAGCTGAATTCGTAATCTTAAAATAATCCCTGCCTGACTGGGCTAATTCTGATTTCATAACGCTTAAAGCATTCATCCCTTCATCAACCAATTTTATCTTTGCAGAAGACTTAAGCCAGATATTGCGCACGGTAATAATCCCGGAAAATAAAAATATGGTCAAAAACGAAAAAATCCCAATCGCCGTAATCAACTCCAGTATGCTGAAACCTTTTCTGGAAAAAAGCTTAATTTTAGAAATCATCTTTTATTTAGCAGTGGTAAAACTGCTGGTATATTCATAGATAGAATCTTCGCATTCTTCGTTATCAGAATCCCTTTCGCCAATTACTCTTCCGTTTGACTGCACCCAACACAATGATACCGTTACATCAAATGTCCTGTCAAGACACGACCCGCCTGCATCCCTTAGACACTTCAGATACACTGAATAAATCCCTGTGTCAGGCTGGCCAACTCCTTCCAAAAGACCGTTTTCTACTAATTTTTCAGTACCACAGCTATCCTTCGCAGTCTTTAAATCTCCTTCATCTGAATCATCGATGGAACGCAATTCTTCAACAACCGAACGGGCCTTTATATATGCTAGGTTAACATTAATATTGGTCTCATTAAGATTAGAATAATTGGCAAAACTCATCATGAAAGTCGCTGCTACAAGACCCAATATTCCAAGAGCAAACACTAACTCAATTAGAGAAAAACTTTTTCTCATGCCTCTTACATGCCCCCAACAAGAGAAGACATCTTCAAAATCGGCAAAAATATAGCGATAACGATAGAACCGATCACAACACCCAAGAATATAATAATTACAGGCTCGATTACACTGGATAAGCCCGATACGGCAATATCCACCTGTTCATCATAAAAATCACTGATTTTTGACAACATCTTCTCCAGTTCTCCGGACTGTTCGCCTACGGAAATCATCCTTACAACCATAGGAGGAAATATCTTTGCTTCCGCTAACGGCAACGCAATAGATTTACCTTCTTTTATATTAGTACCTACGTTATCTAACGCCTGCTCAATAACTTTATTCCCCGTTGTCTTGGAAACGATATCTAAAGCTGTAAGAATGGAAACACCGCTTCTTACCAAAGTCGAAAGCGTTCTAGAGAATCTACTGACCGCAACCATCTGAAACATCTTGCCAAAAATAAATACCTTTAATTTGAACTGATCAAACTTATATCTTCCTTTAGGCGTTTTAATAACACGCGAAAATATAACTGCGGCAAGGATCAACATTACAATCAAAGCAGGTACTATCTTTGAGAAATTATCGCTTATGGCAATCAAAATCTGTGTTGGCAACGGAAGTTTACCTCCAAAAGAGCTAAAAATAGATTTAAACTGAGGAACAACGAAAATCAACAATCCTGAAGTAATAATAATCGCCATGCTAAAAACCAAAGCAGGATAAATCATGGCCGATTTTATTTTCTTCTTCAAAGAATTGGATTTTTCCAGATATATTGCCAGCCTGTCTAATATTTCATCGAGCATACCGGAAGTCTCGCCGGCTTTGACCATATTGATATAAAGTGTTGAAAAAACCTTGGGGTGTTTTGCAAACGCACCGGAAAGACTGAGGCCAGTCTGGATATCGTCTCTTATGGTCATAATTATCGAACGAAACTCTTTATTCTCAAGCTGTTCACCTAAAATATCCAATGACTGCACCAAAGGAATACCGGAATTTACCATTGTGGATAATTGTCTAGAGAAAATTACCAGATCATCAGCGCTGACTTTCTTTGGACCTCCGATACTGAATGCTTTTTTTGCTTCCTTTAAGGAAATTATCGTTAACTGTCTGCGCCTTAACTCTTCGATAACAACATTCTTATTCTCTGCTTCCAAAACACCATTAACAGAAGCTCCTTTTTTATCTTTTGCATAATATTTAAACTGAGCCATTTAAAAATCCTTTCTCTAATATTAAATAATTTAAATATTATTATTATTTTATACTATAAAAACTCAAATTACAACGCATTTTTACCAGATTTTTTATATAGGTTATTAATCGCTTTCTCAATTTCATCTCTGGTGGCAATGCAGACAAGAACTTCAAGATTAGTAATATTTGTAATCTCTGTTATTGAGCGATCGTCCAAAGGATTAACCATACAAACAGTTAATGTATCATGAAATTTATCAATCGGAACAAAGCTATTTTTACGCAACAATTCTTCGCTTAAATTTTCAGAAACATTTTTAGGAATCTTGTACCTTAAGGGCGGCAGATACGGTATGCTACACTGACTGGAAAGCCCCATAACCAAATCCATCTCCGTAAGATAACCTAATTTTATCAATACGCCGCCTAAAAAACCGCCTTCTTTCTTTTGTGATTCAAGCGCTTCCTTAAGTTGCTCTTTGGAAATAATTCCGCTTTTTAAGAAAATCTGGCCCAGCAACTGCTTTTTGTAAATGGGTTGTCTTTTAAATGGCATTATTTATTTAATCTCTGTTTTAATTCTTCAATAGCTTTATTCTTTTCATCGCGTAAAGAATGTTTTACACTTAAATTATTTAAGAACTCAACAGAGTCTTTCTCTCCGATTGAAGCAATTAATTTTATCGCTCCCATGGCAATAGCATCATCTCTATCGTTTGCAAGAGAATAACAAATATCCAGTGCCTGTTTACTCTTAAATCTACCCAAGACAAAAAGCAATTTTCTTCTCACTCGGGAATCATTGTTATCTTTTACTATATCAAGCAAAGAAATATATTCAGGATTATCTATATGCATGATCAGATCAATGGTATTACGTACAATAAACCACTTTTCATTTTGAAGCCTATCCTTGATAAACTCCATAACTTCATTTTTATCCATCATGTTTAAAATATTACCCACTGCTTTTCTTCTAAGATATCCCCCGAAATAACCTACGATATTTATATTTTTCTCGAACATTGCCTCGTCAATCAGCTTATTTGCTGCGGATTTCCCGATTGCGACAAAAACATGAGCAATCTGTGCGTAATCCTCATTATTATCAACATAATTGAATAACCGCTCAATAAGACGCTGGATTATTTCCTCTGAACAAATATGAGACAAAACCAAATTGATATTGGCTTTTATATCAGCTAAGGTGTCAGTTTCATTAATAAGCTTTCTTAATTCATTAATTACCTTGGTAAACAAATCAAATGCGGACATTGAAAAAACTACATAGGTGAGTTTTTCGATATTATTGATAAAAATTGATATAGTTTCTTTATTGTGTTCTTTATGTAATTCAGACAAAAATGTATTAAGCAACAACTCCAAGAATTCACCCTTTTTAAAAGTAAACACTAAATCGATCAACGCCAAAAGATCCTGTTTTGCGATATTTACCGCTTCGGGAGTATCTGACTCTATAAAATAAACCAACCTTTCCAGTATTTTCTTAACCTGTTCTGTATCGGAAGAGAGCGCGAATTCCATTACCGAAGCAAAACCATACTGCTTTGAGATATAAACATACCGATCAGCGTTCATATTCAGAAAATCTATGATTTTTTCGCTAAAACTAAGGTTTGGCCAAGATTCTTCCTGGGTAAGGAATTTCAATTCTTCTTCTTTCGCACCGTTTTCTTTTAACGTATTGATAATTTTGTCTAAAAGTGCTTTCTTTTGTTCTTTATCTTCTGGTAAAAACTTAGAAACTATCTCTTTAAATTGTTCGGGGCTGTTATTTCCCTCTTTGTATTCTTTTTTTATAAGGTCCAGAACAACGTCTTCTGGAAATTCACCAGCTAAAGCCTTGATAATATCCTGCCGAGGCTCTTCTTCTTGGGTCTTTTCTCTTAATTCATCGGTTGAAACATCCTCCTGTGCAGAAACATCATCTTCTGAAACTTCTGAAACAACCTCATCTTCAACAATATCATCTTGTTTTACCTGCTCTTCTTTTAACTGTTTATGAAAAAATTCTTCACGCAGATTAGGCTCAAGTGAAAGTATTGTCTTAGCAAGACCCTTTTTATATTTATCCCAAGCGCCTTCACCTTTATTAAAAATATGCTGGGCGATCTTTTTAAAATTATCGGAAAGAATATCCGCTCGAGCGGAATCCTTATCCACTCCTTTTTGTTTACTTACTTTATCCGCCATCTGTGTTAACGCTGAAGCAATATCCTGGCTATGCGTCTGGATCTTATCAAGAATACTCATTTTGTCTTGTAAACCTTCTCCGGGAACTTTGCCTAAAAGATAATCAAGAAGCATTATATCCTGTAATTGCTCTCTGTCTTTAGTTCTTTTGGAAAGATAATTCTCATAACTTATAAATTCAACCTTGATATTAGGAAATGATTCCTGATGAAATTTATTCTTAAATCCTTCCTTTTCGCTGGTTTCAAATAACTCCAAGAAATCTTCCAGTTCTTCAACGCTTAAACTGGGAGTAAAAGAGATTTTTTCGATTTTATTCTGCCTCAATAACCCGATAAAAGCATTTTTAAACGTCTCTTTTAAACTTTCCTTGTCATAAATTCTATTATTAATAACCAAAAATTCGTTAAAATGACTAAAACTTACCACCAACACATATTCAAAAATACTTTTCATTTTTGCTATCAAATCCGCCAATGGCTGAGTGCGCATCGAGCTTCCTTTAGGGTAAAGACTGCTGTTTATCTGCGAAACGTAAATAAGACGAATAATATCTGAAACAACATCAATTGCCTTATCGGGAATTTCCTGTTCGCTAACCTGAACCTCTTCTAGAAGACCCTTGGCGAAGTGAATACTTTTTTCATAAACAAAAGATCGGCCTTCTTTAACCATCTTTGCATAACGAGAGGCTTTTTTGCCATCTTCTGCTTTTTTAAATCGGTAGTACAGCTCGCCGGCCACCTGATCCTCATTACCTTTGTAAATCTCTTCTTTTATCTGGCCGATCTGGCGGTTCAAATTCTTAACCTGGTTTTTATCAGCCAGGCCGTATAAAACATCCCTTACTTTAGCACTGGTAAATACGAACCTTACCCCTTCGGCACCTTTTTCCTCTCGTATGAGACCGGATTTTTTGGCAGTTTCAATCAAGTCCATAACATAACCCTGATTCTTTTTGCCTAACTTCTGCAAAAGATTTACTTCAAAATCCTCACCGATTACAGAGGCCTGGGTAATAACTTCTTTTAATTCCGAGCTTAACGATTTGATACGCTGAGCAACAACTTCTTCAATACTTGACGGGATATCTTCTCTTCTTATATCCAGCCAGCCCCATTTACCCTTACGATAAAATACAAACCCACGATTAATAAAATATTTTAATAATTCTTCGACAAATAAAGGTGATCCTTTTGTAACCGAATACACCAAAGCAATAAACTCATTCAAATTCTCAAGGGAACCAAAAACAGCATTGACCATTTTGCCGATCTCTTCTTTATTGAAAGGCTCAACATCAATCCTCTCAAAAGAAAGAAAATTTTTGGTTATATATTCGTTTAACACTAACGGGGTTTCTTTTTGGGCAATATAATCGCTGGAAATAGATGCAATAACCATCAAAGTATCATTGCTGGATTGAAATTCTTTTATTAGATCTAAGCTGGCTTTGTCTGCCCACTGCAAATCATCTACTACGAGAACCGAAGAATTTCTTCTGGTAATATTTGAAATGAATTTCTTAAAAATTATCTTTATGTCTTCATCTTTTATCGCCTTGCCGGAAAGATTTTTAAGCTCATCGTCGGAAACAGAAATAAACCTTTTTAATTCCGGAATAAAACCTACAAGTATGGATTTATGTCTTTCGTCTAAACCTTCCAACAACTCCATCTGAAAACTATGGGTTTTAAAGTATCCGGATATCCCTTCTATAAAAATATGGTAATTTGTAAAAAGATCTTTTTCGCTTGCACGGGTAATGATCAAATTTAAGTTTTTGCTGGAAAGTCTTTTCCCGTATTCCTGTAATATCCTTGTTTTTCCAATGCCGGAATTGCCAAATAAGAAAATATTCTTTTTATTTTTTTGATTAGCAAGTTCATCGCTGGATTTGAGAAGCCGGTTTAATTCCTCGACTCTATCAATAAAAACAGGACAAGGAAACTTTTCTAGGGTCTGATAAAGACTTAATACTTCTGGAGGAACATCGCTTACTACGGAAATATGATTCTTGCCTTTTCGCTTTGATACATAAAGCGCCTTGTCAGCCAAATCGATTAACCGTAAGGGCTCAACAGCATCTTCAGGAAAACAAGACACTCCGATACTCACGGTGAATTTTATTGCCGGCTGCATAGGATTAGACCCAAAAGAAGATTTGGCGACATTTTCTAAGATTCTTTTAGCAACGGCCAAAACATCATTAAGCGTACCTCCGGGAATAATTGCGGAAAATTCGTCTCCGGCGTACCTAAAGAGTATATCCTGCTCACGCATATTCTTCTTTAGGATGTCAGCTAGATTTTTTAAAGCATCATCTCCGGCTAAATGGCCTAATGTATCATTAATACCTTTAAAGTTATCCAAATCCATCATGAAAAACCAAAGGTTATAATTTTTTTCTTGTGCTTTTTTAATTTCTTTGGGGAAAACCTGGGAAAGGTATCTTCTATTGTAAAGGTCGGTTAACTCATCTATATAGATAATTAGATCTTTTTGCATTCTATTCCTCTGAAGTGATTCTTAAAACCTCTTCTAAGGTCGTAAGACCAATTGCTGCCTGACGCAGGCCATTATCCCTTAATGTCTCCATGCCTTGAGTTACGGCATATTCTCTGACTTCATCAGATGAGACTCTTTTGATTATCATCTCTCTGATCTTATCATCAATTACCAAAACCTCTATTGTCCCTATTCTACCACGATAACCCGTATTATTGCAATGAGAACATCCTCTTCCGTGATAAAAAACAGAGTCTTTTTCCAATTTTATTCCAAGATTTTTTACTACCGTTGGATCGGGCGTATATTCTTCTTTACAGTTTGAACATATTTTTCTACTTAATCGCTGAGCACAAGTCATGATTAAACTCGAAGAAACCAAAAACGGTTCAACGCCCATATCGATAAGTCTGGTTATTGCTCCTGCAGCATCGTTGGTATGAAGCGTCGATAAAACCATCTGCCCGGTGAGAGATGCCTTAACGGCAATATCGGCAGTTTCGGAATCCCTGATCTCACCGATTAAGATAATATCAGGGCTTTGACGCAAAAGCGCCCGAAGCCCAGCAGAGAACGTAAGACCGATATCCGCCTTAACCGGAATCTGCGCTATACCTTCAATCTGATACTCAACAGGGTCTTCTACGGTAATTATATGAGTTGCGGACGTGTTAAGCTGGTTAATAATTGAATAAAGCGTAGTTGATTTTCCCGACCCTGTAGGCCCTGTTACAAGAATCATTCCGTATGGCTTACTAATACAATCTTTGAATTTCTGCATTGGCTCAGCTAAAAATCCTAATTTCTCCAGACCAATAGAAAGATTACGTTTATCCAACAAACGCATAACTACCTTTTCCCCAAAACTAATCGGTAAAATTGATACACGGAAATCAACTTCGTTTTGCCCTAAACGGATCTTAAAACGGCCATCCTGAGGAATTCTAAACTCAGTAATATCCAGATTGGACATTATCTTTATACGCGTGATTACAGCATTCTGCTTTTCTTTGGGAATCTGGTAAGCGTCATGCAGCATACCGTCAATTCTATAGCGCACCCTTAAAAAATCTTCTTCTGGTTCAATATGAATATCCGAAGCCCTTTTCTGGTAAGATTCACTAAGCATAAGGTTAACCAGCTTGATAACAGGAGATTCTTCAGCTTCAAACATTGCCCTGTCAAGATCAAACTGTCCTTCAATTTCCCTTTTCTTAATTTCACCAACAACGTTGATCTCTTCTTCGCTGACCTCTCCAATCAACTCGGATATATCTTTATTCTTTGATTCCTCATACCAAAACTGTATGTTTTTCTTAATATCTTCTTCGCTGGCTAAAACCGTATTAATTTCAAAAGATGTTAAAGACTTAATATCGTCCATGGCAAAAATATTCATCGGGTCAGACATAGCCAAAGTAAGTAAATTCCCCAGTTTGGCAACAGGAAAAATACTATACTGTTGGCATATTCTTTCCGGTATAATATTTAAAATCTCCGGATCACACTCAATCCTCTCAAGACAAACTACAGGTGTATTGGTTTCCCTTGCCAGCATGGATAAATACTCCTGGGCAGAAATAATACCATTATCGATAAGAATAGTTTCCATCTTAAGATTACTCTTTTCCTGAAGTTTAGAAAACCGTTCGATATCGCTTTTGCTAATCCTCTTTTCTTCCAATAAATAATCAAGAATCTTGTCCCTTAAAGACTTAACCATAACTATTCTGCCTTTACGTCAGAAGCGGTAACCTTTAATACCTCTTCCGGTGTGGTTAAACCAGCAATTATTTTATCAATACCGTCTTCTCTTAAAGTTCGCATGCTCTGCGAACGAGCCATCTTCTTAATCTGATGCTCCTGCGCCCGTTTTAAAATCAAATTTTTAACTTCGTGTGTCAAAACAAGCACTTCGCATATTGCCAGCCTTCCGCGAAAACCTATATTAAAACATTCCGGACAACCTTTTGCCCGATAAAAAGTAACGCTTTCTTTAATATCCCCGGCAACACTTAAAGTATCTAAGACTGCCTTAGAAGGTTTATATGCTTCTTTACATTTTGGACACAACTTGCGCACTAACCTTTGAGCAATAACACCAACTACACAGGACGTAACCAAAAAAGGTTCCGCGCCCATATTCAACATTCTGATAATTGAACCGGGAGCTGTCGTCGTATGAAGCGTACTTAAAACCATGTGTCCGGTAAGAGCTGATTTTATGGAAATATCCAAAGTCTCAAAATCCCTAATTTCACCAACCATTATTATATCGGGGTCTTGCCTTAATATGGAACGCAGTGCTGCAGCAAATGTCAGGCCGATATCAGGCCGACAAGTCACTTGATTTACTCCATGAAGCTGATATTCAACAGGGTCTTCTACGGTAACAATATTTTTTTCAGGGCTATCCACATATTTAAGAATGGAATAAAGTGTAGTGGTCTTACCTGAACCAGTAGGACCGCAAACAAGCATCATACCGTGCGGAAAAGAAGAACAGTGTTTGAGGATATTAAGATTATGCTCTGAAAAATTAAGTTTCTCAATATCAAGCATTGCGGTTGTTTTATCCAAAACACGCAAAGCAACTTTTTCTCCGAAAACCGACGGCAGAATAGAAATTCTAAAATCAACCTCTCGAGACTGGAATTTTATCTTAAAACGCCCGTCCTGAGGAAGCCTATGTTCTGAGATATCAAGCCCAGAAATAACTTTAGTACGAGACACTATTGCTTCATGCATATATTTGGGAAGAGTTTCTATTTCTCTTAATGCGCCGTCAACGCGACATCTTACACGCGTTGTCTTTTCAAACGGTTCGAACAAAACATCGCTTGCATTGAGCTTAACTGCATCGCTAAGGAACCTATTGGTGATTTTTACAATAGGTGCATCATCGACCATATGCATAAAACTTATGTTCTCTTCCTTATCCTCGGACTCTTTAACCAGCTCTATATCCGCAGTAGAAATATCCTTGATGATATCGTCGATTTTTGCATCTTCCTGCTTTTGATCGTCTACATAATAATTCTTAATCGCATCCTTAATATCATTAGCAGTAGTTATAACAGGATTGATCTTCATACTCGTAAGGGTTTTCAAATCGTCCAAAGTAAAAACATTCAAAGGATCTGCCATGGCAACGGTTAAAGTCGCGCCGACTTGAGAAATAGGCAAAATAAGATAACGCTGCGCTACTTCTTGAGAAATAAGTTTTACAACTTGTTTATCTATTTTTATCTTATTTAAATTTATCGGTGGGATTCCTAAACCTTGGCTTAAGGCAATAACCAAATCTTTTTCTTTTACGAAACCAGAATCTATAAGTATCTGACTAAGACTACCACCTTGTTTTTTTTGTGTAGTAATAGCCTTTTCCAAATTCTCACGCGTAATAAGGTTATTATCGATAAGAATATTGGTTAAGTTTTCTTTTAATGTTGCCATTTACTATTGGTAGTACTCTTTGATTTTCTTTCTAATGCTCGTTGCCGTAGAGATAAAAACACGAACATCACAATTAGTAATATATTCAACGTCTTCGATTGCCTGGGTGTTCAAAGGATTGCTTGTGGCTACGACAATTGAATTGGCAAGCTTATCTATTGCCAATAAACAGTACTGACTCGCAACGTTCTTCGGTATCAATTTTATAATACTATCGTCGACCGAATAATTATCCAAAGGCAAATAAGGAAAACCGTACTGGGCTGCCAGAGTATTGGCAATATCCTCTTCCTTTGCATAACCAAGCTCTACTATCAATTCTCCGATTAAAGCGCCGCTACGCTGGCTTTGCAACACAAGGGCTTTTTTTAATTGCGCCTCACTGATAATTTTATGCTCAACCAGCAATTCACCTAATTGTTTATTTACAACCTTCCTAAAAGGAGAAAACATTATTAGCGAAAAACCTTATTGTCTGAATCTTTATTCGATAAAAGATTTCTTGCATGGGAAATCAATTCTTCGGCTTTTATCCCATCAATCGGATTTTCACTGACAGCAGCTGAAATTGTCAGACGAAGACCAGCGTCTTCTTCTTTAAAAACAAAAGCAACCTTGTTCCTGATCTCTTCCGCAAGATTAATCGCTTCCTTTTTATTCATTTCCGGCAATAACAATGCAAAGTCAGAATACCCAAAACGACCAGGCTTGTCAATTTCCCGAGAAGACTCTTTCAATAAAGAAGCAATATGTTTTAAAGAAACTTCCGCCCCGTCCTGACCTTTTCGCTGCAGGTAATTCTGGAATTTATCCACTCCGAAAAGAACAAAAGAACACGGCCTCTGGGAAACAAAAGCGCGTTTTATCTCTTCATTTAGACGATCTCGAATAAAACTTTCGTTGTATAAACCAGTTAATTCATCTTTTGTCTCCAATTTCTTCGCTTTGTTAAAAAGCTGGTTCTTCTCCAAAGCTATTGCAAGCTGACGGGCAAATAACCTTATAAGTTCAATATCGCCTGCCTCAAAAGCATAATCGTTTTTTGTGCTAGCGACAATTAGGAGCCCTTTTGTCTGTTCGCAAGCAAAAATAGGAAAAATAACTATACTACTGATGTTGAATATTTCTCCTAAACGCTCTAAAGTCTTAGACTCAGAATGAGAAATATCCAATCTTAAAGGTTCGTTGCTGGTTATTGCCTGAACAATTCTTTTTGAATCGCTGGATAAAGTAAATACATTAGATTTAATCTTTTCCTGATTCGAAGCAAAATCGAGAGAAAACTCATTATTTTTATTCTCCAAAAACAAGAATACTTCAAAACTTGGCTCAATATTCGAAAGTTTTCCTACAACCAAAGAAAAAATATCATCAATTTTATTGCTCGAAGAAATAAAACTACCGATTTGCAATAGACTTGAAAGAGCGATTACTTTCTTATTCAAATCCATACCGACTAGCTTAGTTTGCTTATCATAAAAACTTAACTTTTCCATATTTTCCCTTATACGGTCATTAAGTTTATCAATAGCCTTATTCAAATCGGAAATCTCATCATCGGTTGAAATCTTTATTCCACCAAAAGTCTGGCCTTGTATATAAGCATTAGCTTTTTTGCTAGTTTTTATAATGGAATTGATTATGTTGTTTAAGACAAAATAACCAAAAACAGCAATAAGAAGGCTCAAAATCAAAAATGAACCGATACGTAAATCCAAAGTGGAAACATCGGTAATTTGTGAAATCAGATAAACGCTTATAAGAATTGGAATGGTCGAGGTTAACGCAAAAGCAACGGCTAACTTGCTACGCAATCCCCTGGAAGAAATAGACGTTTTCTTAAATAGCTTAATCATATAAATGCCTCCTTAAAATTATGATTATATAATTATACTATATTTCATAATCTATTATTTGTCAACAGGTTTTAGCGTTTTTTGAGATGGTTTTCAGTATTTCTGGCTCTGTTCGAACTCTTTAAACAAATAGGCCTTTTCAGGTGATATTTTGATATGGTCCCAGGGGAGTTTTTCACTTAATGCTATATTGCGGTTGACAAAAAAGTTTGGGTCAAGATTGGCCTCTTTAAAAGCCTGCTGCCAGATTTTAAAATCAAAAAACTCGCTCCAGGCGTCAAACTTTGCTCCTTTATTCCAGGCTATGGATATAACTTCAGAAAGTCTTCTATCGCCACGCGAAAGAACCGCTTCCAAAAAACTTGATTCAATATTATGAAAACTAAAATTAATCCTGTTCCCTGGGAAACTATTTAATCTATCTAACAGATAATATTTTTTCCTTTTTAAATTTTCTATACTCTCCATATTGACCCACTGAAACGGCGTATGCGGCTTAGGAATAAAAGGATTAACGCTTAAATTAATTTTAAGAAATTTGTTTCCTGATGAAGATCTCAGTTTAAGTAACTTATCTACGATCAAAATTATCTCTGCTAAATCATCTTCTGTCTCGTCAGGAAAACCAACCATAAAATACAATTTTATCTTGCGCCACCCTTTTTCAAGACTTTGGCTGGCCAGGAAGAAGAACTTATCCATATCGATATTTTTATTTATTTTTTTCTGTAACCTGCTACTACCGGCTTCCAAAGCAAAGGTAAGACCAGTTTTCTTTATACTGGAAATATCTCCAAATGCACCTTCAAGAAGAATATCTGCGCGCATACTGGATAATGAAAGTGAAATCCCTCTTCCTTTTAATAAAGAGGTTAACTTTTTTATCATTGCGCGTATCTGATAATGATCACTTACGGATAACCCACATAATCCAAGCTCTTCATAGCCTGTGCGTTTAAGTGTCTGCTTAGCATACTTTAATATTGTATTTAGTTTTCTTATTCTGTAGGGATAGTAAATATTCCTTGCTTGACAAAAACGGCAACTATTAGGACAACCACGCATGATTTCCAATGAAATCCTATCGTGCACAACCTGGATAAAAGGCACTAGCCAATCAACCGGAAAAAAACTCCTATCAAATTCTTTTACGATGCGTTTATTTATGCTTGAAGGAACGCCTTTTTCATTAGGAATAATCTCATTAATAGAAAAATCTTCTTTATAATTGACATCATAAAGCGAGGGCACGTAAACCCCTTCTATTCTAGACAATTTTTTTAACAATTCATTTCTAGGAGAAGTTTTCTTAAAACAATTAATTAATTCAATAATCGCCTCTTCAGATTCACCAATAACAAAAGCGTCGATAAATTCGCTCATCGGTTCAGGATTTACAACACACGGCCCTCCGGCAATAACTAAAGGATGTTTATCGATTCTTTCGCGGCTTCTTAACGGCAATCCTGCAAAGGAAAGAATACTTAAAACATTAGTAAAGGTAAGTTCATATCCCAGAGAAAAACCAATTATATCAAATTTACTTAAGGGTATTCTTGAATCAAGACCGGATAATTTAATGTCATGCTCTTTCAAATAATTCAAATAATCATCTGCAGGAGCAAAAACCCTATCGCAAAAAACAGCCCTTTGCTTATTCAGCAACCCGTAAAGAATTCTAAAACCCAGATTGCTCATACCCAATTCATACATATCCGGATAACAAAGCGCTATCTTAACTTTAGAGTTTGCCACATTTTTACAGGCCAGATTCCATTCCTTGCCGATATATCTTGCCGGTTTTCTGACGATATCTAAATTCATTTAAAGGTTACTTTTAATATTAGAAACAATACCCAAAGAAATAAAACTTATCAAAAGAGATGATCCGCCGTAGCTCATAAACGGTAAAGGCAGGCCAACAACCGGAGACAACCCAATAGTCATAAGAATATTAATACCAATCTGGAAACCAAACATACTGGCAATTCCTATACAAATTAACTTTGCAAAACTGTCTCTTGACCTTACAGCTACATCAACAATGCTTTTAATTAACAATGCGTAAAATAAAATTAAAATCGTCGATCCGAAAAAACCTCTTTCCTCTGCCCAGGTTGCGAATATGAAATCCGTATGGGCTTCAGGCAAAAAATGTAACTGGCTCTGTGTGCCTGAAAGCCAACCCTTACCGAATAAACCTCCTGAACCAACGGCAATCTTAGATTGAATAACGGTATATCCGGCACCTAAAGGATCGATATTAGGATTTACAAACACAAGCAAACGTTGTCTTTGGTATTCCTCAAGCAAACTCCAGACAAAAGGAAAAACAAGCAAAAATAAACCTGCAAATAATAAAAACCACTTCATGGGAAAATCTTTTGCATAAATTATCGAAATAAATACCAAAAACACAATAATCGCCGAACCCAAATCAGGCTGTTTGGCAATTAAAAAACATGGTATTATCACAATGATAAAAGGCAATATAAAACCATTTACAAAATCTAATTCAAACAACTGAACATTGCCAAGCTTTCGATAATCAAAATATCTTGCCATAACTAAAACAATGCAAAGCTTGGCAAATTCAGAAGGCTGAAAATTCAAAAATCCCATCTTCAACCACCTTTGAGCACCCAACCTGACAATACCTAAAACAAACACGAATATAAGCAAAATTAACAAAAAACCATACAAAAAATAAGCAGCATCATATAGCCGACGATAATAAATAAGACTAACCAACCAGTACGCAGACAAACTCACCAAAAGCCAAATAACCTGTTTGCCAACTAAGGTACCAAAAAAACTACTGATTTTCTCTATCAATGATAACGATCTTGAATCAAAACCATTATTAAGATATGTATTTGTATAAATAGAAAATATCCCTATGAGACAGATAATTACCGGAATAAACACTATAGACAAACTCTTTTTCATAACAAGCCTTCTTTTAAAAATGATACCAGCATCTGGTGCGCCACCTGAGTTGCCCAATAGCTTGAACCGACATTTTCTAAAAATACGCAAAATGCTATCTTCGGTTTATCGTACGGCGCAAAACCCACAATCCATCCGTGGGACCGCTTGCTGCCCACCTGAGCAGTCCCGGTCTTTCCAGCAACGGAAAGATTTTTCATATTTAAAACTCTTGCCGTTCCTGTTGGGTCAGTTACGGCTCTACGCATTGCCGACCTTACAGTTAAAATAGCAGCATTTCCAAAATCCAATTTTGTAACATTGGGCGATGTCTTATCCATACCCAAAATCTCTTCAATTATATAAGGCTTGACCAATTTCCCATTATTGGCAAAGATAGAAACCATTCGCGCTGCTTGCAAAGGCGAAACTAACAATTCACCTTGACCAATTGAAATATTCGCTGTATCTCCTGGGTACCATTTCTTAAAAAGCAATTTGTTCGATAAAAGACTGGGCAAAAAGCCACTCACCTCATAAGGTAGGTCTATACCAGTTCTTTCGCCAAACCTGAATCTATGCGCTGCTTCGATTATTGCCCTCGCTCCAACTCTTAGACCAAGATTGTAAAAAAATACATTGCAGGAATTTGCAATTGCATCTTCAAGATTTTGCACTCCGTGAACACCCGCACAATTGAAATTTCTGTTTCCTATTTTTAAACTACCTGTGCAATTAAACGTCTCCTCAAGGCTTATTTTATTGTTATCCAAAGCACAAGTTCCTACAACAAGCTTAAAGGTAGATGCCGGAGGATAGGAAGCGCTGATTGCACGATTCAATAGTCGTGCATTCTTATCTGTTAAAATCTGGCTGATCTTTTGGATATCCTTGCCCTGAGTAAGTATGTTTGCATCAAAACCTGGGCTGCTAACCATTGTCAAAACCTTCCCCGTATCAGGTTCAAGTATTACGATCGAACCTTTATATTTTTTTAAGGCATTAAATGCAGCCACCTGCATTTTTATATCCAAAGTCAATTTTACATCAAGCCCGTCTTTAGCTGCCTTAAAACCCAATAGCGCAATTTGTCTGCCGCGTGCATCTACCTGAATCTGGCTACCTCCAGATTCTGACCTTAAAAACTTATCGATTGCCTGCTCGACTCCGCCATAGCCAATAACATCTTGAGTACTATAACCATAATCCTTCAATTTGGTAATTAAACTTTTACTAATCTGGCTTAAATATCCTGTAACATGGCTAGTAGATTCAGCGTAAGGATAAAAACGGGAATGATTAAGCTTTACTATTACAGCCGAGTTGTTCAAGGCGTGTTCTTTTATGAGAAAAGCTTTTTCTTTCGTCAAGCCCTTATAAACCAAAACAGGAAGGTCTCTGGTCTTAAGATTTCTCTTTATGTTTTTTCTTATTTCGGCTCTTGAGATCCCCAAATGCAAACTTAAAAATGACATTACTTTTTCGTCTGCCTGTCTGAGATTGACATAACAATCGAAACTCACTTGGTTATCGGCAATTAAACGATTATCCTTATCAAAAATCCTTCCCCTAATACCCTCCTCGGGAAAAACACGGATATAATTGCTATAGCTTAAGCGCGAATAATAATTTCCCTTTATAACCTGGACATAAAAAAGCCCTAAAGCAATAAAAGAAAAAATTCCCAAGAATATTAAGTAAACATTTCGGGTACGCATTTTTTTAAATATTTCAATATCGGAAAAAATATCAGCGAGCTATACAACGATTCGACAAAAACAACCCAAAAAAATCTAGTAAAGTTGCAATCTAACTCATAAATCAAAGAATAAAAACAAAAAAACAAAAAAGAAATCCATATACCCAGAAAAGCCATAAAAATAAATATACCGATTTTCTGCGCAAAAAGTTTTTTCTTTACCTCAAGACAAAGGATCATTGTGATAAAAAAACTAACCGTGTTCATTCCGAAAACAAATCCGGAAAAACTGTCTTTAATAATACCTGCCAACAATACCATTGATAAACTAACTGCGGGTTTTTGGGTAAAACTTAATAAAACAATAAAACATACAGCCAAATTAGGCCTCACGCCAAAAATCTTAAACCACTCCAAAAAACTACTCTCAAATAATAATAACGAAACAGCAACGATAGAAACTGTTAACAGTTTATTTTTATCGATAAGAGAAAAATCAAAACCGCTTTTTCTTATAATTCTTTTAAAATCATTTATTGATTGTTCAATAACTCGCATAATAACTATTTTATTATCAATACTTCTTCAAGAGAATTAGTATCAACGAAGGGTTTTATATGCGCGGTAAGCATTTGACCTTTTGCTTCCTTGGTTATCTGAGCAACTGCTCCGATAGGAATACCTTTGGGGTATATGCTTTTGGTATTGGCTTCGATTAATCCAGAAGTAACCACAATATCTTTTATGGCAATATCGCTATCTTTATCTATATAACCCATAACCAGATTGCCATGGAGCCTTCCTGATACCAAGCCTTGAACACGACTACGCTGCACTAAAGCAGGAACAAAAAGTCTAGTATCATTAATAAGAACTATCCGGCTAGTAAAAACTCCTGCCTGAGTAATACGACCTACAAGTCCAAGTTCATTAACTACCGGCATATTGATTTTCACGCCGTGAAAAGTACCTTTATCAATCAGCATACTTGAAACCAGATTAGAAGTATCTCGGGCAATCACTCTGGCAAAAACAAATTCTCCCTTTTCACGTTTAGAAAATTCGAATAGCGCCTTTAATCTCTTATTCTCCGCTTCAAGCTCTCTAAGCATTATTATTTTATGAATAAGTTTCTTCTGTTGCTGTTTTAATTGTTTATTTTCCTGCATATTCGCATGGAAGAAAAAAAGAGCTTTTAACTCCTCCTGAAAAAACTTAACCACATATAAAGGATACTTACTGATAATTTGCGTGGGGGTTCTTAAAAACGAAAAAATAGGAAGGATAAAAATAGCTAAAAATAAAATAACAAAAAAAACGGCTAATTTCTTTTTCTTTAATTTCACTACATTTTTTTATATTTCAATACGTGAGGGAACGGTAACGCGCTTTAAATAACGTATCTCATTTAGTATTTTCCCCGTTCCTAGAGCGACTGCGGTTATAGGATCATCCGCTATATGAACGGGTAAACCAGTTTCGTCAGAAATGATCTTGTCTAAACCTTTTAAAAGAGATCCTCCTCCGGCCATAATAATACCTAATTCTATCAAATCAGAAGACAATTCCGGCGGAGTCCTTTCTAAAACCATCTTAACGGCATCAATTATCGCTCTTATGGTCTCTTTTAGCGCATCTCGGATTTCTTCTGATGTGATCGTAACGGTTTTAGGTAAACCTACTATAAGATCGCGCCCTCTTACTTCCATGCTTTTTTCTTCATCTAAAGAAAACGCCGAGCCAATTTTCATCTTAATTTCTTCTGCCGTTCGCTCTCCAACCATAAGATTATAAGTTTTCTTCAAATATTCGCTTATTGATTGATCCATTTCGTCACCGCCAATGCGAATTGACTTAGCATAAACTATCCCACCTAAAGATATAACTGCGATCTCACTTGTACCGCCGCCGATATCGATAATCATACTGGCAGTCGGTTCTGATATGGGCAACCCTACACCAATAGCTGCTGCTACAGGCTCTTCTACCAGATACACTTCACGTGCACCAGCCCGTTCAGCAGAATCTTTAACCGCTCTCTTTTCTACTTCTGTAATACCAGAAGGTATTGCAATAACCATCCTTGGCCTAACAAGAACCTGGCGATTATGAACCTTTTTTATAAAATAACGCAGCATTGCCTCGGTTATCTCAAAATCAGCGATTACTCCATCTTTCATTGGTCTGATAGCAATGATGTTACCGGGAGTACGGCCTAACATACGCTTTCCTTCCTGGCCAACTGCTAAAACATGGCTTTTCCCTTTTTCTACAGCGACTACAGAAGGCTCACACAAAACAACTCCTTCGCCTTTTGCATAAACCAAAGTCGTAGCAGTACCTAAATCGATACCCATATCATTGGAAAAAAGCCCCAAAATATAATTAAGAAGATCTTTGGCTCTTTCCAGTATCTTGAAATTTCTGAATCTTCTTACCATTTTTAACTCCAATTGTTTAATGTGTTAAATATATCAGAGTCAAAACCTGTTGTCAATCATAATTTTATTAACATTTAAGCTTATTTAGAATATTAATAAACTCAGGAAAAGACTTATCAATACAGCTTAAATTATCTATTTTTGCTGGTTTGTTTAAACCCAAGGAAGCGATTATTAAGCTCATGGCAGTTCTATGGTCCTGAAAACTCTTTAACCTGGCTGGTTTTAAGCATTTTACACCTTTTATAACCACATCCTGTTTTTTTTGCTTACGGAAGATTTTTATATCTGCACCCATCTTGGTTAAATTATCAACCATAGACTTTAATCTATCTGTTTCTTTAACACGAAGTTCATTCACTCCTTTTATCACAGTAGTTCCTCTTGCAAAACATGCAGCTACCATCAATATCGGCACTTCATCTATTAACAAAGGTATCTCTTTACAACTTACAATGGTTGCTTTTAGCATTGAATAACGCACCTCTATATCTGCAACAGGTTCAACCAAATCTTTCTTATTAACTATCCTGATATCTGCATTCATTCTTTTTAACACTTTCAAAATACCGCCGCGCGTAGGATTGATTCCTATATTGCGTATTTTTATGCTCGAACCCGGTAAAATACAGCTTCCCACGATAAAAAAGCTGGCTGATGAGATATCTCCCGGAATCAATAAACTCTTAACTGCCGACATCTGATTAGTTTCAAATAAGATAATTCTTTTATTTTTTCTACGGATATCCACACCAAAAGATTTAAGCATACGCTCTGTGTGATCACGGCAAATAACCTCTTCCTCTAAAATAGTTCTCCCAACGGCGTACAAGCCAGCAAATAAGATAGCTGACTTTACCTGTGCACTGGCAACAGGCAACTTATAATTTATGCCTACAAGTGGTCTACCTTTAATCTTTAAAGGAGGATATTCTTCTTTACCTTTTGAAATTCCTTCAATACAAGCAGCCATCTTTCTTAATGGCTTTGTAATACGCGACATAGGCCTCTTGGACAATGCCTTACTGGCAGTTAAAGTGCTATCGAATTCCTGGGCAGACAAAATTCCGGCAAGAAGTCTTATTGTGGTTCCGGAAGAATTACAATATAAACAGTCTTTTGGTTTTTTTAAACTCCTAATTCCATTACCAAAAACTGTAACCTCATCTTTTTTCTTATTAATTTTAATCTTTACTCCGAGGGATTTGAAAATATCGATAGTATTCAAGCAATCTTCATTGAAGGGAAAATGCCTTATAACACATTTTCCTTTTGATAGGGAACTAATTATAATTGCGCGATGGGCTATAGACTTATCGCCAGGAACAATAACACAACCTTTAAGCTTTTTTAACGTTGGGATTGGAAACGACACTATAAATTTATAAAGCTAGTAAATCGCCTTCTTTTATCTGATCTTTTAAACCTTCGGTCGAGAACCTAGCAACAGACATTGTCTCTCTAACTTCTTCTACTTCCAAAGAACCGATAATTGAATTATCTCTTATTACCTGAACAATATCTCCTACGACAATATTATCATACTTGCCAAGATTTAAAACTACAAAATCATACTCTTTATTAACCACCAAAACCCGAGCGTCTTTTATCTTTTGGCTTTCATTAGGAGAGACCACGATTTTGTCTAAATCAACGTTATCTGCGGAAGAAAACATCTGGTCTTGAGTATCAATTTTGCTTGATTCATGAATAACGTTCATCTTAGATTTTAAAGAATCTAATTCCTCTTTTGTTTGATCAAGATTAATCTCAAGCTCTTTTCTTGCGTTCTCAGTTTCTATCATTTGCTGACGAATCGAATTTACGTCTTCTATGGCTTTTATTCTAAGCTCTTCTGCATTACGCAGGTTATTCTCTAATGCCTTAACTTGCAAATCCTTATCCTTCAGCTGAGAGTCAAGCTCCTCAAGCTTAATCACAGTTGTTTTATACCTAGCATCCAACTCTTTTTTTTCTGTTTCTAATGAGAAAACTTTTGCTTCTAAAGTGTCTGCACGCTGCTTTTCCTGCTGCCACTGTAAAAATAGATAACCACTACCAGCTGCTAAAGCAACAATAAGTATTATAAAAATAATTCCTGAGATCTTTCCGGATTTATTCATCAAAGCCTCCTTGTATTTAAAATATTATAACAACTGGGTATTGAAATTTCAAGATATTTTATTATCAAAAAATGCCCTAAACTCATTGGGAACCTTAAGATTGAATTCCATAACCTTATTTTTCATAGGATGCATAAACTTTAAATATTTTGCATGAAGAAAAAGCCGGGAATAATCATTTTTACTGGAATATTTTTTATCACCAAGAATAGGATGTCCCAGATAATTTAAATGCACGCGTAACTGATGAGTCCTGCCTGTTACGGGTTTCAATTCCAGCAAACTGAATTTCTTATTTGTACAAAGAACTTTATAAAATGTTTTTGCCATTCTTGCGTCCTCATGAAAAAAAGCACGCATCTTTTTAAAATCCTTAGGATTTCTACCAACAGGAATATCAATTACCCCTTCTGTAAACTCAACTTCTCCTTCAACTACAGCAACATACACCTTTTCTATCTTTCTTTCTGCAAACTGCCGCGACAGCTGAAGATGGGTATTGTTATCCTTGGCGACAACTATTAGCCCGGAAGTATCCTTATCCAATCTATGCACGATACCCGGCCTTTCGGGATTTATATCGGAAAGCTGTTTAGTATGAAATAATAGCGCATTAACCAAAGTTTTATCTTTATTGCCGGGAGCCGGATGAACCACCAGGCCAGTTGGCTTATTGACTACCAATAGATTGTCGTCTTCGTAAACGATATCTAAAGAAATCTCCTGCGGCTTAATTTCCAACTTGCTTTTATCCGGGACGTCAACAAGAATCCTGTCATTTTCTCTAACCTTATAATGAACCTTGAATGATTTGTTGTTATTCAAAATAACTTTATTATCTTTTATTAACTCCTTGATAAGATTTCTTGAGACACCGTATTTATCCAAGGCGTCGCTTAGATAAACGTCTATCCTTTTATCTTTATCTATCGATTCAACGAATAATTCAAAGCGTTTCATTTGTTTATTTTCTTAGGTTTAAGAAAAAATGCTGCAAAAATAATTATGAAAGCCCCTACGGTTATAAAAGAATCTGCTATATTAAAAACAGGCCATACGACAAAATCGATAAAATCAACTACAAAACCAAATCTTAAGCGATCAATAAGATTACCTATTGCGCCAGCAAGTATAAAAGTAAAACCTAAATTCTCAATAAGATTTTTACTGCGAGAAATGTTTATAATGATAATTATTGCCGCAAAGATAGAAACAATCACAAAAAATACGGCCTGATTTTTAAACATGCCGAATGCGGCTCCGGTATTAAAACTAAGCGTTAGATAAAATATGCTATTGATAACTGCCTGAGGCTTTAATAAGGATAGGTATTTTAAAGCAAGGGATTTAGTGTATTGATCAATTAAAACTATCAATACGCAAAGAAAAACAAGAAAAAAATTCTTAGAAAAATATTTCTTTATGATTTTTCTTGTAGCTTCTGGCATTTCAAACAAAGCCTGCTATAAGGAATTGCTTTTAGCCTAGTTTTAGGAATCGGCTTATCGCACGCGCTGCATTTACCATAAGAACCGTCTTCAACCCTACGTAATGCATCGTCAATCTCATAAAGTATCTGTCTTTCGTTAGAAGCCAATCCTAAAGAGAATTCTCTATCGAAAGAATCCGTTGCCAAATCAGCCATATGATATGCATAACCAGAAATATCGCCAGAAGCATCTTTTTGTGAACGTTTAAGAGTATCACGAGAAATATGCTCAATTTGTTCAACAATCTCTTCTTTTCTTTTAAGAAGTACTTCTTTGTATCTTTTAAGGTCTGTTTTACTCATTTTAAATTGTTTCATTTTTTTCCACCTTTTTTATTGCCGTTATACAATTAGTACAAATTTCTTTATATTCAGGGTCATTTCCGATATCCAGCGTGTAGTTCCAGCAACGTACACATTTTTTACCGTCTGCTTTATCTACGTTAAAAACAATATCTTTAAAAACACTTTGTTTTCCCAAAGATTTTAATTCTTCTGCGCCTGAATCTACTTTTTTTACCTCAACTTGAGAAACTTTGAAAATCTCGCTCAAGTCATCCTTTATAGTTGTTAAATATTTATAACGAATTTCATCATTTGTCAATAGTTTTATTTTTGCATCGAATGAACTACCGATTGCGCCAGCGCTTCTTTTTTCTTCCAAACCCAGGGCTACTTCAGGTAATATCTGCAAAATTATCCCTAAATCGGTTTCTAAAGTTTTTAACTCATTTGACACATCGCTTAGTTTTTTATCGAAAATACGCTCAGGCCAATCAAGAAGATGTACGCTTTTCATTTGTTTATTATCTTCTGGCTTCGGCATATGCTGCCAGATCTCCTCTGCGGTAAAACTTAAAATGGGCGCAACCAGACGCACAAGAGTATTAAGCACCTGGAAAATCACGCTCTGGGTCATACGGCGCTTGAAAGAATCATAGGCGTAGGTATAAAGTCTTCCTTTTACCATATCCAGATAAAACATGGATAAATCCTCATTGCAAAAATTGTAAATCTCTTTATATACTTTATGAAATTCAAACAGCTCGTAATAATTATGGGTCTTCTCAATTAACTGCGACAGCTTAAACAAAATCCACTTATCTATCTTAGAAAACTGACTATAATCAATTATTTGTTCACTAGGATTAAAATCATAAAGGTTGCTTAGGATAAACCTCGCGGTGTTGCGTATTTTTCTATAGGCTTCGGACAATCTTTTTAAGATCTCAGGCGAAATCCTTATATCCTCGTTATAATCGCTGGAACAGACCCAAAGCCTTAAGATATCCACTCCGTAATCCTTGATAATATCAAATGGTGAAACCACATTACCTAAGGATTTGGACATCTTCCTGCCCTGACCGTCAACGACAAAACCATGAGTTAATACGTTTTTATACGGAGCGGCATTATCAATACAGCTGGAAACAATCAAAGAAGACTGAAACCATCCCCGATGCTGGTCAGACCCCTCAAGGTAAAGCTCACAAGGGGTACCTTCCAATTCCTTTCTTTTTTTCAGAACCGCCTGATGGCTTACACCGGAATCAAACCAGACATCCAAAATATCAGCTCCCTTGGTAAAATCTTTATTAGCGCAAGAAGGACACTTAGTCTCTTTAGGTAATATATCTATCAAATCCTTCTCAAACCAAGAATCAGTTCCTTCCTTTGCAACTATCTTCGCAAACTTCTTGATAAATTCATCATCTAAAAACTCTTCTTTGCATTTTGTGCATACCAAAGACGGTATGGGAACCCCCCAGTACCTTTGCCTAGATAGACACCAGTCAGGGCGCAATTCTAACATTGATTTTATTCTCTCTTTGCCTGATGCGGGAACCCAGTTAACTTGTGTTTCTACAATATCAATAAGCTTATCCCTTAAAGAGTCTTTTTCTAAAGACAAAAACCACTGTTTTGTCGCACGAAAGATTATCGGCTGTTTACAACGCCAGCAATGAGGATAAGAATGCGTAATCTCCTCATGCATGAATAATTTATTTAAATCCTTTAATTTTTGGATAATCGCTGGATTTGCCTTATGTACATTTAGACCGGAAAACTCACCAGCCGTATTATCAAAATAACCCTTTTCATCAACCGGCATAATCATCTCAAGTTTATGCCTTAAGCCCACAAGATAATCCTCTGCGCCATGCCCGGGGGCAATATGCACTAGACCCGTGCCGTCTTCTTTGGAAACATAATCAGCATTAACGACTTTGCCTTTTCTCTCTATAAAAGGATGCTGGTATATTGAACCTTCCAGATCACTTCCTTTAAATTCATTTAATATTTTATAATCAGTGATACCCGACTTTTCCATAACCCTAGCCAGTAAATCCTTAGCCAAGACCAAAAATTCATCGCCAATTTGTGCGTAAACATAAACTAGATCTTTATGCGCGGCAACAGCAACATTTGCAAGAAGCGTCCAAGGAGTTGTGGTCCAGATAAGTAGATAAGAATTCTTTTTAAATTTGGCATTCTCTTCAATCTTGAATTTTACGTATACAGATGATGAAATCACATCACTATACTCTACCTCTGCCTCAGCAAGGGCAGTTTCACAACTCTTACACCAGTTAACCGGTTTTAACCCACGGTAAATATACCCATCTTTAGCGATCTTGGCAAAACTGGATATGATCGCCTCTTCGTAAGTCGGTGCCATAGTAAGATAAGGATTATCCCAATCTGCAAAAACAGCCAGGCGTTCAAATTGTTCTTTTTGTAAATTTACGTATTTTTGCGCAAAGCGATATGCCTTTTTGCGGAATTTTAACTGACTGATTTCACCTTTTTTTATTCCCAGCTCCTTAAAAAGCTGATGTTCTATTGGTAGCCCATGGCAATCCCATCCGGGGACATAATACGTATTTGCGCCTTTCATCGTCTTAAATTTCACAATCATATCTTTTAAGGTCTTATTAAGGGCGTGTCCCAAATGGATATTGCCGTTTGCATAAGGCGGGCCGTCATGTAAGATATACTTATCTTTTTTTGTTTTTTTATTGCTGATAAGTGAAAAAATACCTATCTCCTGCCAGTATTTTAAAGTTTTCGGCTCTGATACCGGAAGACCTGCCTTCATGGGAAATTTTGTATTCGGTAAGTTTAGAGTTTTTTTATAATCCATTATTTTACATACTTTCCAATCAAAATCGATAAGTCCTTCTTAACAGATGCGGGGATTTTCTTTTTGTCTGTAATTATCGCATTTTGAAGTGAATCTTTACATGCGCATGTTCTTGTATCCGGCATAGCCTTAAGAACCTGTTTTAAAATTTTTTTTGCATTCTCGATATTCTTTACAAGATTACTTATTACCATTTCCGTGGTAACGCTCTCATGTCCAGGATGCCAGCAGTCATAATCGGTAACAGCAGCCAATGTGGCATAGCAAATCTCAGCCTCGCGAGCCAGTTTTGCCTCAGGCATATTGGTCATACCGATTATATCCATACCCCAGCTACGGTAAAGCTTTGATTCAGCCAATGTAGAAAAAGCCGGGCCTTCCATATTAATATAAGTACCTTTTTCATGCATTGTAATACCTAAGTCTTTACCGCTTTTATAAATTAAAGAGCTTAAATCTTTACATACCGGGTGCGCAAACATAATATGCGCAACTATCCCCGTATCAAAAAAACTCATACCGCGCGAATGATTGGTCCTATCGACAAACTGATCCACTACGACAAAATCCATTGGCTTAAGCTCTTCTTTAAGACTTCCGCAGGCAGTCACGGAAATAATACACTCTACACCCAGTTTTTTCATACCGAAAATATTGGCGCGGTAATTAATATTGGTAGGCGAATGAATATGGCCCCGAGCGTGACGCGGCAAAAACACAACATCTTTACCTTCTAATTTGCCGGCAATAAACTTATCCGATGGCTTTCCAAAAGGAGTGTTAACTTCGACCTCTTTAATATCCTCTAACCCTTCTATATTATAAAGCCCGCTTCCTCCGATAATACCAACTTTAATCATTATTCCTCCTAACGAGATAACTGCTTTGCGCGTTTATAAGCAGCTAAAATTCCTTTAGCAATAATTGTCTTCAGATTATTATCATCAAACACCTTTAGGGCAGCTTCGGTTGTACCGCCTTTTGAAGCAACCTTGGCAATAAGTTTTTTAGTATCAAATTTATTTTCTTTCAATAATTCAGCTGAACCAATCAAAGTCTTAAAAAGAAGCTCATTGGTTTTTTTCTGATCCATTCCCCTCTCTTTACCAACAGCCATAAAACTAGCAACTATATAAAAGAAATACGCCGGTCCGCTTCCGGAAAGGGCTGTTACTATATCAATATCCGCATCGCGCTTTACTTCAATAACAGAACCAACCTTTTCAAATATGTTCTTTACCAGCCTCGTATCAATTTTACTGGCAAAAATACCCTTTTTAATAGCAGTGACGCTTTCACCTAATACAGCTGCCATATTCGGCATGGCGCGTATTACTTTTACTTTATTACCTATTGTTTTTTCAATATATTTTGAGCTAATACCTGCTGCAATGGAAACTACCAAAACATTTTTCCTTAAAGATTCTTTGATCTCAACTAAAACTTCGTCAATATCCTGCGGCTTAACGGCAATCAAAACGACATCTGATAATCTTATAAGATCACTGATGCTGCATGCGCTTTTAATCCTGTATTTTCTGCAAAATTTATCTTTTCTGGATTTAACCTTATCTGTAGCTAAAAGCCTGAGCTGTTTATCCTTTTTACATCCTCTAAATATAGCTTCGCCCATATTGCCGCAACCAATAAGTCCGATTGTTTTTTTCATTGCCTTTCTCCAAAAATTGCCCTGCCGATTCTTAACATTGTAGCGCCCTCCTCCAAAGCCACCTGAAAATCCGCAGTCATACCCATGGAAAGAATATCCAGCTTCAATTTATCGCTATTTAACGAATTTATCTGCTCTTTTATCTGGCGAAGTTTTTTAAAAAAAGGTCGTACTTTTTCCGCATTCTCAAAAAAAGGCGCCAGCATCATTAGACCCTTTAAGCGGATATTATTTAATTCGCTCACTCTGGCAGCTAAATCACACACTTCATTGACGCTTACGCCATTTTGATTGACGTACCCGGCAATATTTACCTGCAAGAGTATATCCTGAATCTTATTGATCTTACGGCTTTGTTTATCAATTTCAACTGCCAATTCAAAATTATCAACAGAATGTATCAAATCAAATATACCGACAGCGTATTTCGTCTTATTCTTCTGCAGTTTACCAATAAAATGCCACTTAAGAGCATTATTTTTTAAATATTTAAACTTCCTGGCGGATTCCTGGATATAATTTTCGCCTATCTCATGCACGCCGCTTGAGATAGCTTCTTTGATGTCTTCTACTTTTACGGTCTTTGTTACTACAATAAGCCTGATATCGTTATAATCTCGATGGCATCTATCGCAGACAACCTTGATTTTTCTTCTTAAGCTAAGCAAATTGGAAGATATCATCGCAATAAATTAACATAAAACTCCTGCGCTGTCAATAAGTTAAGCAAAAAGACGGGTTTTAAAAATACTCCTGATAAATCAATTTTAACTTACTAAATATTCCAGCCGGGGAAAAAGATTCATAAAAGCTATTCTTATTTTCAATATAACCGTTTAAACAAAAACGTAAAATCCCCATACATATACAAAAGGTAGGATTTTTAGATATAATCTGAGGGGGTTTTTCTTTTACTTGTCCAAGAACAACGGGAACCCCAAAAAAAGATTCCATTTTTTCCAAAAAACCATCCAAAAGAACGCCTTCTCCTATAGCAACAACCTTATTTACACGGAACAAATCTATTACATCAGAACAATCGGATTTAATCTGTTCTAAAAGACGATCTGTACTGGAATTAATTATCTCGTTAAGGCTGTTTTTATTGATTTTTTTATAAACAGAACCAATCCTGACCACTATTTCCTTGTTTTTTTCGTCAACTTCTTTTGCAACGCTACCGTGTCCGATCTTTAATTCATTGGCTAATCCACAACTAATACTAAGTTGTTTTGCGATATCCTCAGTAATCGCATTTGACCCAATCGTCAATACTTTTATACCACAGACTCTACCGGCCTCAAAAATAATTGCATGCGTAAGTTCACTACCGATATCCAAAAGCACACATCCTTTTTCCAAATCTTGCTTATCCAATACGGAAAAAGAAGCAGCGTAATCGGAAAAGACAAATTCATCAACCTCAACCCCTGATTGAGAAAAAGCCTTTATCAAGCTGTCCATAACATTGGTTTTCATTAAGACAAACATCGCCTGCATCTGAAGACAATGCCCGTAAAGCCCGACTGGGTCAGCAAGCTTATTGTCATCTAAAACATAAAACTGCGGCAGGTTATGCAATAATTCTTCATTGAATTTAATATGTATATTACTGGCGTATTTTTCAATTTTCTTTAAGTCATTATTTTCTACGAGCTTATTCGCCCTTTCCGTCAAAGGAACTACCGCCTTCACGCAGCGAAAATCAAGACTAGTACCATTTATACCAACATAAACCTTATCAATTCTCAATCTTTTCTTTTCCTGTAAAGAATCCATAAGTAAAGCTATCGCCTCACTCAGTTCGGAAATATTTTTTATCATCCCCTGTTTTAATCCTCGAGAAGGAACTTCCTTGAACACGCTATCAATCACCTGCAGTTTATTATTAACCGCGGCTAAACACCCCTTTATCTTATATGACCCTAAATCTATAGAACAAATATTTTTCATAAATTTAACTTTTTTCCTTCACTATAGGCTCATTAAATCTTAGATCAATATAATCTATTTTATCTAGTTTATCAACTAAAGAATATAATACCTTAACTAAAAGATCAGTTTTATCATTTATATCCCTTAAGGTAAAAACAACCTTTAAACAAAAATCATCCAAGTTTTTCGTTTCATTATTATTTATACAAAATAAAACATATATATTATTTTTATTTTTAAAATCAATGCACCTTAAATGCAAAAACCCGGGTATTGCAATTTTTTTTATACTATCAACAAAAGCAATACAAGCGCTTAATTCATCATAATAATAGACTTTACCTACGTTTGGATCCCTCAAAAAGCCATGGAAACCTAATAGTACCACAGGATTATCTGAGCTATATACCTCAACCGGCAAAAGCATACCCTGTTTGTCTATAGAAAAATATTTATTTTTTCTTCCATCGCGTAAGAGAATTCTGGCTATAGGAGTTTTTTCTTCAACTTGAATAATCAACTGGTCTGGCAGGTATCGTGAAATTCTCACAGAATCGATAAAATAATAATCATCGGCAATAAACTGTTCCAGCTTCATTAAATCAAGCTCAAAGATATTAGAATTTTTAAGATAATCGAATTGTAAATTCGCATATTGGGAATTAAGCACGGTTATTTTCTTTACGTTAAACAAGCTTGAATTCTTAAACCAACTAAATGATAACAACAAAATAACGCTAATTAAAACAATACCAATAACACCCCATAGAAATACCTTTTTAAATCTGTTGTGTTTTTCTATTCTTGTCATATTAAAAAGACGTTTGTATTATTCTTAAACAAAGTTGCGGAAAATCCAAACCAAGCGCATTTGCTGCTTTTGGTAAAAGGCTTGTGTTGGTTAAACCGGGAATAGTATTGACTTCCAAAATTATCGGTTTATTGTCAATAGATAAAATCAAATCTACCCTGCTAAACCCTCTGCAGCCAAGGCTATTATGGGCTGCTAAAGCATCAGATTTTATTTTTATTGCCAAGTGATCATCCAGCTCAGCAGGAACTATATATTCTGTCATGCCATAATTATATTTAGCATTAAAATCAAAAAATCTTCTTTTCGGTTTTATCTCCACAATCGGCAAGGGCTGACTATCTAAAATCCCGACAGTTAATTCTCGTCCTTTAATATATTCTTCTAATAAAACTTCCCTGCCAAACAATAATGCATCCTGAATGGCGCTTTCCAAAGAATTAACATCATCAACTATATGTAAACCCACGCTTGAGCCTTGAGAAACAGGTTTTACTACTACAGGAAAACTAAATTCATTGATTATTCTATTAAGATCGAAATTCATATTAGTTATGCTAATGTAATCGGGAACATTAAGACCGTTTTGTTTAAATATACCGCGGGATTCAATCTTGTTCATTGCCAATAAACTCGCCTTAACGCCTGAACCTGTATAAGTTATACCTAAAGATTCGATTATACCCTGTATTGTTCCATCTTCCCCCATGCCTCCGTGTAAAGCAATAAATATGAAATTTGCACCTGAAATCTTTATTTTACTACGGATTTGATCATTATCGTCTGTATCAATGTCGACTTTTACTACATCAAACCCTAACTCTTTGAGCGCGCTGTACACAGAATCAGCGGATTTTAAAGAAATATCCCGCTCTGAGGACACCCCGCCCATCAATACAGCTATTTTTAAGTCTTTTAAGTTTTCCATATTTTTATTTCAGGCACAAGATCAACATTAAACCGTTCCTTCACGGTTTCTTTAATCTTATGTATCAACCTTATAACATCGTTAAAACTGGCATTATTTTTATTAATGATAAAGTTAGCATGTCTATGCCAAACAAAAGCACCATTGACTGATTCGTTTTTTAGTCCACACTGATCAATTAATTTAGCAGCGCTTAGATTATGACTGGGATTTCTGAAAATACAGCCGGCATTGGGATAACCAGGAGTATTATGCTTTCTGATCTTCTTATAGACTGTAATGTTTTTATTAATTGCTTTCTTTTTTGAGCGTTTTAATTTAAGCGTTGCAAAAAGAATTATGTATTTACCCAAATTAGACTTTCGATAGCCAAAACCAGCACAAGATGCATCCAAAAGCCTTATTCTACCAGAACGATCCATAACGCAAATATCAACAACAGAAGAATCTATCCATGTCCTTTTTGGCGAAGAAACGCCTGCGTTCGTTACTAATGCACCTCCCAAAGAACCGGGAATTCCAAAAAGAAATTCCAAGCCGCTTAAGCTATGCTCTTGTGCTTTCTTTAATAACTCAGCAATCTTAACTCCTGCACCGGCAGTTATCATATCTTGATTCTCATCAATTTCAATAAAATTAAACTTACTCAACTTAATCACAACCGCATTTAGTTTTTTACCATCAACTAAAATATTACTGCCTTGGGCAATAACAAAAAGCGGCAATCTCTTTTTACGTGTGAATTCCAAAACATAACGCAGCTGTTTAATATCAATAGGTTCAAACCAAAAACAAGCCTTACCACCGATTCTAAAAGTTGTATGCTTTGATAAATCTTCTCGCCTTCGGATCTTAATTTTTGATTCTTTTAATGATTTCATTGCTTATTCTATTTATATCTCCTGCGCCAAGAGTAACCACCATATCACCTGGCTTAAGTAAACGGATTAACCTTTTGACAATATCTTCTTTTCTTAAATAAGATGTGTTGCTGTGAATAGCTAGAATATCCTTAACCAGCCTTTTGGAATTGATATCTCTAATCGGCTTTTCTCCGGCAGAATAAATATCCGTAATAAAAATAATGTCGGCTTTATCACGAAAACAATCCTTAAATTCATTCCATAAGAACTTAGTGCGTGTAAACCTATGCGGTTGAAAGACAACAATCATTCTATCATGCTTAAAATAAGATAACGCCTCTAAGGTAGCTTTTATCTCTGTGGGATGGTGCGCATAATCATCGATTACTGTCAAACCATTACAATGTTTTAACTGAAGTCTTCTTTCAACCCCCTTGATTGACTTCAGACTTTTACGGATCAGACCAAAATCAACTCCTAATTCTAAAGCTAAGACCACCGCAGCAAGAGAATTACGCACATTATGCAACCCGGCTAAAGATAAATCTATCCTGCCAATTTTTTTATTCCTAAAATAGACATCAAAACGAGATCTTAAAGATCTTAGATCTATATCTTCGGCACGAATTAATGCTTCAGGATTAAAACCATAACTAATCTTCTTTATATTTTTACGATTTAACAACTTTCTAAGCCTGGCATCATCATAACAATAAATTACGGTTTTTTTTGTATTGTCAGCAAACTCTAAAAACTTCTGTTCAATCCTCTTCCAGCTACGGAAAAAATCAACATGTTCATAATCTATGTTTGTAATTATAGAGTAATCGGGTTTATACAATAAAAACGTACCGTCGCTTTCGTCAGCTTCAGTAACAAAATATTCACCTTTGCCGAAAACGGCATTGGTTTTAATATTTTTTTGTATCCCACCTATCATAACCGAAGGATCAAGCTGGGCATTAATCAATATATGCGAAATTAAAGATGTAGTCGTAGTCTTTCCGTGAGAACCACTAACAGCAATTATCTTTTTGTCGTGCATAAGTTCATATAAACAATGTGCCCTCTGCATTACTGAAATATTTTTCTTTAAGGCCTGGGCTAATTCCTCGTTCCCTAAAGAAATCGCTGAAGAAAAAACCACCAAAACAACATCGTCTCTAAGATTATCTTTACTGTGCCCAATAAAAATCCTAGCGCCGCGCGTGCGCAGCTTTGATATAATTGGACTATTTTTTAAATCACTCCCGCTTATTTTATAGCCGCTGGAGATTAACAGATGCGCTATGGCGCTCATTCCAATACCGCCAATACCGATTAAATGAATATAACCTGTAGATTTATTTATTTTAGATATCGTAACCATGCGCTATTTAGTTCATTAAGGCTTCTAAAAGGATAATTATTATATAGTGCCTTTTCAAGAGAATATCTTTTTTTTAGGTCTTCGCAAAAATAACGGAATTTTGCCTTGCCGTAGCGTTCAATCAAAAAAGACACAAGACTGCTGGACTCTGCATAAAAAAGTGCAACCTGCGAACGCTCTTGAAGTTCGCGCGTGTCAATATTGGTAAGCTTTTCTACAGGCATAAAAGTCCCGTTTTTAATAGAATCTAAAACGGTTTTTTTGCTACCCCAGCGCCTTGCCAATTCCTGGTATGTAGCCACACCCTCATCAAGCCATAAAGGCACAGTGTTGCTATGCCCGACAAAATCACGAAAAATCAAATGTCCCATTTCGTGAGGAAGCAATGTATCGATAAATCCGGATGCCAAAGGATAACTTTTTATAGAACGATTTTTATAATCAGCACAACCCGCAGACCAATCAGGCTGACCTGTAGCCTCAACATATTCTTCCTTACTCGGATAAATAAATATTTTACAACGATCATCCCATGTCCAATACTCATATCTGGAAAAACCCATATTAAAGTTTATTTCCTTATAATAATCTTCGGCTCTTTCTTTTACTTTATCGATAAAACCCTGGGGAGCTTCTTGATAATAAATAATAAAATGCAAAGATTTTACCTGTTTCCAATCCTGTGAAAAACATTTTTGGATTAAAAATACAGATGATAAGCAAAAACCAACTAAAAATAAAATTGATATTTTCTTCATGTCTTATTTTCCTTATATATACGCTCCAGAATATCTACAATCTTACCAGCAGAAGAAACAGCCGTATTACTTTTTGCTTTTTCCGGACTAAGCAATTTATCGCGCTTAGAAAAAAAATCAGCAATAGATTCTGCCAAAACGCCTGGACTAAGATCATTTTCTTTTAATACTACTGCTTTATTCCTATCCGTAAGATGTTTGGCATTAAAAACTTGATGCGCGCCAGCAAAAGGATACGGTATAAGTATTGCTGAAAGTGCAAAAAAATCAATTTCGCAAACAGTCATCGCGCCTGATCTTGCAATCACAAAATCACAAGCCGAATAGACCAAAGACATGTCTTCAAAAAAATCAAATACACGCGCATTAAAAATTGTCTGTTTGTATCTTTCTTTCCATATTAAAAACTCATTCTTACCGGCTAAATGAATAACCGCTAAACTACTTTTGACATCTTGAGGCAATAATGCTAAAGCTTCAAAAAACAAACAATTTATCTTTGAAGATCCTTGAGACCCCCCTGCGACAAGAATAACAAAATCCTCCTTCTTAAAACCGAAATATCTTCTTGCTTCTTGAGAATCTATCATTCGCAAATCCGGCCTTAAAGGATTTCCGGTAATCTCAATATTATCAGCTTTTTTAAAGTAATCTTTGCTCTCAGGAAAACTCAACAAAATTTTATCTGCAATATAGCTTAAAAATCTATTCGCCTTGCCAGGTAAAACATTCTGTTCGTGTATAACAACAGGTATCTTATTTAAATAGGCTGCAAACACAATTCCAAAAGAAGCATAGCTGCCAAAGCCAATACAAACATCCGGATTGTAACGGGCAACAATAATAAAAGACTGAATTATACCTTGAACAAATCTTACTACTGAATATAAAAACTGTAAACTCAAAAATCTTCTAATAGGCATGGAATCGATAAAAACAAACTCGACATTATCCAAAGGAAAAATCTTTCTTTTTCTATATTTATCCAGCACGATCATTATCTTATTAGCTTTTTCATTTGACAGCTTTTGCGCAACACTTAATGCTGGAAAATAATGACCGTATGTTCCTCCTGAAGCAATAAGCACCTTCATGAATTAGCCCTTGATATGTTTAACAATAACGCAACGCTGATCATGTCAATAACCAAAGCTGACCCTCCGTAGCTGATAAATGGCAACGGCAGACCTTTTGTTGGAAAAAATGCACAAGAAACACCAATATTTATAACAGCCTTAACAGTAATCAATAACACCAAACCAATTGCTAAAAGCCGGCCGAATTTATCTTTTGTGTTATAAGCAACCATAAATCCGTAGTAAGCAAAAAGAAAAAAAAGCATGATCGTACTAATAGTACCTATAATTCCCAGCTCTTCACCGATTATAGAAAAAATAAAATCTGTATGCGCAGCCGGTAAAAACAATAACTTTTGTTTACTCATTCCCAGACCTACGCCAAAAAAACCTCCGGAGCCAAGGGCAATCTGAGACTGTATAATCTGAAAGCCGCTGCCTTGAGGGTCTAACCAAGGATTTATAAAACTCATTATTCTTTTCCTGCGGTAAGGAACACTAAAAATCAGAATATACAAAAAAGGAATTGATAACAAAAAAACTGATAACATATGAGCAAATCTTACTCCTGATACAAACAGCATCACAAATATAACCATAGCTATGGAAATGGCTGTGCCTAAATCAGGTTGAGCCAAAACTAAAAGCATCACTAACCCAAGAACCACCATGGGCGGCAGAAAACCAAAAATAAAACTATTGGATAAATCTTTTTTTCGCGAGGCAAAATCAGCCATATAAACAATTAAAGCCAATTGAGCAAGATGTGATGGCTGAAAGCCAAAACCGAGAAAACGAAACCACCTTTTTGCTCCCCCCGCTTCTGTGCTTAATCCAGGAATAAGTAAAATAACTAAAAGCACAACTGAAATAAACAAAAATGGCTTAGCCATCCTTTTTAAAATTCGGTAATCTAACCCCATGACAAATAAAGATAATACAACTGCCATTAAAAGCGAAAATATATGCCTTTTTAGAAAATATGCGCTATCGGACATATTCTGCAAAGCATAAACGCTAGAAGCGCTATAAATAAACACTGCCCCAAGACAGACCAGTGTCATAACAACAACAAGAATTTTTTTTCTCAGATTTATCATTTTATATCCATGACCAACTGTTTAAACTTTAAACCTCTCTCTTGAAAATTCTTAAACATATCGTAACTTGAACACATCGGACTTAACAAAACGCAATCATTTTTTTTAGCCAATCCAATAGCATTTTTGACCGCATCGGGTAAATTATCGGCTTTAATTATAGGAATACCACATCCAGAAAAACTCGATTCAATCCTATCTCTTGCCTCACCAATCAAAACTACTGCGCGAGCTTTCTTTTTTAATAAAGGTATCAACTTATCGTAATCTACACCTTTATCACGACCCCCGGCAATTAGAACTATCGGTTTATCAATATTCTCAAAAGCCCAGATCGCCGAATCTACAGTAGTAGACTTGGAATCATTTATAAAAGATATATCCTTTGTTTTAGCAACAAATTCCAACCGATGCTCCAATGTTTTAAATTCCTTAAAAGTTTTTAGGATTATACTTTTATCGATTCCAAAGATATCACCAAGCTTAAATATAACGCTTTGATTAGGATTAAAAAGACGATCTTGCAAGGTATTAAAGAATATGACTTTTGCTTTAGTCTGACGTTGACAATTTTTTAACAATTCATTTTTATAATTAAGTAACAAAAAATCATCTTCTTCTTGATTGGAGAAAATTCTTTTTTTTGCCAAAAAATAGTCCTCTAGATCTTTATGTCTATCTAAATGATTAGCAGATATATTTAGTATTACGCTTACCTTGGGTTTAAATTTTACTATATGTTCAAGCTGAAAAGAACTCACCTCAAGGCAAACCAAATCATCTTCCTTTAAACAATCTACATAACCAGAGAAGGGATTACCGTTATTGCCTAAAGCAAAACATCTTGTGCCTGAGCGGTTAAACATATCCGCAGCCAAAGATGTAACCGTACTTTTTCCGGTGGAACCAGTAATAGCTATTATCTTACAAGGACAATACATATAGGCAAGTTCTATCTCGCTAATTAATGGGATACCTAGCTCTTCAGCCAGATTAACCAAAATAGAATCTTTGCTTATACCGGGACTGACAACGATAAAATCACTGCCTTTAAGAAAAATCTTGGAATGACCACCAAATTCAAACTCGATATCTTTAGAATCGAGTTTCTCTAAATTTTTACGTAACTTTCCGTTATCACTAGAATCGGTTATAAAAATCCTTGCTCTTTTCTTCTGTAGAAAACTTGCAGCAGCAAGACCACTCTGGCTAAAACCGGCAATAACAATCTTCTTTCCTGATAAATCTTTCATCGAATTATATTTAAGGACGGCTGAATTAAAGATATTATATCATCTTATCTTTAACGTTGCCAGTGTCAAAAAGGAAAGAATTGCCCCTATAATCCAGAATCTGATTATTATCTTTGGCTCATTCAAACCTAACCTTTCAAAATGATGGTGTAAGGGTGCAATTTTCAGAATTCTTTTCTTTGTTAACTTAAAAGAAGCAACCTGAAGTATTACCGAAAGCGCCTCCAGAACAAAAACAAAACCAACCAGCAACAATAATACTTCTTTTTTAATAAGTATGGCAATTGTTCCCATTAAACCGCCTAAAGATAAAGACCCTACATCCCCCATAAACACATCGGCCGGATAACAATTAAACCACAGAAAACCTAGACATGAGCCCACTATGGCTGCACATAATACGGTTAATTCTGCAGCATTAGGAACAAAAGAAACAAACAGATATGAGCTGAATTTGGCGTTTCCGATTATATAACATAATACGCTATAGGTAACGGCAACAAAAACAAGACTACCCACTGCTAAACCATCAAGACCATCTGTAAGATTTACCGCATTAGAAGAACCACTAAGCACAATAACAACGAATAAAATATATAATAATCCTAAATTAATGGAAGTATTTTTTAAAAAAGGTAGATATAGCTTAGTACTTAAATCAGGATCGAAATAAACAAAGATCCCTAAAACCAAACCCGCTGCCACCTGAAATAATAATTTAGTGCGCTTATTCATACAGGCACCGCGGCCATGTTTAAGTTTTATATAATCATCTATAAAGCCGAGAATTGCCAACCATATTGCTATAAAACTACTGATTAAGATATATTTATTGGCTATATCTGCCCATACAAATAAAGAAAAAAGTATACTAAAAACAATCAGCACACCTCCCATTGTAGGAGTCCCTTGCTTGTGAGCATGGATTTTATATAAATCCGGGCATTCTTCCTTACGAATATTTTCTCCAACGCGAAAAGACTTCAACTTCCTTATCAGCCATGGGCCGCATAAAACAACCAACAAAAAAGAAGTAAGTGCCGCGCCGGCAGCACGCAAGGTAATATACTTAAATATCCTTAATGGAGACCAGACTTGATAGAAAAAATAATAAAGGTAATAAAACATTTTTTATTTTTTTATGTACTCAATAATCTTTTCAAGCCCCATTTTCCTAGAGCCTTTAAATAAAACAAGATCTTTTTGGCAGATCATTTTTTTTATTGTCTTTTTAGCCTTACTCTGCTTATTAAAAATAAACACCCGGTTTTTATCAATTCCTTCTTTTATAGCTTGCAACCCGCTTAAACCAGCCATTTTACCAATACAAACAAAAATATCTATAGGAAGCTGCGTAATCTTTTTACCGATTAAAGAATGAAAAAAAGCCTCTTTTTTGCCTAACTCAAGCATGTCCCCAAAAACGAAAATCCTCTTCCCCTGACACTTCATACATGAGAATACATCCAAAGCATTCTTAACGGAAACTGGATTCGCATTATATGTATCGTCTATTAATCTTATGTTATTGAACTTTAAAACATTAAAACGCCCCTTTGGAAAAACAAACCCTTTTAATCCCTTCTTGACCTTTGTAATCTCGACTCCCAATATTCTACCACACGCAATAGCGATAAGCGCATTATAAATATTATGTTCTGCGGGGGTTTTAAGAAAAAAAACATTCTTTCCGACTTTAAAACTTATACCTTCTTTAACAATTCTAATACTGCTTGCTTTAAAATCGCTGTTTCTTTTTATGCCACAAGTAATAACAATACCTTTTTTATAAAAAGGTTTTGAAGCTACTGCTTTATTGAGCATTGAATCATCTCTGTTTAAAATACAAATTGATTTTTCTCTTAAATGGTTAAAAAGCGAAACCTTCTCTTTTAAGACCGTATTCAGATTATTTAAATTCGCTAAATGCGCATATCCAATATTCGTTATTATGCCGATATCCGGATTTGCTATTTTTGAAAGATAGGCTATCTCACCAGGATGATTAGTGCCTAACTCCAAAACTGCCACTTTATGTTTTCTTTTCAGCTTTAACAGATTCAAAGGAAGCCCAATATTGTTATTTTGAGTCAATTCGTTTTTTAATACCGGCAGTTTTTGTCTTAGTACTGCATGTATCAAATCTTTAGTCGTAGTTTTGCCGTTAGAACCAGTAACCGCGATAACTATGGGGTTTACTTCTTTTCGCCAGTACTGCGCCAACAAACCTAATGAAATAACCGTATCTCTTACTAAAACTACAGGGATATTATTCTTCACAGATTTGATCTTCTTACTAACCAATACGGAGCATGCTCCTTTTTTTATAGCCTCAGATATAAAATCGTGACCATCGTAATTTGCACCCTTTATAGCAATGAATAAATCTCCCTTTTTCACTGTTCGGCTATTAATAGATACTCCTCTGACCGTTACAGACTTTTCGCCCTGCAACAACTTCCCCCTGGATGTTTTTATAATCTTTTTGATTTCAAACATAATTTAATCTGTTCTTTATCGCTAAATAATATTTTTTTATCCTTTATTATCTGATAATTCTCGTGACCTTTCCCGGCAACTAAGATATTATCGCCTCGTCTTGCTATGGATAAAGCATAATGAATAGCCTTTTTTCTTTCTGGAATCACTTTATAATTATTGCCTCTTAATCCTTTTTCAATATCCATAATAATCTTCTCTGGGGCCTCAAAACGCGGATTATCGCTTGTTATAACTGCAAAATCTGCTAATTCTGTTGCAATTCTACCCATCTTTGACCTTTTTGCTATATCCCTATTTCCCCCACAGCCAAATACAACTATTAGTCTATTTTTTGTGATTTTATTTAAACTCATAATCACATTTTTAAGCGCATCAGGCGTGTGGGCAAAATCAACAAACGCACCAAATAAATCATGCTTACCGGTAATTTTCTCCATGCGACCCGGAACTTTGATCTTCTTTAATGCCTTACTGATATTCTTTACAGAAATTTTCTCCTCTAAACAAAAGGCAATGCTTGCAAGCATGTTATAAATACTATAATTCCCCAAAAGGTTACTGGCTACTTTAAAAGATTTTTTTTTATAATTTACCTTAAAAGATAGCCCATTATCATCCTGAATAATATTGCTGGCATAAAAATTAGCCCTTTTATCCAAACCATAAGTCACTACTTTCTCACCGCAACAACACCTAAGGTCGTTTATGCATTTATCATCTGCATTTAAAATAGACAAACTATTTTTTTTAAGCCCTAAAAAAAGTCTTTTTTTTGCCAAAAAGTAGTTTCTTATAGTCTTATGATAATCAAGATGATCCCAGCCTAAATTCGTAAATATCGCTGCATAAAAATTATCCGGATTGACCCTATCCTGGATAAGCGCATGAGAACTAACTTCTAGAACGCAATAACTAAAACCTGCATAACTCATTTTATCAAGAAACGAATATATTTCTATAGGTGAAGGCGTGGTGTTATCAAGCGCAATCGTTTTTTTACCTATCTTTACCCCCAGAGTACCAATAACCCCACAGTTCTTTCCGGATCTTTCTAATATTTTTTGAATAAGATAAGTTATTGTTGTCTTGCCATTTGTACCCGTTACACCGATAAGCTTTATCCTCTTAGCGGGGTTGTTGAAAAAATTGTTTGCTAAAACCAATAAAGCATTCCTAGAATTTTTTACCCTTAAAAACAATGCCTTCTTAAACAAAGCCCCACCAATCTTAGATTCGGTCACTACCGCGCTTGCACCTTTTGCAAGGGCTTCTTTTATAAAATCTGTTCCATCCTGAAGCTCTCCTTTTATCGCAATAAAGAGATAATCTTTCTTAACTTTTCTTGAATCAAAAACTATACCTTTTATGTCCAAAGACCGGAAATTATACTGATAATTATCATTGATCACCTTATATTTTACACCTTTAAGTATTTTATCTAACCTCATTGGAAACCAGCAATCTTTCTTTATCTTTACTTTCCAGATATCTTAAGGAAAACTCGGCAATATTTTTAAAAACCGGAGCTGATACCACTCCCCCGTAATAGTACGGCCTTGGTTCATCAAGCACTACGGCAATTGCAAGCTTGGGATTTTCTACAGGGGCAAATCCTACAAAAGAAGCAACGAATTTACTATGGGAATAGGTTCCGTCATCTGCTATCTTCTGGGCTGTCCCAGTCTTACCGCCAGCAGTATAATTTTTCAAACGAGCCATTATACCCGTACCATCCTCTATAACTTTTTGTAAGATCTTCCTCATCCTTTTAGCGGTGTTTTCGCTGATAACCCGAGTAATAATTTCAGGTTTAAATATTTTTATTATCTCTGATTTATTATCCTGAATATGGGAAACAAGATATGGTTTAACTAGATAACCTCCATTAGCAATAACCGAAATCGCCCGGCAAAGCTGCAGGACAGTAACCCCCACTTCCTGCCCCATAGGGATCGAGGTTATGGAAATCTTTGACCATAAACGGGGCTCTTTCAATAAACCTGGCAACTCACCATAAAGATCAACTCCGGTTTTTGAACCAAAACCAAAAGATTTTATATATCCATAAAGTTTTTGTTCTCCTAACTTTTGCGCGATCTTACTGACTCCGATATTGCTTGATTTGGCAACAACATCAGCAAAAGTCAGATAGCCATGCGGCCTGTGATCATGCAAAGTATGGCTGGCATATCTATACGCTCCATTTTCGCAAAAAATTTGATTTTCTTCTGTAAACAAACCCTCTTCCAAAGCTGCAGATGCGGTAACAATTTTAAATACAGAACCGGGCTCAATAATATCTGTTATTGGCCTGTTTCTGCGCTGATCAAGCGTATAGTCAGCAGGACTATTAAGATCATAATTAGGCCTTACTGCCCAGGCAAGAATTCTGCCTGTAAATGGTTCCATGACCAATACACTTGCTGCTTTAGGACTGTACTTAGACATGACCTCATCCATCTCGCGCTCTGCGACAAACTGAATCGCCTCATCAATATTCAAAACTAAATTATAACCGTCAACAGGATTTACTATATTCTCATTTAAAACCAAATTCTGTTTTCCATCTCTTAAAACCTGGCGCCATCCAGACTCTCCCTTTAGATAATTATTGTAATATAACTCCAACCCTTCAAGCCCGACATTATCCACTCCTGCAAAACCAAATAAATTACTTGCCATAGTAAAATTAGGATAACTACGCCTGCTCTCCTTAATAAAACCGAGTCCTTTAATATTTAAATTCTTTATTTGCGAAACTTTTTCCGGAGAAATCTTGCGCTTTAACCAAATAAACATCTTCTTTGTATCTAATTTCCTTATTATTGTATCTATATTAACATCTATGATCTCGGATAATTGACCCGCCGTTGAATCAATATCCATAATCTCCTGAGGAGCCGCATAAAGCGAATCATATTGAATATTTACGGCCAAAGGCGTTAAATTCCTATCATAAATCGCACCTCTTTTAGGCTCTAATTCTACATACAGAGTGTGTTGTCGCGCACTTAAATTTTTAAGGTAATCGGATCTAAAGAATTGAATATAGATAATTTTGAGGGTGAGCAAAAAGAATAAAAGAAAAACAAATCTTAAAACTAATCCTGTTCTACGAAAACGTGTTTTATTATGCACTATAATTTACAATTGTATAAATCCATGACAAGAAATAAAACACCAATATTACAAAAAAATAATTTTATTTAGCAGGTTTGGCTTCGGCTTCCTTCTGGAAACCGAATATACCAAAAATACTCTTTTTTCCTGAATCGGCTTTAGCAATATCAATTTTATTATTTACTACTAACTTGGAATATTGATGAGCCTGAGGCAATTCAAACTCAGAATCGTTAAAAGATAATTTCTTATTAACCGAATTAAACGAAGATAAACAACTAATTCTATAACTAAGCAAATCATTTTCGTTCACTAATTGTTGATAGATATTAAATTTTGACTGTATTGCATATCCAGTTTTTATAATGTGCGTCTGTAAACCAACATAAAAAAGACATACGCCGGTAAAAATAAACAAACAAGTTGTATATCTTTTAAAAATCATTTTATCCTTTCTGCACAACGCATCTTAGCACTGCGCGAACGTGGATTATACTGGACTTCTTCCCTATCAGCCATAACAGGCTTACTGGTTAATATATTGATTTCTCCGTTGTGAGCTGCAGACAAAAATTTCCTTTTAACAATTCTATCCTCCAGGGAATGAAATGATATCACGCAAATCCTTGCCCCTACCTTTAAAAGGGATATTCCTTTCTCAAGTCCCTCATGCAAGGCTTCTAATTCCCGGTTAACAGCAATTCGCAATGCCTGAAAAGTGCGCGTAGCCGGATGAATTTTACCGTATCTGGCATGGTGCGGAACTGAACGCATAATAATATTTACCAACTGATAAGTTGTAGAAATCGGTTTGTTTGTTCTTTCCTTGATCATCGTTTTAGCAATCCGATAGTGCCAACGTTCCTCTCCAAAATTACGCAATATCCCAGAAAGTTCTTTAATACTAAGGTTATTTACCAGATCATACGCAGAAATATATGCATTTTTGTCCATGCGCATATCTAATGGACCTTCCTTAACGAAACTAAAACCTCTTTCGCTTTCTTTTAACTGATAACTGGAAATGCCTAAATCAAAAAGAATCGCATCTACGCTGGTTATGTTAAGACTATTTAACGCCTTATCTATATTCCTGAAATCAGAATGGATAAATTCTGCACAATCTTTAAACCGAGAAAGCTTTTCCTTTGCCAACGAAAGGGACTCTTGATCTTTATCAATACATATAAGCCTGCCTAAAGGACTAATCTTAGACAATATCTTCTCGGCATGAGCACCTGTACCTACCGTACAATCAACGACAATCATCCCTGGCTTTAAATTCAGAAATTCCATAACTTCATTCTCCATAACCGGGACATGCAACTGTTCATTCATTATCACTATATATTTAAAAGGTTTTCTGAAATCTTCTCAAATTCCGGCTGAACTTCGTTATAAAACTCTTCCCACAGGTCTTTAGACCAAATTTCGATTCTGTTAGATACTCCCACGACCATTACATCTCTTTTAATATTGGCATAATCTTTTAAATACTGCGGTATCAAGATTCTTCCCTGCTGATCGAAAACAACATCTACAGCCCCTGAGAAAAACATACGATTGAATTTTCTTGCTTCCTGTTTAGTGAAAGAAAGTGCTTTAAACTTCTGTTCCTGAGAACGCCATTCTTCCTCAGAAAACATAAATAAACACTTATCCAAACCGCGAGTCACAAAAAATTTCTCTATTAGATTTTCTTTTGCTGTCTCTCTGAATCTCGCAGGTAAGACAAGTCTTCCTTTTCGGTCTATTGAATGTAAATATTCACCATAAAACATAATGTCCTTCCACTTTAACCCACTTTATGACACCGTATTCAAAGTATAGACAATATAATAAGCTTTGTCAAGCCAAAATTTTCATTAAGTTTAATAGATACTACAAGTTGTGTTAAAAATAAGGATGTTTACTAGGTATAGTGTGTGTTTTGGTGGGAAAATTAAGAAATCTTAGAAAAATCTATATTGATCTGCTTTTTAAGCTCAATTAAACTTCTAAATTTACGGTCGTTTCGTATTTTATTCTTAAAAGTAACGTATAATTCTTTTCCATAAATAGATTTCTTGAAATTTAAGATGTGCACCTCTACTACTTTTCTTTTTAAGTTCAATGTCGGCCTTTTGCCTATATAACAAACTCCTTTAAAATGTTTGCTATAGATATCGACATTAACTTGATAAACGCCATCGGGAGGTAAAACTTCATGATGCGGATTAATATTTGCAGTTGCCAAATTAAGATATCGTGTAGCGACATGCCTTCCTCGTACAACAGTTCCCAAAATGGAAACTTTGCGTCCAAGCATTTTCTCTGCTTTTTGCAACTCTCCTTTTAAAATATAACCTCTTATTCTTGTACTGCTGATATTTTCTTTTTTGTATTTTACCAGACCTACAGAGAAAACCTTAAACGAATATTTCTTTGCATATCTTATCAAATCATCTACATTACAACTTCTTTTCTTGCCAAATCTGAAATCCTTACCAATAACTATTGTCTTTATATGAAAACGTTTAACTAAGATATCCTTAACAAAATTTTCCGTATTGACTTGTGAAAAACCTTTATTTATATTCACCACAATACAGATATCCAAACCGTATTGCGCTAATAAATTAAGCCTATGCTGTAAAGAATACAACAACGGACTTTTTTTCGGGCTAGGCCAAAAAGTAATACACACGCTTTTTACTTTCAAACGCTTTGCCTCATGAACGGTTTTTTTTAAAATTAAGCTGTGCCCTTTATGCACACCGTCAAAAATTCCAAAAGTAATTACACTGGCAGAAATTTTTCCCTTGAAATCATTTAAACCGTTTACAACTCTCATTATTTAGTCTTTAGTTAAAATTAAATAAATTTTCTTGCTGCGGCGATTAATTTTCTTTCTGCTTCGCGGATATCCCCTTTGATCGTACAACCACTTGCAGTCCTATGCCCTCCGCCGCAGAAAATCTTTGCCAAACGATTAACATCATATCTGCTTTTAGAACGGAGATTAACCCTGATTTTATTATTCTCTTCAGACTCTTTAAACAATAGAACAACTTCTACCCCTCTTAAGCTTCTTGCAAAATCAAGTATATATTCACTTAAATCAGTAGAAGTATCGCCTGCGATATCCTTTCTCTTTTGCTCTAGATATGCTATTTTTCCAGTTTTATCAAAACGAAGAGTATTCAAAACACTGATTATTTTCTTTGCGTTATCAGTTGATACATTCTGATAAACATCCTTGTATATTTCATGTATATCCAAATTCTTATCTATAAGTTCAGCAACTACTCTATGCGTAAAACTAGTTGTATTCGCATATTTAAAAGAGCCGGTATCGGTCATTATCCCTACATATAATAAATACGCAGTTTTATTATCTATAGGAACTGACATTTTCTTAAAAAGCTGATAAATCATTTCAGAACAACTGGATGCTTTTGGCTCTATCCAATTAACCTTGCCAAAATTATCATTACCGAAATGGTGATCTATATTAATAATAACTTTATTTTTTGGGATATATTCTATGCACCTTCCGATACGACCGATATCAGAACAGTCAACAGCAACAACCGCATCAAAAAGTAAATTCTTTTTTGGTTTCTTGATCAACTTAGAAAAAGGCATAAAACTGTATTGAGCGGGTACGTTATCTTCATTTATCACAATTACTTTCTTGCCCAAGCGTTTTAATAATAAAGCAATGGCTAACGAGGAACCGATCGCATCACCCTCTAAATTAACATGTGAAACAACTAGATAGCTTTTATGTTTTTTGAGTTCTTTGATTATTCTATTCATCATCTTCCTTATGTTTAATATTTTCTAAAATATCTTCGATATGCTGCGCCTTTGCTATAGTCCTATCAACTATGAATTTTATCTCTGGGACAAATCTTAATTTTAACCTTCTGGCAATAAGTTTTTTTATAAAACCTTCTGCCTTTTCCAGGATTTCCTGTGCAAGATCTTCATCGTTCTTTGCTCCTAAAACGCTGTAGAAAACCTTAAGGTATTTTAAGTCATCGCTAAGTTCGGTATCCACCAACGTAATAAATCCCAAACGAGGATCCTTCACTTCATTATTAATAATACTGCTTATTTCCTTTTTCAACTCTGATTTTACTTTATCTTTTCTCATCGTCTTCTTTTTGTTAGATAAGCTTGGTGTCGCAACTTATCGGGTTAATTAAACAATTACTCTCTTTACAGAAAATTATCAATATTGCTTACGGAACCAAAACTCCTAAACTCATTTTATCCTAAGAATCTTTCTAACTAAATCCAGCTCTTGATCAAATGTATGAATTGTTTTATTTATACGCGCATTATGGACCTGATTAATTATCTTTTTAATCAACGGCCCTTCCTTTATCCCTAATTCTTTGATTATATCACCGTTTATATGCGGTCTTATCGTATGAAATTCTTCCAGGAATCTAACAATATTCATTCTTGCTGTACGATTATTTTCCTTAGCAAGAACAGCAATAATTGCTTCGTAACTAAGAGGAGACATTATTTTATACAAGTATACAGGCTTTAATACCTCATGTAGTTTTCTTTCTTTCTTCAACATAAAATTCTTATAAGATAGGATTCGTTTCGTATCTTTTTTACGCAAGGCATATTCAAAACAAAACTTTCTTAATTTTGTCAAAGTCAAACCATCTAACATACCGATCAAATAAACAAGCCAAGCCTCAAGCTGTCTTTTGCTGAATTGACTGTTCGTAAACCACCTAACTTCTTTTTCGATAGTTTTAAGTAATCTATCAAGCGATGGAAAAAAAACAATGCCTGAATATATAAACTTAAGACCGCATAAACGGTTTAACTCTTTTATATAAACAGCTGGTTTCTGTTCTTTCAATAACAAAATAATTTCATCTCTAAGACGATGTTTCTGCATCTTGAAAAGCAACCTTTTTTTTACTGCTTGTTTCAATAAAAATTCTGTTTTCTCATCCAGGCTAAAGCCAAACCTTGCCTTAAACCTTATCGCCCTTGTTATTCTTGTAGGATCATCAATAAAGCTCAAATCGTGCAAAATCCTGATTCTTTTTTCTCTTAAATCCTTTTTCCCGCCAAAATAATCAACCAATTCGCCAAAACTGCTCCCATTTAAAGAAATAGCCATGGCATTAATCGAAAAATCCCTTCTTTTTAAATCATCTCGCAGAGAGCCGAATATCACTTCCGGCAAAACCCCAGGAGAGGCATAACTCTCGCTTCTAGCCGTTGCAATATCTAATTTAAGTTTATCTTTAGTAATAATGGTTGCGGTTGCGAACCTTTTATGCACAACAATGCTTTCCCCTAAACAATTAAAAAGTCTTTTTGCAAAGCTAAGCCCATTCCCTTCAACCACTATATCCAAGTCAAAATTATCAATGCCTAAAATTAAATCCCTTACAAATCCCCCCACGAGAAAAACTGAACAGTTCTCTTTATCTGAAAGTATAGCCATCTGCTTAATCAAACTTTTTATTTTCTTAGATTGTCTTGCCAATATTTTTTTCACAGCTAACCTCTGGGATGAAATTTCTTATGAATCGACTTAAGTCTGTCTTTATTAACATGTGTGTAAATCTGTGTCGTAGAAATGCTCGCATGCCCCAACATTTCCTGAACCGAACGTAAATCCGCCCCCCCCTCCAATAAATGAGTAGCAAAAGAATGCCTTAAAATATGCGGCTTAATGTGTTTTTTTATCCCTGCTTTCTTTGCATAAAACTTTATCATCTTCCACACCCATACGCGCGAAAGCGGCCTTCCGAAACGATTAAGAAATAAATTATTAGACTGTGCCAACTTGTCTGTTTCTTTACGCAGGCCATTGATATATCTAGCTACTGCCACAGCGGATTTTTTTCCAATTGGAACAATTCTTTCTTTGCCTCCTTTGCCAAAACAACGTACAAAACCAACATCCATGTTCACGCTTTCTAGTTTTAAATTTACCGCTTCGCTTACACGCATCCCAGTTGCATACATCAATTCCATTATTGCTTTATCGCGAATGCCGTATTTATCTTTAATCTGTGGTTGTGATAGCAATGTTTCGACCTCGTTAGAAGATAGCGTATCAGGAATTCTTTTCCATAACTTCGGTGAATCCAATAACGCTGTCGGATCATGTTTAACAATACGTTCTCTTACCAGAAAACGATGAAAGCTCTTTATTGCTGCCAGTTGCCTGGCTATGGAACTGGCTGATATTCCCTTATCCTTGCGCCAAAAAAGAAAATCAGATAAAGTTTCTCTTGTCGTACTGGAAAGATCGTTAATCTTCTTACTGTCTAAAAACTCTTTATAATTATTCAAATCCCTGCGATAAGAATTAATTGTATTTTTTGCAAGATTGCGTTCAACAGATAAATAATACAAGAAATTTTCGATCAAATCTTTCATATTAAACTAATTCAAGAAGCAATTCGTTAGTTTCTCTTTTTCCAAAGTAGTATCTTGCCCATGGCCCGGAAAAACTTTCAAATCTTCTTTTATTGTTAAAATTTTCTTCTTAATCGAATCTATTATAACCTTTGAATCCGCTCCCGGAAAATCAGTCCTCCCGATACTACCGGCAAAAAGAGTATCACCAGAGAATAACATACCCTCAAACCTTAAGCAAATACACCCCTTGGTGTGACCAGGAGTATGAATAACCTCAAGTTTAAAACCAGCCAAGGAAATTATTTGTTTATCCTCTAATAATCTCGGCTTGGATTTAATGGTAAAAGGCGCTCCAAAAAAAGCCGATAGATTTTCTTCAGGACTAGTAAAACAACCCTTGTCTAAAGAATGTATATACACTGGCAGATTAAAACAATCATCTTCTTGGATATGATCCAAGTGCCCATGAGTATTTATAACCGCTATTGGCTTAAGATCATTTTCCTTAAGAAAAGATTCTATTCTTTTATACTCTGCACCAGGATCGATCACAAGCGCTTCTTTTGAACGCTCGTTTCCCAAAACATAACAATTTACAAAATAACTCCCAAGAGTAAGTTTTTTAAATATCATCTGCCTAAAACGCTCTCTTCTATTCTGGAAAAAACAAAATCCCTGTCTATTCTTAATTTTTGTTTTTCCGCTTCCCGCTTAATCCTTCTTAAATCATCGCTAGTAATAAACGTACTTTCTAAGCGCGATTTAACTTTTTCCAGTTGGACAATCTCCGAATCAATTCTTTCAATTAAATCTTCTGCCAATAACATTTTCAAGGAATTTAAGAATTCTATAGAATAACTTACTGATTCCAGCTGTTTTTTCCGGTTTCCGCCTGGATACAAAGAATTAATAAGCTCATCCTGCCAATACTTCCAAAACGTAAACCTCTGACGGTATAATTCTTCAGTAGGTAACGGATTTTGTGGGTATTCTCTTGGTTCCAATATTATCTCTATCGGCTGATCGTCTTTTTTAGGCTTACGCACAAATTTCTTGGCAAACGCTTCACATCCTAAATTTACAAACAAAAAACAACTTACTAAACAAACATAAAAAAATGTTCTGATCATTTTAGCATCTCCTTAAATTCGCCTTCATGAACAATAGCGACTTTTAAACGTTTTGCTTTAAGTAATTTAGAACCGGGATCATCGCCAGCAACAAGAAAATCAGTTTTACTACTTACCGAAGAAGAAAAACTCCCGCCGCGACTGCGTACTAACGCCCGTGCCTGCTGACGCGTAAAGCTTTTTAACTCACCGGTAAAAACAAATGTTTTTCCATTGAGAATATTGTTCTTTTTAACAGTTTTCTCATTAGTAAAACGAACTCCTGATTTTTTAAGTTTTCCCATAAGTTTTCTGACTTTGTTTTGAGAAAAATAAGCTACAATTGAATCAGCCATAACTGAACCTATTTCATAAATAGATTCTAAATCACTTTTCTTGGCTTTTATGATATTATCTAGTTTATCAAAATGATTCGCCAACACAAAAGCCGCCTTCTCTCCAACATGCCTGATACCTAAAGCATATATAAAACGCGACAGGGTCCTAGTCTTGCTACTTTCAATTGCCCTAAGCAGATTATTGATTTTTCTCTCTTTAAATAAATCTAAACTTCTCAGATCTTGTTCTGTTAGTTTATATATATCTGAGAAATCATTCACCAGGTTTAACTTTACCAATTGACTGACTACGATATACCCCATGCCTTCTATATCCATAGCTTGTTTTGAAGCAAAATGCAGTAATTTAGCTTCGAACTGCTGAGAACAATTTGGATTAATACAACGCCAGGCAACATCTTCGTCTTTCTCTTTTATTACTTTACCCGAACAGACAGGACATTTTATCGGAGGCAGAATCTTCTTTTTCCCTTTAGATTTAACCACCTTTACTATTTTAGGAATTACATCACCGGCTCGCTCAATCAACACCTTATCACCAATTCTTATATCAAGTCTTTTTATCTCATCGAAATTGTGTAACGTTGCGTGTTTTATGATTACTCCGGAACATTCTACGGGTTTAAGTACGGCAACAGGAGTAATTATACCTGTTCTGCCAACACCGAAAGTTACATCTAAAATATCAGTTGTTGCCTGCTGTGCCGGAAATTTATAAGCAATCGCCCAACGAGGGCTTTTTAAAGTAGTTCCTAGCATACGTTGCTTTTTGATGCTATTTACTTTAACCACGATACCATCGATATCATAATTCAAACTATCTTTTTTCCCCTGCCAATACTGACAATATTCTATAACCTCCTGGAGGGAATTACAGAACTTGACATGCGGATTGACCGGCATGGACCAATTTCTTAAAAGTTCCATAAACTCCTTTTGAGAATTAATCTCTAAACCTTTTACTTCACCGAGAGAATGTGCAAAAAAATTTAATTCTCTTTTTGCCGTGGTTTTTGCATCTAAAAGTTTTAAAGACCCGCTTGCTGCGTTTCTGGGATTTGCAAATAATTCCAAGCCCTGCTGCTTACGCTGAACGTTAAGCTTATTGAACCCATCCTTATCCATATAAACCTCACCTCGTATTTCAATAGAATCAGGATGATTTTTGCCGGACAAAACTAAAGGTATAGAAGAAATAGTTTTTATATTCATCAAAACATCTTCGCCAATCTCCCCATTTCCACGCGTAGCAGCAATCGCCAATTTAGACTTTCGATATGTCAGATTAGCGCTGACACCATCAATCTTCAATTCTGCTATATATTCAAGACTACCGCTTCTTTTAAGATTTTTCTTTTGTCTATTTTCCCAATCTATCAACTCTTCAAAAGAATATGTGTTTTCCAGAGACAGCATTTTCGCTTTATGTCTAATCGTATTCAGGCTCCTGGCGATATCTGAACCTACCCTTAAAGTAGGAGAATCATCGGTTTTATATTGCGGAAACTTCTCTTCAAGACCTCTAAGCTTTCTGACTAAATCATCATATTCTTTATCTGACATCTGTGGGTTAGACTGAATATAATAAAGCCTATTATGATGCCTGATCATCTTTTTAAGCCTGTCTATTTCTTGCTTATAATCTTTTCTCATTTTACTGCCCATTAACAAGCCTATCGCCTAAAAATAAAGGTAGACCTGCTTTAATTATCTTATCCCGAGTTGCTTTTACGTCGTATTTTTCCCTTACAAAGCTTACTTGCCTTTTGCTTGAATCATAAATACAAAAACAAGATAATGGATTGCCATCCCTTGGCTGACCAATACTTCCAACATTAACTATATAGTTATTTTTATTATTCAGAATTATTTGCTTATCGCTAGAATGGATTACTCTGCCGTCCGGCAATAGAATATAAATTTCGTTGACATGGCTATGACCGATAAAGCAAATTTGCTTTTTAAGCTGCAAGAAAGATTCCTGGGCAGAATAACCGTCTATAATATAATTAAAATTCTCTGGATCCACCAGACTACCGTGAACTAAAATAAAATTATCTTCCTCGAAAGTTAACTTCAGCCCGCTTAGAAAATCTAAGTCTTCTTCGTTTATCTTTTCACGCGTGTACAGAATAGCTTCTTTTGCCATGGTATTAAAATTTTCCAAAGCAAATTTTCCTGCGCTTGCCCAGTCATGATTTCCGGCAACAGAGATAAAATCCAATGAATGCAAAAGCTCAATGCACCTATCGATATCAACGCCATAACCTACTATATCGCCGATACAAAGATATTTATCAATACCTTCGCTTTTTAAAACAACAAGTGCTGCCTCAAAAGCCTCAAAATTACTATGGATATCAGAAATAATTGCATAACGCACTAAAACTTAACCTCGAAATTATTAAAATGGTCGATGCTGTCAAACCATTCTACCTTAGAGCCATTTATATAATCCGAGAAGAAATTATTAATCTGATCTAAAAACTTCTCCAACATATCTTTTTCTGCCTCGGCAACAAGTATTACCCGGCCATCTTCTAAATTCTTAATCCATCCAAATATATTCATTACTTTAGCGATGTTGTCTACATTATACCTAAAACCTACGCCTTGGACTCTTCCTGAATAAATAACCTGTACTTGATATTTCATATATTTTCCTGGTCGGGGAGGTGGGACTTGAACCCACGACCTCAACGTCCCGAACGTTGCGCTCTAGCCAAACTGAGCCACTCCCCGAGAAAAAACTATTTTAACAATATAATTAAGCTAAAGGGGACAAAATACACCCTTTCAATGCGCGTAATTCCAGCCGCTTGTTACGTTATAACCTGTTGCCATCTAAATAGTTAGTTTAACACAAAATCAAGGCTTTCGCAACTTCTTAGATAAAACCGTGATCCTCAAGAAAAGACTTTGTAATTGCAGATTTGTTCTTGTTTTGGAGGGCATTATTTACATATTTAGCCAGAATATCACATTCCAGATTTAGAAAATCGTTTTTTTTCCTGTATTTTAAATTAGTATGCTCTATACTAAAAGGAATAAGATAAACAATAAAACCACTTTGAGTTATTTTTCCTACAGTCAGACTTATTCCATCTAAGGCAACAGATCCCTTTTCCACGACAAAGGGTTTAAATTTATCATCTAAAATTAATTCAACATAACTCTTATCATCTGATATTTCTTTTATTTTCACGGTTGTATCAATATGTCCTGTAACAAAATGACCGCTCAGCGTATCCTGAGCTCTTAAGGCGCATTCTAAATTAACATAATCATTAGGTTTGATGAAATTAAGGTTGGTTTTCACTAAAGTCTCTTGCATAACATCAAAATTCAAACATCTATCCTTTTTTACAGTAACAGTCAAACAAACACCATTAACACTTACACTGTCGGCAGACTTAACCTTATCGTACACAAAATCAGACTCTACAGATAAAATACAACCTCTACTTGTAGATTTTTTATTTTTTATACGGCCTAATTCTTCAATAATTCCCGTAAACATTATTATTCTACCTCGCCGTCAAAAAAATAATCACAACCAATTTTCTTAACTACTAAGTTTTTAATTTTTACAGACTGGTAAATAAGATCCCTGCCTTGACCTTCTACAGAACTAACCGCTGATTTTCCCCCGATAATCTTGGGTGCAATAAAAAACAAAATCCTGTCTACAAGTTTATTGTCGAAAAGAGAACCGATCAACTCTCCACCACCCTCAACGAGAATATTAGCTATTTCTAAATCGGCTAATTTTCTCATAAGCTGTTTTAGATCTACCTTGGCACCTTTTTGCTTTAATTTAATAATTATTACGCCTTTTTGCTTAAGACTGTTTATTTTTCCTGCCATTCCTTCTAATTCTTTTAATCTAGAATGAACACAAGCAATGATAACTCTTGATGTGCCGTCAAATAATCGGGAATTTAAAGGGATTCTAAGATTAGAATCAACCACTATTTTAGTCTTAAATTCTTTTAAAGTAGGATCGTCTTTAATAACTGTATTAATACCCAACATTACCGAATCAAAATAGCGTCTTTGTCGGTGTGAAAAAACCCTTGCCTTCTCTGAAGTGATCCATTTCGACTGGAAACGACTCGTGGCAATTCTGCCATCAAGACTCTGACCGACCTTAACTGTCACATAAGGCTTATCTTTTGTAATATATTTGACAAACCAATCGTTTATTTTCTTGGCTTCATTTTCAAGAACGCCTACTTTGACTTTTACGCCGTGAGATCTTAAAATCGATACACCCCTTGAAGTATTAACAGGGTTAGGATCAAGCATAGCAATAACCACTTTTTTTATGCCTGATTTCACAATTTCTCTCACACAAGGAGGGGTTCTTCCATGGTGAGTGCAAGGCTCCAACGTTATATAAAGCTCTGCTCCTTTAGCTTTATTGCCAGCTTTTTTTAAAGCAGCAATTTCTGCATGGTCACAACCGGCTTTTTTATGATATCCTTTGCCTATTATACGATTATTCTTCACAACTACTGCTCCCACAAGAGGATTAGGAAAAGTTTTCCCTCTAGCGATTAAAGCAAGTGAAATCGCTAAAGACATATATTTTTTATCTTTATTCTTTGCTGGCATTTTGTCTGACTTTTTTAAGCGCTTCCACTGAAGAATAAGGAAGCTTTATCCTGCCGATTACCTTTGACGATTTAGCATGACCATGGCAATCCGAACCGCCAGTAACCAACAAATTATTCTTCTTAGCAATATCCAGAAATTCTTTTATCTGCTTTTTACTATGCTCAGGATAATAAACTTCTATCCCTTTGATACCGGCGTCAATAAGCGCACCCACAGATCCATTCTTATGCAACATATAAGGATGCGCTAACACAGGAATTCCTTTTGCCTGCGTAATCAATTCAACAGCTTTCTCGGGCGTTAATAAGAACCTATTCACATATGCCGGAGATTCATCTCCTATATATTTAAAAAAAGCTTCTTTTGTCGAGCTACAATAACCTTTCTCTACCATAACTCTGGCAAGATGTAATCTTCCTACAACTCCTTTTTCCGCCAGGTCAAACACATCTTTAGAATCAAGACCAACGCCTAAACTTTTTAGTTTAAAGACCATTTCATGAATACGTTTTTTACGATCCTTTTTAATTTTATCGAGAGTTTTGGTTAAAATAATGTTTTTATCGTCAATAAAATAACCTAAAATATGAACCTCTTTTCCGTTCATATCGCAGGTAAGCTCAATTCCACAAATTACCTCCAAAGGAAATTTAGATAAGTTTTTCTTGAAATAACTGTATCCGTCTATCGTATCGTGGTCGGTTATGGCAATACAGGAAAGATCGTTCTTAAGCGCTTGTTCCAAGAGCTCTTCGACACTATATGTGCCGTCTGAAAAATAAGTATGCAGATGCAAGTCTGCGTATTTCATAAATAATAACGAGAAATTATGAAGCGGTGGTTTTTGAATTTAAACGCTCTGATTTTATCCTGTCGAGAATCCCGTTAACGAACTTGCTAGATTCTGCCCCAGAATATTTCTTTGCTATTTCAACAGCTTCGTTTATAGCAACTTTAATTGGGATATCGTCTAAGAACATCAACTCAAAACAACCAATCCGTAAGATATTTTTATCGATCACAGCCATCCTGTCAAGCTCCCAATTCGCGGCATAATCGCTAATCTTCTTATCGATCAATGCAAGATTATCTTTAACACCCATTACTAACTTATAGGCAAAATCCTTAATTCTTTTATCGATAATATCCTGCTCATCGAAAAAATTATTAACAATTTGATCGATATCCTGTTCTTCTTTATAAACTACGTCCATCTGATAAAGAATCTTCAGGGCGTTTTCTCTAGAAAGAGTGCGTTTTCTCATTGAATAAATTCAATTTCTATAAATTATCTTATCTTTTTAAGCAAATTTATCATTTCGATTGCATTAACTGCCGCATCTTTGCCTTTATTACCTTCTTTTGTCCCGCAGCGTTCTATGGCCTGTTCCAGATTATCAGCTGTAACAACTCCGAAAGTAACTGGTATTGCAGAATCTAAAGCTATCTTGGAAATCCCTTTTGCTGCTTCGCTTGCCACATAGTCAAAATGAGGTGTTGCTCCCCTTATTATAGCACCTAAACAGATAACTGCATCTGCCTTTTTACTTTTTGCAATCAATGAAGCAACCTGCGGAATCTCAAATGCACCCGGTACCCAAGCAACCTCAATGTCAGTTTCTGATATGCCGTGCCTGGTTAATGTATCGACGCAACCGTCGAGCAATTTCTGGGTAATAAAATCATTAAAACGAGAAACAACAATAGCGATCTTTTTACCCTTAGCTATCAAATCACCCTGTAAAACTCTTTTCATATGACCTCCTTTTTTAGAAAAGATGCCCTAATTTTTCTTTTTTTGTCTTTAAATAAAACTCATTGCTTGAATGTATAGTTCCTTTTATGGGAATTCTTTCTTCAACTTTTAAACCATAGCCTTCTAAGCCAATTATCTTACGCGGATTATTGGTTAAAAGTCTAATTTTCTTAACTCCAAGATTAACAAGAATTTGAGCTCCTATTCCATAGTCTCTTAAATCAGCAGGAAAACCCAATGCTTCATTGGCCTGCACGGTATCATAACCTTTATCTTGCAAATGATATGCCATCAATTTATTCGCAAGGCCTATCCCGCGTCCTTCCTGTCTCATATATAAAACTATACCCCGGCCTTCTTCTTTAATCATACGCAGGGAATTCTGCAATTGTTCTCCACAATCGCATCTTTTGGAAGCGAATACGTCTCCGGTTAAACACTCAGAATGCACCCTTACAAGAATAGATTCTTTTTCTAAATCAACTTTTGATAAATCCCCCATAATTAAAGCCAAATGATGCTGAGAATCTATCAAAGATTCATACCCTACCAATTTAAAATCTCCAAAAGAAGTAGGAAGCATAGTTTCTGTAACACGTTTAATAAGTATCTCTTGTTCTCTTCTGTATTTTATAAGATCAGCTATACTACAAATCTTAAGGCCGTGTTTTTTAGCAAAGTTTTTTAAATCATCGGTTCTGCTCATCGAACCGTCTTCATTCATTATCTCGCAAATTACACCTGAAGGAAAAAGCCCAGCGAGTCTTGCCAGGTCAATTGCAGCTTCGGTATGACCCGCCCTTACCAATACCCCGCCTTTCTTAGCACAAAGAGGAAATAAATGTCCTGGACGAATCAAATCTTCGGGTTTTGAATCTGAATCAATAAGCACCTTTATTGTATATGCTCGGTCATAAGCAGAAATACCTGTAGTGATTCCTGATGCAGAATCTACAGAAAGCATCCAGGCTGTGGAAAACTTATCTTTTTTCTTATCGCTCATCTCGGCCATCGGCCCAATATCTAACTGTTTTAATCTATCTTCATCCAAAGAAATACAAATAAGCCCACGGCCATATTTAGCCATAAAATTTATACTCTCGGCTGCGGCAAACGAAGAAGCCATAACAAGATCACCTTCGTTTTCTCTGGCTTCATCATCGACAACAATAACCATGCGGCCATTTTTTATATCTTCCAATATCTCTGTTATAGAATTAAACATGTTTTTAATTTTGTAAAAAAAATCCCGAAGACAATCTTCGGGCATAAAGAATTCATCTTCTTTCATCTGGACTTTACCATCGGCTCTGGAATCAACCAGATCTGTCTTTTTATAAGACTCGCGGGCTACAACCGCCGGTCAGGAATTTCACCATGCCCTGAAGATTAAATCTAGATAAAAGTATACCATAAAATTATACCTTGTCAATAGGCGTCAAAATACATATAATTGACTTAATAATACACTTATTTATATGCATGAAAACTAAAATAAATACAATCCATAACTTACTGATAAACAAAAACAAAACCATCTCCTTGGCTGAATCCTGCACTGGCGGAATGCTAGCCACGATTATGACCTCCCTATCGGGAAGTTCCCATTATTTTATTCTGGGCTTAGTAACCTACAGCAACAACTCAAAAACAAAACTACTAAAAATCAACAAATCAACAATCGAAAAATATGGAGCTGTTTCAAAACAGACCGCCCTGCTTATGGCAAAAAACATCAGAAAAATCGCAAAAACTGATATTTCTCTTTCCATAACCGGAATTGCCGGGCCAACCGGTGCAACAAAAAATAAAAAATTAGGTACTGTTTATATCGCTTTGGCCAATAATTATAAACTCCAGTGCAATAAATTCTCTTTTAATGGCGCAAGAGAATCAATAAGAAAACAAAGTTGCCTTAAGGCACTTGAACTTTTATATGAAGATCTAAAAAAATAGAACTATGCGAAGCTTTATTGCTATTAAATTAGAAAACCGAGTAACTTCCGCAATAAAAGAAATCCAACAAAAATTAAAAAAAACCAACCCAAACATAAAATTCGTACATCCCGAAAACATCCATTTAACTTTAAAGTTTCTTGGTGAAATAAGCAATAAACAAACCCCAACAATCAAAAGAGCATTATCTTTAACTGCTGAGAATTTTCACATGTTTAAAATCACACTATCTAAAATAGGTTTTTTTCCGAATAACTCTTCGCCTAAGATATTATGGATAGGAATTAAAAACAGTAAAGAAATCAACTCGCTAGTTGAAAAACTAAATTCAGTTTTGTCAAAATTTGGGTTTGACAATGAAAATCGGCCCTTTAAAGCGCACATCACAATTGCCAGAATTAAGAATAGAAATGAATTAAATAAAAGTGCGGTTGCTGCGATAAATGAATTCAATCAAGAAATGTTCGTAGATAAAATTACTCTTTTAAAGAGCACGCTCACTAAAGGTGGTCCTGTCTATGAAGAACTCTACGAAATAAACTTAAAAACAATCTGAGCACAGATTATCGTATAGATACTTGCAACTAAATCATCAAACATGATACCAAAGCTTCCCTTTATATCCTGAAATCTTTTAATAGGAAACGGTTTTAATACATCAAAAATCCTGAATAAAATAAAGCTAACCGCAATTGTACGCAGTTCAAATTCTAAACCCCATAGACAAATAAGCATCCCACAGACTTCATCAATAACTACAAAACGCGGGTCTTTTTTCCCAAAGATTCTTTCTGCCTTACCGCTTAAAGCAAAACCCAAAATAAGAAAAAATATTAAAACCGATAAATAAACAAAAAAGCTATTATATATAAAATAGTAAACGGCTATTCCGGCAAGACTGCCAATTGTCCCGGAAACATAAGGAATATAACCGATATAAAAAAAAGTAGTTATCAATTTTATCAAATAATTTATCATAATCGTATTATAATATTTCTATTATTCCAAAGATAAGAGATACCTGAAATCAAAGTCAAAATAACTGTAATAAACATAACGACATAGACAGAAATAAAATAAAGATTTTCACCTAACCCGTTCCAGAAACTGGTATCCTTGAACATATCTTTAAGTATAATAAAACCTAAAATCAAAAATATGCTCACCATTTGGGATACTGTCTTGTGTTTACCGGATCTGGCAGCTGACAAGACTTTACCTTTACTTAAAGCAAAAAGCCTTAAACTTGTAATAATAAACTCCCTAAAAATAATAATCACGACCATCCAGGCAGGAATAAGCTGCAATTGCACAAAACTTAAAAAAGCTGAAAGTGTCAGCACTTTATCTGCTATCGGATCCATTATTTTACCGAAATCGCTGGCTTGGTTTCTTGTTTTTGCAATCCAACCGTCAAGCAGATCACTCAATGCGGCAAACGAAAAAACAAAAAAAGCAACAATCTTAAAAATTAAACCTTCCAAAAATAAAAAGTACATAAAAACAAAAGTCAACAATACCCTGGAAACAGTAATTTTATTGGCAAGATTCATTAATATTCTCCTAACAAATCGTATTCGTATGAATCTACAATCTTACAACTTACAAAATCTCCAGTTTGAAGTTTCTTATTGGTTTTTATAAAAACGTTACCGTCGATATCAGGGGCATCATACTGCGTTCTTGCTAAAAAATAAGAGCTGCCTATTTCATCAATTAAAACCTTTACGTTCTTACTGACAAACTCTTTATTAAGTTCTGCGGAAATTCCCTGCTGTAGCTGCATAATTTTTGCAAAACGTTCTTTCTTGATACGCGCCTCAACCTGCGGTTTTATCGCGTAAGCCAAGGTATTTTCCTCTCTGGAATAAATAAATACACCTAATTTTTCAAATTTCATATCGCGCACAAATGCAAGAAGTTCCTTAAACTCACTTTTTGATTCTCCAGGAAAACCTACTATCAATGAAGTTCTGATAGCAACATTTTTAATTCTTCTACGGATCTTGCCAATAAGCTTTTCTATCCCCAATCTATTATTAGGTCTATTCATTTTTCTCAATATTCTATCATTAATGTGCTGGATGGGCAAATCAATATATTTGCAAACTTTTGGATTATTTGCTATCTCTTCAATCAATGAATTGTTTATGTATTCGGGATGAAGATACAAAAGCCTAATCCAAGAAATATTCTTCCCTGCCCTATAAATTTCTCTTAATAAGCTTGCTAAATTATAATCTTTCTTAAAATCTACCCCGTAAGAAGTTGTGTCCTGACCAATAAGAATTAGTTCTTTCAAACCTGTCCTATTAAGGGCCCTAACTTGACTTACAATTGATTCTTTTTTGCGGCTTTTTAATCTGCCTTTAATCTTTGGAATCGCGCAATAACTGCAATTATTATTACAACCTTCGCAGATTTTAACATACCCATAATGAGAAGGAGTAAGAAAACATCTTGTTGAAACTCTTTTTTCGTCTAAAGATAAAACCCCCATGAATGCATCTACCCCTTTTAAAGCGCCGATTAATTCCCTAGCATATCTCTGTACCAAACAACCAAAAACAATCAATTTATCGATCTTTTTACTTTTTTTAAGCTCCAAAAGGTCTAAAATCGCTTCTATTGATTCTTTTTTTGCCTGATCAATAAAACCGCAAGTATTGACAAAAACAATACGCGAAGAGTCATTGTTTGAAAATACAAAACCTTTATTAACTAATCGGGAAATAATAAGCTCGGAATCGGCGAGGTTTCTTGGACAACCCAAACTTATTAAATTAAACTGCTTGGACATTCAAAATTTATTGATTGGGAATGGATATGCCAGAAGGCGTTATCTGAACGTTTTTATATGCTTGGCCTTTCTTGCCCAAAGGGGAAAATTTCTGGCCGTTAAACTCTAAATCCACATAACCGGCATTATTAACTGTTAAAAGTATCTCTTTTTTAGCACGCCATGTTTCGGAAGCACCTTTTGATAATGCACCGTGTTTTACTGTCTTACCATCAACTTTTACAGAAACCCAGATTTTTCCCTTAACGTCAAGAGTTATATTAACCGGATACTGAGAATAAGAAGAGCTCTGTTTAGATGAATCGACTTTTTTTACAGGCAAAGAAACATTAACTTTTTCTTTAACTGCTTCGGTCTTTGTTTTAGGTTTGGAACGTGAAGAAAATATCTTACGCCCTAAAAAAGAAATAAAAGAAACTACTAACCAAAAACACAATATGACCGTAGCCAGAATAGATAATTTTACTATGAATCTTTTAAGACTAAACGGCTTCTTGAAATAAAACCTCACCTTGTCTACAGGTTTCTGGTTTAAAACTGCTTTTTCTTTGTCTTTTTCTTTATCTTTCTGGGAAGCCCTAGAAAGACTCTGCTGATACGCCTTGATATATTCTTTATCGTCAATTTCTAAAGCGCGGCAGTATATTTTAATAAAACCTTTTACATAAGTAGCATTTATATTCTGCAGCCGGTCATCTTCTAACGCATTAATAATGTTATAATGCAGTTTGGTTTTCTTATGGATCTGTTCCAGATCAACGCCTTTTTCTTCTCTAAGCTTTTTTAAAAGTTTTCCTACCGCCATTGAATTTTACCTTTTAAGTATTCTGTTTATATTTTACAAGCCATTCTTCTCTGTCTACCAAAATCTTACGGGGTTTACTACCTTCATATGGGCCTACCAATCCTTCGGCTTCCATACTGTCTATAAGCCTGGCTGCCCTTGTATATCCTAAACGTAAACGCCTTTGCAAAATAGAAACTGAAGCCTGATTGCTTTCCATTACCGTTCTCACCGCTTCGTCAAAAATCTCATCTTTCTCCGCGTTATTAAAAGAAGACTTTGTACTAGCGCCATTAAAAATATCTTCTTGATAAGCAGGTTTTACCTGCTCACGGATAAAATCAGTAACGCGTTCTATTTCTTTATCCTGAACGTAACTCGCCTGGGCGCGGGTCAATTTTGCATCGCCAGGCTTTAAAAATAACATATCTCCTCTACCTAATAATTTATCCGCACCATTTGCATCTAAAACAGTGCGCGAATCGACTTTTGAAGCAACCTTAAATGATACCCTTGCCGGAAAATTAGCCTTGATAACACCTGTTATAACATCAACCGACGGACGCTGCGTAGCTAAAATCAAATGTATTCCTACTGCTCTAGATAACTGCGCTAAGCGAGTAATAGCTGCCTCTATTTGATTAGCAGCCGCCATCATAAGATCTGCCAACTCGTCAATAATAACCACTATATAAGGCATATTCTCGCCTTTTTTATTGTAGGCGTCGATATTTCTTGCACCGGCATTAGCCAACAAGTTATAACGATTTTCCATTTCTGAAACCAGCCAATTCAAAGCAGCGGAAACTTTCTTTGTATCGGTTATTACCGGACATAATAGATGTGCCAAACCGTTATAACAAGCAAGCTCTACCATCTTAGGATCAATCATAATAAACTTTAATTCGTTAGGACTTAACTTATATAATAATGACATAATTAAAGAATTTACACATACAGTTTTACCTGAACCGGTAGTGCCGGCAATCAACAAATGCGGCATATCATCTAAAGCGGCTACAACAGGTGCACCGGTAATATCTTTTCCCAAAGCAAGCGCAAGCTTTGAAGATGAACCAAAAAAAACCTTACTGTTTAATACATCTTTTAAATAAACCAGCGCAGATTGACTATTAGGCACCTCAACCCCCACTCTTCCTTTTCCTGGAATAGGAGCAACAATCCTTACAGATTGAGCCTTCATTGTCAAAGCAATATCATCAGATAAACTGGTAATTTTTTGAACCTTTACCCCTGGAGCAGGCTCAAGTTCATAACGAGTTATTACCGGACCTTTTTCAATATTGGTTACCTTAGCAATAATTCCAAAATCCTCAAGGGTTTCCTCTAATATTTTAGCGCTAGTGGTCAAATCTTCCTTAATCTGACGCGAACTAAGACTGGGCGCATCCTCCAAAAGATCTATTGAAGGAAGTTTATAATCACCGATCATTATAGGCCTGACTGCTTCACGAAGCGGTTCTTTTTTTATATCCGATTCGGTCTTTACCTTAATCTGCGGATGAACATCTCTTTTAAAAGCCTCTTCTTTTTGCTTAACAGGCTTTTCTTCTATAATCGATTTCTTGAGAATTGGTTTTTCTTTCTTTGGTAAAGATGGTCTCTTAACCTTTATTCTCTTGAAAATTTCAGGCAGATTAAAATTAGAAAATATATTTTTTATAAAATTCAAAATTTTAATTAAGAGATTTGAAACCATAAATTCAGCAAAAAGAACAAAAAACAAAACGCCTAACGTAATAAGCACTACGTAACTGCCGGTAATCTTAAAATACTTAAGTAAGAAATCTCCGACAATAACCCCTAAGAACCCGCCTCGCTTAAAACGCAAAACATCTGCAGCCGGACCGGTAATACTTAATATAGCGCTAAATGTAAGGAACACTCCGACAAGACCAAAAATACGCAATCCGTAAAGATTCGTCTCGTCACCCTTAAACTTTTTCACCGCCCAGATAAAAACTATTATTGGAACAATAAAAGCAGCCCAGCCTAATAAAAAAAACAGGCTTAAACCTATCCATGCGCCAACTAAACCGCAAAGATTTTCTGCAGGTTTATTTGGAGTTGATGTATTAAATGATAAATCGAGAGGATTGTAAGAAGTGAGACTAATCAATAAAAACAAACCCAAAGAAAAAATAATTACTGCCTTGATCTCATCAAGGTACTTCTTCTTCATTACTGTTCTATTTGCTTCTTGCTTAGATTGATCCGGCCTAAATCGTCTATCTCAATAACCTTTACTTTAAACTTATCTCCCACCTTCACTTCGCTGGCAACATCCTTGACGTAATGATCGGCCAATTCGGATACATGGACAAGACCTTCTTTTCCAGGCAGTATCTCACAAAAAGCACCAAAATTTGTAACTTTCTTTACCACGGCATCATAGACTTCGCCAGACTGAACCTCTTTAGTGAGTGATTCTATTATAGAAATCGCCTTTTTCATAGCTGATTCTTCACTTGAGGCAACTAAAACCGTTCCGTCATCTTCAATATCAATAGTAACTCCGGTTTGAGCAATAATCTTCTTTATGGTTTTACCGCCGGGACCAATTACTTCTCCAATCTTATCCGGACTTACCTTTAGATTTACTATTCTAGGAGCAAAAACCGACAACTCCTTACGTGACTCTGGAATTATTGCCTTTATTTTATCTAGAATCGATATTCTAGATTGCTTGGCTATTTCTAAAGCTTCTTCGAAAAGTTCTATTTTAAGTCCACCGATTTTTAAATCCATCTGTAAAGTAGTAATTCCGTTTTTAGTTCCGGCAACTTTAAAATCCATATCGCCAAAATGATCTTCAAGACCATTAATATCATTTAATATTACGTAATTATCGCCTTCTTTTACTAAACCAATGGCAATACCTGCTACCGGTTCTTTTATGGGTACGCCCGCATCCATCAAAGAAAGTGTTGCTGCGCAAACCGTAGCCATACTAGAAGATCCATTAGACTCAAGAATCTCAGAGACAACACGCACCGTATAGGGAAACTGCTCTTTAGAAGGCATAACCGCTTTTAATGCTTTACCTGCTAAGGCTCCATGGCCAATTTCGCGCCTTCCAGGACCTCTTACCGGTCTAGTCTCACCCACGCTAAAAGGAGGAAAATTATAATGCAGCATAAAAGACTTATAGCTTTCACCTTCTAAAGCCTCTATCATCTGCTCATCCTCACCAGTTCCTAAAGTAGTAACAGAAAGGCTCTGTGTCTGGCCTCTTGTAAACAAACCAGAACCGTGCGTTCTAGGCAATAATCCCACTTCGCCGCTTATCGGTCTTATGTCTTTTTGGCTTCTACCATCGATTCTTTTTTTATCTTTCAAGATATACTTTCTTACCTCTTGCTTCTCAAGCTCAACCACGCTTTCTTTAATCATCTGCACTGTTACCTCTTCAGAAAGCAGCTTTTCTTGTATATCTTTATTCAATGAATCCAGCGCCTCTTCCCTTTGCTCCTTATCAGGAAGCTGCATAATACCCTGAAGTCTATCTAAAGCAAGCTCCTTAACTTTATTCAATACGGTTTCATCTATTGATTTCAATTTAGGTTCTATCTTCTTCTTACCGCATTGTTTGACAATATCCTCCTGTAACTTAATCAGTTCCTGAAGCTTTTCATAGCCAAATTTTATAGCCTCAAAATACTTTTCTTCCGAAATCTCATTACTGCGTGATTCAAGCATAATCGGCCCATTGCCAGCTCCAACAACCACCAAATCAAGCAGGCTCTTTTCTCTATCAGAATAAATTGGGTTGATTACAAAATTATCATCAATAAGGCACACGCGACAAGCGCCCAAAGGACCGTTAAAAGGAATTTCAGAAATGCTTAAAGCAGTTGAAGCGCCGACAATCGCCAAGACATCTGGGTCATTCTGTCCATCGCTTGATAGAACTATTGCCATAATCTGCACATCATTCCTAAACCCTTTAGGAAACAAAGGCCTTATGGGCCTATCTATAAGACGGGCTGTAAGAATTTCGCCTTCTGATGGCCTTCCCTCACGTTTGAAAAATCCTCCAGGAATTCTACCTGCAGCGTAAGTCTTTTCCTGGTATTCAACTGTCAAAGGAAAGAAATCTATACCTTCTTTAGGTTCTTTTGACATACATACGGTAACCAAAACAACTGTACCACCACAAGTTACAGTTACGGCTCCATTTGCCTGTTTGGCAATCTTGCCGGTTTCAATAATTAATTCTTTATTACCAAAATTTAACTTAAATTCTAAAGGTTTCATTAAAAGCTACTTTCTGAGATTTAGTTTTTGGATGAGATCCTGATATTTCTTAAGGTCGATTTTTTTAAGATAATCGAGTAGACGTCGGCGCTTGCCAACCATTGTCAAGAGCCCACGACGAGAATGGTGATCTTTTTTGTGCTCTTTAAAATGCTCACTTAAAGAATTGATTCTTTCGGTCAGAATTGCTATCTGAACCTCTGCAGAACCAGTATCTCTGGTATGTGTTTTAAAATCGTTAATCAGTTGTTGTTTTTTGTCTTTTGAAATCACTAGCTTTATCCTCCTTAATTGCGTTGATAGTATACTATCATTATTAAATCAAGTCAAGTTTTTGTTCAACGGGATTTATATATCAAAAAAAAGTCAAAAGATTAAGCTTATCAAACGGTTATACCAACAGCTAATAATAAAGAACGCAGAATTAGCTAAAACATAATCCTTATACTTCATTATCACTTCTTTGCTGAATCGCCACAAATAGAATTGTAAGCGCAATAATTACAGGCCATAAACCCTGGCTGAGCTTTGAAGAATGCGTTTCTTATACCCTGAGAAACTTGATTTATTTTATTTTTTAATCTTTCAATATCTTTTTCTGTTACGATATGCGTTCCGATTAGACCCGACTCTAGAAAATAAAGCTGCACCCTAACCGGCTTTATACCAAATATCTTATCGTAGGCCATAGAATATAACACAAGCTGCATGCTCTCCTTAGTACGCTTATCTACATCCTTTTGTTTTTTCAACTCTGAGGTTTTATAATCCATAATTATAATACCATCCGCTTCTTTATCTACCCTGTCGAAACGGCCTATAATTTTATTGTTCTCGTATACAAAAGAAAAATCTTTTTCTATAAAAAGAGGTGTTTTGTTTAATCTTTCTTCTCTTATAAAGAAATCAAACAAGGCTTTCTTGCCGATCTCAAAACGCTGAATCTGATGTTTTTGATCTAAAAAACCTTTTGCTTCAAAACTTTGGACAAAGAAATCAATAAGCTCTTCCTGGGTCATTTTTCTTCCTGAAGCTTTACGTTGAAAGTATGCTGTAACTGCATTGTGCATTGCCCTTCCGTATATAACCGTATGATGTTCTAAAATTGGAACTCTCAAAACATGGATATACTTATATTTTAATGGACAGGTAAGATAATCATCTATCTGATAAAAACTTAAAGCGAGCAAACTCTCCTTTTTGATTTTTTTATTAACGCTTTGGGGCTTTTGCTCAAAACTTGCAAATCGATTTATAGCTTCAATCGAACTTCGCGTCTTCTTATCTTTTGATATATCGACAGAACCCAAAGCCTCGATAACAAACTGACTTAAGCGCCTGGACTGCTTACCGCCGTAATCATCGGCAGAAGTTAAATACAAATACTCTTTTGCACGAGTAAGCCCAACATAAAACAATCTTCTCTCCTCCTGAAGATGAAAATCTCCCTTAGGCAAAACTTCTTTTACAAGCTCAAAAGGTAATTCGATTGACTCTTTCCTGTGGCGGACGGGGAATTTACCATTAACCAAACTAACTAAAAAAACTACCCGAAATTCCAAACCTTTCGCCTTATGAATTGTCAAAACATTAACCAAATCATCATTAATATCTGTCTGGGCAGTCTTCGGATCGTCTCCGGATTCTATCAATAAATCTATATAACTTACAAAATTCAACACACGAGATTCTTTAGCAACAAGCTCAAAATTACGTACGATATTAAAGAATTTAGCGATATTCTGAATAATCTCTTCATTCTGCGAATTAATATCGCTGGTAAGTCTCTTCAGCCATCCGCTGTTCGTTAAGAACGAATACAAAAGCCTGCCAACAGATTCATCACGTGATAAACTAATAAACGTGTCCAATTCATTGATAAAACTCGTGACCTTATCCATAAATTCCGAACTTAAATCCTTAAGCTCAGATATAGAATCAATATGTTTGAATATTTCATAAAGAGCCCTGTTGCTTCTTTTGGAATAATGCATGCAACGGGTTAAATCAACTATTTTAAGATTATATATATGACTGCTGGCAAGATAAAATAGACTCAACGACTGAAAAGGATTGGCCACAGCCCTTAAAAAATGCAAACAAAGCTTTATTTCATTTCTTCCGTATAAACCCTGTGCGCCGCTAAATTGCCAAGGTATGCCTAACATGTTCAATGCCTGCAAAAATGGCTGGGCATCAGAATTTGACCTAACAAGAATTGCAAAATCACCATATTTAAATTCTTTTAATGCGACTTTTTCTTTAATATTGTCGGCAATCCAATCTGCCTCCTCATTAACTGAATCAAAATGACGGTAATTCGGCGCGCTTCCTCCTTCAGTAAAAGCTACAAGTTTTTTGTCTATGCCGCTTTTTACTTCAAACCGTTCGGGATTGTTAAATTGAATTAGTCTATAAGCGGTATCCAATATCTTCTGATTGGAACGATAATTTTTAATCAGGCTAATCTTTTTTGTTTTGGGAAAAACATCGATAAAATTCAAAACATTACTGTATGCAGCTCCTCTCCATCGGTATATGCACTGATCGTCATCGGCAACAACGACTATATTTTTCTTCTCACCCGAAAGAAGCTTAACTATCTGAAACTGCGCAAAATTAGTATCCTGAAACTCATCTACTAAAATATATTTAAATTGATCCTGGTATTTTTTTAAAACCCGCGGGTGCTCCCTAAAAAGATTAAGAGCCATATAAAACTGATTGCCAAAATCAATAACACCATTATCTTTAATAAGCTCTTGATATTTTGCATACGCTTTAGAAAGCTCGGAATGCAAAAGTAACTCCTCTTTTAAAGCCTCGTCATAAGGCGAAGACTCCAGCCTAACAGTCAAAAGTTTTACAAAATCAAAATAATCCTGTGTAGAGATATCCTCATCTTTGGCCCTTGAGAAAAAAGAAATCAAAGCATCGATAAAACGCGTGGGGTCTGCCAACGGCTTGAAATATTTAAGGTCAAATTCCGATAGATGTTCTCTGAAGAAAACTGCGCTTTCAGCCCTAGTCATTACCTTAAAATCAGGATTAAATCCTCCCGCTAACGCATTATCCCTCAAAACTCTATCCCCAAACGCATGAAACGTAGAAATCCAAATATCTACATAACCATAGGGAACTAATACATCAACACGCTCAAGCATCTGCAAAGCAGCCTTATCGGTAAAAGTAAGGGCTAAAATCTCATCTGTTTTAGCTAAACCCTCTGAAATAAGCCAGGCAATCCTTTCGGTAATAACAGTTGTCTTACCTGTGCCAGCACCAGCAATAATCAAACAAGGGCCATCTTTATGGGTAATTGCCTGAAGCTGTTGTTTATTATATTTATTTAAATTACCGCTCATTGAGATCGTTCATTAATTATATCCTCTAAATCAACCTCCATAAAACGCTCCATCAGATAACCATCCTGCAAAAAATCGATAATTTTAGGACTAGACAAAATCTTAACGATATCTTTTTTCTCTATCGCCTGTGTCAGCTCCTTATCGTTAGCAATTGCCTGGACTTTTTTATTATTAAAAACAGCCTTTAATTCATCTGCGTCTTTAAGAACACTGATCAACTCCTTATCCGCCATTAACTGCCCTGCGTATCTAATTTTCTTAAGCAGGGTATTGCCCTCCAGCGGAGAATTATCAAGATAAATCTTATAAGACCTTGAGTCTTCGATTAAATAATGTACCTCCTCGGCATAAGGCAAACTTCTAGGCACGATATCAACTATAAAAAAGAATAGAAAAATCACCACGACTGCCCAGGCAATACCTAAAATGCTACCTGAAAAAACGCTCAAAGATGAATGATGCTGTTCCTTTTTCCGCTTAAAACCTACCAATAGAAAACGAGCAATAAGAGGTAAAACTATACTTAAAACTACCAGCAAGAAAAATGTCTTCAAAGGATTATGACCGGACTTATAAAAAAAATAACATACTGTAAGCGCTACGCTTAAACCAACCAATTCAACAAAAAGCCTTAAAAAACCCTTTTTGATGCCCATAATCGCATAAAAGCTTACCAACAACAAAGCCATTAAATCAATCATAACCAGGTACCTCCTTTAACTAGCTATTATACTTCTTTATTCTACTAACACAAAATAATTTTCAAAAAAGCGATAAATTAAACCTTGCCAAGCTTATATAATTGATTTATACTAAATACCCAATGAACAATAAGTTATGCAAATTTATCAATAACAATGGTACATTTAGCTGCGTTGACCTTTCCAATTTTCAAGAAACATATTTTCCTCTTGCAAACCAAAAAGGCATAAAAAGTTCTATAACTGCCCAGCTAAAAGGCGACATAAAAATCTCTAACGACAAATTCCTCCTGCCTCCGATTACAATACCAGACATAAAAAACACTAAATTCAGCCGGAATTTCTGGATACATATAAATAACAGAAAAATATCCTGGTCAGCTAGCGGCGTTTCCAGTCTGCCTGATAAAAAATTCGATAAAAAAACTTTAGAAGCAGGACTTTTATGGCACAAAATCAAAATCGTAAACAAAAAAATTGGTCTCCAGTCGGAAATCACCAACTTTGTTCCTGCCGGGAATGAAACTCTTGAGATAATGCTGGTTAAACTTACAAATATCACAAAAAAGAAAATGACTATAACCGCAACCAGCGCAATTCCTCTATATGGCAAAAGCGCAGAGAATATCCGCGACCACAGACACGTAACCAGCTTATTAAATCGCGCCTATCTGAAAAAATCCGGTGTAGTGCTGAAACCAACCATGGTATTTAACGAAAGGGGCCATAGTATAAATAAAACTTCTTATTTTTGCTTTGGCTTTGATGCAAACGGGAATAACCCAAAACATATAATTTGTGACCTTGAAAGCTTTATTGGAAAAAATGGAGATCTAGAAGCGCCCGAAGCAGTTCTTGATAATTTCATACCCAAGGTAAATAATATTCACGGCAAAGAAATTATTGGCTCATTAAGATTTCAAACAACAACCATTCCCCCTCTTCAAAACAAAACATATATACTCCTGCTGGGTATAAACGAAAAAAATCCCTCTTTAAGCAAAATCGCCAAAAAATATAATAACTTAAATAAAGTAAATTCTGCATTAGAAAAAAATAAGAAATACTGGAGAAATCTTTCCAACATCAAATTCGATCTGGGAGAAAAAAATATAAATAACTGGCTAAAATGGGTGAATATTCAGCCGGTATTAAGAAAAATTTTCGGCTGTTCCTTCCTGCCGCATTTTGACTATGGCAAAGGCAATAGAGGCTGGCGTGACATATGGCAAGACTATCTAACGTTAATTATCAATGATTCCGGCAAAAAAAATAATCTGCGTAAATTTATTACGAATAGTCTTAGCGGGATAAGAATTGATGGAACCAATGCAACCATAATCGCTGAAGATAATACAACCTTCATCAGCGACCGTAATTCTATTCCAAGAGTCTGGATGGATCATGGAGTTTGGCCGTTTTTTACTCTTCTGCTTTATCTGAATTACACAGACGATACAGAAATACTTTTCTCCCAAATATCCTATTTAAACGATGGCATATCAAAAAGAGCAAAGCTAATAAACCCTAATCCAAATATTAAGAAAAAACTTCTCAACAATAAAAATTCGGTACATAAAGCAACTCTTTTAGAGCATATCCTACTGCAGCATTTAGTCCAATTTTTTAATGTCGGAAAACACAATAACATCAAACTTGAAGATGCCGATTGGAATGATGGACTGGATATGGCCCCAGAAAAAGGCGAAAGCGTTACATTTTCAAGCTTTTATGCATATAATCTTGAGAAAATCGCAAATTTGCTGAAATATATCAATACATCAAAGAAAATAAAAACCATAAAACTGACAAAAGAAATCATAGTACTGCTTGATACGATAACCAAACCAATAAATTATGCCAGTGTCCATGAAAAGAATATTCTGCTGGATAAATATCTCTGGGCAACCCGAGAAAGGGTTTCCGGAACAAAAATTGATATCACAATTGAACAAATCATAAACGATATAATAAGAAAATCCTCCTGGATAAAAAAGCATATAAAGAATAACGAATTATTGAAAATTAACAACAATGTATCTATCTTCAACGGATACTACGATAATAAATCCAAACGGGTTGAAGGAAAAAAAGGCTCAAAAATAAACATAATATTGGAATCACAGGTTTTCCCTCTTTTGACTGGTTTAGCCAGCAGACAGGAATCATTAAAAGTAATTAAAACTATAGATAAATACCTCCATCATAACAAAACAGGCACTTATAAACTAAACACGGATTTTATTTATCCGCAAATAGACTTGGGCAGGGCATTTTCTTTCTCTTACGGAGAAAAAGAAAACGGTTCTATATTCAGCCATATGAACGTAATATTCGCATATGCTTTATTAAAAAATTCCTTCAATGAAAAAGCATGGGGAATTCTGCATGGTCTATACGTATTAAGTACAGACTATAAAACAAGTAAGATATTCCCTAATTTGCCTGAATACTTTAATCTAGAGAAAAAAGCCTTATACAGCTATCTAACCGGATCGGCGAGCTGGTTTATTTTTGTTTTATTAACCGAGATATTCGGCATAAAAGGAAATTTTGGCAGTCTAGAAATCAAACCAAAGCTTTGCAAGAAGATATTCTTAAATAATCTGATTAGCGTGGATTTCAACTTTCTTAATAAAAAAATTAAACTAAGTTATAACGATAAATCTACAGATAAATTCAAAAATGAAATTATAAGCGTAATATCAAAACCAGAAATAAATTTAACAAAAACAAAAGAAAGACTATTCATTAATAAAGCTGCCTTAAAAGGTGCGCCTACGGATATTAAAATCGATATTGCTATTCGCTGATATCTTTATACATTAAAAAAAATACCCAATCCTCTCGAATTGGGTATAGTAAACTAATTTAATTATTCAAAAACTACTTATAATAATCAAGCCCTCTTTCTAAATATTGTTCATCTATCCTTTTGGGCTGGAAAAACCTACTCGTAAAACGCTTTGCTTTATTAGTATCAAACCCCTTGCAACAATAAACATCTACGGAAATAAAATCCTTAGGAGTCAATGTATGTATTACAATAGAACTCTCTATCAAAGGAACCCACCCGGAAAGTCCAGCCTTATCCGGAAAACGTGTTTCATCACTTCTGAAAATATTCGGAGGAGCTTGTTTTTCCATGCCTAAATAAGGAACTATTTCATCAAGATATTTATAGCAAAGATCTAAATCATCACAAGCGCCAGGCTTACAATCGTAAAGATCCAACAATAACTGAAAACCAAAAGGCAAAAATTTCTTATCTATATCTTCTTGTTTTTTTTCCGTTATAGTTTTTATATTCATTTTATTCCTTTCAATTTTATTATATAAATCCGGATATTTTTGTCAAGTTAATTGTTTTATTTTATGGCAACTACCAATCGCTTAGAATTTAACCTAACTGCCTTTTTTGCTTTTACTTTTGGGTATCCAAACGACACAACCGCCATTATTTCTAAATCTTTATTGATATCCAAACTCCGTGAGAGCTCTTTCTTTCTCCTTAAGATTTCTCCTATCCAACATGAGCCTATTCCTAATCTATGCGCCTGCAAAAGCATATTCTGGATACAGGCACCAACTGCCATTAAATCCTTTTCCCGATCATAAGAACAAGATATTTTTAAGCATACGACTATATTTATAGCTGCTTCTCTAACAATGCTTGCATACTTGGTAAATTCACTTATCTTCTTAGAACTGTCCCTATCTTTTATTATTATGAATCTCCAGGGCTGGTTATTCAATCCCGAAGGTGCCCAGCGAGCAGCTTCGATAATAGAACTTAAATCCTTGGAAGAAATAGTATTATGCTTAAACCGTCTTATTGAACGTCTGGATCTAATCAGACTAGAAATCTGCATTATTTTCTGATAATACCTCCTGAAAAAATTACCTTTAAAGCATCAGTAACACTAATATCTAAAAACTTTAATTCTTTTCTAGAAAAAAACAAAACATAGCCTGTAAAAGGACCGGGAGAACTAGGTATGAAAATTGAAACTAAATCCTTCTCTATTTCATCAAGAAAACTCTGCGTATCTTCATTAGTAAGAAAACCTATAGACCAAATACCTTTCCTCGGATACTCAACTAAAACAACTTTCTTGAATTTAGATTCCTTCTGTTGCAGCATAAAAGAAACTATCTGCTTAAAAGCCGGGTATATCTTATTAACAAAAGGTAAATTTTTGAACCACTTTTCAAAAAATAAAAATATTCTTCTGCCGATAAATATATTAGCCACAAAACCAACAGAAAATATCAACACAAAGAAAACTATCAAACCAAGGCCGGGGATATAAAACCCAAGCTGACTTCTGATATAAGTGTTGATAAACCTGCCTGTTAGGCCGTCGATAAATTGGAATATGAGAACTAGGACATATATCGTCAAAAAAAACGGCACCACCGCCAATAAACCAGTTAGAAAATGTTTTCTGATAGTATTTTTCATAACAAACCTTTCTTTTAAAACGTTCTTCCTGATGAAAATACAGTTTCTTTAATCGTATCCGCTAAATCTGAAGCAATTAAATCTTCAATAGAAACAGGCAGCAATAACGACCAATTTTTCAAACTTATTACTCCTGGAGTATTGATTCTATTTATGCAAGCCTTATCTTTTAACAAAGCACCTACATATAATATATCAATAATCGTTTGGATGCAAAAAATAGATTTCGCTTTCAAATTCTGTTTATAGATAGCTGTAATTATGTCTCGGGAGCATTTTTCCTGGTAAGGAATATTCAATCCAAGCTGAGAAAACAGCTTTTCCTTTTCCCGGAAAGAATTAAGATACATATCGACAATCTGATGAAGTTCATCAACGGGCTTTGATAAATATTCGCATAATTTATCTATTGAATCTATCCTATCCTGCCAACGCAACCTGCCATTGCCAGAAAGATTTTTAGAAAATAATTTTTCTTTAATATTTACAAAATCTATGTTTTTTTCTATACATAACCTTTCAAAGAGCCTCTCGTCAACAGTACCGGCCTCAAATTCCCACCAGGCAAACCAATTGGTCGTATCGTGTGTAGAAAGCATAGACACAGCAATTCCCCTGTAATTTTCGGGTTTTAAAAAATCATGCGTGACTAACCAATCTTTTTTCCAACGCTGTACGTCATTACCGGGAATACCTAATTCTTCTAAAACCACCGGACAAACTTCAGGCACGGTCCCTAAATCCTCTGCACAAATAAGCATCTTAGTAGAAGAAATCATGGCGGATAAAATATCTCTACCTTGCTTTGCCCATAATGATTCATCAACCGGGTCAAAAAAACCATTTATGCCTTCATTTTCCAAAGGCTCATCAAAAGGAATACTCCATATCCTAAATAAACCTACCACATGATCAAGCCTTATCATATCGTAAAAATTCTCGGCATAAATAAGCCTATTTCTTATAATCTGGTAATCATCTTCAAAAATATTCTTCCAATTGTAAGGAGGCGTACCCCAACGTTGTCCTTTAGCGCAATACATATCAACAGGAGCACCGCTAGATAAATACAGTTTAAAAAATCTCCTCTTTGCCCAGACATCCGCACTGTCACGCGAAACAAGTATAGGTAAATCTCCTTTTAAATAAACTCCTTTTTTGTTGGCATACTCTTTACATTTTCTGAACTGTCGATAAAGCTGCCACTGTAGCCATGACTGAAACTCTAAATCTGTATTATTTTCTTGTTTAAATTCCTCCAATGCAGATGGGTTCCTATCTTTAAATTGCTGGGGCCATTCATACCACGGCAGCCCATTATGAAAATTCTTTAAAACCTTAAAAAGACAAAAATCATCTAACCAATACTTATAATCTTGTTTAAACAGTTTATAATCAGAAGAAAAAATACCGTTCTGTTCTTGGAATATCAACTTTAAAAACTTCAGCTTCAAATCCTTTACTTTATAATCTACATACTCGCCTCTTACAGGAATCTCTTGGGAAAGTTTATTCATAAAATCGTTAATAACCGTAGTTTTATTTACAGATAAATCTCTAAAGCTGATATATGACGGCTCTAATGCAAAAGAACTTAAAGAATCATACGGACAAAAATTCATTCCCAGCTCGTTCATCGGTAAAAGCTGAACAATTGAATTTGCGCAAAGTTTAGCAAAATCAACAACCAGATTAAGATCGGAAAAATCACCTATACCAAGGCTATTTTTCGAATAAAAGCAGAAAAGCGGAACAAGCATTCCTGCGCGTTTATTAATTCCGATCATTTTCCATTTATCAGCAGATAAGCTGTTTGATATATCATTCATTATCATAACCAAAATTTTATACTTAAACTCACCAAAGCCATAAACCAACAATAATATCCAAAAAGATGAAACTTCGACTTCTCAACAAAACGTATTATAATCTTTAAAGCAATAATACTGGAAAAAAGACTGGCAAAAAAACCCATGATTGTAGGAACCACTAAAAAAGAATCAATTGAAACTATTTCTTTTGATTTTAAAAGCGTAGCGCCTAAAATTGCGATCGACCCCAACATAAAAGAAAATTCAACAGCATCTTTTTTACTCAACTTAGACAAAAGACCTACAGAAATAGTCATCCCTGAACGCGAAACCCCAGGAAACAAAGCAACTGCCTGAGCTATACCTATAGCAATTACAGAAAATAAACTTAAGTTTTTTTGTGGTCTAACGAATTTAGTAGAATAAATAACAATTCCCGATATAAAGAAAAACAACCATAAATAATTTATATCATTAAAATGAGAACCGATATAACGGCTAAAAATAAAATACGAGATACCTGTGGGCACACAGGCAATTATCAAAAAAGAAAATCTTCTTACGCTAAGTGATAAAAAACTCTTCCTAAAAACATACACTATTGCAACTAGACTTGCAAAATGAACAACGATATCAAAAATAAGCATCTCGCTGAGACCAAAAACTCTTTGAATCAAAACCAAATGGCCTGAGCTGCTTATAGGAAAAAACTCACTTATCCCTTGCACTAACCCTAATAGTATAAACTCTAAATGCATCCCCATTTTATTTTAGTCATTTTTTAAAAATCTTTTCATCTCATCGGGTAAATCAATTTCGAATTTAATATCTTTATTAGTTACCGGGTGTTTAAAAGACAATTTATTGGCATGAAGAGCCAGTCTTTTGAATTTAACGTCGTAGTCCTTGGCAAAAACAAACTTTCTCTCTCCTACTATTGGATGATGAATACGTTTACAATGTATCCTGAGTTGATTCTTTCTTCCAGTCAAAGGAATTAACTCAACAACGGCAAATTTCCTCTTCTGAATTAATAATTTTACTATTGAAATGCTTTGTTTACCATCTATTTTATCATCTATCTTTATTGAATGGTTTTTCAAGTAGCCATGCAAAAATGCAACATAGCTTTTTTTCACCTCTCTTCTTTTAAAATAATCCATTAGTTTATCTCGCATATTCTTACTTTTAGCATAAAGAATCAACCCGGAAGTCTGCTTATCCAGCCTATGGCAAGGATAATATTTTATACCCTTAAACTGCCTATTTAAGATATCGGTTAAACAAGATTGATTTTTTTTCTTGGCATTTATTATTAAACCCGCAGGTTTATCAAATACTGCCAGATTTTCATCTTCAAAAATTATTTTTATTGTTCTTAACATATTATAAAAAAAGCCTGTCTATTCAGGCTTAATTGTTGAGATTTGGATCTTAAAGAATGGCTAATCACTAATTATAAAGCGATTATGGAAATTGAATGCTTATCCGCCAAGTCAATACAGGAAGACTTATCTAATATTATTGTTTTTTCTGACTCGATAGCTAAACAACTTGCTTTTATGCGAATAAGATTTTTTAACGTTCTTAATCCAATTAATGGAACATCAAAGCGCATATCCTGATTGGGTTTGTTTGTCTTAACGACAACACAACCCTTACCGGCAATACGGCCCGCTCGCCTTATGGTAATATCGGTCCCTTCAATTGCCTCAACAGCAACCACAATTTTATTCTTGATAACCACGGTCTGCCCAATATCCACAGAACCTATAGTCTTTGCGATTTGAAAACCAAAATCAATATCATCTTTCTGCGCCTGTGTAGGCTGAAGTTTAGTTAATACTGTTTTCTTTGGTATATAATCATCAAGAAACATACGTGAATCTTCTAAAGATATACTGTTTTTCTGTAATATATCTGCTATCGCACCAAAAACCGAATCTGCTCTTTTATCTTTTAATGATGCTAGAAAAATCGCAAGTTGACTATTCTGCGTTGCTTTTTTGCTAAAAAGCCTTAACGGATTTATCTGACCCGCCATTACAACGCGTCTTATCCCGTCTAACTTAAATATATCAACCAATTTTAAATACTCGGTCACATCCAACCAATATATTTTATCTACGAATTGTCTTATCAGTGGCGAGGTTTCTTTTTTTACAGCAATACAAACAACATCAACATTATGGTTCTTTGCTGATTCAGCAAAAAGTATGGGGAAACGACCATTACCGGCTATTAAACCGATTCTTTCTCTTTTTTGGACCGACATAATCCTCTCTGGGAAGATTCTACAAAATCTATCAAATGAATAATATTTTCCGACAAATCAATATTATCTTTTATATGTTTTATAGCCTGTGTTTTTATATGCCCTGAGAAAAACAATAATTTGATTGCTTTCTTGATACTATCCATCTCCTGCTTATTGAAACCATTTCTTCTTAAACCAATCAAATTAACACCGCAAACTCTTGCAGGATTACCGTCAGACATAGAAAAAGGCGCTATATCCTGAACAACTTTCGAACATCCGCCAATTATCGAAAGATACCCTATTCGGCAAAATTGATGCACTGCAGTCAAACCACCTATTACCGCCTTATCCTCAACAATGACATGTCCGGCTAATGTACCGTTATTGGCAATAGTACAATTACTACCCACCTTACAATCATGTGCAACATGAGAATATGCCATAAAAAGATTACTATTGCCAATAGTAGTTGCGCCTCCTTTTTCAGTTCCAGGATTAATGGTTACATATTCGCGGATAATATTATCACTACCTATATTTAAAAAACTTTTTTCTCCCTTATACTTTAGATCCTGAGGAATACTACCTACCACAGCACCGGTAAAAATCTTACAATTGTCTCCTATGGAAGTATTCCCAGTTATAACGCAATGATTTGCTATCTCAACATTAGAACCGATCTTAACATTATCTTCAATAACGCTAAAAGCCCCTATTCTAATATTAGAAGCTAATTTTGCTTTTTTCGATATTATTGCGGTTTTATCAATCATAACAATTATTCGACAAGTGCAAACATAAGATCTGCTTCTGCAACTACTTTGCCGTCAACGTATGCTTTTGTTATTACCTGTCCGGTGCGGGATTTAATTTTACCAACTTCCACTTCCATAATAAGCTGGTCTCCAGGCACAACGGGCTTTCGGAACTTAGCCTTATTTATTGCCATGAAAAAAGCTAATTTGCCCCTATTGCCGGTTTCTGAAAGCATCAAAACGCCTCCCAGCTGTGCCATAGCTTCAACTATGATAACACCTGGCATAACCGGTCTCTGCGGAAAATGACCTTTAAAAAAATAGTCGTTCATAGTTACATTCTTAATCCCTACGGCTTTCTTGCCAGGGATGATTTCAGTAACCTTATCCAAAAATAGAAATGGATTTCTATGCGGAAGGATCTCTTGAATCTGTTCAACGTTCAACATATCACCTTCTTTAACGCTAAAATGACCTCCTGAACCAACTCCGCTTGTCTGATATTTTGCCTGCTGGCTCCTTAATTTCTTCAAAAGTTTAATATTGAGATTATGCCCGCTTTTTAAAGCAACTATATGGGCCTTTATACCCATACCAAAAAGGCATAAATCTCCAATAAGATCTAAGACCTTATGCCTTACAAATTCGTCATCAAAACGTAGCTTATTCTTTATTACGCCATTTTTTCCAACCACCAAAGTGTTATCGTAATCTGCTCCTTTACCAAGACCACTGCGCTTTAAAGTTTCAGCCTCTTCTTCAAGACAAAAAGTCCTTGCAGAAATTATTCCTTTCTCAATAGCTTCGGGCGTCGCAACCAAATCTAAATACTGGCAGTTTAAATAAGAATGGTTGTAGCTTAAAGTATAGCTTATTCTTAATTCATTGCTGGGAAAAGCTGCAATGAACGAATCCTTATCCTCAACAAAAACAGGTTCTTTTACCAAAAACTCTTTCTTTAACGCATCTAATTCCTTTAATTCCACTTTGGATAATATATCCAAATATTCTTTTGCGCTTCCGTCAAGACCAGGCATTTCTTCATTATCGATCTCGACAAAAAGATTATCTATTCCCTTACAAAATAAAGCAGCCATAAAATGTTCAACTGTATGCACATGTGCGCAATCGATTCCAATAGAAGTTCTACGAGGGCTGCGGGGAAGATTCAACACGCTTTCCACTATAGTCTTAATCGTAAGCCTATTATTTAAGTCTACCCTGGTAAAGCTTATTCCCGAATTCGCCACAGCTGGCTTAAGCGTCACCTTGATTTTCTTTCCTGTATGCAAACCTTTACCTTCAAAAGAAACAGGCTTAGCTATCGTACATTGTTTGTTGTTCACTTATTATTCTCCTCGATTAATCTTTTTAAACTTTCCTTTAATCTCTTTAATTCTTCGTTAAGTTCTGGTAATTTATTAATATATACGCGGAGTTTACGAGCCAAAGCATGGTCTTTTGCAGGATAGTCAGAAACCTGCTGATTATCTTTAATATCTTTGGTGACTCCTGATTTTGCATAAATCAAAACATTATTGCCGATATTCAAGTGGCCCGCTATTCCTGCTTGACCGGCTATAGTAACGTTGTCTGCTATTTTAGTGCTTCCTGAAATCCCCACTTGCGCAACTATAATACAATTTTTTCCGATAGTAACATTATGAGCGATCTGAACAAGATTATCAATCTTTGTCCCTTGACCAATCAAAGTTTTATCAAAACGCGCTCGGTCAATAGTTGTACCTGCGCCAATTTCAACATCATCTTCGATCACCACAGTACCGATTTGGGGAATCTTCTGATATTTCCCGTTAACTTTGACAAAACCAAAACCATCTGAACCAATAACTACAGCGCTTTGGATAATAACCCTTTTACCTATTGTTATATTTTCTCTTATCGTAACATTAGAATAGATCAAACAATCGCTGTCAAGAGTGGTATTTTTACCAATAAAACAATTTGGGTAAATTACGCAATTATCTCCGATTCTCACTCCATCTTCAACGACCGTAAAACTACCCACTGAAACATTCTTGCCTAATTTAACATTTTCTGCAATATCAGCCTTATCACTTATACCAAAAGAACACTTCTTATCTTCGGGCTTAAATAAAGAAACTACTTTAATAAAACCTAAGGAAGCATCATTGACTAGAATATATGGAATTTTAAATTCTTTAGGAACCTCGAATGAAGTAATTACACAAGCAGCCTTAGTATTATTTAAGAAACTCGTGTATTTGGAATTGGCAAGAAAGGTAATTTCGCTTTTACTGGCCTGTTCAATGCCATTAACCCCATCTACAATAATACTGCCGTCTCCAAAAAGCTTACCGTCTACAAGCGAAGCGATTTCACTAAGTTTTTTCTGCATATAATCTTATTTATTTAATTCTTTTATTATCTCGTTAGTTATATCTTTAGCGCCATCTGCATAAAGCAAAAAACGTTCGTCCAAAACCAAAGAATAACCTTTTTTCTCAGCGACTAGCTTTATGACCGTATCAATATCCTCAAAAATCTCCTTCATCTTAGAATTATATTCCTTGGTAATCTCACTCTGTTTTATATCCTCGAAATTTCTTAAATCACGAAGCTTCTGTTCGATTACGTCTTGCTTTTTGGCTTTTTCAGAATCGTTTAAAACAGATAGCGAACTCTGTATTTTCTTTAACTCTGCAACCTTACTCTCCATCGCAGATTTATATTCTTTCTGATCCTTCTCTAAGGCAGAATCATACTTTTTAGTTTTCTCATAACTGGCTAAAACTTCTTTAAGATCCAAATAAACTAAACCTTCTGCGGCATACAATATGCCCGAAAATACAAAAGACACTACAAACAAAATCAATACTAATTTAAACTTACTCACAATAACCTCCTATTTAAGTTAAAATGTGTTCCCTGCACTAAAATGGAACCTGCCGCCTTTGCCCTCTTCGCCAGGACCGACTTTAAGCGGAATACCGTAATCTAACTTTACCGGTCCAATGGGTGTTTTTATCCTTAACCCCAAGCCTACGCTTGACTTTAAATCCCCGCCGTTGAATATATCATTAGACTTTCTCCATACATTTCCCACATCATAAAAAGTAGCTAATTTTATTTCATCAACCAAAGGATATAAATACTCGAAATTTGCAATAAATATAGCCTTTCCTCCGATAGGATCCTCGGTTGCCGAATCGATAGGTCCGACTTTTCTTTCTTCATAGCCTCTGATCGTATTGGCTCCTCCGGCATAAAACCTTTCATATATTGGTACATCATCGGTAGAGTCAAACTCATTGGCAACGCCTGCATAAAACCTTGTTTCAAAGGTAGATTTTCTCATAAGCGGAAAAAAGTGGCTATAGCGAGTTATAATTTTAGTAAAATCCTTATCGCCACCAAAAGGACCTCCTGCGCATTCAAATGTTATACCAAAAATATTGCCTCTTGTAGGACTAAAAATATTATCTCTGGTATCATAGCCTAAACCAAATTTTAGACTACTGATATTGTTTTCGCCTTCTTCTTTCTTGATATCGCTTACAACATCATCATTAATATTAGTAATTTCTATACTATCAAGCCTGTACACTAAACTTGCACTTAAATATTCGCTCAATGCTTTTCCAAGCCGCAAGTCGCCTCCGGTTCTAGTCTCATCGAAAGAATAACCAACATCGGTATCTCTATCATGGGCACTACGGTATAAATCAAAACCAAATGAGACAGGATAATCAAAAATCCAAGGTTCTGTAAAACTCAGCATATACTCGTCACTTATAGAGCCTATTTCGGCGCGTAGCCTAAGGTCCTGTCCGTCACCGGTAAAATAAGGCCAATTCTTCCAGTCAAAATTCTTCTGTTCAATCTGAATAAAACCAACCATTTTATCTACTGTACTATAACCTCCGCCGAAACTAAACTCGCCGGTCTTTGCTTCTTTAACATCCACAATAAGATTTTTCTTATTAGGAGTATTCGTATCTTCTATATCGTAGTTAACGCCTTCTTGTTCATCGAAGAAACCTAAATTTTTAAGACGTTCTTTGCTACGCCTGAGTTTTTCTCCATCAAATTTATCTCCGGGTTTTAGGCGCATTTCTCTTCTTATAACCACATCTTTTGTTTTTACATTGCCTCTTACTTTAACAAGATTTACATAAGAAACTTCATTTTCTACAATCGAATAAGATATATTTACACCGTTTGTTTCTAAATCAGCAAACACATCATAATCTACGTTTACACCGATGTAGCCATCGTCAAAATAAACCTCTTTCAACAACGCCTGGTCTTTACGAAGCCCATCTTCATTATAAACCATGCCTTCACAGCAATTCTCCAGATTAAATCTAAGTTCTCTATCAGTAAAAACAGTATTCCCGCTAAACTCTACCTTCTTAACATAATACCTGGGGCCTTCATTTATAATGAATTTTAGATATATGGAATCAAGCGCTCCGTATTCAATCTCATGATCAACGCCGACATCACTAAATCCTTCATTCATATAAAAAGCCTTTATTCTTTGTTCATCCTGCAAGAACACGTCTTCTTTAAAAACTCCTGAGCTAAAAAACGCGGCCTTTCTTGTCTTGATAAGTTTCAACAATCTTTTGCTAGAGAAACTGTCATTGCCAGAAAAACTCAAACTTCTTATTTTATATCTTCTTTTTTCTTGAATATTAATGATTACAGCCACTTTACCTTTATCTTGATTTACATCTTCCGTATAATTTATATCAACAAGAGAAAAACCCTTTTTCTCATAAAGCGACTTAATCATCTCGATATCTTCCATTAGAGAAGTATAATCAATATACTGTCCTTCTTTGGATTTTAAATCTTTCCTTATGCGGGAATTTCTAATATAGCGGTTTCCTTTAAATTCAATTTTATCTAATATCAAACGCTCTTTCACATTAATCACCAGACATACTCCGTCTTCGCAATCTTCGACATCTATTTTTATATCGTCAAAGTATCCTTCCTTCGCAAGCCTCTTGATATCATCGTCAACTACATTCTCAAAATAAACTGAACCCACACGCGACTTTATTTTGGAAATTATCATACTTGTAGAAATACTTTTATTACCCTGAACATCAATTTTATTTATTATTTTATCAACTGCAAATGAAAAATTAGTACTGATAATTAACAATCCAAGAACTGCTAAAAAAACTAACGAAGTCTTAAGACTTTTCTTCATAAGGTTATTCCTCCATAAAGCTGGGTGCTAAGTTTTCAAAACGCATATATTCTTTTAAGAACGCTAATTTTACTGCCCCTACAGGACCATTTCTTTGCTTGGCAATATTTACTTCAGCTACGCCCTTATTATCTTCCTTTGGGTCATAATATTCTTCTCTGAATAGAAGCACTACCACGTCGGCATCCTGTTCGATTGCCCCAGATTCCCTAAGGTCCGATAATTGCGGTTTATGTCCTATGCGAGATTCTACTGCACGAGAGAGCTGACTTATGGCAATAACCGTAATATTCAATTCTCTTGCCAAAGCCTTTAAAGAACGGGAAATCTCTGAAATTTCCTGCTGACGGCTCTCCTCGTTATTTCCCCTCATCAGCTGAAGATAATCAACAACAACAAGCTTGATATTATGATGCAGCTTTAATCTTCTTGCTTTTGCGCGCAATTCCAATACGCTGATCGCTGGCGTATCATCTATAAATATAGGCGAATCGGAAAGTTTACCTGCGGCAGCAGTAAGCCTGGGCCAATCTGAACCGGCTAAAAAACCAGTCCTTACTTTGTGCGCATCTACCCTAGCGTGGCTACAAAGAAGTCTTTGAACAAGTTGTTCCTTGGACATTTCCAGACTAAAAAAAGCTGTAGGAATTTTCTCAACTACGCTAATATGTTCTATTATACTTACAGCAAAAGCACTCTTTCCCATAGAGGGTCTTCCGGCAATAATCACTAAATCCGAAGCTTGCAAGCCTGCTGTCTTAGTATCAAAATCATTAAAACCACTGGGCAAACCTGTAACATGAGCTTTTCGCTGATATAATTTATCAATCTGTTCAATGCTATCTTTAATGATTTCTCTAACCGGAATAAATCCGCCTTCGATCTTCTTATCGCTTATCTCAAAAATCAAACGTTCCGCATAATCTAAAACTTCATCCACATTGCCATCAGAATCATAGGCCTTGGTGACAATGGCTGTAGCGTTATTTATTAGAGAGCGCAATATCCCTTTTTGTTTTACCAATCTTGCGTAATACTGAACATTAGCAGAGGTCGGAACTGAATTTACCAATTTAGTTAAATAACTAACTCCACCGATTTTTTCCAAATCACCTTTAGCTGTAAGCTCAGAACTTAAAGTAAGAATATCTACAGCGCGGTTTTCATTGAATAGATTGACAACAGAATCGAAAATCTTACGGTGGGAATTATCGTAAAAAAATTCGCAAGTAAGCAATTCCAATGCTGCAGGAATGGCCTCTTTATCAATTAACATTGATCCCAAGACAGCCATCTCAGCTTCCGTGCTCTGTGGTGGAACTTTATTCAGATAAATATCTTCTGCCATGAATTATTTCTTTACAACCCAGATTTTTACTTTTGCTTTTACTTCTGGATGTAAATTAATATCTACATAATAAATACCTAACTTCTTTATAGGTTCTTCTATCTGTAAAGCTTCTAAGACTATCTCGTGACCTTCTTCATTAAAAGCAGCCTTGATATCTTCTTTGGATACGCTTCCATAAAGAATATCCTGATCCGTTGCCTCTTTCTTTAATGTGAGCGAAACATTTTTAATTCTATCTGCGAGTTTCAATGCCTGCTCTTTTTCGTTCTTCTTAGAAACCTCTATTTTTTGCTTCAACTGCTGGGAATGCTTCAAATTAACAGGCGTCGCTTCTGTTGCCAAATCATTAGGCAAAAGATAATTCCTTAAATATCCTTCCTTAACTTTTACCACTTCTCCTGCCTGTCCCAAACCAGCAACCTTAGTTTTTAATATTGCTTTAATCATTGTTCATCTTTTCACGTAATCAATAATCGCTAAAAACCTTGCTCTTTTTATAGCCTCTGCCATTCTTCTTTGGTGTTTGGCGCAAAGACCGCTGGCGCGCCTTGGGACAATTTTTAAACGATCACTGACAAAACGTTCAACCAGCCTTATATCCTTATAATCGATTTCTTTATCTTTCTCTTTACAGAACCTACAGTATTTCTTTCTGTATGGCCCTGATGAAATACGTCTTTTTTTATCTTTATTCTTTCTAATCATCTTTTTTATCCTCCTCTAACCAAGATGCTACATCTTGTCCGTTGTCTTCTAAATTATGTTCTTCGAATGCAGGCTCTTTTGCGGTTTGTGTTTGACTGCTACTTGCGGAAGGTGCGCCCAAAAACTGCACTCTTTCAGCCCTTACATCCAAAGCCATTCTCTTTTGACCTTGCGCATCCTGCCAGGAACGTGACTGTAATCTTCCTTCCACAAAAATACTTCTTCCTTTTTGAAGATACTGATTACAAGTTTCAGCTTGTTTATCCCAAGCTACAACAGTCAAAAAACATGTATCTTCCTTTTGTCCACCTGTTCTATCTTTATATTTTCTGTTAACGGCAATCCTTAAATTGACAACAGCTGTTCCATTAGGGGTATAACGTAATTCCGGATCCCTGGTTAAATTGCCGATAAGAAGAACTTTATTTAAACTTGCCATATCTATACTCCTTTTTTAACCTGCTTTTTGGCTAACATTCTTTTTTATAATCAAATATCTTAAAATGTTTTCGTCTAATTTATGAGATTTCTTAAGTTTCGCAATAAGGCTTGGATCAGATTCAAACTTAATCAAATAATAAACGCCTTCTTGAAAATTCTTAATCGGATAAGCAAGCTTTCTTTTTTCCTGCCAAAAAGAGGCTTCCTGAACACTTCCTTCTTCTTTGGTTATCAATTCCTTAAACTGATTCGTCTCGGTATCAAGTTCATCCTTAGAAAGATTTGGTTTTAAAATATACATTGCTTCGTAATAATTTTTCATTCTTTTTTCCTTTTGTTATGTTTATTCATCGCAGAATTTACTCCTTTTTCTATCCAGTTCTTACAACAATCTGTTATATTTTCTAGTTGTGAATCAATTGCAATTATTTCTTTGCGGGTTAAATTACCCAAAACAAAATCAGTTAAATCTCCTCTGGAATTAGAACCGATACCTATACGCAATCTTGAAAAGTTTTTGTCCTTTAATGAATCTACTATCGATTTAAGGCCATTATGGCCATAGGTAGAACCGCCTTGGACAATTTTGAATCTCCCTAAATCAAGATTGACATCATCAAAAACTACTAAAATATCTTCAATCGAAATTTTAAACTTCTTTACTAAGCATTGCACCGCTTTCCCAGATAAATTCATATAAGTCTGCGGTTTAGCAATAATAAAATATCTATGCTTTGCTATTCTCGATGAACAGGTATTAAGAGCTTTTTGTCTTAGCTTATACTCTAAGGCTAAGTTATCAACGGTAAGAAAACCCAAATTATGTCTAGTATTTTTATATTTAACGCCCGGGTTGCCTAAACCGACTATTAACTTCATGTTCGATATTATAAAAAGGGATATTATTTCTCTTTTGCTTCTTTTTTCTCAGGCTTTTCTGCTCCGGAGCCCGCTTCAGATTCTACCGGCTCTTTCTTCTTCTTTATAACTTCAGGTTCGGCAGATCCCGCCCCTTCAACAACTTCTGCTTCTTCCGGTAATTCTTCTTTAGCAGGTGCAGCTACGCTAAACACTAAACTATCGCCATCGTGCAAAATCCTTACCCCTTCAGGAACAACGATATCACAAATATGAATACCATCGCCTATTTTTAAAGCGCTGACATCAAGTTCAAATTTGTTCGGAACATTAGTAGGCAAACACTCTACATCCAATTCCCACAATGAATGTTCCAACGATCCGCCGTCTTTTTTGACGCCTTCGGGCTCCCCTTTTGCTTTTACGGGAACCTTAACACGAATTTTATCGGTCATAGAAATCTCATTAAAATCAATATGTAATATTGTATCTTTTACCGGTTCAAACTGAATCTCCTTAACCAAGGTATGCACAGGCTTAGACTTATCTTTAAACATCAATTTTATAAGAGCATTATCGAGTCTGCCTTCGTGTACAAGCTTGTGCAGGTTCTTTGTAGAGACTTTTATTGCTATTGGTTTTCTGTGTTTACCATATAGAACTCCGGGGATAAAATCCTCGTTCCTCATTTTTGCTACAGCTGATTTGCCTAAATCTTCTCTTGTTGCAACTTCTAGCACTAACTCTTCCATCTTAACTCCTTATTGTTAATCAAAAAGACAACTTATCGATTCTTCTTTATGAATTCTTTTTATTGCTTCTGCCAATAACCCTGCAACTGATAAAACCTTTATCTTAGAACACTGCTTCTCTTTTGGCAAAGGAATAGTATCTGTAATAACAAGTTCTTTTATAGGCGATGCTTTTATTTTTTCAATTGCGCTGCCAGAAAGTATTCCATGCGTAATAGCAACATAGATATTGCCTGCACCTATTTTCTTCAAAAAATTAACAGCCTCAATAACTGAGGTTCCTGTTGCAATAATATCATCCACCAATACTACATCTCTATCTTTAATTTCACCTAAAATATTCATTACTTCGGTCTGTTCCGGGCTTATGCGGCGCTTATCCACAATAGCAAGCCCTGCATTCAAACGTTTGGCATAACTTCTAGCCATCTTGATACCGCCTACGTCAGGTGAAACAACGCAGAGATTCTTTGAATTTAACTTTGAAAAATAATCAACAAAAATACCTATAGCATACAAATGATCCAATGGAATATCAAAAAAACCTTGAATTTGACCAGCATGAAGATCCATAGTAAGGATTCTATCAACTCCTGAGTTGGTTAATAGGTTCGCAATCAGCTTTGCGGTTATAGGAACCCTTGGCTGATCTTTTCTATCCTGTCTGGCATAACCAAAATAAGGCACCACTGCAGTTATTCTGCCACTTGAAGCGCGCCTTAACGCATCAATCATAACCAAAAGTTCCATAATGTTATCGTTAACAGGCGGACACGTTGGCTGAATTATAAATACGTCTTTACCGCGAACATTATCTTTTATCTGAACGCGCACTTCACCTTCGCTAAAACGAGTAACCATAGCCTCTTTAAGCTTAAAATCCATATTTTTACAAATATTTAACGCAAGCTCCCTATTTGCATTACCGCTGAACACGCATACTTTTTCTTTCATCGCTTTTTCTTCTTTTTTATTGGTTTACTAATTTTTTGTTTCTTATTTTTAATATCCTTTACAACTGCAGGAACCCCCATGCAAACAGAATTATCAGGAATATTCTTGTTTTTTGTAACCACGCTTCCAGCTGCAGTAATAGCATTCTTACCTACCGTAACAGGTGAAACCAAAACAGTGCCGCTTCCGATAAATGCCTTATCTTTTATCTTGGTGATAAACTTTTCTTTGCCGTCAAAATTTGCTGTAATCGCACCAGCACCTATATTAACATTATCTCCAATAATGCTATCACCAACGTAAGAAAAATGCTTCATAAATCCATCTTTACCAATTTTTGAACGCACTATCTCGGTAAAATTACCAATCGTACTATTATCTTTTATAACAGTATCTTCTCTGATATGACAAAAAGGTCCAATATGACAATTAGCACCAATTCTTACATTGTGATCAATAACCACATAAGGATAAATTACAGTATCAATTCCAATCTCCACATCCGACTCCATAAATAAAGTCTCGGGAGCAATTATCCTTACTCCTTTATCAAGGAAACCATCGATAATACGGCTACGCATAGTCTTGGAAGCTTGAACTAAATCTTTCTGAGTGTTAATTCCCAGACTTTCAGTGCTATCTTCCAATAAAAATGAATTGATCTTAATATTATGCTCTTTAAATATAGAAAAAATATCCGTAAGATAAAACTCATTTTTACTGTTGTTAGATTTTATCCTATTTATAAAAGAAAACAACACTTTTTTCTTAAAACAAATTATTCCAGTATTTACCTCTTTTATGTTCTTTTCCTCTAAAGTTGCATCTTTTTCTTCAACGATCTTTAAAATATTGCTAAGATTGTCTCTTACTATCCTGCCGTAACCTGTAGGATTATCCATATAGGCGGTTAACACAGTAGCAGCTGCCTCACTTTTTACGTGGGCATTAATAAGGTTTCTCACCGTATCCGCGGTTAAAAGAGGAATATCGCCATACAAAACAACTAAGTTTGACGAAATCACATGGGAAATCTTTTTTAAAGACTTAACCGCATCGGCAGTACCCTTAGGCTTTGTCTGAAATATCGTTTTAAAATTAGCTATATACTTTAAAAATAATTGTTTATCACTGCCTAATATCAATATTGGTTTTATTCCCAATCTAAGCGACAAATCAATACTATATTGTAATAAAGACTTTCCACATAACTTATGCAAAACCTTTGGCTTCTGCGACTTCATACGTACGCCTTTACCTGCGGCCAAAATTACCGTAGTTACATTTTTCATAATTTTTACCTTCATATTCTGCCCGGTCTGGACTCGAACCAGAAAAGCGAGACCCAAATTCTCGTGTGTTACCAATTACACTACCGGGCAAAGTTAAAATTTTTCAAGCAGGAATTTTATTCTTTTCCTGTTCGTATGCCTCAAGAATGCTTTTTTGCAAATAATCCCTGAAACTTTGGGTTATTGGATGGGCTATATCTTTATGTTCGGCCTGTATCTGGCTTAACATATCAGCGCCTGGAGTTAAAGGCTTTTCTTTTATTGGTAAACTCACACCACACTGATTGCAAAATTTGCTCCTTGATTCATTTTTAAAATTACATTTCGGACATGACTGTTTTATTTTTCTCGACGGCATTGCAATAAACAATCCGTTATTGCCTTGAATAACTTTTATATTTCTAACAACAAAAGAATTATCAAAAGTAACAGCTGCGTAAGCTCTAAGTTTTTTATCAACGCTTTCTCTAGGAAAAATCCTAACCTCTGTAATCTCCATAGGAACAAGCCTCCTTATTAAGAAAATTAACAAGTGCTGACTACGAAAATATCAGTATTGCGTATATCTGAGAACCCTCTTTTAAGCCTTAGCGCCTCCTTTCTTGTATTAATAATCCCAAAAACTGCAGGCCCGCTGCCTGACATTAAACATAAATCAATGCCCAGCGCTTTTAGCTTATATTTTATTCTCTCGATCTTAACAAGCTTCTTTTTAGTTACTTGCTCTAACTTATTGTACAATAATCCCGAGAGAAGAGAGTTATCATTCTTACTTAACGCGTAAGTCATTAGTCTAACATTATTTAAAGATCTTGTCAAACTTTTATTCTTGGCAATATTAAGGCTTTTATATACGTTTTTAGTAAGTATTTTTGCCTTAGGAATAAACAATAAATGCCATAATTTAGCATTTTTTAGCCCCTTTATAGGCAAAAATTCATCTCCTTTGCCTTTTGCAAGAGCAAAACTCTTCTCCAGAAGGAAAAAACCTACATCAGCACCGATTTTTGCTGCATATCCAAAGAGTTTCTTCTTAGATAATCTCAAATTATATAACTTATTTAAGCCAAGAAGTACTGTTGCAGCATTACTAGAAGCTCCGCCTAAACCGGCACCAGAAGGAATACTCTTTATAAGCTTAATTTTTAAACCTGAGGCTATGTTGAAATCTCTTCTTATAAGTTCAGCTGCCTTATAAGCTAAATTATCGCTATTTCTTGGAATACCTTTTTTATTACAAATTAACTTAATTTGTCTGTAATTGTGTTTGATTTCTAGAATAACCCTATCATAAAGTGAGATTCTTTCAAAAAGAGTAAGAATATTGTGATAACCGTCTTTTCTTTTGGAAAGAACATCCAAATAGAGGTTTATTTTTGCAGGACTTTTTTTGGAAAGACGCTTCATGATAAAAAAGCTAAGCTTTAAGGATTTTTTCTGCCGATTCTACTATATCTTTAGAATCTAAATGATATTTCTTAAGTAGCTCATCTGGCTCTCCTGACTGGCCAAAACGATTCCTAACGGATATAGAACATACTTTTGTCGGTTGATTTTCACAAACAACTTGACTAACAGCACTAAAAAGCCCGCCGATGATATTGTGCTCTTCACAAACCAAAATTGCTTTAGTCTGACTGGCTGCATCAATAATCTCCTGTTCATCTATCGGTTTCAACGTATGGATATTCACTACGCGAGCATCTATGCCTGATGCTTTTAAAATATCTGCTGCTTTAAGTGCTGCATCAACCATAATTCCGCATGCACAAATCGTTATGTCTTTTCCTTCTTTTAATCTTTGTGCCTTACCAAGCTCAAAACCAGTAAGATTTTCTACCGATGGGAATTTTGAACGGCTAAGGCGAACATAAAATGGTCCTTCATTTTCATAAGCAGCAACAATTGCATCTTTTGTTTGCGGACCATCGCAGGGAATAATAACTCTCATTCCTGGAATAACGCTCATCAAGGCTAAATCTTCCAAAGCCTGATGGCTTGCACCGTCAGGCCCAACGGTAAGTCCGGCATGAGTTGCAACTATTTTTACATTAAACCTATTGTAACAAATGCTATTTCTTACCTGGTCCCAAGCCCGTCCGGATGCAAACATAGCAAAAGTAGAAACGAATACTTTCTTTCCGCAACTTGCTAAACCAGCAGCGGTTGCCATCATATTCTGCTCAGCCACGCCAAAATTAAAAAATCTATCCTTGAATTCTTTGGCAAAAAGAGATGTCCTTGTAGAACCAGAAAGATCTGCATCTAAAACCACAATATCTTTATATTTTTTACCTAGCTCGACTAAAGTCTTGCCATAAACGTCTCTTTGGTACATTTTTTCCATAGTTAGTTTTCCCCTAGATCTTTAAGAGCCTGTTTTGTTTCTTCTTCGTTGGGAGCGCGCCCGTGAAAATCACAAATATTCTCCATACAGCTTACGCCTTTGCCTTTGGTGGTGCGTGCAATAATAATCGTAGGTTTTGTTTTGATAGACAAGGCCTCATTATAGGCATCGAGTATCTGCTTCATGTCATGACCATCAATAGTAACTGTATGCCAACCAAAAGAACGCCATTTATCAGATAATGGCTCAAGATTCATAACTTCTTCTGTCTTGCCATCTATCTGAAATCCATTATAATCCAATAATGCGCATATGTTATCGCATTTATAATGAACGCAGGCCATTGCCGCTTCCCAAATATTACCTTCCTGAATTTCACCATCGCCCATAAGACAATAAACTCTGTAATCTAACTTGTCCATTTTAGCAGCTAAAGACATTCCTAACGCAACGGATAAACCCTGCCCTAAAGAACCGCTAGCAACATCAACACCTTTAGCGCGTCTGTCCGGATGACCCTGAAGCGTAGTGCCAAGCTTCCTTAAGGTATTTAATTCTTCAACTGAAAAATAACCTGACTCTGCCAATACTGCATACCACAATGGACAACAATGCCCTTTAGAAAGATGAAATCTATCTCTATCCGGCCAATCAGGACGCTTTGGATCGTGCTTCATAACTTTAAAGTATAAAGCTGTCAATAATTCTGCAGAAGAAAGGCTTCCTCCTGGATGACCGCTTTTAGCAATTGAAATCATCTTAACAATATGACACCTAATTTTATTAGCTAAACAACTTAACTGGTCTAAATCTTGCTGTGAGTAATTAATTTTTGTTTTCATTTAATTTTACTTTTACCTTGTTTAATATTTCTTTTATATCGTTTTGCTTTGAATCAATGTTTAATGATTTCTGCCAATAATCAGTCGCTTTATCCAACTTTCCGCTTTTATGGTATACATCTGCCAGATGATTAAAAATTACTTTATCAGACATTAACCCTGCAGCTTTTGATAAATAAAAAATCGCTTCTTCAAAATTATCTCGTTTATAATAAACCCATCCTAAACTATCAAGATAAAAAGGATTTTCCGGATCCAATTCTAAAGCTTTTTTAATCAACTCCTCTGCTTCCTCAAGATTCTCACCACAATCAGCATAAAGATATCCCAAAGAATTCAACGCCTGAGCAAAATCAGGTTTATAATTAATCGCATTCTTTAGATACTCAACTGCAGTCTTTAAATTATCCCTTTCTTCAAATATTAAACCAAGGAAAAAATTAGCTTTGTAATCCTTTTGGTCTTTCGCAAGAATATCTTTAAATATATCGCTGGCTTGCTCAAGTCTTCCATTATTATAATAAATCTGCGCCAAAGAATGTTTATATTCTATATTGTCAGGATGTGAATCAACTAAAATCAAAAGCAACTTTTCGTACTCGCTGTTTGCTGCCGCATTATTGCCTAATGCATTATAAACCAAAGCTAAAAACAACCTGGCAGAGAAAATACCAGGATCAAGTTCGGTTACTCTTCTTAAACTATCCCTGGCTTTTAACAAATTTCCAGAATATATATAGACATTAGAAAGCATTAAATTTAACTCAATGCTATCTTTATCTATGGCTAAAGCCTGATTATAAAAGAACTCTGCATTCTCTAAATCACCAAGTGAATTAGAATAAGCACCACAAAGATAATTCTTATACAAAGTAGCATTATCAACTTTCGTTTTTGCATAGGTTAACTTCGCAAAAACAACAAAAGCCGCTACCAGTAAAGCCGTCTTTAATATTATTCTTGTCTTTAAAGAAAAGAACATCAGTGGCCAAAGTTAGGAGAAATTAGTTCCAGTCTCTCTTTTTGACGTGACGTAGACGCCTTCTTGATTTCTTTCTCTTATGGGTGCGGATTTTCCTTCTTTTTCTTTTTTTTCCGCAAGGCATAAATAATTCCTCCTGATATAAACTAATATATAAGCTTATTAAGAGCGTATTCGATAATCCCCTCTGCTCCGTTTGCTTTTAAAGAGGGAATAATCTTTCGTACTATGCTCTCATTGATAACTACTTCCAAAGCCACCCAGCCTGGCTTACTTAATTTAGATATCGTAGGGTTTCTCAAAGCAGAAACGACCTTGAGCAATTTATTAAGATTCTTATCGCAAACATTCATCTTTAGCCCGACTTTTCCTTCAGCCGCAATAGCACCGTTTAAAAGCAATTTAAGATTATTAATTTTCTCTTTTTTCCAAGAATTCTTATAAGAAGACTTATTGGCGATAAACTGTGTTGTAGAAGTACACAAAGTATCAATAATTCTTAATTTATTGGCTCTTAAGCTTCTGCCGGTTTCGGTAAGTTCTACTATCGCGTCTACTAGATTTGACGCAACTTTTACTTCCGTAGCTCCCCAACTGAATTCCACTTCGGCATTGACTTTCTTTTTCTTTAAGAATTTCTTTGTTGCGTTAACTAATTCAGTGGCAATAAGCTTTCCTTTTAGATCACGAACGCTACGCATAGAGGAACTTTCCGGAACCGCAAATACCCATCTTACAGGCATAAGACTTTGCTTGGCATAAACAAGATCGGCAATCTTTTCTACTTTTGATCCATTTTCAAGAATCCAATCATTACCAGTTATACCGCAATCTAAAGCACCTTGTTCTACGTAACGGGACATTTCTTGAGCGCGCAACAATACACACTCAATCTCATTATCGTCGATACTAGGAAAATACGAACGCGACGATACAGAAATATTGAACCCTGCTTTACGCAACATCTTGAAAGTAGATTCCTGAAGACTCCCCTTTGGTAAACCAAACTTTAAAATATTATTATTTTTCTTCATTTTCATATTTCGTTTGCGCTCATTATACATATTAAAGGATATTTTGTAAAGAAAATTATTGCAAATATATTAAATTAGTGTATAAATATATACTATGTTCGGCAAATTAAGCAAAAAACACATAAAAGGAATATTTTGGGTCTTAACCGCTTTAATCGTTCCTTCCTTTATATTCTGGGGTGCGAATTTCGCTCTTCAGAATAGATCGTCAAGCGAACATGCCGGAGAAATGTTCGGCAAAAAAATATCTATAGAGAAATTCCTAAAAAGCAAACTTGCGGTAGAACATATATTCGCATTAAAAGGCATAAATCAAAAACCAAACCCTTTTACCATAAATAAACTGTCCTGGGACAGATTATTGCTTTTAAACGAGGCGAGAAAAAGAAGAATAAAAGTAAGCGATAAAGAAGTAATAAACACAATAACCTCAATGCCGTTTTTCAAAAAAAACGGTGTATTTGATAAATACCTTTACCAACAAATATTGCAAACAACATTTAATATATCAAAACGACAATTCGAAGAGGAAATTCGCGATGCGCTTACCATTGAAAAGCTCTATTCCCAAAATACATCTGAAATTAAAATTACCGACCAAGATCTTCTTTCTCGTTACAAAGACCAATATGAAAAGGTATCTATTGATTACATATTCGTAGATTGCGATGATTTCCAAATAAAAAATCCCTCTATTGAGGAATTAAAAGACTACTACGAAAAAAATATCAACGATTTCCAAAATAAAGTTATGATAAATGCTGCCTACATAGGCTCACCATACAAGCAGCAATTGACAAAAGAAGAAAAAGAAATCCTCAAACAAAAACTTGATTCCTTGGCAAAAAACATCGATGAAGATACTGATTTAGAAGAATTTGCCAAATCTAACTCCCTTGTATTTAAAACCACGGGAGAAAAAATCGCTGATAATCAATTACTTTTAAACGATAATCCAGAAAACCAAATAATTGCGATTTCTACATTTATGGAGGTTGGAAAAATCTCTAATCCTATGGAAATAAATAACGGTTACTATATGCTAAAAGTTTTAGAAAAACAATCCGACTATACTATTGACTTTATGAAAGCAAAAGATATGCTCATAACCAAAATCATAAATGAACAAAAAGCAAAACTGGCTTTAGAGAAAATAAATTCCCTATACGATGCAATGATAAAGAAACAAAAAGAAAACCCAAATATTACGTTCGAGCAATTGGCAAAATCTTTAAAAAAGAAACCTTACACAACTGACACCTTCACCAGACAAACAAAGATGTTCCCAAAATTAGGATACAGCAACGAGCTTTCCGATATCGCTTTTATACTAAAAGATAAAGAAATAAGCCCTCCGTTAAGGATTGAAAACAAATTTTATATAATCTCGCTTGATAAACTTTATCCGGTGGATATAAATAAATTTGCTGAAAAAAAAGAGGAATTTCTAAAATCAGAACTTGAAAAAGAAGAAAATAACGTCAACTTGAAGCTTTTAAATTCGGTAAGAGAAAAAGCTAACCTAAAAAGCAATATTTCTGCCCTTACAGACTAAACATTTCCCAAATATACATATCTTAATTTTTTTCCAATTATCTCTTGTGCTTTTTTAAGCGTATCTATTGGGGTGGGTATTATATTCATCTTATAACATGGAAAATACCTAGAGATATGAAGAATCGCATCCGGTCCAAGATTATCATAAATCCAATCTCTCAACTGAATAAAATTCTCCTCTTTATCGTTAAGACCGGATATCACAAGATTGGTCAATTCCACATGACAATATCGAGAAGATGTTTTTATCGTTTCTAATACTGGTTTTAGGCTTGCTTTACAATAATCTTTATAAAAATTATTACCGATTGATTTTAAATCTATATTCATCGCATCGATAAATTGCAACATATCTTTAAGCGGCTTTGGATTTATAAAACCATTTGTAACCAATACATTTCTTAAACCGTTTTCCTTAGCGAGTCTGGCCGTATCAAACACAAACTCATACCAGATAAAAGGCTCATTATAAGTATAAGCGATACCAAAAGAATCATTCGATTTGGCCTCCTGAACCAAGAATTCGCTTGAAATTTGCTTTAAATCTGGTGTTTCTTGTGATATGCTCCAGTTCTGGCAAAACAAACATTTCAAATTACACCCGGATGTGCCAACTGAAAGAATATATTCTCCTGAATGAAAATGGTAAAGAGGTTTTTTTTCTATTGGGTCTAACGCGAGGGAACTTATTTTTGCATAATTAAGCGAGTAGAGCCTGCCTTTAATATTTTTTCTTACCTTACAGATCCCGATTTTATCAGGCTCTATTAAACAAAAATGGGGACAAAGCTCACACTGAACCTTATCCCCATCTAACGCCTTATAAAATCTTGCCTCTTTCACAAGAGTGATTTTATTATTCTTCCACCTTTATCGCTGTTACAGGACACTGCTCGGCCATAGATTTTACATCGCATCCTGAACCGTCAGATTTTAACACCTTGGCAACGCCATTATCCATCTTGAAAACTTCAGGACAATTAGTCTCACACAGACCGCAACCAACGCATAAAGATTCATCAACTGTTACTTTCATTGCCATCTCCTTTTTACTAACTTTTAAGACCGTATGTTTCTATATTGATATCGGCAATCCTCTGAACCCCAGATATTGCCTGTTCGTCTTTTAAAAGGTGTTTAAATCTTCCTTGTGTTTTCAAATATTCTACTACTGGCTTAGGGATAATTTTTCTGACCCTGGAAAGGGCTCCCTGTTCGTATTCTATTATCGGATAAAGCCCGGTTTCTACAGCAAGCTTGGCAACCTCTAAAGACAAAGATGAATCAAATCTCCACCCCAAAGGACAGGGTACATGTATCTGCATGTATTTTGGCCCCTTAATAGAAAGAGCCTTTTTCACCTTTTGCTGTATATCCTGCGGATAGGCAATCGTAGCAGTTGCAACATAAGGTATCCCATGGGCATTACATATCTCATGAATTGGTTTTTTCGGCCTCCAATTACCTTTAGATTCGCTTCCTGGCGGAGTTGTCGTTGTGTTGGAGCTAAAAGGTGTAAGACCGCTACGCTGAATTCCCGTATTCATATAAGCTTCGTTATCATAACAAACATATAATATATCATGACCTCTTTCAAGCATGCCTGAAAGAGCCTGTAAACCGATATCCGCGGTACCGCCGTCTCCAGCTTGAGCTATAACATTTATTTTATCTTTTTTATTAAAATGCTTCAATGAGGCTTCTACTCCTGAGGCTACGGCAGCGGCATTCTCAAAAAGCGAATGCACCCAAGGAACATCCCAGCTTGATTCTGGACATTTGGTACTAAACACCTCGAGACATCCTGTATTATTAACCACAATAGTGTTTTTACCTGCTGCATCAATCACAAGACGCGCAGCCAAAGATTGCCCGCAGCCAGCACAAGCAGTATGCCCTGGTTTTAACAAATAAGGTTTTTCGTTATTAACGGTATCTTTACTCATAAATGATCTCTTAATAATTCCTGTTTTACATCGACATATTCGCAAGGTTTTGCCGTACCATTAAGCTTCTTAAAGATTGCATAAATCGTGTCCAGCATAATATCTCTTCCACCTAAACCTGCTACAAAACCGCTAATTTTAGGTGATTTAGATTTTCCTGAAAAAGCACTGGTTATATCTGCATATAACGGACCGTATGCCCCTAAAGAAACTGCCTTATCCAATACGGCAACTGATTTTGCCTTTGAAAGAACCCGGCATATTTCCTTATAAGGAAATGGTCTGTAGGTACTTATTTTTAACAACCCTACCTTTTTTTTCTTAGAACGCATTATATCAACTGCTTCTTTTATCGTTCCGCATACAGAACCCATAGCAACAATAATTTTATCCGCATCTTTAGTATGGTACTCTTCTACTAAACCAACACATTTTCTTGTAAATACATTCTCGAATTCTTCGGATAATTTAGGAATAAGCCCTAAAACATCTTCGTGCGTTTTTTGAATCGCATACCTAGTCTCCAGATAATAATCCGGATCGGCTAATAAACCCATGCTTATAGGCTTATCAACATCTAATTTCAGAATTGCCTTGTAGTCTGGAAGGAACTTTTTAACATCTTGTTCCTGCGGCATATCAACAGGTTCTAACCCATGAGTAAGTATAAAACCGTCCATACACACCATAACCGGTAAAAGAATATCTTTATTCTCAGCAATTCTATATGCAAGAATTGTAGCATCAACTGCCTCTTGTATGCTTTCAGCATACAACTGAATCCAACCTGAATCTCTTAAAGAAATGCTGTCCTGATGGTCGTTCCAAATATTTATAGGGGCTGATATCGCGCGGTTTGCCACAACCATTACAACAGGAAGCCTCATACCGGCAATATTAAATACAACCTCAGCCATCAAAAACAGCCCTTGAGAGCTGGTTGCCGTAAATACTCTTGATCCTGCTGCAGAACCGCCTAATACCACAGAAGCTGCTGAATGTTCACTTTCTACGTTAACAAATTCACTTTTTAACTTTCCATCGGCAACATACTGTGCCAAGCCTTCAACTATATGCGTCTGGGGAGTTATAGGATATGCCGATATCACACCCGGCCGACAAAGAGATACGATTTTAGCAATAGCCTGTGAGCCTTCAAGAAACTGTCTCATCTTTCCTCTTCCATTATGATATCTTTTTTAGGACAGATCTTTACACATAAACCACAACCTTTACAGTAATCAAGATCGCAATTTATGGTATCCTTATCGCTTCCCGTAATGCAGCTTTCAGGACAAACTAAAATACACAGCTTACAACCAATACACTCTTTTTTTAAGAATTTTGGCCTAGACTTTATTCGCCATGAACCTGTTTTATTATGCTGACTTGAACCTGGTTTTGCTATTAAAGGACCGAACATATCATTTATTCCTTATTTTTTTTACAAATTCGTAACCCTGTTTTGCCGCTTCTATATTTACCTTACGGATCTTCTCAGGAAAACGCTTTTCTATACTAATTAATAAAGAATCCAACTTTAGCTCATCGGTTGCGGCAACAAAAGCACCCAAAATGGCAGTATTACCTAAAGGCTTACCTATAGTCTTTAAAGCAATGTCATTACCTGGAACAAAGTAGGCTTTCTGTGTCTTTTTTACACCAGTAGCCAAAGACTCCTGGTTTGTATTAATTACAGCAATGCCCCGGTCTTGAAACCCGGCAAAACAATTAAAACCCCTCAAAAGAGTATCATCTATAACCAAAAGGTAATTAGGATAATATATCTGGCTTCTCAGCCTTACAGGGTTATCATCCAAGCGGACAAAGGCATTCATAGGCGCACCCATTCTGGCTGCCCCAAAATGCGGAAAGGCATAGACATACTTCCCTTCCTGAAAATAAGCCTGTCCTAAAATTACCGCGGTCGTTATTGCGCCCTGACCGGCACGGGCATGTATTCTAATCTCTTTCATTCTGTTTTTTAGTTTTTAAACCTTGAAGGCAAAACCGATTTTTAATTATACAATTATTTTTTATTTTGTCAATAGTTTTACTTCCTGCATTTTTATAACAGAATTTATAATAAAAATTTTATCGCAGTTTACTAAATCTTGCGCCGAAATAACCTTCTCGATTATTTTTCGACTTAAAGAACTCTCTCTTAAAAGAAACTCCCGGTACACACCGCAAAGTATACCACAACTCAAAGGTGGGGTAAAAAAACTACTTCCCTTTTTTATAACTAAGTTACCAATAGAACTTTCACAAACCTCTTCGTTATTGTTTAGATAAATAAAATCAAATAAGCCCGATTTTCTTGCTTTTTTAAGACCGTTGTCATAAAAACTTCTATTGGTAGTCTTATGATAAACAAAAATATTATCTTTATCTATCCTATCAGTACTTATTCTTACATATCTAGGCTTGTTGCTAATTTTTATCTTATAATCCTCCAGAGAAACATTTCCTTGTTTTGATAATAAAAGTCTTACCTTGAATAAATCTTCTTTTGATCCTATCCTGCTGGCAAAATCATCAAGCTTTTTTCTAATATTATGTCTATCAAAAAAATAACTGAAAAACTTTGCCGACTTAGACAACCTGTTCAAATGATACTTAAGTAAATAATATCCATCTTTTTGTGAGAAAAATATCGTCTCAATAAGCTTAAATTCAGGCTGAACAATATCTGTCAGGAATTTAGCTTTAAGTCTGCACTCTTTTAATTCTCTTTTTGGATTTGAATCATAAACAATTCCACTGCCAATACCAACTTCGGCATTATTTTCTTTTTTATCTATCAAGACGGTGCGTATAGCGACATTAAAACAGCTGTTATTTTTAGGGGTTATGAAACCAATAGAGCCCGTATAAATCTTACGCGGTTCATTTTCTAAACTCTTAATAAAACGCATAGAACTTACCTTGGGTGCTCCCGTAACCGATCCCGAAGGGAATATGCTTTTTACCAGTTGCAAAAAAGAAATATCTTTATTCAATCTTGCCCTTATAGAAGAGGTCATCTGCAAGATCGACCTATACCTTTCAACCCGGAATAAATCATATGTTTTAACGGTTTCATTTAAGGCAATCCTACCCAGGTCGTTACGGATTAGATCGACAATCATGATATTCTCGCTTTTATCTTTTTTGCTTTTTTTCAAAAAACTAATGTTATGCTTCTGCTGAAGACGATTTTTTCCTTTTTCAATCGTCCCCTTCATCGGCCTCGTGTAGATATAATCTCCGGTTTTCTTAAAAAACAACTCCGGAGAAAAACAAAGAATGCTGCTATCGCCAAAATTGATAAACGCACTGTAACTGGTAGGCTGTCTTTTTCTTACGTTAAGGTAAAAATCCAAAGCATTGCCAAAAAACTTAAACTTATTCTTATAAGTAAAATTTATCTGGTAGGTTTGCCCCTTTCGGATATAATCTTTGATTTTTTTGATTCTTTCCAAATACTGAACATCGGTTATATTAGGTTTGTGTTCTGATGTAAAATATGAAAACTCTTTATTCCTGTAATTTAATTTACTCGTATTTTCAATTATGGATGGTTTCTTATAAACCCCGAACCATAACAAAGGAAAACCACATAAATTATTTTCTCCTATAGAAGGTTCGACAAAACTAGCAAGCTCGTAACTTAAAAACCCTGCAAGATAGTATTTTCTTCTCGCCTTTTCGATTGTTTTCAGGATTTTACTTACTTCTAAAGTCTTATTTGTAGTTAATATATCTACCGGATCTGTAAAAAGAAAACTTTTTTGGTTGGTCTTATCTGTGAGACTGGTATCAAAAAAACAAAAATTGTTTTTTGCGGTTAAATTGTTACGAAAAGAAAACTCATCCATTACCCAAGAACTACCTCTTCATCCTGCACAGGCCTATAAACAGGGACGTTATCATTGATAAGCCTATTGTAAAATGCCTGGCTCTGATCTTCATCACCATGAACAAGAAAAACCCGCTTCAAATCAGGATATTTTTTTACATAATTAAACAGTTCGTTACTGTCGGCGTGTACGGAAAAACCCGCAATAACCTCTACATTTGCGTTCAGCTGATGCTCAATACCGAATATCTTAACGAATCTCTCTTTCCTTCTTATCCGATCGCCAAGAGTATCTTTAGCGGTATAACCTACGATCAAAACGGTATTACGCGAATCTTCGATGTTATTTTTCAAATGATGCAGAATCCTACCTGATTCGCACATACCAGAACCGGCAATAATAATCATCGGGCGCTTATCTTCGTTTAATACTTTTGATTCCCTGCGGCTTCTTGTACGTTTTAAATTCAAAAATTCAAAAGGACTCTGCTTCATCCTAATCAAGGTGCGTGTTTTTTCATCCAAGAAAGCAAGATTATCTTTAAATACTTCTGTAATGTCTATCGCCAATGGGCTATCCACATATATAGGAACTGAAGGAATCGCTTTTTCTTTCAAAAGCTCGTTTAAAAAATAAATAACTTCCTGGGTTCTCTCCAGAGCAAAAGAAGGTATAATAACCTTGCCTCTTGCTTCAATAGTACGGTTAATCACATTCTTAAACTGCTCTTTTGCGTCCACAATCGGGGGATGAAACCTACCGCCATAGGTAGTTTCAATAACCAAATAATCTAACCCATCAGGTGCTACCGGGCCATCTAAAATCGGAAGACCGCTTCTGCCTAAATCCACGGCATAGCCAAGCCTTAAACTTTTATTTTTCTCAATAATATCCAAAACTACTACTGCCGATCCAAGAATATGACCTGCATTTACAAAAGTAAGCGTCACATCTTTAGCAATTTTAAATTTCTGCCCGTAAGCAATGCCACGGAATTTTTTTACTGACTTCTCACCTTCTTTTTTGGTATATAGCGCCTGCCTAAAAGGCAGACCTAATTTTTTATTAACTTTATTAAGATAATTAATATCTTCTTCCTGGATCTTACCGCTGTCAGCCAACATAAGCCGGCATAAAGAACGAGTTGCAGATGTGGAGAAAATCCTACAACGTAAACCCCTTTTTATCAAACTAGGCACATTTCCACAATGATCAATATGGGCATGTGATACAACCACTGCATTTAACTTATGCACCTTATAAGAAAAAGATGAATTTACGGAATAAAATTCTTCGCGATGACCATAAAATATACCTGCATCGATCAAAATAAGCGATTTTTCCGTAACCAACAGATGGCTTGATCCCGTAACAGTCCTCACTCCTCCGCAAAACTTTAATTTTATTGCCATGGTATGTTCATTATACAAAGCCTCAATTAGTAAATCAATCTATTTATAATTATTGAAAAAACTTGACAAAAAAATCTTTTTATATATACTTTTACCTATGGCTAAACAATGTTTTTATTGCGGAAAGAAAAAAGTAGCGGGGAAAACCCATTCTCGTAAAGGTCTCTATAAGAAAAAAGGCGGTACCGGAAGTAAAATCGCCCGTGTGAATAAGAGATACTTCTCGCCTAATTTGCAGAAAGTGCGCATAATTGACAAAAAAAGTATAAAAACAGTCAATGTCTGCACCAAGTGCATTAAAGCAGGCAAAGTCAAGAAGTACATCAAACCGAAGAAGACCTCAAATCCTTAATCTTCAAGATAATATTATCTTGTCCCTGCCAGGTATCTTTAGATATACCATAAATAAGGTCTATCTGTTTGGCATTATTTACTGTAGACAAAAAAGAACTCATACCAAAACCTATAGCAGGAAAAACTCTTGTGTTATCGGATAACCATAATTTAAGGGTTTCTTTGGAAAGAATTCTCGGAACATTTTTTAAAGACAGGGACTTTGTGCAAAACTTTGGCTGTGGATTACCTTCTCCAAAAGGAGCCAATAACTCCAACTCATTCAACAGGTCGTGATTAATAGAATCAAAATCTATAAAAGAGTCTATTTCTATATTGCGACATAGATCCAGATCAGTTATAACATTCCTTGCAAAATTATTTATCTTTTCGCTAAAAAGTTTGATTTTATCTTCTTCAATGCTTAAACCAGCAGCACGTTTATGCCCGCCAAAATCCTTTAACAAAGCAGAACACTGTTTAAGGCTATCCAAGATATGGAAACTTTCGATTGAACGTGCCGAACCTCTTCCGAAACCGTTTTCAAAAGAAATAATTATTGCAGGCCGGTAATACTTATCAGCTATCTTTGAGGCTACGATACCAGTTACACCCAAATGCCATTTTTCGCCGTGTGCGACTATTATTCTATCTTTATCAAAATCAAAATACCTTTCTATGCTTTCTACTACCTGACGATATACATCGGATTCCACCTTCTGTCTTTTTCTATTATGTTGATTGAGCAAATCTGCATAATTTAAACCGTTATCAAAAGAATCACTCATCAACAACTTAAAAGCAATCTCGGCTGAATCCATCCTCCCTGCTGCATTTAAACGCGGACCTAAAATAAAACCTATATGAAACGGACTTAAAACGCCTGGCTTGACATTACTTAATTTCAACAATGCCTTTAAACCAGGTTTATTCGTAGCTTCTAGTCTTTTTAGACCTTCCTTTACGATAATACGGTTCTCCCCTAATAATGGAACAACATCAGCAACCGTTCCTAAACAAACAAGATCCAAGTCATCCCATAATTTTTTCCCTGTCAAGGCCTGGGAAAGCTTAAAACTCAAGCCCACGCTAGCAAGATCTTTAAAGCTGTACCCGGAATTATCAAGTTTTGGATTTATTAAACAATAGGCTTCAGATACGTTTTGAGCTACAGGTAAATGATGATCAACTACTATCACATCAATACCTTTTTTTGTAAGCGTACCAATAATTTCTTTATCAGATGTACCGCAATCTAAAGTAATTAACAAACTGATCTTATTGCGAGAACAAAACTTCACAACATCATTATTTAAACCGTAGCCTTGTTTTATGCGATGCGGGAAATAATGCAATACTTGACCCGACATGGATAAGATAACTTTTTTTAAAACCGCACATGAAGTTATACCATCAACATCGTAATCTGAAAAAATGAGTATCTTCTCATCCTCAGATATTGCTTTTTTAATACGCAAAACCGCTTTTTGCATATCTGGCAGCATAAAAGGATCAAGCAGTTTATTAAGATTAGGACTTAAAAATTCTTTTGCCTGATCTACTGTAGTCAACCCTCTTTTAATCAGGATTCTTGCCAGAATAGGAGTAATTGATAAAGATTTGACAAAATTATCTTCCAGGTCTTCGCTTATTTTATTTATATTCCAGACTCTTCTCATGATCACATCTTCTCAGGAGAACTAATACCTAAAAAGGAAAAAGAATTGCTCAAGATAATCTTAACGCAGGCAATAAGAGTTATTCTGGCATTGCGCAAACCGCTGTCATCAAGCAAAACCTTATGTTTATCGTAGAACTTATGGAATGCTGCAGCAAGCTCCTGCAGATAACCAGTGAGATTACAGGGATCTTTAATGCTAACACACTGCCTTAAAACAAAAGAATACTTTAAAAGCGTACGCATTAAATTTAATTCTTCTGGTTCGTTTAATAACTCCATATCACAGCCCAGCTTATAGCTGGAAGCATTCTTGATTATATTGGCAATGCGTGCATGGGCATACTGAACATAATATACAGGGTTTTCCGGAGTCTGACGCTTTGCCAACTCCAAATCAAAATCTAAGTGGCTTGAGATTCTACGCATCATAAAAAAGAATCTTGCAGCATCTTTGCCCACTTCATCTAAGACTTCCCTTAAGGATATGTAAGTGCCCCTTCTTGTTGACATTGAAACCGGTTTGCCACCCCTATAGATTGTAGCTAATTGAATTATCAAAATAGACAATTGTTCTTTTTGAAAACCCAAAGCCTGTACAGCTGAATTCATCCGAGCTTTGTAACCATGATGATCAGGCCCCCAGATATCTATAATTTCCTTAAATCCTCGCTTAAATTTATTTTCATGGTAAAGTATATCCCAGGCAAGATAAGTGAGAGTATTATCTTTCTTTACAACAACCCTATCTTTATCATCGCCAAAAACAGTAGATTTAAACCATACGGCACCGTCTAAATCATATATATAATCTTTTTTTCGAAGACGCTCGATTAGTTTAAGGACATTATTAAGGGTAAGCTTCTTCTGAGAAAACCATATATCAAAAACCACTCCAAAATCTTTCAGGTCTTTTTTTATTACATCAAGCAAGTACTTAACTGAATAATCAGCCAAAAAATTTAAATCGTCTTTTTTCTTAAGATTGCTGTTCAATACGCTTTTAGCGATATCAAAAATATACTCTCCCTGATAAAACTCATCCTTAAATTCCACCGGCTCTTTTAATAATTCTTTAATCCTCGCCTGTGTAGACTGAGCTAAAATATTGATCTGGTTACCCTCATCATTTATATAATATTCTTTTACAGCGCAAAAACCAAAAAACTTAAAAAGATTGCATAAAGCGTCTCCGATTGCCGCCTGCCTTGCATGTGCTATAGAAAGCGGCCCAGTGGGGTTAGCGCTAACAAACTCTATCTGTACTTTTTTACCTCTGCCAAAATCATCCCTGGCAAAGTTACCTTTGGTTTTTAATATCTCTTTCAACAAATCGATATAAAAATCTTTTTTAAACAAAAAATTTATAAAACCGGATGCGGAAACATTTACCTTATCTATATTCTTAGATAAGAATGCGTCGCTTTCAATTAATGATGATAGCCTTTGAGATAAATCTTTGGCAATTACAACGGGAGGTTTTTTTAAATACTTGGTAAGTTTAAAGGCAATATTAGAAGATAAATCTCCAAAAACCGAATCAGGAATATCTAAAGATAATTCATTTATAATTGAAGGCTCGGTTAGAGAAAGTTCCGCCAATACTGTTTTTATAGCCTTAACGAGATTTTCTTCTAACTTTTTTTGGACCATTTTTAATCGAGGCGGGTAATTTTAACTGGCTTGCATTCTGCCAAAGACGTTCTAGGCTATAGAAATCTCTGGCGTTTTCATCAAAAATATGCACTACTACATCATAAGAATCAATTAACACCCAATCGCTGTTATTTCCATTAATACGGTAATCTATACCCTGTTTGCCAAACCCCTCAACGATTGCGTCCTTAACCGCCTGGGACTGGGGGGTGGATTTAACCGTAAGCACTACAAAATAACTGCAAAAATTACAGACCTTACGCATATCCAAAATCGTAAGGTCCTTAACTTTCTTATCTAACGCTAACTTTCCTGCTAAGTATGCTTTTTTTCTAGAAGTTATCAACTTGCTTGTTACTTTTTACCTAAAATCTTGAACATGCTTGTACCGCAAGTGGAGCATTTTCCTTTAAGAGCCAAACGGCCGTTCTTAAGGGTTACTTTCTGTTCATCTTTCATATCTTTTTTTGCTTTACATTTTACGCAATATCCTTGTTCCATAGCAAACAACTCCTTTCTATTGATAGTATAGGAAGATACTACCACAATTTAAAATCAATGTCAACAATAGGCTCTATTACAATCCAAGACCGTACTATTTTACGGGAATATTATAAGTATCTTCTTCTATCTCTCCAACAATCTCTTCCAATAAATCCTCTAAGGTCACCAACCCCAGCGTACGACCGGTGCTATCGGTAACAATTGCAATCTGCAGCCTTTTTTGCTGAAATTCCTTTAATAATTCACTGATTTTCTTATCTGCACCTATAAAATATGCCGGATGCACTATATCAGAAACTAAAAATAAATCTTTATGGCTTAAAAGGTAAAGTAAATCTCTTGCATATATTATACCTTTGATATTATCAATCGAACCTTCGTAAGCCGGAATCCTAGAATGTCCCTCCTCAACAAGCACACGCATCAATTCCGAAGCGTTGTCTTTAATGTTAATTGCCACAATATCATCTTTAGAAATAAGAATATCTTTAACCTTTAAATCACTAAATTCAAAAGTCTTATGAAGTATTTTAAGTTCCTGTTCGGTAACAACGCCTTCTTCTCGTCCCAACTCAATCATTATGCGCAGTTCTTCTTCTGATATCAAAGGAACCCTTTTTTGAGGTTTACCTCCAAAAATCCTTAATACAAAGTTGCTAAAAGACGCAAAAACAGTTACTAAAGGAGAGAAGATCTTTATTAGATGCTCCAAAAGCGGGGCTAAAAACAAAGCCGTTCTCTTGGAATGCTGTACGGCAAACAGTTTCGGTATGATCTCACAAAATATAACTATAAATATGCCTACACATACTGTAGCGATTATTACGCCCCACTTTGGGCCAAAAATCAACATAAATACGCTTGTCACCAAAGCAGAGATTGCAATATTCACAAAATTATTGCCTATGAGAATCAAAGAAATCAACTGGTCCATTTTTGAAAAAACTCTCTGGGCACTTTGAGCTCCCTTAACTTTTTTCTTCAAAAGCTGTCTTAACCGTAATTTATTCAACGCCACGAATGCTGTTTCCGAAAGGGCAAAAAACATCGAAAGTATAACCAATACAGCAAGCGTAATAAAAATAACTGGGAGATTAAATAAGTCTTGCATTGTTATAACATTATCTCCTTTATAATTAAATCTGCGGTATCGGTTTCGTGCGGTCCGATTATGGCCATATTCAGCTTACATTTATCAAAAATTGTTTTTGCCAAATCCCTAACTTCATCTTGCGTAACAGCCTGAACTTTCTTTACTATCGTATCCAAAGAATCAAACTTTCCTAAAGCCATGATTGATTCCCCTGCGAAAATCATCTTTTCTAACGTATCTTCTAAAGACAGCTCCAGCTGCCCTATAAGGAAATCTTTGGCTCTTTTGAACTCATTTTCCGGTACTAGTTCTTTTTTTACTTTTGATAGTTCTTTTAACAACAACTTAACACACTTAGTTAAATTCTCATTCTTTATACCAGAACGCACTAAAAATAATCCCGCATCGTGAAATTTCCTTAAAGAGCTGGAAATTGAATAAGCAAGACCTTCTTTTTCCCTTATTACGTCAAACAGCCTGCTGGACATATTTGCACCCATGATCACATTCAACACTGCTAAAGCATACCTATCAGGGCTTTTTCTTTTAGAAGAATAAAACCCAAGAGCCAAATGAGTCTGCTCTGTGTCTTTCTTTAATATTTTTACCTGAGGGGAATGATTATTCATAACCGCCTTTTCAAACATTCTCAATTCTGCCGGTTTGTATCCAGAGAACACAGAAGAAACTTTTTTGTTAAATTTATCGATATCGAAATAACCGCAAACTGAAATAACGGTGTTGTTAGGAGCATAAAACCTATTCCTAAAATTAACAAGGTCATCTTTTGTCATGTTCAAAAGGATATTTTCATATCCGATAACCGGGTCTCCCAAAGAACAGTCCGGCCACATCAAACGATCCAGCAACTCATTTACATAGATTGCCGGATGATCTTTATACATTTTGATTTCTTCTAAAATTACTAATCTTTCTTTTTCCAGCTCCTGGGGATCCAATGTTGGATTAAGACACATATCGCTTAACACATCCAAAGTCAAATCTAAATGCTGATAAGGCACTTTTGCCAAATAACAAGTAAACTCTTCGCTGGTAAAAGCGTTTAAAGTTCCCCCTACTCCTTCTATAGAACGCTTAATTTGATCTTTATCAAACCGCTTTGAACCTTTAAACAACATATGCTCGATAAAATGGGCAATTCCTTTTTCCTTTTCATGTTCATAGCGCGAACCGACATTAAACCAAATACCCAAGGAAACGGATCTTTTATCTGGTTCTTTTACACAAATTGCGCGCAAACCGTTATTTAAGGTTTCTAAATGGTGTTCCATATCTTGATTATTTTGTTGCGTTAGCAAGAGTTTCTACAAATTTACCGACTTTTTTGACCATATCGGAAGTATTGATATTTTCTGCGATCTTACTTACGATTGCGCTACCAACAATAACACCATCGCAGAATCGAGAAACTTCCTTTACATGTTTAGCTGACGAAATACCAAAACCAATACAAACCGGTTTCTTTGTCAGGAGTTTAATTTTTTTTATATTCTTTGCTAAATCAACCGCAAGCTTATTTCTTACGCCAGTTACCCCGGTAACACTTATATAATAAATAAAACCTTTTGAAAAGTGAGAAACCCGCTCTATATGAAAATTAGAACTCGTAGGGGCGGCAAAAAAAACTATATCAACATTGAAATTATTAGCTTTCTTTAAAATAACTGCAGCCTCTTCCGGTGGAAGATCGGGAATAATCAATCCATCTACCCCTGCTTGATGAGCGTGTTCAATAAAACGCTCCTGTGGAAAATGCAATATCGGATTGTAATAGCTCATTAGCAAAATCGGAATCTGGCTTTTCGTCCTTATTTTTTTTACCAAAAACAATATTTTTTCCAAAGTTACTTCTTTTTTTAAAGCAAAACTTGAGGCTTTCTGAATCACTGGACCATCGGCTAAAGGATCGGAAAAAGGAACACCGATCTCAATAAGATCAACTCCCCTTTTTTCAAAATCAAGAACAAGTTTATAGGTCTTATCTATCGAAGGAAATCCTGCAGTCAAAAAAGCAATAAAAGCTTTCTTGCCCTTCTTCTTCAAATCAATAAATTTTCTTTGAATCCTATTCATCTTCATATTAGATTCTTTTATAGACTATATCCATGTCTTTATCGCCCCTGCCGGACAAACAAAGCACAACAAGTGAGTTTTTCTTGGCTTTCTTTGAGAGCTTCTTTAGATAAGCTATAGCATGAGCGGTTTCAAGAGCAGGAATGATTCCTTCTTTCTCGCTTAGAAATTTAAAACCCTCCAATGCTTCATTATCTGTTACAGCAACATATTGAGCTCTTTTTATCTTCTTATAAAAAGAGTGCTCTGGCCCCACGCCTGGGTAATCAAGCCCTGCTGCTACAGAATGTGCGATTTTTATCTGTCCATATTTATCTTGTAAAACTGTCGACTTGGAACCATGCAAAACCCCTAATTTACCGGCAACCAAAGTAGCAGAATGATATTTAGAACCAATCCCTAGTCCAGCTGCTTCAACCCCGATAAACTTTACTTTTTTGTATTTAAAAAAAGGATGGAATAAACCCATGGCATTACTACCACCGCCTACGCAAGCAACAAGATAATCGGGAAGCCTTTTTGTTATCTTTACAATCTCTTTTTTTGTTTCTTCTCCGATAACTGCCTGAAAATCTCTTACCATTACAGGATAAGGATGCGGACCGGCAACGCTACCGATTATATAATAGGTATCTCTGACATTTGTGACCCAGTCACGCAAGGCTTCGGTCATTGCGTCCTTTAAGGTTTGCGAACCGTTTTTTACAGGTATAACATTGGCGCCCAAAAGCTGCATCCTGAAAACATTGAGCCTTTGTCTGACAATATCTTCCTGTCCCATGTAAATATCGCAGGTCAAACCAAATAAAGCTGCCACTGTGGCTGTTGCTACTCCATGCTGGCCAGCTCCCGTTTCAGCAATGATCCTTTTTTTACCCATACGTTTAGCCAAAATCACCTGGCCAAGAGTATTGTTTATCTTGTGTGCTCCAGTATGCAAAAGATCTTCTCTTTTAAGATACACCTTTAGTTTTAAGATTCTACTTATATTGGAAGCAAAATATAATGGCGTAGGCCTACCGGCAAAATCGCTCAGATAATATGAGAGCTCTTTTCTAAAAGCAGTGCTCCTTCTGGCCTTACTATATTCGGCATCCAACTCTTTTAAACAAGCGACCAGGGTCTCCGGAACAAAACTACCACCAAATTCTCCAAAATATCCTTTTTTATTCATTGATTACTTGATAATTTATTATCCCCGTTATCGAGATTGTCTTCTTCTTCCTTCTTGAAAGTTTTATCTTCATTCTTAGAAACATCGTCCAAAGTTTTATCTTTATCTAAAGAAACCGAATCATCCTTAGAAAGCGTGTATATGTTCTCTTTTCCCAATATGGGTTTTTTATTGATTGCTTCATTGGGTTTTTCCGTATTACTAGAAATAATCTTCTCTTGTGTTGGCAAATCTTTTGGCGGTTCCTTTTCTATTGCCGGTTTTGGTTTAAATTCTGTAGGTTTATCTTTAGAAGTCTCCATCTCTTTTTCCAATTCAGCGTACTGCTCTTTTAGACCATTGTATACTTCATTGACGCTAGCAAGCTCTGTATTTAACTTTTCCATATTCTTTTTGGCGCTAGATAAATCATTATTCAAACCTTCATTTGTCCTTGTAAGCTTTGCAATCTCAGTTTCTCTTTGTTTTAACATATCACGCAGCTTATGAAGCTCCTTCAACTGTTCGTTTACGGCTTCCCTGTCGTTTTCTTTCTGCTGGTGCTTATCGATAAACTCTTTTAGGTGAATCTGGGTATCTTCAAGCTCGTGAGATTTCCTTTTAACGTCATCTTGAAGTCTCTTGATTGCTAATTTTTGATCCTGCTCTGAGGAATTGATATTCATGATAATAAAAAACGACAACCCTGCTGTCGCTGCCATCAATAATACCAGAAGAAATACCATTTTTTCTCCTTTGTTCTGAGGATACTAAATTGTCCCTCTTGCCTTATAAACAAACTCTTTCATAAGTTTGGGGTCTTTTTTACCCGGATGTTTTTCTATCCCTGAATTTACATCTACGGCGTAAGGATTGGTCACTTTAATAGCCTGTACAACATTCTTCGGATTAAGTCCGCCGGAAATAAAAATCGGAAGACTTGTCTTTTTTAAGTTTTTAACAAGCCTCCAATTGAATGTTTTACCAGTTCCTCCAAATTTTCTTGCTTCATAAGTATCAAGCAAGTATGCGTCGACATTATAATTAGGAATATCGTTGAAACTCGCCTTATTCCTTACGCGAAATGCTTTGATCACAGGATAATCAAACTTATCGCAAAACTCAACAGTCTCGTTACCGTGGAACTGCAAGGCTTGAATTCCCGTAATATCAATAGTTTTATTTATATACTTGGGATCATCGTTAACGAAAACTCCCACGGTGTATATAAAACAAGGCAGTTTCTTTATTATTTTTTCCGCTTCTTTTGGCGGTATATAGCGCGGGCTTCGTTTGAAAAAATTAAAACCGAGAATATCCACTCCTAAATCAACTGCTTTTAAAGCATCTTCAAAATTAGTTATGCCGCATATTTTTATCTTTACCAATTCATTACCTCTTTTACTTTACCGGCTATATCATCAGACCTCATAAACGTTTCACCGATTAAAACGGCGTTCACACGTAAGAATTTTAGAAATAAAACATCCTGATAATTTTTTATGCCGCTTTCAACAACTATTGTATTGCCTTTTGGTATAAAAGGAAGCATTTTCTCGCTGGTTTTAATATCTACTTCAAAAGTTTCTAAATTACGATTGTTAATCCCAAGAATAAAATCCTTTTTTAAAGACAAAACTCTTTTTAACTCTACATCGTTATGCACCTCAACTAAACAATGCATTCCCAGACTATAAGCCAAATCCAAAAGCTCGATTAAAAGGTCTTTTTTTAATATAGAAACGATTAAAAGAATGCAATCGGCACCAAAAATTCGCGATTCATATACCTGATAAGGGTCTAAAATAAAATCTTTTCTTAATATTGCCATCTGTGTATTATCTTTAACCAATTTTATATTCTCAATACATCCTTTAAAAAAATCCTCTTCGGTCAAAACGGAAACAGCCTGTACACCGCAAGATTCATAAGTCTTAGCGATCGATACTGGGTCAAAATCATTTCTGATAATACCCTGAGAAGGAGATGCTTTCTTTATCTCAGCAATCAAACTAACCTCTTGAGGCTTAAAAATGATTTTTTTAAAATCCTTGGTTTTGGGAGCCTGACTCAACTTTTGTTTAATCTCTTCCAAGGAAAGCATATTTTTGCTTTCTTCTATGCGGATTTTCTTCTGCTTAATTATCTGCTTTAAAAATGCTTGTTTTTTCATTATAAGTTATTAGAATATTTTTTAATAAGATTAAGTTTGTTTAATGCTTTTTTATTTTGTATAGATTCTTCGGCTAAGCGCAACCCATGTTTAAAACCATTAGCACAGCCTGATAGAACTAACGCTAATGCCGCATTCATCAATACAATATCTAATTTCGCTCCCGGCTTACCATTAAGACAACCAATGATAGCTTTTTTATTTTGAAGCTTGTTCTTAACGGTAACACTATTTAAATTATGTTTCCTTAAGCCAAAATCCTTTGGGCTTAAATAAAAAGTCTTTATTCTGTTGTTGTTAAGTTCGCTTACCTTGGTTTTTGCGGAAATCGTCACTTCGTCAAGGCCATCCATACCGTGAACAACAAAAGCCCTTTTAACCTTTAGTTGTTTCAACGTCTTGCAGATTAATTCGGTAAGCGCAGCATCATATACACCAATAAGCTGTACATCGGCCAACGCCGGATTACACAACGGACCTAATAGATTAAATATCGTCCTTGTTTTAAGATTTCTTCTTGCGTTTACAGCATGTTTCATTGCCGGATGAAAAAGCGGTGCAAACAAAAATACAATTCCTGTTTTCTTTAGAATATATTCTGCTTGTTCAGGAGTTAAATTAATATTTATTCCTAAGGATTCTATGGCGTCTGCACTGCCGAAATTACTGGATACACCTCTATTGCCGTGTTTAGCAACACTAATGCCCGCCCCGCTTACTACAAAAGCAACAGCGGTTGAAATATTAAAAGTGTTTTTACCCGAACCTCCCGTACCACAAGTATCTAACACAATGCTTTTCTTGGGTCTATGCACTTTAAGCATATTTTCGCGCATGGCTAAAGCAGCTCCTGCAATTTCAGAAGGCGATTCGCCTTTTATCTTTAAAGCAGTCAATACGGCAGCAAGTTCGATATCAGAAAGTTTACCTTTCATAATATGGTTAAACAAACTTTTGGCTTCTGATTTGTTTAAATCAGTTTTAGAAACAATTTTATTTAAATATTTTTTTATTGTCATAATAATTTTAATTTCTCAATACTAAAAAATTCTTCAACAGATTCTTGCCGCATTTGGTCAAAACAGACTCCGGATGGAACTGAACACCCCACAAAGAAAGACTGTTATGTTTAATAGCCATTATTTCTTTTACTTTAGTCTGGGCAATTACTTCGAAACACTCAGGGAGACTTTTTTTATCCACAATCAATGAATGATAGCGAGTTGCTTCAAAGGGATTTGGCAGATTTTTAAAAATCGTCTTTTTATTATGATAGATCAATGAAGTTTTACCGTGCATCAGTTTTTTAGCCTGAACAATCTTTGCTCCAAAAACATAAGCTATTGCCTGGTGTCCCAAACAAACGCCAAGTAAGGGAACTTTATTAGAAAACTCTTCTATACAGCTACAGGTTATTCCTGAATCTTCCGGCCTGCCCGGACCTGGAGAAATAATAATCTTCTCTGGCTTTAACTTGGCAATCTTTTTTAAAGATATTTTATCGTTGCGGTACACTTTAGCCGAAAAACCCTGTTCTTCTATATACTGAACAAGATTATAGGTAAAAGAATCGTAATTATCTATAACTAAAACCATTATTTCCTTCTAATTATTCGCGCGCCTAAAGAATTAAGTTTTACATCTAGTGCCTCATATCCTCTGTCCAAATGATAAATACGGTTTATTCTGGTTTTTCCTTTTGCAACGAGACCAGCCAAAACCAAAGCAGCCGAAGCCCTTAAATCAGATGCCATAACTTCTGCAGCACTCAAGCTCCTTACTCCCTCGATAATCGCACAGGAACCTTCTTTTCTAATTCTTGCGCCCATACGATTAAGTTCGGCAATATGCATGAATCTATCCGGATAAATCTTTTCCATAACCACACTCACGCCGCTTGTCACGCTCATCAAACTGATAAACTGCGCCTGCATATCCGTAGGAAATCCCGGATAAGGCTGTGTGGTAATGTTTACAGGCTTCCTGTAAAAAGCGCCTTTTATATTTATACTACTGGTGCCAATTTGCTTAATCTTAACACGGGCACTCCTTAAACGGTCAACCAATGCGGAGTGAAACGATAGATCAGTGCCTTTTATGGCTACATTCCCGTTGGTAATCGCAGAAGCAAGCATAAGAGTACCAGCTTCTATTCTATCAGAAATAACCTTATATTCAACACCTCTTAAAAAACGTACACCCGTAATTTCAATCGTAGGAGTACCCAGCCCGGTAATATCTGCGCCCATTTTCTTCAAGAAATTACCAGTATCTGCTACTTCTGGTTCACAGGCAGCAGATTGAATAATGGTTTTCCCTCTGCATAATACTGCAGCCATCATTACGTTTATTGTTCCTAAGACTGTAGAACCAAATTCCCCTCCCAGGTATACAGTTGCACCTTTAAATTTTTTTCCTGCTGTAGCAATAACATAGCCAGACTGAGTTTTGATTTCAGCACCCAAAGCTAATAATCCTTTTATATGCAGATTAACCGGTCTTAACCCAAATACACATCCTCCTGGATAAGAAACTTTTGCTTTCTTAAACCTACTCAATAATGGCCCCAACACACAAAAAGAAGCCCTCATCGTTGAAACAAGTTTATAATCAGCTTTGAGGTTGTTGACGTTTTTAGCTTCTATCGTAACGCTATTATTATTAAAATCAGCCTGAGCACCTAAAGAACGTAAAATCTTTACCATTGTATGCACATCTCTTAGATCAGGGACATTCTTGATAACGCAACGCTCGCTTGTCAAAAGAGTTGCTGCCATTATAGGAAGACATGAATTTTTTGCCCCGCTAACAGTAACCTCTCCACTTAAGGATATACCGCCTTCAATAATAAGTTTATCCATTTTTCTTTCTGTATCTGATCACTACTACCCTATCGAACCCGCAGTAATCTTTTATCATTTCATAAAAAGTAAAACACTTATTTAAAAATGAGATTTTTCTTAACTGTTCAGCCTGATCATGTCCGATTTCAAAAATAATATATGCTTCCTGTTTTAATAAATCCGGGGCTATTTTTAAAACATGACGAAAAAACCTCAATCCGTCTCCTGCAAAAAGACTTTCCTTTGGCTCATGCAATACTTCTTCAGACAAATTGAATACTTCCTCATCCCTTAAATATGGGGGGTTACTCACAATAATATCAAACCGCCTATTAAGTTCTTTTAGCTTAAAAACATCCTCACATAAAAAATTGATTTTCCCATCTACATGATTCAAACAAGCGTTTTTTTCTGAGAGCTCAATGGCTTTTTTATTAATATCTATTGCCGTGACTTGAGAATTCTTTATATTATGCGCTAAAGAAATGGAGATATTACCTGAGCCTGAACATATATCAAGAATATCTATTTTCTCTGAGTTTTTATAATCTCCTGATAATTCAATGGCTTTTTCCACCAAAATCTCTGTTTCAAAACGAGGAATAAAAACCGATTCCTTAACCAAAAAAGGTAAATTGTAAAAATAAGTCCTGCCCAAAAGATGCTGTAAAGGAATCCCTTGCGCTCTTTTTTTTAAGATAAAATCCAGTTTTTTTTCTTGGGCAGCAGTTAAACCAACTCTTTTAGTATATAAATCAATTGGGCTACAATCTAAAATATCGGTTAGTATCAGATCTCTTTCTCTCATTTTCTGGAATCTTCTTTTAATAATGCCTCTATTACCAAATCCAATTCTCCTTCTATTATTTTCTCCAGCTGATGAATGGTAAAACCGATCCGGTGGTCGGTAACGCGCCGCTCGGGAAAATTATAGGTACGGATCTTTTCACTTCTATCGCCTGTACCGATTTGAGACTTCCTCATCTGTGTGGCTTTTTTCTGCTCCTCTTGAACTTTGCGGTCTAAAAGCCTTGCCCGCAACACCTTCATTGCCTTTGCTTTATTTTTTATCTGCGAACGCTCATCCTGACAAGTAACAACTAAACCTGAAGGAATATGGGTAATGCGTACAGCTGAATCTGTAGTATTAACACTTTGTCCGCCATGTCCGGAAGACCGGTATACATCAATGCGCAAATCCTTAGGCTCTATATTTAACTCTACCTCTTCCGGCTCAACCATAACTACTACAGTCGCGGTAGACGTATGAATCCTTCCAGAAGCCTCAGTTTGCGGAACACGCTGTACACGATGTACCCCAGACTCGAATCTAAGCCTTTTATAAGCACCTTTGCCGTTAATCGCGAAAATCGCTTCCTTAAACCCCCCTAATTCGGTTGGGTGGCCTGATAGATACTCCACAGTCCATGATTTTGACTGGGCATATTTAGTATACATGCGGAATAAATCTCCGGCAAAAAGGCTTGCCTCTTGGCCGCCTGTTCCAGCACGAATTTCAAGAACTATTTCCCTATCGGGAACGTCATTCTCGCTTTCTAAAAATTCCTTAAGAGAAGCCTCTGATTCTACAACTTTCTTCTGGATATTTTTAAGCTCTTCTTCGGCAAGCTGAATAAAATCAGCCTCGTGCTTTTCTGACAAGACCTTTTCAAGATCAATCTTCTCAACAGATGATTTTTTATAATCTCTATATTTGGAAACTATCTTGGCAATAGAAGCAAGCTCTTTGGCTAAAGCCTGATATTTTTCCTGATCCTTCATCAGCTCATGCGAAGCCAAAAGATGCTCAAGCTCTTCGTATCTTTTTTCCAATGCCTCAAACTTTTCAAACATTACTTGTTCTTATTGTATTTTTTTCTGAACTTTTCAACGCGTCCGGCAGAATCAATGAATTTCTGCTTTCCCGTAAAGAACGGATGACACTTAGAACATATATCCACGCGGATATTGTCTTTTGTGGAACGCGTATGAATCACCTCTCCACAAGCACAAATAATCGTACAATCCTTGTATTTTGGGTGGATCTCTTTTTTCATTTTTTCCCTTTCCTTTCTTGGTTAATTCGTATTTTAATTTGATTCCAACTGACTTATTTTCTCTTTTAACAGTTTATTTTCTACAACTAAATCTTCAACTTTTTTATTTAACTCTTGCACACCTTTTAAGGCAACACCGGCAACATCCAAAGCGTTTATGGAGCGGTCATCTTTTCCAATACTAAACATTTTATAAAAATCATCGGCAAAAGGATACAGATGTCTCGCGTAATCATTGATCCTTTCTGCGGTATCATCCTTATACTGCCATTCTTTTATCCTAAGCGAGCTTATCTTATCTAATACATTGATATCCTTAAACCTGTCTTTTAAACTAGAATGAGATGATAAATTATTATAAGCGCCTTCACCTGCAACCGTACCGCCTCTGGCAACTATTTTAGCTTCTGTAGGAGTGGTATCGCCAACGCCGAGGTTGCCAGATGAAGCGTCTAAACGCATAATCTCAGCATTGGTATTGCCATTTCTCCATTGATAATAATTCGTAGAATGAAAAATCATTTGACTTCCAGTTCCCGAATAAAGAAGCAGCGGACCCCCTTGAGCATTTATATTAAAAGCATCATTAGTGCTTCCATTAAGGTGAAATTCCCCAGAACCATTCACCCACATATTTGCGCACTTAACAGATGATGAACTGCTATCATAACCACAGATATAAAGACGGCGATTGGTTCCAGAAGGTGAATTAGCAAATAAACGAAGCTCTGAATTCGCACCATAATTAATATCTGACCCACGAATATCAATATCACCGGTTGTTAAAATATTACCTGCAACATGAAGTCTTTCTGTTGGGTTAGAAGTTCCAATTCCAAGATTATTGTTTTTTAACATCATAATAAGTGTGCTCAGATTATAAAAACCCATTTCCCCGTTTTGCACGTGAATTTCCATATCGTTTTCACCTACATCTAAATCATTAAATCTTATTGTAGGGTTGGTTCCGGCAATAGTTAATATCTTATCTGAACCTGCTACACCAGATATTGGAGTAGCAGTTCCGATTGCGACATTATTTTCCACAATCAAATTACCATTACCAACGCTTGTGCCGCTTTGGGAAAAAGTAGGACCAATCTTCATCCTGCTTGCCGCAAGCTCGGTATAACTTCCGTATGGCGCTGGATAATAGGTAACAATACGGATTTCCTCTACTTCTTGGGCAAAGGAAAAAACAGCAAGAAATATAAAAACAAAGAAAATAACAACTTTTTTTCTCATAACATTTTCCTTTTTTACTGATTCATGCTGTTTAAAAAATCCTTATTATTCTTTGTCTTAGCAAGCTTTTGTATCAATAACTCCATAGCCTCTACGGAATTTAAATCATTTAAAACCTTACGCAGTATCCAGATTTTAGTAAGTTCATCTTCCTTAAGAAGCAGTTCCTCATGTCGTGTATTGGAACGCTTGATGTCAATTGCCGGATATATTCTGCGCTGGAATAGGTTTCTATCAAGCTGCAGTTCCATATTGCCTGTACCTTTGAACTCTTCAAAGATAACATCGTCCATGCGGCTTCCGGTATCAACTAAAGCCGTGGCAATTATAGTAAGAGAACCTCCTTCTTCCAAAGCGCGTGCTGCACCAAAAAACCTCTTTGGTTTTTGCAATGCGTTGGAATCAATGCCGCCTGATAAAATCTTACCGCTATGGGGCATTACAGAGTTATAGGCACGCGCTAAACGGGTAATACTATCAAGTAGAATTACAACATCGCGCTTGTGTTCAATCAGCCTTTTTGCCTTTTCTAAAACGATTTCCGCTACCTGCACATGACGCTCAGGTGCCTCATCAAAGGTGGAACTTATAACTTCACCTTTGACATTGCGCTGCATATCCGTAACCTCTTCAGGACGCTCGTCGATTAAAAGCACCATCAATGTGGCATCAGGTTGATTACTCATTATCGCATTGCCGATTTTTTGTAACAATACAGTCTTTCCGCTATAAGGCGGTGCAACAATCAAAGCACGCTGTCCCTTGCCTAAAGGAGTCAAAAGACTCATAACCCGCATAGACACCTCTTCCGGCTTGGTCTCTAAAACGAACTTTTCCTGCGGATAAAGCGGTGTAAGATTATCAAACAATACTTTCTCTTTCGAATTCTCAGGATTTTCAAAATTAACCGCTTCAACTTTTAAAAGCGCAAAATACTTTTCTCCTTCTTTAGGTGGCCTGATCTGACCACTTACAGTATCACCAGTTCTTAAATCGAACTTGCGTATCTGAGATGGTGAAATATATATATCGTCCGGAGAAGGCAAATAATTATAATTTGCCGATCTTAAGAACCCAAAACCTTCGGGTAAGATCTCTAGAGTCCCTTCTCCAAACATGAGTCCGGCTTTTTCCGCCTGGGCCTGCAATATTTTAAAGATCAAATCCTGCTTTTTCAAAACGCTAGCACCATTAACATGCAAATCCCTGGCGATTTTATTAAGATCAGTTACTTTTTTGTCTTTAAGATTACTGATATCCATCTTTACTTCTTGTTCTGTTTTTGAACCATGTCCTGCCATATTCTTTTAACCTCCATATTGGTCTTTTTTAACGAATAGCTATTATCTACTACATAATCAGCCTGTTTCACTTTATATTTTAAAGGCATCTGAGCCTGGATTATTTTCTTAACTCGCTCTATATCAAAATTGTTATTTTCTGCTCTTTTAATCTGACTGCACTTTAAGCATTTAACTACAACAATATAATCAACTAAATATGCTAATTTTGCTTCAAACAACAGTGGTATGTCCAAAACGCATATTTTCTCACCCGATAACTTTATAAGCGATTTTATCCTTTTAACTACTTCTGGATGAATAACTCTGTTAATAAAATTCAGGTCGCTGCGTTTTGAGAAAACAATCTTCGATAATTTTTTTCTATCGATATCATTCTTAAGATCCAAAATATCTTTTCTAAAACGCCTGACTAAATGTTTCTTTACAATAGGCGTTTGTAAAACGTTGTGTGCAATTCTGTCTGCATCGATAAGCTTCGCACCCAAATTACGAAACATCTTACTTACAGTGCTCTTGCCGCATGCAAACCCTCCGGTAACGCCAATAACCATAAAACGCCTATACCTTCTCTTTTAGTAAACGCTTAAATAAATCTATATATTTTACTGCAGATGCCTGCCATGAAAAATTGCTTTTAACAGCTCTATTTATAAGAACTTTGAATTTATCTTTTTTAAAAACATCCATTGCCCTTTTTACGGTTGAGATAAAATCATATTTAGAAAAATTCTCGAATACAAACCCATTACCATTAGCTTTATCCTTATGAAAATCAATTATCGTATCAGCCAAACCGCCGGTTTTAAAAACTAAAGGAATCGTGGCATACTTTAAACTTATCATTTGCCCCAGTCCGCATGGTTCATAACGAGAAGGCATAAGAAATAAATCACTTGCTGCATATATCCTATGAGCAATTTTGTTATCAAATTTTAAAAATACGCGTAAACTGTCTTTATGTTTTTGCGCTAAATCTAATAAAATATCGTGGTACTTCACATCCCCAGTCCCTAAAATAACAACCTGTAGATTAAGCTTCATCAGCTCATCTAAAGAATCGCTCAAAACATCTACTCCTTTTTGCTCAGCAAGCCTGGAGACCATACCGCAGGTTAAAATGTCTTTATTTTTTGTAAACCCGCACTCTGCCTGCAACTTAATTTTATTCTCATGCTTATCCTTTAAACTTTTACCTGAGTATTTTTTGTAAATAAGCGCATCTTGTGCGGGATTCCATAAATTATAATCAAGCCCATTGATTATACCGAAAAGAGCGTCTTTACGTTTAGCTAATAACCCTTCCAGGCCGCAGCCGAATTCTTTAGTCTGAATTTCTTTTGAATAGGCTTCGCTGACAGTAGTAATTATATCGCTAAAAACTAAACCGCCTTTTAAGAAATTAATCTTATCGTAATATTCAAGGTAATCTACATGAAAATATTTCTCGTCTAACCCTAGCTTAGAAAAACTTTCCTTTCCAAAAAGCCCCTGGTAAGCAAGATTATGAATCGTAAAGACAGTCTTTATCTTTGAATAGACAGGATCTTTTTTATACAAAGTTTTTAAATAAACGATTATCAAAGCCGTCTGCCAATCATTGCAATGTACTACGTCAGGAACAAATTTAACTTCTTTTATCAGCTCTATTGCCTTCTTTGAGAAATAAGAAAATCTTTCCAGGTTATCAGGATAATCGCCTTTTTTGTCGCCATATAAACCATCATGCTTAAAAAAACTATCGTGGTCGATAAAATAAACCGTTACCTTGTCAGAGATTTTAGAAGTAAATAAATACTTATTAACCTTCTTTAGAGAAAATTTATTTTTATCAATTGAAGCATACTTTGGCATTACCACGCGAATATCATGTTTAAGCTCTTTTAAAGCAACAGGCAATGCTCCGGCAACATCAGCTAAGCCCCCGGTTTTTGCAAAAGGCACAACTTCGCTGGAACAAAAAAGTATTTTCATGTAGTTTCCTTCTTTAATTAACACTCTTCATATCGAACCAATTATGACCTTGTTTTAAATTAGCCTTTATCGGTACGTCTATCTTGTAAACCTGCTCCATGCTTCTGCGAATAAAATCCACGGCCTCGTTAGCTATTTTCTTATCCGTCTCGAATATCAGCTCATCATGAACCTGTAAAATCATTTTCAAAGATAAGTCCTTCTTAATAATCGTCTCTTGAATATTTATCATTGCTAACTTCATCAAATCGGCAGCTGAGCCCTGGACAGGGGTATTGATCGCCTGGCGATGGGCAAACTGCTTTTGAGCGTTAATCTTGCTTTTGATAAAAGGCAAGAATCTTTTTCTGCCAAGAATCGTTTCAACATAACCGTTTTTTTCAGCAAATTCAATCTGATTTTGAATATATTCTTTGACCTTGGGATACCTTAAAAAATACGTATCGATAAAATTCTGGGCCTCCTGATTGGTAATAACTAAATCTTTCGCCAGACCAAAAGCACTCATTCCATAGATTATGCCAAAATTTACTCTTTTAGCCACATCACGCATCTTGCTATCAACATCTTCTTCTTTAATATCATATACCAAAGAAGCTGTGAACTTATGAATATCATCACCTTTATTAAACGCCTTGATTAAATTCTCATCACGAGACAAATGTGCCAACATCCTCAACTCAATCTGCGAATAATCGCTTGAAATGAGAACATTATCTTTTTTAGAACACACGAACGCCCGTCTGATTTCTTTACCCATAGCTGTCTTTATAGGTATATTCTGTAAATTCGGGTTTTCACAAGATAACCTCCCTGTACTTGTCCCAAACTGCTTTAAATTACAATGGATCTTATCTTTTTTATCAACCAAACTAGGCAACACATCAACATATGTAGATTTTAATTTGGTTATCTGACGATAATCTAATAAAAGTGCTGGCAATTCATGTTTAGAAGATAATACATGTAAAACCTCCTCATCTGTTGAGGGGCCTGTTTTAGTCTTTTTCACCACAGGAAGTTTTAACTTCTCGAATAAGATTACGCGCAACTGTTTTGGTGAATTTATATTAAACTCATCTTCGCTTACATCAAAGATCTTCTGCGTTATTTTCTTTAGTCTTTTTTCAAACTCTTTAGATAATTCAGCTAAGAATTTGGTATCAATTGAGAAACCTTCTTCTTCCAAGCTGGATAAAACCTTGGCAAGAGGCAATTCTACTTCCAAAAAAATCTTCTCCAAATTATTTGCTTTTAGTTTTTTCAAAAGAACTTCCTTCAATGACAACAAATGAATCGAAGCTTCAAAATCATTATTGACCTGTTTTTCCAGATAATCAAAAAGCACTTCTTTTATCGGGTATGCGCTTTTGCCAGTATCTAAAAGATATCCGGCAAGCAATGTATCGAAAATATCGCCATTGATGGTAATTTTATTTCTTGATAAAACTTTATAAGCTTTTTTAACATCATGGGTAATTTTTAAAATGCCTTTGTCTTCCAACAGCGATTTTAGCTCTTTGAATATGCGATCAAATTTCCAGATATCAGAGGAATTAAAAGACAAATAAAAAGAATCTTCCTCAATCAAAAAAGAAATAGACTTTTTCCCTCTCATCTGCTGGATAAAAGATTTCTGGTCTTCTTTAACTTTAATAATCTCGATTTCATCATTTACAGGTAACTGTTTTAATAAACTCTTAAACTCTAGGCGTCTGTATAGCTGGGCAAGCATCTTAAGATCCGGTTCTTTTACCTTTAAATCATCTAAAGATAGAGATATTTCTATATCAGAATCCAAAGTCACTAACTCACGGTTTAAAGCAAGCTGCTTTTTAGCATGATAAATAGATTCTTTTAGCTTTGGCTTTTGGATTTTATCCAAGTTTTCAATAAGCTTATCTATTGTTTTAAATTCACGCAGCAATGTTAGAGCGGTCTTTTCTCCAATACCCTTAACACCCGGTATATTATCGACATTATCTCCAATTAAACTAATATAATCAACTATTTGACTGGGGCGTAGACCATACCTTTCAATAACAGCCTTCTCATCAAACATAACCCCTTTTTCTTTTTGGGGATTATAAATAACCGTACCATCATCTACCAACTGCAGCATGTCTTTATCAGAGCTAATAACTATATTTTTGATACCTTCATTTTTAAATCTCTTACACATACTGGCAATAATATCATCAGCCTCATATCCTTGGCGTTCTAGTAGGCAAAAATTATAACTTTTTACCAACTCCTTAATCAGCCCTATTTGCGAAACCAAATCATCCGGCATGGGCGGTCTGTTCGATTTATAATCCTTGAATTTCTCGCTGCGGAACGTCTTCCTGGAGATATCAAAACAAACAGCCACATATTCCGGATTAAAAACTTCCAGCAGTTTATTTATCATTGCAACAAAACCATAAACAGCATTAGTTGGCTGTCCATAGCTCGTCTGCAGCTGCCTTATCGCATAGAAAGCACGGTAACAAAAAGAATTCGCGTCAATCAATATTAACTCTTTAGGATTTTTCATATAAAACTAATGGAAGGAATAAACCATTACTCTTTTAAATTTTAGAGATTAGCACTAATTATTCTGTCTGTGATTTACTTGAAGGTAAACTGCGCATCTGCGTGATACGCTCTGCCTCTTCTTCTGCTAACATTCCAAAACCCTGGCTATTATACCAAAGGGCATCTTCAGCGCTTTTTCTTACTTGCGGATCTGCATCTTTTAACAATTCTCTTAATAACCCTAACGATTCCTCGCTATCTAAATCCTGCAGTAAATTATTGTCTTTTTTCATTTGCTGTAAATATTCAAGCCTGTCTTCTTTTTCAATAGCATCTTCTAATTCCTCAACACCCTCCAGTTGCTCTGTCTCTAAAACAGAAAAACCATTATCGCGAAACCATCCTGCTCTGATCTTATCTTTTTCGATCTTTGCAAGCTTTTCGCTTCTGGTGAGGTCATCTATAGATTCAGTATCTTCAATATCGCTAAAAGGGAAAATATGTCTATTGTCAACAGGAATATCCCTGCTTCTTTGTTTTACAAATGCCTCAGCAGAATCAGAACCCTGTAAACCGATCTTGCCCCTTAGAATTGCAATTCTTTCGCGTGCAGTCTTTACCCACGGATCATCAGAATTACCCAACTGACTTCTTTTTCCCCAATAGAAAATAGCGTTCTTAAAATCCTGCTTCTTCTCATAAAGAAAAGCCATGTTGGTATAACTGGAAGGATAATAAGGGTCAAATTGTATGGCCTTTAGATATACGGATTCAGCTTCGTTTATTCTATTTTGCAACTCATAAATAACGCCGATATCATTATAAATTACCGGCCAAGAAGACCATTTCTTACGGGCTTGAAGATAAAATTCAAGAGCCTTATCGATATCTCCTGTCCCTTGAGCTAAAAGACCTTTATTGCGTAAATTTAGTGCTTCGTCTTTGCTATCAGCTAAACAAACGCTGCTGATAGAGAAAATAAATACTACCAGAAAAACACCTAAAAAAAAGAATTTCAAATAGTTACGCATAATTTAACTATAATATACCTCATAAAATACGGTCAAGTCAAGTAAAAAAATAATCCTGCTTAGATAATATTCTTCATACCCAGACAAGGATGCTTTACCCTACTTATGAATTCTCCTAGCCCCTTTAAGGTTATACAGTTATGCTCATCTGCAATTTTCCTTAAACTGTTCTTCAGTTGATCATTTTTAAAATAAAAACCATTGTGTTTTAGGAGAAATTGCTTTAAGCTGCTATTCATCCAAACAACCCTATCCAAACCCCCCTCTGCAGCAATGAATTTTTTACTCAATAAGAAAATCCGGCTAGAACAGATCATCCCGGGAGACTGTTTGTCATACTCAAACAACTCTGCCAATTCTGTAAATCCCAGCCCCATAGGAGTATTACCATTATAATCTCTGCTTACTGCCATAACTGCGTTGACTTCCGGCAATACCAAAACTATACACTCAAAACACGCAGAACAAGTATGTGGAGATTGCATTATAGAATAAAGATTAATATTCTTAATTTTCTCTTTGCTTGTCTTAGCGACAAATTCGTTTATCCCCTGCCATTGCCCAAGCCTGCGGCTAATAATTTTGCCTTTTTTTATAGGACGACTAGCGCCGGAAGGATCAATCCTAAAAGCAATCCTTGCATCATCAAATGAATAAGAACCGCAAAGACCGGGATGTTCAGGAGTAATAATGCAGGCATGATTTAAAACAAAACTGCTACATATCGAACACGAATAAAATTCTTTGACATATGTATCTGTTAACTTAAAGCTTTTCAATAAACGACTGCTGTATATGACTTTAGTTTTTTTCAGTTGTTTTTCAAATTCTTTTTTGTCTGTAACTATTTTTATCTGGACCTTACTAACGATACTATGATACTCTTTATGCAACATTGCATAAATAAAAAAAGCAATGTCTTTCAATCTCAAACCTTTTCTGAATGCGTCTTTGCTAATTGATAAGCTAAAAAAATCCTTCTGCCCCCGATGGCTTACACCATCTATATAATTTATAAACCTGTGTATTTGCCTTTCTAGAACAGCATTAAATCGACTAGTTTCATTTTTAAACGCCACTTCTAACAATATAAAAAACCTGTTGTTTTTATCATTGTAAACTATTTTATCTAACTCATGCCCAATTAATTCAATCTTCCCGTCATGTACAAAAGAAGATGGTTTATCTACCAACAATTCACAGGTTGATCCAACAGGAAAATCAATCAATAGATCCTTATCTTTAATTATTTGCCCTTGAAAAGTATCTGAAAAGCCTACAGGAAAACGGCTTAAATCAGGATTAATCCTAATATTTCTTGTTTCGATTGCCTTATCGATAATTTCATCATTGTTCTTAAAAAATACAACATTATCAAAACCATCTTTTGCTTTAATATATTTAACGCTTGCTAAGTTTTTATTTGCAATAACCGCTAAAGAAAAATTCAATCCACCCAATGCTTGCGCAATATATTCGGGTTTTGCATCACCAAACAAAACAGTTGCAGCCGGTATGTTCTGCGCGCAGTAATTAATTACAGACTGCCGGTTTATTTTATTTTTACAACCAAACATCAAACTAATCCTGACTAAGCACTGAACGGTTCTGTAAATATTATCATTATAAAACAGATTTCGTCTTATTATGTTATCCGCTAAACTTTTATCTTTTGTCTTCTTTGGCACTATAATAAAGCCGCTTAAGGAATTATCTAATAAACCTATGCCGAGGTTCCTGATTCGTTCATCACTATAAATTGCTTTTTCTAATTCTATATGTTTTAATATAATTTGACAATATATACGAATCTCTTCATAAAATAAAGCAATCAAACCAAGCCTTCTAACATATTCACTCAATTTTAATGTTTTCGTATTTTTCACCGTCTTATTCTGCATGCAAGATATCTTATCGAGAGCCAAGCTTAATTGTTTCTTACTGATAATCCTATTGCCAAAAAAACACAAAAACAAAGGAAAAGCATTTTCAATATCATCAAAAGAAAATCTTATATTGGAATTACCAATTATATATTCTTGAAAAAATCTTTTGGTATTATTTTCTACTATTGATAACGATTTTTCTAAAGAAAATTTATTTGTCATTATAAGAGATCAGGGATTGTTAATCTATCGTGCGGCATAAAGAAATGAACTATAAAACTATTGCCAAGCCAGCTTTCCTGCCCTGTTTGAGCGCATTTTCCCAAGTACGATTTGATATTGTCTCATTTGCAACCACGTCTCCAGCGGCAAAAATAAAATCTAAATTAGTACGCATATTTTCATCTACAATTACCCCATTATCGGATAAATCAACCGGCGAGCCTTTCAATAATGATATGTTCGGACTAAAATTACCATTATATATCAATAAAGAACAGGCAAAGACTTTACCACTTTTAAGCTTAACTGCCTGAACCTGAGATTCTCCGATTATTTCAGATATTTCATCATCAAGGACAAACCTTAAATTATCGCTTTGCTTAATATTATTCAAAAGTTCATTATTTTGAGTAATCAAGAAAACTTCTTTTCCCTGAGAGCTTAAATTTGAAGCCATATCCTGTAAATATGCTTCATTGCCTACCAAAAATATTGTATCAGATACCGGCAAGTTCTTTTTTATCTCTTCCACGTCGGAAAAACTCCTTAATCCATAAACATTCTTTTTATTTATGCCTTTAATATCCGGCAATACGCAATTGGCTCCTGTGGCAACCAAAAGCCTGTCAAAATCCAGATAGCCATTATCATCTAATTTGACTCTTTTACGTCTCGTATCCAAGCTTATTGCTTTCTTACCTAATAATAATTTTATCTTGTTCTTATCAAAGAAAGTTTGATCCTTAAAATAAAACCCGTTCTCACAAGCCTTACTAAAAAGAAAATCCGCGAGTTTAAACCGATAATAGGGCAAAACCGAATCCTCGCTTGCTATGGTAACATTGTGAGATTTATCTGCGGAAACAATCATACCTGCAGCCTCAATACCTGCAGCAGAACTTCCAATAATTAAGATATTCATAATTATAAACCGGCCTGATCTAAAACTGCTACTACGTGTTTATCCCAACCGATAGGCATAATATGTACGCCCTGGCAATTGCCCTTCAGCTCCTTTATCAAGCTTGAAGCAATTCCAATTGACGTTTTGACTTTATCCTTTGAATCTTGCATGCGTTTAATCAATCCATCCGGTACATTTATACCGGCAACATTATCGTTCAAGTATCTGGCCATATTGGCAGATTTCAAAAGTACTATACCTGCCATTATCGGAACACCAAAAGTAATTGCTTTTTTCATAAACCTTTCAAAACTGGATAAATCATAAACTGCCTGAGTCTGAAAAAACTGCGCCCCTGCTTTTACCTTTTTTTCCATCTTTAATAATTCCAGGTCTATTGTCTCTACACCCGGGTTGACAACTGCGCCTAAAAATAATTTGGGACTACCGGTAAGTTTATTACCGCAAAGATCAACTCCATTTATAAGGCCTTTCGCACAATCTAAAAGTTGTACGCTGTCTAAATCATATACAGGTTTTGCCTCTGGATGGTCACCCAAAACAGGGTGATCTCCGGTCAATAAGAGAACGTTTTCAATGCCTAAAACTGCCGCGCTCAGAAGATCTGACTGCAAAGCAAGCCTATTTCTATCTCTACAGGTAAGCTGAAAAACCGGTTCTATGCCATTATCCAATAAAATCTTAGAAAATGCCAATGAACCCAAACGCATAACAGAACTCTGCAAATCAGTAACATTAATCGCATCCACTCTTTCTCTTAAAGAAATATTTTCCTTTAAAATCTGTTCAAAAGAAACACCCTTGGGCGGACCGATTTCACTTGTAATTGCAAATTTATTGTTTTTAAAAGCTGCTTCTAATTTACTCATAATTAATTTTCTTTTTTTAAAGACCTTACTCCCGGTCGTAAATTCTTACGATGATTTTTTGCCTTGACTATGGACTTGATATTATCAAGTTCTCCCAACTCTTTAAGACGCTCATAAATCAATATCCATACGCAATCCTTGGTTCTATCTACTTCACATTTTCCGTCTTTTGCACCGCCGCAGGGGCCGTTTAATAATGATTTTGGACACCGCGTTACGGGACAAAGACCACCGGTAATATTTAATAAACACTCTCCGCACGAAGAACAAAATTCAAAGAACTCACCCAATGAAGTCATCGAACCGGCAAACAACGTATCGCAACCGCTGACAACTTTTGAGTTAAAACGCTTGCTTTGTATAACAGCCTGAACACCCAAACCACATGCCATAACTAAAATGCAGTCTGATCTTTCCAACTCCGCGCGAAACTTTGACAAGTCTCTTTTTGTCTGGCTGACAACACAAGGAGCTTTAGGAATAACAAAACCGGTTATGTTCTTGTTGTTTTTAGATAACTCTGCACAGAGAAGTTTAACCTCATCTTCTCCACCAGTTTTACAAGTCGTAGCACATTCCCCACAACCAATAATAAATATATTGGTTTTATTTTTTAGCGCTTCCATTATATCTTGAAAACTTTTTTGTTTTGTAACTATCATTTTCTTTTCGCTAATCTAACTAAATTACGCATTAATATCGCCGAAGTCAAAGGTCCTACTCCTCCTGGAACAGGAGTGATAAAACTCGCTTTCTTGCTGACACTTTCGAAATCCACGTCTCCGGTTATTTTACCATTTAGACTATTTATCCCTACATCAATAACTACCGCATCTTTTTTTACCCAATCCTGTTTTATAAAATTTGCTTTCCCCACGGCAACGACTAAAACATCAGCCTGTTTTATGTGCTCTATTAAATGCTCTGCCTTATATGTTGCAATATGACAAACGGTAGTTGTAGCATAATTATTTAACAGCATTATCGACAAAGGCTTCCCTAAGATCATACTGTGGCCAACTACAACAACCTCTTTCCCGTAAAGCTTAAAATTAATAGATTTTAATAATTCCATTACTGCGGTTGCCGTACAGGGAGCGATTGTCTCTTGCGGGAAAAAAAGCTTTCCTAAATTCTCAGGATGCATAGACTCCACATCTTTTCCCGGCGAAACGGCTAAATAAATACCTCTTACATCGATATGTTCCGGCAAAGGCAATTGTATAATAATACCGTTTATATTTTTGTTTCTATTAAACTCAATGATAGATTCTATTAACTGTTCTTGTGTAGTCTGAGTAGACAGAGATTTTAACTTATAATCAATCCCTAATTCCTGAGCGCATTTTTGCTGGGCTCTTACATAGCTTTCCACAGAAGAATTATCTCCCAATCTTACGCTGGCTAAAACAGGCTGCTGATTAAAATTATTGATATCCTTTTTTAAGGATGCTTTAATCTCTTCAGCTATAGTCTTACCTTCAAGCAGTTTCATTATTTATTCTTACGTTTATAAGTGCAGATTTAAAAGCGGCCTCCAACAACTCAACACCGACTTCCACATCGGCGATAAGGTTAAAATTGCCTTTTTCTGCCAATTCTGGAGCCAAAAGCAAAGCCTCATAGCATAATTGACAAACCTCTTTTGGTACTGCTGCAGCTTTTTCTAACAGTAACTGTCTTACCTCTAAAGGTTTACTGCGCGACCGGGAGTATTTATTATATGCTACGATATCCAAATCAACCAATCTCTTGAGTCTATTCCTTATTTTTTCAAGTTTGCTTATTATCGATTTTATTTTTCTTTCAAAACCCTTGTTTTTCCCTTTGCCAATACTAAAACGAGCGGCCATACACATACAACAAACCCCCAAACACGCGGTCAAGGCAGCGGCAGAACCGCCACCGGGTGTGGATTTACGGGAAGATAAATCTTCAATATATTTTTTTATACTTTTCTCTATATACATTCTAAAAACCTTTTGGGTTCCCTTTTGAATCGATATCCATCAATTCACCTATGGGTCTTGTGGGCAATCCCGGCATCGTGTTTATCTTGCCGGCTAAAGCATATAAAAAACCAGCTCCGCTTTGAAGCCTTAAATCATTTATCGGTATAACAAAATCTGTCGGCGCCCCTTTACGTAAAGAATCATGCGACAGCGATAAATGAGTTTTAGCTATACACACGGGTAGTTTATCAAATTTCAAGCGATTAAACAACCTTATTTTTTCTTCTGTAAAGCGAGAAAACCTAACACTTCTGGCACCATAGATTTTTTTTGCGATAATGGATATCTTTTCCCTAATTGACATATCCAAATCATACAAATAACGGAAATTCTTACTCTTATTGCTTGCTTTTATAACACAACCTGCTAATTCCAAAGCACCTTCTGACCCCTTCGAAAAACATCTATTTTCTGCGGCAAAATCTGCGCCAAACTCTAAAGATGATTTTATTAAGAAATCTATTTCTTCATCTGTATCGCTATCGAATCTATTGATTGCTACAACACAAGACAAACCAAAAAGCCTAATATTTTCAATATGCCTCTTTAAATTACAAATACCTTTTTTTAGAAGCCCCAAATTCTCTTGATATAGTCTTTTATCCAATGGCCTTCCCGGATAAACAGCAATTTTATTACTGTGCATTTTTATTGCCCTCACCGAACAAACCAAAACGACACAATCCGGAATATCGCCTGAGATGCGTGATTTAATATCAAAAAACTTTTCTGCTCCGCAGTCAGTGCCAAAACCTGATTCAGTCACTACGAATTCGCTCAAGTTTAGCGCCAATTTATCAGCTAAAATAGAGGTATTCCCGTGTGATATATTTGCAAAAGGACCGGTATGCATAAAACACGGCGTATTCTCAACAGTCTGCACCAGATTAGGTTTTATAGTATCTTTTAACAAAACTGCCATTGCCCCAGACACCTTAAGATCGTCTGCGGTAATCAGAGTCTTCTTATGTGATAAAGCCAAGGTCATTCTTCCTAAACGTTTCCTTAAATCCTTAAAACTTTTGCATAACGACAGGATCGACATCACTTCCGAACTGGTTGTCATGTCAAAACCGCTAATTCTCGCTAAACTATTATTTTTTAATCCTACGGAGATCTTGATGTTGCGCAAGGCCCTATCATTAATATCAATTACCCTTCTTAGAAATATATTTCTTGCATCAATATCTAAAGCGTTTCCCCTATAGATATGATTATCCAGAAAAGCTGCGCATAGATTATGGGCAACGCCCACTGCATGAAGGTCTCCGGTAAAATGCAGATTCAAGTCTTCCCTAGGCACAACCTGCGAAAACCCTCCTCCTGTACCAGCACCTTTAATACCAAAAATCGGCCCCAAGGAAGGCTGTCTAATACAGGCTATTGATTTTTGATTGCCTTTTTTTGCCAAAGCCATAGATAAACCGATGGAAGTAACGGTTTTCCCTTCACCAAACGGTGTAGGATTTATCCCGGTAACTAATATATATTTTCCTTTATGTTTTCTTAATATCGGCCTTACGCTATCTAGATCCACCTTGGCCGCATAATTAGCATAAGGAATAATATCTTTATTCCTTAAACCAATATTACGGGCAATAACACTAATAGGTTTTAATTTGGCTTGTTTAGCAATCTGTAAGTTGGTAAGCATATTTTTAAGTATATGAAAAACTTCTTCTATGAATAGGACAAGCGTCGAATTTTTTAAGCATGCCTACATGAAAACTAGTGGCATATCCTTTATGTCTGGCAAAGCCGTATTTTGGATAGATATGATCGTATATATGCATGATCCTATCGCGGGTAACCTTAGCAACAATTGAAGCACAAGCAATAGATATGCTTTTAGAATCTCCAGCAATAATAGTCTTCTCTGGAATATTCAATCGCAGATTAATCGCTCCGTCTAAAAGTAGATAGTCCGGCTTTAAATGAAGATCATTAACTGCCAATTCACAAGCTAAAAAAGTGGCTCTACGAATATTAATTATGTCAATTAGTAATTCGTTTACTATACCTACACCAATAAAACAATTTTCATAAATCTCTGAAAAAGCCTTTTCCCTCTGTGCGGAGGAAAGTTTTTTAGAATCGTCTATTCTTGTTTTAAAATGGAGGTTTTTTAATACTGCAGCTGCTGCAACAACAGGTCCAGCCAAAGGGCCTCTGCCTGCTTCATCTATGCCTGCAACAATACGAAAACCATCTTTCTTGGCTTTCTTTTCATAATAAAGCATAAAAATTAAATTTGCTTTATCTTTGCTTTCTTGCCTTTTTTATCTCTTAAATAATACAACTTCGCTCGGCGAACCTTTACGGCTTTATGTACCACCTTAATAGAATCCACGCTTGGTGAATGTATAGGAAAAACCCTTTCAATACCCTCACCAAAAGATATCTTTCTCACGGTAAAGATCTCATTAATCCCTGCACCTTTTCTGGCAATCACAGTGCCTTCAAAAGGATGCAATCTTATCTTGTCTCCTTCGGGAATCTTCACCAACACTTTAACTTCATCTCCGATACCAAATTCAGGCATATCCTTTTTTAGAAAAGTTGATTCTAATTTTCTGATTTTATTCATTTTTCTCTCCTTAAAAAATATTTATTTTTTAATAGATCCGGTCTTTTTTTCCTTGTAGCCTCTAAAGACTTTTTCTTACGCCAAGATTCTATATCATTGTGTTTTCCTGACAGCAAAACGGAAGGCACCTTCATACCTGCGTAATTTGCTGGGCGTGTATACTGCGGATACTCCAATAGATTACCCTGAAAACTCTCAAAAATCAAGGATTTTTTATCCCCCAGCACTCCCGGTATTAACCTCACCAAAGAATCCAATAATACCATGGCCGGAAGCTCCCCTCCAGTCAAAACATAATCCCCAATGGAAACCTCCTCATCAATAAGATAATCGCTTACTCTATTATCTATTCCCTCATAATGACCGCATAACATAATAATATGCTTAAAATGAGAATATCTCATTGCTACTTTCTGAGTAAGCTTTCTACCTTTGGGGCTTAAAAGAACTACCCTGGTAAGATTTTTCTTAAAACGTGTTTTTTTCTTAATTGATTCTACGGCATCGAAAAAAGGCTGTGCATTCATGACCATACCCGGGCCTCCGCCAAAAGGACGGTCGTCTACTTTCTTATGTTTATCCTGAGTATAATCGCGCAGATTATGAACATATATCTTAACCTTTTTCTTGTTCTGGGCCCTTTTGATTATGGATTCATCCAATACAGCTTTAAACATATCAGGAAAAATCGTAACAATATCTATGCGCATTTGTTTGCCTATTGGTTATATTTTGACAAAAACTCTTTTTTAAACCCGGTGAACGTACCATGTTTAATATGATCTCTTATTCTCTGCATCAGTTTAAGGTAAAAGTAAACGTTATGAAAACTTGTAAGTCTTAAAGCTAAAATCTCGTTTGTATTAAACAAATGCCTAATATAAGCACGCGTATATCTTCTGCAAACAAAACAATCGCATTCCTTATCTAATGGAGCTAAATCAAACCTATACGGATTGTTTCTAATGGTTAGCTTACCCTCTGAAGTAAAAGCTGTGCCGTTTCTCCCGTACCTTGTAGGGACTACACAATCAAACATATCAACTCCCCGGTCCACACACTCGATAATATCTTCCGGTAAACCCACCCCCATCAGATAACGCGGCTTCTCAATCGGCAGATACTTAACCGTCTGCTCAACCATATTATACAACAACTGGGATGGCTCGCCAACACTCAAACCTCCAAGAGAATAACCGTCAAAATCTATTTTCTGCAATTCCTGAGCACACTCCTGCCTCAAATCTGAATAGGTTGACCCTTGAACAATTCCAAAAAGCATCTTATTCTTAAACTTCTTTTTTAAAAACATGTCTTTTGACCTTTTTGCCCAAAGTACAGTTCTTTTAACCGCTTCCTCGGATTTATCTTTTGTGCTGGGGTAGCTCACGCATTCATCCAAAGGCATAAGAATATCAGAATCCAACACAGTTTGTATACTAATAACCTCCTCGGGAGTAAGCAAGAATTTATTACCGTCAATATGAGACTGAAATTCTACTCCTCTGTCTTTTACCTTTCTTAATAAAGAAAGACTAAAAACCTGATAACCCCCAGAATCGGTAAGAATGGGTCTATCCCAAGACATAAACTTATGCAGATTGCCTGCTTTTTTTATAACTTCAAGACCGGGCCTTAATAAAAGATGGTACACATTACCGAGTATAATTCTAGCATCCATATTCTCCAAATCTTCGTTAGTTAAAGTTTTTACCGTTGCCAAAGTCCCTACAGGCATAAAACAAGGAGTTTGTATTACACCTCTGTCTAAAACAATTTCCCCTAAACGCGATTCAGTTAACTTATCTTTTTTTAATAATTCAAACATAATATTAGACTATTATCATTGCATCACCGTAGCTATAAAAACGGTATTTGTTTTCTATTGCCTCTCGATAAGCCTTTTTTACTAATTTTATCCCAGCAAATGCACAAACAAGCATGAATAGTGTGGTCCGCGGAAGATGAAAATTCGTAATCAATCCATTAACTCTTTTAAATTTATACCCCGGATAAATAAAAATACCTGTTTGACCTTTAGACTTATCTTTAGAATAACTTTCCAATACCCTACAACTTGTAGTTCCTACGGCTATCACGCGGTTATTTTTTACAATAGCATCCTCTATGGTATTTATCGAATTCTTATCAATTGAGTATTCTTCAGAGTGCATCTTATGATCTTTGATATCTACTGTTTTTACCTGTAAAAAAGTCCCGTATCCGACATGAAGCGTAACATAGCTAAACTGCACACCCTTTGTCTTAAGGGCCACAATCATCTTATTCGTAAAATGTAAACCCGCAGTAGGAGATGCCACAGAACCGTTATTTTTTGCATATACCGTCTGGTAATAGATACTATCCAAATCAATAGGATTTCTTTTTATATACGGAGGAAGCGGCACTTGACCAATAGAATATAACTGTTCTTGGCTAAAATCTGGAAAAACTACGGTATTTCTTGATTTTATAACCCCGCGGATACCTTTATCGAAATAGATCGTTTCTTCAATCTTCAAACGCGAAGGCCTAAGAAGACATTCGTATGTAGAATTATTTATATGTTTTAAAATAAACACTTCGGCTTTACCGCCTGTAGCGCGTTTACCCAACAGACGGCAATTAACTACCCTGCTGTCATTTAAAACAAGAAGATCGTCTTTCTCTAAAAAATCTCCCAATTGATTAAAGCTTCTGTGAAGTATCTTTTTATTTTTCCTGTCAACCACAAGAAGCTTGGCTTCTTCTCGTTTTCTTAAAGGATACTGCGCAATCAGCTCCTTAGGCAATACATAATCAAAATCGCTTAATTTCATTTTAAATATTCGATTAAACTAGAAGGATAATAATAAGTTAGAATTTCTTTAAAATCTTTTCCAGAACGGGCCATAAAATAACCGCCCCATTGACAAAACCCCACCCCATGCCCCCAGCCTAAACCATCAAAATTAAATCCGGACGCATCCTTTGTTATCGTGAAATTTAGACTTTTTATGATATTAGCACCAAGTGCATTTCTGAAATCTTTTCCATTTATTGACTTTTGCCCGTCAGAACAATCGAACAATAATTTTTCCACTCTGTTACTGCTATTAAGCTTAATAATCTTTATATTTTTTATACCTTTTACATTGATGCCTTTTTTCTGCAGAAGTCCGGTAATCTCATCAGCTGTTAAACTCTTCAGCCATTTATAATGAGGAGAGGTTTTACAATAACCGCACTTAACGCTTTTTATACAATCTACCGATGGCCCCCAGAGATTTTCAGGATTTTCAGTATACCCGCCGCAAGTAGCATGGAAAAAAGCCGGGAATATTTTCCCATTACATTTTAAAACAAGACCATCGGTTTTTTCTACAGCAATGCTCGCGCGGAACCTACGCGAGGTATCACCACCATACACTTGAGAATAGGTATCTGCGGTAACATCAAAAATATTCTTTGCATTTTGACCTATTTTATATACCGCAAACGTCCTGGCAATAACCGCCTGCGCCTTTAATACTTCATAAGGCCAGTACCAAGGGATTTCCGAAGGAACAACGCTTTTTAAATAATCTTCCAAATCAACTACATTAACAAGGGCAAATTTAGCATTTTCTTTTAAAATTATATTTAAATCCCCCTTGTACCTTCTTTTATTCAGAAAAAACTGCCCTTCAGCGGAACAATCTACCTTAATTTGACTTAATTTAAAAATACTTTTGCCCATCTTGATTGTATTCTCATTTACTACGCTTACTTCATCTTTAAAATAACTTTTTGATTCTTTTATAAGTCTATTATTCCTTACATCATATAACTTATAATTTTTTCTCACTACAAAAGAAAAGCTTTCAACATCATCCTGTATCATTACGCGGATAGTCTGATTTTGAGCAAAAACGACACTTTGGTTAATCAAAACTACCGAGCTAGCTAAAAATAAACAAATAAACAACTTAAATATTAAATTCATCTTTTTATCCATAACCAAAAAATGGCTGATAAAACTAAACTTACGATTAAACAGGTAGTAAGAGGAAAATAAAAAGTAAAATTGCCTTTTCTTAATAATAAATCTCCAGGCAACTTGCCAAGATTAAAAAATTTACCTAAAAATAACAATATTAACCCGATTAAAGTGATAACTATGCCTGAAATAATTATAATCTTTGCGAAGTTAAGCATTTTTTTTCTTTTTTTTGAACCTATCCATCTCGGAAAATATACAACCGCAATACTTTTGCATATACATATTATTTGCCCTTGCAAAATCATGGCTCTTTTTAAATCCAAAGCGAAAATCTTCATAATAAAACTTAACCTTAAGCCTATCTGATATCTCTTGGGCGACTTCCTTGATAATTTCCTGGCTCTGGTAAGGACTGACTAAAAGCGTTGTGGAAAAATAATCGTACCCATTTTCTCTGGCAAACACTGCAGCTTTCTCAAGACGCAAACTCCAGCAAAGCCTGCATCTTTGCGGCATAACTTTTGTATCAACGTTATCAAAGAACTCTTCCGGCAGATAATCCGGGCATATAACATCTAAAGACTCTTTTAAGGAAAAATCCTTAACTGAATTTAGTCTATTTCTATATTCAATAAAACCGTGGATATTTGGATTATAAAAAAATGCGGTTACATAAAACTTTTCCTTTAATCTTTCTAAAGGATACACTAAGCAAGGGGCACAACAGGTATGAAGCAACAATTTCATAAACAAATTTCACCAAAATAAAAGTGTCGTTAGAATAATTCTTCTTGTTTCTCTTTTTTAATACCGAAATGCGCGTAAGTAGCTTTGGTAATTGACCGTCCGCGAGGAGTTCGTTTTAAAAATCCTGCCTGTAAAAGATAAGGCTCTATAGTATCAACTATAGTATCGGTCTCCTCATTTAAAGTAGCAGCAACTGACTCTATCCCAACAGGCCCACCATTATAAATATCTATTATTGTCTTTAAAACTCTTCTATCCAAATCGTCAAGCCCGGCATTATCAATATTTAACTCTTCTAAAGAAATGATCACCGTTGATTTATCTATCGTATCAATTTTCTTCACCTGAGAGTAATCCCTCACTCTGCGCAACAATCTGTTAGCAATACGCGGTGTGCCTCTAGAACGCCTGGCGATCTCTAATGAAGCATCTTTGTCTATCTTTACACAAAGGCTACCAGCTGAATGCCTTACAATCAAAGCAAGTTGATCAATATCGTAGAAATTCAAATTATAAAACATACCGAATCTACTGCGTAAAGGCGCTGCCAAAAGCCCTGAACGCGTTGTCGCGCCGACTAAAGTGAAAGGCTTTAAGTTAAACTTAATTGTCTTGGCATAAGGACCTTTATCAATAATAAAATCAATCTGGAAATTTTCCATTGCCGGATATAAAAACTCTTCCACTGTCTTGCTGAGCCTATGGATCTCGTCAATAAAAAGGATATCGCCTTTTTCCAGATTGGTCAAAACACCGATTAAATCTCCCGCCCTGGCAATTGCCGGTCCGGAAGTAGCGGTAATCTTTGAATCCATTTCATGAGCAATAATATGTGCTAAAGATGTTTTCCCCAATCCCGGAGGACCGGATAATAGCACATGTTCGATAGGCTCGCTTCTTTGTTTTGCAGCCTGTAAAGCAACCTTTAAATTATTAACTACCTCTTTCTGCCCCACAAACTCAGAAAGCTTAGTAGGGCGAATAGAAAGATTAAAAACTACATCTTCTTCTGTTTCGTTCTGCTGAACAATATTATTACTGCTGAGCACTTTCTCTTTCATCTTTTGCTATTGGCGCTACATTATCCCTATTCAAGAATAAAACTATGTTATCAAAAGTCTGCTCCTGCATTACAACTATTTCTTTTAAACGAATAAGTTCCAAAACAGCCAAGAAATATGCAACTATTTCCAATTTGCTTTTAGCACTGTTGAACAATTCGAATAAACCTACCTGAGGCTTCTTAACAAGCATATGCAAAAGCTGATGTATTTTCTCCTCTACGGTAAATTCATCTTTTATAACCTGATAAAACACCTCTTTAGGCACCTGCTTTAATGCCTTGGAGAAAGCAGATATTAAATCAAATACACTTGCTTCAAAATATACTTCCGGAGGCTGATCCTGCAATTGCTTATCCCGGGGCCTAACAAAAACCTTTTGCCGGTTCTCTTCTTTGTCACGCAGTTCATTCGCCACTTCCTTGAACTTCTGATATTCAAGCAACCTCTGCACAAGCTCTGAACGCGGATCCTCTTCTTCTGGCTCTTCCTCGCTTTTCTCTTGAGGCAAAAGCATTTTAGATTTAATGTTAATAAGCGTTGCCGCCATAACTAAAAAATCTCCGGCAATATTTAAATCCAATAATTTCATCAATTCTAGATATTTAAGATACTGCTCGGTTATGTTAACAATCGGTATATCGCAAATATTGACGTGTTCTTTCTTGACAAGATATAAGAGTAGATCTAAAGGGCCTTCGAATATATCTAATTTGATTTTATACATAAAAATGCAGTAGTTCTTTTGTCTGTTTTACTGTTGAGGAAGCAGATTCCTTTGCTTTTACCGAGCCCGCTTTCAAGATTTTATCAAGATAGCTTTTATCCTGAAGAATTCTTTTTCTTGTTTTTTGAATAGGAGCTAATTTATCACTGAGACAACTAGCTAATTGTTTTTTACATTTAGTGCAACCGACTTTTGCGTTAATACAACGGTCTTTTACTTCTTGTTCTCTTTCAGGACAAAAAACATTATAATAACTAAACACATTACATACATCCGGATTGCCGGCATCGGATAGCTTAATACGCTTTGGATCCGTTATCATCTGCATAACTTTTTTTTCAACTTCAGACTCACTATCGGATAGATTAATAGTATTATCGTAACTTTTACTCATCTTTCTGCCATCAAGCCCGGTGAGTTTTGCAGACTCTGTTAACAGTGCCTTTGGCTCAGGAAAAAGTTCTTTTTTATAAATATTATTGAATCTTCTGGCTATTTCCCGGGTCAACTCCAAATGAGGAAGCTGATCTTTGCCTACAGGAACAACTTCTGCTTTATAAAGCAGGATATCCGCTGCCTGTAACACCGGATAACCTAAAAAGGCATAATTGTTGATATCTTTCCCTTTAAGCTCCTTTATTTGCTCCTTATATGTAGGGCAGCGCTCCAACCAACCCAAAGGCGTAATACAAGAAAAAATCATTGCCAGATCAAGATGTTCGCTTACGTGGGATTGAACAAAAATAACTGCCTTTTCAGGATCTAAACCGCAGCTTAACCAATCACAGACATTATCAAGAATGTTTTTTTTAAGCTCTTTCGGATTTTCATACTCACTCATCAAAGCATGCCAATCAGCAACCATAAAAAAACAATTGAATTCATCCTGTAGCTTAACCCAATTATCAAGTGCTCCCGCTAAATGCCCTATATGCAGCCGGCCCGTAGGCCTCATTCCGCTTAAAATTCTTTTTTTCATCTTGCTATAATTTTCTCTGTATCTGCTGCGACTGGTAAATTTCTATTATGTCTCCTGCTTTTATATCTTTCTCATTTAAAGATATACCGCATTCCGTGCCTTCGGTAACCTCTTTAACATCATCTTTAAAACGTTTTAGAGATGCGAGTTCAGTTTCATAAACTATTGTTCCGTTTCTAACAATACTCGCTTTGGTCTTACGCATTATTTTCCCTTTTTGAACCAGACAACCTGCAACAACCCCTGATTTAGAAGTATTAAAAACCTGTTTTACTAATGCTCTTCCAACAAAAATCTTCTTGTACTTTGGCTCAAGCATACCTTCTAAGGCCTGCTTCAACTCATTAGCTAACTCATAAATGATATTATAGCTGCGTACCTCAATGCTATCTTTAACCGCCCTTTCCTTAGCTAAATCATCAATGCCCACGTTAAAACTAATAACCAAAGCACCGGAAACTGTTGCCATCAATACGTCCGATGTATTCACTGCGCCAACACCTTTATGTAAAATGTCTATTTTTATCTCTTCGTGGCTAAGACCGGCCAAGGTTTTATTTATCGCATCTAAAGAACTCTGTACATCTGCTTTTATAATAATTTTGAGTTCTTTTACTTTCTTGCCTGATTTTATCTGCTCGGAAAGCTCTTCCAGGCTAATCTTTTTCTGGGCTACCATTTTTTTTGCTTTATTTTCCAATTGACGTTTATTGCTTAATTCTTTAATCAATTTTTCATCAAGGCTACAAAAGAATTTTTCTCCTGCCTGAGGAAGACTTGTAAAACCTAATATTTCTACAGGTACAGATGGACCGGCCTGCTCTTTATTATTTCTAAATTCATCAAACATAGCCCTAATCTTACCGTAATGGCTCTCTGCTAAAATAAAATCATTAATGTTCATAGTGCCGCTTTGAACTAAAACAGTTACGGCATTACCTCTATCTTTTGACACCTTTGCCTCAAGCACGACACCACTGGCTAATTTATCATAATTTGCCTTCAACTCCAACATTTCTGACTCCAAAAGAATCATTTCCAGCAAATCTTCAATTCCTTCACCCGTCTTTGCAGACACATTAACAAATATAGTTTTGCCTCCCCAATCTTCAGGAATAAGCCCTAGTTCATTAAGCTGCTTTTTAATCTTGTCGACATTAGCGCCTGGTTTATCGATTTTGTTCACTGCAACAATAATCGATACTTCTGCTAACTTTGAATGGTCAATCGCTTCAATTGTCTGCGGCATCACTCCGTCATCTGCGGCAACTACTAATACTACTATATCAGTAACCTTAGAACCCCTTGCCCTTAATTCCGTAAACGCTTCGTGACCAGGAGTATCCAAAAAAGTAATACATGAAATATGTCCATGCTTTTTCTTATTGGCTACATTTACCTCGTACGCTCCAATATGCTGCGTTATGCCACCGTGTTCTTTATCAGCAAGATTACTTTCTCTAATTCTATCCAAAAGCGATGTCTTACCATGATCAACATGCCCCATAAAAGTTACTACCGGAGGACGCGGTTTTAAATTCTTATCATCATCGGTTTTTTCATGTTCGTCTAACAACCTATCTTCATGTGTAACGGTAGGTTTTACATCAAAATTAAATTCATCTTTTAAGACCTGTAGTATCTCCTCGCTTAAATACTGGTTTAACGTAACAAAAATTCTTTTATCCAGAAGGCGCTTAATAAGCACGCTCGGCTTTTCCTGTAGTTTCACGGAAAGGTCTTTTACATTAAGCGGCAAATCCATTTCCAAAATACGGGCGTTTGATTTAATACTTTCTTCTTTAGGTTTATCTACTTCCGGATTGGGTAAAACCGTCTTCACAACCGGCTTTTCATCATTAGATGCTACCTCAATATTAACAGAATGAAGATGTTTTCTTTCTTCCTTCTTTACTAAAGAGGGATGTTTTTTCTTATGGACAGTTGTCTTGGCCTTAGCCTTAGGCTTTGACGCAGCTTTTAAGTCTTTAGTTTTTTTCTTTTTTAAAACAGGTGCTTTCTTAGCTGGTTTCTTAACAGTAGACTTTTTAGAAGTTTTCGTTTCTTTATTTTTAGTTGTCTTTTTTGTCGCTTTTTTCAATACACTAACCTTTCATTAACTTCTTGGCGCCCTTGATAATCTTCTCACCTTTTGCCTTACCAATACCTTTTAAAGAAGTGATATCCTTTATATCGGCATTGGAGATCTTCTCAACAGAATCAAAACCACCTTCAATAAGCACACCCTGCAGCTTTTCACCAATACCTTCAAGATTGCTCAAATCCTTTTCTTTGGAACGGGTTATATCTTTTTTGTCCATACCGGCAGTTTCTCTGGTTCTAATATCAAGCTCCCATCCGACCAATTTCGAAGCGAGCCTAACATTCTGACCGTGTTTACCTATTGCCAAAGAAAGCTGATCATCGGCAACTATAATCTCTGCTTTTTTATTATCTTTATCAAGCTTGATTTCTGAAATCTTAGCAGGCGATAATGCTTCAATTATATATTCTTTAATATCGTCTTTATAACGAACAATATCAATCTTTTCACCGTGCAATTCATTTACGATATTCTTTACTCTTGTACCGCGCATACCCACGCAGGAACCTAAAGAATCAACCTTTTCGTCCTTAGACCATACGGCAATCTTTGTTCTTTCTCCTGGCTGACGAGAAATCGACTTAATTTCCACTATGCCTTCGTAAATTTCGGGAACCTCCAATTCAAATAATTTTCTTACAAAGTTAGGATGCGAACGAGAAAGGATTATCAACGGCCCCTTTGCATTCTGTTTTACATCTAGTATATATGCGCTAATACGCTCACCCTGTTTAAAAGCCTCGTTAAAACACTGTTCTCTTTTTGGTAAAAATGCTTCTGTTTTACCCAAAAGGTCGACTATAATATTATCTTTCTCAAACCGATATACTGTTCCGCTTGCAATCTGACCCACTTTATTCTGAAATTCATTGAAAACCAGTTCTTTTTCAGCCTCTCTAATACGCTGAATTATGACCTGTTTTGCGGTTTGCGCAGCGATCCTCCCGAGCTCAACAGACTTAAACTCCTTTTTGCCTACATAAGCTTTAATCTTACCTGTTTCTCTATCTAGTGTTACTTTTACATCTATGCCCGGTTTTACATCAACCATCTTTTTTACCGCACTGACCAAAGCCAGCTCAACAGCCTCAATAAGCTTGTCCTTACTTATTCCTTTTTCTCTTTCAATGTGTTCTAATACTGATAACAATTCTGTGCTCATTTTATTACCTGCTTTGCTTTTATTACGTTTTTTAAATTGATAATTATTTCACCGTTGTTTTGATTGATAACAAGCGAATTATCCTTAACCTCTATTAAATCAGCAACTAATTCTTTTGTTTTATCAAATTCATCTTTTAATATAAATTTTAGTTTCTTGCCTTTTACTCTTTTATAATCCGCTTCTTTATAAAGCGGCCTGTCGATGCCCGGAGAACAAACTTCAAGAAAGAAATTCCCCGAAAGAAAACCCTTATTCTCTAACTCTTCTCTAATTTCCTTATTTGCCTGACTGCATTCTCCGAGAGTAATACCTCCTTCGGGTTTATCGATTAGAACCCTTATATTAAAAGATTGCCTTGTTCTGTTAACATGAACATCCACCAAATCAAGATTATTATTTCTTGAGTACTCCCCTAAAACATTATCTAAAACCGAATCTAAATCGTTTCTCACTTTAATAGTTCCTTTATTTTTTTTATCACTGCGTTTTTTTTCACCTTTATCACTTCTTGAGAATTACGCATTTTAATTTCAACTAAAGCGCTCTCTAAAAATTGTTTACCCAGAGTAATCCTTATAGGAAAACCTAGAAGATCTGCATCGTTAAATTTTATTCCCGCTTTTTCATCGCGATCATCCATTAAACAGCTGATATTTTCTTTTTCCAATGCATTATGCAAATCCTGGCCGGATTTTATAATCTTTTCCTCCTGCGGATTTAACGCCAATATAGTCACGGAAAAGGGACTTATCTCTTTTGGCCAAACAATACCTTTATCGTCATGATTCTGCTCTATAACAGCAGCTATGATCCTGCTGACACCAATACCATAACAACCCATAACCACAGGTTTTTGCACACCGTCTTTATCCAGAAACTTCGCAGAAAGCACATCGGAATATTTAGTGCCTAGTTTAAATATATGACCGATTTCCAAAGCAGCCTTAATTTCCATCGTTATCTTGCATTCTGGACATTGTTGATTGTCTTGCGAGAAATTCTTCTTAAAAGCGCATTTGGGACAAACCAATAGTTTATCTTCACCAGATGAAGTCATAGCTAAGAATTCATGCGAAACACTGCCACCCATTGCTCCTGAATCTGCGCTTACAGCGGCAAAATCAAGACCGCAGCGATTAAATATCCTGCAATAGGCCTCATGCTGAAGCTGATAGCTTTTATCCAAAGACTCATCATTTATATCAAAACTATATGCATCTTTCATAATAAACTCACAAGACCTTACCAGGCCGAATCTTGGACGCAGTTCATCGCGGAACTTAGTTTGAATCTGATAAAGGCAAAACGGAAGCTGTTTGTAGGATTGCAGGAATCTGGCAACTAAATCAGTTATTACCTCCTCGTGTGTCGGACCCAAACAGACAGTTTTAGAGCGCCTATCTTTAAAAGTTATCATAATCTCTTTCATAAGCTCAAAACGGGAAGTCTTATTCCACAAATCCATTGGCTGTAATGCCGGCAGAAGCACTTCTTCTGCGCCAATAGCATTCATTTCTTCTCTGATTATTTTCTTTATGTTCTCAAGCACACTTAAACCTAAAGGTAAATAACTATAAACTCCGGCCATAAGCATGCTGATTAGACTAGCACGAATCATCAGCTTATGACTTGGAATCTCTGCGTCTTGAGGCGAATCTCTTAATGTATTGATAAAGCTTTTTGAATAATACATAATTATTAATATTTTTCCGGAATATAGTCTTTTATATCAAGATTATATTTTTTAAACTTTTCGTTTAATACATCTGGCCTCTCTCCAGAACAATGAAAAGTTCCTGTCACCTTTCCATCATCAGATATCTCAGCCTGCTCGAATTTAAATAAATCTACTAAATCCACTTCACCATCGCTCATTCCTTTAACACAGGATATATGTGTAAGCTTTCTAGAACCGTCAGATAATTGCTCATGCTGAATAATAACGTCAATGCAATTAGCAAGCTGACGTCTCACAACAGTAGGACTAATTCCCACTCCGGCCATAAGTATCATTGTCTCAAGACGCGCTAAAACATCAAAAGGACTGCTGGCATGAATGACCGTCAGCGATCCTGTATGGCCTGATGAAATCGCCTGAAGTAAATCCAACGCCTCAGCTCCCCTTACCTCGCCTAAAATAATTCTACTAGGACGCATACGCAAAGAATTCTTAAACAAATCCCTGATACTAATCTCTCCTTTACCCTCGATATTTGGTAATTTTGCCTCAAGTCTAACCACATGTTCCTGCGAGAGATTAAGCTCAGCGGCATCTTCAATTGTAATTATTCTCTCGTTTACGGGTATATAATGAGACAATACATTCAATGTGGTGGTTTTACCGGCTCCGGTAGCTCCGGCAAATACCATGTTTAACTTGCTCTTTATTGCCGCAGTCAAGAATTTACCCATGTTATCATCTAACGAATCAAAAGCAATAAGATCTTCAATCTTCTCAATACCCTTCATAAATTTCCTAATTGTAATCAAAGGCCCCTGCAAAGATACGGGTTCAAGCACAATATTGACCCTAGAGTTATCCGAAAGCATCAAATCCGTATAAGGATTGGACTCATCCACTCTTCTGCGTGTGGGCGCAAGCATATTCTGTACTAAATGCATAAGCTGGGATTCTGTATCAAATTTTACATCAGTTAATTCTGTTTTACCGTTTCTTTCCGCAAATACCTTAGTAGGACCATTAACCATAATTTCCGTTATGGAATCATCTTCCATAAGAGGAGTTAAACGGCCAAAAGCCAAGAAATCCACTGTAAGTTCCTTTATCAATTTATCTTTTTCTTCCTTATTCGGAGCATCTTCCTTATCTGTAAACAATTTAACAATAATCTCTTCAATACATGATTTAATTCTTTCTTTTGTCCTGTCGGGCCCCTGCTTAAACATATGGCTGTATTCGGTAATAAACTGGTGCTTAATCAAATTTTTAACGCTATTTAAATCATGTTTCATAATATTTCTCCAATTCCTTGGTTAATATCGTTAAAACATCCTCTTTTTTTATTCTTTTTACAATAACACCGTCTCTAAATAATATAGCACCATTATTGCCAAAAGCAACCCCCAAATCGGCTGAACTTGCTTCTCCTGGACCATTGACCTCACAGCCCATAACTGCAATTTTCATACCGGGTCTTAAAAAACGCTCTTTTTTCTTTGATAAGATCTTTTCCAGTTTTTCTACAACTATTCCTAAGTTAACGCTGCAACGTCCGCACGTAGGACAACTGATAACTTCTGGGCCAAAATTACGCAAGCTTAAACTGCTGAGTATCTTTTTTGCTACCTCAATTTCATCAGTTGACGCACCGGTCATGGATACTCTGAAAGTATCTCCAATGCCCTCGCTTAGAAGTACCCCTATGCCAATGCTAGACTTTACAATTGCAGACACCAAACTCCCTGTAGCAGTAACTCCAAGATGCAGCGGATAATTGCACTTTCGAGAAAACTTTCTATATGCCTCGATTGTAGTATTAACATCTTCGGCTTTTAATGAAACCACAATATCTTTGAAATTATTTTTTTCTAAAATTCTTATATAGCCAAGGGCGCTCTTTACCATAAGAGATGCTTTATTTTTAATTAAACTACTCTTGGCAAGAGAGCCAGAATTAACACCTATCCTTATCGGTACATTTGATTTCTTTGCCAAAAGGGCAACTTGCCTGATTTGAAATTCTTGTTGAATATTGCCGGGATTAAGCCGAATCTTATCTATTCCATTTTTTATACACATTAAAGCAAGTCTATAATCAAAATGAATGTCGGCAACAAGAGGAGAATTAATTCTTTTTCTAATATACTTTACCGCCTGAACATCTTCGCTGTCTTTTACCGCAAACCTTACTATATCAGATCCTGTTTCGAATAAAGACGTTATCTCTTTTAAAGCTAGGGTCTTATTTTTAATAGCGGTCTTGACCATCCCCTGTATAGCAATTGGGTTCTTACCGCCTATCTTAATATTGCCGATTTTAACAACGCGTGTTCTCTTTTTCATTTAAACCAATCCTTAAAAAATTGCAAAATCTTACCTATATGGCCAAAACGCATAAGGTCGTTATAAACTACATATATAGCTAAAGCAACTATACAACTTAAGCCTATATTACTGATAAATTCTTCAATCTTTTGATTTAATCTTTTGCCACGCAATTTTTCTATAAACAAAAAGAATATATGACCGCCGTCAAGTATAGGAAAAGGTAAAAGATTAAAAATGGCCAAACTCATGCTTAAAACGCCAACTAAATTTAACACAGCGGTAAAACCTATCTGGATAACTTGCCTGGTCATATCATAAATGCCTACTGGACCAGTAACTGATTCCCTAAAAGATATTTTTCCCGTAATCATCCACCAAAGACTCGAATAAGTCAATTTTGTCAGATCTATAAGATGCATAAAACCATTCAAAAACGCCTGATAAGGATTATATTTTGAAATAATAAAATCATCGCTTGCTTTTATCCCGATTACATTAAGCTTTACGCTGTTACCAAAAATATCCTTTACCTCTTCGCTTTTTACAGAAATATCTAAAGCAATAATATCGGTTTCTCTTTCTATCTCAACAGGTAAAACATCTTTTTTGGTATTATAAATAATTTCCTGCAGTTCATCCCAATATCTAACATCGATTCCGTCAATTTTAACTATTTTATCGCCCTTTTCTATACCTGCTTTCTGTGCAGGGAAATCTTCCAATAAAGCTCCAACCTTAGAAGTTGCGCGCGGGAACCCGATCATAAAAATTACCCAGAAACACAAAAAAGCAAAAATGTAATTTACAAAAGGTCCGGCAAAAATAACTTTAGCACGTGAACCCACGGAATGCGCGAGAAAATCTTCCTTGCTGCCTGTTTTTTCCGTATCGGAAAAACCAGCTATTTTTACATAACCCCCAAAAGGAACTAAGCCTAAAGAATATTCTGTATCATTTCTTTTAAATGAAAAAATCTTTTTACCAAAGCCAAGAGAGAATTTTTCAACTTTCATCCCCTGACGTCTGGCAACAATAAAATGTCCGGCTTCATGAACCAATATCATCACACTTAAAATAACAAGAAAAATCAAAAACGACATAATAACTCCTGCGTCTTTATCCTTGCCCAGTTATCTATTCTATATAAACTGTCAAGGTCTGGGTTTTTAATAACTTTGTGTTTACGCATAACTTTTTCGATAACCTCAGGTATTGCCAAAAATGGTATCTTATCCTTTAAAAAAGCGTTCACCGCTACCTCATCGGACGCATTCAATACGCACGGCAAGCTACCTCCGGTTTTTGCTGCCTCATAACCTAACATCAAACATTGAAACCGTTTTAAATCCGGCTTATCAAAATGCAAAGACCCAAGCTTTAAAAAATCTATATTCTGTTTACTGTTGAACCTCTGTGGGTATCCAAGGGCATACTGTATAGGAAGCCGCATATCGGTAACTGCCAACTGAGCGATTATAGAACCGTCAACAAATTCCACCATGGAATGAATTATCGCTTCTGGATGAACCAAAACTTTTATTTGCTCAAAATTCAAGCCAAAAAGCCACATTGCTTCGATAATTTCCAAAGCCTTATTCATCAGAGTTGCCGAATCAACAGTAATTTTCGCACCCATTTTCCAACGCGGATGAGCAAGGACCTCTTTCTTTGTAAGATTAGCGAAACGGCTGGCAGCAACTCTATAAAGAGAACCGCCCGATGCCGTAAGATAGACTCTTCTCAATAAACTTTTATCATGTCCTTGTAAACACTGCCATATCGCGGATTGTTCGCTATCGATCGGCAAAACCTGCGCGTTATGCTTTTTGGCAGTTTGCATAATTACCGAACCGGCCATAGCTAAAGCTTCTTTATTTGCCAAAGCAACATCTTTACCTGATTTTAAAGCAGCTAACACACTCGATAAAGCGCTTGTTGTGTTAATAGCAATAAGCACGATATCCACATCACCTAAGCTAGCGATACTATCGATACCATCTTGGCCGATAAAAAGTTTTTTCTTCGTTTTAAAATTCTTAGCCGCCTGAACATCTCCTACGGCAACTATCTTTGGATCAAATCTTCTAATCTGTTTTTCTAACTCTCTTATATTTGACCAGCATGCGATCGCTTTTAGTTTGAACCTATCCGGATACTGATAGATAATCTCTAAAGCCTTTTTTCCAATAGTTCCCGTTGAACCTAAAACTGCTATTCTTTTTACTCTCATATATAACTATTGGTTGTTAATTTAGAAACTGATGTATATAGAAATAAAAAACCGGGGCGGAAAACAATAGACTATCGATCAAATCCAAAACTCCACCTATGCCGGGTATTATCTTTGAAGAATCCTTAATTTGACAGTCTCGTTTTAACAATGACTCGGATAAATCTCCAAGTTGCCCGACAAGACCGATAGATAAACCCAATACTGCAGCATGTAAATATGTTATACCCAAAAGCGAACTTGCCGCAAGACCTGCAAATATGCTAAAGATGATCCCACCTAACGCGCCTTCGATTGACTTCTTAGGGCTTATTCTCGCAATCAAAGGATGTTTCCCTAAGCGCGTCCCAATAAGATAAGCACCTATATCTGCGCTTTTAGTCATCAGAATAAGCGCACCCACTAAATTCAATCCATTATTAAGATTATGTATCTTTATAATGAAACTAAAAAACCATGCTACATATAAAACGCCGAACATCGTAACGGAAATTCCTATCAGCGCACCGGTAGAATCTTTGCGTTTAAACTGCAACATAATAAGCGATATCAAAGTGATCACGATAAGCAAAAACTCCCACCCTTTAGTAAGCTCGAACCTAAAAGCAACAGAAACAGGTATCATTAAACCAATACAAATACCAAAATATTTATAGATTTTTATTCCCTTTTTCTCAACCATAACAAAAAACTCATAAAGACCTAAACCAATCAAAGTTATGGTTAGTAAATTAAACAGCAAATTATGGAATAGAGAAAAAACTACAAAACCAATAATAATCGCTGAGCTTAAGATTCTTTTTACTAACATATTTTATATATTACCGTATCTACGGTCCCTTTTTGAAAAATCATCTATTGCTTCTTGAAAATCATCAACCTTAAAATCAGGCCAAAATTTATCAGTAAAATATAACTCGGCATAAGAAGCCTGCCAAAGAAGATAATTACTCAAACGCAATTCTCCGCTTGTCCTAATCAATAAATCCAAATCCGGAAAATCATGAGTATAAAGATACTTAGAAAATAAATCCGTACTTATACTACGCAGACTAATTTTCCCTTTTATACAATCTTGCGCAATTCGTTTTGCACAATCCGTTATTTCCTCTTGAGAACCATAATTAAACGCAATAGCAAAAATCAAACCTGCGTTATTTTTTGTTTCACTCTCTGCCATTTTTATAGCTTTTAAAAGAAAATCGGGAATATTGCGCTTTTCACCTATAACCTTAAAACGAATATTTTGTTTTTTGATATCTTTTAACTTCTTTTTTATATATCTATCGAATGCACGCATAAGCATATCGACTTCATTTTTCGGCCTGGACCAATTTTCGGTTGAAAATGCAAATACAGTCAGCGCCTTAACGCCGATTTTTCTTGCATAATCAACAATAGATTCTATATTATTCATACCCGCCTTGTGGCCAAAAGAACGCGGAAGATTCCTTTTTTTTGCCCAACGGCCGTTACCGTCCATGATAATCGCGACATGCTTCGGTATTTTCAAATCACTCATTTTAAACTCAAGAATGAAACGTATAATTTATATTTGGAAAAATATTGTTTCTTTGCTCTAAACAATTAAGCCTGTTTTCATCAACATGATTTGAAACAATATCTCTATAAAGACAATTAAAATTTATAATATGTTCCTTTATCCTGCTTACTGCGTAATTTACATGTGTGCCTGTACCCATTATAAAAGACCAATCTGAACTTTGGGCAAGCAATAATTCTCTTAATGCTTGGTTCAATGCCCTTTTCCTAACTCCGCTGGCGTGGGGATAGGCTTTTACAAGTTTATTCATCCTCTCGGACGCCTGATCTAAATGCCTGTATATCCAATCATTAGCTCCTTGAAGCCACATTTCGCTATAACCTTTCCAACCCCAGCTAGACATTGAAGGCGTAACCACCTGATTTACAGGATTTTCCTTTAAATACTCAAAGGGAGTAATCATTTTTATGACAGACTGGTCAAAAGTAATTTTCCTAATCAAAAAATCTATCCACTGCGGCCCTTCATACCACCAATGCCCGAAGAGTTCCGCATCATAAGGAGAAACAATTATTGGTTTTTTGTTCATTACGCCAAATAAATATTCAACCTGCCTTTGCCTGTTAAACATAAAGTTACCCGCATGCTCTGCAGCTTTCTGCTTGGCTAGTTCTGGCATGTAAGGTTCTTTATGATCACTTCCGGTTATCCGATAATACTTAATACCGGTATTTATCCTTATGCCATCAGGATGTATATAAGGCTTGATGTAATCGAAATCAAGATCAAAACCAATATCGCGGTAAAACTCTCTATAATAATAATCACCTGGATAGCCGTCTTTTGAACTCCACACTTGCTTGGCGGTTTCCAAATCCCTTGCAAAACTGGCCACTCCAGACTTGCAATATACAGGAGCAAAAACTCCATACTTCGGCCTGGGCGTACCATGTAGTATCCCATGGGAGTCGCTAAAGAAATATTTTATCCCCACTTCTTTTAACAGCTCGTCATCACCTGGATTATACCCGCATTCAGGAAGCCATATGCCGGTTGGTTTCTTTCCAAAACAACTTTCATAACTTTGCACGGCAACTTTTAATTGCGCCCTTTTGGAAGCAGCATTAGCTTCCATTAAAGGAAAATAACCATGCGTAGCAGCACAGGTTATTATCTCAAGCTTACCTGCGTCCTGAAAATTCTTAAACGCGGTGACTAGATTACGATTATATTTCTCAAAGGTATCGCGGCAATCACAAAAATGTTCCAGATACATCCTGGAAAGATTGGAAAGCTCAAAAGAACTCTCATTGCGCTGGATTTCCTTATTTGCAAGCTCAATAAGCCTATTAATATGTCTTATATATCTATTTTGTAAAATAGTGTCTCCAAGCATTGCCGCAAGGGTTGGGGTTACACTCATGGTAAGACGAAAATCCACACCGTCTTTCAAAAGCCCTTCGAAAACTTTTATCAGCGGTATATAGGTTTCGGTAATCGCCTCATAAAACCATAACTCTTCCAAAAAGTCGTCAAATTCAGGATGACGAACAAAAGGAAGATGTGCATGCAATACTAAACAAAGATATCCTTTAGCCATTTCTTATTTGTTTTATTCGGCTTTTATAAAGATTTATTTACGGAGAAAATACCTGAAGAGATATCCAAACGCAATCTCTCACTCCATAAATCTCCCACAGGTGAACTCCCGTGAAAACCAAAACTCATTTTATAAAGAATATTAAAAAGATCTTTAGGAAACATCCATTTTTCATCTATCACCGAAGACGGCCTGTCTAAAGGTGTATTCACAGTATTCGATCGCAAAATCACGACAAACTCACCATCCTCAAGCAAGAACCCGAGCTCAACACAAAAACTCAAACCCGGACTATTTGTATTTATATACCAATTTAAGACATCGTAATCTATCCCCAAGTCAAAAAACTTATTTGCGTTATTACCATTAAAAATTATACCGGTCACATCATAAACCCTTAATATAAGCCTGGCATTATTAATTTTATTTTGCAGCCGAGTTGTGAATTTATCAAAAGTCGAAGGTGTAACCTCCCAATAAGCATAAACGCACCAGGGGTCTCTAACTAATAACTTCAAAAAATCTTTTCCGTAAAAACGCGGCAGTTCCCGAGAAGAAAATTCTTCTGACGAAATCTTAACAGGATAAACTACTGGATTATTTCCTGCAGGCTCAAAAACGGCCTTCTGCTTTAAAGATAGTTTCTTCTTCCTGGAAGCAGACTTTAACGTTTTCCTTTTACTAACCTTTTTTGTTACTTTTAAAGTAACTTTTTTCTTTATTGATTTTTTTCTAACAGATATCTTTTTATGGCTAGATACGTTTTCTTTCTTTGACTTTTTCAACCCTGAAGAAACCCTTGATCTCTTCTTGGAAACTTTCTTTTTTTTCATAATTTTCTCCAAAAAAATGAGGGATAAAATATCCCTCGTGTATAAAATTTCTTTATCTTTTCTTCTAGTCCCTTTTATTTGGGCTGATATTATCTACTTTTAAATCATCTGTATGGTCATCGATTGTTTGCTCTTGCAGGCTTTCTTTATTAACTCTAATATTGAAATCGTTGTCAATAGTCTTTTTTAATAAATCCAACTTATCCTCTTTTTCATTAAGCTCTTCTAAAAGATGTTTATTGGCTAACTCCAAGTCATTTTTCTTCTTTTTTAAAACAGAATATTGTTCTTCAGTTTCAATACGTAGCCTTATTTCATCATATTTACTTGCGCGAATCTTACTTAAGCTTACCAATAACCCAATAATCGCAAAAACAAAAATTATATTAAATATAACAGAGACAGCAAACACGCGAAGCTTCGTTTCTTCTTCCATGAAAAAGTTAAGTTATTACTTTAATTCTTTCCAGTTCTGCGGCAAGCTTTCCGATTCAGACTTAACCGTATCCTTAGATATCCTCTGCACATCAGGCAAGATAACTATTTCTACTCTTCGATTAAGCTTACGACCGCTATCGCTATCGTTAGAAGCTATGGGTTTTTGCTCTCCGTAGCCAATTGCCCTAAGTCTTGACGCTTCTATTCCTTTACTATTTGCTAAATATCTTAACACGCTGAGAGCTCTCTGGCTAGACAACTCCCAGTTATCCTTCCAACGCGAGAACTTTATTGGTACGTTATCCGTGTGTCCTTCGATTCCTACTTCCAAGTCAGGCACATTTTCTTTTAAAACTCTTGCAACCTTGTCCAACGTATCATAAAAATCTGTTTTTATCTTTGCTTTGCCGGAATCAAAAAGAACATCAGCCACAAAAGAAATAACAAGACCCTTTTCAAGCATATCCAGCCTTACGTTCTTGTCTGAAATCTCTTGTTTTAATCTTTCTGTTAGAAGCCTTCTTGCCTGTTCCAAATCATTAAGCCTTGTGGAAAGCTTATCAATCTCTTCTAAATCAGATCTTCTCCCTTTCTGAAAAACTATAGTACAACCATTTAAAACAAAAACAAAAGCTGCTATAAATAAAACACTTATGTATGAAAGTCTCCTCATTTTATAACCTCCTTGATTTTCTTTAACCTATAAGGAAATTTAAAGTTAGCTTATCATATAGCCCTGGGCAAGTCAAGAAAAAACATATTCGCTAACTTATTTATCTTAATCCTGTCTTAATAAATCAGCAGTCTGTTTTAAAAGTCTAAATATATTCGGATTTACGTCTTTTTTTATAGATCCCAGCCCACAAGAAGGCGTTATCAAAGAATTGTTGATTATTAAAGTGCGCTCTATGCCTTTTTTCTCTAATCTTTCAATGCAGACCTTAAGTTTATCATACAGGTCCTTACTGGTGAGAGTTTCATTATATTCAGAGGTTGGTACAATGCCCCATGCCAATACCTTACCTTTTAGCAGAAATCTTTTAATCTCTTCCGAAAACAAGATAAATTTATCGACAAAACCGAACGCATCAAAATTGATAACGTCAATATCCAGATCCATAAGCAAACCCCAATCAGTGTTGCCGCAACAATGCAGGCCCACTAAAACCTCTTCTTTACGCAAAACCTTGATAAACTCGCTCAGATATAACTTAACGCTATCTTTATTTATCGGTGCGAACCCAGAACCAAGACAACTCAAATACGGCTCATCTATAAAAAATATAACTTTTTTATTAGCCTGTTTAAGTTTGGCTATCTGCCATAGTGATTTCCAGGCTAAAGCCTTGGTAATGACTTCCATCATAATATTATCCGACACTAAAGAATTGCCTTGTGTTTTTACAGAAGCGGCAAAACTAAACGGACCAGTAATGTGCCCTTTTATATAACTAAAATCGGTTTTTTTATTTTTTAGGTAGTCTAAAAAAGCGTAGAAACCTTCCGCATACTCTTTAGATACTTTAAAAAAATCTCTATCCTCTGCGATTATATGCTCGTAACAACGCTCAAGATCTTGCTCACAATTCTCGCCCATAAAAACTAAATCTTTGTCCATAATTTTCAGGCAAGGGATATTCTCGCAAAATTGTAAAACCATTGACTCATTCTTCGATAAATTAGGCAGCTGCGGCCAAAAAGGAATATCTACACATTCAAAAATAATATCAAGCGCTTCTTTTGTATCCGTTAAAGCAACACTACCTATACCGGTAGTCATAAAATTAAGTTCTTTCTCTAAGATCTTCATTTTTTATTCTGTTTTATAAGTTTGTGTTTTAATTTTTTTAAAGCTCTTGATGGCTTAACCGTAAACTGATTTCTCTTTTCTATCTTTTTTAAATTATCCGCAAGACCGGCAAGATTATTTCTAGAAAATGAAGCAATCTCATGAATATTAGGCCTGCTATAGACAACTTTGCCTTCTTCCATAACCTTGACTAATAAAGGTTCTGCCTTCTTTATTGATTCATCCTCTAGGCCGAGTATATCTTTTTCTATAATTCCCTTTCTGTTCTTTATTCGATATATCTGTTTTCTGCCCGGATAAGTAATCTTAGCTGTGCTCAATTTCATTCTCGGTAAAAAATCATTTTCATTATCAGAAACTTCACACAATTTATATATAACATCTAAATACGGGGAATCGGCAGATGTGCCCATCTTGGTCCCCACGCCAAAACTATCGATCAAAGCTTTACGCTTAATTAATTTTGTAATGGCATATTCATCAAGGTTTCCGCTTGCCAATATCCTTACATATTTAAGATTATTTTTATCTAGGACTTTTCTCGCTAACTTTGAAACTGCGCAAAGATCACCGCTATCAAGTCGGATTGCCTTAAGTCGCTTGTTCTTTTTTTCCAATTCTTTGGCTACGATTACTGCATTACCAATACCCTTTTTATAATCATAGGTATCTACAAGAAGTATCGTCGAATCAGGAAAAACCTCCGCATAACTGCGGAAGCTCTCAAGTTCATTGTTAAAAGCCATGACAAAAGAATGCGCCATAGTTCCGGCTAAAGGAACTCCGTACAATAAACCCGCCATACAATTTGACGAACCAGCACAACCGGCAATATAACAAGAACGTGCAGCCTTAATACTCGCATCAATACCTTGAGTTCTCCTCAAAGAAAAATCATATACAGCCTTTCCTTTTGCGGCTTGCACAACACGAGAAGCTTTAGTAGCGATATTTGACTGAAGATTAACTGTATTCAGCAAGAAACTCTCTATTATTTGCGCATGGATTAAAGAAGCGGTAACTCTAATTATTGGCTCATTTGCAAAACAAACGCTTCCTTCTGGAAGAGCCCAAACTTCACCTTTAAAACTAAATTCGGCTAAATACTTCAAGAAATCCTCGCTAAAAATCTTTATTCCTCTTAAATATTCTATCTGGCGGGAATCAAATTTCAGATTTTGTAAGAAATCAAGACAATCCTCTAATCCTGCAACCAGACAATACGACCGATTTACAGGAAGATCTCGCAGAAAAAGATCAAACGTAGCTTGCGTATTTGGCTTATACTTAAAATACGCCTGAGCCATAGTTAACTCATAAAAGTCTACTAAAAAAGATAAATTAATTTTCGAGTTCATCTAAATCTTCATCCCAGTATACGGAAAAATAATTATCCACGTATTCAACATCATGTTTTTTGTCTAAAAAGAAAAACGTAGGCACGCCATATATTCCATATTTCATGCTCATTTTCAAATCGCTATCCAACAAAACCTGAAAATCAATTTTATGTCGGCGAATAAAACTTTCAACTGTTGATTTAGAATCGCCTACGTTAATTGAAACTATTTTCCAGCCATCTTTTTTTATTTTAGGCTGGAATTTCTTTAAACGTTCTATTTCTTTCACGCAGTAATAACATCTCACACTCCAGAAAAAAACTATGATCTTCTCATTCTTGTAGTCGGAAAGACTGCATATTTTACCTTCGGTGTCCTTTAACAAGAAATCAGGAGCTGTCTGCGCAAAACAATTGCCAGCTACTAAGCATAAAAACAATAAACCCAATAAAGCATTCTTTAAATCAATAATTTTCCGCATTGTATAAAAAAGTATTCTGCTGTTGCAATAAGAATAAAACCGTAAATATATTTAATCACCTTCAACCATCTTCCTGACTTGGGAAGATTCGTAAAAAACCCGGCAAAAGTACCTGCTAAAATAAGAGTAAAACCCAATCCGTAGCCGTATACAAATAATAAACTCATTCCCCAGGCGACATTCTCTCCTTTGGCGACAATGCTCAGTATGCTGATTAATATAGGGCTAACACATGGCGAAACCACTAACCCCGATAAGACACCGATTATAAAAATCCAGAAAAAATTCTTATCTTTTATTTTAGGATTCTTAAAGATCTTCGGCGTGGGTAAATCAAAAATGCCAAAAATCCAAAATGAAGACAAAAGACAAACATTAGCAACAATAAAATTCGCCAATGCCGGCCTTACGACAAAACCAAAAACCTTACCGGTCAAAGCGGCAAAAATCCCCAATAACGCATAAGTCAAGGACATGCCAAATACATAGATCAAACTTAAGAAAAAACCTTTTAACTTCGATTTGGTGGCCTTGGCGCCAATAACTGCCAAGGTTATAGGTATCAAAGGATAGATACAGGGCGTAAAACTCGTTAATACACCTGCATTAAAAACCAAAAAAAATCCAAAAATATTATCCTTTAAACCGACTAGAATCTCTATCATTTAAAAAGCTGTTTAATTAACATTGCGGTTCTTTTCCCTTGCCTATGACATTGTTTAACGGCGCGTCCATCGGGATTGCTTATACCCACTGCGCCGTAGTGATCGCCGCTATAATCACCCTGAACAATCATACCATGTACCAGCATTGCCTGCAAGATACTTAATATGGTTGTTTCATTACCTCCACCGATATTCGCAGACGAAGTAAAAGCTGCTCCTACCTTGCCGTTTAATTTTCCGTGGAAACAAACGCTTTCATCCAAAAGTTTTTTTATCTGGGCTGCTAAAGTACCGTAATAAGTGGGAGAACCGATAATTATCCCCTCATAATCAAGAAACTCTTTCACGTTAACGTCTTTGACATCCTTAACTACAGCTTCTATATTCTCTTCTTTTACGCCTTCGGCAACCGCCTGAGCCATAGCTTTAGTGTTACCGCTTTTTGAATAATAAATAATTAAAATTTTTGGCATCTCAACCTCCTTGTTATTTCATAACCATAAAACATAAATTTCTACGTGCAGTCTTTTGTCTTCTGTAAGAATAAAAACCATAAGAAGAGCACGACGAGCAAACCCCACAATCAAATATATTTTCTTTTGCAATGCCTGTACAAGACAACTGCATCATCACTTCTTGCGGTAAATCCAGAAAATACTTATTACCTATTTTAGAAATGTTTTTAAAATTATCTTTGAAATCATTTGAAACCTCGTAACAACAATCTCTTATACATGGCCCGACTAAAGCAATCAAATCCTGCGTGCAGCTACCAAATAAATCATTCATTGACTTTACTACTTTTACTACAATCAGCTTCTGTGTACCTCTCCAGCCACTATGAACTAAAGCAGATGTTTTTTTTGCCTTGTCATAAATAAACACAGGCACACAGTCTGCCACCCTAATTAAAATTGCCGTATTTTTAGAATCTGTTATGATTGCATCAGCTTCCGGTGTATCTATAACCGAAGCCCCATTTTTAAATATAAATATACTATCTGAATGTGTCTGCTTTAAGCTTATAATTCTCTTTGGGTTAACATAAAGCTCCCTAAAAAGCTCGCCATAAAGACGCTTCAAAACATTGTTATCACGCTCAAAGCTAAAATCCAACCTGGCATAAGTCATACCTGCGGCAACATTCTCTTTTAAAAACGGCGAGAATAACAATGAACGCTTATTTTTAATAAATAAGTTATCCATTTATTGAAATCAATTTATTTCTTGAACGAAGCCCTGATTTGATTTTTATACTTGCAGATTTTACACAGAAATATCCAGCCAACACCTTTATTAATGAACGATTCGCCTTCCCATCTACCGCAGGGGCTTTAATGTAAACCTTAAGACCAGAATCAGTTTCAACCAATGAATCTTTCTTTGCTCTTGAGACTACTTTTACTTTGATAATCATTTAGAATTATTCTTTAAATTAATTACTTACTTTTAAGATTCTTTTCACTATTAATAAAATCCAGCTTGTCATGAAACTTATCCAACTTGACTGTTGCATCGTCATATTTCTTATTGGCATTGACAAGGTGCGTGCCTAAAAGAGCAAAATCATTTTTAAATTTATCTACTTCAACGGAAAGAGCGCCCAGGCCCTTTAGGATATTTTTGGCGTTTTCCTCTACCTTTAACCCTTTTAGCCCCAAACAAATAACCTGTAAATAAGCATACAAAGTATTACCGGATACAGGAACAACCTTTTTATCTAAACAAAAACTCAACAAGTCTTCTGTTATAATAATCTCGTAGTATACGTTCTCAGCGGGAATATACATAAGTGCAAAGTCATACGTATCTTCGTCAGGAAGAATATACTTAGAGGAAATTTCCTCTACGCGATTTTTTACATCCTGAACAAACCTTTTCTTAAAAATACTGGCTTCTTCATCGTTAGCAGACAGAATCTTCTTCCGAAAATTCTCCAAACTAAACTTTGCGTCGATAGGAACGATTTTTTCTCCCAGCCTTATTATCGCATCAACTGTTTCATTGGTTTTAAACTTATACTGCATCTGGTAATACCCCTTAGGCACCACTTGAGAAAGCAAATTCTCAAGAAACTGCTCTCCGAATTTGCCGCGAAATTTAGGCGCGCGCAAAAGCTCCTGCAGGCTGGATATATCTTTACCAACATCATAGATCTTTTTATTTGTCTCCTCTAATTTTCCTAGCTTTTCATTGACATCACCGAATATCGTAGCCGAACTGGCGATATTCTGGCTTAATGAATTAGTTGTGTTCTGTATGGACTGCAAAAGCAAATCTATTCTTTGTGTAACAGAACTAATAAGCTTAAATATAACCATTATTACCGCAACAATAACTACGGCAAAAAAAATAAATGCTAACCAAATATTCATATTTTTCTACTTTCTCCTCAAATAATAGACTCTTACACTACGTAGGAAGATAGTCTCTCTTTATCCTCTTTAGGCTTCTTAAGATATTTATTCTTACCTCTGGGCAGGTCTTGGAAATCCGTTTAATAAACTTCTGCATAAGTTCTCTTTTGTTTTTGTCAGCATAAGCACACTTGCATGAAGAATATTTTAATCCTGCCAGATCAGCAAACTTTTTAATCCTATATTCGCTTATTTCCGCAAAAGGCCTGATAACCGTAAGCTCGCCTTTAAAAAGACTCTGCTTAGGCAGCATACTAGAGATTTCACCGTTAAAAAACATATTCATAAGAATAGTTTCTGCAATATCATCTAAATGATGACCTAAAGCAATCTTATTGCAACCTAGCTTTACGGCCTGTTCAAAAAGAACCTTTCTTCTGTTCCATGCACACCAAAAACAATTCTTTTCCCTGCTTTTCTTAATCTTTAGCTTAACGATTTTGTAGCTTACCGCATTCTTTTTAAAGAAATCTACTAATCTTTTTAAACCCGCTCTGGTAAGATGCATATCCACATGAACAGCTACTAAATCATATTTTATAGGAATAAATCTTCTTCTGTGTTCTAAAATCTTCAACAGGCTTAAGCTGTCCTTACCGCCTGAAACTGCGACTAATATTTTATCCCCATCTTCTATCAACTGATTATCATAAATCGTCTTGCCGGCTGTCTTAGATAGAAGATTATGCAGCTTTTGCGCACTTAAAACCAGTTTCATTTTAGGACCTGGATATTCTGCCCGTTTTCAATTTTAAAGAAATCTTTTGCGCTTGCGCAATTCATCGCTATTTCCAGATAGCCAAAACTGTTCACTAAACAAAGGGGGATATTTTTCTGCACGTCAGAATAGGTAAGACTCAATCTTTCGATAGTATGGTCTTTAATTTTAACTTTTATCTCTTTTGAAAAATCTTTCAAAAACTCTTCCTTTATGTTGGTAATAATATTACCGAATCTGTCAATGTGTATAACAGAACCATTTATACAACCATCGGTAAAACTGACATCGGGCAAAGAAAATTCTCTTAAAAAATGAATTTCTTCGCCAAGCTTATTCAAAGGCACGCCATTGGTAATATGTGCTGCCACAGGAGCAAAAATATCCCGGCCGTGAAACGTGTTTGATACATCGCTGAGAAAAAACTTTTTATTTGTAACTTCGACGATCTTCTGAACCGTCTTATTCTTTAACGCAAGAGCTAATACTCCGTTATCAGGCGCTAAAAACATATGGTCTTTAATTTTAACAACAATAATTTTTCTCTCTGCGCCTACTCCGGGGTCAACCACTACTACATGAAGCGTATTCTTGGGAAAATATTTATACGTTCCTTCTAAAAGGAATGCCGCCGAGAAAATATCATGCGGTTGTACATTATGGGTAATATCCACTATCTGTATACCGGGATTTACATTAAGCATCGCTGCTTTTATCGAACCGACAAAATTATCATCCAATCCAAAATCTGTCAGAAGACTTACGATCATTTTTGTTTTTCCTTCGAATTAAAATAATCATCAATGACTTTCCCGTGGTCAAAAGCAAGGTTAAGCTCTTTTATCTGCTCTTGGGTAAAAACCTTGGCATCACAGGCATCTGAATCTGCCTTAGGTGAACCTTTTGCATTAGCGGTAAAAACAGTTGTAACGGTATGAAAACGCGGGTCCCTGCCAGGAGCAGAATAAGTATGCATTTGCTTTAAATCAACTACATCAAGACCAGTTTCTTCTTTTGCTTCTCTTTTTGCGCAATCTTCAAGGCTTTCGTTATAATCCAAGAATCCTCCGGGTATTGCCCAGCCAAAAGGCGGGTTGGAACGTTTAATTAAAACTATCCCCTCTGTATTGTCAATTATAATATCCACGGTAATAAATGGGCCTTCTTCTATTTTATGTAATATATAATTAAGATAACCATTAACCAATTCATCGAATATTTTATAAGCTTCGTCGGTATTTAGACAGAATATAATCTCTTTTAATACGGTATTGTTTTCTCTTGTATGTTTTAAGGCTTCCTGTGCCATTATCTTTGCTGCAATTCTGTAGGAAAAACCTCCCACTCCGCAGCCTAGAGCAGGGAAAGCAATAGATGTGACTTTTAGCTGCTCTGCCAGTTTCAACGCACTGGTAAAGGAATCCCTTATTTTTTCTTCATCGGTTTTAAAATCCATGCCCATGGTAGCTGAATGAATAACATGTTTTACAGCTAATTTACCGCCAGATGTATAGATGGATTCACCGATCTTTATCGGACCTTTTGCAACCGCCTCTTTTTCTATCTCTATACCGCCTGCTTTTTTAATTGCACCGGCAACTCCGCCGCCCATCAATAACTTATTATTTGCTGCATTAACTATCGCATCAACCTTTAAAGTGGTTATATCGGATTTTATTATCTTTACTTCCGTATTCTTTATTTTCATAACACTTTTATTCACCAATAATTTTTACCAAAACTCTTTTTTTACGCCTGCCATCGAACTCACCGTAGAATATCTGTTCCCATGGCCCAAAATCAAGCTTGCCTTTAGTAACCGCCACAACAACTTCCCTGCCCATGATCGTGCGTTTAATATGACTATCGCCATTATCTTCCATGGTCAGATTATGTTTATATTTATCCTTACCATAAGGAATCAAACGCTCTAAAAACGAAAAAAAATCATCATGCAACCCTTCTTCATCATCATTTATAAATACGCTTGCCGTTATATGCATGGCACTAACAAGACAGAGGCCTTCCTGTATGCAACTTTGTCTTAAAATGTCCTCTACGTTACCAGTAATATTAATAAACTCCTGCCTGGATTTAGTATTAAACGTTAAATATTGGGTAAAACTTTTCATATATTTATATATTGGGAAGGTAATTTATCTTCTACTAATGATATCACAAGCGAGTAACGCTAGCAATGTTTTTTGAAGGGAGAAAAAAAATAAAAAATATTTTAAGAAAGGTCTAGAATTAGGTCGATCTCGTCAATATAGGCAAAAGTATTACCGTTAAATACCCTATTATTGGTTAATTCTTCTATTGTATAAAATTCGTTGCTGAATCTCACATCTGAAGCTTCTTGCCACTTTTTTAGACCATTACCTGCAATAGGCAGGCTTAAAAATAATAATACTGCTATAGCTACATAAGCCAAAACAGGCTTAAATTGCCGCTGTCTTATAACAAACTTCTTATTAGACCCAAGTAATACATTATTTAACTTATCATCTAACCCCACTTTAAACCTGTGCCAGAAATCATTATTTATTATTAAAGCTCTGTTTTGTTCCAAAGATGCAATAAGCGCATTTACCTTTTCCAGTTCTTTTTTGCAAATAGAACAACTTTCCATATGGTTTGAAATAGTAGCTTTTTGCTTATCATTCAATAAACCAAGAGCATATTTTTTTATTTTAGATTTCAAAAACAAACACCTAAACATCTTTTTCTCCTTGTTTGTCTTTATTTGCCTCGAGTGCCTTACGCAAGTTGTTTATTGCCCGGAATAAATGCACCTTTATAGTAGAAGCCTTGCAACCAAGCATATTCGCAACCTCATCAACGGAAAAACCGCTTTTATACCGCAACATGACTACTTGTTTTTGCTTTAACGACAACCTATCAATATAGATATCTAAATAAGCGCAATCTTGGGTTAATCTTTTATCCGGCATTAAACTTTGATCAGCTATATCCATCTGTAAATCTCCATCATTGGTCATGCTTATTGGTTTTATCCGTTTTTTTGCCTTTTTCTTCTTTAAAAAATCATAAGAACTGTTAACCACAATCCTGTAAAACCAAGTGGAGATACTTGAACGCGCGTTAAACTTACCTATATTCACGTACATCTTTATAAATGATTCCTGGAGCACATCTTTTGCGTCTTCAAGGTTGCCTACAATACCATAGGCAACCCTGATCCCCTTATCTTTCAAAAGATCTACTAGTTCATCAAAGCTTGCTCTTTGATTGTTTAATACTCCTTCAACTAATAGACTAAGATGGTTTTTTTCATCCATAAAGATTCGGCAACTATTCTTCTATGTCTTCGATATATTCCTGCTCATCGCTGTCTTTAAAACTTTTCAACAACCCTTTTCTCAATTCCTTAAGCTCTTCTTTTTTCTTTTTGTAATCGGTAATTTTCTTATATTTAGCAGGATCTTCGGTTTTTAGTTTTTCCAATTTTTCTTCTAGTCGTACCCTACGCTGCGCCATTACCTCCTGGAATTTTTCCGGGTTTTCTTTCTTTAACCTGATTAAATCGCGTTTACGCTTCTGAGCTATATTACGCATAACCTCCTGGTACCTTTGAGGATCGGTTTCCTTAAGTTCTTCTAAATATTCTTTTCCTTTGGCACGTTTTTCTCTCACCTTTTGCTCAAACTTTCCCGGATCGGTTTCTTTTAATTCCTTCATTTGTTCATGAAAATCTTTCCTTTTGCTTTTTCTAAAATCTTTATTACCATAAGAATCATCTTCTCTATAACTTTTCTCACCTACACCGTATCCTTCCACAGAAGAACCACCGCCGCCTTTATAGGCAAAACTGACACCTGCAAAAGATAAAACTAATAACGCTATTAAAACTATTTTTACTGCTTTCATCATACACCTCCTTTTTTATCGTTCATCCTTTAGACGAACAAACCCTTCAAAAGGTTTACATTTTAAAATATTTTTTCAGTAAACCAATAATTTGATTGTTTGCTGTGTAACCTTTTGTATGCCAATGATTAATGATATCTTTCTTATTTTTCTTCCAGTTTTTAATGTAATTTTCCCACCCATAAACAGGACCTTCTCTTTTTATAAACTTATCATTAGCAATAAGCTGGTAAACCCCATCAGGAAAAGCATGCCTTGCAACGCACTTATAGGTCCAGTAGGTATAGGAAAATTTAAAATCCTCAAAAGCATTTAAAATTTCTTTTAAATAATCGATCTCTCCATAATTATTCATTCTCCAGTTAATGCCGAATTCTCCAACAAAAATATGGGTTTTGTTTTTCTGGGCAAACTTATAATAAGGCGAAAGATAGCGATAGACTTCTTTTTTATCCCAGCGCCTGCCTTCAATATTCCCGGGAAACCTTAAAAACGGCGTGAAATTAAACGTGTAAATAAGCGGCAGATACGTATGAATACTGACCCAAACGTTTTCTTCGATAATATCTCTCAAGAATTCTATTTGCTGACCCCAATCATACCCTTGAAGAAATATGATATGTTTTTTATCTATTGCCTTGACTCTTTTTACGGATTCTTTATAAAATTTTGCTAGTATTTTAACTTTGCTTCTTTCTAAAACCGGTTCGTTTAAAATATCGTAGCCGGCCAATGCCCTGCAATCTTTGAACGTATCAGCCAAAAACTCCCATAGACAAAGTGCTCGCTCTCTATAACAAGATTTTTCCCAGAAAAGCGCCTTACCGGATGAATCAGCATGCCAATCGCAGTTTTGAGCACCGATTGCCGCATGTAAGTCTAAAATCACTTTAAGAGAATATTTCTCAGCCAGACGCAAGGCATTCCTAACGTAGTTTAAGCCTTCCTTGTCATAGGAAGAATTTCTTTTATCAACTAAACGTGCATTAAAAGGAAGCCTGATTGTATTCACACCCATTAATGATGCATTTTCAAAATCTATTTCGCGGATATAATTATCTCTGAATAGCATCTCAAACTTTTCTAGCTCCCGTTTACCGTTTATTTTCTCAAATTCATTTTTGAATCTATGCTCTGGAATATTACGCCCTCCTAAAATATACCCCTCCATTAATAGCCAGCTTCCGAAATTAATTCCCTTAATTCTGGTTATCGACATTTCTTTACTCCTTTCTTAGGACAGTTTGAAAACAGCTGACACTTAGAACATAATGGCGATGTAGCTAAACAAATATTCTGCCCGAAACTGACAAGCGTAGTGTTAAGTTTTATCCATTTGGACTTAGGCAATAAACGCTCAAGCATATATAAAGTTTCCTCTGGGTTTCTCGTATTCACCCATTTTAAGCGATTGCTGATCCTATGTACATGCGTATCTACGCATATTGCCGGTTTGTTAAACCCCAGACCCAAAACCAGATTAGCAGTTTTTATTCCCACACCCTTAAACAAAAGCAACTGCTTTAGATTATCAGGCACTTTATTATTGTATTTTTCTGCGATTATCTTGGAGATTTGTTTTAACTGCTTTGCCTTATTGCGGAAAAAACTTACAGGATAGATTAAAGATCTGATTTTATCTAAGGAAAGTCTGCTCAGATCTTTCGGATTTTTTGCAACCTTAAATAATCTTTTGCTGGCTGAAATTGTAGTCTTATCTTTAGTGCGCAGACTCAAAATGCAAGAAATTAAAACTATGAAAGGGTCATTTTTTTTGGCAAACTGAGTCACGGAAGGCGTAATATAGCTTGTTGTCATCTTTTCAATAAGTGCTAAAGACCAGGAAATTTTCAGCATTCACCTTAAAAAAAATTATAATGCTTTTTTACGTCTTGCGTTATTTGCCAAACACAGGAAAGACCTTTAGGAAAAGTCACAAAATCCCCCTGCCCAAAACTCACGCTTCGACCATCTTTAGTCTTTACCGTAACCTGGCCTTTTAAAAAATAGCACTGCTCATTTTGATCATAAGACCAATCAAAATCAGACACTTCTTTTTCCCATATTGGCCAATCAAACACGCCTCTTTTTTTAAGCTCTTCTTGACTAGGCTTCTCAACTTTAATTTCCATAACGCCTCCTCTTTATTTTATTTTCCGCAACAATACTCCAGCTTTTTTCAAAGCCTGCTGTTTTGATTTTATTTTTCCTTCTGCCTGAAGCTCTTCCAGTTCTTTTAAAAACATTCCCACCACCGGCCCTTCCGGAACACCAAGTTTTAATATATCGTTTCCATCAACAAAACGCACAAATGGCTTAGAAAGTTTATCCTTAAAGAAACGTTTAATCAACTTAGCGCAAAGCAATTCATGATTTATACGGCTTTGGCGCGTATTAAGCCTTCCCCTTGTCGAACGCTGATCTGCCAAAGAAACAAGTAAAATATCCAAGGCTTCGTTTTTAGCATCGCGGAAGAATCGAAACACCGCCCTTTCCGATAAAGGTGACAAGTCCGCCAGATAGCCCGGCCTTAAATGAAGCCAAACCAGACGGCGCAGATAATCATTTTCTTTTACGGAAAGTTTTAAACGTTTAGACAGCTCAGGAATAATCCTTGCACCTAAAGCTTCGTGGCCATGAAAAATAAGCTTATTCTTTATTTTTCTTCTTGCTTTTGGTTTTCCGATATCATGTAATAAAGCAGCTAGTTTCATCAACTGACGCCTCTTATTCCCTTGGGCGATAACTTCATTGATATGCTCTCTTATCTTTTTATTCTTTGTAGTGTTTAGAATATTTTCTACTTCTTTAAAGGTAGCTAAAGAATGCTGCCATACATCCAAATGGTGGTACGGACCTTGATCTACTTTAAAACAAGTCGCAATTTGCGGAATTATTATCTGTAAGATTTTAAATTTATCCAACGCCTGGATTATCTTAAAAGAATGCTTAGTATCGAGAATCTTAAAAAACTCATCACGTACGCGTTCAAAGGCAACGCGCTCAAGTTTCGACTTTTCCTTTTTAATTTCAACAATGACATTATTATCGATCTTAAAATTAAAAATAGCTGACAGGCTAAACGCCCTTAAAATCCTAACGCGGTCTTCAATAATGCTTTTTTCAGAACAGCAACGAATAATTTTACTTTTAATATCTTTTAATCCATTTAAAGGGTCATAAATACCTTTTTTGATATTATCAAGGTCAATACTTAAAGCATTCAACCTGAAATCTCTAAGAGAAAGATCATCATCTAAAGTTTTTCCGCGGAAGTCCGTAAAATCCAATGTAAAACTAATTTCTTTGTTATAGACAACCCGACAACTTCCATGAGCTTTATCCAAAACTACAAAACCGCATTTTAAATATTTAGCCACACTCCGGCCAAAACTAATAGCATTACGTTTAATTGCAAAATCATAATCAACAACATCCTTTTTTCTTTTTAAGATAATATCTCTGATAAAGCCGCCAACTAAAAAAAGCTTAACTTTTCTGTGTTTTGCAAAAAGCTTGATTTTCTTAATAACAGGATCACTGTTGACTACTCTAATTACTTTATCCATAAATTAAATCCTTAAAATGTGGCAGGACATATCACTTGTTTCAAGTATGGCAATTGTGGATTTAGTCGAAAGCCAACCGCAGCATTCTCCCGGATTGACAAATAAGGTTTTGTCTTTTTGAAAAATACTAGGCGAATGAGTATGGCCGAAAATAACCAAATCAACTTTCTTCTTCTTTAATTTTGTTTTCTGGATATCATGGCATAATAGAATTTCTTTGCCGAATTTTCTTACCAGCAGAGGCGATTTCTTTATCCTTCCTTTCGATTTTTGCTTTAAGATCTTGATCTCTGCGTCATTGTTGCCGAATACGCCCAGATACTGGCACTTTAAAACATTCATAAACGGAATTGTAAAAGGAGCGATAAAATCACCGGCATGCAAAACTAATCTTACATGATTAAGATTAAAAATCTCCACGGCTTTTTTAAGCTTATCCAAATTATCATGGGAATCTGCGATTATACCGATTTTCATCTGATTAGATATTATTACTTTTTCTGGCCAGAAGTAGATAAAACTTGTTCTTCGACAAAGATCCGGGCATTGTTTCTCACTGCTAAGGCGATACCATCAGAAGGACGCGAATCTACCGCAATAAGCTTGCCCTCTTTATCTTTCAAATGCAGCTTTGCGTAATAGGTATTATCCTTAAGCTGATTTATCACAACACAATCAAGCTTTGCCGAAAGTTTATCAATAACCGAGCTTAACAAATCATGTGTTAACGGCCGAGGAGGATTGATACTGTTGACTTTCATTTTTATTGCTGAGGCCTCTGCAATACCGATTACGATTGGTAAAAACCTTTTGCCTTTGGTTTCTTTCAAAACGATTATCTGATCATGCCTTTTCTCATCCAAAATAATCTTATTTAATTCGACTTCGATCATAATTTTCTTTTTCTTTTGGCGGTTTTAGAATTCTTTTTAGACTTTATCCTTCCAAAAAGGCTGTTTAACTCCTCGGTAAACTGATTAACATCCTTAAAATGCCTGTAAACTGAAGCGAATCTTACATATGCTACATGGTCAAGAAGTGCCAATTTCTCCATAGCCAGCTCACCGATTACATCACTAGGAACTTCTCGTTCGAATTTTTTCTGAATCAAACGTTCTATATTTAAAACTATTTCTTCTAACTTTTCTACACTTATCGGACGTTTCTCGCATGCTTTAAGCAGACCCGATAAAACTTTTTTTCTGTCAAAACTTTCTCTTCGGGAGTCTTTTTTGACTACCATCAAAGGGACGTTTTCGGTGTATTCATAGGTGGTAAAACGATTGCCGCAACGCAGGCATTCCCTGCGGCGCCTCACCTGAGCGCCGTCAAGACTTTCACGGGAATCAACAACCTTATCCTGTTTATGAGCACAATATGGACAGCGCATGTTATTTATTCAAGACTCTTAATTTAACTTTTGCTTCTTCAAGCATTTCTTTAGCTAAATCATCCGGGTAACTGTCTAAAATCACAACCTCTTTTATTCCGACATTAATAATCATCTTTGCACAGATTATACAAGGCTGGTTTGTAATATAAATAGTGCTGTCTTTTAAGCTTATTCCGCATAACGCGGCTTGTAAAAGCGCATTCTGCTCAGCATGCAGGCCGCGGCACAATTCATGGCGCTGGCCAGAAGGAATATTCAGTTCGTCGCGCATACAGCCCACTTCAATACAATGCTTCGTCTTTGAAGGCGCACCGTTATAACCGGTAGACAGTATTCTTTTATCGCGCACGATAACCGCACCTACTTTTCTTCTAAGACAAGTCGAACGCGTGGAAACTAATCTCGCTACATCTGAAAAATACTCATCCCAACTTGGCCTTGTTTTTTTCTTTATCATAATAATTCGGGGTAAAGTACAAATTCCTTGCACATCCTTAAAACGCCTTGTTTGACTTCTGCTACTACTGATTCCTTTGCCTTGGAGCTTATAACCTTATCGATAAACTCTGCAATTTTTTCCATCTGGGGTTCTTTCATACCTCTTGTAGTCAAAGCAGGAGTCCCCAGACGCACTCCACTGGTTAAGGTAGCGGGTTTCGTATCAAAAGGAATAAGATTTTTATTAACCGTAATATTGGCGCGCTCAAGCATATCTTGAGCGTCTTTACCGGTAACGTCTTTTTTGGTTAAATCCACCAAAAGAAGATGATTGTCTGTTCCGCCGGAGACAATCCTATAACCTAAACCGGACATAGCACTGGATAAACACTTTGCGTTCTTAACAATCTGTTTCTGATAATTCTTGAACTCATCATTTAACGCCTGTTTAAAGGCTACGGCCTTAGCAGCAATTACGTGCATCAGCGGACCGCCCTGTATTCCAGGAAAAACATTAACATCGATTTTTTTTGCATAATCCTTGCGGCATAAAACAAATCCACCTCTTGGGCCGCGCAGGGTCTTATGCGTTGTGGAACTTACAAACTCAGAATATTTTACCGGATCAGGGTGAATACCTGCGGCAACAAGCCCGGCAATATGCGCCATATCCACAAAAAGAACCGCGCCCACAGAATCTGCGATCTTACGAAATCTCTCGAAATCAATAAAACGAGGATATGCCGAAGCGCCTGCTAAAATAAGCCTTGGCTTATGTTTTTTTGCTAAAGATTCTACTTCATCATAATCGATCATTTCTGTATTTTTATCTAAACCGTAGCCGATCACATTATAAAATATCCCGGAAAAATTAAGCTTATGCCCATGAGAAAGATGACCGCCGCTTGCTAAGTCCATAGCCAAAACCGTATCATTGGCCTTTAAACAACTCATAAAAACCGCCATATTTGCCTGTGTCCCTGAATGCGCCTGCACATTGGCATGTTCTGCATTAAAAAGTTGTTTACATCTTTGAATTGCTAAAGATTCTACCTCGTCAACATTTACGCATCCTCCGTACCAGCGCCTGCCCGGATAGCCTTCGGCGTATTTATTAGTCAGAACTGAACCTTGAGCCTGCAAAACCTCTAAAGAAGTAAAATTCTCCGAGGCAATAAGCTCTAAGTTCTCATTCTGCCTTAATAATTCTTTTTGTATACAATTGTAAATTTCTCCATCGGTTTTTTGTAACTTCATCTTATAACTTCCTCTCCTCTATATTTTTAATCTGTTTTAATCTGCGCGCATGGCGGCCGCCTTCAAAATCAGTTTTAAGCCATATATCTAAAATTTCTTTTGTCTTGTTAAAAGAAGTAAACTTCTGCCCTAATACTAAGATATTGGCATTATTATGCCTTCTGGATAAACAAGCAATTTCCCTATTATGGCATAAAGCAGCGCGTACGTTTTTAAGTTTGTTAGCCACGATACTTTGGCCTATGCCCGAAGTACAAATCAATATTCCTCTTTTAAATCTATTATTGGAAACATTCTGTGCTACATCAAAACCAATCAAGGGATAATCGCATCTATCTTGCGAAAATGCACCTACATCTTTAACCTTATAGTTTTTCTTACCAAGATAAGCAATTATCTTTTCCTTTAACTTGAACCCTCCGTGATCAGAACCGATTATGATCTTTTTATCTTTCATATCCTTAAATTATTTTTGAGATCCTTTCCAAAGCGTCTTTTATGGTTTGATAAACCCCGCGGTAAACCTCCACACCTCTACCCATGGGATCTGCGATATCAACAGAGCCATTATTTATTTTAGCAAACTCTTTAAGCAAAAACACGCGATTTTTTGCTTGCGGAAACATCTGCTTTATCCTCTCTTCATGGAATCTTTCCATAGTAAGGATCAAATCGCTGGTTTTTAACATTTCTAGATTCAGACGCCTTGCGCGGTGGCAAGATATATCAATCGATTCACTCGATAATATATTCTTTACTTCATCGCTTGCCCCCATGCCTTCTATTGCGGCAATGCCTGCAGAGCTCACTTCAATATCCGCTCTTTTAACCAAAATCTTTTTAAAAAGGTATTCCGCCATAACCGAACGACAGGAATTGCCGGAACAGATAAACATAACTCGTTTTGTATTGATAACATCTTTTATCTTTTCTTCGGCTAGATAGCCTTTACGCAAAATAGCAAAAGAATCACTTTCTATTTTTATCACGGTCGACTCTTCTGCTAACTCGCTCGCTCCGGTATCAACTATAAAATCTACCTTTTGTTTTAATTCATTGGGGATAGACCCGATATCGGCCTTTGCGGCCTCATTGGAAAAATTAGCAGAAGTTAAATAAACAGGCCTGTCAAGATAATCGATTATGCTTAACGTAACTAAATTATCCGGCATTCGAAAGCCAATAGAATCGTTTTTCGTATCCATTACTATCGTCAACGGTCCGGGCCAAAGGCTGTACATGAGCTTATAAGCTGCTAAAGAAATACCCTTGCAAAACCTTTCCACCTGAGCAACATTACTAACGCCAAGTGAAATCTTTTTCTTTTGACTACGAGCTTTTAAATCATAAATTCTTTTTAAAGCGGTTTTATTGGAAAAATCCGCTGCCAGACCATAAACTGTCTCAGTAGGCAAAATCAATATCTTGCCTTTTCTTAAAGCATCGCTTAGACGGTCAATCTTTTCCGGAACAGGATTATTTTTATCCAGTTTAATAGTCTCTACGGCCATGGATTATAATTTTATCCTTTGTTTCAAAATTGACTTCTTGAAATCTCTTCGAAAATTTAATAACTTGGTCTTTATTTTTTTATCGCTGAGAGCAAGTATCTCTAAAGCAAGTATCACGGCATTCTTTGCACCGGACTTTCCCAAAGCAACAGAAGCAACCGGCACACCCGCGGGCATCTGTACGGTTGATAAAAGCGAATCTATACCTTTTAAAGAACGTGTCTCAATGGGTATCCCGATAACCGGTGCCAATGTGTGCGCAGCCACAACTCCAGCCAAGGCAGCGGAACCTCCAGCAGCAGCAATAAACACTTTTGTTCCTTTTTTAGTTGAAGTCTCTACGTATTTAACAAGTTCTTTGGGAGTCCTGTGTGCCGATAACACCTTAACCTCAAAATCTACTTTAAAACTTTTAAGCAAATCCAAAGCATCTTTTAAATGCAAAAGGTCGGAACTGCTTCCCATAAGAATACTAATAAGTGTTTTTTTCATTTTTTTCTCCTTTGGCTTATTTTAAACTCAATGCTTTCTTAGCAATATCTTTTCTATAATGCATATTCTCAAAACTGATATTGTTTAATGCTTTATATGTATTTTCTATGGCAAGCTTTATTGTTTTTCCAAAACTGCTGACTGCTAATACCCTTCCACCGCAAGTAACATATTGTTCTTTTTGAATGGTTTTATCAATAATCTTCTTTGTACCTGCATGGAAAACAATTGTATCTTCTAATGATGCTATTTTCTCAAGACCTTTTATAGTTTTATCTTTTTCATAATACCCTGGATATCCGCCGGAAGCGCAAACTACACATACACAAAACCGCTCATCCCAAATCAATGGATTATTTTCTAAGAACTCACCTAAGTTTGATTTGGCTACGCTTAAAAGCAACTCCAGAAAATCCGATTTTATTCTCGGAATTATTGCTTGGGTTTCAGGATCTCCGAACCTGACATTAAATTCCAAAACCTTTGGACCATCTTTTGTTACCATAATTCCAGCGTACAAAACCCCTTTGTAATCAATCCCCTCTTTTACTAAAGCCTGCATAGTAGGTTTTATAATCTGGTCTTCTATTTCTTTCAATAAACTCTTATCGACTAGCGGCACTGGGGAATAAGCTCCCATACCGCCAGTATTGGGGCCTTCGTCATTATCAAATACACGTTTATGGTCCTGGCTGGAATCAAGAACGACTATATCTTTTGAATCGGTCAACGCAATTATCGAAGCCTCGTCTCCTTGAAGACAATCTTCAATAAGGATCATTCTGCCCGAATCGCCAAAGACTTTTTCTTCCATTATCTTATCTACTACTTCACATGCCTGAGTATAATCTTTGACAATAACAACTCCTTTTCCCGCAGCTAAACCATCTGCCTTGACCACACAAGGAAAAGAATTTTGTTTTAGGTATTCCTTTGCTTTGAAACTGTCGTTAAAGACTTTAAAATCAGCCGTTGGAATACTGTATTTTTGCATCAGCTCTTTAGAAAAAACCTTACTCGATTCTAACTGCGCTGATGATTTATTTACGCCAAAAATCAAAAGACCATTTTTAGTAAATTCGTCGGCAATACCCGCTGCCAAAGCAGCCTCTGGCCCGACAATGGTAAAATCAATTTTTTTATCTTTTGCAAATTGTAAAAGCCCGTTAACGTCATCGGCTTTTATATCTATACACTCGGCTAAATCGCTTATCCCGCCATTGCCGGGTGCAGCATATATCTTTTCTACCTGCTGAGACTGAGCAATCTTATATATTAACGCGTGTTCCCTACCGCCTGAGCCGACAATTAAAACTTTCATCTTAAAATAACCTTTGCTTTGCCTTTTATGGTCTTGCCAATAATAAAAGCTTTAACTTTCATTGAAATTAATTTCTCAATTAAAACTGAAGCGTACTTATTATCAACAATTAAAACCATACCTATGCCCATATTAAAAGTATGGTACATTTCCCGCTCGCTGATTGAAGCTTTATTCTCTATAAGTTTGAAAACCTCAGGTAACTTCCAACTGTTCTTTTCAATCGCGCAATCTATATCATTAGGTAATATCCTTGCAATCTTATCATAAAAAGCTCCGCCGGTAATATGGGCAATGCCTTTAATCGCCCTGGATATTTTTTCATCCCAATTCAATAAAGCCAAAACTTCTTTTACGTATATGCGTGTGGGCTTAAGCAGCAACTCCCCCATTCGTTTAAGTTCATTTTCAGAAAACACCCGCCTCACCAACGAAAACCCGTTGGAATGCAGGCCGCTTGAAGACAATCCGATAACGGTATTATTTACGCCTATTTTACTGCCATCAATTATTTTTTCTCTTTCCACTATCCCTACGCAAAAACCAGCTACATCGTAATCTCCGCACTTATAAAACCCGGGCATCTGCGCTGTTTCCCCGCCGATTAAAGAACAACCTGATCCCATACAGCCCTTATTAATTCCTTTTACCACATCAAGAAGAATATTTTTACCGAGCTTGCTGAAAGATATATAGTCTAAGAAAAATAGCGGCTTCGCCCCGGTACAAAGTATGTCATTCACGTTCATCGCCACAAGGTCTATACCTATTGTATCGTGCTTATTAATCAACTGCGCTATTTTCAGTTTCGTTCCCACGCCATCTGAACTTGAAACCAACACGGGTTTTTTAAAACGCATATCTTCCAGGCTATAAAAAGCGCCAAAACCTCCGATGTCTTTAATCGCTGATCTTGAAAATGATTTCTTTGCTATACACTTAATATTATTTTTTAACTCATCCATGGATTTTATATCCACGCCTGATTTCTTATAGGTAATTTTTTTCATCATCTTTTCTGAAAATGGTTGGCCGCGTTCTTAAATATCTTCAGCCCGTCCGGCTCGCTGTTTTTAACCCTTGTCCAACGCGGATGCTGCGTATTAAAAATATGCCTTTCCGGATGCGGCATAAGGCCTAAAATCCGGCCTGTTTTATCACATACTCCGGCAATATCACCGACTGAGCCATTGGGATTAACAGGATAACCACCGTTTAACCCCTGTTCATCACAATACCTAAAAACAATCTGGTTGTTTTTTTCTAGACTATTTAATACGGTTTTATCTTTAGTAACAAATTTCCCTTCGCCGTGCGCTACGGGCAGATATATGACCTCATTAATACCTTTAGTCCATATACATTTTGACTTTTTTAAAGACGCGTTGCTTTTTAAATACACCCAGCGGTCTTCAAACTTATTACAATCGTTTACTGTAAGCGTAACTTCCTGGACGAAACTTTTATTGCCTGGTAAAAGCCCGGACTTTACTAATACCTGAAAACCATTGCAAATTCCGATAATAAGACCGCCCGAGGAAACAAACTTCTTAAGTTCGTCTTTAAGCTTATACCTTAACTCGTTAGAAAGAATCTTGCCAGCTGCGATATCATCACCATAACTAAAACCTCCGGGAATAGCGAGAATATTATATTTCTTAAGAGGTGTTTTTGACTTTACAATACAATTAATATGCATTAAATCCACACGACAACTGCAAAGTTTAAATGCAAATGCAGTCTCTATATCACAATTCGTACCTGCTGTGCGCATTACGAGCACTTTAGGATTCTTCATAAGCTATTTTCTTCTTTTATAAAACTTCTTTATGATCGAAACTACCTCTTTAGGCGTATCTACAACATGAAACGTCTTTAAGTCATTATTATCCACACAACCTTCTTTAATCACTGTGGTTTCAATCCATTCAATCAACCCTCTCCAGTAAGCTTTACCCACCAGAACAACAGGAAATTTATCTATCCTTTGCGTCTGTATAAGATTTAAGGATTCGAATAATTCATCCAAAGTACCAAAACCACCCGGCATGATCACGAATGCCTTGGCGTATTTAACAAACATGACCTTGCGGCAGAAAAAATAATGAAAATCCAATAAGATCTCAGCGTATTTATTCGGCTTTTGTTCTGTAGGGATTTCGATGTTAAGGCCAATAGATTTACCTTTGGCTTTTTTTGCACCTTTATTGGCTGCCTCCATAATACATGGACCACCTCCGGTTATAACTGCATAACCTGCCTTAGCTATCTCATATGCAGTCTGCTCTGCCAACCGGTAATATTTGGTTCCCGGTTTTATGCGTGCAGAGCCAAATACAGAAACCGCATCTCCGACTTTAGATAAAATATCGAACCCGTCAACAAACTCAGCCATAATCCTAAATACACGCCATGTCTCGTCGCCATTTAAAAAACTTCTGTCCAAGTTTTTCAGTTTCATATTTTTACCACCTTAATGTTTTCTGCCAAGATTCCTTTAATTTAAAAATATCCTCTTTAATAATTGCTTTCTTACTAAAACCTTGTATTTCTAAAAACTTTTCACCTGTAACTTCTCCGATAGGTGAAAAAACCACACCCTTTAATGTTTCTTCCAAAACTGCTTTGTTTCCCGGATCGACCTCAATAATAAATCTTGAATTCGATTGTGAAAATAACACTACATCGTCTCTATCTTCTAACTCACTTTGGTTTATTGCCTTAAAAGGAACATTTGTTAAATCTATTTTTGCACCAAAAGCTCCAGCAAAACACATCTCTGCAACAGCCACCGCCATGCCGCCTTCAGAGCAATCATGACAACTCTTAACCAAACCCTTATTAATTGCTTTATGCAGCTTAATCATGGTTTTTTTAGCGTTTTTAGCATTTACTTTGGGAACAAATGTTGAATCTTTATTAATGATATCCAGATAATGCGAGGCTCCCAACTCATCAAAAGTATTTCCCACGATATAAATCAAATTACCTTTATTCTTAAAATCCATACTTATCGCTTTTGTTGCATCATCCATAACCGACATGGCAGAAATCAAGATCGTACCGGGAATATCAATAGTCTGTTTTCCCGAAACGAACTCATTGTAAAGGCTGTCTTTGCCGGAAATAAAAGGAACTCCAAAATCTCCTGCCGCGTAATAACACCCAAAAGCGCATCTGACTAAGCTCCCGAGTTTATCCGGTTTATCGGGATTACCCCAGCAAAAATTATCCAGAATTGCCAATCTTTCAATGGATCCGCCCACGCAAACAATTTGCCTTAATGCCTCATCGATTGCTGATGCAGCCATCCAGAACGGATCAATCATGCCGTAACGGAAATTTATCCCGTTTGATACTGCCACTGCCTTTTTAGAATTTAAAACCGGTCTTACAACTGAGGCATCGCTAGGACCGTCGTTAACAATTCCTGTAAGCGGTTTAATTACCGAAGAACCCTGCACCTCATGGTCGTATTGGCGGATAATCCACTCCTTAGAACAGATATCGTAGCTAGCTAATAACTTGTTTAGAAAAGCTCCCAAATCTTTAGGCTGCTTAAAAGTTATTTTACTAGGAACAGGCTCGCTAAACTCTGCCTTTTTTTCTAATCTAGGTACGCCATCGTGTAAAAAATCCATATCCAGATCGCATACCTTATGCGCGTGAAAAAATAATTCTAATTTCTTAGAACCTGTAAATTCTCCAATTACAGTTGCCTCTACGTCTTCTTCTTCAAACAACTTAATTAAAGAATTTATTTTTCTAGGTTGCACGCTTAAAACCATGCGTTCCTGTGACTCTGATATCCATATCTCATCATAAGTTAACCCGTCATACTTTAAAGGAACTTTTTCCAAGTCAACTCTTGCGCCTAAGATTGAGCCCATCTCACCCACTGCGCTGGAAAGTCCGCCCGCACCGCAGTCGGTTATGGCAGTATATAAGTTTTTATCCCTGGCCTTTAAAATGACGTCGGTTACTTTTTTCTCTTCAATAGGATTACCTATCTGAACAGCGCCGCTTGAAACTTCTTCAGACTCATGCGTCAAATCCGATGAAGAAAACGTCGCGCCGTGTATACCATCGCGTCCGGTTCTGCCGCCAACAACAACGATTAAATCAGACTTGTTAACTCTTTTAAAAGATTTGCTTTTAGGCATAATCCCGATTGTACCACAGTAAACCAAAGGATTGCCCAAAAAACGGTCGTGGAACAGTACCGAACCGTTTACAGTAGGAATTCCCATCTTGTTACCGTAGTCGCGAACTCCGCTAACTACTCCTTTGATGACTCTTTTTGGATGCAATAATCCTGCCGGCACCTTTTTAAAAGGATGATCAGGATAAGCAAAACAAAAAATATCGGTATTTAAAATCGGTTTTGCACCAAGGCCGGTTCCTAAACAATCCCTGATTACTCCTCCGATTCCTGTATTCGCGCCGCCAAAAGGCTCCAAGGCAGAAGGATGATTATGTGTTTCCACCTTAAAACAAATATTATTCTTGTCATCAAATCTGATTATTCCGGAATTATCCTGGAATACAGAAACGCACCAACTTTTCTTCAGAAGCCGTGTAACCTTCATAATCGTTTGCTTAAGAAGATTTTTTATGAAAATTTCCTTTTTGACAATTCTTCCGTCTTTAAAAGTATTTTCCGTATAGTGGATATTACCTCTTAATGTCTTGTGGTTGCAGTGCTCGCTCCAAGTCTGGGCGATTGTCTCCAACTCACAATCAGTGGGATTACGGTTTAGGCTGCTAAAGAAATCTTTTATGGTGCGCATCTCCACGATATTTAAATATAACTGCATTTGGATGCTGATTTGTTTTAGCTCCTTATCGCTGGCATTGATTAAATCTATAGCTTTAGGTTTAAAATTATCTATGGCAGGCTTCTTACTTTTAAAAGAAAGTCTTAAGCTCTCTTGGTCTTTAACAATATGCTGAATCAACTTATTATAAAGCAGTTTTTCCGTTATCAGCTGAATCTGCGAGCTGTTAAGAGTCCCTTTAAGAACATACTTGCGGGAAGTCTTTACGATGATCTCATTGTTAATATTTAAGTCCTTTGCGGCTTTTAAAAAAGACTGCTCCACCGGATCCATAACCCCCCGGTTATAAGCAACTTCAATCATATATGTATCTTTTAAAGGATATTTAAAACTGGTAAGAGAATACTCCTGGGTTACATCATCAACTAAAAGCTTCTGGGCAATAAGCGTAATTTCCTTTTCACTCAATGCTCCTTCAATTAGAAAACTATGGATAAAACTCACCTTTTTTACGGAGTGAATGCCCAAATCTTTAATATCCCTGCATAGAGTTGCCCCTACAGGATCATAACTTCCTTTTTTTTCTCGTAGCTCAATACGGTAAAACATATTTTTTTTTAGAATTTATTATAAATGAAAGATATTAATTCAGTTGGCAGGTTACAAGCCGACGTTTTTAAATATCTTGTTCACATTACGCAAATAATAATCAAGACTAAAAATCTTATCCAGATCGCTGATGCTTAATATCTTCATGACTTCTTTGTCTTCCTTAAGGCAATCCTTGAATTCTTTCTTTGTCTTCCAGCTTTTCATGGCGCAGCGTTGCACCAAATCATAGGCTTTGGTCCTAACCTGTCCCTGATCCATAAGCTCAACTAAAACTCTCTGAGAAAATATCAACCCTTTAGTCTTCGTAAGGTTAATTAACATATTATCCGGATAGACAATTAGACCATCTAAAACCTCAATCGCTTTAGCACACATATAATCCAACGCTATGGTAGCATCGGGAATAATCACGCGTTCAACCGAAGAATGGCTTATGTCGCGTTCGTGCCAAAGCGCAACGTTCTCTAGACTGGCTATGCTGTAACCGCGCAATAATCTTGCCAGACCACAGATCCTTTCACATATAACAGGATTGCGCTTATGCGGCATGGCTGATGAACCGGTCTGGCCTTTTCTAAAAGGCTCTTCCAACTCTCTAACTTCTGTTTTTTGTAAATGCCTAATTTCCAAAGCAATTTTTTCTAAACTTGCTGCGATTATCGCTAGAGTAGATATATACTCGGCATGCCGATCGCGCTGGATAATCTGGGTGGAAACATTTGCCCGCTTTATTTTAAGTTCAGAACAAACGTACTTCTCGATAAACGGTTCTATATTTGAATACGTCCCCACAGCTCCTGAAATCTTTCCGACGCTGATTATTTCTTTTGCTCTTACTAACCGCGTCAAATTACGGTTCATCTCTTCAAACCAAAGCGCAAACTTTAACCCCAGAGTAACCGGTTCTGCATGCACGCCATGAGTTCTGCCGATACAAACCATATCCTTATAACGCACTGCTTTTGATTTTAGTATCTTTATGATCTTTTTAACATCGTTTATTAAGATATCGCTTGCCTGAATAAGCTGAATGCTAAGGCCGGTGTCTAAGACATCGGATGAAGTAATCCCCATATGTATATATCTTGCCTGTTTACCTATATGACGTTCCAATTCTTTTACAAAGGCAACGACATCGTGATGGGTTTTCTCTTCGATTTTATTTATACTTTTGACATTGAATTTGGCCTTGGCTTTAATTGCTTTTAAATCGCTTGTCTTGATTTTGCCCAGTTTATTATAAGCCTCGCAAACCAAAAGCTCTACCTTTAACATAGCGTCAAATTTGGCTTCATCAGACCAAATCTTTGCCATATCAGGCCTTGTGTATCTAGCTATCATAAATGCTCCTTTAAATTGGGATTTTTAAAGAGAAAACACAACTATTGACAATATAATATATCAAATTCCTGATATATCGTCAAACAAAATAACTAAGTGGGTTTTGCTAAAAACTGAATAAAAAACTCTATTCTTTACTGCGTAATTTGTAGTGGATAAACTTCTTTGGGCGGCGTTTTAAATCAAATAGCCCCCAGTACATCTCACAAGGCAAATGCGCCTTCCAACTCTGGTCAAAAGCCTCAAAATATACAAATGGAATACTGGTCTTCTCAAGCAACAAGAAGTATTCTTTTTGATTTTCTTGCGTAGCGGCATACATACCCTTTGTAGGAAAACCGGTTTCTTTAAAAATGATCGGCCGATTATCGTAATTATGCTTTTTTAATATATTGTAATGTCCTTGCGTCCAATAGATTGCTTTTGCAGGGTCTTTTACATTGCATAAAAACGGGTGGATATTGGGAAATATCCAGTCGCCTAAGTCATACAATTCATTATTGGCGTAATCGAATATCTCTTCGGTTGTAGTTACCGGCCTTTTGGTAGTTTGTTTTAAAGACTGCATTGTGGATTTTAACGATTCCAAATCATAGCTTTTATTTAATCCCTCGTTGCCCACACAATAACCGTCAACATAATCTTTGGCCATTGTTGCATTTACTATTTCATCTCGGCTGGTTATATCCCAGATACCCATAATTACCCCCTTAAAACCAAGCTCTTTAGCGAACCTGGGGATATCACCTAAGATATTCAAAGCACCGTAAGTAACAATACCTTCAAACCCGTATTTTTTAAGCACTTTTAAATCTTTTATGATAGATATACCTTCAGGATATAAAGCTTTATCAGGATTGTAACTGGTAGGAGAATAGGCGATCCAACGCAAATGAGTGAGTTTTTCATCGAAGGACTGCGCTTTTGCAGAACCTACACCTAAAAAAAATAATAAAAATGAGAAAATGATAAATTTTTTCATTAATCCAAAAATAAAACAATTAAGATTACTTATTATACAAAAAGATTAAATTCTGACAAGGATTAAATTAGAAAAGTGAATATTAATTCCTGCTTGCGGTGAGATTGTTTAAAAGAAGCCCGACTTGATCTTTAAAATTAGTTACTACATCGACAAGTTCAAACCCTGCCTCATAGCTGGATTCGCCGATTCTTTTTCCCCAGGAAAGCCTGGCGACAAATTCCACGATTTCATTCGTCTGAGGCATAACCATCTTAAACTGCAACAGTCTGTTCCTATGGGCATGCAGGTCTATTTTTGCAGACAATCCTCCCAAAGATACATTTTCCGTCTTGGAAACCATATAATCTTTTAAATCTAGGCTTCTATACATAATCGGAACTTCGACATTAAAACGCTTAAATTCTCTTTTTTCCTGCATAATTTTACCTTTTTCCAACTGTGGACTGCCCGTCTCTTAATAGAAAACCTCTGTTTCCAATTCTATCACCATCTGCTTGTTCAGAATCTATTCCAGATCTAGCCTCTAGCCTTTTTATTTTCTTGCGCAGATCATTTAATTCTGCTTTAAGCCTCAAGCAATCTAATTCTTTAGCACTCAATCTTAATTCTTCAACATTTTTGTTGAGCTTATCTATATTACCGGTTAAAAAGATTACCTGCGACTTTAAAGCGTAGATATAACTACACACAAAAAAACATGTCAGTATGATTGAAACCGCAATAATTATAAATATGGACCTTTTTTTAAGCATAATTATACTTTACTATCTATTTTTATTATAAAACTCCGTAAGCAAAACGCAAGCAATATATCATAATTTTATCTTCTTTAATTCCTGCGCATTAAATACGCGCAAACTGCCATCTTTTATTATAATCGTAGCGTCATGATAGAACCCTGCACGTATAAGCTTGTCATAATCAAGATTATTTATACAGTACGTGCACAAGGCAATGGTTTTTACCCCGCCAATACTTCTATTAACTTCTGCCTCATAATAAGAAAGGCTAAGCCAATGTTCATCAAGGCCCCAGCTTCCATCACCAGACAACCGCACCCCTTCAAAACCCAGCCCTAAGCCTTTCTGGCTTCTTTTATGCCACTCAAAAAGCGCATTGTGCGCTGAAAATATCCCTGATTTGAAATAGATATCTTTATAGTCTACCAACTCCAGCTGATTATTGTCCAAATAGCTATCAAGATTCTTGATTTTTTTAGCTAACGCCTCTTTAGCACCTTTAATTCCTAAAGACTCAGGCATGCTCCAAATGCAAAATTCATTGTTTTCTAACCCGGCCCTAAAATAATCCACCATAACATCCAACAATTCTACTTCTGTTTTGTAGAATTGGCAGATATGTGCGCCCCAGTCTATTTCTCCTAAAACAGGAATACCAGAATCTCTCATAATCAAAAAAGTTAATTAAATTTTACTAAATCCCTTAATTCCATTCTATTACGCAAAATACTGATGTCAATATAATTTTAGGGTTTATTTTTGATAAAAATTCTAGCTTTTGTTTGGATTATTGGGTTTTTTGTCGTATAAATCAGATATACCATCGCGGTCAGAATCTTCAAATATAAGTTTTTGCGGAAGTTTTTGGTTTTGCTGGTTAAAGTTTACCTTTCCAATAACGCTTTTAAACTTAAAATGGCGTTTATTGCCCTCTCTTAACGACTCATCAAAACTGCTTTTTTTATCAAAATACTGCTTAGTAATAATAATGCTATCGACTGGTGAAACAATAATATTGCTTATAACTGGCTGGGTAAAATCTGCAGGCTTTAAATTTTGAGCATAAAAGTCTCTGTTTATAAATATATTTAGCTCGTTTTCCAACTCATCGAAATCGATCTCAAAATTCATACCGCGGTCATATTTTGGCTTTCTATATACCGAATAATAATATTCCCTTGGGTAGGCAAAACAAACGGCTTCTAATAAAAAGAGGGCAAATAAAAAAAGACAGCAAATTTTAATATAAAACTGTCTTTGTTTTCTGTATTTTTTCATACAGCCACCTTTAGTGGCTGGTAGTTTTATGTTACTACTAAATTAATATTAAAACAAGATAAATATATTTATTTTTTATATTTTATATTTAGATTCTATCTTAAATCTTTTTAAAATCATCGGCAGCATAAATACTCCTTCTGCGACAATGCGCTTTAACATAAACCCAGGTCTAAGATAGAATTCTTTATATGCTTTTTTAAGATAGCTTTCAATATCTTCAGCGCTAAGAGTCGGCATTTGAGAAGACGCTTTAAATACGCTTACGGAACTTAGCTCGATATCAGTAAGGAACTCTCCTTTTTTTCTGACTATTTCATAAAGCTCGCTTCCTGCAAAAGGTGCGGCTATAGCAAACATTGCCCTATACAAAGGAAGACTTTTGGCAAAATCAATTGTCTGGCGCATTGACTTTAGAGTCTCACCGGGGAACCCAAGCATAAAGTAAGCGCTTATTCCTAAGCCAGATTTTTTTGCCGCCATAACAGTAGGCCTAACCTTAGACAAATCAAGATTTTTATTCATCTCATTTAAAACTCTTTGTGAGCCGCTTTCAATACCAAAACGGATCTGCTTAAAACCAGCTTTTTTAATAAGTGCAAACATTTCCATATCGCACACATCAGGCCTTACCCCGTTATTGATCGTGAAGGTAACTCTTTTATAGTTTTTTCTGATTAGTTTTTCGCAGAATTCCTTGACCCTTGCAGGAAATGACGTAAAACACTCATCTATAATCTCAACATACCTAACGCCCAGATTATTTATCAAATAATCTATTTCTTCTAAGACGCTGTCAATATTTCTTAATCTTACTCCGCGACCATATGCAGAACGGGAACAAAAATAACATCTAAAGCTGCACCCCCGACTGGTTAAAACTTGCGCACATACTCCATTAGCAAAAATACAATATTTGTAAGAATCCAGGAACAGTTCATGCGCCGGCCAGCTTAAGTCATCAAGATTCGCATTTTTAAGACGAGTTTCATTTACTTTTAACCCGTTATCCCAATAAGCAATACCTTTTATTTCTGCTAAATCCGTATCAAACAGTTCGCAAACTGCCTCTTCGCCTTCACCTCTTACAACGATGTCAGCATATTCAGGAATTAGCCTTTTATATACCGCGGTTGCCTGCGGCCCGCCAAAAACTATTTTTTTCTGTGGATAATTTTCCCTGATAAACTTCGCTATCTCCAAGGCGCTTGTTATATTGCCGGCATTGGTAGTAATACCGACATAATTATATTCATTTAGCGAAGACAATATGTCCTTTTCATAATCTGGTTTTGTCTTAAGCTGGCAATTTATTAGTTTTGTTTTCTTGCCTTTGGCTCGCAGGCTAGACGCAATATAACTTAAACCCAGATTCATCTTGCAGGAATGGATAAAATCCAAATAGACAGGATTAATTAGTAGCATAATTTTAGTATATAATTATTAATAGTCTAACATCTGGGGGAAAAAAGGTAAAGTTTTCTTTAGAGAGAATTAACTATTAGTAGAATAATCTTGCTGATCTATTATTCTACCGCAGCTTTTATAAAAGCTGCAAATATTGGGTGCGCCCTGTCAGGCTTTGATTTAAACTCCGGATGGAACTGACAGGCAATAAAAAACGGATGTTTGGCTAATTCAATTATCTCTACAAGCCCAGACCCAGGATTAATGCCTGAAAATACTAATCCTTTTTTTTCAAGAAGCTGTTTAAAAGCATTATTGAATTCATACCTATGTCTATGACGTTCATATATCTTTTGTTTTTTATAAATTGAGCTGGCCAAAGAAGGTTTTTTGATTTTACATTCATATGCGCCTAAACGCATAGTTGCACCAAGTGCGTTAATTTTCTTCTGCTCTTCTAATAAGCTCACTATTGAAAATTTAGTATTCGCATCAAACTCCGTAGAATTTGCTTTTTTTAAATTGCATACGTTTCTTGCAAACTCAATAACAGTTACTTGCATCCCTAAACATATCCCCAAAAAAGGAATTTGATTTTCTCTAGCATATTTAACTGCATCAATTTTACCTTCTATGCCGCGCTTGCCAAAACCTCCGGGAATAAGGATTCCATTTACCCCTTTTAAAAGATTGTCTACGCCTTGATTTTCGATATCTTCAGAATCTATTCTTTTTATATCGAGATCGACATTATTAGCTATCGCGCCATGCGCTAACGCCTCATATATGGACTTATACGCATCCTGCAAAGTAATATATTTACCCACGACCGCAATGGAGACTTTTTTTTCATTATTATCCAATCTTTTTAAAACCTTTTCTTCCCAGTCGCTAAGGCTGCTTTCGGCGCACTTAAGATTTAAAAGCTTTACGATCAACCTGTCCAAGCCTTCTTTTTTAAGACTTACAGGTACTTCGTAAATATTTTCTACATCAACTGCGGAAATAACCGCTTCCTTATCCACACTACAGAATAAAGCAATCTTATCTTTCACCTGGTTATTAAGATGACTTTCGCTGCGGCAAAGGATTATATCCGGAATTATGCCGATTTCTCTTAAACGGCCTACGCTGTGCTGCGTAAGTTTTGTTTTAACTTCTCCTGCTGTTTTTATGTAAGGAACTAACGTTACATGGATATTGATTGCGTATTCTTTGCCTAATTCCAGCTTGAGCTGTCTTATCGCCTCTAAAAAAGGAAGGCTTTCGATATCGCCAACCGTACCGCCGATTTCAACGATAACAACATCAACTTTCTTACCGTAAGCGACTTTTTTAATACTTATCATTATCTCATCGGTTATATGCGGAATAATTTGGACGGTCTTGCCCAAATAACCGCCTTTTCTTTCTCTGGATATAACACTGTGATAAATCTTACCAGTGGTAATATTATTGTCTTTGGTTAATTTTGCATTGGTAAAACGTTCGTAATGCCCCAGGTCTAAATCGGTCTCGGCGCCGTCTTCTGTAACATAGACCTCTCCGTGCTGAAAGGGATTCATCGTACCTGGATCGACATTAATATAAGGATCGCATTTTACCAAGGCAACGTTTAACCCTCTTGACTCAAGAAGCTTTCCAATTGAAGCAGACGCTATGCCTTTGCCTAAACTTGAAACAACTCCTCCGGTAACGAAAATATATTTAGCCATTGTTCGCCTCCTTGATATATTCCTGTATCGCTTTAACTGAAAAATCATCTTTAAACGTCGATTCCATTCCGTTAACTACTGCCTGCGCTCCTTGGATTGTAGTTATATAAGGTACTGCATGCATAACTGCGGCATTTCTAATAAGCCTCATATCGGAACGCTCTCCCGACGGAGAAGGCGTGTTGATAATAAGGTTTATTTCTCCTTCTTTTATCAGGCTTAAAAGTTCTGTTTTCCCTTCTGCGATTTTACCGACAATGCGGCAGGTTATCCCATTAGAAATCAATACTTTTGCCGTGCCGGAAGTAGCAACTATCTTAAAGTCCATTTCCTTTAACGCCTTGGCAATAAAAACGATATTTCTTTTATCAAGATTATTAACGCTTATAAATACATTGCCTTTTTTAGGAAGAATGTTATTTGCGGCGATTTGAGACTTATAAAACGCTACGCCAAAACTATAATCTATCCCCATGACTTCTCCGGTAGATTTCATCTCCGGACCAAGAAGGATATCCACTCCGGAAAACCTGGAAAACGGCAAGACAGATTCTTTAACGCAATAATAATTTATACTTTTTTCTTTTGTTAATCCTAGTTCTTTGAGAGTTACGCCAGCCATAATTTTAGCAGCCATTTTTGCTAACGGTACCCCTGTTGCCTTACTGACAAACGGCACTGTTCTTGATGCGCGCGGATTGACTTCTAAGACATACACCGTACTTGCCTTTACGGCAAATTGAATATTGATTAGCCCCTTGACCTTTAACTCCTCAGAAAGCATAATTGTCTGGCGTCTGATTTCTTGAAGCATCTTCTCATCCAAGGTATGCGCAGGCAATACGCATGCCGAATCCCCGGAATGTATCCCTGCTTCTTCAATATGCTCCATTATTCCGCCGATAACCGTCTGATGAGAATCGCTTATCGCATCGACATCCACTTCGATTGCACCATCCAGGAATTTATCGATTAATACTGAACAACTGTCAAAAGACTCTTTTAATTCAGCAATAAATCCATCCAAATCATTATCGTTATAAACTATCCTCATTGCCCTCCCGCCTAAAACATAAGAAGGTCTCACCAATGCAGGATAGCCGATGCGCACAGCTTCTTTTTTTATTTGCCCATAGTTAAGGGCAAATCCATTAGGCGGCTGGTTAATTTTTAGTTTTTTGATAACTGCGGCAAATTTTTCCCTGTCTTCTGCTTTATCGATTGCCTCAACGCTTGTACCGATAATATTCACGCCCGCATCTTTTAATCTTCGTGATAAATTAAGCGGGGTTTGCCCGCCAAACTGTACAATCACCCCATCTGGATTTTCCTTATCGATAATATTCATTACATCTTCAAATGTCAGGGGCTCGAAATAAAGCTTATCAGAAGTATCATAGTCGGTGGATACGGTTTCAGGGTTGGAATTTACCATTATTGTTTCAAATCCCAATTCTTTCAGGGCAAATGATGCATGGCAACAGCAATAATCAAACTCAATGCCCTGGCCGATTCTGTTGGGACCGCCTCCTAAAATCATTATTTTCTTTCTTTTTGAAGGCCGCGCCTCGCACTCTGTTTCATAGGTAGAATAATAATATGGCGTGTAGGCTTCGAATTCCCCGGCGCAGGTATCTACTAGTTTAAACGTGGGCAGAACTGATTGTTTTTTTCTTACTTCTCTTATGTTGGATTCAGTTGAATTTAATAACTGCGCAAGCTGAACATCGCTAAAACCAAACTGTTTTGCCTTTGAAAGTTTTGTTTTAGAAATCCCTAGCCCTGCCGAAACAATCTCAGATTCAAAATCCACAATCTGTTTTATATTATCCAAAAACCAGATATCTATACCTGTAAAGTCATTTATTTTTTCTATGCTATAGCCTTTTTGCAAAGCATATTTGATATAAAAAATCCTTGAGGCATTGGCTTCTTTTAGCCTTAAATTAATTTTTTCCTCAGGGATTTCTTTATAATCAAGCTTATTATCTAACCCCACATGGCCGATTTCTAAGCCTCTTAGGGCTTTCTGCAGAGCCTCTTTGAAATTTCTGCCTATAGCCATAGTTTCGCCGACTGATTTCATGGAAATACCTAAAACATCTTTTGCCTCGGGAAATTTCTCAAAGGTGAATCTAGGAACCTTTACCACGCAATAATCAATAGTCGGTTCAAAACAAGCCGGGGTTTCTCTTGTGATATCGTTTCTAATCTCATCGAGCGTATAACCAACGGCTAATTTAGCAGCAAACTTCGCTATAGGAAAACCCGTTGCCTTACTGGCCAAAGCAGAACTGCGTGAAACACGCGGGTTCATTTCAATAACAACCATTCTGCCTGTTGCCGGGTTTACGGCAAACTGGATATTAGAGCCGCCTGTTTCCACGCCGATTTCTCTGATGATCGCTATTGAAGCATCGCGCATTACCTGGTATTCCCTGTCAGTCAAAGTCTGCTGTGGCGCAACGGTTATGGAGTCTCCGGTATGTACTCCCATGGGGTCAAGATTTTCAATAGAACAGATTATCACCACATTATCTTTTTTATCGCGCATTACTTCCAGCTCATACTCTTTCCAGCCGAAAATAGATTCTTCAATCAATATTTCGCTGATCATGCTGTTTTTTAATCCCAATGATGCAACGCGCTTGAACTCTTCATAATCATTGGCAATACCGCCGCCTGTACCGCCAAGGGTAAAACTGGGCCTAATAATTACAGGAAGTTTGATTTGCTCTAAAACTTCTTTTGCCTGTTTCATATTGTAGGCTAAGCCGCTTTTAGGCAGGTCTAAGCCGATTTTTAACATTGCATTTTTAAAATGTTTTCTATCCTCTGCTTTTTTTATCGTATCGTAATCAGCGCCGATCATTTCCACTTTATATTTATCGAATATCCCCAGTTCCTTTGCCTTCATTGCCGTATTAAGAGCTGTCTGACCGCCTAAAGTGGGAAGCACGGCATCCGGCTTTTCTTTTATGATGATTTTCTCCAGGACTTCAGCATTAATCGGCTCGATATAGGTTGCGTCTGCTACTTCCGGATCAGTCATAATCGTTGCCGGGTTGGAATTCACCAAGACCACCTTAAAACCCTCTTCTTTTAAAGCCTTACAGGCCTGGGTTCCGGAATAATCAAACTCACATGCCTGGCCGATAATAATCGGGCCAGAGCCAATTATCAAAATCTTTTTTATATCAAGTCTTTTCGGCACTTCTATTTCTCCATTAACTTTATAAACTTATCGAATAAATACTGCGCATCATGCGGTCCGGGTGCACTCTCAGGATGAAACTGCACGCAAAAAACTTTCATATCCTTGTTTTCAAAGCCTTCCAGTGTGTTATCGTTTAAATTTATATGTGTTGTGGTAATATCTTTATTTTTAAGCGAATCCGCATCTATACAAAACCCATGGTTTTGCGAGGTAATGGAAATCTTGCCAGAAGCTAAATCCTTAACCGGATGGTTTGCGCCGTGATGGCCGAAACGCAGTTTGTAAGATGCCCCGTCGAAAGCAAGGCCGATTATCTGATGCCCCAGACAGATTCCGAAAATGGGGATTTTACCTAACAAGTTTTTGACTGTTTCAATAGCGTAACTTAAAGGCGCCGGATCTCCGGGACCATTGGATAAAAACACTCCGTCGGGATTTTCATTTAAAATTTCTTCAGCCGTAGTGGTTGCCGGCACCACCTTTACGCTGCAGCCTGAATTGATAAGGCAACGCAGGATATTGTATTTTATACCGAAATCTATGGCGATTACTTTTTTCATCGTATTATTATGAGTTTTAGTACTAATTATATCTACGGCTTCGTAAGATTTTTTACAGCTTACCTCTTTTACCAGATCGCGACCCACTAGCCCTAAAGATGTTTTTGCTTTTCTCATAAGACTTGAGTTATCCAGGTCTTTTGTGGATATAACTGCCTTCATCGCTCCTTTTAAGCGGATATGACGAGTTAAGGAGCGCGTATCAATTCCTTCGATTCCAATAATATTATTTTCTTTTAAATATGCCGGCAATGTCTTATCCGCGCGCCAGGAACTTTTTATACGGCTGTATTCTTTTACTATAAAACCGCTAAGATGTGTCTTTGAAGACTCCACATCTTCAGAGTTCACTCCGTAATTGCCGATTAAAGGATAGGTCATGGCGACGATTTGGCCTTTATACGATGGGTCTGTTAAAACCTCCTGATATCCGCTCATACTGGTATTAAATACCACCTCTGCGCAGGCCTCGCCTTCTGCGGCAAAAGAATAACCTTCAAATACCTTACCGTCTTCTAAAACTAATTTCGCTCTCATATTCATTGAGACTTAAAACACGTTACTTTCTGTGAAACCACATCGGACATTAACATCAAATTATCACACTTTGTATCAAACACGCTGATTACGTCTTTAAACCTACCTGATTCCGGCAAAAGTTTTTCGAACAGGTTAGTTTTTTTACCCATCCAATCGTAATTGATAAACACATCCTCTTTTTCCGGAAACAATGCTACGTAAAAAATACCTGTTTCTACAAGATCCTGGAAAAAATGTGTTCCAAAGGATAATTCCGGCATAAGATTGCCCTCGCTAAAGGCAATTTCAGCTAAAGCAGTGATATTGTTTATTTCCGCGAACCTTACCGGAACACCCAATGAAGGGGTAGTTGTGCCCCATCTGCCTGGCCCGAATAAAAAAGTTGAAACATTACCTTTAGTATTTATATTCCTATTTAGGTGTCCAATAATTCTTGCTACTTCATGCTTATCCTGCAGGTTAAGGCCAGTGTATTTTTTGGGGTCAACGTAAATAATCTGCCCGATCTTCTGCTGTACATTGCCGCCTAAAAAATAACCAAATGAATTAAATATTGTATCTTTATTATCTATATCATCGGGTATCTGCACCTTAAAACCAAGACCCTTTGTCTGTAATGGCCTGCACTGCAAGAGGTTTATCTTAAAATTTTCCTTGTCTGTAAAATTCACGGTAAATTCTATCTCTACGGGATAATCATATGTTTTATCCAATACATTTAATATTTTCTTGAAATAATCGCTTAACGTATTTTCTTTAAACAAGTTGTCCAAAGTTAAAATCCAATAATCCTTATTTTTAGCTGACTTTTCCTTCATCAGCTTTATCGCTTCGTAATCTTTAACTGCCACACGCTCTGGATTATCGTAAATATTTCCACTGATTATACTATTAAAATCAATTGTCTGGAAATCATTCGCTCTTGTGTTTATAACATCAACCTCATGCTGGGAAAATTTCCGATAGTCTTCTTTTTCCAAATACGGCCTTCTTAGCGGTTCATCCAGAGCAACCATTATCGGATAATCTCCTTCCACGCGGTTAACTGCCCTTGTGCCCATACCAAAAACCATCCGTAGCATCCCAGAACCAGGATTCATATTCTCATTCCAGACATAGGTGTTAAAAGATACTCCCACTCCGGCTATGTCAGGAAAGAAATACTCCTTATGGTGCGCTCCGGAAACGCGCTGCACAAGTAAGGCCATCTGCTCATCAAGCTTGTGCAGGTTTCGCTGTTTTCTATACGTAAGCGCATCTTCGTTCATTGTGCTGGCATAGATTTTTTTCACTGCCTCGGCAAACTGGATATACCTCTGCTCCGGAGTCCCCTGGTTGGCTAAAAATATGCTTTCATACTTTCCGGCAAAGGCATTGCCAAAACTGTCTTCTAAAAGCGAACTGGAACGAATTATAATCGGCGAAGAACCAAAATACTCGATAATCTGCTGAAACTGCTCCATGATCTCGTCGCTAAAAACGCCGTAAAGCATTTTCTCACGCAATATTTTCGCTGTTTCAAAATAACCTTTCTCTGTTTTTTGCTCTAGATGAAGTTTCCAAAGCTTATTCTGAACAATATAAGAATAAAAAATATCTGAGCCGATATAGAAAGAATCATGCTCTTCGCAGACCTTATCCCAATTAAGGGTTTTATCATCTGAAAGAATCTTGCGCGCTAAAAGCATGCCTACGCTTTTTCCGCCGATAAAACCGGTTCCGATAAGCCTGGTTTTTATATCTATTAACTCTTCAAGCGAGAAATATTTCAGGATTAATGAAAGAATTTTCTTATTCTTGGAAATCATAATGTTAGATAGCTTCTCCAGCGTCTTTTTAAACTTCGCCTTAGAATTGCTTTTATCGATTAAACTTTCCGCCTCCAAAAACAACCTGTCCCAATAGTCTAGGTTTCTCTTGGCGTTATCTGCGCCTTTTTCATGGATATAAGAAAGTATCTTTGCTGCGTTTACGCTGTTGGTTATTGGGATACAGTCATTTTTCTTCTTCTGATGCGGCAGAAACATCGTAGGTGAATACCTATTCCAGACCTTCAGAGGATGGACATAGGTCATCTTTTCACAGTGGTATACGTCAACCAAAAGCTGTGTAGTTTCACGAATAAGAGCAATGGATTTAAACGAATGGTTGTTGCGCATTATGGAAAAATACGTAACTGTCTTTAATTCATAAAGGTAAGGGCAAGTTACCAAAAAGAAGTTTCCGATCATCAAATCGCTTGCCCATGCATCAAGTAGCTGCGTTAAACAATCGAACACGTAATAGACGCCAACTCCTTCATGGGCAATAATCCGGTTTATCTTTGCGGTAAATGTCTCAAAACCAACATAAGGATTAAGCTCAAAGCGTTTAATCTTATCGCTTTTTTTCAACAATTCTTTATGCGTTGCAAAGCGGAAATAAATCACTTTTTTCTTATTTCGCAGCGCCTCATCGACAAAAGGCTTAACCAGTTCCATATAGTCTTTTATGTCATCCACCTGCCAGACGACATTGTCGCCGGTTCTTAAACCGGTGAGTATCTTATCAAGCCCTTTAATTCCTGTGCTTATCATGGCTATATCCTTTTAAGTAAGCGGCAAACTGCTTTCACCCATCAAGTACTTATCGATATAATGGGCACAATTTCTGCCTTCTGCAATTGCCCAGACGACCAAAGACTGGCCCCTGCGCATGTCTCCTGCTGAGAAAACTTTTTCTCTTGAACTCATATAACTAAAGTCAGTTTCTATGTTACCACGCTTATCAAGTTTCAAATCAAGCTCTTTAACTAACCCGTCATGCTGCGTGTGCAAAAACCCGGCTGCAATGATTGCAAGGTCTGCTTCAATTTCGAATTCACTGCCTGCGACCTCGCGCATCACAGGGCAAGATGAATTTTCTTTTACGAATTCAACACGCACACAGCAGAGTTTTTTCAAACTTCCATTTTCGCCTAAAAAACACTTGGTTAAAACAGACCAATCACGCACGCTTCCCTCCTCGTGGCTTGAAGTATTTTTTAAAATCATCGGATAGCCCGGCCAGGGGTAATCTTTAGTCCTACACTCAGCTGGCCGCGGCATAATCTCAATCTGGATGACTCTGGCTGCATCTTGTCTGTTGGCTGTGCCCACGCAATCAGAGCCTGTATCGCCGCCGCCGATAACCACAACATTTTTTCCTTTTGTATCAATAGCAACTTCATTTGCCAAGGATTCTTTTGATACTCTTTTGTTTGACTGGATAAGATAATCCATGGCAAAATGTATGCCTTTTAGATTTCTGCCTTCAATATTGATATCCCTTGGGACGCGCGAACCACAGCAAAGACAAACCACATCGAAATCCTCTAGCAGTTTTTCCGTTTTGTAACCTTTGCCTATATCAATGCCTGTTTTAAATGCAATGCCTTCTTTTTTCCAAACAGCTATTCTTCTATCGAGCAAGTGTTTTTCAAGCTTAAAATCGGGTATTCCATAACGCAGGATCCCCCCGGGGTTTTGGTCTCGCTCAAATATTGTTACGCTGTGGCCGGCTCTATTAAGCTGAACTGCACAGCTAAGTCCAGCAGGCCCGGAACCAACAACGGCAACCTTCTTACCGGTTCTATGGGTTATCTTTTTAGGCCTGATGAGATTATTTTTAAAACCAAACTCGATTATGGAAAGCTCGTTTTCACGTATGGTAACGGCATCGCTATTTAAAGCCAATACGCATGAATATTCACATAATGCCGGGCAGACCCTTCCGGTAACTTCAGACAGATTATTAGTATCCTCTAAAAGTTTTAATGCCCTATGCCAATTCCCATGGAATAAAAAGTCATTCCACTCAGGAATATAGTTGCCCAATGGACAACTCCCGTGGCAAAATGGCGTGCCGCAGTCCATACAGCGAGAGGCCTGTTCTTTACTAAGGCGTTCTTCGCGCAAAGAAACAACATCCTTATAGTCCTTGATGCGCTCTTTTATTGGCCTATACTTTGCCTGCTGCCTGGGGGTTTTTAAAAATCCTCTTGCATCACCCATCGGATTCCTCCGTAATGTCTAGTTTTTCTTCAATAACCACGCCGTCTAAAATACGCTTATACTCCAAAGGAATTACTTTAATGAACCTTTTAACTTCTTCAGACATATTATCGATTATAAATTTTGCTTTTTTGCTTTTTGTATATTTATAGTGATTCTCCAACAAATGAACGATCGTATCCTTATCCTGCTCCTTGACAGGTTCTAATACCACCATGTCTGTATTGCAGTTTTTGTTAAATTTATGATCAAAATCATAGACATAGGCAATGCCGCCAGACATGCCCGCTGCAAAGTTCTTTCCGGTTCTGCCTAATACAATGACTCTGCCGCCAGTCATGTATTCACAGCCGTGGTCGCCCACGCCTTCGACAACAGCGTAAAGCCCGGAATTCCTCACGCAAAATCTTTCTCCGGCAATTCCGTTTACATATGCTTCTCCGGCAATCGCTCCGTAAAATGAGGTATTGCCGATAATAATATTGTCTTCTGCAATAAAATCAGCTTTTTTATCAGGATAAATTATGATTTTTCCTCCGGAAATACCTTTTCCCACATAATCATTGCACATCCCTTCAAGTTCAAAGGTTATACCTTTTGCTAAAAATGCCCCGAAGCTCTGGCCGGCGATTCCCTTAAAATGGCAATGTATCGTATCTTCTAACAGCATGCCTTCACCGCAATTCTTTATAACCTCAGAGCTTAACATCGCCCCAGTAGCCCTGTCTGTATTTGTGATTTTAAATTCTGATTTTTGCTTCTGTTTAGTTTTTAAGCTAACTTCAAAAGCCTTGGTAAGTCTTTTATCTAATAAATCAGCATTTAAAATGTTATTTTGTTTATCAATTGCATTAAACCCCTGTACAACTTCTGGCCTATAAAGGATCTTAGAATAATCCACCCCTTTTGCTTTTTCCGGAAGGATTCCATTATCAAGCTCGAGCAAATCGGTTCTGCCCACCATCTCTTCAATCGTCCTTACGCCAAGTTGCGCCATGATTTCCCTGAGCTCATCGGTTACAAAATTAAAATAATTAACTATATACTCTACTCTTCCAGAGAACCTTTTTTGTAAGATCTCATCTTGTGTGGCTACTCCCACAGAGCAATTATTCAAATGGCAATGCCTGAGCATGACACAGCCGATGACAATCAAAACTGCAGTACAAAAACCAAATTCCTGCGCGCCTAAAAGTGCGGCCACTGCCACGTCTTTTCCCGTACGCAATTGCCCGTCTGTCTGTAGTGTTACCCTGGAACGCAAGTTATTCAAAACAAGCGTCTGGTGTGTTTCTGATAAACCCAGTTCCCAGGGCAGGCCTGCATGTCTAATTGAACTTCTCGGAGAAGCCCCTGTGCCGCCGTCTCCTGCGGAAATCAAAATCATATCCGCATGACCTTTGGCAACGCCTGCTGCAACAGTGCCCACGCCCACTTCCGAAACAAGCTTTACGCTTATGCGCGCTTTGGGATTGGCGTTTTTTAAGTCGAATATAAGCTGTGCTAAGTCTTCAATCGAATAGATATCATGGTGCGGCGGCGGCGATATAAGTGTTACTCCGGGAGTAGTGTATCTAGTTCTGGCAATAGCTTCACTAACCTTATGTCCGGGCAATTGTCCGCCTTCGCCTGGCTTTGCTCCTTGGGCGATCTTTATCTGAATTTCATCAGCATTAACCAGATAATTTATAGTCACGCCGAATCTGCCTGATGCAACCTGCTTGATTGCACTTCTTCTTGAATCGCCGTTAGGAAGAGGAATAAACCTATTCGGGTCTTCTCCGCCTTCACCGGTATTAGATTTGCCCTTAATTCTATTTAAGGCAATAGCGATTGTCTCATGGGCAAGTCTACTAATAGAACCAAAACTCATTGCGCCGGTAACAAAACGCTTCATGATTTCTTCTTTTGGCTCAACCTCGGACAAAGGAATGCTCTCAGCGTGCTTAAACTTCAGTAAGCTTCTTAAAGTCGTGGGATTAGCTGACTGGTCGTTTATTAAGCCTGCAAATTCCTTGTATTTATTATAATCGTTGGCGCGCGTTGCATCTTGCAACAAAGCGATTGTACTCGGGTTCCACAAATGGAACTCGCCGTCTTTTTTCCACTGGTATACTCCGCCAGAATCTAATACGGGTTCGGTTTCATAACGCGCATAATAGGCCTGCGTATGGCGCGTAAGCGTTTCATCAGCGATTTGCCCTAACGCCAATCCCTCCAGACGCGAAGGCGTATTGGTAAAATACTTTTCGACCATTGAAGCGCTTAACCCAACTGCCTCAAAAATCTGCGCTCCGCGGTAGCTTCTTAAAGTAGAGATCCCCATCTTAGAAAGAATCTTTAAAATCCCGATAGTTAAAGCCTTGTTATAGTTTTCAACGCACCTTTTATAATCAAGGTTAAGCTCATTTTCTTTTTTTAGATAATCCATGACTTCATAAACAAAATAGGGATTAACACAGTCTGCACCGTAGCCGAAAAGTAAAGCCATATGATGCACTTCCCTGGGTTCTGCGCTTTCGACAATAATCGCAACTTGAGAACGTATGGTTTTCTTAACCAGGTACTGATGCACAGCACTCACCGCCAATAGAGACGGTAAGGCAACATTGTCTTTATCTGCGCCTTTATCGCTTAAGACAATAAAAGAATACCCTTTTTCAATGGCGTACTCTGCCTCAAAACAGATTCTTTCCAAAGCATTTTCAAAACCCTGATTGCCGCTTACGTAATCAAAAAATGTGTATATTGTTTTTGTCTTAAAACCATTAATGCTTATATCGCGGATTTTCTCAAACTGCTCGTTATCAAGTATAGAGTTATTTAACTTTAATTTATGGCAGTGCAGGGAACTTTCCTCAAGGATGTTTTTCTCCGGGCCGATATAGCTGGTCATGCTCATCACAAGTTTTTCCCTGATTGAATCTATTGCCGGGTTGGTAACCTGAGCAAAGAGTTGCTTAAAATAGTTAAATAAAACCTGCGGCTTGCGAGAGAGAAACGCATGCGGAATATCACATCCCATTGAACCAACAGGCTCCTTGGCGTCTATAGCCATTGGTTTTATAATGAACTTTAAATCTTCCCTGGTATAACCAAAGGCTTTCATTTTCTTAACAATATCGCTTCCTGCATCTACTTTTGTACCTGTTGCCACGAGTTTATTTAAATCCACAAGGCTTTCTTTTAGCCACGCACCGTAAGGATTCTTCTGGGCGATTTTCTGCTTAAGCTGTGCATCACTAATTATCAAAGCATTTTTGGTATCAATAAAAAATATTTTTCCCGGTTCCAGCCTGCCGCAGGTCTTTATTCTTTCTGGTGCGATATCCAACACCCCCACTTCTGATGCCATAACCACACAATCATCTTTTGTGACAATATAACGCGCTGGACGCAGGCCGTTTCTGTCTAAAATAGCAGCAACGCTATCGCCATCGGTTAATGCGATTGCAGCCGGACCGTCCCAGGGCTCCATAATGCATGCGTGATACTGGTAAAAGTCCTTTAAGCTCTGGTCCATTTCCTTATCGCTTAAGAAAGCTGGAGGAATAAGCATAGTCATCGCATGTTCTAAACTCCTTCCCGATAAAACCAAGAGTTCAAACACGTTATCGATTACCGCTGAATCACTTTTACCTTCGACGATAATCGGTTTTATTTTTTCAATGTCAGCGCCAAAAAGACTGCTCGCTAAAAGGCGTTCTCTCGCCCTCATCCAGTTAATATTACCGCGCAGGGTATTGATCTCCCCGTTATGCGCCAAATAACGAAACGGCTGAGATAAATCCCACGTAGGAAAAGTATTCGTGCTGTAACGAGAATGCACCAAACATAAAGCGCTCTCTAAAGACTTATCTTTTAAGTCAATAAAAAACTGTCCAAGCTGATGCGGCATCAAAAGGCCCTTATAAATCAACGTCTTAGCGGATAGGTTGGTAATATAAAAAGATTCTTTTTGGGGAATATCACCGGTTGATACTGCTTTTTCTATTTGCCTTCTGATCACATAAAGTTTTCTTTCAAAAGAAGCTGAATCTGGTAAATCAGCGTTTTTTGCGATAAACACTTGGGAGAAAAACGGCATTGTGCTTTGTGCGGTTTTACCAATTACACTGCTGTCGATTGCTACATCGCGCCAGCCGATTAAAACCTGGTTTTCCTGCTCAACGATATCCTTTACCAACTGCTTACATAAATTTCTATTCGGCTCGTCCTGCGGCAAAAATATAAGCCCGACGCCATAGCTTCCGGCCTGCGGCAAAACAAAGCCCAAATCAGCGCATTGCTTTTTTAAAAAAATATGCGGAATCTGTATTAATATTCCTGCACCGTCTCCGGTTAGAGGGTCTGCTCCCACTGCACCGCGATGAGAAAGCCGCCTTAAAACCTGGAGCGCATCTTGAATAATAGAATTAGACTTTCTTCCTTTTATATCGCAAACAAAACCCACGCCGCAGCTGTCATGCTCAAATGCCGGGTCGTAAAGCCCTTGCTTTTTAGGAACATAAAAGTTTTTCATTTAAAGCTCTCCACGTCAATTTGGTACTTGGCGATTTTCTTATGCAACGTATTACGGTTTAAGCCGATTAATTTTGCCGCTTCAATCTGGTTGCCGTTTGAACGCTCCAGGGCTTTTACGATAATCGCTTTTTCGATAACTGCGATCATATTATCGTAAATACTCGTATCGGCTACGGTATTAAACTGCTTGTCTATTAATTCCTTGATTTCATCAATCATAAAATGCCTATTTTTTAAGCATCAAAATACAAAAAATTTTCGTAGGCCCGGTTTTTTTCACAGGGCCTACGCTATCTGCGCTTTAGCTGGTTGACAAGTATTTATCCAACTCGTACTCAGACACCTGAATCCTATAATCATCCCATTCTTTTTTCTTCAGTTCAATGAACCTGCTAAAGATATGGTCTCCAAAGGTTCTTTTTACCAAATCGCTTTTTTCCGTAAGGCTAACAGCATGCCCCAAGCTATCCGGTAAAGTATCAATGCCGCGTTCTTTACGTTCTGCGTCTGTTAAGTGGTAGAGATTTGTTTCCATTGGTTTTGGCACCTTGTATTTTTTCTCAATACCGTCAAGCCCTGCCTGAAGCATTGCCGCAAAGGTCAGATACGGATTACACACCGGATCAGATGCCCTGAACTCACAGCGCGTGGCTTTTTCTTGTCCTGGATGATACAAAGGAACTCTCACAAGAGCGCTTCTGTTTCTTCTGCTCCAGGCAACATACACGGGAGCTTCATAACCGGGGACTAACCTTTTATATGAATTGGTTGTCTGGGCAAAGATAGAGCAAATTTCCTTTGAATGCTTAAGCAAACCTGCTATATATTGTTTTGCCACATCGGAAAGACCGTCTTCTGAAGCTGCATCAAAAAATGCGTTTTTACTGCCTTTAAACAATGACTGGTGAGTATGCATGCCTGAGCCGTTCTGGCCGAATATCGGCTTTGGCATGAATGTCGCATACACTCCGAACTTACTGGCGATTTCC
>JAGYNB010000019.1 GCA_018400015.1 Candidatus Omnitrophota bacterium | reverse complement strand
TTATTGCGTTAGTGAATAAAGGGTTCGAAAAAGAAACACTGCAGATTAAAAAAGGAGAATACACAAGTAATATCCCAAAGGGGTTGTTTAATTTAATTTCTAACAAAATTAAAGACCTCTCAAAAGAGAACCTAAATAATGTGCTTGAGGAGATATGCAGATTAACAAAAGAACAAGCAGTTTTAAATGCCAAAGAGTATGATAAGTTTCTAGAAGAAACATACAAAGAGACAAAGAATATTCTAGCGAAGCATTTTATCCTTCCTTTTTTAGACGATCTTGATAAACCACTTGAAAATTTGGAATTGGCTGATGAAAATAGCAAGTACCAACTTGAAATCGACGTAGGTGATTCTGTGTTTTCTCTTTTTGAAGAAAAGTATACTGAAGTATTGCAAGATTTCTTTCAAGAAACACAAAAATCAAAAGAATTCAATTTGCAACATGCTTTACGAAAAATTATAGTGCTTGGCGAAGTCCAAAATAGCCTGGGCCAATTTTTTGAAAACATGATAGCAAGTGATGCCTTCAATGACATATATCAGCTTTACAGAAATAATAGATTGATTGATAAAAGCGAAATATATCTATATTTTTATGAAATTTCATTAGGGAACGAAAAATTTCCAGTTTTATATGCACCAGTAAATATACTAAAAGAGGAAGGCAGATTTGTCTTTCAGTTTGAAAGGAAAGTTTTTGTAAACACAAAGGCAATTGATTTTGTTGTGCAGGAATTTAATTATCAAGTACAAAATAAAGCAACCTTAAGAGGGGAATTCGACAGGATAATTTACTTGAGCAAAGAAGAAGATTTCTTCCCAGTGATAGAGAACATTGTTCGGAAAATAGAAAACTTCTTTGAATTTAATAGAAATATTGATCTTCAAGATTCGAACATACAAAAAGGAATGAATCTCGTTGCATCATTATCTAATAAGTGCTATCTGTATTTATTTGATAAATCTGATGAGGCGCTCATAAACGACTATGAAGAAATTTTAAACGATGATGGTGAAATTAGCGAAAACTTTTCCAATCTTCTTAAAGGCTTCATTCAAGACAATCCAAAGGCTTACATGGAAGAGATTGATGATGCATGGTATGAAAAGAGTCCGTCTCAGCGTTTGATTTTTGAGAGCCCAGTTCCTCTTAATGATGAGCAAAAACAAGTATTAATGGCTTTAAGAAAAGAAGACTGCAAATTTATGATCTTGGAAGGGCCACCAGGTACTGGCAAGAGCCACACAATCACGGCTATTATTTGCAGGGCATTACTGGAAGAGAAGTCGGTGTTAGTTCTCTCTGATAAGAAAGAGGCTTTAGATGTTGTTGAGGACAAGATATCCACTACTTTAAATAAGATTCGGCATAAAGATGATTTTCAGAATCCCATCCTGAGGTTTGGGCGAACTGGAAGCAAGTTTTACAAAATTGTTCAAGGGCAAACTATTCAACAGATAAAGGACCATTATTTCGCATATAAACGCAAAAAAGAGGAATACGATAATATTAGAAGTGAGGCTCGCAAGGAGCTGGAACAAAATATCAAAGATAATATTTCCTATTTCAAAGGCATCAATCTACAGGATGTTGATTATTATTTTAAGCAAATCGATAGGTTCGCTGATATTGATTGGATAAGCAATGAAGATTTAGCCCGCGCAAAAGGCGATTTTCCTAAAATCAAAAGAATTATCCAACACCTAAAAAAACAGAAAAACTGTTCTTTTAAGGCTGCTTTTGTGACTAAAGAGAATCTGACGCATTTGCAAATAATACAGAGTGATTTGGATAGATTGGAAAGAGCGAAAAAGATTTTTTGGGAAACAGAAACATCCGAGGGGAAAGTTAAAGAACTCGAGCGCATTTCCTTAAAAGAGCGAAAAAAAATTGCCCAAAGCCTAGAGAGAGTTCAAGATGGTTTTTGTGACCTGGCGGGTTTATTGCCGCAAGTAAAGCTATCATATTTTGAAGGCATCACAGACCAGATGTATTTTTCCGACATTAAAGCAACGGAAAGTTTTCTGAGTAAAACAGAAGAGATTCATGAAGAGTCAAGATTATTCTTTGAGAGATATCTGCGAGATGCCGGAATTTTAAGAAATTTTATTATCCCAAATGAAATATCGATTCAAGTAGCAGTCAAAGCGCTCAATACCTATCTGTGTGATTTAAAAAGACTTAGGAATCCAATTTTCGGGTATCTTTTTAAGAAGGATCAGTTGCATGAATTAACCAGAACGATTAAAAAAACGTTTCATTTCTTTAATCTTGATGAACCTACCAAGTATAAGAAAATATGTTTAGCTATTTATGATTTATTCGAATTCATTTCTTCTAAACTTTCAGATTTTGGGGAGAAAGAAAAAATATTCAGGGGGATAATTGAACTCTTTATCCAGAACAGTGAGCGAGATGGCCATGCTCTCTATAAAGAAGCGAAAGATAAGGTAAAGGTATTATCTGGAGAAGTCAAGAAATTGCACAAGATCAGCGATATACGAATTTGCGACATAAAGAAATGGCTTTTGTGTGTAGAGATTGTCAATCTGGTAGAGAACATTCAAAGTGAGTGCTCAAAGGTTTGTAATATCAAGTTAGATGTAAATGTGTCTCTTAATGGACTAAAGTCTGATGCTGCCAAAAAAGGTTTAGAGCGCACAAAAGTACTGAGTAATTCTCTTAAGAATCTTTTAAACATCGAGAAAGATATCCATTTCATAGAGAATTTTCAAAAGAATAATAAACGAGTGTCAGAGAGATTATCTCTCCATATCGATTCCGATAACTTAAATAATCTGCATTGTCAATTGTTGGATTATTCGGATAAACATATCGCGGCCTACCTAAAATTTAAAGAAATCACACAAAAACTAGAGAGGCAATTTAATAATCCGCCAGAAGACAAATTCTTTGATTCAATCAATAGTATTGAAGAATTATCAGCAGCTCAAATGACATACTTTCTAGACAAGCGGATTATCGAATACACCCAAGATTGCGCTATGGAAGTCAACACTTTAAAAAGTATTATTAGGAAAAAACAGAAATTTCCAAAAGACCTCTTCCAGAATCTAAAAAAAGCATTTCCGTGTATTTTAGCAGGTATTCGTGATTATGCAGAATATATACCTTTGGAAAAAGATTTATTTGATTTGATTATTATTGACGAGGCATCTCAGGTAAGTATTGCTCAAGCTTTACCAGCTTTGATTAGAGGAAAGCAAGTTATAGTACTTGGCGACGATAAGCAGTTCTCAAACGTAAAAGCAGGAAATGCAAGTAAAGTAACAAACCAGCAGTATAAGAGCAAAGTTCAGACTGTTTTTTCTGAAGAATGGATTAAGGGAGAAGATAGGCTAGGATGGAGCCTGAAAGTAAAATACAATTTCGATATAAAGAATTCCATTCTAAAATTTTTGCGGTTTATTCGAAACTACGAATGCCAGCTCAAGAAGCATTTCAGGTGCTATCCAGAAATCATATCGTATTCTGATAAATATTTCTACGATAACACATTACAGTGTATGAAAATACGAGGGGAAGCGATAGATGACGTTATCAAAATTGACGTTATTGAGCATGACGGAAAGTTGGATGTTACAAAAAATACCAATAAATTAGAGATAGATTTCATTATTAATAAATTAAAGGACTTCCACAAGAGGAGTATAGTTCAGAGTATAGGTATTATCACTCCGCACAGAGAGCAAGTAACGCTTCTTTTCGACAAAATTAACGAAATGGAACAAAAAGATTGGCTTTTCGAAGATTGCAAATTAAAAATAATGACCTTTGATACTTGTCAGGGAGAAGAAAAAGATTATGTTTTCTATTCTATGGTTGCAACAAGAGAGAAAGATAGGCTAAATTGGATCTTTTTGAAAAGCTTCTCTTCGATTAGCGAAGAGGTGGAGGGCACTATAAAATCGCAAAGAATGAACGTAGGCTTTAGCCGGGCGAAAGAATGTATTCACTTTGTATTAAGTAAGCCAATTGAAGAGTTTCAAGGGGAAATTCGAAACGCACTTCTGCATTATAAAAACGAACTAAGAATCGGGAAAGAAAGAGTATACAAGAAGCTCGAATCTGAAATGGAATATAAGGTAGAGGAAATTTTTTACAAAACAAAGTTTTATAAGGATAATAAAGATAATATAGAATTCATTCCGCAATTCCCAATTGGTGATTATTTGCGTCAACTCGACAAGAGCTATGTTCACCCAGCCTACCGAACTGATTTCTTATTAATATTTGGGGATAACAGAATTGTGATTGAATATGATGGGTTTAAGGATCATTTTACTAACCGAGGAGAAGTAAATAAATCAAATTATAGATATTACAAGAAGGCAGAAGATGTGTATAGAGAGAAAGTTCTAGAAGGTTACGGATATAAGTTTTTAAGAATTAACAGGTTCAATATCGGGAAGGATCCGGTAGTAACGCTGGATGAACGGCTAGGAAATATGGTAAAAAAAAAGTCAAAAATTCAGCAATCTTAGGTGAGCTACATGCCCAAATTGATAAACTTGAAGAGGGGGATGAAAGGTCTTGTGAGAATTGCGGAAGAATATTAGACTCAAAATATTTTCCTTTCAAAAGTAAGCAGTTGTGCTTATGGTGTTACGAGAAGAAGCACAATAGGATTCTTCGGTCGTTTAGAAGTTCGTTATCGCTTAGTTCTAGAACACTAGTTTGCCCTTATTGCCAGGCCGAGTCTGTAGCGATTAAGGATTCGGGTTGTTTTTGCCGGAATTGTGATAGGGAATGGCCTTCATCCGCCAGGAATACAGAATATACAAGGCGTCAATTATTTGAGACGCTAAAACATCAAAGCAGAAACATCTCAAGTGAATCACCAGCGAGCATTCGGAAATGTCCTTTTTGCAACGATACCCGCGTAGCAAGCAAAGGGTGGAGGAATGGCAAGCGAAGATTCGTGTGTTATTGCGGGAAAAGCTGGACAGACAATGTTAGTGGAACAGAAGGCAGACGTATCCAAAAAATAAAGAAAAACAAAGACTTTCTACCCGAAGGAAAGATTAACGAAATAAAGAAATATTTACAAAATCAATACAGAAAAAATGAGCCGGCAATATTTTATTACCGTAACGATACAACCTCTAGGAGTATCGTTAATTTTACATTAGATGATACTTACATAAGAGTTCCTTCTGGCAAGGGATACCCCATAACTTATCGGATTGATAGGATTAGAAAAGTTGTGAATAAATAAGGATTAAAGCGTAGGAATTCGGGGGACACAATGGACCACCCCGGAATTAAGCTGAAGTTGAGATTAAGGTAAGATAACTATGCAAGATCCAGATTTTTGGGACTTTTTTTTAGAGGGTGGTGATGAGCTGATGAATACCGAACAATGCCCGCATTGTGGCGGGGTAATTTATCTTGATCAGCCAATAGAGTGGATTGATCAAGCCAAAGGCATTGCCAAGTGCCCGCATTGTGAAAAAGAGGTAAAACTTGATTAAGCGTCAGACTGCTTTGATTTCAGCGGAGATTTGGTATAATGAAATCCATATCTAAAAAATAAAAAAGGAGCTTATCATGGCAATAAAAAAATCAGAATTATATAGTCATATTTGGAAAAGTTGTAATGAGTTGAGAGGTGGAATGGATGCTTCTCAATATAAAGATTACGTATTAGTGCTGCTTTTTATGAAGTATGTTTCTGATAAGTATGCGAATAAACCCGATGCCTTAATAGAAGTGCCCCAAGGAACTACCTATGAAGATATCTCTAATCTAAAAGGGGATAAAGAAATTGGAGACAAATTAAATAAAATTATCAGCAAATTAGCTAAGGCTAATGATTTACAAGGAGTAATTGACCAGGTAGATTTTAATGATTCAAGTAAACTGGGTAGTGGAAAAGATATGCAGGACAGGCTGTCTCATTTAGTAGCTATTTTTGAAACTCCAGCTTTAGATTTTAGTAAGAACCGCATTGATGACGATGATATTTTAGGAGATACTTATGAATATTTAATGCGTAATTTTGCTACTGAATCAGGGAAAAGTAAAGGACAGTTTTATACACCAGCCGAAGTATCTCGGATAATGGCAAAGGTTATAAAGATTGAAAAAACTGAGAGTCCTGATCAGACAATTTATGACCCTACTTGTGGAAGTGGTTCTTTGTTATTAAAAGCAGCTGCTGAAACTGATGTAAGTGTGAGTATTTATGGACAAGAAAATGATAATGCTACTCGAGCTCTTGCAGTAATGAATATGTGGTTACATGGAGTACCTACAGCCGAAATATGGAGAGGCAATACTTTAGCTGCTCCGCACTTTAAAAATAAAGAAGGAAGCCTAAAGACTTTTGATTTTGCTGTTGCCAATCCACCTTTTTCTTATAAGTCATGGAAAAATGGTTTTGATCCTGAAAATGATGTATATAAAAGATTTGGTGGTTTTGGTATTCCGCCGGTAAAAAATGGTGATTATGCTTTTCTATTACATTTTATAAAATCATTGAAAAGTACAGGCAAGGGAGCCATTATCTTACCACATGGCGTTTTATTCAGAGGCAATGTAGAAGCTCAAATACGCAGAAATATTATTCAGCGGGGTTATGTCGAGAGTGTTATTGGTTTACCGGCTAATTTGTTTTATGGCACTGGTATTCCTGCCTGTATTATTGTAATTAATAAAGAAAACGCACAAAATCGTAAAGGTATTTTTTTAATTAACGCCAGTAAAGGTTTTTTTAAAGATGGGAACAAAAACCGTTTGAGAGAACAAGATATTCATAAAATAGTTGATACATTTAACAAGAAGGTTGAAATACCTAAGTATTCTCGGATGGTTGGATTTAAAGAAATCAAGGAAAAAAATGATTTTAATCTTAATATCCCCCGTTATATTGATAGCCAAGAAAAAGAAGACTTGCATGATATTGAAGCACATCTAAAAGGAGGTATTCCAGATTATAATATCAATGAACTTCAGGGTTATTGGGGTGTGTATCCTGGCTTGAAAGATATAATTTTTAAGCCATCGCAGAGGAAAGGATATAGTGAGCTTTTAATTGCTAAAGATAAGGTAAAAAAATTTATACTTACCTATCCTAAGTTTAAAAAATATGCTGAAGAGACAAAGGATATCTTTATAAGTTGGAAAAAGAGGCATGTTGGCAGGTTGAAAAGTATATCTACATCTGATAAGCCCAAAAAGATTATATATAATCTTTCAGAAGATATTTTAAAATCATTTTCAGATAAAAAGTTGATTAATAAGTATGATATATACCAGTATTTAATGAACTATTGGTATGATGTAATGAAAGATGATGTCTATATTATTGTAGAAAATGGTTGGAAAGCAGAAATTAGCTTAATAAAGAATAAAAAGGGAAAGAGTAAAGGCTGGGGTTGTGAACTAATCCCTAAAAAATTAGTTATAAACCGTTATTTTCAGAAGACGCAAGAAAATATTGAACAGTTAGCAGCTGAATCAGATAAAGTGAATCAAAGAGAAAAGGAGATGACAGAAGAACACGGTGGAGAAGAAGGTTTGCTTGAAGAGGTGGTTAACGACAAAGGAAATATTACCAAGAAAGATTTAGATAAAAGAATAAAAGAAATTAAGGGGGATGATGAATTTAAAGATGAACTAAAAATCTTACGAGAATACAAGAAGCTATTAAATAAAGAAACAAAGTTAAAAAAAGAAATCAAAGAAGCTGAGAAGGAACTTGATAAGGATTTGTATGAAAAATACAAAACCCTTACTGAGGCAGAAATCAAAACCTTAGTTGTTGACGATAAGTGGATGGTAGATTTAAAACAAGACATAAGGGGCGAATTGGATAGAATAAGCCAGCGGCTTACTGGACGTATCAAGGAGTTAGCAGAGCGTTACGAAGAAACATTATCAGAGATAAATAAAGAAGTGGGAAAGTTAGAAGAGGAAGTAAACGCACATTTGGGAAAAATGGGGTTTGAGTGGAAGTAGAAAAAGGATATAAGAAAACAGAGGTTGGAGTTATTCCTGAAGATTGGGAACTGGTTACTTTTGGTGAAGTTTTCACTTTTTTATCTACTGCATCATATCCCAGGGCACAGCTTTTTAATGATAAAGAAATCGGATATGTTCATTATGGAGATATTCATACAAAGTGGAATCACTTTTTAGACTGTGGAAGGAATGCTTTACCATCAATTGATAGAGATTTTTTAAAAGCTTACGCTTTGTTGAAAGAAGGCGATTTAATAATGGTAGATGCATCAGAAGATTATGATGGTATAGGTAAAAGCGTTGAGGTCAAGAATCTGAATTCTCTTAAAATTATATCTGGATTGCATACCTTTCTGTTGAGAGATAGTAAAAAAGTTTTTATAAATGGGTTTAAGGGATATATTTGTTCAAATCCAATTGTAAGTAGACAATTTTATAGATTAGCGACAGGTTTAAAAGTATATGGGGTCTCAAGAAATAATTTAAAATCAATTCAAATACCAGTTCCGCCAAAAAAAACAGAGCAGACCGCCATCTCCAATGTTTTGTCAGACACTGATGCTTTCATCTCTTCTCTTGAAAAACTCCTCGCCAAGAAAAAAAAGATCAAAATAGCAACTATGCAGCAGCTGTTAACTGGCAAAAAACGCCTGCCGGGTTTTAGTAGAAAGTGGACTACAACAAAGTTTTCAGATGTGTGTTGGTTCCAAGAGGGACCAGGTGTTAGAACATCACAGTTTACTGATTCGGGCATAAAATTATTAAATGGTACCAATATTAATGAGGGTAAACTTGATTTAAAATCAACAAACAGATTTATTTCAACACATGAAGCATTTGGTGTATATTCTCACTTTCTTGCTGATGAAGAAGATATTATAATTGCATGTTCTGGTATAAGTGTTGAAAGATTTCATGAAAAAGTAACTATACTAAAAAAGGAACATCTTCCGCTTTGCATGAATACAAGTACGATGCGTTTTAAAATAACATCCCAAAAGATGACAAGAGACTTTCTGTTTTATTTTCTTAAAAGCGAATTATTTAAAAAGCAGATCAGTAAACAAGCAACAGGATCGGCACAACTTAATTTTGGCCCTTTTCATGTAAGAAGAGCAGAAATGTCTTTTCCGGAGCCTGATGAGCAAATAGCAATTACGCAAATTCTTAATGATATAAATGCTGATATAGAAATATTAGAAACCAAATTAGATAAATACAAAATGATAAAGCTAGGCATGATGCAGGAGCTTTTAACCGGTAAAACGAGGTTGATATGAGTCAAATAGGCCAAAAGGAAAAACTAACCCAAGAACGTATTGTTGATTTATTTAAAGATGAGTTGGGTTATCAATATCTAGGGAATTGGGAAGACAGGCCGGATAACAGTAATATTGAAAAAGAGATATTAAGTAAGTTTTTGAAAGAAAAACAAGGTTACAGTGAAAGTTTAATCAAAAAAGCAATTTTTAAATTAGAAAAAACAGCCGGTAATCAACAAAAAAGCCTTTATGATATCAATAAGCAAATTTATTCACTGTTGCGTTACGGTGTACCTGTAAAAGAAGAACCGAGTAAGCCCACCCAAACTATTCAACTTATAAATTGGAAAGAACCCCTAAAGAATGAACTTGCTGTTGCCGAAGAGGTAACAGTTTCCGGTGAATACACAAAACGGCCTGATATTGTAATATATGTTAACGGAATTGCTTTAGGAATTATTGAGCTTAAACGAAGCACAGTATCGGTATCTGAAGGTATCCGTCAAAATCTTGATAATCAGAAGTCAGTATTTATAAGTCAATTTTTTACTACTATGCAGTTAGTTATGACAGGAAATGACAGTGAAGGGCTACGTTATGGAACTATTGAAACTCCAGAGAAACATTATCTCACTTGGAAGGAAGGCAAGGAAGAAAACTTACTAGATCGCTATCTTTTAAAACTTTGCCAGAAAGAACGGTTTTTGGAAATTATACATAATTTTTTAGTATTTGATCGGGGTATCAAAAAAGTTTGCCGCCACAGCCAATATTTTGGAGTTAAAGCTGTTCAGGATTATTTAAAAAAGAGAGAAGGCGGTATTATTTGGCATGCCCAGGGAAGCGGCAAAAGCTTGGTGATGATTTGGCTTGCTAAATGGATTCGAGAAAATATTAAGAATTCTCGAGTTTTAATTATCACCGACCGTGAAGAGTTAGATGAACAAATTGAGAAAATTTTTATAGGGGTTGATGAACAAATACATCGCACAAAAAGCGGAAGCGATTTAATTGATAAGCTTAATAATACTATTCCTTGGTTGCTGTGTTCTTTAATACATAAGTTTGGGCGAAAAGAAGAATCTGATTATGAAGAATATATTAATGAATTAAAAAAGGCTTTACCCAAGGATTTTAAAGCTAAAGGTGATATTTATGTTTTTGTAGATGAATGCCATCGGACACAATCCGGTAAATTGCATAAAGCAATGAAGCATATATTGCCCAATGCTGTGATTGTAGGTTTTACCGGTACTCCATTATTAAAGAGAGATAAGCAAACAAGTATAGAAGTTTTTGGTCCGTATATTCATACTTATAAGTTTAATGAAGCTGTTGAAGATAAGGTAATTCTTGATTTGCGGTATGAAGCCCGAAAGGTTGAGCAGGAAATAACTGCACAAGATAAGATAGACCAGTGGTTTGAGGCAAAAACTAAAGGATTAACCGATGTTGCCAAGGAACAGTTAAAGATGCGTTGGGGCTCTATGAAAAAGGTGCTTAGCTCCAAAGACCGCCTTAGTAAAATTGTAGGTGACATTATGTTTGATATGGGGACTAAAGATCGTCTGCAG
>JAGYNB010000018.1 GCA_018400015.1 Candidatus Omnitrophota bacterium | reverse complement strand
TATTTGTAGTAAGCTTTTTGTTTTCATGTCTTTTGTCTCCTTATATGTAATTTAATAAATCTTATTGCTGGGCCAGTTTTTCCTCAATTGCCTCTCTGATATACTCGGCCATGCTCTTTTCCTCCTTGTCACAGATGGCAATGATTGCCTGATACACATCTTCTGTAACCGGTATGCCGAGCTGTCTGACAAACTTTCTTTTTCTCATAGAGATCACCTCCTTTCTAAATTGGAATTAGTCTTTTATTTATTTGTTCTAAGAAAAATTCAAATCAGTGGTAGGTGTGTGGGCTGGATTAGTGGGGGGAGAAAAGGGGGGAATGATATCTATTATAGTGGGGATTGTCTGAGGGGTTAGGTCAATTGCAGATAGTGCTCCAAAGGCAGTCTTATTTAAAAAACAGTTGGGTATAAAGGCATAAAGGTGACGCCTTTATACTCCCTTTATACTCACCAGGACGGATAAATGGTTATTATAGAAGGGAAATCATCAAGCTATGAGGGGGGTATAAAGGCATAAAGGTGATTTCTGAGGTAAGGGGGAAAATATATGCTGTTAAAAAAACATTATTTGTTTACTGAAACGAAGAAAAGTAAAAGCATAAAATTTTTATAATGCGCCAGGTATTTTAAAATATTTTGAAATATTGAAACTATGCAGCTTTTACTAATAAGGGGTTGTAAAGCCAGATTAAAATTTGGTCGGCCAGTTTGCAAGAAGATGTTCTCCTATTCCTTCATTTTCTGAGTTCCTTATAATGTTTAATATATTAATAAGGTAATCACGAGTTTCCCTTGGATCTATGACATCCTGTATGTAGTATTCTTGTGCTAAGGGGTAAGCACTTGTGTCGGGACCCATTTTTTCTTTTAATAGCCTTCTTTCTTCCTCGGGCATAACGTTATAATTAACATCCAAAGCAATATCAGGGTCCAGAAAGCCTACTTCAGCTGTTGGCCAGGCAACTATAAAATTAGGCCCTGCGCTTGGACCGCACATATTTAACATAGCTTGGCCATAACTCTTGCGAATGATAATTGAGATTTTTGGGACAGTAACTTGGGAAAGTGCATCTAATGCATTGGTAACCTTAGCTCCTACCTTTTTAAGCTCTGCTTCTTTTCCAACCCAAAATCCAGGGATATCGTGCAAGAATATTAAAGGAATATTAAAGGAATCACAAAAACATAAAAAACTCGTCATTTTTTCCAGTGCATCAGTATTCATGGATCCGACATTAACCATCGGTTGATTAGCAATTATTCCAACAGTTCTACCATCAATTCTAGCTAGGCAAGTTATGACGGTTTTGCCGAAAAAGGGTTTTAGATCAAAAATCTTGCCACCATCAACAATCAGTTCGATGATTTTATACATATTATAGACACGATTTCTCTTCTCAGGAAGAATATTTAATATGTGATTCATATTTTTTCCCGATCCCTCTGGGACTGGTCTTACTGGTGGCAATTCCTTGTTGTTAGAAGGCATATAATCAAGAAATTCTTTAATAATCCTAAAGCAGTCATCCTCATTCTCAGCGACTTGATCGGACATTCCAGTCAGTTCAGCATGAATTTTCCATCCACCCATATCCTCGTCGGTGTCAAAGGAGGCAATTGATCGCTTTAAAGCTCTTGATCCTGAAACTGTTAAGGTGCTTCCCTTAACTTGAACTACAAAGTCCGACAAACAAGCTTGCCACATAGGGACTCCATTGCATTGCCCCATGATCGCTATTATCCATGGTGTTTTTCGAACATGGCTATACTGTGAAAAAATTGATCTTTCCCCATGTTCACCACTAAGAGAAGCCATACCTTTTGATCCCTGGATATCTGGTACCCGTCCTCCACCAGATTCACCTAGCCAAACAAGTGGAAACCCTTTTTCTGTAACTTGATCCCGTATTTTCTTTGCCTTTTTGGAATAAATTCTAGCATTGCTTGAAGCTAGCACAGTAAAATCATTGGCTATAATCCCAACTTGCCTTCCATCAATTAAACCATAACCAGTAATCAATCCATCAGCTGGGGTCCTATCTTCCATGTCTGGCATATCTGAGCAAGCGAGCATGCCAAATTCTACAAAAGTACCCTCGTCAACAAGCTTTTTTATGCGTTCTCTTGCTGTTAATAGCCCCTTATCATGATGCCTTTTAACCTTTTCTGGTCCGCCTTGTTGCAGGGCCTTATCTTTTTTCTCCCTTAAATTTTCTAGTAATTCTTCGAAAGCCATGAGCTAATTCCAATAACATTTATTAGTTAATAACAAAAACAGCAAACTATCATCCCTTAAATAGAAACTGATATATGCGCTTTTTCTCTTATTTTAAACTTGTTGCTTTAGTCCTTCATTGTCCAACACATTGAGTATAATAGATCAAAAAAGCTTTTAGTTCATTTTATTCAGTTTTAATACCCGCCCTTTTATAAATATTATTTTTGTTATATTTAAGTATAATCCTTCCCTTTTTCTCATATAAAGTTTAGGAAAGAAGGCTCAGTAAATTTTTCTCTAATAATTATGATCCTAAGACTTATCAAATAGTTCTTGAGGCTGCCTAATTAAAAGGTGTTGGCATCAGAAAGATTCAAAATTCTTTAAGCCTTAGTCCCCTTTCATTTATTAGCACCATATAATTCCTTAATTTTTGCCCTGTCAGGCATACCATTTTTTAGAAGAGGAAGCTCAGTAATAAACTCTACATACTGCGGCTTTTTATATCTGGCAATACGGTCTCCCACAAAATCTATCAATTCCTGAGCATCAAGCTTTTCCTTATTTTTTAGCTTGACTACAGCCTTAATTGCCTCCTTCCATTTGGGGTCTGGCACACCAAAGACTACAACTTTTTCTACAGCCTTATGTTTAAGTATTATGTTTTCTACCTCTGCTGGATAAACGTTTTCTCCTCCTGGCTTGATAAGTTCTTTTTCTGACATGCGCCCCTTATACCAGAGAAAACCATTTTCATCAAAGCAGCCTAAATCACCTGTATGGAGAAATCCATCCCGAAAAATATACGCATTATCTTCGGGAAGATTCCAATAGCCTTGAAAAACCAGAGGCCCTTTAACAGCAATTTCACCAACCTCACCAAGCCCCAACTGCTGCCCTAAATCATCTATAATCCTTATATCTGCTAAAGGTAAAGCTCTCCCTGCTGAGCCTGGTCTTTCATCGTAACCTCCTAACGTCACCATAGAAGAGGTTTCTGTCTGCCCATAAATAGAATAAAAAGATCCCCCGGTAATTTTTTGATATTTTTCTATGGTCTCATGATTATCCAAGCCAATGACTGTCCTAAGAGACGTAATATCTGCTCCTTTCTTTTCCAGTTGTTCAATAATAGAAGAAAGCATGGGTGAAAACTCTAGGATTATGGAAACACGTGTTTTTTGAATAATCTCTACTGCACTGACTGGATCAAATTTGCTCATATTGACAATTAGTGCGCCAGCTTGAAAACTTGCAAATGCATTGAAAAGACCGCCAACATGAAAAAGGGGGATAATATTTAGGTAAACATCGTGCTCCCTTATGTTCAAAGAATAATTTAAGTGCATACTTGTACAGAGCACATTTCTATGGCTTAGTAAGGCCCCCCTCGGTTTGCCATGTACAGCTGCTGTATGTATAATAACAAAGCCTTCGTCTGAACCCACTTCTGCACGTGCAAAGCATTCCCCATCCTGCATCAACGAATCGAAATCATCAAAAAGTTCTTCCCCTTTGTCAAAACTAATAAAATGCTCCACTGACGAGAGCTTCTTTTTCATTATACGAACTAAATCTTGATATTCATTATCTGCAAAAACAATTTTCGGCAGGCAATCATTAAGGTTAAAATAAATTTCTTCTTCAGAGAGCCGCCAATTAATTGGCAACATAATGGCTCCCAGAGCTGCTGCGGCACCATAAAGAAGAAAATATTGATGACTATTTTTCCCTAATGCACCAATCCTATCACCTTTTATAACGCCTTTTTTTTGAAGCCCAGCAGCTATCTTATCTACTTTGCTTTTATACTCACGAAAACTTATAAACTCATTACCGTCAACGTCTAACCAAGCCTTTTTTTCTCCAAGGTGAAATGCGTTCTGGTTTATAGAATCGTATATAGTGAAATCATAAATCCCCATTTTATCCCTTACGTCAGACCTTGTACCATTTTTTAATAAAAATAAAAGAGAACGATGTTTTATTGGTCTAAGCAAATTTTTAGTTCCAATATGTAAACTCTGACATCGATGCTCTTTACGCAAAATATATTTTATTTGTCGTCAATTAAAGTTATTAAAGCATAGGCCTTTAATTTCAACACGAATTATGAACCTTGTTTAATCCTGCTTTATTTTTATGAAATATTACCCTTATCTTTCAATTGAATCGAAAAATACTTTGGTGGGAATTAAAACAACTAGAGGCCGTATTTTATAAGCATATATTTTTTATGTTATGGAGCATTTGAGCATTATTAAAGCCTACATATTTATTCTTTTAGGCCAGCCACCTTTTCCTTCGCTTATAATGCTTAACGTCTCGGTAGTTCTTTTTTTCTCCAACTTCCGATAGTCCAAAATAAAACTCTCTAATATCCTCATTATCAATCAATTTTTCTGAGGGGCCATCAAGTACGATTCTACCATTTTCCATGACGTAAGCATATTCGGCTGCATCCAATGCAGCTAGGGCATTTTGCTCAACCAATAAAAAAGATAAATTTTCCCTCTCATGTAATTCTTTTATAATTTTAAAAATAAGTTCAATCAGATATGGGGCAAGCCCTAATGAGGGCTCATCCAGTAGCATAATTTTTGGATGTGACATGAGGGAACGAGCCACAACAAGCATTTGCTGTTCTCCTCCTGATATGTAACCGGTGATACGTTTTTTTAACTCTTTTAATCTCGGGAAGTAATTATAGGCCATTTCCAAGTCTTTTTTAACCTGCTTCTTATCTTTTGTTGTGCAACCTCCAACCTTTAGATTTTCCTCCACTGTTAGGTGCTCAAACGATATTCTTCCTTCCATAGCTTGCGTGATTCCTAATAGAACAGTCTCTTCTACTGATAAATTATCTACTCTTTTCCCATTAAATTCAATACTGCCATCAGTGACTCTGCCTTCTTCAGTTCTAAGCAAACCTGATACAGCCTTGAGAGTCGTTGTCTTACCAGCTCCATTTGCACCTAGCAAAGCTCTTATTTTCCCCTCGGGAACTTCCAAAGATACGCCTCTAAGGACCAAGATAGATTTTAGATAGACAACCTCAATATTGTTTATAGTTAGCATGGCATGTTTCCTTCACTTTGCTATAATTTTGAGCTTTTATAAATATCTGAGCTACCCAAGTATGCTTCAATCACCTTCGGATCACTTTTTATTTTTTCAGGGCTACCCTCAGCAATTTTTGACCCAAAACTAATTACAATGACCCTATCGCTTATATCCATGACCACACCCATATCATGTTCTACCAGTACAACAGGTATTTCCCAAACGCTATTAATGTCTAAAACATAGCGCGTCATGTCTTCTTTTTCATCCTGATTCATGCCGGCCATGGGCTCATCAAGCAAAAGAAGTTTAGGATTTGATGCTAATGCTCGTCCCAAATCTACTTTTTTTCTCTGGCCATAGGTCAAAAAACCAGCATGAGTATCTCTGATCGACTCCATTTCTAAAAAATCAATTATGTCCTCAACTGCCTTTCTATGCTCTATTTCCATTTTTTGGGCCCGCCCGAAGTAAAGGGCGCTACTTAGCACACCATGCCTCATAAGGGAATGCCTTCCAGCCATCAAATTTTCAACGCTCGTTAGTCCATTGTATAGCTCAATATTTTGAAAAGTCCTTGAAAGTCCTATGTACGGTCTTTTATGTGTAGGTTCGCGAGTTATATCCCGGCCACGAAAAAAGATAGATCCTCTCTGCGCCCTATAAAATCCGCTTAATACATTAAGAAGGGAAGTTTTTCCTGCGCCATTTGGACCAATTATCGCCAAAATTTCTTTCTCTTTTATATCCATAGAGATATCATTCAATACATTGACTGCGCCAAAGCTCAGGTTAATATTTTTTGCCTCAAGCACTGTATTAATTTCATTATCCATTTTCGCTATAACTCCTGCCCGTATCTATTTTCTCTCTTTATGATAATAAATTTGCCGAATTACAACTTTTGAATATGGACATTTGTTTTCATAGTTCCTAAACGGCCATCCCGGTATTTAACGGAAGCTTCTACTGAATAGGTGTCTTTATCTGAGTAAATTGCTTCTATTAAATTTCTATACCTTTCCTCCATGTACTTTCGTCGTATTTTACCAGATCTAGTAAGCTCTGCATCATCTGCATCAAACTCTTTATGCAAATTTACAAACTTAGCAATTTTTCCCGGACCCGTAATTTTTTCATTAACTTTGTCTAAACTCATTTTAATTAAATTATATACCTCAGTCTTCTGTGACAGATCTACAAAAGTAGTATACCCAATATGATTTCTCTCTGCCCAGTCAGCTACATTTTCGTAATCTATTATGATTATTGCTGAAGGGTAGTCTTTGTTTTCATCACCAATTACAAGGCAATCCTTTATAAACTGGTTGAACTTGATACGAGACTCAATATATTGGGGTGAGAATAAATGACCGCTTCTCAACTTTATCATGTCTTTTAATCGATCATAAAATATCAGGTGCCCTCTTTTATCAATATGGCCAGCATCGCCTGTTTGAAACCAACCTTCTTGATTGAAATTTTTTCTCCAACTTTCTTGGTCTCCAAAATAGGTTTTTGCCATCAATGGTCCTTTTACCTGTATTTCTCCTTCCTCGCTTATGCGCATGTATTCTGGGTTAAGCACTTTCCCAACAGTTTCATGGTCAATCTGATCGTCAGGATGAACGCAGTGTAGGCCAATTTCAGTAGTGCCATACAGTTGCTTGAGAGGAAGTCCTATGGCATGAAAAAATAGCGCAGAATCTGGTCCCAAGAGGGCACCCGAATTATAAACATGCCGAATATATTTTAAGCCCATATTATCCCTTAGTCCAGAAAATACCAATAAATCAAATGTATTATAGGCTGTATTTAGTAGAAATTTAGGCTTCCCCTTTTTTAGCTTATAAGCTGCCATTCTTTCTCCTACCTTCATGCCAATTTTAAAAAGCCATTTGCTGATTAGGAACGTATCATTCATCCGGCTTATTACTTCTGAAGCCTTAGCCTCCCAAAGCCTTGCAGGAAAAAGCAAGGCCTGTGGCCCTATCTCTCTTATATCATGGTCTATTGTTTCTGGTTTTTCGGGGAAACAAATCTCGCAACCTGATAGAAGGGGCCCTGTTATACCGAAATACTGTTCGCCCCAAGCTGGAGACATGTAAGAGACCCATCTGTCATTTGGATACCAAGGATCAAATTCAAAAATTCCCATTAAATTCATTATGATGGATTTGTGCGTCATCATTCCCATCTGTGATCGAGGGACGCCATCTTCTGTCATGCGGGTTGTTCCTGAGCTAAGCATTATACAGGCAACATTCTCAGGGCTTGTCTTATCTATGCTCTCACTGAAAAGATAAGGGTGATCTTTTTTATAATCTTTCCCAATTTTTTCTAATTCATCATAGCTCATAAGAAGAGGTTCATCATAAAACCATAAACCTCTAGGATCCCAGTAAATTATCTTCTGAAGATCAGGCAAACTGTCCTTTACTTCAAGAATTTTGTCAACCATCTCTTGGTCTTTTGCAAAAGCAAATTTTGCTTTGCTGAAACTCAAAACATATTTAACTTCAGCATAGTGATAGTCCACATATAAGCCTACAGTTATACCTCGGCCGATCTGAGTCGCATATTCTGCCCAAAACCATTTTGGGTCATTATCCCCCATAATACCTATAACATCATTTTCTTTAAACCCTAAATCCACCAAACCTAAAAAAACGTTCTCTGTTTTCTCAAAGCAGTTCTTCCACGAATAAGAATTCCAAATCCCGAAGTCTTTGTGGCGCATGAATATCTTTTTATCGCCGTATTTATTAGTTTGATATCTAAAGATTTTCGGTAAGGTATCAGTGTTCTTGTCGGTCGTATCTATTTCTATTTCTTGATTCCCCTTTTTCACTCTTAAACTCACCTCTTGTTAAGCATGTCGTTTTTTTGAAGAACTAATATATCTATGCGCTAATCTTTTATTATAAAATTAAGTCTCTCAGCATGAAATATGACCTTCTCCCCCCCTGATATCTACTTATTTGTAATGCAAATTTAAGGCATTTTGTGTTTGTTTTCAAAACTACTAGGTCTGTATTCACAGGTATAATTAACGCATGTGTCTAATTTTTCTTCGCTTTTCTTAACTTATCGCTTTAAACAATAAAAATTGATCTAAAAGTAAAAGGTTATTATAGAAATTTATCCTCTTATTTTTTCTCGATACTATCATTTTATACGCGGAATCGACTGATATCGATTCAGCCCTCTTAATACCTTGAGGAAACATCCTGAATTCAATCTATAAAAAATCTCTACTTTGAAAGCTACAAGGAGTCATTTTTATGCAGCTTGATTTAACTAGCGAAAAACTCCCATATCCTTAAGCAAATGAAAATAAAAAACTAAAAAATTCTCACATATTGTTTTTAAAATATTTGCCATTATGAAACATAACATTAACTGTGATTTGATAAAAGTTCCAGTGCAAGTTCGAAGGTTGGTGTCAATTCAATGTCATAATAGGAAAATATTTTAAAGGCGAAAACCCAAGCCTACACAAAACTTCCCCTTGCTATTATACTGTCAGGAGAAATTATCACATCTTTTATAAAATCAGTTCGGAACCTAGGCATCTCTTATTGTATTATTGCCTACATCAGGTAGTTGATTCACACCTATTTTGCCGGCCCAACGAAATTTTCTTGATTTTTTTATTTTAAAATTTATTTCAATAAAGAAACCGTCCTGATTCTTTTAACTCCTCGCCTAATACGAAATAATATTTATACGACATATGTGTAGGTTTATGAAGGCAATTAAAGCAACACATTGATAAGATTTCTTAAAAATTATATAACCCAAACTTTCACCATCTTTAGTTTAAAATCGGAGCAAAAAGTGTCATCAGGGTAAGATGAGCTTTTTGCTCCGATAGACTCTGCTCAAACTTTCGTCCAGCTTAATTACTACCGAAGCTAAAAAGTATTTTAATAGAACGGTTAGAAAATTGAATAAATACGCTCATAAATTTGACATATTAACCTGTTTCCTTTTCTTGAGCTGTAATTTAACTTGGAGAAATTAAACAAAAACACATTAGTTAAAAACTTAATCCAATTTTATTTAATCATTTGTTGAACGAAAGTGCTACACTTTACTCTTTAGAGGCTGGGTTGCCAAATATCCAAGGCCCATCTATCCAATCACTAATGGGTATAATTGACCCATCTTTCTGCCACTGAACAATCCTTATTTGCCCCATCATGGCAGGATTTGGATAATTTATAGTAGCTTTGGGGGCAATACCGCCTAAATCAAAATCCTTTATTGTATAGTATTGATCTATTATTTCTTTTCCCGTTAACTTATTAGGCTCCCCAACTTTTTCGAGAGCACGCCTTACAGATTCGTGGGCAATCATAGCCACATGAATACCTGTCATATAAAGTTGGCTGAACTCTCCTTTTGGCCGGTATTTAGTGAAAATTTTTTTTGCTAGATCTACTCCCCAACCTGCGTCTGTTGGCATACCTGCATCACTGTTTAAACCATATACTCCCTCCATTACATCTATTCCTGCGATTTTTACTACCACGGGGTCTAAGGAGAAATACGTTACAATCCATTTTGCTTTATCTTTGTATCCGAGGCGAACTACATCCTTCATTATTGCAGCAACTTGGCCAGCGCCACCTCTAAGCCATACATAGTCAACCTTATTTTCCTCTATAATTTTTTTCAGCTCTGTCATGTAATCAGTTGCACTAAAAGAATAATAAGTCCATGGCACTAGTTCTATACCTTTGTCTTCTCCATATTTAAATACATATGGATCTTCAGATTGTCTTGATGTAGTTGCTTCATAACATAAGCCTGTAAATCTTGGTTTTCGATTCTTATCTTTCCAATCGCTAGCAACCCAATCTAAAAGGCCGCTTAACCTAGAAGCATCACTCTGGCAACCTGTTGCAATTAACTGTGGTGTGTGATCAAAAAGCAACTTTGTGGTAGGTCCATAAGTAAAATGAGCCAAATTAAGTTTTACCCCCGTTCCCGCGAGGGGTTCAGCTTGGCAAGTTCAAGCAGTTAAGATTAATTTAGCGCCTTTTTGAGCAAATCTTCGAACATTTGTCAGAGATCGGGCTACCGTAAAACCGTTATCAGCCCACATAATGTCATATTTTGCCTGATGCATTTTCCCCGAATATTCGTATTCAAAGCCGCCTTCATCGTTAATATATTTTATATAATCCAAAAGCCCATCACTCACCGGTATGGTAGTGGCAGCTAACCCGCCAGTTAACTCCAAATTTAGGCCAATTGGGACTTCAACTGCTTTAGAAAACGCAGGGGGGCTAAACAGAATCACAGCCATGCAAATAAGGCCTGCTACTCCAACTGCTAGGGTATTCTTTTTTTTCTTTGATACCATTTTTTATCTCCTTGTATAAAATATGTTTTTCCCATTTTATAGGTTTCCTTATAATGGTGCGTGGATTTAACCCTATTAGTGGCAATTTTAATTTCTCAATAATAAAACAATGTCCAGTTTTTAAATTAATCTTTTTCCATGCATCCCTAAGTTTCGCGTTAAGGTTTTATCACCCAACATTTCTTCACATGTCTAACATCTTCATATATTTTGCGGTAGATATGCTTTTTATTAACATTAAACTTTATGTCTTACCTTCTCAGGAAAAAATTCAAAAAGTTTAATTTTTTGATTCTATGACGTAAATTTATAAGAGTTATTCACATATAAAACAAATTTTGCACTTAGTCAGTATGAGAATTTAGGTACATAACCACTTTAAATATTCACATCCCAAAATCGAAACCCAAATAAAAAGCAGATAAGACCAATTATCTCTGCAGAAAAGCTATATCAACATTAGACATACTAAGATTCCTTATCTTAACATCTTTTCCCAACAGATTCTTTTAACCAAAATCTTGTTGTCAAGTAGCTATAGCAGCAAATATCAAAGTCTATAATGATATTGAAAAATTTTTTTCCACATTTCAAATACTCCTTCCTTCTATATGAAAAATTAACAATATCTAAAAGCCTATGATTCTAAAACCTCCTTTCTGAATTCCACTCATTCACCTCCTTTCTCCTTTATTCAATATTTGCTATTATGCTATAAACTCTCAGAAATAAATTTACCTGGATTATATATTTGTAAGGACTTATCTTGAGTAAGGCCATAGCCTATAAAGATTTTTAACAATTTCCCAACTATGAGCCAACCCCCGTGGTTCAAAAACTAAAAATACTATTAAAACCAAGCCCAAACTGAGCAAAGGCAAGGCAGTAGATATCGTCATTCCCAGAAATGGAATGGCGCTTCCCATTACAGGACCAAGTATATTGGTAAACTCTCTTAATATTTCAACAAAAAATACTCCAAGGATGGCTCCCAGGACACTGCCCATCCCCCCTATAACAATCATCGCCAAAAACCATATTGATTCTGTTAAGTTATAGTGGTCAACAGAAGCTACCCCGATATAACAGGCCCATAGCCAGCCACCTATGCCAGCTAAAAAGCATCCGATAAAAAAAGAAAGCATTTTATAATAGTAAAGGTTCACCCCCATAAACTCAGCAACAATGTCATTGTCTCGCACTGCAATAAATGCTCTTCCTACACGAGTCCGTACGATGTTTTTCACAAAATAGGTAATAAGCACCGCCATTCCTACTGCAACATAGTAAAACGCTTTATCGGTTACGAAATCAATATGTCCTATTTTTAGAGTTTCAATTGAAATACCATGAACTCCCTCTGTCAGTGATTTCCAATGAAGCAAGGCATACATAATAATAAATTGTGCACCGATTGAAATTAGAGCTAGATAAAGCCCCTTTACTCTAAAAGATGGGATACCGAAAATTATGCCAACAAGGCCTGCAACAAGACCCGCAAAAGGCAAACAAAGCCAAAGATTCATGCCTAATTTTGTAGATAGAATACCGGTAGTGAAAGCCCCAATTGCCATGAAAGCCGACTGGGCAACAGATATTTGTCCTGTATACCCTGTCAGTATGTTAAGGCCATGTATCACTATTATATAGATTGCTACCCTATTTACCACCGAAAGAGTATAAGAAGAAGAGATAATGGGATATATTGCCAAAAAAATAAAAAAAGCAATAAGTGTAACCCACTGAGGTTTAGTCCGTATTACAGCAGTAGATTGGCTATAATTAGAATTGAATATCCCACAAGGCTGTAAGCTCATTTTATCATACTCTCTCTATAATCTTCCAACCAAATAGCCCCTGAGGCCTAAAGAAAAGAAAAATTATTAAAACTGCAAAGGCCACAACGTCACGAAGGCCACCTCCAACATAATCGTCCAGATATCCTGAAAGAACAAACTCAATTGCTCCAACAACAGGACCCATCACCATTGCACCAACAATAGATTCCATACCCCCAGCTAATACAACAGCGAGTGATCTTAAACCCAATTCTCCCATCAGGGGATATACACCCGTAATCGTGCAAAGCATATAACCACCAGCGCCAGTAACAATGCAGGCTATGACCCAGGAAGCAGCAGTAGTGCGATTAACACTAACCCCACAGCTTTGTGCTAATTTTGTATTATCTGCAACAGCTGTCATCTGAAGGCCCATGCTAAGACGAGTAAAAAATAAATAAAGAATTATAGATATACAGATTGAAATCCCTGCAAACCATATATATTGAATAGGAAGAGTTGCTCCAAAAAAACTTGCTCCACCTGAGCCAAAAATTGTAGGCACAGGCATAATAACATCTGACCAAATGAGAACTACAACACCTCTGAAAAAAACTGATATGCCAAGAGTCATTAAAATTATTGCTAGGATAGGTTGACCCACTAATGGCCTAAGTGTTGTACGTTCAATTACAAGCCCAATCAGACCTAAAATAATAAACGCAATTGGAATACCCACGTATACAGGGAATCCAATTTGAGCAACTGCAAAATATACGGAATAAGCGCCTAGTAGAAAAATCTCACCTTGAGCAAAGTTTAATACGCTTGTTGTACGATAAATTATGATAAAGCCTAAGGCAATTATTGTATAAACACACCCACGTAAAAGACCGGGCATTAAATAACTCAAAAACTGTTCCATTTTTTTCCCTAATATTCCAATAATATTAATTTTAAAATCAGCCTTAGGTAAAAGCTGAAGACTGGAAATTAGTATAATGATAATTTTTCAACTTTATAACTCCTTTACTGGATATTGTCAAGCTTTTTTATAACACGCTATTTTTTGGCATAATATGGCTATCCAAATTACGTATTATCTTCGGAAATGCTGCAACCCAAAGGTTTAAAAGGCGTATCAACACCACAAAAAGTAACAATTGAGATGTTTTTAGGGTGAGATTTTATTACTTTATGGAATCGTATTATTGAATTTCAACCATTGCAATCTGTTGAATATCAAGATGCAATAGCGCACAGCAAAAGAAGACTAAAATCGTGTAATCCCACCTCAAACAAACAAGCATTACCGGGTTAATCAACATAAACACCATCATTTATCTATCTTGATCACAATCTTTAGCTTAAAAACATAGCTTTGCCATCTTTAAAAATTTCCCGTACCCCCCGAAAATCACCTTTATGCCTTTATACCCACTCTCTCATACTACACTTTCCTATTTATTTTAACCGGTTATCAGGATAAAAGCGTATAAAGGTAGTATAAAGGGCCTGTCTTTATACCTTTATACCCAACCAGATATGATAAAGGAGCAGGAAAAACGTAACAGCCCATATTCATTTTATTGACTATAAGCATAATCAATAGCATCAAGCCAGCAATCTGGGTCCCCCTCAATGATCTCTGGATCGGGGATTGATTCATCTATGTCCTTCTCATCATAGTCATTGTCAGTATCAAATCCATCCCCTGTTTTATCAAGGGTAGCATCTGCTTCCTCATAAAAAACATGGCCGTGTCCGTTTTTACCCGCTCATCAAGTTTAACATCATACTTGTTTTTATGTCTCCATCATCATCCCATGCTGGATTGCCTGTCAGCTCAAAGGGATTAGGAAGACCAATACTATCTTCATCTATAGTGTATGCTCAGA
>JAGYNB010000017.1 GCA_018400015.1 Candidatus Omnitrophota bacterium | reverse complement strand
TGATGCGCGTAGCGGTGCTGACGCATATGATTACGGTGCAAGAGAAAAACAAGCTTACATTGAATCAATTGCGCGTATAAGGATTGATGCAGATCTTACAGATGGTGTGTCTGCTACTTTCAGGACCCTTACTGAAAGATATTGGGGTGTTGAAACAAGCACAAATACTAACATGGATCTGGATTTAGCTTATGTTACATTAAATGATGTTTTAAGTTTTGTAACTCAGGCAAACATTCCTTTAAGCGTAACATTAGGTCGTCAAGAGCTTCATTACGGTAATGATTTAATTATCGGCGATCGCGATACCAATGGTTTAGATACGCAAGTTGCCGGTCTTGTTTATGGTGACTTAAGTGCGCGTAAATCTTTTGATGCCATCAAAGGTGTCTTAGATTATGATCCTTTGGTAATCGATTTAGTGTATGCAAAAGTAGATGAAAATAACAATACACGTTATTTGAATGATAATGATGACGTAGAGCTTTATGGTGTTAATGCAGCTTATTCAGGATTTGAAAATGCATTAGTAGAAGGTTATTGGTGGTTAAGGTCAAGAGAGCCTGGTATGTTTGGTAGTGTTTCTGTAACTACACCTATAGCAGAAAATGAAAATACGCATGTATTAGGTTTGCGCGGAACATATTCAGGAATGACTGTTAACAATAGTCCTTTAATGATGAGTTTAGAAACTGCTATTCAGTTTGGTGATCTTATTGCTGATAGCGATATTTATCCTGATATTGATGATGTTTATGCATATACAGAAGATATGAGATATGACAGACGTGCATATGCAGTTCAGGCTTCTTTAGCCTATATGTTCCAGGATGTAAAATATACACCTACAGCCCGTTTCTGCTACACCTATTTATCAGGTCAGACAGGCGAAGGTCCTTATGGAACAGCTTCACATGGTAAAGAGCCTTATTCAGGATGGGATCCGATGTTTGAAAATCAGGGTGGCGGAACTATAGCAAACGCTTTATTTGCTATGAGCAATGCCCACAACTTTAATTTAGGTGTTGATCTTATGCTTCAGTCTGATTTGAAAGTATCTGTCGATTATTATTTAGCAAGATTAGCCAAGAATTTCCGTAACGGTCTTAAATCACACGTTAACGGATTATCTGTTGGTGATCAGTATGTAATGACAGAAAATAAGGGATTCTATCAGGAAATTGATGCCGGATTAGAATATGATTATACAGAAGATGTCAAAATGGCATTGAACGCAGGTGTATTAGTACCTGGCGATGCCTTTAGTGATGTTGGTCATAAAATGCAGCCAGCAACACAGTTAATCGGTTCTATGAAAGTATCCTTCTAAGGATAGTGTAATAACTACCCCCGGAAGATTAAGTTCTTTCGGGGGTTTTTTTTAAGCTAAATTCCTATGGTTAACTTAAGTATTATCTATCATATGCACCAGCCGTATTATAAGGACCTTTCAACAGGTGAATTTATCCTGCCCTGGGTAAGACTTCACGGTATCAAGGATTACTTTGATATGGTTAAGATTCTAGATGAGTTTCCTAAGGTGAAGCTCACCTTTAACCTTGTGCCGTCATTATTGGAACAGCTTAATGATTATGTCAGTGGTGCGCAGGATTACTTTCAAAAGCTAAGCGTACGAGAAGTTAAAAGTTTTACTAGCGAAGAGAGACGGTTTATTATTAATAACTTCTTTAGCATTAATGTTGATACGGTCATAGCAAGGTTCCCCAGGTATCTGCAGTTATTCAAGCAAAAAGAAAAAAAAGAAGATTTCAATGATCAGGACATAGAGGACTTGATTAGTCTATTTAATATCAGCTGGTTTGATCCGTATTATAGAGAGTATTTTACTGAAATAGACGCCTTGATAAAAAAAGGCAGGTATTTTAATATTGCAGACAGGAAGCTCATAATTAATAAGCAGCTGGAAGCGTTAGGGATGGTTTTACCTATATATAAGGAGTTTCAAAAAGATAAAAGAATCGAACTTATATTTTCTCCATATTATCATCCCATATTGCCGTTACTAACTGATACAGATTGCGCAAAAGAGGCTAATCACCATGTGGTTTTGCCAAAGAACAGGTTTAGTAACCCAGATGATGCTTTTTCCCAGATAGAACAAGGAAAAAGATATTTAAAAGATACTTTAGATTGTGATTGTAGGGGTATGTGGCCGTCAGAGTTGAGTGTTTCTGAGAAAATTGTGCCCTTAATTATAAAAAATAAGATTAATTGGATAGTGGCCGATGAAGATATTCTCTTTTCATCGATAAAGAAAAAACGCGATGGTAAATATTTATACAAACCTTATAAATTAGAAAGAAAAGAAGGTGTTTTAAATATTGTATTTAGAGATAAGTATTTATCCGATTTGATCGGGTTTCATTATAAACAAAGGCCGGCCAAGGATGCTGCAGATGATTTCCTTTCGCATTTAGAAAATATCAACAGGCATTTTAAGAAAAAAGATGTTTTGGTTGTTGTTGCCCTTGACGGAGAAAACGCCTGGGAGTATTATAATAATGACGGCTGGGATTTTTTAAAAGAGTTTTACGCTCGGTTGTCCGAAGCTGATTTCATAAAACCTGTGCTGATCAATGAATACTTAAAAGACAATTCTGTAAAAGATAACATAAGTAAGCTTTCAACAGGTTCCTGGATATTCGCTAATTTTAATAAGTGGATAGGCTCAAATCAAAAAAACCTTGCCTGGGATTATTTGACACAGGTGCGTAAGCTGATAGAAGAAACTGATGAAAAAGATGAAGAAAAGCTAAGATTGATCTACAAGCAGCTTCATATATTAGAGGGAAGCGACTGGTTCTGGTGGTTTGATGAGGGGAATCTTGATTTTGATAAGCTATTCAGAACGCATTTAATTAATCTCTATAACTACTTAGGAATAAACCCACCGGAAGAGCTTAAATCGCCTTTAAAAAAATCTTAAATTTAAGCAATAACCTGTTGACAATAAAGAAGTTATTGTATAAAATGTATTAATGCATAACAAAGATATTTACGATTATTTAGCTAATACATATATATCTAACGCCAAGCAAAACCGGCTGAAAAGATTCTTTTTTAACAAGAAAAAACCCTATCAAAATCCGATTGTTCTAGGCAGTATTGTCGTTTCAATTGTATTTCTTATTACTGCTTTAATAATTAATCGTCCAACGCGCAATTTAAAGGCAGATATAGTTTCTTATAATATAAATTTACCCGGTGATGTCATCCGCTTAAGCTATGATTTTTCACCGAAAGAATACAATATCGATCGTATTGGATATGAAGTAAACCTTAATTCGTTTGATGCTTCTAAATTTAATCTGATAACTTTAAACGCAAGAAAAACCATTGGCACTAAACCTGTTAGTTTAAGGGTGGATGTGGAAAATAAAAGAAGAGAGAAGACCACAGCATACATAAACGGTATTACTGATAAATGGAAGAAGTTTTCGCTTCCATTGAAAGATTTTGACAGAATAACCGATCGTTCTAATATTGATAAGATTGTTTTCACTGCCGAGCGTTGGAATACTTCTTTAGGAGAAGACACTATTTTAATTGACGATTTGAGTTTTAAAAAATAAAAAGGAGGAGAAGATATGCAGATTATAGCCGTTGCCAATCAAAAAGGTGGTTGCGGAAAAACAACAACTGCGATTAATCTTGCTGCTGCTATGGCGGTTAACGGGAAAAAAGTTTTGCTTGTGGATTTAGATCCGCAGTCACACGCCAGTGTCGGCTTAAACGTTAAAAGTGATCTTACAATTTATAATGTTTTATCTAAACTTACTCCTCATAAAGTTACCATCCATAATATAATTAGGAAAGTTCATGAGAATCTCTACCTTGCGCCGTCTTCTATTGTGTTAAGCACGTTAGAGCAGGAACTGGCAGATGAGATAGGCAGAGAAGCATGCCTCTATGACGTGTTAAAGAGTAATAAAGAATTCGATTATATTTTTATAGACTGCCCGCCGAATCTGGGTATTTTGACCGTGAATGCAATCGCTGCCTCTGATAGGGTTGTTATACCTGTTGAGCCAAGCCGTTTTGCCATTGAAGGCGTGCATCAGCTTGTTTCAATTATAAATTTGATCAATGAGCGTCTTAAAAAAGACGTAAGCTACAATGTGCTGGTTACTATATTCGATTCAAGGCTTAGGCACTGTTTCGATGTCTTACAGAAAATGAAATCCACATTTAAGGACAGTTTATTTAGTACGATTATTCATATTAATGTAAGCCTTAAAGAAGCTCAGGCCTACGGCTCTGACATATTTGGTTTTGATAAATACTCAAGGGGTGCTAAAGACTATTTTAGTTTATCCCGTGAGATAATCTCTAAAGAAGTGGGCATAGAGGTAATCACTCAGGCTAAGAGGATCATAAAAGAGGAATCGGCAAGGATAAAAAGAGTTGTCTTTACCTTAAATATGCCTAGCGCCAGAGAAGTTTTCTTAGTAGGTGAATTTAATAATTGGATCGCAGATGAGAAAAGCCGTTTGGATAACGTTAACGGCGTCTGGACGAAAGAATGTTCTCTGGATAAAGGTAATTACAGATACCGTTTTATCGTTGACGGCGAATGGATTGCCGATCCGGACAATGCCGTAAAAGAGAGTAATCCCTATGGAGATGTTGATTCTATCCTAACTGTAAAATAGGAGAGCAAAAAATGTTTTCCTGGTTAAAGAAAAAAAAGCAAGCGTCTAAAGTTACCAAAAAAAAGAAATCACCTGTAAAGAAAAACAAGAAGAAGATAACAACGCAAAAGAAGAAGACAGTTAAGAAAGCAGCAAAAAAAGTTTCAAAAAAATCTATAAAACATAAAGAGCAGTTGATCGGAAAGATTACCCATTATTTTCCGCATGTAAAAGCTGCTGTTTTTAAAACAAAAGTCCCTTTAAAAACAAATGACCTGATTTTAATAAAGGGGCACACTACGAGCTTTAAACAGAAAATAACTTCCATGCAGATAGATAGAACTGTGATATTAAAGGCAAAAAAAGGTGATGAGATTGGTTTAAGGGTTGCAAAAAGAGTCAGAAGAAAAGACTTGGTGTATAAAATATGAAAAAAATAAATTTGTTAAGTTTTATTACTGTTCTGTTGTTTATTGCAGGTTGTGCCCATGGTCCTATAGAGACGACAAAACGTTTCTTGGGTGTATCCACTCAAGATTTAGAAAATGCAAGAGATAAAGGTGTTTTCTGGGTATATTATGCTAATGTTGACGATTGTTTTGATGCCAGCATAAAAGCTGTTCGTGATATGGGCGGTTTAGTTTATATGAGGAATAAACCTAAGAAAATGATCGTGGCTATGGATTTTGAATATGAGAGAAGATCGGTCTCGGAAGACGAAAAGATTATAAAGCCCCTTGATGAGATAATTGATACTACAGAAATTGGAATTTTCTTTGAGAGCGTTGATCAGGACAAGACAAAGGTGGTGCTGTCTTCTTTAAGCAGTTCTTTATTAGCTGATATTGCTGATAATTTTTTTAATGCCTTAAAAGATAATCTGAATGTTAAATAAAAAAAGATACTTAAAAAACAGTGCTTTTTCTTTAATGGAGATATTAGCGACAGTAGCGGTGATTACTGTCTTGTTGGGTTTGTCCATTGTTGGAATAAAAAGAGTCAAGCGTAATGCCTATGATCAGCAGGCAGTAGACACTTTAAAGCTTATTCATACAGCAATGCAGGGTTATGCCAGTATAAATAATGGTGAATTTACCTACGATTCAAACCCGTTAGTTGCCGAAGCTCGATTAAGGCAAGGATCTAAACCTTTATTAAATCGCAGGTACTGTTCTTCCGCGACTGACAGGACTTACTTGTCGCATTGGTACTATAATTGTAAGTTTACCTGTCAGCATTCTTATGCTATAGGGGCATATCCTGAGTCTGCAGATTACGGTAATAGGTGTTATGCTATTAAAAAAGACGGTACTATAATTGAGGGGAATTCTATTAATGATTCCGCTTGCAATGTAGCTTTACCTTCAAAGTGTCCTGATTATGAGTTTGATGATGGTGGTGGTGGAGGCGGGGGGAGTTGTCCTTTAGTTTTTACTTTTGACGGTGAAAAGTATAATCTGGAAGCGGATATCCTGCTTACGTCTGCTTTGGCGCATTTGAAGATGCCTAATATGCCAGAACCTGAAATCGACTCTGATGAATACATAAAGCTTTTATTTTTAAAAGAACTGCAAGATGGCACCTTAAAATTAAGCCTAATGGAATCTAATGAGGAGATTAGTTATATTGATAATGTCAGTCTTCTGGCAATTGATCATCCTGATGATATTGAAATCCTTCTTAATGAACGACCGGCAATACATAAGCCTTTTCCTGAATTTAAACTCTATCAGGCCAAGGATATGATTAGCCCGGTTAAGGCATATGATAAAGAGGGTAATGATGTATCCGGATATCTAACAGAAAAAGACGGTCAGTATGTTCCTTTGGTAAAAACTGAGCTTGACGGGTTTGTTAAGCCGTATGCTTTGGTTTTAGAGCTTGGAGATCTATCAAATGCTGGCAATATTCAGTTAATAGTAAATGCTTATTTTAAGCCTGCTAAGATGGATCAGATATCTTCTGCAGTAAAACAAGGAAGCCTTTGTCCTGATTATCCTTTTATAGAGGTTCCAGATGGTAGTGGCGGCTGGAAAGAGGTAGGTTTTGAAGCATCAGTACCATTGGCGATCATGGGTTCGAATTTTAAGACCAAAGATCATGTCTATGATTTAACCGGTGTATTTGTCAATAATGATTACAGGGTGAGGATCTGTTCCAATATGGAAATTTATTTTGATTATATCGCGGTTAATACCTTTAGCGATTATAGGTCGGTTAAAGTACATACTCTAAAACCTAATAACGCATCTTTAAATGAATTTGGCATTCTTAAATCTCTTCCCAGCGATCTTATCCCATTTGATTATTACCAGATTGATACAGATTCAAAGATAAAACCTGCTAAAGGCAGTTATACCCGTTTTGGCGATGTTTTGGAATTAGTTTTATTTGGTGATGATAAATATGTGATCATGGCTCCGGGAGATGATTTAAGTTTGACTTTTAACGCAAAAGATCTGCCTATAATTCAGAACGGATTTAAGCGCAGTTATGTTTTGTATGCTAAAGGTTACCATAAATGGATATATCACGACATTGATATATATTCACAAGTTGCACCGTTGCCTTTTTCCGAGATGACGAGCTATCCTTATCCTGAAACTGAGAGCTATCCTCTTGATACAGAATACAAAGAGTATTTAGAAAAATATAACACACGAATAGTGCAATAAAATGATATCGTTTAAAGATTATTCAACTAAGGCATTCACCTTATTAGAGCTTATTATTGTTATTGTGGTACTTAGCATTATTGCTTCAGCAGGCATTGCCCAATACCCCAAGACTATTGAAAAAGCCAGGGAAGCTGAAGCGCGCAGCATTTTAGGTTCAATTAGAAATGCAGCGATCAGTTATTTTGTTGAGCACTCAAAATATCCTACTGATTTTAACGATCTTCCAGTTGAGGTTCCAACTGATTGTTCGCAATCAACACATTGGTTTAGCTATGTTTTAAGAAATCATGGCGGTACAACGGTAGATTTTACAGCGGAAAGGTGTAATTCCGGTGGTAAACATCCTCCGCTTGATGCATCTAAAGATTATTATCTTACAATGACCATTGATGGCGATCTTCAATGGTTTGATGCTGCTTCCGGCGGAACAGGCAGTTGTCCGTTTATTTATGCCTTTAACGGTCAAAAGTATGAATTCGTTAACGAGACCATTCCTTTTGCCGGGTTAGGGCACCCGGTAGGCAGGGGAGTGTTTAATACACCTGATCCGGATGAATACCTAAGAAGCGATTTTGATTTTGTGCCCAAAGATGGGGTATTTTCCATAAAATACCATCAGAATTTTTCCGAGATTGATTATATAGATAAAAGTAATATTGTTGTTATCGATTATCCGCAAAACACAGAAGTTTTTGCTAATGAAAGGTCGTCGCTTTTAAAGCCCTTGCCGAAGTATAAGATCTGGCAGACAAAAGATATGAAGTCTCCGGTGAGCGCAGTGGATGATGAAGGCAATGATGTTTTGGAGTATATCGTAAAAAGAGATAATATTCATGTACCGCTTTTAACAAAAGGCAAAAAGGCTAATTCTATTATTTTGAATCTTGGCAATTTAACCGGTGCCGAACAGATCCAGCTTTTGATTTACGGCAGGTTTATTCATCCTATGCAGAAATTCTCAGAGTCAACAATACATAAGGCGTTTGAACATAAGGATATTCTAAGTGTGAATACAATCGAGGTTATTGATGAAAATGGTAATTGGGCTAAGGTTATCCCAGAAGACAGCACAAAGCCTTTAATATCGGTTACGATGAGTAGATATTCTCGCTACACAGTACTTGATTTGACCAATGCCTTTAAGACCAATGATTTTAGAGTAAGGCTTACCAGTAATCTTGAGGCCTATTATGACCAGATACTGGTTAATACATTTGCAGATTATGACCCGTTACAGATTACGATATTAAAGCCCAATAAGGCGATCTTGGATTTGGGTGGGGTTATCCCTCGCTCTGAAACCGATAATGCTTATGGCTATTTTGGTTATTATGATTATGATGATATTAATAAGGATGTTTTTGCCAAGCTGTATCCCGGTAGTTATACACGATATGGCGATGTGTTAGAGCTTTTAAAAGAGACAGATGATAAATTTGTCATAATGGGTTATGGAGACGAGATATCAGTTGAGTTTGATGCTAACCATTTACCCGATATACCAAAAGGCTACAAGAGAAGATTTTTTGTTTATACCTTCGGATATTCAAAAGAACTTCCTACAACAGCAGGTGTGCCTACGACTGTTGAGCCTTTACCTTTTAGCGCTATGAGCTCTTTCCCTTATGGTAAAGATGAGTTTTATCCTCAAGATGAAGAATATATTAAATATTTAGAAGAGTTTAATACCCGCATTGTTGGTAAATAAAAATGAGACTATTCGGAAAAAGGCCGGTTATTGAACGTTTAAAGACGAATCCAAAAAGTATCAAGACAGTTTTTTTGCAAGACGGTCTTGATCATAGGGCAATCAGAAAGCTTATTACCCGCAAAGACGTAGTGTACAAAAAGCTTGCCTTTAAGAATTTTAAGAATCTTAGCAAGAATTTTCACGCTCAAGGTGTATTTGCAGATGTCGAGGAGTTTAAATATACTGATTTTGATGATCTGTTAAAACTTGCAAAAAATGAAGATATAACACTTTTCTTTTTAGATGGTATTACAGATCCGCAGAATTTTGGTTCGATGTTGAGAACTGGTGGTTGTTTTGGTAAGTTCGCTTTTGTTATTCCAAAACATCGCTCAGTTGAAGTTAATGAAACTGTCTTGCGTATTGCAAGCGGTGCGGAAAATTATATTTTTGTCAGTAAGGTTACTAATTTAAACCAATCGATTATAAGGGCAAGAAATTGCGGATTTACGATTGCAGGAGCAGTTGCCGAAGGCGATGTCCAGATTCTCGGGAATGATAAGATTAGTTTTCCTTTGGCGGTAGTTATAGGCTCAGAAGGTAAGGGTCTAAGTCATAGTGTTAGTCAAAAGATAGATCTCTTTATTAAAATTCCCATGCAGGGAGGGAGGATTTCTTTTAATGCAGCAGTGGCCTTAGCTATTTTTTGTTATGAAATCAACAAACAAAAGGAGGAGTTATGCCGTACGACCCGAATTTAGATGAGAAAATCTTTGCCAAGAGCGTTGATACTGATCTTGGCAGAATAGATATCAGTGTCTATTCATACAATAAGGGCGATAAGAAGCTTCAGATTACCCGTGAAAACAGAACATCTGATGGCGAATTTAGGTTTACTAAACTAGGACGTTTAACCAAAAAAGAAGTAGGGTCTATCTTGCCGGTTATAAAAGAAGCTCTTGAGAAAATGAACTAGTTGTTTTAAGAAGAGTATTTACGTTCGCATCTAACTTAAGAAACCTTGCTGCGGTCAATTTTATGTTTGCATTGACCGCAGGTATAGGTTTTTTAATAAATTCCTAATACAATAAGTTTTGATATTATTAATTTAACAATTTAAAGGTGTAATAATGAGACATGTAAGAGAGATTCCCTTAAATAAGCTTAATAGCAGAGATTTTATAGAACGTCAAATTAAGATTATCAAGAAAAATGTTGGTTCAGGTATTGCTGTAAATGCTTTATCTGGCGGAGTTGATTCTTCCGTTGTTACTTTAATCGGCCACAGGGCATTAGGTAAAAAGCTTAAGACCTATTTTATAGATAACGGCATAATGAGAAAAAATGAACCCCGTGAAATCGTAAATATCTTTAGGAAAATAGGTGTTCCAGTTGAGCTCGTTGATGCTAAAAGCACTTTTTTTAGGCATTTAAAAGGTAAAACTGACCCTGAAAAGAAACGTCAAGCCATAACTGATGCTTTTTATAAGGATGTTTTCTCAAAGCTGGTTAAAAAAAGTAAGGCTTCGTTTTTATTCCAAGGCACTATTTATACCGATATTGAAGAGACTGTAGCCGGTATTAAAAGACAGCATAATATTTTAGAGCAGTTAGGTATTGATACCAAAAAAGCCTATGGTTATAAGGTTATTGAGCCGTTGATAGAACTACGTAAGCCAGCAGTGAGAGTTGTCGGAAAGGTATTAGGACTGCCTAAAGTAATATCTGGAAGGCCGCCTTTTCCAGGTCCGGCACTAGCTGCTAGAGTGATAGGGGAGGTTACTCAAAAGCGGATTGAAGTTGTTAGAATTGCAACCAGTATAGTTGAGCGCGAGCTTTCTAAAACAGGTGCTTTTCAGTACATGGCAATTTTGCATGAAGACAGGGTTACGGGAATAAGGTCCGGTAAAAGGGATTTTGGCCTTCAGATCGAGATTCGCTGCTGGGAAAGTAAAGATGCAAAAACAGCCACGCCTACGAATGTGCCTTTTAAAACCCTTACTAAATTAGCCAAGGAAATCACATCAAAAGTGCCCGGTGTGGTAAGTGTTACTTATAATATTACTTCAAAACCGCCATCAACAATAGAGGCGATATAGTAGATTTATGGTTTATTTGGTGGTTGCGGATATGAGGTGTTTACGATTACATATCCTCATCCGCCTGTTTATTGTTTAAGAAAAATAAATTAACTGCAATTAACTTCCTATCTTGAAAGAAATAACAAATATATTAAAAAATGGTTGCAATTTATTAACAAATATGTTAAACTTTTACTATGAAACTAGATGATTTCCTTAAACGTGTTCAGGGGTTACCAGTAGTAGACGCGGAAAATCTACTTGTAGGCATTATTAATCCTCAATCGATTAAAGTTCAGTTTAGCCGTTGGTGTAAATCCGGAAAATTAATCAAGCTTAAAAACAATATCTACCTATTAGCTGATAATTTTCGTAAGGTGGATATCTATGAACCGCATATTGCATCAGTGCTGAAAAAGCCTTCATATATCAGTCTTGAGAAAGCATTTGAATATCATGGTCTTATTCCCGAGTCGGTTCCTGTTTTTACTTCTGTTACTACTAAGCGGCCGGAGAAGATCATTACACCAATTGGCGTATTCGACTACCGGCATATTAAGAAGGACCTATTCTGGGGGTATGAGTCGATTATGGTGAATAAACAATTGGCGTTTATTGCGACACCTGAAAAAGCATTGCTTGATTTTTTTTATTTGAAGGGGATGCAGGTTGATGATGATTATCTTTCTGAAATGCGACTGCAGAATTTTAGTAAGATTAATTTCGCTAAACTAGAGAAATTCGCTAAAAAATTTAAGAAACCAGGTGTTGTGCGTGTTGTCCGTATCATTAGGGAATATGCAGATGAATATAAAAAAGAGGAAAAACACCTATGAAAGATTATGTTTTAGAACTTGTCTCAAGAAAAAGTGGATATAACGATAAACTGAATACAATGCGTGAATATCTGCAGGCTTATATTCTCAGAGTAATGCATGATGAAGGCGTATTTCGTTCAACAGCATTTTTAGGAGGGACAGCATTAAGATTTTTGTATGATTTACCGAGATTTTCAGAAGACCTTGATTTTTCTTCGACAGGGAAACAGTCTTTTTCTTTCCAGTCTTTGGTTAAAAAGATTATTTTCGAGCTTTCTTCAGCTGGATATAATGTCTCAGCTGCCTACAACGATAAAAAAACTGTAAATTCAGCGTTTATTAAATTTTCAGACTTAATGTTTGAAGCGGGAATTTCGTCTTTAAAAAGCCAGAAATTTTCTATTAAGGTTGAAATTGATAACAATCCGCCAAAAGGTGCTGATTTTACAACACAGATTGTGAATAAATTTTTTCCCATTTCTTTTTTATCTTATAATGTTGAATCACTTTTAGCCGGGAAACTGCATGCTTTGGTAAGCAGAAAATATACAAAAGGAAGAGATTATTTTGATCTAGGCTGGTATCTTTCGAAATGGAAAGGAATCGAGCCCAACTTTATTCTTCTTGAGAACGCCCTTAAGCAGACGGGATGGACTAGGGATTTCCCGAAAAAAAGCAACTGGAGAGATTTAATCTGTGGCGTTGTTGAGAAAACGGATTGGAAGAAAATTAAACAGGATGTTGAATCTTTTCTCGAGAACCCCTCGGATCTGGATATTCTTACGAAAGAAAATATTTTGCATCTTCTGCGTAATTTTTAATTAAGGATATTTAGTTATATTATCGCTATGAGTAGCTATTTTTATATAATCCAACCATCATAGTTAAGCTATATTTCTTATAAAAGAAGGGAAGATGTTGTTAATATTTTTTACTGTTATTAGTTCCCACTTGACAATATTTTTGATTGAAGTATAATGAGTAGGTACTCATAATAAATAGGGCGTTAAATGGAGGTAAAAATAAATCGTTTTTTAGTGATTTAAGTAAGAATAAGTAAAATGAAACCTCGAGGAAGACCCAAAAAATCAAGGAAAATCCAATATCAACCCAGGATCAGCCAGTTTAGTCCAAGGGGTAAACCCGGCAGACCTGATGAAGTAGTGCTTGCAGAAGATGCCTTTGAGGCAGTCAGGCTGTGTGATCATCTAGAGCTTGACCAGACACAGGCAGCCAAAACAATGGGCATATCCCAGCAGACCCTAAGCCGCGTATTAAAAAAGGCCCACAAAGTGATAGCTGATGCCATAGCCAATGGCAAGATAATAAAGATCCAACCAACTGATCAAACAAAGGGAAAGTAAGATTTACTTTTGTTTGGTTTTTATTTTTTTTCTGCTCAAATAATAAACAATAAGAAGACCCTAATAAGTTATATCTTATAAACCATAAAAGAGGTTTTAAGGCTTAAAAAGGCCTATATATGCAACTTCCTATAATGTACCTTATGTTAACTTGGGCATATAGTGAAAACCTCGTCTAAGCTGCTTGTTTTATAAGGGGTTATATCAGTGTGAATAACTGCTGTGGATAATTCCAGTCAAACTTACTTGTGCTTACTTATTCTTTTATTTGCCTTATTTGCCCTTATTCTATATTAGTAAAAATAGGATTATACCTAGCGCTTTATATTTGTTTATATTGTTTTACCGGGATTATAAATCTTTATCAATTGTGCCGGTAAGAGAGTCCAATCGCCATATTTTTGGTTGATTTTATCCATTAAATACGCCAGATCCTCCCTTCTTTGGATCTCTTTAAGAAGGCTTTTTTGAGGCTCTTCAAACAGGCTGGCAGATACCCCAAGAGCCCTTAAGAAAGGCCTATTTGGGGCGATCTTGAGCCAAATTCGGGCTGTTCTTTCATAGATATCCTGGCCGTTATTGGTAGGTATTTGGAAGGTCTTTTGTCTAGTGATTCCTTTAAAATCCTTATCTTTAGAGTACCAGAAACTGATTGTTTTAGCTGACAGGTTATTTTTTCGAAGCCTTACGGAGACCATTTCAGATAGGAGTCTGATCCAGTCAAGGATTAACTCTTGGTTATTGGTAGCTCTGTTTAAGGTGTATGAATGGCCTATGGATTTGGGCTGGTTAACCTGGGGGTTTAACTCAAATGAATCAAGCCCATGTAATGACCAAAATAAGTTAAATCCAACCTTGCCAAAGTGAGTGTTTAGGAAGCCTTGATCTTTATTGTATAAGTCCAAACAGGTGTAGATCCCTAGATTATTTAACTGCTCTAAAGTGGCTTTACCAACACCGGTAAGTTTACTTACATTTACTGCTTTTAATGTTGGCTTAAGGTTTTTCTTATCCAAAATACACACACCATCAGGCTTGTTTAGCTTGGATGCCAGCTTAGCCAATAGGCAGTTTTTAGCTATTCCAATTGAGCAAGTAATATTAAACTTTTTAGTTACCCAGTCTCTGATAGACTTGCAGATTTTTACATATTCTTTAGAGTCGCGTAAGTCTAGCTGGAATTCATCAATGGAAACATACTGCGGGTTAGGGTCAAATCGATATAACATTTCAAATATGGCTTCAGATGTATACACGTATTTAGCCGAATCTGCTGCAATAAACTCTGCCTGCGGGCATATTAAAAAGGCTTGTTTAGTGGGCATTCCGGAGTCAATACCCAAGCGTTTGGCTTCATAGCTGGCCGCGCAGACAACCGTATGGTTTTTATTGCCGCGAGAGCCTACAATCAAAGGTTTACCTTTAAGATTAGGGTTTACAGCCTGTTCTATTGAGGCAAAAAAGGCATCCATGTCAATATGTAATATCATACTCTCTGTACGTACATTTGTGTGGATTATAGAGTAAAAAAAGAGGGACCTCTTCTCTTTTACAGGTCCCTTTTATTTACTTCGGAGATTGCTTTACCTCATAAAGGTTATTGTCTTTATCCCTTATAAAGGTAATAATCCGGTCTTCCTTATTA
>JAGYNB010000016.1 GCA_018400015.1 Candidatus Omnitrophota bacterium | reverse complement strand
TGGCGGAGAGGCAGGGATTTCCTTCGTTTCTCAGGATAAACTCACAGGTTCTCATCCCTCACCTCTATTATACTTCTTAGTTCCTACGAAGCTAAGCACGAAAGTAGCTTAGCGAAGTAGAACGGAGTATAGGGGACGAAGTCCGAACTTTTTTGCAGCCGAAGGCGGTATCTAATGCCTATGAATTCGGCTGCTGTCTCCCTTATCGGCCCACGTGGGCCGATAAGGCATCCCTGCCGGCCTCTCCCTCGCAAAAATATAAAGAAATAAGAAAGAAACAATTATTTTTTCTTTGCCGCCGCCGAAAAATTTTTTAAAGAGATATTTTTGCTCGGTCGAGTCCGCCCCTTTGCCGCCTTGTTAAATAACGTGGTTTAATTATATATTTATATCGTCTATAAGACAAGTGATTTCCATCTTGATAGGTTTTTGATAATTCATAGCCAGCGGCAAAGGGTCAGCCTCATCGTGGTGAAGTCGTGGCGTGAGTGGTGACTTGTTCCGCAGTCTTGTCTGCTCAGTCTCCAATCCACCTTGGTGGATTTCCGCAACCTGCGCGCCAAGCCTGCTTAGTGGTTTATTTTAAAACCTTTCTCAACCGCCTGCCTTCTTGGCAGGCTAGGCTTTCCAGCCTAAGAAAGAAAAAGCCTGCATCAAGCAGGCGCTTTCATCAGTCTTTCATTCCGCAATAGCGGAATATTTATAAATATCCCACCCTTTTAAGGTAGCCCAAGCGCACTTATGTGCTTTCCCCAAATATTTTTTGTCCCTTTTGAAAATTTGCTATATAATATAACCATGAAATTTCATGAGTTATACCCGCATATATATTCAGAATTTAACGGCCTAATCAAAAGGCAAAAGCACGGCGAACCTTTCATGGAGATACTAAATATCATTTATGCTGCAATCGCTAATAAAGATAGTAAAACTATCGATAAATATTGGGGGCAGTTATTTTCTAATAAATCTGTCAAAAAACACCCTTTTTTCGAGCTTCTATTATACTACCTTCCTTTGCCTATAAATTTATTGCCTCCTTATTTAGATGCTCTCGAAAGCGCATTATCCAACCCTAATATTACTTATGAAAATCGTACAAATAAAATTAAAGCCCTACTCACAAAGAATTCTTTCAGGGGTACATGTATAGAATTAATTTTGGCTGATATTTTACAACGACAAGGATATCAAGTCACAGTTCTAGGCGAAAGCAATCTAAAACACCCAGACATAAGAATCGAAATAAACACCAACACAGTGAATATTGAGGTTTCCCATCGTGAATATAAAGTTAACCATAAACATTCACAAAAAACTTTAATCAAAAAGCTAAGAGAAGAAGGAAAGCAATTAAAAAATGAATCTGGCTATAATATTATTATTCTATTCTTTGATCATATACTTAATCTAGGAAAACAAATGTCTCCTAAAGAAATATATACCTGTTTTCAAGTTATCGATAGTCTTTATTTTTATAAAAACGGTAACAAGCATTTTATCTTAGAAGAAAATAAAAGCTTATCCCACATATCAGCCGTGGGTTTTTTGCTGAACGGACAAATGGCATTAGATTATTTTGGTGAAAAATCTGGAATGTTTATGGTTAGATCAAAGAAAGACACGCCTGAAGAAATATTAGCTTTGCTAAAAAATATAAATTTATGAAATATATGATCCTTTTAGCTTTTACTTGAAAGATAGCCATCTATAAACATGAAAGCCTTACCAAATTCATTTAAGTTTAATTCTAACCGCCAAAATGCAACCTCACCATTATCATCATATGGACGTATTCCTTTTGACAAATGCCTTTCTGCCCATTCTGAAAAATCTTCGTAACAAATGGTAGTATCTGTTTCTTTATCATAACTCCCGCATTCTAATTTCCATTTATCTCTATCGTAATCGTCATAAAAAACTTCATCTATCGATAAATCTGCCCAAGGAAAAAATTCCGGCAATGCATCTTCATATCGCCAACCGGGGAACATTACAGACCAATTATATTCATTTTTTGTCTTTCCGCTTACATCTTGGACAATAAGCTTTATATCTCCTCTTCCCGAAGTTTTATTAATCCATTCCTGCACCTCGATGAATAAAGAATAGCCTGTATCTAATTTTTCTATCCACGGACGCGCCAACTGTAAATTTTGCAACTTTACTATATAGCGCGGCTTATCGGAAATTTTCGATAATTTATGAATGCTATATTTATCTAATCGCTGATTCAACGAAATTTCAACTGTCCACCCCTTAGGAGTTTTTGTAATCGTATTCTCATTTATTAACTGCCAAATTATTATTGAGTTGTTAGGATTATGCAATATCAAAACCACAGGTAAAGAATGTTTAAGCCAATAATCTAAATGTTTTTTATCCCCACGAAAAAAAACTTTATCATCCCTAACCTTAGCAAAAAAGCTAGAACCAGATTTTATTTGTAATGCTATAAGCTTACCCGTTGGTTTATCATCTTTAACTATTTCAACTTGTGCATCAATACCGAAATCACTAATGGGCTGCTCCCTGAATAGCCATTTTAAATTTGCAAAAGCATGGCTGACGGCCGAAACTCCCATGCGGCCTACCATATGTTTTTTGTCAACTTTCATTAGGTTTATTCAATATTTAGATCTAATAAATCCTCATCAAAATTATCTCCGATAACCAACTTTTCTTTACCATCTAATCCTAGTATTCGTTTTGCCCTAGCCAAAACATGGTCATAAGTCATAATTGTTAAGTTGTGATAGCTTGCATTTAGAATTCGATAGGCTTCTTTTTGGCTTTCGTCCCAGCTATTTGATCGACCAAAGATCAAAACACATCGGGGTTTTATGGTTTTTATTTTGCCAACTCTCTCAAGAAATTTTACGCTGTTAGCCTCTCTTTCAACTTCGTAAATATATTTAGTCGCTTGTGTTATGGCCTTAGTTAAATCAGATGAAGGTATCCAATTCCCTTGAACTTGATAATTGGCCCAAAATTTAAGATGACCTTCGGGGCGTTTAATCTCAATGATATCTAAAAACCCATCATATGCTTGCATTAGATAATCAGCGATATTACTAGTATCAATGCTTCGTTCATCCAAAATGCGCACGAATTCGCTACCTAAAACCCAATCATTTTTTTTAAACCAACCTTGCCAATTACATTCTAATAAATCATTAGATAGCATATCATCAAATTCTTGAACCGCCTTAGTTCTGACCTGATACTGTAAACTAGAGACTAAATCTTCAGGCAGGATGTCATTTTTGGCGACAAAATCAAGAACCTTTTGTTTATCTGGATCACTGAAAATAGCCTTTAAGTGCTGAATATTATTCTGGTCGAATTTTTCATCAATTTGAATATACTTCCGTATCCCTTTTTTGAAAGGTTCGTAATTTTCTTCTAAAAAAGTTAACAAAGTCTGAAATTCTTCGTTATCGAGAGTTAATGCGCTCTTAGGCTTCGAAGTTTCCGGAGTTTCGATATTAAAAATACGATTATAACGCCCAATTTTTAAGCGCACATCATCTTGCAGAGTATTATGCGGGATGCGCCAGAGGATTGCTTTTGTTATTGTTTTAGCTTTTCGTTTCAGGATTGTGGCTAAATAATCAATTCCACCTTTAGATTTCTTAATGATTTGCATTATACAATTAAATCCTTTTCATCTGGCCTATTATAGCGTTAGCCGATTCTTTTTTATCTATCAAATATTAATCCCATTTATTTGTTTCTTTTTTCTGCCTTCCAGCAACAAAACCAAGCATTTCGCCTTTTTTGAGGTTGTTAGCCATCTTAATGAAATCCGGAGCCGGAATAAACCATAAATAATCCCACAAATCGCCCTCGCTAGTATCAAAAAAAGCAAAAATAAGGGCAACGGAGTAATTATCAGCTATTGAGGTAGTTTTTGTCGTTGCCGTAAAAATAGCGTCGGGATTATCTCCGAAACGGCTTTTTACCTGCAGATACATTGTCTTAATGCTTCCTTTTTTTTTAACGATTAAATCTATGCCATCATCATCGGAAATAGGCTTATAACAGGAAAGCGTTGTATCACCATATAAAACTATAAGTTCAGCTATTCGGGCTTCGGCGATATCACCTTTTTGCTTGGTAGAGATATCCTTTGAAATTTTACAAACCTTTTCTTCTTTTTGTCGCTTCGGTTTCGCCTTAGTCGTTTCCTTAAAATCTGGATTAAGCCCAAAGACAGAAGGAGCAGTTTTAACAAAACGAGATTTTTCTTTTTTTGAGTTTATATCAACAATAAGCTGAGCGTTCATCGTAGCTTCAGGAGTTTTGCCAGCAGTTTTAAGCCAGCCACGGTTTAAAGCAATTTTGGTAATTTCTTTGCTGTGTAGTGATTTTTCTGCTTCCTTTAATACTTAATAAGCGATCTCTTTAAATGAGTTCATATTAATCTCTCAAAAAATCTTCATCGGATAAACTTGCCGGTGTATTTAAAATTACAGGTGGCACCATATCTTCAAGATATTCCAATAATTTTGAAATTGCCCGTAATGAATCTTCACTCCGTTTTTTTATCCAGCTTTGAGTGTAACTATAATTTGGTATTGCATCCTTGTAAACGTAGGGTAATGGGGCTATTGCATCATAATAATATTGAGCACCGGACATCCATAATTCACGCAACCATGACGGCATATTGTCATAAAGAAATCTATTGAGTGATAAGTCTTTTGGACTCTTTATTCTTGTATCGCTCGCTTTTTTAAACATATCTTCGTCTTTCTTATCTACTCCTTTTTGCAACATATCCTTTTTTCCCTGCAAATCCTTTTTCCAATATTCTAATTGTACTTGCACCTCAATTACCCACGTAAACTTCGGAAGAATCTCTAATTGCCTTTGTGTCTTTGCTTCATCAATACTTTTCTTTGTAACGGTTAATGATCGCCTCGCGATATACGTCTGATAAATAACAACAATCAAAGCAATTGTGTTAATAAGTAAAGCTACTAATGTTGCGATATTTATAAATGAATTCATTATTATTAATCTGTTTTCTGGATTAGGTACTCATACTCAACTTCGCCAGAAAATAAAGTTATTGGAATTTTTGATAGTCTTTTCTTAGTTACTTTTATAGCATGTTTTGAATTATCAATACCAATCCAATTCCTACCTAATTCCTGAGCCGCAATTAAAGTTGTGCCAGAACCGCAAAAGCAATCTAAAACCAAATCGCCTTTATTAGAAGAAGCATTGATAATAAATTTCAGTAATTCCAAATTTTTCTCTGTCGGATAGCTTGGATATTGAGGATCTTTAAATTCCCAAATATCCTGCATTTTTTTTCCTTCTTTTTCATCAGCATAAATTTTCTTTCTAGGCACTCCTGTTTTAGACCATTCTATTAACCCCTGCTTATCCCATTCTTCTAAAATATCTGGAGCGCTTCTCCAGTGCCTTCCTTTCGGAGGTTTCATCCCCCGCCATTCTTGAGATGTTTTTCCATTAGTAGTTTCACCCGGAGCATGAAGCGGAATTGTAGTATATCTACGGCCATACTTATCAATTTTTTTAAAAAGCCTTTCTATATCTTCTTCTGTAAAAGGAAGTTTAGGATCATTCCACCTTAGATTTTCAGATTTAGAATAAAAAAGAATTAAATCTTTTATATTTCCATAAGCCTTGCGGTCGAAATTCTTTGGATTACATTTTATCCTCGTTATATCATTTCTGAAATTTTTCTTTCCAAAAACCTCATCCATTATAAGTTTCACATAGTGTCCAATTTTGTAATCAATATGCAAATATATAGACGCTTTATCGGACATCAATGCTCGTAAAAGAATAAGTCGCTCTTTTAGAAATTCCAAGAAATCAGCACCCACTAAAATATCACTGTAAGCAATATCATCACCGTTGCTTTTGCTTATTGTATTGGCTCTATCATCGCTAATTTTAAAGTGCCCATTGGTCGCAAAGGGTGGATCAATATAAACTAAATCGATTTTTCCTTTTAACTTTTGGTCATCCAATAAACTCTTTAGGACGTGTAAATTATCGCCTTGTATAAGTTTATTCTTAAAAGCGCTTTTGCCGGCTACATTTTTTAATGCTGCTTTCCGGGTATTTATTAATATTTCTTGTTCTGTTTTTTTGTTATCGTAAGAAATTATCATAATTTCTCAAACCTGATAAAGAAAATCCCGCAACACCAAAGCGCTCATAACGTTATATTTCTTTAGCTTAGTCGTTACTTCTTTATACATTTTGTTTTTTCCTTTAATATATAAAACACCGTCTAAAACGGCTATAGTTTCCGCCTTAACTCCTTTCGCTTTTACTGTTGCAATCGCGTCATTAAATTGCGCGTTTTGATGTCCGCCGAAATCAGTCAAAAATTTTGCCTCGCCGATAACGTATTTATTATTAAACCGTCCAATAAAGTCCAACCCTTTATTCCTTTTATAATTCAAATGTTCTTTGGCGAAAGTCATCATTTCGGCATCGCTTGCATCCAAAATCGCATTATCTCTACTTTTTAGAAATCTATCAAGTTTTACCGGCTGAATTCCCAAAGACTTTCTGTTTATCCACCTGCGAAATAAAGGTCCGATTTGACGATTAGTCTCTTTTGGTTCGGTACATCTTGAAAAAATATCCTTAAGACTCATCTCATAAAGACGCCCGCACAAGCGATTTATCGTTTCCGGATTTCTTTCAATAGCGGAGTTATCCCTCTTTAGATAGGCAACATAAGAATCTTTGATGGGGAAAAGATTAAGTTTCAGCAGGTTATTAATCAATTCATCGTTATCTTTTTTCTTAAAGGCTTTTTCAACACTTTTCCATAAATCACCATCTATGTCTCTTATTCCTTCGGGTATGGTCGGATAAACTTGAAACAGGTCATCAAGATAACTTTTCTGATTCGCATATTCTATGCTTAACTTTGTCCAATAGTTCATGTTTTTACCCCTTTAATAAACCATCTACCTCTATATTTAAAGCCTTTGCAATTTTACGCAAGGTATCAATCGTAGGATTAGAATTTTCTCCCGATTCAATTTTTACAATGGTGTTATAGGCAACACCAGCAAGTTTAGATAATTTATCCTGAGAAAGTCCTTGTTTCTTTCTTATATTTCTTATATTTTTAGATATAGGAGATATTTTATTGCTTGACATATCACTAATATATTAGTACTATTATAGTAAGTGCATAACTGCATTTTACTCTTGCAATAACTATTATAATAATACCAAAAGAATCGTGAAAAGTAAAGTAGAATTAAAAAACAAAAACTTCCTTTAAAAACAAAAAATAAAAAATTCCGCCAAAGGCGGATAGGTTTCGGCGCATGCTTTTTTAAAAAAATATAGATTTTTGCGAGGGTAAGGACGCAGAGGGTTTGGCGCATTTTGGGTGGCGGAGACAGGGATTTCCTTCGTTTCTCAGGATAAACTCACAGGTTCTCATCCCTACCCCAATACTTACACTCCCTAGTTCCTACGAAGCTATGCACGAAAGTAGCTTAGCGAAGTAGAACGGAGAGGCAGGGATTTCCTTCGTTTCTCAGGATAAACTCACAGGTTCTCATCCCTACCCCAATACTTACACTCCTTAGTTCCTACGAAGCTAAGCACGAAAGTAGCTTAGCGAAGTAGAACGGTGTTTTCTGGACGAAGTTCGAACTTTCTTTGAACAAAATCCAGAATAATGATGTGCGTTTCCGCTTGCCTCCGCTCCGCTACGGCAAACCAAAACAGAAAAATTTTCTCTACATTTTTTAATTTTTTCGCGCGCAATTTTTTCTTTTAAAAGGAAAAGAAAATTTTTCTGTTTTGTGTTTCTCTTAATCAGAGAAAAGCGGAAACGCTCTAATCTTAATCGCAAAAGGGCAAAAATTCCTTCCCCCAGACCCCCTTCCTTTTTGCCTTTTCGCTTTTCGGGCTTCGCCCGATTTTTTTGCGGGGCTACAAAATCAAAGGGTGGTGGGTGGGGTTAGTCCTGATTGTTTTTCAAATATTCTTTTATTCTCTCACGATCCTCGTTTTCTTTATCGCCTTTGAAATATAATTCAATAAATTCAATACGTTGTTCCTGCTCAAAATAAGAATAAACAATACGGAGCGATGTTCCTTTCAAATATCTACAAAACAACCGAGCTTTTACAACGCAAAACAACTCGGTTTGAGTAATGACGTTAAAATGTTTGCTATTACCAAGCGGGACAGCAGAAACTACATTGCAAAATTCTTGTAAGTCATCTGATAGAGATTTGTATTTTTTACCAAGCCGCTTGAATTCTTTTTGAAATTCGGGAAGCTCATTAAAGTTTATCTTCATAGTTTCTTACAGAGTATCGCTCGTCGCGGTAGAAAACGCTCTCGTAAGAAAGCGGCTTGCCGTCCTGCGCGGATTTCCAAGGAATGTCCTCGTGTGAATAATTTTCTATTTCCGTAGCGTTTTTGTCTGAAAGACGAGCAAGCACATCATCAATGTGCTCAATTTCCCGCGCGGAAAGAATATCGAGGTTAGGGCGTTTTCGCGGCAGATACTTCTTTTGTAAATACTTAAAATACTGACTCTTTACCGCTTCTAACTCGCCCTGCTCCTGCATTTCCTTCATAATTGCGCCGAGCTCAATAGAAGTGGGGCCATGATGATTTTTGATATAGGTTGCACCCATCAGGTTTTCTTCAAATTTCTCGTAGTAATCAAAATCAATGAAATAAAGAAGTTTATGCAAAACCGTTTCACCGACATTTGGCTTGCCGCCAACCTTATTCAAAACATAAAGCAAAACCTGCTTGAATTTATCAAGATTTTTTTCTGTAACACGAATTTGCAAATCTTCTGATTTCTTTGCGGATTCTTTTTCAATAGCCACGCTTCGTTTTGGTGCTTTCTTGTCAAGGAAGTTCTCCAATGACATATCAAAAAGAGCCGCAAGCTTTTTCGCTTCGGATATCGTAAGTTCCCGTTCCCCACGTTCAATTTGTAAATAAGTGGGACGAGAAATACCAAGCTCTGACGCAAGATATTCCTGCGTCATATCCCGCTTGGTACGTTGTTGTTGTATAAATTTTCCAAACATAATTATTTTTTTGTAGATCTTTGTAATTCTTTCTCGAATTTTTTAGTCATAGATTCAAAAATAGTTTTGTGTTTTTTGAAAAGGTCGTTCGTATATTTTTCAACTTCTTCATCGCTTTTTTTGTTAAAAATCTCATGAATACACCTATTCCTGTCGTCTTTGAACTTTTCCAAATCGCCAAATTCATCAGTAGAGATTTTCCCTAACAAATAAATATCGTTTATTGCATTATCAATTCCATAACGATTTTTTCGTTTACCACGCAAGGCACTAAGATCATCTCTCTTTTCCAGTAAAGCCATCCCAAACGAAGTCAAAACTCCTTCAAGTAAAGTGGCGAGCATTAAAAACGCTTCAAGATTGCGTGAGTTCTGATTATCCTCGTCAAAGTACAAGCTATGCTCTGTCGCCCTGTTATATAATCTTCTAATCTCGTCAACTGAAACACCATTGGCTTGTTGAGCTTGAGCCATGCTATTTTTTCTTATTGCGTGGCGGGATATGTTCTTTTATTTCTCTTTTCTCCAAATTCTCGGCGGCCTGACTGGTTTTGGTAGTCTTGTACTGAAACTGTGTCCCTCCCTGAAAACGGCCTTTGTGCTCTGTAATGCGTTCGTCTAGCCGACCTCCTTTTGCTTTGCCCACATAAAGAATATCGCCCTGCGCGTTTTTAATGCGATACACACCAGGCTTGTTTCCCGGTACTTTTTCGATGTTTCCCTTGGTAATGCGTTGTGTTTTACTAAATTTTTTGGTAGCCATGGTAGTTAAATGATTATGGTTAATACGACTATACTCTCAGTATAAGCGATGTAGATTTTCTTGTCAAGAGTCGTGTAAAGAAAGTTATACACACCCTATTTCCCCGATTTTGTTCGATTGTGTTTCCTACAAAGTATTTGGCAATTTTCCGCAATCGTTTTTCCGCCCCCATGCCAAGGAGTGATGTGGTCGGCTTCCATTTCTTCAATTTCCCATTTCTTTTTCTTATTCTCACTTTTGCAAAACGGACAAATGCCTTTTTGCCTCTCGTATGCTTCTCGCTTCATTCTGTTCTTTTTTCTGTTTTCGGAAATACTTTTGGTCCTATAATATTCAATTGCGAAACGATCTCGTTGTGAGCCTCTGCGATAATTCTCCAGTGTTCTTCGGGGGTTTTATATTTCTTTCCCAGGGTAAAAGTTGTTTTCTGTATCTTACCATCAATTTCTAGGTCTACGCTGGGGTCGAGGCCCGGATAAAAAACTGTTTTGTTTATTCTATGCGATATATCGTTCCTAGCTTTCTTCGCATCGGACAAAATCTTACTACTTTCCAAAGCAAAAAGTGCATTGTCCACTTTCAGCACCCTGCCCTGTGTGTGTAATGCTTTGACTAAGGCACCAAAGGAACAGTTATGCTCGTTTAATTCTTCTGCAGGACATTTACCGCATTTAGGGACTACGTACAGCTTGCCCCCATGGCCTGGATGCTCATAATAGACACGAACCATTTGTGCTATCTTTTCCAAACATGAACCAATTCGAAGATATGCATTTTCAACCATATAGCCAAAAGCCCATAACCTATCCTTCCCCCTGAGTTCAATCTTAACTTTATTTTCTCCAATATAGAGATCTTCATGGCCTCTGTTTAAAAAATTCTGTATAGCCGCAAAGGTTTTGTAAACATCATACAAAACGCGGTTAACTTCTAAAAACCATTCTCCAGCTTTTGCCTTATGACCCCCCTTGAAAATCATCAAAAGCGGATGAGCTCTTTTGACCCAATCTTCGTTTAATAGTTGTATTATAATTTCATTTTTCTTTGCCATATCATGGTTATAACATCTCTAAAGTTTTTACTATTATTTTTTATTTATTTCTTAAAATAAAAGACCCTCTATTGCTTTATTCGATATTTTCCAGATTCTAATTTAGACACAATTTCTTTGGTATATGTATTGAATGTCTTAAATGCATTACCCTTTAATGGCTCATCTTTTATCTGTAAAAATTTTCTTTTAATATTCCTATTCACACCCTCTATATCATCAATGGTCTTTATAAATACATTCGGTTCATTTCGTAACAAAAACCACTCTTTATCAGTATTTTTGCTTTTGTCTAGTAGGTCTAAATCCTCTTGAGTCATTTTGGGAAATAGATAATAAAACTTTTTGTCATAAAAATAGTACTTCGTAAGGAACATCTCTCCTACTGCAATGTGACCTGCTCGTTGAGATCCGTCAGTAAAATTTCTTCTACTTCTTCCGGCATATTTTATAACATAATCATCCTTTACTATCGTTGATCTCTTTTTGGCAAATTCGTTCCAATCTCCACCATAAAATGACTGGAATTTTGTATCAAATATTTTATGCATTTCTTCTAAATAATCTTTTGTAAAAGTAGCAAATGCATTTTTATTGCCATATCTTTTTAGTAATTCTCTTACCACCACAAGATCGTCTGTAACTAAGTAATTACCTTTTTCAACTCCAGAAGCATAGTAAGCCATCCCATATAAATCCGGTTGTATCTGAACGGGGCCTTTTTTAAGATAATAAACCCCAACTAATCCATTTTTGACAGCACCAAGTGCATGATGAAATCTTTGATAAAGAGCGTTGCCGGCCGAATTTCGATTTAGCGCATCGGTCCCTTCTAACGCAATAATTGGTCGTTTATCCACCTTTTTATTATTAAAGCCATCTACCCATTCTTCATCAATATACCAACAAGCGTCACAAGACCCATAAGATACGCCGTTAAAACCAAACGTTAATCCTCCGTCGGAGAATAGATTTTGATCCTCTCTGCTACTTTGTGGGAATATCCTTAATTTTATACTCCCATGTTTGTAGCCAAGAGTGTCTACTATTTCACGTTTTATTATTTCATCACTAGATAAAGCCATAAATTATAATAACTGTTTAATTTTCTCGAGTATTTTTTCAATATTAGTATCCAAGACAAAATTCACAAGATCGGACTCTTTATTTAAGGGCGACTTCCTGAGGCTTAAATAAAAATCTTTCAACTCATCATTAGTAAAATTAGCAATTAAGTAAAACTTAATATAATTTTCTAACCATTGAATATAATCTTTTTTCGACAAAGGATTTTCTGAAATAAAGTTATTCTGGGGAAGGGTAATTGTAACTTTAAAATCTTCGTCTAGAGTAATTAAGCCAAAATAATCTTCTGATGGTTTAGATTTTGATGGATGGATTTCAAAACCCTTATCAAATAAACCTGTTCCCAAATATTTTTCTAATTGTTTAGACATTTGGGCAGTGCCAGTTTTTGCTTCGCCTACTAGTAACTCAAGACTTTTTACTTTAGAATAGTCACTATTGAAATTTTTAAAATTTCTAATCATAGATAATTCAATGATATGGAAACCACGACCAGACAGAAAGCCGGATTTATGAATTGTCTGTATCATATTCACCAATCCATAACCAGCAAAATCGGGAGATCCCAAGGAGTGTGCAAGCGGTACCTGATTTTCAACCACAAAACCAAGGTTCTTAAAATATTCCGCAGCAAGATACTCCATTAATGGTTCCATGCCATTTCCTTGCTTGCTTGTTTCTATTCTTTGGATAATATACTGTTCAGGATTATTAATATTATCAAAACCTTCTTTTAGTAAAGAAGTAAGATTTTTTTCCGATTCAAATTCTACAGGCACAATATACTTATCTCCATTAAATAAATAATCTTTAGCCTGGGACAGTATATATGGAGTATTTTTTAATACACCGTTATCAAAAATTCCCGATACAAACTTATAGTTGAAAGCATTATAAAAAAGCTTAAGCAATCCTTTTGGAGTAAAAGGATATATAGGATTTTCCAAATATCCAGCACCCGTAATGCTACTGTAAATAAAAGCATTTCTTGGAGGCATTTTAACTGCTTCTCCAAGATCAGTTTTAACTATCTCATAGTTAAAGTTTGTCTTAAATATTTTGAAATAGTCTCTTTTGTATATTTCCATAATTTGACTCTATTATTTTCTGAAAAAGGTCAATAATTTTTTTAACATCTAACTTCTCATAACTATGAACTGAATATCCTTCAAAAATCTTACTGAGCACAACGGCAACGAACAAATCGTATGCCTTATTTAAATTAAACAAAGCACCGTTATTATCATCAAAGTAGGCAATAATATCTCTCGCTATTTCCTCCGGATGTATCCTTTTATTTTTTTTGGTAACTTCTCTTCCCGTGTTTTTAAATGTCACATAAAAATCTGATTTTGGAGAAAATTTCGACCAACTTTTATTATAAGGGTTGCCAAAAGTACTGTAGGATGAGATGTCTATTAGGTCCATCCCGCTATCCCGAATAAGCTCTGCAACCGAAATCCAAATATGTAGATCTTTGTTCTGAAATGTCAAAGTAAAATAGCCCTCTTTTTTGAGAACCCTTTTTGCTTCAGCGATGAATAATTTTAACTGGTTCTGGTAATCATCAAAACTCTTCTCTTGCGCAGGATTAATAATTACCTCTTCTTTTATTTTAAAATCTTTCTCTAACCAACAATTCCAAATATACGAAAGCTCTGAATACTGGATCGTATCACCATAAGGAGGATCAGTTATTAAGTAATCTATGGATTTATTTTTGACCTCCTTCATTTTTAAGGAAGACTTATTGTATATATTAAACTTACCCGCTATGCCGGATTTGTTTTCTTCGTTCCTTTCTACAATCGTCTCTTTAGCTAACTGCACATTCTTTAGTCGGTCTAAAAACCTCCACCACACGTTTTCTTCAATAAAATCATCAGGTATCCAAAAATTATTCACACTTAATGGCCTCACATTCTCTGCCTTTAATTTGCTAACGTGAAGAAGTGTATTAGTAAACGCCAAAATAAACAAATCTTTATTTTTCAACTTGGCCTTTTGAATAGCGTCGTTGAGAAGGGCAAGTGAGAGCAGATTTCTTCTGGTAAACATGTCGGACACCTTATCAACGCCTTTATAAGAAAATCTATCTTTATAAAATTTTTTAGGAAAAGATTTATCCGGAAATTCCAAACTTCTCGGAAATCTAATCTTGGGATTTAGATCTTTTTCTTTTAGAAATATTTTTTCTTTGTCTTGAAACAGTTTATTTGAAATAACGGCATTGTAATTCTGATGATTTTTATGACCCTGAATTGTATACAAAATATACTTATCATTACCAACATGGTACAGGTTCATTATTTTTTTGGATATTCTCTCTTCAAGCAAAGAAATATCTCGACTTACGCTATCTGAATCATAGTCTATGTTTAATGTATTTTTTGCTAAGAAGCTGGCAAATGGATTTAAATCATACCCGACAAAATGTCTACCGGATAAAATTGCTTCTAGTCCTATAATTCCACTACCACAAAAAGGATCTAGAATTTTTTCGCCAGGTTCAGAGTATTTTTTCACATATTCTCTTACAATAAACCATGGTTTTCGTGACCAATATTTATGTATCCTCGCAACACGCGAAAATTTACGATTGTAATCAAAATCTTTTACGTCTATAAAATTATTAACAATTTTTTCCAAGCTGATTGCCATGTTATTTTTTTTGAAAAATTAAACAGTAGTGATGTAGTATATTACTTGCCCATGCAGATGGATAACCATAAGGCGCGAGCCCTATTTTATCTTGTATCCAAATTTTCTCATCTTTAAGCTCGTATTTTTCTGACAAAATTTTTGCCAAATCCCAAGCTAACGGATACATTCTTCCTTCCTTTTTCACATTTTTTACTATAATAACTAGATAACCTTTTTTCTTTAGTAACTCGTAGACGTCAAAATAAATTGCTGCTAACCTCTTTAAAAATAGTTCGTAATCATCTATATTTCCTAAATCTTCTGTTCTCGTAGAATAGTTTTGATCTAAACCATTTTTGGTTCTTTTAATTTTAAAGTCTTTAGTACTTCGATTTAATACATTCCAATAAGGTGGAGATGATATAGAAAATCCTATTTCGGGAATCTTAAGATTTTTAATATTCTCGGCATTATCATTAAAAATATTTTTTTTAAATCCGGGAGTTCTTTTGATAGAAATATCGCAATACTTTTTATTCAATTCAATCCCATATCCAATTCGTCCAGTGCGCTTACACGCAACAAGAGTGCTTCCTATGCCGCTAAATGGATCAAGAACAGCTTCGCCCTTTTTTGTAAAAAATTTAATAAAATCTTCAATCATTGTTGGTGAAAAAGTTGCTGGGTGCTCTTTTGAGTTAGGTGATACTTCTCTCTCTTCTTTTAAGTCTTTGTGTAGTGCATTAAAAATAAACCAACTGCAAGTAAACTTAACCCATTCTCTACCGGTTAATTCGTTTATTGGGTTTGAAAAATCATAAGCACCATCTTCTGGGTTGATTAAGATGGCCTTGGCAGCTTTTACATAGCCGCTAGGATTATATAGGGCAACGTTTTGCCAATCATTTAAGAAGCGGTCAGGTATTGAATCTTTCTTATTTTTAAATAAATCTGCTAATCTTCTTTTAGCTTGCGCATTTCTTTCCTTGTCCTTTGCGGCGACTATGTTTTTCCCTTCTTTGTAATAAAAATAATATTTCATACTGAATTTATATTATCCTGTTGTCCTTAAAGCTAAAATAATTATTCTGCGTGATAATAACATGCTCTACAACCTCAATATCTAAAATTTGCCCAGCACTTGTTAGTTGTTTTGTTATTTCTATATCATCTTCCGATGGATCGGAATCACCAGAAGGATGGTTGTGAGCCAAAACTATTTGAGCGGCTAAATAACGAATGGCTGGTTCGAAAACTTCACGAGGATGAATAAGCGATGCGTTTAATGTACCGATTGATATGGTTTCTTTGTGAATTAATTTACTACGAGCATCAAGATATAAGACAACAAAATTCTCCTTCTTGTTTTCTTTAATGTGGTTAACTTCTTTAACAACATCTTGAGAGGAATTTATATAAATTTCTTTCTCCGATTTTTCTTTGAATAAACGGCTGCCTAATTCAATCGCAGCCAGAATTTGTGTAGCTTTAGTCGGCCCTACTCCACGCATATTCCTTAATTCCTCATAAGATACTTCTAAAAGTTTTTTATCGCCATACCTCTCTAAAATATCTCTAGCTACTTCTATAGCATTTTTACCCTTTAAGCCAGTACGTAAAAGAATAGCCAATAACTCTTCCTTTTTTAAAGACCTTGTGCCTTTCTTTATCAATTTCTCTCGAGGCCTTTCAAAGTCAGGTAACTCTTTAATTGTTTTTTTATTTTTTATTTGCATATCTAGGATTTTAATAAATCATTAACACCAACATTCAGTGCTTTGGCTATTTTAGTTAGTGTTTCAATAGTAGGATTCTTATTCACGCCGGATTCTACCCTCATCACGGTATTAAGAGACACATCAGCAAGACGGGCTACTTTCTCAAGGGAGTAGCCTTTTCCGTTTCTTAATTTCTTGATATTTAAGCCTATTTTGGAATTTGTCATTGTTTTGTAGTATGATATACAGTATAATGTATAAAGTATATGTTATACCGCTTTATTTCTCAATTATAATGATACATCATTTTTTAACTTCAATCAAACAAATTATAGGGAGTTCCTTGTCGTTGCGCGTGCATGGGAGCGGTGGGTCAAGGGCAACCATAAATAAATTAGCCCCGCAAAAAAATCGG
>JAGYNB010000015.1 GCA_018400015.1 Candidatus Omnitrophota bacterium | reverse complement strand
GGTTTAGTGGAATGTGAAAATTGTCTTTGTTATACCTATGATCAGGCGCTATCTGCTTTTGTTTTTAAATCTCTTGGCAAAGATGCACAATTAATTAAGATATTAGATTTTTTCAAATCAGAATACGAAAGACAGCTTAATGAATATGGTGAGTTTAAAGGTTTTTATGAGTGTTATAACTTAGATGGTTCCATTAACTATGTCTATGGTCAGGGAATACTTACAGGCCCTATGGGTTATCTTTTAAGGATAGTATCAATTGTTTGTGAAGATTATCCGGAATATATACCTTTAGCTAAGGCTATAGCAGATTGTTTGATAGGTTTAGAAGACGAAGGCGGCGGCATTTATTACGGATATGATTTTGATGATAACACGTTTAGTTTCCATTCAACAGAGCAGAATTTTGCCGCATTTTCAGGCCTTGAGACATTTGCTAGCTCTGTAATTGGTGAACAAAACCAAGATTATGATTATTATCATAATGCAGCCTTAAGAATTGAAACCTGGTTAAAGAGTGAAATCTGGGATGGCGAGCGTTTCTGGGCAAGTGAAACTGACTATAGGTATATTGCCGATCTTTACACTTTAGGCTATTTAACCTTTGGCGATGATTACAAACATCTTACTTTAGATGCAGAAGATATATTTGTTACAACTTATAATGGAATAACAGGCGTGGATATCGGAAGCCTTGACTTATATCCGGATTTAGACGGCGTGCAGTTTGAGTTTACTGCACAACTTGCCTTGGCTTTAAGATTAGCTGGTTATCAGGACAAGGGTAAATTCTATCTTAATGAAATCAACAAAGCTGTAATTACAGAAGCTGATAAAGCGTATTTAACGCAGGCAACTAATGAGTGTACTTCAGTCTCCATTTGGAATTGGAATCCAGAGACGCCATCAGTTGCATCAGTAGCCTGGTATATATTCACACAAAATTCATATAACCCCATGGTGAAAAGATCATGGGTTACACAGGATAATGGTAATTTAAAAACAATTCAAGACAAGGGGGTGCTATCATGCTTAACCTTCATGAACTTACAATCACTAAAGTCCAGCAAGGGCCAACAGGTCTTTTCGTCCAGGCCAAGTTCCCCAGCTGGTGCTATGAGTACAGCATACATGTTCTTCCTTCAGGAGAGATTAAAGGTAGGACCACCACGGGCAACTGGGTTAACCTTACAGAAGAGACAACCTTCCTCATCAGACGTAAATTCTTATCCTTCCTTCAGCAGAACGGACTCAGCAATCTACTCAACCGCAGCTACAACTAATCAAGACAACGGCCAAAAGAGCATCAATAAGAAGGACTTCCTCAGCAAATACGGCATGTATTATCTTAAAAATGAAGTATTTGTAGGGGAAAATAAAAAGTGTAAAAATTCTCTAGAATTCTCAAAGCTACTTAACAGCGCCTTTAAAAACAGCCGCAGGCATTTATATTGGTGGGGCCTTCCGCATGTAGTAGTTACAAATAAGATTACTGTAGATAGCGCAAAGCTAGTCTTGCAAGAGGGTAAGTTCTATATTCTTTTTAGTGAAAGCTTTGTCAAAAGGCTTCTTAAGGCCCCAAAAAGCATTGCCTGGAAAGTCTTGGCATTAAAACTATCCCATGAGTTAAAGCATTCTGATAAGATACACAGCCTGTTCTTTGAAAAACTGGAAGAGCTAAGGATAATCTTACGCAATGACATACCTATATATAGGAAACTATTCCAGAATAGGAAGAATTACCTTAGTACAATAGTTTTATTAAGCAGGTATTTTCCCGATGATTTTGATACCTTTAAGCTTTTGGACAGGCTATCTAGAATGAATCCGATAAAAAGACTCTCAACAGTTAAAAACTTAGTAAAAAGCCACTACAAGCCTTTAATAATAACTAAATATAGGTCGCCTCGTTCTGAGCAAATTAACCAAATCATGAATATAATCGCAGGACTGATTGCTGTTGTTTCAACTATTATCTTTTTTGCTGTCGGTTCAATATTTTTCCCTTTTCCAGAACAGGTGGGCATTTTAGAAATAGCTACTATTCACGGATTTTCTTACTTTGTATACAATATGTTGATAACAGGTTTTAGACATCAATTGGGCAGTTGGGCAAACAAAATTCATCTTAGTAAAAAGACTTATGGGTTAAAGCCATTTAGTCTTTTATTTTTACCTTTTGTGAAAGCGGTTTCTTTATATATGGAATATGTAGTGATTTTTGGTTATGTTTATTTTTCTGCCACACAGTTCTTAATGTTTTTAGCAAAAGACAACCCCTTATATTTAATTGGCAGTGTTTGCACTTTATACTTGATTTCAACTCCGATCCGTAAATTAAAAGCAAAGAAAATCTCTGTAGTAAAGTACGGATTAAATTTAAAAGAAAAAGCCAAATCATTAGATAACGGCGATAAAAAACAAACAACAAACCAAATACTTACCCAGGCAGAAATCGATGCCCTATTAAAGAAGGCTCCCGCTAAAGAACAAGACGGTTTTACTTTAGCAGTTGAGTCATGCGAGCAACTTTGGAACGGAATCAATAATACTTTGGTAAGAATGTATTTTGACAAAAAGGATATCGCCTACTTAAATTATCTATACAGGTATTTGTTAAATAGCCATATTAAAGATAATCTTGTTGATAAGGGTTATCATTGCTTCAGTCATTCTTTAGAGGTTGCATACATTGCTTTATTGATTGCCTACCATAAAAAATATAGCTACGAAGCAACATTAGAAGTTGTTGTTGCTGCGCTTTTGCATGATTATCAACCAAGAAAGCCCTATGAGCGCCCGGTTGTAGATACAACTATTGGTTTCTTAATCGAAGATGGCGTAATAAATAACGCAATATCTAAACTTGGTATTGAGCTGGAACGTATAATTACGATTATCCGCTTTACCGATTTCCCTTTAACAGATAAACAGCAGAACAATATCGATAAGGAGATTAATTTAATAAGTAATGATACATTGCGTGAAAGAATTATTACTCAAGGAAAAGACTTAGCCATTGCAGATAAATCCTCAACATATTTGATGCTTGTATCGGAAGATGCAGAAAATAGAATTAGAGAGTTGGCTAAGGAGTTTGGGGCTAACGAAGAAGAAATGGTTTTTAATAGTCCAAAGTTCTTTGAGGACTTTGTAGAATCCGATATTGTAGATATATTAAAGATTATACCCAGTCAATACGGAAAGAGAATAGCTCAAACCAAAAAGCATTTACTAAATTTGGCTAAAGAAAATCAATCTATGGATAACGGCAACGTAAGTGAATCAATCGCATCAATAAAAAAGCAAATCGTGTTATTAGATAAATCAACGCTTAATCTGGACAGAAATTCAATTGATTACCCGATTCTTTTATGGAATAAAATCAGCGAGATTATTCTTTCCCGTGATGATTTACCTGGCTTAAGAGTTGCAGTTTCTGTATACATACTCCTTATTAATACCCGCCATTTTGAATTTAAAACACTTGAGAATATCCTAAAAACACAATTAAACCCAGCACATAAAAATAAAGCTTATTATTATTCAGCAATTGAAGAGATGGATCCGGTTTTGTTTCCAGAGTTAATGAAGTTTTCAAGTAGTTCTTTAGCTTATGCAATAGATTTATTCTTTGATGCAGAGTTTAACCTTAAAGAGGTAATTGATGATTCGCTGCGCCAGTTGAAAATATTAGATCCTACCTTAACCGTGGCTGGTGGGGGGTCTAATCCTGGCGCAGCATTAAAAATGGATTCTGGCGGCAAACAGGAAACAATCCCCGCACCTTTTATAAGAAGGCTTGCTTCCGTGAAGATGGACACCTTTAAAAAGGCAATAGGTCATCCGGAAAGAATAGCTCAGCTTAAACAGAAAGCAAAATTATTATCCAAGTTGTTTGGCCATAAAACAGTGCATGTCTGGCATATAAATTCTTCCCCGGCTGGTGGAGGAGTTGCTGATATCATGCAGAGTTTAGTGCCAAAGTCAAATGCCCTGGGTGTAGAGATGACCTGGTTTATAATCGGAGGAACACAGATGTTTTTTGGAATAACCAAAAAATTTCATAATGCCTTCCAGGGTAATAAATATACACAAATATCAGAAGGGGAATTCGAATATTATAAAAAGGTGGTTGATTTTAACACCACAAAATTAATACAGCTTCAAAGGAAGAGGCGTTTAAGCAAACCTGATATTATAGTAATTCATGACCCTCAGCCTGCAGCTATGGTTGATAGGTTAAAGAAGGCTTATCCAAAAGCAAAATTTATCTGGAGAATACATATTCAGCCTGATATTGCTGATAGCGATGCCTATATCAGTAGAAGAGTATGGAATTTTCTAAAGCAGTTTGTTGTTCACTTCGATGCCGGTGTTAACCATCAAGCTAAACCTATATTTAATGAAGCTAATTTGAAGTTTTTTCAGATTTTACCTTCAATTGACCCCCTTGCACTTATCAATATTGAGCTTCCAAAAGATTTTATTGAAGCTACAATCCAAAAGTACAATATCCCTACAGATAGACCTATAGTATTTCAGAATGCCAGGTTTGATCCTTGGAAAGACCCAACAGGCGTAATTGAAGCCTGGGTGCAGGCAGTAGAAAAGCTTGCTATTCAGGGTAAGTCGATTAATGAGATTCCAAGGTTAATGTTTTCTGGGCCCATGGCTAAAGATGATCCTGAGGCATTTGATATCTTGAGCCAATTACAGGTAAGAAAACAAGAGGCATTAAGCAGATTCTCGCGCGTATTTATAAAGCAAAACGGCACAACCGGAAGCCTTAAACAATTAGCTGAAGACGATAATATTATCATAATTCCACTTTTAACCAGCCATCCTACAGCAGAAGATATTAAAAACCTAGAGACTATGGGGGTGCCGGTTAACAGTACTACTTTTACGCAAAAGCAAAAAGAGTTAATTAGATCAATGGGTTTCGATATCGATGGATTAAGGCCTGATAATATCAATGAGTTTGAGACCAATGCGTTTCAGCGCACAGCAGATATAGGCGTTTTAAAGTCTACCAAAGAGGGTTTTGGTTTGGCAGTTTCAGGAGCAGCCTTACACGAGCTTAATTTAATCGTAAGCGGTGTTGGCGGGATAAATGATCAGACTATAGATATCAAAAATGACCCAGCTAACGGCACTGCTTGCGTAGTTGGCCTTGATGAAAATAATGAGTTTGACAGGCAGCGCTCTATAGAGCATGCCGCACAGGCAATAGTGGATATAATAAACGGCAAAGTTGACAAGGGCATGGCCAAAAGAGCCAAACAGTATGTAATAGACAGATTTTTTCCAGACAGACACTTGATGGATTGGTATGATGTTTTTATTTACACCGCAAGTGCTAAAGATAATGGAAATCTGCTGCACCAAGATGGAATATTAAATCTTACTTTAACCGTGGCTGGTGGAAGGTTTAATTCTGGCGCAGTATCTTTTTTAGACAATGGGAACAATAAGGATAATTTATTCTCCAATTTAGGGCAGCTTAATGATGGAGTAAAGGCTGTTATATTAGAATTGTTAAATAATGGCGAGTTTGATTTAGAAGTTGAGTTTATCAAAAGTATATCTGTCGGTTCAATCAAGAATACAAGACAAACTTTTAAATTCTGTTTATTCCTTCAGTTAAAAGACGATAAGATAGTTTGTAAAAAATTTATTTTTTATAAAAGAAAAGGCGGCAAGAAGGCATGGGAGAATTCAAAGAACATTTTTGATGATTTAAAGCAGTTCATTGAGATCGAAAAGGCAAAGAAAGAATTAAACTATTTAAGCTTAACCGATAGGTTGTTTATAGATTTATCTCATAGTGAAGATTACGCAGGCGTTGAATTTATCAAGTGTGCTGAGCCATTATGCCATTTTAGGATAAGGTCGCTTAAGAAAGGTACAGAGCGGTATTTTATTGAACGAGATATAATCGAGCAGCTTACGATTCTTTGGGAAAAGGGCAGATACGCATACCTAGGCGATTTTAGCGATAAGGTCGTACTTAATAAATCAGAAGTTGTTATTGGAGACCTGGACGGTTTTAAAGCAGGAATGATATCTTTTGTTGATCTGTTGCGCAGCTTTAGTTATCTGGTAAGTGAGAGAACAAAAAACGGCTATGTTTTTGAAAAAGCATTAATTCGTACGGTATTAAGTGCTGTATTTAAAACTATAACTTATCTGAATAAGGGTCAGGAAACCGCAATGAGCATATTGCGCACAGAGTTAGAGACAAGAATGGACATAGAAGAGGAATTATTTTTTATTTTTAGTGATTATGCATTAAGAGACACGCCTGAATTTATCAATAAAGCTATAGAATCTGAAATTCTTTCTTCACAGGAAAAACAAGATGAAAATTCACGTGGTGCCACAGTGCATATAAGAGTTGACCCCAGCGGCAAGAAAGCAAGGGCGGTAGTAGATGAATTAACCAATAAAGAAGGTTCAACAAGGGGAATTAATCCTGATTTTCGTTTGAATATTTTCGCAAATTCCCTTTCCAGTGAAGATGCCGTTATTTTTATTGAAGGCTCAAAGCTGCCTTTTGAGACAATCAGAGACAGCCAGCTTGTTTTTACCAAAAAAAGGCCGAAAACCGCGCAGGATTTTAAACAGGCTGAGTTAATTGTAAATACCGCACTTGTGGTTAAAGACGGTCAAAGTGCTATTGATCAAATCAGTGATAAAGATTTGAAAGAGTCAATAAATATAATTTTGAAGTTTTTCTTAAGAAAGTATATTCTGCTTGGGCATTTTCTTGCACAGATGCCGAATATAAATTTAAATATAAAAATTGCTGATAAATGGAATTTTGACAGGATTTTTGAGACATTTGGCTTAAAGGCCCCTCGTACGCTGCAGGAATTAAACGACTATTTTGAATTTATCGATAAAATCTGCGACGTAAAAACAAGACAGATATCGCATTCCTACATAGAGCATGTTTCTTTAAGGGCTGCTTCAATTATTGGAAAGACCCTTAATCTGAGCATAAGAAAGATGCTTCTTAAAATAAGAGAAAAAATAATTGAAGAGTCCGATTCCAATATCGACCCTGCCAGGCACAGTATTTTAGAAAACCAGCTTTCAGATTCAATAGATGAGTTGAATAGGTTTGTTGAGCATATCGCTAACATCAGGACTTTCCATAAGAAAAAAACCGAAGAAGGCTACTATATATTTGATTTTGATAAGTCCTATGAACCGCTGGAAGAAGACGCTGTGGTTTCATTCCAGCAGCAGTTGACCGAGTTAAGAGTTAAAGAGCGTCTTGTTCCTTTTGTGGAAAGAATGCACAGTATTATTAAGCGTATGAAGGTTTCAAATATCAATTCATCTCAGTTAAGGCTTTGCGTTAGAAACATTATGGATGCTTTTATGCTTTATAATGCTATGCTTAATATACCGCAGGATTTAATGGAGCGACGCGATACATTAAGCATGCAAGAACATTACAGGTATGTTGCTGCTTCCGGACTTGCCAATTATATGATTGAGCAGAAAAAAGAAATAGCCCTGCTATTTAGGAAATACCCTTGTGAGATAAAAAAGTCCGTGGAGTTTTTTAGTAAAGAAGCCATTGCCAGTTATCCAGAGTTTATAGATAAGTTAATATTGTTTGTTAAGGAGCTTGGTAACCTGGCGATAATCCCTAATCCGCAGTTCGAGTCTTATAGAAACCATTACCATATTCTGCAGATAACGCCTTCATTTACAGTAAAAATAGATGAAAAACTTCCCAAGTGGTATGAAAAGAAAAGAATAATGCAGACAGAAACGATTAAACAGACTTCACGCGCATTAGTTGATTATATACCCCAGTTTTTATTTGGTTTATTGGATGTCCAGCAGAATTTAATAAAGAATATTAACAATAATAACCCTGAAGATCTTTTATCAATTTTAGAGAAACTCGACGCATTAAAAAATAAACTTTTCAATAAGATGGATGAGTCTGTTGAAAAGGCAAAGAAGGATTTTGAAGAAGGGGTTATTTCTGACAACGGAAATAAAGTTATTCTTTTTAATGCAGAAAAAGAAATAGGCGATGTTTTAACAAAGGAATTTAGGTTTGATATAAAAGCGTTGTTTATCGCCACAAGACAAAGCATCATTGAGTCACTGGATTATTTTTACTATCAGTGCGACCCAAGACTTATTAAAGACCTGGCTATCTACGGCGAATTGGCAGAAGATATATTCTCTAAACATTTAAGCAGGGTCCATAATGCCAGGAATAAAAGTGTTATTGTTGAGGCGAGCAAAGATTTCTTTTTGGAATCTTTATTATATTTAAGAATATTGCTTAGACAAGGAAGATTATCCCAGACAGGGTTTGACATGTTAGGATATAAAATAGCTTCTTATCAGGCAGAGTCTTTTGAGATCTTAAAGGATTATGGGTTAAACGGCCAGTCAAAAATAAGCAATATTATGGATAATGCTGGAATAAGAGTTGAGCAAGAAGTTCCAGAGGTCCTAACCCGTAAAATGCAGGAGCTTTATGAGATAGGTTATCACACTGATAAACTATCTAGTGGGCTGCTACGTTTTATTGAAGTTAATAAAAAGCATCATAAGTATATTCAAAGCGCGATTAAAGGAAGAAAAAGGGTGTTTTTAAGCGATGAAGGAAGGTTTTTTAATAAGGTTTATTTGATAGATGAGACTTTTTTGGTTGAAAAAGCTCCTAAAAAAGACGGTAGTCTTAAAAGCCTGGGTGAAATTTTACCTATAGTTATTGAACATCTTCATGGATTGGCTGCCAAAACCTATATCTATAAAAACAGGATGATACAGGAGTTTATTTTACCTTTAAGCAGCCAGAAGTATGAAAACAGGGGTCTTCTTTGGCAGGTGGATAAAGAAACAGCCAAACACTTCATAACTTTATTTTTTGAACATCAGTTGGCTATGTGGCAAAGAGGTATTTTTGATCTTGACATGGGTTTGCATAATTCAGGTATGAATATTTCAGGCGATATCGTGATTTTTGATTTTGATCTTATGCAGACAAGCTATCCTGATAGTATTGAGCTTAATGGTGCTAGGAAATCATTAAGGGCACAGGTTAACATTGTTCCAGATTATTTAAGAGGGTTTTATCATGCAAAAAGCGAGGAGTTTATCGAGCTTATGTATAATGAGTTCTACCGTGGAGAGAATCAATTCTGGTGTAAGAATTTATCTGGCAACAATGAGTTAGGCCTTCCACATCCTTTCCCTATTAGAACATTAAAAAAGATAATTGGTAAAAAACTAATCAATGTTATAGACCGGATAAAAGACGCAAAAAATCAAGATAATGGTTCAGTACAGTTCAAGCCATATTTTAATCTGGATGAAATGGTAGATATTTTACGAATTAATATCAATAATGAGAATATAGGTATAGTTGTTTATACAACTTTTATCCCACAGGAAAGGTCTTTTATATTTGATTTAAAGAACATGGAAGGCGATATCGAGCATAAACTTTATCAGATAAAGCGATTTATTTTCTCTCTTGATAGATTCCAAACGCGATATAGCCTGAGAATGAAAGAGTTTGTTGTAAATCAAGGCGCTTCCTTGGACAGAAAAAATATTAAGATCATAGCTATTTGCCCAAATTGCGCATTGGAAAAGATTTATTCTTTGGCTGATGATCTCCACAGGCTTAGTCGGATTACGGCATTTGAATTTGGCAATTACGATATCAAGATATTTGATACAACAAATATCCATAGAAACAGCAGCATAGTTCAGCTGCTACATAATCCAGAAGTTTTTGATGCCCCGGAAATCGTTTCCTGGATTAAACTTCATTTTATTATGAAAGAGTATGCTTTAACCCTTAAAAATCCTCTTCGTGTCGAAAAGAATACCTCTAAAGAACAAATCGTAGATTTAATTGCTGCTCAAATTGTTACAGCTTATGAGAAACAGGCAACCAGAGGTTCATTTTTCTTATGGGACGGCGTGGATAATGGCAATAATAATAGAAAAACTATTCAGGTTGCGGGTTCCGGAAGAGCTTTTTTTAAAACCAATAATAAAGGTACATACTATAGTTTGCCAAAAAGCTTTGTTGCGTCTTTTGACAACGGGAGTGCGAGTATTCTAAGGCAATTTTTGATCAATAGGCAATCACGCAGACTTTTCTCAGTTTTAGTAAATAGAAACATTTCCATTAACGGGGCGTTTCTTGTGCTGGATGATTTAGCTTTATTATTAGAAGAAAAAAGAGTTAAATGGTTTAAGGAAGCAGTTAATTTAGGAATATTTTTAACTGTGAATGAAATTCGTCCATGTCCTGTATTGGAATACGGCGTAAAGCTGGCTATAATCGCTTCTAATAACGATTTTAATGTTTATAAGAATAACATCGAGTACTTAAGAAGCTGGACAGTTTATATGGATGAGGTTCTTTGGGAAGCGCTTAATAAACAAAGGAAGTGGCAGGTAAAAGATAAAACCTGGCCGGCGAAGTTTTATTTTTTCCTTTCTCAAAACCTTTCCAGTATCCCGCAAGACACAAAATCCTATCAAGAATTAATAATAGCCTTACAGAGTATAAGCATTGCATATCTTCAAAGAGCTTATAAAGATAACGGTGATAGCAAGGATGATTTTTCTGTCCTTAACGGAAAAACAATACTTTTTGCCGAAGATGCAATGTTTTTACATGACTTATTACAGAAATGGTTTGAAACAAAAGGTGTTGATACAAAAGTCATTGCCTGTAGTAACGGCCTTGAAGCTTTAAGAGTAATTCAATCCGGCAGAAAAATAGACCTTGTCTTAACCGATATTGAGATGCCCATTGTAAACGGCATCACTTTAATAAAAACAATTCGTGAATCAGATTTAAACATTCCTATAGTTGTACTTTCATCATATATTCTATTTAATTATCCCGGCAGTGACGAAATAATCTCTTTGATAGATTCGGTTATTGAAAACAAAGCAGATTTCCGCGGGATAATTTATACGGTAGCTTCAATTTTAAAAGCAAACAATAGAATAAAAGATAACGGCGCAAACGATAAAAACTTTATAAAATTGAATAAACACTCCATTATTTTCCCTGACGGCATAGTAATCGAGCCGATAGAGTTTGAAGATGAACAAATGATTGAGAAATTCATAAATAAAGGCAGATTGTATCAAGCAGATACACATAGAGAGCAGCTGGAAAGATTTATTAATAATTTTAATTCTTTTGAACAGTTAAGGCAGCTTATATTCGGTATAAAGGCAGTTGGCAAAAAGGATAATATTAAGGGAATTAGCTTTTTTGAAGCAAAGCATTATTATTTTGCAGATATGTTTCAGTTACAGCTACGCATAAGAAGCTTTGAAGTCGCACCAAGCGCAAGAAGAAAGTTTATTGCCAGTAGATTATTGTATTACATTGCACGTATGTCTTTAAATTCTCTCGATGGTTTAGCCAAAGGCACAGTTATTTTTAATTGTGAAAGGTTTTCCGATGCGTTTATCAATTTTGCAATAAATTGCGGTTTAGATGATTATCGTCCTGAGCCGGGATTAGGTTTTCACAGGGAAGAAAAAACCAGGGTTTTTATTGATTTGATGCATGATAAGTTTTCAGAGCGTGATTGGCGGATGGCCAGTTATTTAGATAATGGAGCAGCCTTAAACAGAGGATTCTTAAAATTCACTTTAGGTTTTGTTTCTTTAACTGCCTCTTCAGTTATATTTTACCAGCAGCTTTCCTTGGGAATGCAGAATTTCATATTCGGTATGTTTTTAGGCACAACCATGGCCTCAATATTGGTTTTTTCTTTTGTGTTAACTATTCTTGTCGGATTGAAGAATCAATTGAAACTAATAGAAATACAAAATGCTAAGCTAAAGAAAGACCAAGAGGTAGTAGCATTGGAGGAGCCACTTAAACAAGAAAAAATAAAATTAAGACCTTTAGAAGAGAGATTTGTTGAACGTTTACAGTTAGATCCGGTTGCCGTTATTAAAGACAATGGAGACAAAATAAAGACTTCTAAATTATATAAAAGACAAACCGTACTCTCAGAAAGTAAAAGGATAATTTCTTTTGATGGCATATATTTAAGGTTATTTTATCCTAATAAATTAAACCTTTTGGGAAATACAATTGAGTTGAACCAGGCTCGCAGTTTAGCAACCGATTCAAGTCTAAAACTTGATACAGCAAATAATATTCTTTCGGGTTGTTGCTTTGTTATTTTGCAGTCTTTTGTTGATAAAAAACCATTTGCATATTCCGCAGCGCATATCAGTAATGACCTTATTGGCTTCGAATTGATAAAAAATTCTGTTTTTGCTTTAAGCCAGCTAATCTTTGACAAGAATAATCTTAGTATCCGCGCTTTGGTTTTATATAGCTATCCTGAAGATATTGATAAAGTAAATAAGACTTTGAATAGATTATTTGGGATTATAGAGATAGCGGCTTTTCATTATGCTATGCCTACTGAAGATAATCCCACAGCAGTTGTATATAATAGTGAAAACGCCAATGCCTCGATTAGGATCTATGGCAATATTGCAACACAAGAGCGTCCGATATACAAGCTAAGGGATTGGAAGCAGATCTCTTTGTTAGATAGTTTTGATAGCGGTGGATATGCCAATTACCGAGATGATTCTTTTGTTAGTTTTAATAATTTGGGCGGTTTTGAAGATTATTCATTTGATAACGGCGATAACAGCTTTTATACCTATGCAGGAAGAATGCAGTATATATATAATTTTATTTTTTCAGAAAGATTCTCAGAAGAATTCGGCATTAACTTTCAAGCAAAAGCACAAAATATTTGTTTTATCGGTTTAGGTTTTCCTCCGGTGAGCTTGTTAGAATTATCAAGTATGCTTTTGGATAGATACCCGCAGTTAAATCATAGAATATCTGCAATTGACAGGTTTATTCCTGATACAGTTTATTTTTTAGATGAAAAGAAAGCGCTTTTAAAAAGTAAAGATTTAGAAATAGAAGCGCCTGTTCATGAAGCGATAAATATCAGTAAATCTCAAGAAAAGAATATTAAAGAAAATTTTATTAATTATAAAGATTATTACTCACAAAGCAATATCAAGTATTTTGAAAACGACCTCATTAAAGGCATTGAAGCAGAAGATGGTTATTTTGATATTGGCCTGATTTTTAATGTTTTGCCTTATAGCGAAGGAAATGAAATCTTAGAAAGCGCATTACAAAATCTTTCCCGTAAGTTCAGAAAAGCCGGATTACTGTTGTTTGGTGAAATCGATATGGACTACAATGATTGGTTTAGATTTATATTGGCTGCAAAAAGTAACGATAGTTTTGTTCCTGTGAGGAGATTTTCTTCTTTAAAGGAGGCAAGAAGTACAAGCGAAGATTTATACTTCTTTGAAATTCAAAACGCATTAGGCAATTTTAACGTTCCTTATTATCAGGAAGCAAACGCCCTAGGTTTTAAGCTTGATAGAAACAGCTCTCTTTTAGCTGCAAAGCAGATTTGCGATAACGGCAGCAATGTCGATATATTTGCTGAGATCGATCAGAAGATATTCCATAGCTGGAATAGGTTTCTTGAGTTGATAGATGATAAAATTCCTTTTTTTGCTCTTCGCGCTATAAAAAAACGCTATTATAGGACTGATCCCGCAAGGCCCTTTGGCAATTATCCCGTGTTTTCAGGTAAAAGAGTATATATGCTTCCTTTGGATCTAGACAGCCAATTTTACAGTTTTAATTATTTAGCAAGAGAAGAATATTTATTTGAGATTTTATACAATACGTTTTTAAATTTGGTTTTTATTACAATGAATAATGATCTTTTTACCAGAGACGATGACAGAATTAAGTTTTTTAATTTAAATATGCCTGTAGTGGTGTTTTTAAAGGATACTGAAAACAGTATCGTATTGCCAAAACCAGCCAAAGAATCACTAAAGCTACTCCCGGATTTTTTTAATCATAGAGACAGTTTAACCAGGCTGTCAAAAAGATTAATTTATTCTTCCAATAGGTTTGTTGATGATGACAAAATAAATTTGGATTCAGAATTTGCTTTAATTGAATTGAATGAACAAGACAAGGTCTTTATAGAAGAAAATATAGTTGATTATTTTAATGATAATTTAGTAAATAAATCAAATGACAATTCAAATTATGTAAATGATCTTAATGAATTTACCTGGCTTTGTATGGCTCATTTTATGTTTGATGGACTGCTGCGGACAATTGTTAGTTTCAACAAATATTTTGATAATGCAGGAAATAATAAAGATATAGCTTACCTACAGGGTGTTTACCGTGAGTTTAGCAATGGTCAAGTAGTAAGATTCAACGCTTCAGGTGTTTTAAGGATGAGTGTTTTAAGCACAGACAGCTACATAAGGGAAATAATCGCTGAAAAGATAGGTTTAAATGCAACTGACAAGAGCTTGCTTTCTATTGGAGCAGGTTTTGCTATTTTAGAACATGCCTTGATATCCGAATATGGTATGCAGGTAACAGGAATTGATATATTAAGCGACTTGCTTTTATTAGGCAGAAAATCAACAGATATAAATTCTCTGGTTGCTGACGGACAATATTTACCGTTTAAAACTGAATCTTTCGGCAATGTTGGGTTTTTCGAGAGTCTTGGCCACATGGATTTTGTAAAAGCTTTAAATCAGGCTTACCGCGTGTTGAAAACACAAGGAAGGCTACATATCATTACTTACAATCATGCGGCGGCTTTGGCAAAAAAGTATTCTTATCAGGCTTGTAGTGATGAGAATTTATCCGCATTAATTAAAGAAATAGGTTTCAGTAATATAAAAACAATCTATCTTTTAGGGGATAATTATTTTTATCTTTCTGCCGTAAAAAGCATTAAAACAAAACAAAGTGGCCACCAATTGGATAATGGCTACAGGAGATCAAGCAATTATATTAAGAATGATTTTTCTTTTCAGGCAGCCAAAGAATTTTATAGAGATTTAAGATTATCGAGGAAAGCGAATATAGCAGAAGTCGGTTTTATGGGGCCGCAGCTTGGGTTTGCCGCATCAGTTTTAGGCTATTCATATAAGGGTTATACTTTGGATAGGGATATTTTTGAAATTGGTTTATTGTTCTTTGATGATTGTAGTGATGATTTCTTCAAAAAACCTGTGTTTATTAACGGAGAATTTTCTTCCAGGGAAGATTCAGCATCAAGAGATATTTTAGATAATAGCCAGGACGCAGTGATTATTCTAACCGGTGCGTTATTAGATCCGGTTTGTCCAGAATCTAATCCGAAAGAAGTTTTTGATGAGGCCCTAAGGGTGATAAGGCAAGGCGGTTTGATTATTGCCGGAAGTTATTGCGGGGACTGGTTGTTTGAATTCAATTATCCTTATGGAATGTTAAGGGTAATGGGAGAAGCTATAAACAGCCCAAAATGGCATGGCAGAATAACTCTTTCAGATGAGGGCAGTATTTCTTATTCGGTTTTCTCAGAGGCGCTGATTTTTAAAGTGGAATCAAAAGACAACGGTTCAAGATTATCTGATTTTTACAAGCAGAAAAAAATGAATAGCATCTTTAATAATTTAAAGTTGTTTGTTTTTGATTTTGACGATACATTGGTGCCTTTAAAGAAAAATATCACTCCCAAGATGCTTAAAAATATCCTCAATCTCGTAGAACAAAATAAAATAGTAGCGATAATAAGCGCAGGCAGGTTAATTAGCATCAAAAAAAGGGCGTTGGATCTGGTTCCCTATAGAAAAAGAAAAACGCTCAAAGGTGCGTTTTATGTGGTTACTGAGTGCTCGATATTCGCTAGGTATAATGGCAGGGGCGAGTTATTGATAGATCAAAATTTAAGCGCTTTTATGGACAATAGGTTTCAAGACGTAATCAAAAGATTCTTTTTTGCCGAAATAGCCGGATTTTTTAAGCAAAAAGGAATTAAGGTCAGAATTGGTAATAAAAACAGCATTTGGTTTAGCGACGGCAGGAAGGCTTCTGTTACCGCTGTATTCGAAAATAGCTACCTTAAAAGCTACATTTTTGAACTTACTAATCAACTAAGAGATTCTTTATTTGCCAGCAACATCACAGATACAATTAAAAGAAAGCTTTTTGTTAATTGTTCTGCGAACGCAATTGATATTGCATTGGGGCGCAAGAAGAATGCGCTTATTAAGATAAAAAGGATCATTGAGCAGAATAATGATATAAAAATAAGAAATAGCGAGATCTTGGTAGCCGGAGATAGTCAGGTTGATTTAGATATGTTAAGAATAAATGGGGTGCTGCCTGTATTCGTAGGAGAGGAAAAAGTTCTTTCCAAAGAAGATAAGCAAAGGTTTGTTCTTCTGGAAGGCACAGCGGGAATGGAAAGGTTTCTGGATTCTTTGTGTTATGGCCCAAGCGATAACGGCGGAATATTAAAGGGTCTTAAGAATACGGCTGTTTTCCGTTTCAGCACCATAGGAAGAAAGGCAAAAGCCAGCGAGGTATCTATTATAAATGAGACTACAGGTGATTTTTCTTCTGTTTCAGAAGATTTCATATATTGGAAGAATATAAAAGTAGGGGTTCTCAGAAGCAATATTAATGGCAATAATAGCGTCTATTTCAGAGGCATAAATATATTTAGCGATGTATTTTCAGGATTTTATAGAAGAAAAGGCATTGCTGCAATAGCTTTAAGAAAACAAGTGGCATGGTTTTCTGAAAACTATAAGTTGGTAGAAGGGCAAATTCATCATCCGGGTATTTTTCAAGCATTTAAAGAAGAGCTTTCTGTTTATTATGATGTTGCGGTTACATCCTATGAGATTAGATGCGGACAGTTTATTTTTGCAAATATTTCAGCAAAATCAAAAGAAAGCGATAATGCAAAAAAATCCGGATTTTTAGGCAACACTATAGCTACGGGCATAGTAAAATTAGTTAAACGCATTTTTGATAACGGCGCAGGGGATAGGATAAGTTTTGCAGACAGTCTTGATTATAAAAATAGAAAAGGCGCTTTAAAAGCTATTGTTGCAGAGATTAGGCTAAATAGCGAGCTAAAGCAAAGAGATTATTTAAACAGCTATTTTTCCACCCAGTTTCTTAATCTAGACACCAATACCACTTTGTTATTGTCTCTTTATTCAGAAAATTATCAAGAAGATGATATTTATCTTGTGGAGGAAAGCCTTAAAGATCAAATCGCCCCGCAAATAAACAATCAATTTATAAAGCTTAATATCCGATGGATCCCGGAATACATATTTGAAGCTGTCCGTGTTTTTACGTTTACCGCTAAAGCAGATGAGATATTTTTTTCTAATTGTCAACTTGATGAGCCGCTTCACGATATCCAAAAATGGCCAGAGATTTTAGAAGACTTGTTGTCTTTGGATAAATTAGATGAAGCGATAATTAACGAATTAAAAAAGCGGTTTTCTAAATTAACCAAAGAAGAGTTAAAACAAATTCGCATATTAGAGGCAGCTTGCGGAGACGGGCGTCTGATGGACAAAATAAGCAGAGTATTTCCTGAAATCCACAGAAGAAATATTCTCGGTATAGATTTAAATGATCATTTTGTCCGGGAAACAAGACAAAAGGGATTTTTTGCATTTAAACAAAGTGCGGAAAACCTGTGGTTTAAATCAGGATTTTTTGATGTGGTAATTGCTTCAGGACTGCTTACTTACTCTGTTTTAAGTAAGAAAGCTGCAAACGTAGCTTTAGAGCAGTTAAGAAGGGTATTAAAAATTCGTGATGGTCCGGCTATCGGAACATTGATTTTAACCGGTACAACCCATGTTCATTCCGACCCGATAGACCCCCTGAAGCTTCCCGCCAAACGTTTTAACGACGAAGGATTTTTAGTAAAAAGCTTAACAATTCCCCATAAACTATTTAGCAGGATAAGCCTTTTTCCTTACGATTTCATAGTTTTAGAAAAATCCGACAACGGCGACACGCACCAAAATTTATTTAACGCAAGAATTGCCATTGCTAAAGCCAATGGTTCATTGGATATTACATCTAACGATTACCTGGATTTTCTTAAGAAAAACCTACTTGCAGATTATAAGGTTTACAACGACGGACATTTAAGGATTCTTGCCGGCAAAGATAAAACAAAGAATATCGCTATCGTTACACATCTTAATAGTCGGTTGCTGGATTGCCAGAGTTTTCTTAAAAGGCTTAATAAGAGAAATATTCCGATATTGGTTTTGGCTAATGAAGATTTTCCTTTAAGCTACAGGTTGTCTAATTTGGTCTCAGCTGAAACCTATAGTGCAGGAGGGTTTATTACTCCTTTATTCCAAGCTGAGAATGTTTATTGCGCCGGGGGAGCTTTCGATGTTTGTTTAAAGAATACAGTTGAGTCTTTAGTTGCCGACAGGATTAAAAAAGGCTTAGAGCCCCAAGAAGAAATTAGCATAACCATAATTATTGATGGAGTCTGGGATGATTATTCAGGCTATGCAAAAAGAATTCTTTCCTCTGGCAATACCCAAGAGATAAAGGAAGTTTTTGATTTATGGAATAGTCTTTTTACAGAAATTAAACATTTCTTAAATATATATATTTTAAGGGGAAATAGCAAGATTGAAATTAATTCTGACCGAAAAATAGATAAAAGTTTAATTATTAAGCTGGATAACGGCGACCGAGAAGAAAAAATACTCAATCTGGTTAAATTTGATTCGTTGACAGTTAGAGGCTTGGTTAAGACAATCCTTAGAGAAGGAAGATTAAGTGGTGATTATAGGGCGGCGATAAAAAAAGAATCTTTAGAAAAGCTAGATATAGCTGTTAACGCTTTAATTGCCGATAAAGATGATTTAGGTGATTGCATTATTGAAACTTTAAAAGCTATTGATAAGATAAGTCTTTTTTCTTCCAGTGCAGAAGAATCTCTTTATTGGGGTAGTTATAAACATGCCCGCATGGCGATAATAAAGGTTTTAATGAGTTTGAATAAACAATTCATGGAAGAATTAAAGAATTATGTTTCTTCTAATGGAGATTGTTTTGAATATAAATATTCCTATATTGAAATCCTCTCACTTTTATTCGCGAAGTCTACTAAAACTGAATATTTCCATTCTTTTACCCCTCTATTTATGGAGTATTTAAAAGAAAGAGTCCACCCAGGAAGAGTAGTTTACAGAAATGATGCCCATGTTCCTGATGCAATAATAAAGATTCTTAATATTTGTGGTGACCCTATGGGATTTTTATGGAGTCTGGATATTTACACCGCCAACTCTCATAATAAGACAGGGGTTTTCGCTATTCTTCTTAATTCTGACCACGTTGAAGCAAAGGCCCTTTCTGGATTAATCATGCATGTTGATTTAAAAAGAGTGAACTATAAAGGGGATGAGTGTTTAGACCAAGAGTATACACATTGTTTAAGAGGGATTATAAGTGAAGGCATTCATTCATCCGATGGGTTCATAAGATTAGGCCCGCCGATAGATAAAGAGGCATTTGTATCGAATTTAACCCATGCCAAAGGAGGCAATTATAATGATTTATTGGTTAGTCAGATTACGAAAGTTGTAAGCAAACTTCTTGCAGCCGGAGCGAACTCTACAAAAAGGCTTATTTTTACAGAACAAACCAGAGGTATTATCGAAGCACAGCTAAAAGGAAAATTGCCGGATGAATTGACTTTGGGTAGTTTCTTTCGCTTGATCAAAAGAGGAAGGGCACATCATTATTTTATCAGTTCTGCTGAAAAGATAAAAAATAGGGTTTACCCCAGAAGCGCAAGAAAACAATATTATTCAATAGAAACAACCTTGGTTACTGATAATCCTTTAGGTATGCATATTGGGCCGGCTAAAGCCATTGCCGAGGTGGCTTCTATTTTCGAAAGAACGAAGATTTTTTTAATTAAAGGTAAAGAAGAAGCTGATATTAAAAATGTTATTGATGTATTAAGCCTGGGGATAGGGGCCAATGAAGAGGTTAAGCTTGTTGCCGAAGGGCCGTTAGCCAAGCAGGCTATCGATTTGATTATTGGTTCACTTAGAGCCTTAAAAGATAAATCTCAGG
>JAGYNB010000014.1 GCA_018400015.1 Candidatus Omnitrophota bacterium | reverse complement strand
TGCTTTCACCAATACCAATAGCGCCACTTCCAGTAATACCTTCATGGCCATTTATATTATAGGTAAGCTCTCTAAAAGCCGGGTCATAACTAGAGGTTCCTAAAAGCTGCCCATTGCTGCCTTTTTCTGATTGTGAATCAATACTACTAAAGCGGCCGAAGATTCTATTACCTTGTGCATCTTTTTCCTGCCAACCTCTCTGCTGTCTTTCTGCTCTAATACTTTCTATATCTCTTGGTTTTCTATCTTTATCAAACGGATTAACAAGGTTAAATTTAGGAAGAACTATATTTTTAATCTTTAAACTTGTTAAATCTATTACACGACCATCTTTATATGTGATTGACTTTTCTTCTGGGGTATCCAATACGCTAGTATAATCGGTAGTAGTAACATAAAGAGTTGAACTCTTCTTATCAAAAGCAAGACCCGGACCTAAAGTATCTTCTGATTTCGGTGTTGGAACAATAGACTTTTGATTATAGATAGGAGTAATTATTCCATTTTCATTAGTGGTAATATCAATGCTTGAAATATTATTTAAACTGCTATCTATATTTACATTACCTGCAATATTATAAGTGGTGCCCGGCGTGCCAGACATTGATAAGAATTCTTGTTTATCGCCTGTTGCAGAATAAAGCAATTCTAAATTGGTGCCTTTACCTAAAACTAAATTGCCATCTTGAGTTTTAGAAATTATATTTATCGTCTGCTCATTATTTTTTAACTTAAGGCCTGTATATTTAGTTGCATCGCTAATAACAGAATCTGTTTTTTCTTTAGGTAAATACTGTTTTAATATAGTTGGTGTTTCAATAATTCTGCTGCCGGCATTATCCTGAGGTTGTGCAACTATAGAAAAAGTTTCTCCTCTTTTCTTAAAACCAATAATTGGAGCCTGTTCTTCTAAATTAGCGCCGCTTGCTAAGAATCCTTTAACATCAAACTTATCAAACGCTAAACCCCAGCTATTTTTATTTTCATCAAGTCTTAATGCACTCTTGTATTGCAAATCTTTTGTTTGGCCATTAACTATATCAACAGTTTTGCCAGCTGTAATGTATGCTTTTGAAGCTTCCACTCCATTAAGATCAGAATAAAAATTGGTGGATTTTGCTAATGCCTGTTCTCCGGACTTTGCTTCGTAGACAGGCGTTAAGATTCCATCTTTATTAACTGTGATATCCACGCCTAACAAATTAGTATACTGTGTGTTACCTAAAGTGATCTGATCAGGAAGAGTAAAGCTTGTTCCAGGAATTCCAGCTAAGGAAGTAAACCTTAAGTTAGACCCATCTTGGTCTGTGGTAACAGCTAAATGCAACTGGCTGTCTTTGCCAAAAAGAATATTTTCTGACTTATCAACGCCTAATACATTTAAGGGCTGCTGGCCATCTGCTAATCTTATACTTTCATATGCTGTTGGCGTAACCTGCTCTTCTTTATGTGTTATTGCATTGGCCTTAGGAAGTTTTGTGCCTAACACAGCTTGACCATGAACGATTGAATCTAGCCCTGTTGCATCTTTTGGCATTGCTACAAAACCCCACTGTCCTTGTGCATTAGACCAAACCTTTGTAATCGGAGTCTGTCTTTGTTCTGCAGCGATTCCACTTGTTAAATTACTGCCCTGCTCGACCTGTGAAATTCCACCACTTACCTGCCATTTATCTTTTGCTAATATAATCTCACCTATTTTGGCTCTAGCATCAACAAAACCTTCTATTACACCTTTGCCTTTTACCGTATCAATATTAGCCCTTCCGGCAAATGTCTGGGCATTGATATCTATTCTTTGGCCTGTAAGGTCTAACAATCTATCCGTATGAATTCTATTGTCAGACTCAAACAAGAATTTAGCATTCTCATAACTATGCCTGTGGCCATCGCCAACATCACCGGGTTGAACTGCTGTAGTGGCTCTTAACTCGCTGCCTACAGGAAGAACAGGCTTATTAATTACAATTGCCTGATCACTTATGTTTTCTAAATTAAGTGATAATACAGAAGTAATATTGTTTGGATTTATGATTCTGGCTGTTGTACTGCCAAAGGTATCTGCCGGAAATCCACCAGGAGTATTGCCTTTCTGAGAACCTAAAGCAGGAATATAAACCTGGTTATCAAGTTTTACATTTGAAGTATAAGAATATGGCAAAGCCTTACCAATAAGCTGATCATTTAATACCACACCCTCAAAACCAGAAGTAACCGCAGGCAAAGAACTGTTTGTTACTATAGACTCAATAGTCCCTCTAAAGCCTGTATACTCAGCCGTAGGTTTAGTTGCCTGACCTGAGCTATCAATAGAAAACTCTTTTATCTTAAAAGACTTATCTGTATCAAACTTATAATTAATACCGCCATCTGTTACAGGGCTGACTTTTACATCAAAGAATTTAGGAGCATGACTCCAGGCAGATGAATCAGTAACCGCACCGCCTGTATCATAAATACCTGCTTTTATATCTTGGGCTACATAACCTGTTCCTTTACTTAAATCAGAAGAAGCGGTATATGAAGCCTGGACCTTACCGCCAGATAAGATTTCCATATTAGAAGCTTTATTAAAAGCACCTATTTTTATCGCATCAAAAGCAGCACTATCATTATTTACGCCCTTAGAAAACTTCTCTGCGCCAAATGAAGCACGATTATTTATAATACCATTCGCACTAAATTTTCCAGGCATACCGGGACTGTCTATACTGAAATCACGATAAACATCGGCCTTTACCGTACTGGAGGTTATGGTTCTATTTTTACTATCAAAATTATAGTTTCCAGCCCAAGCGCCTCCGTTTGCAATAATCGAACCTTGTTTCTTATCAAAATCCAATGTGGCCATACCGCCACTTGGAAGATCTGCCTTATAATAACCGTCTGCCTTTTCCCAATAACTGCCACTTACTTTTGGCATACTCATAGAATCATACGCGTTCACTGCAGAATTGTATTTTGCTGCCGGAGCATAATTTTTAGGAACATCATAGTTATAATTAGGTGTTTTTGGAGCAGAATAACCAGAAGAAGAATCCCATGTCCCAACCAACTTACCTGACTGATTGTAGATAGCCGCCCCAGAGAGATCAACATTGTAATCAGCGTATCCATAATCAGGAATATATTTCTCTATTGAATTATCATTATCAACAGGTGCCTTATAATTATTTACTGAATCAGAATCTGAATCATAATAATCTACATTAGAGCTATAAGAAGGATTGTAGCTTATTGCTGGATTATATGTTCCCGGAACAGGAGTAACATTATAACTTGGAACATCATAGCTCATACCAACATCATAATCCACATCATAACTAACCCCATTACCATAATCATCATAACCTTCATAGCTATAACCGTAATCATCCTCATAAGCACCCATAACCTTCTTGGCCTGGGTATCTGTAATAACAAGACTTAAATCTTTTAGATTGGGTAATTCCACCAAACCATATCCGCTAAAATCTTCCAGGAATTTTTCTTTTGGAATAAACTCTTCTTTTTCATCAGATATATAATAAACCTTGTCATCATCCATTCTGGAGATGAATATAAAATGGCCGTATGATAAATGCGCCACAAAAGGATTATTGGCAATCTCACTAAGCCTGTCTTTGTCTATCTTAATAGCAACTGTATTAATATCAAAAAACTCTGCGGTTCTCTGCAGGGAATAAAGAGAGTTTTTAATCACTTCTGGGTTGCCAACAGGCTTGGTAATGCCTTCTAAAATATCCACTGTCAAAGCGCGTACGGCAATGTCATCTTTGATAACCGGCTTTTCTTTGTAGTTTAAGAATTCAAACAATGCCTTTGAACCGCAAGTCTTTCCTTTCAACCACTGATAGACCTGTTCAATGCTTTCAGCGGATAAATCAATTGGCTTATCAAACTCAAGCACCAGGTCATCTTTTAATTTTATGGCATTTATATTCTTGCCTTCAATATCTTTTAAAATATTCTTTACAGTAAGGGGGACATCCAAGGTGTTTAAATCACTTAAAGAAGGTGCATAGATTCCAGCATTCTGCAAGAAGGCAATAGGATTAAAATGCGTTGCCCATGCCACCTGCTCTGGAATAAATGCACAGAGCACAATAAGGGCAGCCACTTTAATCCAAAGACTAAACTTGGATTTAAATTCCTCTTTAGGCTGTGCGTTAAGTTTTTCGTTTAGCATTTTCTTATATTTATAGGGTATATAATATATATATTATTTACTAAAAACTGCTCCCCCTCTATACCCCAAATTGTCTTTTTGTTCTGGAGTCTCATTTTTATTTTTTTATGTGCACTTTACTTCTTCATAGTCAATTCTATACAACTATTTAGCTACCGCTTCTGGTATATTCATCTTGATATCCATAATATCTGGTATTTTTACATCCATAGGTGCCCGATATTTAGGTTCTCCTGTACGCAGATAAAATGGCCCGCCAGAAGCTTGATCTCTTTTTAATATCGCTGCATCGTCATAATATGCACTGGTTGACTTTGTATTTGTATTGATAGATAAAGGCAATTCCTTATTCATAGCTGATAATGGTATATCCTCCTCAATAACAGTAGAAGGCCCAAAAGGCGTTTGCACAAAAGAAAGTTCTGTAATAAGCCTGTCAATTTCTACAGGGCTTAGTTCACGCCCTAGATTGGCCTGACGTTTATTAATTGCCTGCCAGACGTCTGGTTTATTATTTTTAAGATTGTTTAATCTTGCTTCCTCTCGGCGATAATATCTAGTTGCCGAATTCAAATCATTGATTTCAGGCTTAACCATGTCTACTGCCGGCATAGCTGTAGAAACAACAGAATCTGTTATCCCGTCCTTGAAAGAACTAACTAAATCTCCCTCAACAGCTCCAAAGAACCCCTGGCTTGCTGCACGTCTTGCTTTATTGGCTAATTCTACAGCCGACCTATAGCTTTGATAGTCTTGATTTACATTATCTGCGTCGTAGTTAAAACGCGCACCATTAACCTTGATAGAATTGCCATTTACTCCGGCAAAATCATTAATAGCATTATCAAATGAAATCGCCACAGCATTTACAACACCTAAAGCACCTTTGGGTAAAGCAACAGGAAGCATATTGCTACCAGGCTTAACATCAAAATGGTCGCTTCTTGCAATTGCAAGCACATCCTCAGGAGAACTACCCTCTTTATATGTTTCAAGATGCACTGTGCCGTCCTTTGCATAATACAAGCCTTGATTGTCCTTAATAGTATCCATATCAAACTTACTCAAAACAATCTCTTTGCTTTCGGATAATTCAACCCGATCAGTTTTAAGAGGCGGATTCCTGAATGCTTCTATACCCATACCTTCTCCTAAAGCATAACCAACAACTCCTTTAGCCAATGAAGATACCCCTAAAGCTGCAACACCCTGAAGACTATCTCCGTCAAAAGTCCTATTCACAGCATAATCAATACTGGCATTAACTGTGCTCTTAATTAAAGTATCCTTTACAATATCTCCCCAAATACCTGCTTTAGTTGGACTAAAACCTGCTTCAGTTGGACCAACCGGTGCGATCGTCCTTGCATAAGCCTCCCAAGGTGCACCGTTTGTATGATATGTTTGAAGAAAAGCCTTTCCGTCATCGGCAACATATATAGCTTGATTTTCAACCAATCGATTACTCTCCAAGAATGTATCCAAATCACCAGTTATTGGTTCTTGGCTTAACATCTTTACCCTGGCAGGAGCAGCGCTGGCATAATCTTTACGCTCTGCATTCATGTCATCAACTGCGTGAAGACTTTTATAAAACTTACTTCCTTCATCAAAGCCTGCTCTTAAAGCAACGTTAGTAATACTTGAACCGACCTGGCCTACGGCATTAGCTAAGTGAGTATCTAACCCTACGTGCCTGCCTAATTCGCTAACACCGGTAAATACTGCATAGCCAGTAACAGGAATCCAATCACGCTTTGCTCCATGAACAATTCCTTTACCCATGCCACTAAAACCAGATGAGGTTTGCCCATTAACAGTATAACCACCCAATGCGCCGGTTACAGCATGCTGAGTAGCTAAACCTCCTACAAAACCAGCAAAATTAGCAACATAAGGATTTTTTATATTCACCTCAATAGCTGTCTTCGCTGCGGCAGAAGCAGTTACGACTCCTGCTGCTTTTAACCCGCCACTTAATCCTGCAAAATTTGTAGCTTCAGCAAAATTTGCAGCACCCATACCTAAACCGATAACATTGGAACCAAAAGAAGTAAAATACTTTGCTGTCGTAGGAGACATTTTAGTAGCAACAGCAATATCCCCTAAGCCCTGGCCTCCGGCATAACTAACAAAACTATTTTGCATGCTAGTCCAAGGTCCTGCAGCAGCAACAGCATCTATTCCTTTCATTATTGCAGAACCAAAGGACGCAAGAGTTCCTGCTGTTTCGCCAGCAGCAGCTCCTGTTCCCGCTCCTGCTCCTGCTCCTGCTCCTGCTCCTGCAGCAGAACTAATAGCAGAACATGCACCCCATGTTACAAGTGCAGTACCTACGGTAATAGCAAGCTGTTTTCCGCCGCCTGTCCAGGCATTGCTTTTATCAAACCAAAGATTTTCTTTTTCTACACTTAAAGCAAATGCACTGCTCTGGCACAAAAATACCGCTAGAGTTATTATTGCTGTAATTTTTAGAAATCTTCTTAGTCTAGTTTTTTTCATCTTTTGCCCCCTAAAATTTTAACGCATCTCCTCTTATAAACGTTAAAAGTATCGGACCGCCTACAATGATTAAAACTACTGGTAAAATGCATGCGACAAGAGGAAATAATAACTTTATCGGAGCTTTAAGTGCTGCCTCTTCTCCTCTTTGAAATCTTGTAAGTCTTATATCCTCTGACTGTATCTTTAACGCTTCTCCAATAGGAGAACCCATGCGTCCTGCCTGAACAAGGGTTCTTACAAAACTTGATATCTCAGGAAGATTAATCCTTGTTGCCATATTCTTTAATGCCTCACGTCTGGGTTTTCCCATCTGAGTTTCCTGATATACCAACTTCAACTCTTCCACCAAAGGAGAAGGCCTAAAATCACTTATTACTCTTTGAACTGCCAACATAAAATCCATACCGGCACCAACGCAAAGCTTTAATAAGTCTATAACAATCGGTAAATCTTTTGATATCAATTTATGGCGCGTTTTAATAATTCTATTGACCCATAAATCCGGTATAAAAAATCCGACCATCAACATAATCAACATTATTGGCGGTTCCATTCTAAACACAATTCCAATAGCTAAACCCAGAACCATGCAAAGCGCCTTTATAATTGCAAATTCCGCTAATCTCATTGGAGCGCCTGCCATTAAAAGCCTCCTATTATAAGCCTGCAAGATATTGATTTTTTCAATCCTGTCAAATACAGGAGCGAATACTTTTAAAACCGGCCTTACATAGCTGATTAAAGACACATTATTTTTCTCGCGCATATCTTTAGGCAAAGATATAGTTTCCACCTCAGGAGATCTGGCCATGTAAAAACTATAGCCAATCATGAATATCGCCAGATAAAAAAGTAACAATAAGATTGCTATCATGGTGTCTCCTTTTTAAAAATCCACTTCTGATAATTTCTTAATAAGAATCATTCCTATAACTTGGGATACAAAAGCATACCCTAAAAGCATTCTACCTACATTATCTTTAACCATTACGTCAAACGTATGCGGATTAAGATTATAAACAAATATCGCAAACACAATCGGAAGAAGCGCCATAATCACACCCTGCATTCTACCTTGGACTGTCAACGTCCTTACGCGCCTGTCGAGTTTCTTCTTCTCGCGTATGGTGTATACAAGCTGTGAAAAAGTCTCGGTTAGGTCGCCTCCGGTTTCCCTTGCAACCAAAATCGCTGTTACTGTCATATCAAGATCTTCTGATTTAACTCTTTTTTGCAAATGTTTCGCACATTCTTCAAAAGGAACACCCATACGGTTCTCGTTAACCAAAAGACCGAACTCCTGCGCAATCGGAGCAGGCATCTCTTCAACTAAAGATTCTATTGCCTGCAGCAAACTTAAACCCGCTTTTAAAGAAGATGAGATTATCATCATGCCGTCAACAAGCTGATTTTCAAATGAACGAATTCTGCGCCCTTCAAGCTGCTTCATGATAATCGTAGGTAATATCGCTCCCACAATAACACCGACAATCAAACCTATGGCTTGAGAAGTAAACATAAAGCCTAAAATCCCTAAAACAAGCGGTGCGCTAATAAGTAAAATCGTAATTCTTTTTTGAGACACGCGGTAAAACATCCTGTCTAAACTCTGCGTTGTCTCTTCTGTCTTTTTAGTATGCCAAGACTTAAACAGAATATAACTAATAGGAATGAACTCATTCACTATTAAGATTATTGAAATAAATAATAATAAAAATACTAAAACTATCATACTTTACCTCTATTCTGTTATTACCTCAACCTCAGTTACGCCTGGTTCGTACTGCAAACCGTAACCAAAACTATCTGCATTATCCTTCCACGCACCACAAACAGAACCTTTGATGTATCCTGCCATGGCAATAAAAGCAGCAGCAACTATTGCCACCAAGAGTGCGTATTCTATGAATAAGGATGCTTTTTTATTAATAATTTTATTTTTCATATATTTATCTTTACTTTAACCACCCTGGGTCTAACTCACCTGTTACGCAAGCCATACCGTCTCTGTCCGTGCAAATTAAAGCGATCCTGTCCATAGGTTTAAAACGCCAGGAAGCTCTGGCATAACTTGCAATCGTATGCTCTTCTTCATCAAAAGTCCATAAAGGCCTGCTTTCATTATTGCCAAAATAAACTGTAGAGTCAGGGTTTTCGCCTCTAGGACTAAAAACATCCCAGTTATAATCAGGCATCTCGCTATCGCCTATTACATCTTCTATAAAATCCTTACCTAAACCATATCTACTCCAATCAACTGTATCTAAAGGATCTGGCCAACTAAGAAGCTCATCTTCCATTGGTGCATCTCGCCTACTTATACCAATATTGGCAGTGCCTTCATACCTGCTTAACTTTACACATCTAGTACAACATCCTTTTCTATATACTCTGATTGAAGGCACTTTAAAACCTCCTACATAAACATTCACATAATGCCATCCGCGACTATCATTCCAGATGTATTTATCATCTGTGGGAATAAACGCTAACCAAGGAGCAATTTTTTCGTAAATAAGCTTAACGCCTGCCTGCAGGGTTTCTAAAGCAGTCCATAACGCTGCCATTTCTGTTTCAAGAGCTAAAATATCAGCTGCCACTGCCTCATTGCCAACCAAAGCCTCTAATCCGGCAACGATAGGTAAAACTACCATAATATCTGCAATATTGCCTTGTGCTTCTTCAAATAAATGATAGAGGCAGGAACAAGAATCATCTGCTTCTAAATATTCTTCTCCTTCACCCCCGCAATAAAGCATAGGAGCCCAAAAATCAATTGTATCTATAATCGCGTGATTACCCTCATCAACAACCTGATCTACAAAAGCATTTGCCCACTCAACCGTATAATCAAGAGTAAATATCAAAGAATCAAATTTATCATTATAAAACAAATCGTCCATTGCCGTAGCGATTTCTTCAGTACAAAGAACTTCGGAGGAACACTCTGGCGGGTCATTGGGATAACCGCCAAGAAGCCAGGTTGGCAAATAATTACCATACAAATCGGAAAAACATGATAAAGTATCTCCTAAATCGTTAAGTATATCTAAACCTATACTTAAAGTTGGTGCTTCGCCAACAGAACCTCCATCTTTCCACTCTTGATACTCATCAACCCAATCACGAATATCCTCAGGTAAACAATCATAAACTTGGGTTGGAATATCTACTGAATCCGGATCGAATATATCTTCTACAAGTTGTGTTGGAAAAGCCAACACAATGTAACTTAAAGGATTCTTCAAAGACCCAGATTGCGCAGAACGAGTAGCATCAACAAGACTTCCCTTTGCATTCTCAACAAGATTCTGTAAAGTATTAAGAATATTTTCCAACCCCGTAGAACCAATATTGATTTCGTCAATAACATCTGATATAGCTGTATAGTATCCCGCAGCAATTGCCTTTGCTCTTTTTGTATACCAAAAATTAAACCTGGGAAGAGTATCCGTAATCAGCCCGTCCTCATCAAAATCATAAATATCTGTAACCATAACAGGGTCATCGACAACTTTAGATAACGCATGGTAAACAGCGGCTTCTTTAAACTGCATCTTTCTTCCCATTTTCTTAAATTGCCTAGAAATAGTATTCATCACGCCAGGAGATGTTTTTGCAAAATAAAGAGTTGTACCTGTTATGTTAGCCGCAGCTGCGATTATAGAAACAATCATTCCAACAACCCAAGGCCAAGTCGCCTCTCCTCCTGCGCTTACAGTAACGATACTAACGAATATAGCAATAACAATTATAACAATTGTAATAATAATCTTAAATAAATCCGACCAGCTAAAATGACAAACCTTTATTCCTCCGCGTACATACTTATCCGATAACAATTTTGCATAACTACCTAAATGCGATGCGAGCATTAAAGCAGTACTGTCGGCTACATTCTCAACAGCGGTCTTTCTAATAGACATTCTGCCTAAGGAAAACGTTATCGCAATCATAATGAATATTGCAGCCAGAACCACGATAAATATCGCAAGTATCTGTCCGTTCCTTTTTCTTTGCCCCAAAATTTTAGGTTCACTGAACATAACCTTTTCCTATTCTGCTCCTGAGAACATCTCAAACTTCTTATAATCGTGCAAACCATAAGCCATTCCCGGAGCCCTGGACCTGTTTAACTCATCTTCTGTCGCAGCCGTTAAAACATCATGAGTTAATCTATTCTCAAGAGGGAGCCTATCTTTATCAACATAAAATTCATTGACTACGATATTTTTCAATGCATTCTTATAACTTGCAGTTGCTGCTTCCTCATCTGCATAAAGACTAAGCGCTACAGGATTCTGCGTTCTCATAACACGAGGATCGCCTGCCAAGCGCCTTGTAGCTGCGTAATTTTCCTGACGATATACTAAATTTCTATTAAGCCATACAAATAATCTGAAAGCGCCCAATAAAAATATAAACAGCACTATCAACGCCAAACTAAACTCAATCGCAGCCTGTGCTTTAATATTTTTTCTTTTCATTATTTTGGCGTCCTCCATAAAACCAATTCATTCTGCGCCATAATTTTTGAAAGTTCCTCGCCCGGCATTTCAAAATTAAGCCCGGCCTCTTCCAGTCTTTCTCGAATTTGCTCTACTACAGATCCAACTCGACCTGTGTCATTATATTTTATGTAATGCGTAACCTCTGAACCTGAATCTGTTTCCCACTGATTAACCGTCTCGTTTTGATTCTCGCTCACTAAAAGCGTTGCTTCATCAAGAACATTATCCTGTCTATACTTACCTTGCATGCCTTGGGACACAGATTCGTAATCTTCTCCCGGATGCAATTGATAATAAAGGTCGTTCGCAATTATGTCTTTGCTATCTTTAGTCATATCAACAAGGCCTTCTTGATCATCCAACACTAAAAATACAGACTTATCGTCAAAAAAATCTGTAACGAAAGAAGGAAGATATTCACCTATTTCAAGCGCTTTCGTTATTTCTTTTAAGCTCAGCTTATCCAATATCAACTCTTCTTTTCCATCTCCATCAATATCAAGCCTATCACCCTCATCTATCTTCTTTGCTGGCACAATGCATTTTACCCAGCTTGTAATTCCAGGCATTGGAAAACACGTTAAGCCCTTTACACCTTCACCATTGCTAAGATATTCGTACATGTCTTCATGTTTTATCCCACAGTTAAGAACAGACATTCTAATCGGAGAAGTTGAATACATTCCTGTGGGTAAATAATGCAATTTTTCATTTATCAAATACTGGGTTGAAGGCAGATCCAAATAACTTACAGTAAGATCATCAAGAAAATCCCTAATTCCTCCCCAGCTACCTAAGTCTACCTTTTTTAAATTAATAAGTTCGTAATCATAATAAATCTTGTTGCTCCACACACCTCCTGCTGAAGACATATAAGGAACTAATGCCTTTTGCCTGCTGCTTCCTGTGGTTTCCACAGTAGGCTGATCTTCAACCATGGTCATATTTATCTGCCGCGTATGTTCTCTGAATACAGGATTGTATGCCATAGCCATTGCATTGCGGTGTGCGCGCATACTTAACTCCTGGTTGCGATTATAGCTTATACCGATTGACACAAGAGCACCTATGGCAAATATCAGTATTGCTGATAAAACTGCCAGTTCAAGTAATGCCTGTGCTTTATTGGTATGTTTTAACATATTAATTTCCTATAATCTGTTCTTCTCCGGTTCTGGAAATAGACTCATTGGACTCTGTGGTTGTAGTAACATAATACTGTCTGCCAGAAATTAACCCTGTCCAGTCAGCCGGCTGTTCAACTCCATGCTCAGAACTACTGCTTGCGCTTCTAGTCGTCTGAAAATTACTAATTGTATTTTCCGGATCGTACTGCGGGCCTATGTCATCTGCTGACTGACGAATACGGCCCTGGATGCCTCTTTTAAAATATATCTGCATGGCAACTATTGCTGCCACAAGAAAAACAATAAATACTGCGTATTCAATAATAGTCTGTGCTTTGTTTTTCTTTTTCATTTTATTACCATTCTTTTTTCGTATCTGACCTAGTAAACTGTGAAGATTCTTTTTGTCTTTGCAGGTCTTTTTCATATCCGTACTTCTGCGCACCAGGCGTAGTTGCGTATTCTGTCTTTTGTGTGCTTCCAGTCTCAGTAGAACTTTCCCAATAGGTGTCATAAGCGCCATTATCATATTCAATCCAATCATCCTGAACACCAAGAGTATCTGCGTGCAACTTAATATGTGCCTGAACCCCCCGCTGCAAATACACCTGGATACCGGCAAACAAAATCCCTATAATAGAAATTATTAATACGTAATCTACAAAACTCTGGGCTCTTTTATATAAGATCATCATATTTTCCTTTATAGGTGCATCTTACCATTCATTTACCGCTTCACTACCTGCACGGGTTGAAACCATATTATCCGTATATGTCGCATTCTGGCCGTCATTGGTATAACTTACGGTCCTGCCGGTTCTGGAGTCTTCTTTATAGATATAGCTTTCACTGGCATCAAACTGATCACCAATATCATTTGCCGCATCATGAAGTTTGCCTTCGATGCCGCGCTTCATAAAAACGCGCATTGCAAGTAACGCTCCCACAACAACCGATATAATAACCGCATACTCTAATGTACTTTGGGCTTTTTTATTAAACATGTAACACCTCCCTAATTAACTTATTCTTCTGCTGGTATTGAATCTGTATCTCTAACAGTCTGCGTTCCAACGCGCGTTGTTGTCTTTAAACCATAGGCTCTTTCAACCTCTCCGGTCTCGCCAATTCTTTCATAATCACTTGATGCATCAGTATAGCTAGTTGTGCTCGTATAATCGCTTCTTAAATAATACGGCTCATATGATTTAACATCTGTTTCTGCGTTAAGACCCTGATCAACTCTGTGCTGAACGCCCTTTTGCAAACCTCTTTTTACATATGTCTGCATAGCCATAACAGCACCTACGATGATTGCAAATAAAATCGCATATTCTGCTGTATTTTGACCTTTTTTGTTTCTAAAAATTTTCCACATATCAAGCCTCCTTGATTAATCTTCTATTGGTACTGCGCTATCCTCAATTTCCTCAAACAGACTTTCATCTCCAAGTTCCCCTACTTTCTCGCTAGTAATAGTAGTGGTACTGTTTGGACTGATAAGATAATAACCCTGCTGGCCAATGCTATCTGCTCCAACTTCTCCACTTGAAGTATCCAAATCATAACCAAAAGTCTCACGGCCAACCTTACTTCCCCAATAATTAATTGTGGTTTCACTCTCTGTATGACCAGCTGAATACTGCTCGCCGATATCATTTACTGAATCACGCAATTTACCCTGAACGCTTCTGGTCATGAATTTCTGCATAGCCACCAACCCGGCTATGACCGCAGCGATTATAACTGCATATTCCAATGTACTTTGACCCTTTCTGTTAAACATATAACACCTCCGTTAATTTAATCTTCAATCGGCATGCTATCCAATTCTTCATAAATATATTTTTGGTAGTCGCCAGTTTCTTGAGCTGTTATCTGAGTACCTGCTCTTGTCACGCTACCGCCATAATCCATGGTCTCTGTATTTCTTTCGCTCTGGATAACCTGAGTACTTCTTGCGGTTTTACCTGTTGGTTCAAACTGAACATCAGCATCTGTTAAACTTGCCGCATCATCTGCATCAATTATAGTTCCAACCGTATTAATAACTTGTGCTCTTAATCTAGCCTGCATACCGCGTTTTACATATGTCTGCATGCCAATAGCAGCAGCAATTACAAGACCGATTAAAACTGCGTATTCTGCAGTACTCTGAGCTTTCTTATTACATAAATTCTTTAACATTTAGCACCTCCTCAATAATGCAATTTATTATTCACTAAGATAATCTGAAGCTGTATCAATAGTACTATTTGCATTGGAAAACATATTAGTAACCGAATCTGCGATCGGACCCTGAGCTGCCCAAATCAACAATCCCACAATAGCTGCTAAAACAAGTAAGTATTCCAATGTGCTCTGTGCTTTTTTGTTTCTTATCATACCTAGCCTCCTTTATTCGAATAATTCCGAACCAAGTCTTGCAGTAGAAGATGATATCCTATTTGCTGCATTATTATAAACATTTGCCAAACCGCTATCAGGATTGCCTTCGCCAGCTGGATTATAAATAAAAGTTGCCACACCCGCTGCTATTGCGCCCACAACGGCAGTTAAAACTATGACGTACTCTAAGATGCTTTGACCCTTTTTGTTCCTTTTTTTCATCATACATCCTCCTAGTCTTATAAAAATAAAAAACGCAGATTACCAAATCTTAAAGCGCAACTCTGGTTCTGCGTTTACTTTATTTTCCATCAGCTTAAGGTTCGCCTTAGCTGAACGCTCAACATATGTATACATGGCCATAAATGCCATGGATATGACCGCAAGTAGCAATGCGTATTCAATAAAACTCTGGGCTTTTTTCTTCATCAGTTGCCTCCTCTTAATCAGCAACATCCGGATTCCTAAAACCTTCACTAATACGGCCGCGTGCCTGCTGATAAAAGTCTGTGAAAGAATTCTTTGATTTTACTACAAATGAATCTTCTGAATAATTTGCAAAAGCAATTAAAACTATAGCAGCTATCGTTGCTGAAATTATCAGATATTCTAAAACTGCTTGTGCCTTTTTTCTTTTTAAAAACTTTTTAAAATTCATAATTAAGTCCTTAATAAAAAACCGGGCATCGAAACTCTCCACTGGTTTTCGGTAGCCCGGCAATTGAAAGATAAAACTCTTTTAACCCGTGGCTTTGCGCATCTTAAAAAGTCCTAAGAATTGCCTTTTCGTTACCAATTCAAACTGCAGTTAAAATATAACATATAGTATACAGGCTGTCAAGGAAAAATCACAGCCTTTAAGAAAGCGTTTTCTTATCCCTTTCAAGCACTTATGAACTTTTTTATGAGTAAAAAACACTATTTAAACGATAGATCGATTTGCAGCTTTCTTTTCTGCTGATTTTTAAGGTTACTTTGATTGATTCTTTCACAAGCAGAGCCGATTTCAGTCAAAAATGAATGGTTTCTTTTGATCTTTAGACTGATTTGTTGATTATGGCTGGTGGTTTTCACTGTTCCTGGCAGGCTATAAAAATTTTCTTTCATAAAAGCAAGTCCGCGCACCTTCCAGGAGGGTGAAAAAAACAGTTTCTGAAAATAATAGTTGAGGATCTCAAGAATGATGTCAAAAATACTATCTTCTCCTAACTTATTATATATCAATATGTTATCAGCTTTAGACAACTGATTATTTAGATTGTTTTTTTGTGAATTCATCTGATAATATGCATCCTGAGGATTAGACCATTGACCAATAAATAATTTAAATATGTCCTCTGCGCTCATTTTTGACTGATCAATATTAGTAAGCAGTATTAACTCCTCCATGCCTAAAACTGAGCTACGTACAACTATACTTCTTAATGTAACCCTTTTATTAACTAATTGTTGCGTAAATGTTGTCTGCCCTTCAGCTATAAACTTGATATTTCCCAAGCTATCCTCTACTGATTTAAAAGAAGTTATTGGTTTAATGTTTTGTTCTGTTGCAAAGTCCTGTGGGAACAAACCGATAACAGCATTTAAAGGATTGTTTTCAACTGGCAATATTTCAACTTCTTTTCCGTTTGAGTCTACAAAGTTAATTGCTTTTATTCTGGTTGATCCAAGAAAATTACAAACTACCTCTTGAAAAACATTCATTGAATTGCTGCTTAAAATCACTAATGGGCAGTTTTTCTTAAGTATTTCTTCATTAATGTAATTACTTATCTTGTAATAAGTTACAATATCTCGGCTTGAAGATCTGCCATCAAATATCACAGATTTTATACTAGAATCTACAAAAATACTGCCTTTGTTACCCACAATTTTTATACCGGAAATAGTCTTTAAAAAAGAGGGAATAGAATCAATAAAATCACTATATAATGACGTAACAGCTTGTAATCTAGTAAGATAAGCATAAAGTGCTCTGCTAGAACAAATACCTTCACTGGCAAACTTTACGCTTTTTTGTATATCTGTTTTAGGCTCTATAAATTTATTACTTACCAACCTGTAAAAAAGGATTATATCATTTTTTAAGCGCACCTGCTTTTTATTTCTTTCTCTTAAATGAAGCGTGACCAAGCTAACTAAATAGTCACTTAAACCTAAAGAAAGATCTGCAGCTTTTAAAAGGATAATTCCCATATTATCTAAAATCGTACTGGAACCACTTTCTATTTTTATTGCTCTTCTTCCTGGCGGCTGGCTAAGGCCTAATTCAATAAACAACTTATTTATACTTGATTTAGATACTTTTATATCGAATTTTCTATTAATTATACTAGATAATGACCTGCAGCTTAATGCTGGGTTATTCAACTTTTGTTTTTTGATAAACTTAACTAAATACGGCTTTAGCTTGTATGTTTTTCCCATAATAGTATTCTGGACATTCTTTAATACTTAGCATTTGTTAATAAAAGAGTTACAAAGATAGATATTGTAGAGTGGACATTAGTTTTATCAATTATAACACATTTATTATTTATTTGCAAGATCTGCTTAGTATAGTTTATTTAAAGCGCGATCTTAGCACTAATAACTATCAATTAAACTGTCTTTAATCTTTTATTTGAGTAGGTTAACTGGTTAACTGGAGATTATCACCTAGGCTGACATTTAAGGCTTTTGCTTTGCCTGGAGCCAGTTCAACCACTATTGAGGACTTAAAGAAAATAGGGCTTACTCTAAAAGGTTTGAGTTGTTCCAATATAGCAATTACATTAAACTGTTTATCTAAAAATAATACATCTATGTCAAATTGCATAAAAAAGGTGTGGATGCTATTACCTGGCTTAATGACCAAAGCGATTTCAGGGTCTAATTGTTTTTTGCCCAAGAGACCCTTTAAACGAAGAAAGAAACTGTCAGCCACTAAAACATTGTTGGCTAAACAATTATTTTTGCTGGTATTGACTAATCTCATTTATTTTTCTTGAATATGTCTCTGCTGATAGGAAATTCGCTGACATCTATGATGTCCATAAATGAAGGAATATGCCCGGTTGGCTCAAAATGGCCTTGAATAACACCACCATCAATAATGCCGGTCTGTTTGAATATAAAAATGTCTTTCATGCTTATGTGGGTATCGTCTTCCATGCCGGTAATCTCGGAAATTCGAATAACCTTCCTGGAGCCATCTGAAAGCCTTGCTGTATGAATAATAACATTAATCGCTGATGCAATCATTTCTCTTATTGCCCTTATGGGAAGCTCGACTCCACTCATTAGAATCATAGAATCAAGCCTGGTTAAGACATCCCTGGGTGAGTTGGCGTGTATTGTGGTTAAAGAGCCGTCATGGCCTGTATTCATCGCCTGAAGCATATCTAGAGTCTCTCCGCCGCGGCACTCGCCAATTATAATCCTATCCGGCCTCATACGAAGACTGTTCCTGAATAATTCCCTTATTGGCACAGCGCCTTTGCCTTCGATATTCGATGGCCTGGATTCAAGCCGTACCCAATGCTCCTGCTTTAGTTTTAACTCTGCTGCATCTTCAATGGTGACAATACGCTCGGTTATGGGAATAAACATAGAAAGCGTATTAAGAACTGTGGTTTTGCCTGAACCTGTACCTCCGGAAACAATAATATTACGCCTGGTTAAAACACATGCGCGAATAAAATCCCGCATTGGTTCATCCAAAGTCTTTAACTTAATTAAATCCTCTATTCCGAACTTTTCCGCGCCAAACTTTCTTATGGACAATACCGGCCCTGATAAAGACAAGGGAGGAATTATCGCATTGACACGAGAGCCATCTACAAGCCTTGCATCAACCATAGGCACAGACTCATCAATCCTGCGGCCTAAAGGAGCAATAATACGCTCTATGACTTGTCTAACCTGATCATCTGAAATAAAACGTTTACTGGTAAGTTCTAGTTTACCGTGGCGCTCAACATAAATCTGGTCCTTGCCGTTTACTAAAATATCGGAAATAGTCTGATCGGCTATCAAATCCTCCAAAGGTCCCAAACCTAAAGCCTCATCGGTGATTTCTTTGATTAAACGTTTCCTTACACTTTCAGAGCTTACCAACCCACCTGTTTCATCTGCTATTGCATTAGCAACGGAGCGTTCGGTTTTTTCACGCAAAAGCCTGGCTTGATTAGCATCCATTAAACCCAAATTAAGATGTTTTAAATCCAACTCCGAAATAAGTCTGTGGTGAACCCGCTTTTTCAGCTCTGTGATCTCATCAAGTTCTTTGGTTACTTTTACCGGCTCTGCCATATTCTGCTGTTGCCAAAATTCTCTTTGTTTGACAACTTGCTCGTATGCAGTCAGATTGATATCTTCTATGTCTTGCCGAGAGATAAAAATGTTCTCCTCGTAGGCGATTTTTTCACAAAGTTCTTTTATCGATTGTGTAATTTTAGAGCGCGGAGAGTCTAAAACAACGGGAATTCTTTTATTTACTGATAAACCCACAGCTTTACCCTCTGAGGGCATATAGGAAATAATATCTACGGGCAGAATAGACTTAATCTCTTCCCAGTCAACGCTGCCTAAGCTTTGCGAACGGTTTAACACGCATTTAACCATCTTTAAAGGCAAATGCAGCGATTGCAACATATCCAAAGCCCATTTTGTCTGATACACTGAAATAATATCAGGAGTGATTACCATCATGATCAGATTTGACGTGTTGAGAGTTGCTAAAAGCGTGTCGGAGAAAATCTTACCTGCGTCGATAATTACATAATCGTATTTTCTGGAAAGTTCACTTACAGCAACTTTGATAAGCTCGGGATAAAAATAGGATGCCTGGCGGGGTTTTAACAAACCTGAGATAAAATCCACTCCGCTTCCGTGGGTAATAACAAAATCTTTTATATCTGGTTTTTGGTCGTCAGGTCTTTTCTTGTAGAGACTCATATATTCGGCCAGGGGGCGCTCTGGTATAATATCAAGCATCCTGGCCATGTCTCCTGGGACATGCAGATCTAAATCTAAAAGGGCAACCTTAGCGTTAAAATCCTTAACTAAACTGACAGCAATATTAACTGCTAAAAAGGTTTTTCCTACGCCGCCTTTTGTGCTGAATAAACTGATAACCTTACATCGATCCATAGAGATTATTTTCTTGCTAAATTAATCTATCTTGTAAACGATTGGTACATCTAACCAGATATCTTCTAAATTTACATTGGTAGGAAATGGCGAAACCCAATCCAAAGATTTTACTGCATCAACAGCTGCTTTATCCAGCATTTTATAACCGCTGGATTCTGAAACAATAATATCTTTGATCTCACCTGACTCCAATACATGTAAGCTCAATTTAACAATCCCCTGATAA
>JAGYNB010000013.1 GCA_018400015.1 Candidatus Omnitrophota bacterium | reverse complement strand
TACGGTTAGGCCCAATAGTTCTTTAGGATGTTAGCTGTCAACTATAGAGATTATAAATTTTAGGTTGTAAAATCTAAACTCATATCGCATAAACTGCCGGTAGGTTTATAAAGGTTGTTTAATCTGTGGCATCAGAAATTTATCGGTTTTGTTATCTTAAATATCTGTTACGATTTACGCCAGAGTATAAAGAGTTGGACAATAATGAATAAATACAGCCGTATTTCGTTAAGATTAGTTTTTTGATCAATAAAACAAAAAAACATTATGTTTAAAAATATTTTAATTTTCGGACATTCAAATATCGGTGATGTTGTTTATGATTTGGCGGTTGTTAATCCTTTGCGTAAATATTATCCCGAGGCAAAGATATCTTTTTTAACATCTTCAAAATGTCAAGATGTTATCGATGATTATCGCGGTATTCACAAAATTATTCTTTTCGACCATTACGGCAGGCAAAGAGGATTATTGAATCGTATCCGTTTTACTATGCATTTGAGAAAAGAAAAATTCGATTTGGTAATTGTATTTAAGGGTTCTCTGAATTATCTATTTTTAGGAACATCGAATGTTTGGTGTGTTTCGAAGTCTTCTAGATTGGTAAAAAAACATCCTGTTGACTGTTGTGTTGAAATGCTTCGTTTACATGGATTGAAGGTTGATGTTGTTTCTTTTGATTTTAACGTAAAAAGAGAGGATGATATTTTTTGTGATGATTTTTTAAAACTAAGAGGGGCTACCCCGCAAGATAGATTAATTGGCATATTGCCTCTTGCAGCGTGGTCGCTTAAAAGCTGGCCGATTGATAAATGGAATAGGCTTGCTGAAATTTTAAATCAGCAATGGGGCATAAAAATGATTAATTTGGGTAAGTTTCCTGATAATGAATTTGGCAGGCGTTTTGCCCGGAAAATTTCAAATTTAATTATTCCTGCGGATAATACGACCTTGAGACAGGCAAAAGCATTATTAAAACGATGTCAAATGTTTATCGGCCCGGATTCAAGTTTGTTGCATCTTGCAAGCTGTATGGGTATAGAGACGGTCGGTTTGTATGGGCCGACTCCGTATGAGCGGTTTTATCCTTATTTCCATCAGCATAATATTGTATCGTTAAAGGATAAATTACCCTGCATGCCGTGTTATCCGGGCAATAAGCCTTCGTGTTGTACAGATAGCGTAAAACATGATTTTGGCTCATGCATGCATGGGATTGAGGTTGAAGATGTCGTGGCTTTGATTAAAGCACGGATGGACTTAAAGTAAATAGCAAAAAAAGAAGGAGGTAGGCTAATGGCTGAAACGCTGGGAAGCATGATAGATAAACTTTCCATAAAATCAATACGTGAATTTTATATCAAAAAAATGGTTCGTACGGGTAAGGGTAAACGTGAGCAGTTAAATAAAAAACTTGAAATTATAAAAAAGCAAAAACAATTTCTTTTAAAAGAAATCGAGCATTTTATCAAGATTGCGCATCAGGGCAAGGTTGTATTAAAAGATGAGAAACTAAAACTTTATAATAAACCTGAAGCGATGAACAAGATCGGAAAAATCAGTTCTCTATCACGGGGCATAGAAGCATTGACAAAGAAAAACTTTGAGCTTTGGCAGTTAGAGGATGAAGCGCGCCGGGAAGATGTTTCTTTGGCCTATATTGGTAAAATAAAACGCAAGATCGATCTTGCTAACCAGCAACGCAATGATCTGATGGATAAAATCGATCATCTTTTAGAACGCGGATTAAAGAGTTAAAGAAATAAACGCTAACAAAGCCGAGACAGAAGAAAGATAATATTTTGAAGATATAGAAGCGAAGATAAGCGAAACGTTTATTGAAATTTATCATAATGTTACAAATCGCGCACGCGAGATCAAAGCGCACAAGAATTTTATCTGTCGCAATTATTTAGCTAGGTTAAATTAAAATAGATAATAATTTGCTTTATGTCGGTTGTACACGAGAGATGCATAAGTTTGCTGTCATGTTTGTCGGAAAATCCACCGGATTCATAAAAATCAGTAAAGTCGGTGTAAAATAAAACTTTGTTTCTGCTTGATAGTTTGGTAAAATAAAAACTTAGATGGTTTTGTTGTCCGGTTATGCTTGTTCGGATAATATTGATCTAGCGGCTTCATAAATTTTAGACAATGATAAACCTGATCATAAAAGAACTACGCAGTCATATTCCTTTTACAGCCCTGGGTGCACTATTAGGCGCTGTAATGATAGTTTTATTCAAAGACATTCCCAAGAATATTTCTTTTAATATCTACTATGTATTGCATCCTATGCATGTGTTATTAAGCGCTTTGGTAACTTCGGCGATTTATAAGCAATACAAGTGTCCAACGGATAATAAGCGTTGCAGTCTTTTTTTGCTTTTGGTTATCGGTTATGTGGGCTCAGTTGGGATTGCCACATTAAGCGATGCAGTGATCCCTTATGTTGCAGAAACACTTCTTGATATGCCACATAGGCATATGCATATCGGTTTTATCGAGAAGTGGTATATTGTAAATCCTTTGGCTATTATCGGAATAACAATTGCTTATTTTTACCCTAAGACAAAATTCCCGCATATGGGCCATGTATTGCTCAGTACCTGGGCATCACTGTTTCACATACTCATGGCTTCTGGCGGAGGGTTTGGAGCGTTGTATTTATTTTTGATATTTGTATTTTTATTTATTGCAGTGTGGCTTCCTTGTTGTATCAGCGATATTGTATTTCCTCTGTTGTTCGTAAAAGACCCTGTTGTAAAACCTCACGCACACTAGTTATTTTGCTTTTCCTTGGTTGGCAACTGAAGAGACCGCTTTTTTAATCTTTTCTTCATCCCCCAGATAATAATGCTTTATCGGTTTTAAATCATCATCCAGCTCATACACTAAAGGTATGCCTGTGGGGATATTTAAAGAAACTATTTTTTCTTCTGAGATATTATCAAGATATTTTACCAAGGCTCTAAGGCTATTACCATGTGCGGCAATTAATACTTTTTTGCCTGATTGGATTGTGGGTGCAATCCGCTCATGCCAGTAGGGCAGGAATCTAGCAACAGTATCTTTTAAGCATTCTGTTAACGGGATGTTTTTTCCATCCATATCTTTGTATCGTGGGTCAAGCCCAGGATAGCGCGGATCATCTTTGGTTAAGGCATCAGGCGGCGTATCATAACTTCTTCTCCAGATAAGAACTTGTTCTTCACCGAATTTTTTAGCCATCTCAGCTTTATTCAGGCCTTGTAAGGCGCCGTAATGGCGTTCGTTAAGGCGCCAGTTTCTTTCAACTGGTATCCACATTAGGTCCATTTCATCTAAAGCTATCCATAAGGTTCTTATTGCCCTTTTTAATACAGAGGTAAAGGCAATATCAAAGGTATAACCATTTTTTTTTAAGGTTTGCCCTGATTCCTTCGCTTCCTGCAGGCCTTTTTCGGATAAATCAACATCTGTCCATCCGGTAAATTTATTCTCCTTATTCCAGACGCTTTCGCCATGTCTTAATAACACTACTTTTTTAACACTCATTTATTTGTCCTTTCTTGAATTACGTTTAATTTGTCTATATATTAACCAATAATGCGTTATTTTTCAATAGAAAATTATTGCCTTGAAATAAAAAACAATACGTGTTAAACTCATCTATTAAATGACAATTTTCTAGAATAATAGATAAGGAATGAATAAACATGGTAAAACAGTTTACGTTATTGGAGTTAAAAGATGGTAAATCCGCTACTATATTAAGAATCGATGGAGGCAGGGGGGTTATTGGGAAGTTGATTGCTTTAGGCATAAGGCCCGGGAAAGAAATAAGAAAGGTAAGTTCTGTTTTTGGAAGAGGACCGGTTACAATTAGGGTTAATTCAGCAGAATTTGCAATCGGTTTTGGTATGGCAGGTAAGATTATCGTAGAGGCCTAAAATGAATATAGTTTTGGTGGGTAATCCCAATGTAGGTAAAAGCGTAATCTTTTCAAGAATTACAGGCGTGCATGTTATTGCCAGCAATTATCCGGGTACTACTGTTGAAATAACCAAAGGCTGGACAAAATACAAGGAAGAAAAAGCCCAGGTCATTGACCTTCCAGGCATATATAGCCTCGAATCATTATCAAAAGCCGATGAAATAGCCGTATCAATCTTAAAAGAAGCAGACCTTGTCATTAATATAATTGATGCCACTAATCTGGAGAGAAACTTAAACCTTACCCTGCAGCTTATTGAGCGCGGGGTTCCTTTGGTGGTGGCGCTTAATCTTTGGGATGAAACCAAGCACAGAGGCGTTGAGATAGATATTAAAAAACTGGAGATGTTTTTAAATGTTCCGGTTGTAACTACCGTAGGTATTACCGGCGAAGGCATTAAAAACCTGTTCGAACGCGCAAAAGAAGCCAAAAAGAAAGATTCTTTCACCCGTAGCGAAGACCACAGATGGGAAGAGATTGGTAAAATAGTCGATAACTCACAAAAATTATACCATCATCATCATACCTTTAGACAACTTTTGGAAGAGGCAAGCGTAAAGCCGATTACGGGTTTTCCCATAGCGCTACTAATTTTATTCAGCGCTTTCAAGGTAATCAGGTTTATCGGCGAAGGATTAATCGCTTATTTATTTGACCCTTTGTTTAATAATATTTACCTGCCTATACTTACAAAATTAAGTTCTTTATTAAGCAATAATAACTTTTTGCACGATATTTTAATAGGAAAGCTTATTGCCGGTGAAATAGATTTTCTGCAGTCTTTTGGATTATTAAGCACAGGATTATTTGTTCCCTTGGCAATGGTGCTGCCTTATATTATTGCTTTTTATTTTGTATTGGGTATTTTAGAAGATGTCGGATACCTGCCCAGATTTGCCGTGCTTTTAGACAATCTAATGCATAGGCTTGGGTTACACGGGTATGCAATCATACCGAATTTCTTAGGCTTAGGTTGTAATGTGCCCGGGCTTTTGGCAACAAGAATACTTGAATCAAAAAGGGAGCGTTTTATTGCCAGTACTCTTATTTTAATTGGTGTTCCTTGTGCAGCCTTACAGGCTATGGTTATTGCTTTAGTGGGTAAACATGGAGGAGGTTATGTTGCGATAGTCTACGGTGTGTTATTTTTAGTATGGCTTATTCTTGGTTTGATTTTGAATAAGCTGATAAAAGGCTTTAGCCCGCCTTTATTGATTGAAGTGCCTCCATACAGACTGCCGCCTTTAGCGACCGTGCTGAAAAAGTTATGGATGCGCGTATTGGGTTTTGCCAAGGAGGCTTTGCCAGTAGTGTTTTTAGGAATCTTGGTCATAAATATCTTTTATTATTTTAAGGTTTTTGATTATATTGCAGTGGTAACTGCTCCGGTTATCCAGGGTTTATTGGGTTTGCCTAAAGAAGCAGTGGTAGCTATACTTGTAGGTTTTTTAAGAAAAGACGTTGCTGTAGGAATGCTTAGTCCGTTAAATTTAACTGCCCAGCAAGCTGTTGTCGGAAGCATAGTTTTGGCTATGTTTTTTCCCTGTATTGCCAGTTTTATTATTTTTTTAAAAGAATTTGGTATTAAGGCAATAATAAAGTTAACATTGATTATGTTTATAAGTGCAATTGTAGTTGGCTCTGTTGTTAATATAACGTTCACTTTTCTTAAATAATTACAATAAAGAACTTGACTTATTTCTTGAAAAATGTATAGTATTATTGATGTTTTCAGGAGGACAAAGATGTTCTTCTTTTTCCCGTAAAAGGGAAGGGGAAGAATTTTTTTTGTCTATTGATGCTTAAAAAGAGGGCAAAACAAATGTATAAAATAGTCGAAAAAAGACAACTTAACAGTGAAATATGCCTTGTGGAGCTCCAGGCCAAGGATCTATCCTTAGCTGCTAAAGCAGGTCAGTTTGTAATTTTAAGAATTGATGAGACCGGTGAGAGGTTTCCTTTAACCATATATGACTTTAATAAGGATAAAGGAACGATTAGCGTGGTCTGTCAGGCAATAGGCGTAAGCACTAAAAAGCTTTGCGCTTTGCAAAAAGGAGATTCGATTGTTGATATTGCCGGTCCATTAGGTCATGCGACAAAAACCGACAATATCGGTAAGATCATCTGTATTGGCGGCGGGGTTGGAACAGCCGAAGCTTATCCGATAGCAAAGGCTTTTAAAGGATCAGGTAATGATGTTTCGGTTATAATCGGCGCGAGAACTAAAGATCTGGTGATTTGTGAGGAAGAAATCCGCCAATTTTCTGATAAGGTTTATGTTGCTACTGATGACGGTTCTTATGGTCAAAAGGGGTTTGTTACCGATGTTTTAAATGATCTTTTAAGCAAAGATAAATACGACCTTGTTTTTGCCATAGGTCCGTTAATAATGATGAAGATGGTCGCTCAGTTAACCAAGCCGTTTTCTATAAAGACGCTGGTTTCTTTAAATTCGATCATGATCGATGGTACGGGTATGTGCGGAGGATGCAGGATAAAATACGCCGGCGAATCTAAATTTACCTGTGTTGACGGGCCTGAGTTTGACGCACATTTGGTTGATTTCGATGATGTTATGCGCAGGCAATCACGTTATAAGAATAAAGAAACCAAAGCATTAGATAATTACCATAAAAACTGCAGGATAGGTTTAGATAAATAAATATACAAATGAGAGAGCAAGATCCAAAAGAAAGAATTAGGAATTTTAAGGAAGTTCCTTTTGGTTATAATGAAGAAGAAGCAGTTAAAGAGGCTTCAAGGTGCCTGCAGTGCAAGGTTGCGCCATGTGCAAAAGGATGCCCGGCTGAAATCGATATCCCATCTTTTATAAAAGCGATAAAAGAAAAGCGCTTTCTAGAGGCCTGTTCGATTATTAAAAAAACAAATAATCTTCCTGCTGTTTGCGGCAGGGTTTGCCCTCAGGAAGACCAGTGTGAGAAGCTTTGCGTGTTAGGCAAAAAAGGCGAGCCTGTTAATATAGGCAATTTAGAAAGATTTGCCGCTGATTACCAAATGCAGCATGAAAATAATAAGGCCACTTTTGTTAAAAACAATACTCAAGGTAAGAAGGTGGCTATTATCGGCGCTGGTCCCGCAGGCTTAACTTGTGCAGCAGATCTTGCAAAGTTAGGCTATTCTGTAACCATATTTGAGGCATTGCATAAACCAGGAGGAGTTCTTAGTTACGGCATACCGGAATTTCGTTTGCCAAAGGCAATTGTGGAAAAGGAAGTCGAATCTATTAAGAATCTCGGAGTCGAAATAAGATATAACTATATAATCGGTAAAATAAAAACAATCGCAGAGCTTCAAAAAGACGGTTTTGAAGCGTTCTTTGTCGGGACAGGTGCGGGGTTGCCGTATTTTTTAGGCATAGAAGGTGAAAATTTAAACGGTGTTTATTCGGCAAATGAGTTTTTAACCCGTGTTAATCTTATGAAGGCGTATAAGTTTCCTGAATACGATACGCCGATTAATATCGGTAAAAGGATTGCCGTTGTCGGCGGCGGTAACGTAGCAATGGATTCGGCAAGATGCGCACTACGTCTTGGAGCAGAAGAAGTCTTTATAGTATATCGCAGGACGGAAAAAGAAATGCCCGCAAGAATTGATGAAGTGCATCATGCAAAAGAAGAAGGAATAAAGTTTCATATCCTCACCAATCCTGTTAAGATCACTGGCGATGAACAGGCTCATGTAAAGAGTTTGGTTTGCATGAAGAATCAGCTTGGAGAAGAAGATAGTAGCGGTCGAAGAAGACCAATACCCATAAAGGATTCTGAATTTGAGATGGATATGGATACTGTTATAATAGCAATAGGTAATGGCTCTAATCCGCTTCTATTGGATACAATAGAAGGGTTGAAACTTACCAGAAAAGGCAATATCGAAACCGATGAAGACGGCAAAACAAATATTAACGGTGTATATGCCGGAGGAGATATTGCAACAGGTTCGGCAACGGTAATCGCAGCTATGGGTGCAGGCAAGCGCAGCGCAAAAGCAATAGATAAATACTTAAAACAAAGATAAATAGGAGGAAGTTATGTCAAAACAAAACGCTTATATCGAAAAAGTATTGGAGATCGCCAAAAAAAGAAACCCAGAAGAAAAGGAATTCTTACAGGCGGTTAGTGAAGTCTTGGAGTCTCTTTTACCGGTGATTGAGAAAAACAAAAAGTATGAAGAAAACCGTATCTTAGAAAGAATAATCGAACCGGAAAGACAGATAATCTTTAGGGTTCCTTGGGTTGATGATAAAGGTATTGTTCAGGTCAACCGCGGTTTTAGAATTGAGTATAATAGTGCAATTGGACCATATAAGGGTGGTTTGCGTTTTCACCCGTCAGTTAATGTGAGCATATTGAAGTTTTTAGGTTTTGAGCAGATATTTAAAAATGCTCTTACTACTCTTCCTATGGGTGGTGGTAAAGGAGGATCGGACTTTGATCCAAAGGGAAAATCTGATCAGGAAGTAATGCGTTTTTGCCAGTCTTTTATGACTGAGCTTTCTCGCCATATCGGACCCGACACTGATGTTCCAGCAGGAGATATTGGAGTGGGTGCTCGTGAAATAGGATTTTTATTTGGTCAATATAAGAGATTGCGTAATGAGTTTACCGGTGTATTAACCGGAAAAGCCCTTAATTGGGGCGGTTCGCTGATAAGACCAGAAGCCACTGGTTACGGCGCGGTGTATTTTGCCGAAGAGATGTTAAACACTAAAAAGGACAGTCTAAAGGGCAAAACTGTGGTTGTTTCCGGTTCCGGTAACGTTGCCCAGTATACGGTAGAAAAAGTTAATCAACTGGGCGGTAAAGTCGTAACCCTGTCAGATTCAAACGGTACGATTTATGATAAAGATGGGATAAACAAAGAAAAGCTTAGCTTTGTTATGGAGCTTAAAAATATTAAACGCGGCCGCATTAAAGAATATGCCGATAAGTTCAAATGTGCTTACAAGGAAGGTGAAAAGCCTTGGAGCGTAAAATGTGATTGTGCTTTTCCAAGTGCAACACAAAATGAAATAGATGAAAATGATGCCAAGACGCTTATCAAAAATGGATGTATGTTGGTTTCAGAAGGTGCAAATATGCCTTCAACACCAGAAGCAATTAAAGTATACCTAGAGAAGAAGATTCTTTATGGTCCGGGTAAAGCTGCTAATGCCGGTGGTGTGGCTACGTCAGGTCTTGAAATGAGTCAGAATTCACAAAGGCTAGCTTGGACAAGCGAAGAAGTCGATAAGAAACTAAAGGGTATTATGGTTGCAATTCATAAACAGTGTATAGATGCTTCTAATGAATATGGCTATACAGGTAATTATGTTCTGGGAGCGAATATTGCTGGGTTTGTAAAGGTTGCAGATTCAATGTTGGATCATGGTGTAATTTAGTCAATTTGGCTGGTTTTTAAAAAGCGTCTTTTTTTACTTAGTGTTAAAGTAAGAAGAGGCGTTTTTTATTTAATCAAGTATCGCAGGTATATTCAAAAAGAGGTTGAAAAAAAACACTGTTTGTTTTATAATGAACAGGCTTAAAATAAGAAGATTTATCATTTAAAGGATAACTATATGCATGAAAATACTAAAGAAATCACAGAATTAGTGGTAAATGCTAAGAAACAGGCGTATGAAGGTAAAGGTATTGTGCCTGAACCGGCTTTCACCAAGAATATTAAATGGCCGGTAAAGTGTATTGTCGGGCCGGGTTTAGAAGGTGCCATAGCTTGTGAAAGTAAGGTTGGCTATGTCAATGGTTCTCAAGGTTGGTTGATATATAGAGGTTACGATATATTCGATCTTTGCGCGTATTCTACTTATGAAGAAGTTTGTTATCTGCTTTTATTTGGTTCCCTGCCAAGTGAAAAGCAGCTTAATAGCTTTAAAAAAGATTTGATCAAGCTTCGTTCGATTCCAGGAACAATAGGATTATTGAGAAAATTTCCGATTAAAGAGTCCAACGCCATGGCCACTTTGCGTATCGGGACCAATTTTTTAAGAAGAGAAAGTACATATCTTGATCTGCCAGATTATAAACCTGATACTACTTCGGCAATAAGCGCCGATGAAGATTCTATTCCTATGGAGACAATACCCAAAGGAGAAAGACACGCTATTTATGAGTTTGATAAATCTAAAAACACAAAAAAACCTGATAATGTGGATAAGAATTTATATTCTCCATCAGGGTATGATTCTTGCTGCAGGTTGATCTCAAGCGTTGCTTCGGTTGCAGCAGCTGGTGAGAGACTGCGTACATCTCAAGTAGTTATAAAGCCTGATCCGGAATTAAGCCATGCGGCAAATCTGATTTATATGATTACGGGAAAGCGCCCTACTGCAGTTGAAGAGCGGATTATGGATATTATTTTGATATTGCATGCTGATCATGGAATTAATGCCAGTACTTTTGCTTCGCTTGTTGTAGCATCAACATTGTCCGATATTTATTTTGCAGTTGGTTCAGGCGTAGCGGCTTTAAACGGTCCCCTACATGGCGGTGCAAACGAGAGAGTTTTAAGCATGCTTTTAGAAATCGGCAGTCCAGAGAATGTCAAAGATTGGTTTAAGAAAGCACGTAGCGAAAAAAGAAAAATCATGGGGTTTGGCCACAGGGTTTATAAGGCCTATGACCCGCGAGCACGCGTATTGGGTCCTTTGGCAGAATTTTTGGTTAACGCAAGCGGCAGCAGCGAGAATAAAAAGATTTTTGAGATTGCTAAAGCACTCGAAAATGAGGTAGTAATAAATTTAGGAAAAGATAAAAAAATATTCCCTAATGTTGATTTTTATTCTGGGATTGTTTATTCTTGTCTTGGTTTTTCTCAGGAGATGTTTACGCCACTTTTTGCCGTTAGCCGTGTTGCAGGATGGGTGGCGAGAATTGCAGAATATTTAGAACATAATAGAATCTTTAGGCCCAGGACAATCTACACAGGGCCTTTAAATAAAAAGTATATTCCAATTAATAAAAGGATCAAGAAAGTTAAATAATGAGCAAATATTCTTTTAAGTCAGTTATTTTCGATATGGACGGGGTCATTACCAAAACAGCTCTCGTTCACGCTCAAGCTTGGAAACAGGCCTTTGATGAGTATTTGCATCTGCGTGAAAAAAGGGATAATGAGCCATTCAAAGAATTTACTCATGAAGAAGATTATCTTTCTTATGTTGACGGTAAGCCTCGTTATGAAGGCGTGAAAAGTTTTTTGGAATCGCGCAATATCGACATTCCTTTTGGTGATCCGGCAGATGAACCGGATAAAGAAACGGTATGTGGTTTAGGCAATAAAAAGAATAAACTATTTAGTGATGTATTAAATAAAGAAGGTCCTAAAGTTTACAAGCCGGCCGTAAGGTTTATTAGAACCTTAAAGCAGGCTGGCATTCATGTGGGGGTGGCGTCTTCATCAAAGAACTGCCAGTTGATTTTACAGACTGCGGGAATAGAAGATCTTTTAGAAACCAGAGTTGATGGAGTTGTTTCAAGTGAGCTTAATCTTAAAGGTAAGCCAGAACCGGATATTTTTGTTGCTGCAGCAAAGAACCTTGGAGCTACGCCGGCAGATTCAGTTGTTATTGAAGATGCTTCTTCTGGGGTTTTGGCAGGAAGAAACGGCGGTTTTGGTTTGGTTATCGGTATTGCCAGAAAAAATAACGAAATAAAACTTATTACAAACGGCGCTGATATAGTGGTAAAGGATTTAGCGGAAATCAATATAAGCTGGATTGAAAGATGGTTCCGCAGAAAGCCAAAATCTTTAATTAATTATTGGGATATCCAGGAGGAACGTCCCGAAGCAACGGTTATAGATCAGAGGATTAAAAAACCGATTATGCTTAACCATTGTTATAGCCATTCTGCAAAAAAATGCATTTTTAATGGCAAGCGTCTTGTATTTTTCTTGGATTATGACGGAACGCTTACACCTATCGTTGAACGTCCTGAATTGGCTATCATCAGCGAAGAGATGCGTGATTTGGTAAAACAGTTAAGCAAAAAGCATACTGTTTCGATAGTCAGCGGACGAATGAGAGAAGATGTGCAGAATCTGGTTAAAATAGATGATCTATTCTATGCCGGAAGTCATGGTTTTGATATTGCCGGAAAAGATTTTTCTATGGTTGAACCACACGTTAAAGGGTTTCTGCCTTTGATTGAAAAAGTCACACAAGAACTTAAGAAAACAATCGGTAATATAAAAGGTGTTTTGGTTGAAGAGAAGAAATTTAGCGTTGCTGCTCATTATCGTCTTGTTGACAATACGGAAGTTTATTTAATTGAGAAGGCGGTAAATGAGATAATCAAAGATAACAGTAATTTAAGAATTTTAAGCGGTAAGAAAGTGTTTGAGATCTTGCCTGATATTGATTGGGATAAAGGAAGAGCCATTCGTTGGATAATGCAAGCTTTGAAGGTAAATTGGCAGGAAGCTTCAATTATTTATATTGGTGATGATACTACAGATGAGTTTGCTTTTAGGGCTATCCGTACACGCGGAACGGGTATTTTGGTATCTGATGTGACTAAGATTTCTACTGCTTTATTTCAGCTGCCTTCTGTGGAAGAGGTAAAAAACTTCTTCAAGACAATAATCAGTTCTAGTTAGAATGCAAAAAATCAAAGATTCCACCTGGAAACTTAATTATTCAAGATTTTCACCTACACAGGAACCTTTAAGGGAAGCGCTTTGTGCATTAGGCAATGGTTATTTTGCAACTAGAGCTGCCTTTGTTGAAGCTACAGAATGTTCCGTCCATTATCCCGGTACTTATATTGCCGGAGTTTATAACAAACTTCCTACGCATATTGCCGGTAGGACAATCTATAACGATGATTTTGTTAATTGTCCAAACTGGCTGCCAATAAAGTTTAGTATTGATGGTGAAGATTGGTTGACGCCGGATAAAAATAACATAATCGAATTTTCCCAGACACTTAATATAAAAGAAGGTATTTTAAATAGAATCTATTCAGTTAAAGACAGAAGCGGTAAGGTTACTTTAATTCAGGAGAATAGAATTGTAAGTATATTTAATCCACATTTAGCCTGCATAAGTTATAAGATTACGCCTCGGAATTACTCTGGTTGCATAAAAATTATTTCTAGTATCGACGGTTCAGTGGAAAATAAAAACGTTGCCCGTTACAATCAGTTAAATTCCAAGCATCTTGAGTTTGTAAAGTCAACAGCTGAAGGCAACCTGTCCACTCTTTTAGTAAAAACTAATCAGTCAAAGATTAAGATTGCTACCTCCGTGAGGTTAGATGTCTTTATAAATGATAAAAGAATATATCCGGATTTGGCAATTGTAAAAAAAGATGAGGTTGTTTCACAGGAATTCGTAGTCAATTTAAACAAACGTTCTTCGTGCAGAATTGAGAAAAACGTTTCAATCTATACTTCAAATGATTTTGGTATAAAAAATGTATTTATTTGTTCTAAGGAAACAGTTAAGAATTCAGATAGTTTTAAAACTTTACAAAGAAAACAAAGATCTGCCTGGTTTAAGTTGTGGCAGGAGTATGATATTAGATTAGAAGGAGATGATTTTGTTCAGAAAGTTATAAGATTGCATATGTTTCATCTTTTGCAAAGCGCTTCAAGCAATAATATCTTAATCGATGCAGGTCTTCCCGCAAGAGGATTGCATGGCGAGGCCTACCGGGGGCATATATTCTGGGATGAGCTCTTTGCAATGCCTTTTTTTAACTTGCACCAGCCGCAGATTTCGAAATCATTTTTGCTTTACCGCTACAGAAGACTTAAGCAAGCCAGAATGTATGCTTCTGGCAGTGGCTATAAGGGGGCGATGTTTCCTTGGCAGAGTTCATCCAGTGGAAACGAACAAACCCAGATAGTGCATTTAAACCCGGTTTCTGGAAAATGGGGAGCGGATAATAGTAGAATTCAGCGTCATGTCTCATTCGCTATTGCTTATAATATTTATAAATATGTAGATTATAGCTATGATCATGAGTTTTTGTTTAACTATGGCGCAGAAATGTTTCTTGAAATTGCAAAGTTCGCCTCTTCATTATTAAAGTATGAAAAACACGATAGCAAATATCATACTTATGGGCTTATGGGTCCGGATGAATTCCACGAGAAACTTCCTTCTAAAAGGTATGCAGGCTTTAAAGACAATGCCTATACGAATATTTTGATTTCCTGGGTGTTAAGCTCTGCCAAAGAAGTAGCCGGAATGTTACCTTTAGGCGTAAGAAAAAAACTTTTTAAAAAAATAAAGATAAGTGAAAAAACTATTAGTTTCTGGCAAAATCAATCTCAAAATATAGATATTTTATTTAACAAACAAGGAATAATAAGTCAGTTTGACGGCTACTTTAAGCTGAAAGAGCTCGATTGGCAGTATTACAGAAGAAAATATAAAGATATCCATCGTTTGGATAGGATTTTAAAGTCAGAAGGTAAATCTTGTGATGAATATAAGGTTGCCAAGCAGGCAGATACATTAATGATGTTTTATCTTTTTTCTTGGCAAGAGATAAAAAGAATATTTGATAATTTATCATTTAAGATAGATGAAGAGATAATAAGAAAAAATTATATTTATTATGTCAAAAGAACATCTCATGGTTCGACATTGAGCAAGGTTGTGCATTGTTATATTGCGCATCAGTTAGATAAAAAGAAAGAGTCTTCTAGATTGTTTAAACAAGTGTTGGAATCTGATATATTGGATACGCAAGGTGGAACAACTTCTGAAGGTATTCATGTAGGGGTTATGGGAGGTTCGATCGATATTTTAATAAGAGGTTTTGCCGGTATTGATTTTGAAAATGATAAAATAATTATAAAGCCAAAGCTGATAAATAATATCAAATCTTTAGAATTCAAGCTCCGATATAGAAAAACTAAAGTTCATTTTTTAATAGATAAAAAACAAATAACTGTAAAACTTTTAACTATCAATCCAGGCAAGCTTAAAGTGGAGTTTGCAGGTAAGATTTATTCAATGAATAAAAAGCTTACTTTTAAGTTAGGCAAATTTAAAGGAGACAGGAAATGAGTGGCGTTTTTGGCGTGGTAGCAAAAGAAGAATGTGCAAAGACTTTATTTTATGGAATAGATTATCATTCTCATATGGGTACAGAGTATGCCGGTATGGCAGTTTTAGGAAGAAGTTTTACTCGCAGGATTCATGATATAAGCCAAGGCCAGTTTAAGTCAAAATTCTTTGATGATTATAAGGTTATGCATGGGGATAAAGGCATTGGAGTGATTAGTGATCATGACGAACAGCCGATTTATGTTCATTCTAAATTCGGCCAATTTTGTATTGTTACGGTTGGGATTATCGAGAATAAAGATGTGATTGCAAAAAAATTATTCAAAAAAGGAATTTCTTTTAGCGAGGCAACCGGCAGTAGTGTTAATAGTTCTGAATTGGTTGCAAAATTAATCAGTCAATCGGATAATCTGATTGACGGCATCCAGAGTATTTTTAATGAAATAGAGGGTTCTTGTTCACTTTTGTTATTAAATGAAGATGGTATATATGTAGCAAGGGATAAATTTGGATATACTCCTTTGGCGATTGGCAAAAAAAGAGATGCATGGGCAGTTACTTCGGAAACAAGTGCTTTTACTAATCTTGGTTTTGAGATAGAGAAGTTCGTTGCCCCAGGAGAGATTATTTTGATTAATAATCAAGGTATGATTGCAAAGCATGCTGCTTTTGATAAGAGCCAGATCTGTACATTTTTATGGATATACACAGGTTTTCCTTCTTCTAAATATGAGAATATCAATGTGGAAATCGTCAGAGAACGCTGTGGCAGGGCAATGGCCAAAAAAGATAAGGATATAAAAGCTGATATGGTTTGTGGTATTCCGGATTCAGGAATAGCCCATGCTTTAGGTTATGCGATGGAGTCGGGCGTTCCTTACCGCAGGCCACTTGTTAAATATACTCCTGGCTATGGCAGGAGTTATACCCCTTCTACACAAGAGACCAGGGATTTAATTGCTACGATGAAGCTGATTCCTGTTGAAGATATAATCAAAGATAGTAAGATAGTGATTTGCGAAGATTCTATTGTGCGCGGTACGCAGCTTAAGAATTTTACAGTTAAAAAGTTACATAATGCAGGTGTAAAAGAGGTCCATGTCAGGCCTGCCTGTCCGCCCTTAATGTTTCCTTGTAAGTTTTGTTTGTCAACGCGCAGCATAAACGAGTTGGCAGCGCGTAAAGCAATTAAATCTTTAGAAGGTAAAGATATTGACGATGTCAGCGAGTATCTTGACACTTCTTCAGAAAAATATAGAAAAATGGTTGAATGGATAAGAAAAGATTTGGAAGTTACAACCCTCAGGTTTCAGACCATAGATGATATGGTTAAAGCTATAGGCTTACCAAAAGAAAAACTTTGTCTTTATTGCTGGACAGGTGAGTGTCCAAAGAAAACGTAGTTGAAAATAACCGGATAATTTTCTGCTAAAAAGCAAATAGTTTTAAGGTTTAAGAACGGATCATGATAAATAGATTCATTAGTTTTTATAACCGTTTTTTTGTCGTATGGGTTACATTAGGTGGTCTGGCAGCTTATTTTTATCCTGCCGTATTCATTGCTTTAAAGTCACATATGGAGTTGTTTTTTGCGTTGACTATGTTTGGCATAGGAATGGTTTTAAAGACTGAAGACTTTATCAATATATTTAAAAGCTGGTGGATAGTTTTAATCGGTGTTGCGGCCCAATTTACGATAATGCCTTTTTTGGCTTTTGTGATTTCAAAGTTGTTCTCATTATCAAAAGATTTTTCTTTAGGGCTTATACTTACCGGCAGCGCTCCTGGGGCTATGGCTAGTAATGTATTAAGTTATTTGGCCAAAGCAGATGTAGCCTATTCGGTATCTTTGACTACGGTTTCTAGCTTGTTGTCGCCAATATTGACTCCGGCGATTACATTATTTTTGGCAAAGACGTTATTTCATGTGTCTTTCTTAAGCATGTTTTTTAGTATCCTAAAGATGGTGGTTTTGCCTTTGTTTTTTGGTTTTTGGTTGAAAAAAGTTTTTAATAAAAAAATAGAGCCTATAACTAGAGTTTTTCCGGCAATCTCTACAACATTTATAGTTTTTATCTGTTCTTTGGTTATCGCATTAAATAAAAACTATCTTTTAAAAATGGACTATTGGATTCTGTTGGCTGTTTTATCATTAAATATTCTAGGGCTCATTTTTGGCTATCTGGTTGCAAAATGTTCTAATTTCGATATCCTTAAAAGAAAGGCTTTATCTATTGAAATAGGTATGCAGAATGCAGGCTTGGGAAGTGTTTTAGCATTGAAACATTTTAACGAACGCGTTGCCCTGCCGGCAGTATTGTTTGTATTTATCTGTATTTTCACCGCATCATTTTTAGTTCAAGTCTGGTCAAGACAAAATGCCAAATAGTTATTTCCAAAAGCAAAATGATGATTTATTAAGATACGAAGGGCTTTGTAAAAGGTGCGGTGCCTGTTGCGGGGCTTTTGATGATCCTTGCATTAATTTAAAAAAAGACACTAACGGAAAATATTATTGTAGTGTTTATGAGAATAGGCACGGGCTGCAGAAGACAGTTTCCGGTAAGTCCTTTAATTGTGTCTCTATTAGGGATATTTTAAAATTTGACCCGCCATATCCAGATTGTGCTTATGTAAATAATATCAATAAATGATTTTTAATAATAAGTCAATGTCCAAATAATAAAGTATTTAAGCGTTTTTGGATAAATGTGATAAAATAATTAAAATAATGTTATCAGAAAGGTAAAAGATGAAAACGATTAAATTTGATTTTAATAATCTATTCTCAGATAGCATCGGTAAGGAACATGGGATTACTGCAGGCGATATTAAGAAGATAATTTCTTTGGTTAATAAAAGCCACAGGCATTTATCAAATTTGCTTAAAAGTAAAGTAAATAGAGTTAATCTTGGCCTAGGATGGGCGCGTTTGCCTTATCAGTCAGAAAAAGATACAGAAAAGGTAAATGATTTAGCCAAATCTATTATTGGAAAATTCGATAACGTACTTTTTTTAGGTATCGGCGGTTCTTATCTTGGGTTAAAGTCAGCTCAGGATGCTTTAACAATTCCTTATTATAATGAATTCAAACCAACAAAGAGATATCCTAGGATTTATTTTGAAGGTAACAATTTGGACCCAGATACGCTTTCGGTCCTATTAAAGGAACTTAACCCCAAAAAGACTTTTGTTGTAGTTATTTCGAAATCCGGTGAGACTATTGAAACAAAATGTGCTTTTACAATCGTGGAAAATTGGCTTAAGAAGAATATCGGTTCTTATTACGGAAGACAGATTATTGTTATAACTGATCCGGAATCAGGATCTTTAAGGAGGAAAGCCAACATTGAAAATGCTAAAGATAAGTTAAGTTTTAGAAGCCTTGATTTATTAAAAGGGGTAGGGGGAAGATACTCAGAGTTTAATATGGGGTTACTTCATCTTGCCCTTATCGGCGTTGAGATAAAAGAAGTTTTAAAGGGCGCTAAAGACATGGATAGGCTTTGTTCCAGGGCTAATTTATTTAACAACCCAGCTTACATGTATGCTGTATGTCAGTATTTGTTATATAAAAATAAGAGTAAAGATATTGCTATACTTATGCCTTTTTGTGAATCTTTAAAATCTACAGCAGATTGGTATTGTCAGTTATTAGCAGAAAGTACAGGTAAAAAATTTAAACGTAAAATTAAAATTGGCGCAGATGGCGTGGAAAGTTGGTTGCCGGATAGTTCAAAAGCTTTTTTTATTGGGAGAACCCCGATTGCTGCGAGAGGCACAAATGACCTTCATTCCATACAACAGAACAATATCGAAGGTGTTAATAATAAAACCGTCACTTTTATTAAAGTAACAAATTTTAATAACGATGTAGCATTAGAGAAAAAAGGCGATTTTATACATAAAAGAAAGTTATCGAAATTAATCGGACTTGCCCAGGAAGCTACTGAATGGGCGCTTACCCAGGAAAATCGGCCGAATTGCACCATAACCCTGCCTAAATTGAGTCCTTATTATTGGGCAGGATTGCTTTTCTTTTTTGAGAAGGCAACTGCTTTTGAGGGAGAACTGCTTAATGTTAATGCCTATAATCAGCCGGGAGTGGAAAGTTATAAAAATTATATGTATTATAAGCTTAATAAGCCTGGAATTTCAAAAGAAATCAGTAAACTGATCAATAAGCGTCCTTTGATAAGAAAGACAAAATATATAATCTAAGATGATTGCTTTAATTTGGTTTTTATTTATGGGGGCGGTAGCTTCTTCTATCTATGCTTTTAATATTATGCAGGATAGTGATGAAAAAAATAATATATTAAAGAAAAGAGAAGAGAAGAACACTAGTTATAAAATTTCTTTAAAAGACGACAAAATCTTACAGTTATCAGAGCAGAATAAGAAGTTGCTTACTGAAGTAAAAGAATACAAAGACAGGTATAATAAAGTTACTATTGAACATGATAAAAAAAATAAAGAAATTGAACAACTTAACGAACAATTGATTAAGCGGGAAGAGTGGGTTAATAAAGATGAAGATCTGCTTAAGAAGGTTAAGGATGATAAAGCACAAGCGGAAATAATACTAAAGGAAAAAGAAAAAGAGCTGGTAGCTGAATTCTCAAAGAATGTTGGCTTCGAAAATGAAATAAAAAAACTAAACAGCAGTTTAACTAGCCTTGAAGAAGAGAAAAAGAAACTTCAGGGTAATGTAATAGTTTTAGAAGATAGAGCTAAGGAGCTCCAAGGGCAGATAAAATCAAAAGATGAGAAGATAAAGGAGCTTACTCTTAACATTGCGCAGATGCAGAAAAAACAAGAGCAAAGCGAATGGATATCAAAAGACGAATACAATAAAGTAAAGTCAGATTACGATTATATAAACGATCAGTTTAAGCTGTCAAAAAAAAGGATTGAGTCTCTTGATAAAAAAATCAGAGATCAGGAAGATGAAATTTATAGAATCAATGCAGGTATTAAAAAAGGGGAATCTGAAGATAGTGATATGCAGGAGAAATCTGCAGAGCCGTTAAGAATAAATAAGCTTGAAGCAAAAGAAGAGGTTATTCAGGAAAATAATCAGCTAAAAGAAGAAATTGAAAAAGAAAAAAAAGAGGAAAAAGATCTTCAAGAGCAACAACCAGAAGAGAAAATAAAGGTTGATGATAATAATCTAATCGAAAATGAGCCTGCTGTTGATGGGTCAGAACCTGAGGTAGAATCAAAACCGGTCGAAGCTAAGGAACAAGAAAATCAGCAAGAAACATTACAAAAAGTAGAGGTTAATCTTTCCAAGATCCGTAATATAGGTATCATGGCGCATATCGATGCCGGAAAAACTACGTTAACAGAACGAATACTATTTTATACCGGAAGGTCGCATAAGATAGGTGAAGTTCATGA
>JAGYNB010000012.1 GCA_018400015.1 Candidatus Omnitrophota bacterium | reverse complement strand
AAAAGGTTTTCCCGCAGATTTAACACCAATGACTCACTAGAATGTTTGGTGGCTGATAAAAAGGCTACCATATCTGATATTAGCCTAACTGGTACAAGGCTTAAATTTGAAGGAGAGCTTGACCTTGACAAAGAGTTAGAGCTTATGTTTAGGTTTGTGCCTGGTGCGCAGATAATCGTAAGGGCAAAGCCTGTTTGGAGCTCTAAAGAGGCAGATAATCTTAAAATAGGGGTAAATTTCACAAGATTTTCAGATCCTGATAAGCAAAAGTTGTATAACTTTATGTTTCAGAGGTTTAAGGATGAGTTTAAAAGTGCTTGGTGGCAGGAGAGTTAAAAAAAGTTGTTTTTTTGCTAAGCATATGGTATACTTAATAATAAGGGGGTAGTATAATGCCTGCAAACTCAAGTGATGAACGCCGTGAGTTTGAGCGTATAGATGTAAGCTTTCCAGTGGAAATTGAAACCAAAAAGGGCGCAGAGCGTATTAAAGGCGAAGCAAGGAATATCTGCGGCGCTGGAATGGCTGTTGTTTTAAAGAAAAATACGCCTCTTAAGGATGATGTAAGGCTGATTTTACAGATTCCAGACAACCGCCAGCCGTATAGCATTTATGGCAAAGTTGCCTGGACGCAGGATGCGCCAGAAGGTCAAAACGTCATGGGGGTAGGTTTTCATTCCGTGGATCTGTTTAGGCTTTGGCGAATTTTCCGATTGCCGGAAGTCCGAAAACCTATGTTCTAATCCCAAAATAATTAAATAATAAAACACTTGACCACAAGCACTGTCTATGGTAAATTTTTACTACTTTTTATATGCAAGGTTTTAAAAAGTTTTTAAATATTATATATAACAAGGGAGCGTTTGATGGGTTTTAAAAAAAGAGGGGCGGCAATTTGTTTAGTAGTTTTATTGAGTTTTGTTTTAATCGGCAACTGGGGATGTAGTTTTAATAAAATTGCAGATTCAGATTCAGTAGTTATCTGGCATTGGATGACAGACAGAGAAGATGCTTTTAATACATTAGCAGCCAAGTACGAAGAGTTAACCAATACCAAAATAAAGTTTGAGCTTTTTACTCCTTCCGACGTATATTCACAAAAAATCATTGCTTCCGCACAAGGTAAGACTTTACCAGATGTTTTCGGAATTTTAGGCAAAAAAAGAGACGCAGCTTCATTCGTAAAGGCAGGTCATGTGTTGGATTTAACCAGCTATATGAATGAGGATAACGATAAGTGGCGCAGTATGATCTTCGATAAGGCATTAAGTCTTGGCGAATTTAAGCCCGGTAATGTCTTTGGGGTTTCAGCAGGTGTATATGCAGTTCCGATAGATTTAATGAATGTACAGATGGTTTATAATAAAAGCCTACTTAAAAAGGCAGGCCTTGATCCCAATAGGCCCCCGCAGAGCTGGAATCAGTTTATTGAATATTTAAAGAAGCTACGCGCTAATGATATCGGCGGTTTTGCCAGCGGTTGGGCAGAAACATGGCTGATTGATAGCTTTGCTTTAAATTATGCGTTTAACATTATGGGTGAAGATAAAGTTATGGCAACGATTAAAGGTGATGCTTCCTATAATGATGCGGATTGGATAAAGGTATTCAAGCTTTTTGAAGAGATCCGCGATGTAGACGGGTTAGTTTCGGGTGTTGTTACAATGGATAATAAATACGCTGAGCAGCTATTTTCAAATGAAAAAGCAGCCTTTGCTTATAACGGCAGCTGGTGTGTAAATGTTTATAAGGGGATGAATCCTGATTTGGATTACTGTGCGATGATGCTGCCTGCGGTAACGAGGAAAAATCCCATGGTTATCTGGGGTTCAGCCGGAGCAGCGTTTTATGTTAATAAAAATTCACCAAAAGCAGAAAAAGCAGTTGAGTTTTTAAAGTGGCTTACAGAAGAAGATCAGCAGGTGTTTTTGATTGAGGAAACGGTAAATCTTCCTTCGAATAAAAAATCTTTAACAAAAATACCTAAAGTGTTATCGCAGTTTGCCGATGATTTAAATAGTATCACTCATCCTAATATCTGGCCTTATGAAGAGTCTCCAAGGGTTACCGAGACTTTCGATAAAGGGATACAGTCGATTATAATCGGTGAGAAAACAGCAGAAGAAGTGGCGGCGGAAGTTGCCAGGGTAAAAGAAAAAATTTTAGCAAAATAATTTATGTCCAGTAAAAGAATATCGAATTATTTCTTTATATTGCCGGCGGTTCTGATATTCAGCACGTTTTATATCTATCCGTTTTTTAAGACGTTTCAGCTGAGTCTTCATTCCTGGGATGGTATACAGCCTACGATGCAGTTTGTGGGCCTGGCGAATTTTAAAGATTTGTTTTTGGATGATAAGGCCTGGTGGTCGTCGATGCTTAATGCCGGATATATAACTTTGTGGGCATTGACGTTTCAGAATATCATCGCATTGATTCTTGCTTTAGCCTGCGATAAGGCTTTACGAATCGGTTCGATTTACAGGGTGATATTTTTTATTCCGCCTGTTCTTTCTGAGATTGTTGTAGGTCTTGTCTGGAAATGGATCTATAACGGCGATTACGGTATTTTAAATCATTGGCTTGTTAGTCTAGGTTTGGGGTCATTAGCCAGCGATTGGTTGGCTCAGCCATCGACTGCATTAACCGCAATTGCCATAGTGCATTCATGGAAGGGTTTTGGCTGGGCGTTTATAATTCTTTTGGCAGGCTTACAGACTATACCTACACAGCTTTATGAAGCGGCGTATGTTGACGGTGCCAATGCCTGGAGAAGGTTTGTTAATGTCACTATCCCGATGATGGTGCCTGTGTTTATTATGGTAATGATACTTACTATTCTAGGTACAATGCAGGGTTTTGCGTTAATACTTGCTATGACCGGCGGCGGCCCTGCAGGGCATACTGAGGTGCCGGTTATCAGGATATTAAACTCCATGAAGAACAGCCAATTCGGTTATGCCTGTGCGCAGGCATTGATATTCGGTATGATTTTGGTAACGATTTCATTTATTCAAATTAGGGTTTCAAAATTCTTAAAGCAGGAATAATGGAAAAAATAAAAAGAATACTTAGTGAAATTTCGATTCATTTTTTACCTATAATAGTTGCAGTCAGCTGTATTTTTCCTTTATTGTGGATGCTTTCATCAGCCCTAAAGACCCAGCAGACTGTTTTTAAGGATATGAGCTTGATGCCGAAAGTTGCCCATTGGGAGAATTTTATTATTGCCTGGGGTAAAGGCGGTTTCAGCATGTATTTTTTAAACAGTGTTTTGTATACTGTTTTGGTTGTTGTGGGTATTGTGCTTATTTCATCATTAGCGGCATTTGCATTCTCAAGGCTGGATTTTCCGTTTAAGGATTTTATTTTTTATGTGTTTTTAGCGGCGATGATGATCCCGCTTCCTGGGTCATTCGTTCCTTTATATGTGTTGTTGGTAAAATTAGGTTTGGCTAATACGCGAGTCGGTTATTGTTTTTCCATGATTAACGTTGGGCTCTCATTAAGCATCTACTTGCTTAAAACTTTCTTTGATAAATTGCCTCGGGACTTAGAAGACGCTGCGCGTATTGACGGCTGCGGAAGAATCGGCATCTGGTGGCATGTGGCGTTTCCTTTGGCTCGCCCGGCAATCGGGGTGGTCACGATTTATAATACCTTAAATGTCTGGAACGAGTATATTCTGGCATTGATTATCTTACAATCCAAGAACCTTATGCCTTTACAAAGAGGTCTGATGGTCTTCCAAGGCGCGCATATTACTGAATACCCATTGTTGATGGCCGGTATTACGATTACGATAATACCGATTTTAATTGTTTATTTATTCCTGCAGAAGTTTATTATTAAAGGATTAACTGCCGGAGCAGTAGTTGGATAAAATCATGAAGAAAATTATTTTACTGACATTTTGTTTATTATTTGCCGTAAGCGTTTTCGCTCAAAGCGATTCAGCTGAATTTGTTAAAAAGGCTTGGGAAGCGCAAGGTAAAAGAGAATTTGATAAGGTGTTTGAAATCACTTCACGCTGCATCGAGCTTTTTCAAGAAGAAGCAGATTCTCAGGCGATGAGCTTAAATCAAATGCCTGAAGGCTCCGATGTAAAAGCATATGAAGTTTTAAACAATGTTGCCACATGTTATTTTATTCAGGCAGAAGCTCTTATGCGTCAGGAACAGTTAGAAGAGGCAAAAGAAAAATTCAAGTTGGTTGTGGATAATTATCCTTTTTCCCAGGCATGGGACCCAAGAGGATGGTATTGGTCTGTGGCTAAGGTTGCCCAGGAAAGCATTGATAAAATCAATAACCGTCTTAAGGATAAAAATGAAGATATATATTCTTTAAAAGAACCTATACCTATAATAAAAATAGATTTACATGATGCCGGAATCGATGAGCCTATAGATTATAAAAAATACGGCGAGTTTAAAAATGTGGGCACAAAAGATTATACCTATATTATAAAAGACCAGGAGGGGTTATCCGTTGCCTGCGGTGAGGGGGTATATCCGAATACATCAAGCGTAAAATGGAATCCTCTTTTTGTCGAATACAGGCGTGCTGGCAAGCTCGGCGGTTCAGTTTGGGATTTTGTGCATTCTAAAGATTTGCAGGCTGCGTTTTTTAAGTGGGCCTCTTCCACTGAGCCCATGGGTACAAAACTGTTTTATACCGCAAGTATTTTAGAAAAAAGCGGTCTTATAAAACAGGCGATAAAGGCTTATTATTCGATCATAGTTCATTTTCCTTCCAGCTACGGATGGACATATTGGCATACTCCGTGGTATTTAGGAGAAGCAGCGATTTATAAGATAAAGTATCTGTTGCGCACTCACCCGGAAATAAACTGGGAATTAAAAGATGCAAAAATTCAGATTATCAACGGTTTTGACAATAACGTGGCCAATGATATCGCTATTGTCAACCCGGGTATTTTACAGAAACAAAAGAATAAATTTAGTTTTAAGAAAGCTTTAAAAGACGTAATGAGTAAGTTTAATAAGAAAATTATTCAAAAGCGCGGCGAAGGTAAAGTCAGGCTTGTTCAGTATGAAGACGGTCAGTGGCAGATGTTAGTGGATGATAAGCCCTACATGATAAAGGCAATTACTTATGCGCCAACCCCCGTAGGGGAGTCTCCTGATGAAGGCACAATGACTAACTGGATGGAGTATGATTCTAACGACAATGGAAAAATTGACGGGCCGTTTGATGCTTACGTTGATACGGATAAAAATAAAACTCCTATTGGGGATTTTCAGCTGATGAAGGAAATGGGTGTTAACACCATAAGGCTGTATCATCATCCCTTAAAGATAAACAAAGAATTATTGCGCACGCTTTACAATGATTATGGCATACGTGTTATCTTAGGAGATTTTTTAGGCAAATACGCCATTGGTTCAGGCGCCAGCTGGTCAGAAGGCACGGATTATGCAAATCCCGAACATCAGGAAAATATGCTCAAGTCAGTAATAGATATGGTTAAAGAATATAAAGACGAACCGTTTGTTTTATATTGGCTTTTAGGAAATGAAAATGTCTACGGCTTAGCTTGCAATGCAGATAAAGACCCGGAGAGTTTCTTTAAGTTTGCCAATGAAGTTGCTTTGGAAATCAAAAAAATAGATAAGGAACATCCGGTGGGAATCTGCAGCGGTGATACATTATACTTAGATATTTTTGCCAAGAATTGCCCGGATATCGATATATTCGGTACCAATTCCTATAGGGGCAATTTTGGTTTTGGCGGGCTTTGGGAATACGTAAAAGATTATGCAGATATTCCGGCAATCATAACAGAATACGGCTGTCCAGCATATGGAAAGAATTTAACCGGCGAAGAAGCGGAAAGTTTCCAGGCGGATTATCATAAAGGCACCTGGGAGGATATAGTGATTAATTCTGAAGTTGACCCAGGCTTTGGCAATGCCATAGGCGGAGTTGTGTTTCAGTATCTGGATGAATGGTGGAAGGCGTATGAGCCTTACGTACACGATAAAAAAGGTTTATTCACCGGTCCTTTTCCCGATGGCTACATGCATGAGGAATGGCTTGGGGTTTGCGGCCAAGGAAAAGGAGATGATTCACCGTTTTTAAGGCATTTGAGAAAAGCCTACTTTTATTATAAAAAGGCTTGGAGATAAAAAAGGAGGGACGCGTATTGAAAACAATATTAGCTAACATTTTATTAAATTACAAAGCAAAAAGGAGGGGCTGTATGAAAAAAATAGCTTCATTTACGGTTGTTGCTTTGTTAGGTTTATTCTTGAGCACGCAATTATTTGCTCAGGAAGTAAAGCCTTTCAATGTCTATACAGACAAAAATTCAAGCGACAACCACTTTGCGCCTTCTGGATGGATGGGTGATTTTGGCGATTTAAGATTAGATGACCAGAATACCGATAATCCTTATTCAGGAGGAACAGCCATAAAGATTACCTACAGTGGGAAAAGATCGCAGAATCAGGGCTGGGCAGGTATCTTTTGGCAGAACCCGCCGAATAACTGGGGTTCAAAAAAAGGCGGTTTTGATTTAACAGGATTAAACAAGCTCACTTTTATGGCCAAAGGTGAAAATGGCGCAGAAGCAATATCCAAGATTAAAGTCGGCGGCATAAAGGGGCAATATGCAGATACAGCTGAGGTGGAAATCGGTCCGATTGAATTAACTAGCGAATGGCAGGAATATTCGGTTAATTTAGTGGATGAAGATCTTTCCTATATCAGCGGCGGTTTTGCATTTGTTGTAAACGCTGATCTTAATCCTGATGGCGCTGTGATTTATTTGGATGATATAAAATTTGTAAATGACCCGACTCTCAAAGCAGAAGCAAAAAGTTCTGAAAAATTGCCGTTTTACGTATATTCAGATAGTTCATCAATCGGCAATCACTTTATTCCTTCTGGTTGGATGGGTGACTTTGGTGATATAAAGCTTAAAATAAACTGTGAGGAGAATCCTTATTTAGGTAAAACTTGCGTGAAGATTAATTATTCAGCAGAGGCCACGCAGGGTGCTCGTTGGGCAGGTATGTTTTGGCAGAATCCACCGAATAACTGGGGAGATATTGACGGCGGTTATGATTTATCTAACGCCACAGCGCTTACCTTTTGGGCAAGAGGCGAAAAAGGAGGAGAGCGTATTGAAGAGTTCAAGGTTGGTGGTATAATGGGAAGGTATTCCGATAGCGATACCGCCATGATTGGACCGGTTGTTTTAACTAACGAATGGAAACAATACTCAATCGATTTAAAAGGCAAAGACATGAGTTATATCATGGGAGGGTTTGCCTGGGCAACCAATATGGATGTAAATCCAGAAGGTGCTGTGTTTTATATTGATGAGATAGTTTTTGAATAAAGTATTTTATGCAGATTAAATTAGTATTGAAGGAGGCAAAAAGGGTCGGGTTTTTAACTTTTTGTCTCCTTTTTTCTTTTTCGGTTTTGGTTTTTGCCAAAGAAGCTAGGCCTTCCAAGGTGGAAATCAGAAAATATAATGATAGTCGCTATAGACTCCTTGTTAATAGGCGCGATTATGCAATTAAGGGGGTTTGCTATAATCCTGTCCCTATTGGTGAAGGCTACGATTATGATTTTTTTAATGACCCGAGGAAGCCCTGGTTGGTTGACGGCGCATTGATGAAGCAAGCGGGGATAAATACGATAAGGCTTTATCAGCCAAGCGATGATACCGAGGCTGTAAAGGAATTAATTTCGGACTTATACAATAAATTTGGTATTAGGACTATACTTGGAAATTGGCTTGGCTTTTGGAATTATCCCGGACCTTGTTACGGTGATGAAGAGTTTTGTCAGTGCGTGAAAGAAGAAGTACTGGAAATGGTGCGTACTTATAAAGATGAACCGGGAATTTTATTTTGGGTTTTAGGTAATGAAAATAATTACACTTTTGACGGCAGGATAAGGCCTTGGAGCACTGAAGAAATCGATGAGTTAGAGAGTCCGATGGAGCAAAAGCATGAACGTGCAAAGCTCTATTATTCTTTTGTTAATCAGCTGGCCAAAGAGATAAAAGAGATCGACCCTAATCATCCTGTGTGTTTAGGCAATGGCGAGCTTATTGGTCTTGAAGTAGCAAATGAGGTTTGCCCTGACATTGATATGGTAGGGGTGATTGTTTATCGGGGTAAAACATTCGGCAACATGTTTAAAGGAGTAAAGAATTATTTCGATAGACCAATAGTGTTTATCGAGTTTGGTGCGGATAGCTATGATGCTTATCTTGATAAAGAAGACCAGGGTATGCAATCATTTTTCTTAGAAGCCCAATGGGTAGAGATTTATAAGAATATGTTCAGGTCAAAAGAAGGAGAAGGAAACTGTCTGGGCGGATTTATTTTTGAATGGACCGATGAGTGGTGGAAACATAACGAATACAACGTACAAGCGTGGTCTGAACATGATACGACGTCAAACTGGTCTAATGGTGCGTATTATTTTGATATTAAAGCAAAGAATAACAAAAATATGAACGAGGAATGGTTTGGCATTGTTGGTATTAAACAAAGTGAAACCGAAGGCGATCTCGACCAGAGGATTCCCAAAAAAAGCTATTATGTGTTAAGAGAATTCTGGAAAAACCCCGCAAAAAGAATAAGAGAAATAAAAAATGAAAAGAAAAATATGCGCAGGTAATTTTTTGGTTTTATTTATTTTGGTAAGCTGTATAAATGTTAGTTTTGCAGGAGATTTAAAGAATTGCCCTGAAGACGTTTTTTATGTCGTTGAAGAAGCCAAAGATAAGTATTTTGCCAAAAAAGACTATTCGGGATTCTTAGCTTATTTAAATAAAAATAAAACTTGCCTGGGGGATAATTATATAAAGTATTACACTGCCTTTGTTAAATTCTCAGAGTTAAAGCAGTATGAAGATTCTCAGGACTGGCAGAAGTACTTTGATTTAAAAGAAACTTATCAAGAGATAATTGAGAATAATTTATCTGAAGTTATTGCTGGTATAAGCGAGCCTATAACACCACTATACCTAAAGGCTTTATATCTAGACTGGATTCTTGAGAAGCAAAAAACAGGTTTTAATGAAAATGAAAAGCTTGATGTTTTGATAGATTATATAAAATTGTATACTAATGATTCCAGACAGTTTGGGATACTAAAAACTATTGCCGATAAGCTTTTAGATGACGGCTTAATCAGGCAAAGCAGTATTGTTTACGATATGTACGCAAAAATGCTTATTAGTAATAATGTTAACTGCGATATGCTTTTAAATACTGCTGAACAGGCATTTAAGAATAAGCGTTACAAATTAGCCAGGTCCTTATACGCTGCCTATTTAGATAAAATTTATTCTACTGCCACAAAAGAAGAATACTTAAAGCATACTACTAGAATTATAAGTCTTTTTGTTGATAATGGCTGGCAAACCGGTATTGACAAAGATTTTGCCGAGGAATTATTTGCCCAGCTTGAGAACAATTTTCCCGAAGGAATTGATGCAAATTTATTATTTATGAGAGGTTACAACTTGGAAAGAATGTCTTATTATCAGCAGGCAGTTGCGCAGTTTAGGAAGTTTATCTTAAACTACCCTGAAGATAAAAGGGTCAATGAAGCGTTTTTCCATGCAGGGATAATAGAGCTTTACCTTTTAAATAAAAAGGATGGATTGGATTTATTAAAACAGATAATCGCCAAGAATGGTAGTAGTTCTTATTTGAATTCTGCTCTTTATTACGCAGGGTTATATTTACAGAAAGAAAACCTTACAGAGCAGGCAAAATTATACTATCAGAAATTAAAAGGAATATTAGAGTCCGCAGAAGTAATCGACGGCAGTTTACTTTCCTTAACAAACGATAGATTAAATGAGATTAATAATGGCAAAGCATTGGAAAATAATCTGCGTTCTTTTCTTGAAGCAGGGTTTGATTCAGTAAAGCTTTTGGGCAATGTTTCTGTTGCGCCATCTCCAGCTAAGGGTTATACAGGTGAAACAATTGATATAGCCAGCAGTTATTTTGTTGGTAATGTGGGATGTTTTCAGCCAGTATTGGATTTTGTATGGTCTGGAGATTTAGGAAGCGCCTCTGTTTTAAACAGTACTCAGCAGTTTAGTACTACTTTTAGCACTCCCGGGCCAAAGATTATACTACTAAGTGTAAAATCAGCAACTGAACTGGTAGGTAAACACATCGCTATTATCGAAATCCTTAAAAAAGAACAAGAAAATAATTGATATAACTAAATATAGGTATATAATTATATATAATAACAAAATTTATTATGAATAAAAGAATTCTTACCATACTTATAGCTGTTTGTTTTATTGTGATTGGTTATTCGCAAGTCTTTGCTCAGGCAATGACTGCCGAGTTTTTATGCGATATCGGTAAAACTTATTATAACCGCGGTCAATTTGCTGATGCGGTAATAGAGTTTAAAAAGGTTTTATTGATCGAAGAAAATAACCAGACTGCAAGAAAATACCTGGATTTGATTCAAGGAAAGACTCCTGTTAAGGTAGAAGCAATTCCGGTTGTCGATACAAGTAGAAGGCTTGCCATAGATAATGCCCTGCAGTTAGCGGAAAATAAACCAAATCCCAGTTTCGATTATGAAATCGAAAAGCCATATTCTCCGGTAAAGACAGAAAAGAAAGATTTATTAAGCGTATCCGGTGAATTACAACTTGGTATCGGCATAACCAAAGATGATATTATCTGGAAATTTGCCAATGCAGACTATACGGGAGTTCCACAGGAGAAAAACTGGCGATATCTTTGGGGAGAAGATGGCGTCAATACTTATGACCGGGCAATATATGACAGCTTAAAATTAAATCTCGAAGCAAATCTTAGTGATAAGATAAGTTTTTATAACCAGATCGTGATCGACCCCTGGACATTTATAGGAACAAGCGATGCCTATACCACTTCTACTGTAGGTGGAGATTTTGTTGATATTGAATATAAATATTGGTCCGGAGATAGGCGTTTGTTAGACGAGGTCTATAGAAGTAGTAAAGGTAATATTGTTACTGTTGGTAACGTTAAGGTGATTGACGGTAATACCAGTCCTTATACCCCTGTAGGATTGACCGATTGGTCAACATATTTTAATGAGATTCCTTCGTTGGATGTTAATTATAAATACCGTCCGTTTAGAAAACTCTGGCTTGATTATAAAGATGAAGATATTTTAAACATTCGTGTTTTTGCATTGTCTGATCAATACGAAGCATTAACCAGCGATGATCCATTAAGACTTTCTAATAATCGCATTTGGTGGGAAGAGAGTCCTTGGCTTGATGAGTATGAGCCGTCAAGGATATTCCATCCGGATGATGGAACCCTTCCGGTGAAGGCAGGCCGCTGGATAAGGAGATTGTCGTTTGTAGCAAAAGACAGCGATTATAACAGGCTTACTTTTTTAAGAGGCGCTTCCATAAAAGCTTTTGATGGCGATATACAATTTGTATCCGCTACTCCGTTAAGTCTGTGGGATGAGTATGAAAGTTCAAATTCCCTGCATTCTGCTTTGAGAGCGAAGTTCAGACCCAGAGAGGACCTTGTTCTTGGAACTACGATGACTTCCAAGATGGGTTTTAATGCCGCAAGCCCGGAAGCAGAGAACCACGTTTTTGCCGTAGATGCAGATTATAAACTTTCTTCTGAAACAAGTCTTTTTGCCGAAGCTGGCGGAAGTTATACTGATATTACAGAAGCAACAGGTAAACATAATATTTATGACGGTTGGGCAGGGGCATTAGGATTAAGATATGGAGAAGTTGATTTAGGTTTTGTTGGTACTGCGGTTGATAGAGCCACAAAGGCGAAAAACGAATCCTATAATCCTAAGCCGAAGTTTGAGTTAAGCGTAAAACAGATGGAGAAAGATTTTTATCCGGCATTATCAAATTACCGTTATACAAGAAAAGACGCTTTTTATTCACGGCACTTAAGCTTTGCACAGCTTTCACCGGAGAATGACGAGTTCCGTTTAGGCGACGGTATTGACAGAGGCCGCAGAGTTATCTCTTTGACTGCAAGAGAGACTATGTTTGAAAATAAATTAAGTTGGTTGTTGCATGACAGATATATTAGAAGCGATACGAATAAATATATTGAAAACAATTCAAGGTTAGAATCCACAGTGAGTTTTACAGATAAGCTTACTGCCAAATTTTTAGGCTGGCATATGGACGTGCCCAGGACAAAACATCACAAGGATCCGTTTATTTATGAGAAAACTTCGTATGCCTTAACCGATTATTTTATCAATAGCGAAGATTATATTGAAAACGTTGATATAGAAGAAGGTCTTGATGCAGATATTGCCGGTTTTAGCGCAGGGTTGCGATATGATTTTAATCCCAGCTTTGCCCTTGAAGGCGTATATGAAAATACAAACGACCCAACTGATTTTCCAAGAATACTTTTATCTGATTCTTATGTTGGGGCAAGCCAGACCCATGACGGGATATTGTATGATAACGTAGTTCCATTTTTGTACGACCAGAGAGAATTTTTCGACCTGCCGCCCTATGAGTATTACAGCATCGCCAAGGGGCGTATGATCGTAAAACCATTTGAAAAATTGGAAGCTATTTTTAGTTATACCAAAAACAGCAACAAGTTCGCTGCAGGTATCGATGAGAATATAAACCATTTTGGTTTAGAGCTAAAATATACACCTAAAGATAATTTGACTTTTTGGGCAAAGTATATCTACTCAAAACTATATGATTTGTATGCCGCTAATAAAGAAAGAAAGCTTCATTACGAAGGGCATAATAACTTCTTCTTGGGGAGCCAGTATCATTTCGATGACAGCCAGTCGCTGGAATTATTATTTGGAGAGTATGTGGATTACGATGCGGATTACGCGGATTCTACATGGTCGCTTTCAGCTTTGGACACTCAGCATATAGTAAGAATATTTTTCAGGAAAAAATTCTAAGGCTTTATACTTATTATAAGATTATTCAATAAGAAAAATTATGGAAAGAAGAATCTCACCAAGATTCGCAAAAGATCTTCCGGTATGTTTGGATTTTGCTCCGGAGTTAAATCTGAATATAAAAAGTGTCACCAGGGATATTTCCCATAAAGGGCTTTTTACATTTCTTGACCTTAGTCAGGTCGAACTTCCCTCAAAAGTAAAACTTAGTCTGGCATTATCCGATGATAATTTATTTGAAAGTTCTGCAGAGATTGTCCGCGTTATACAAAAATCAGGTCGTATTGCAGGCTTAGGCGTAAGGTTTGATTATGAGGATGTCAGTCAACAAGAATTAATAGCCACATACATACAGAATAATTTTCCTACACAGAATATTCCCCTAAGAAATAAAACTTTAGAAAGTCGTTTAGGCCAAAGGCTTTCAGACCGCGAAAAAACAAATTTTGAGATTTTAAATACGCTGCGCATCAAAGGCCCTCTTTCTAAAACACAGATAGCACAGATTATAAATTTAAACATGGGGACCATGACTAATTATATCAATAGTTTTATCAAAGATGATGTTGTAAAAATTAAAGGTTTTGATGTTTCTACAGGAGGCAGGCCCCCGGAATTGCTTGAGATTAATTCAGGACATGCTTTTATTGTAGGAATCGAATTGGCGGATAAGTTAATAAAAGGAACTGCGATTAATTTTGCAGGAATGGTAATAGTTAAAAAGGAAATTCTGATTGAAGAGTCCTTAGATAATGTTGCTTATGCTCCAATTATAGAAAAATTAATTTTAAGCATAGCCAATAATTTAAATATCGATTATTCTAAAATAATGGCTTTGGGTATTGCGGGAGTTTGTTCCGATGACGATGTTAGCTTGGTAAAGAAACAGTTGGAAGATAGATTCAAACTGCCGGTTATATTTGAAAATAGTTTTAATGCATCTCTTTTTGCAGAATGTTGGCTTAAAGGCATAGGAGGCAAAAGAAAAAACATTCTTTACTTGGCTGATTTTAATCATATCAGTATGCTGCAGGGAGAAAACCTTTTTCTTAATAACGGTAGAATAGGAATAAAAGGTTATGAAAATAAAGAAGTTACCGATAATGAACCTTTAGTTAAAAAACAAGCTGATAATAAAGAAAACGAGAAGAACTTAGCTTGTATAATAAATGTTGTAAGCCCGGATATAATCATTATTGCATCAAATTTAATAAAGCAGCAACAGGACATACTTGAAAAGGTTAAAACAATTGTAAATAAATGGTGTTTTGACGATATTGCCAGGAATATCGAGATTATTCCTTCTCAGCTTGGAAATGATTCTGTTACTTTTGGTATAGCCTCATTAGCCTTACGGGATATGTTCATACAAATTCAATGAGTTCTACAAAAAAATCTTCCTGCCCTATTAATTTTTTCAGTTATTTTTTAATTAATAATATATATAATAAAGATTATTTAAATTTTATAAAAAAATATTTGCAAATGTTTAAAATGTATGCTATTTTGAGAACAGAATTGGAGGTGGCATGGATAAGAAGATAAAGATTTTTCTTTTTGGACTTATCGGTTTATCTTTTATAAGTATAATCTTCGCTTTTTTCTTATATATGAGCAAGCAAAAGGTTGTGCAGGAATACAATGCCTTAAGTAATAGTTACTCAAGTTTAAAAGACGAGAACGATAAACTTTATAGGGAAATAAAATCTGCTCAAATGAATTATAATCTTAAGCAGAAAGAGGTGGAAACCCTAACCCAGGAATTAAATGCTACCAAACAGGAAAGAGACGGAGTTTTAGAAAAATTTGACGTATTGCAAAGAGAGCTTAGCAGTGTCCGTAATAAACTTTCTAGTTCCCCTGTTAAACAAGAAACACCCGCAAAGATAGAACCTGTAGCCAGCCAAGTCAAGGAAGAAGCTAAGGAAGAAGATTCTGTTGTGAAAAGCGATGAAAAATACTGGGCAGGGATACTTAAGCAAAAGTCTTCTTTGGAAGTGGAAGTTAAAAGACTACAGCAAAGAATCAATGAGATCAATATCAAGGTTTCAGAAATTGAAAATGAAAAAGCCGGCTTTTCAATGCAGATTAAAGAGTCCAAACAGCAAAACGATCTTTTAGCTAGAGAATTAGAATACAATAAAAAACTTGCCGATAATATTTCACTTGAATTATTAAGAGAGAAAAGAGACAAACGTGAATTGTTGGATCAGTTTAAGACATTGAGGGAAGAAAATTTTGTATTAAGCAATCAGCTTAAGCAGACTCTTTCGGCAAAACTTTCTTTAGAGAAAAAGCTTGATTCTGTCAGGGTTAAAAAGGATAAGCTTGATGAGAAAATCAGCCAGGTTGATAGTATCCTGCAGCAAAGACTCGATGAGTTAGGGGATATCAGAAGAGAAATAGAAACTACCAGTCTTGATTCTAGCTCTATAGGTTCGTCTATCGAGCTTCCTGCGATAGTAGTAAAACCCGATGGTTCATATGAATCAGAGGAAGGTTTTGTTTCTGCAAGGGTAGTTTCTGTTGATAGGAAAAATAATTTTGCGATCATAAATCTTGGTAAAGATCAGGGAATTCAAGATGGTAAGATCTTTAAAGTTTTTCGTAACAATGTACAGATCGGTGTATTGCAGGTAATTCAGGCAAGAAAGAGCGTTTCTGCTTGCGATATCAAAGAAGAAAATACTTCAATTGCAGTTGGTGACAAAGTTTTATAATTTGTCTTAATCCTTTCAGGGTTTTCACTTTTTTTATAATTGTATGGTTAACACTCCAAAAAAAATCAGCATTGAGGATGTTGCTCGCCTTGCCGGTGTGTCTGAGGCAACAGTTTCCAGAGTAATAAATAAGCTTGGAAGCGTCAAAAAGATTAACCGTATTAAGGTAGAAGATGCGGTTAAAAAACTCAAATTTGTTCCTAATGTCAGCGCTCAACGCTTGGCCAAAGGAGTAAGCAATTCCATTGCTTTAGTAATTCCTCATTATGAAGGGATATTCTTTTCGTTTTTTGCAATCGAAATACTAAGAGGTGTTGGTATTGCCTGCGAACAGCTAAAGATGGACTTGCTGCTTCATATTGCCAAGGGAGAAGATAATTTTAATTTAAAAGGTTTAGGCGGGGTAATATTTGCCGATATTTTTAATAACAGAAGACAACTTGAAAAAGCAGTGTCAGAAGATGTTAACTGTGTTGTAATAAATAATCTTGTTGAAGATTTAAAAGTTAGCAGTATTTATATTGATAACAAAAAAGGCGCTCAGATAGCAGTTGAATATCTTATTGGCTTGGGACATAAAGAGATAGGTATAATTACAGGAGATCTTATGACTCAGGCTGCAGTAGAGCGACTCGATGGATACAAGCAGGCCTTAGAGAAGAAAAACATAAAGTTCAATAAAGAATTCGTTGTAAAGGGAGATTATAGTCGCCGTTGTGCAAGGGATGCAACTGAGAAGTTACTTTCTTTAGAAAGAAAACCTACTGCTATATTTGCCTGTTCCGATGATATGGCTTTAGAGGTTATGCAGGTTGTTATGGAGCATAATCTAAAGGTGCCAAAAGATATCTCCATAATCGGTTTTGATGATAATCCGCAGTGTCTGTATGCCCCTATCGCTCTTACGACAGTACGCCAGCCACTTTTGGAAATGTCAAAGAGAGCAGTTTTATTACTGAGGGATCTTATATCGGAGAAGAAGCAGGATACAGTTAAAGAGCAGTTATCTACGCAGTTAGTTATTAGAGATTCTTGCCAGGCTGTTTGATTTTTATTTTTTAAAAGCTCCTTCCGGAGTATTTTTATTGTTTTATCTACACAATTTATAGTAGTTTTAATAAAAAATAATACAATATATAGTATTTTTCTTGACAAAAGAGTTTTTGTGTTTTATACTGATAAATCGTTCAGCAGGTCAAAAAATAATTTAATCTATCACTACATAAGGAGGCTCCCATGGAGTTGAAACTCTCAGATAATGCCTTGAAAGTTCTGGAAAGGAGGTATTTGTCCCGGGATGCAAACGGTAAAGTCACCGAAACTATAGAAGAACTATTCCGCAGGGTTGCAAAGGCGATTGCCCGCGCGGATAAATTTTATGGAAAAAATAAAAAACAAATAAAAGATACTGAAGAAAGCTTTTTTGGCCTTATAAGCAATTTAGATTTTATGCCCAATTCGCCTACATTAATGAATGCGGGAAAAGACATAGGTCAGTTAAGTGCATGTTTTGTTTTAAAGATAGAAGATTCCATGGAGTCTATTTTTGAGACGCTTAAAGCAACCAGCCTTATTCATAAATCCGGCGGGGGAACCGGTTTTAGTTTTTCACGTCTTCGTCCAACGAATGCTGTTGTTAAAACAACAGGCGGAATTGCATCAGGGCCGATTTCCTTTATTAAGGTATACGATGCCGCGACCCAAGCTGTAAAGCAGGGGGGAAGAAGACGCGGGGCAAATATGGGCATTTTAAAGGTTGATCATCCTGATATATTAGAATTCATACAGTGTAAAGATAAGGATAAAGAAATCTCAAATTTTAATATCTCTGTTGCCGTAACAGATAAATTTATGCAGGCATTTAAAAATGATACTGATTATGATTTAATTGATCCACATACCCAAAAACCCGTTAGAAAACTAAACGCGCGTAAAGTTTTCGATATAATCGTAAAACAGGCGCACAAAAACGGTGAGCCGGGTATTGTTTTTATTGATAAGATGAACGATTTTAACCCAACGCCTCAGTTGGGTGAGTTTGAGGCAACCAATCCATGTGTTACCGCTGATACCTGGGTTATGACAAAGCAGGGTCCGCGTAAAGTAAACGAACTTAAAGGGAGTAAGTTTGAGGCAATAGTAAACGGTAGTTATTATAAAAGTGATGATAATGGATTTTTCTCAACAGGCATAAAACCTGTATATAAGCTAAAAACAAAAGAGGGTTTTAGTATGCGTCTTACGCTGGACCATCCAATGTTGAAGATAAAAAATAAAACAAGATATAAAACAGAAACCGAATGGGTAAAACTTGAGAATTTAAATAAGAACGATAGAGTAGTTATTAATGATCATGGTTTGCTTACCTGGGAAGGAGAATATTCTTATAATGAAGGATATCTTATGGGGTTTTTAATAGGCGATGGTACCATGAAAAAAGACGCTGCAGTTCTTTCTTCTTGGGCAGATACAGCTGGAGCTGTGAGCGTGCGAAATAACGTTATGCGGTGTTTGGCTGGTTTTTCAGAGCGCAAGGATTTTGCAGGTTGGGTGCCTGTTAAGGGTAGAAACGAATACAGACTAAGTCTCGGTTCTTTTTCAGATTTGGTTTTTAGTGCAGGCCTCAGGCAAAACGATAAGAAAATCAATGAGAGAATAGAAAAAAGTTCTTCGGATTTTTGTAAAGGTTTATTACAAGGGATATTTGATGCTGATGGTTCAGTAATGGGCACACAGCAAAAGGGAGTTTCCGTGAGGCTTTCTCAGAGTGATTTAGGTTTATTAGAAACCGTGCAGAGAATTTTGCTTCGTTTTGGGATATATTCAAAGATCTATTGTTTGCGCAGAGAATCTGGAGTCAGCGTTTTGCCCGACGGTAAAGGCTCGGTGAAAGAATATAAAATTAAAGCCCAGCATGAACTTGTTGTGTCGTCAGAAAGCCTGTTGAGTTTTGCAGAAAGAATTGGTTTTAAAGATGAAGATAAGAGTAATAGATTAAAATCTCTTTTGAGAAGATATAAAAGAAGCTTAAATAAAGATTGTTTTTCCGCTTGTGTGGATGATATTGTTTTTGAGGGGATGGAAGAGGTTTATGATGTTAGCGTGCCGGGTGTAAATGCGTTTGATGCCAATGGTTTTGTTGTTCATAACTGCGGCGAACAGGTACTTCTTCCTTTTGAAAGCTGCAATCTGGGATCAATTAATCTGGCTAATATGGTTGTTGGTAAAGAAAATACGGCTAGTATTGACTGGAATAAACTTAAGAAAACAATTCATCTGGCAGTGCATTTTCTGGATAATGTTATCGACGTAAATAAATTCCCTTTAAAGCTGATTGAGAAAAACACCAAACTTACCAGAAAAATCGGACTTGGGGTTATGGGTTGGGCGACCATGCTTTGTAAGTTGAATATTGCTTACAATTCAGAAGAGGCGATTTTATTAGCAGAAGAAGTAATGTCTTTTATTCTAAAAGAGGCGCGTAAAAAATCAGTTTGTTTAGCTAAGCAAAGGGGAGTTTTTCCATCATTTAAGGGTTCTATATATGATAAGCCGGGTATGCCGAAATTAAGAAATGCCACCCTTACGACAATCGCCCCTACAGGAACGATAAGTATTATTGCCGGTCCTTGTTCATCAGGCATAGAGCCGTTGTTTGCACTTTCCTATTATCGAAATGTTATGGATAATGATAAGCTTGTGGAGACCGATCCTGTGTTTGAGAAGGTTATACGGGACAGAGGTCTTTATAGCAGAGAATTAATGGAAAAAATTGCCGAGGCCGGTTCGATAAAGAAGCTTAACGAAATCCCCAATGATTTAAAAGAGGTATTCGTTACTTCTCATGATATAACTCCCGAGTGGCATATAAAAATGCAGGCAGTATTCCAAAAATATACGGATAATGCCGTATCAAAAACAATTAATTTTTCTAATAAGGCAACTGAAGAAGAAGTTTATCAGGCTTATACTTTAGCATATGATCTGGGTTGTAAAGGGGTTACTATTTACCGTGACGGCAGCAGACAAGAGCAGGTTTTAAATATCGGTAAGAAGAATGAACAAAAACAAGGCACGATGGTCTTAAATCTCGGCAGTATCGAGCCATTGCCCAGGCCGGAAGTGGTAAAAGGTACCACTACAAAAGTCGCTACAGGCTGCGGCAATTTATACGTAACCATAAACTATACTGAAGACGGAAGGCCGTTTGAATTGTTTACCCAGATGGGAAAAGCCGGCGGCTGTGCGGCAAGTCAGCTTGAGGCAATCGGCAGGCTTGTTTCTTTGTGTTTTCGCTCCGGACTAGAGACTAAGGCGATTGTTGATCAGTTGAGAAATATTCGTTGTCCTTCGCCTTCTTGGGAAAAGGGACAGAGAATATTTTCTTGCGCTGATGCAATTGCCCGCGTAATAGAAAAGCGTTTAGAAAGTGAAACTGTAAGCGCGAATGTAAATAGCGAAGTTTTAGAAGAAGAGATCTTGACTGCTAAAAGGCATTCTGTTGGCAATATTGTCGGTGTTTGTCCTGACTGTGGAGGAGCTTTAAGGCATGAAGAAGGTTGCGTTAAATGCCATGCCTGCGGGTATTCTAAGTGCTAGCTTTTAATTAAAAAACGTTTTAATAAAAAAGAGCAATTATAAGAAAATTGCTCTTTTTTAATAGTATGATAAGAAAATTCGATGTGATGGTTATTGGTGCAGGCCACGCAGGTATAGAGGCTGCTTTGGCTTGTGCAAGACTAAAATGTAAGACCGCCATGGTTAGTTTTAGGTTCGATACGATAGGAGAGATGAGCTGCAATCCGGCAATAGGCGGGGTTGGCAAGGGGCAGCTTGTTAAGGAGATCGATTGTTTAGGAGGCGAAATCGCCAAAGCTGCAGATGCTTGCGCAATACAGATGCGCACACTTAATGCTTCAAAAGGACAAGCTGTACGTTCTACACGTGCGCAGATCGATATGCAAAAGTATAAAGATTATATGCAAGACGTTGTTATAAAAGAAAAAAATCTTACTACTATTATTGGCGAGGCAAAAGAATTAATTTTATTTAAAAATCAAGTAAAAGGAGTCGTTGTCGGCAGCGAAAAGATATCAGCTAAAACTGTTATAATTGCTGCAGGAACTTTTTTAAACGGGGTCATTCACGTAGGATTAAAACATCACAGCGCAGGGCGAATCAATGAACCTCCCAGCATTAAGCTGTCCCAGCAGCTTAAAAAGAGCGGTTTTAATATTTTACGTTTTAAGACCGGAACATGCGCTCGTATTGATAAAAATTCCATTGATTATAGCAATTTGATTGAACAAAAAACCGATCCTTTAACATGTCCGTTTTCTTTTCAGGTTAAAAGAAACCCGTTAAAAAAGGTCAGCTGTTTTATTACCTATACTAATAAAAAGACACACAGGATAATTAGGTCTTATTTAAAAGAATCCCCTTTGTATTCCGGTAAAATCAAAGCAACCGGTGTCAGGTATTGCCCTTCGATCGAAGATAAGATAGTAAAGTTTCCGCAAAAACAACGCCACCAGGTTTTTTTAGAGCCTCAAGGATTAATGACGGATTGGGTTTATTGTAATGGTATTTCAACCAGTCTTCCGGAAAAAGCGCAAGATAAGATGATTCATTCTATAGAAGGTTTAGAAAACGCAAAGATCTTTAGATACGGTTACGGTATAGAGCATGATGCGATTGATTCCACGCAGCTTTATCCTACTTTAGAGAGTAAAATTATAAACAATCTTTATCTTGCCGGGCAGGTTGATGGAACTACTGGTTATGAGGAAGCAGCCGCATTAGGTTTTATCGCCGGCGTAAATGCTTCAAGAAAAATAAAAAAGAAAAAACCTATAGTTTTAGACAGGACCCAAGGTTATATCGGAGTATTGATAGACGATTTGGTTACAAAAGGCACCAATGAGCCGTATAGAATGTTTACTTCGCGTGTAGAATACAGGCTTTTACTAAGAGAAGACAATGCTGATTTAAGGCTTAATAATTTATCCCGTGAAATCGGCATATTGCCAAAAAGCCATATTACAAAAGTAGAGAAAAAACAAAAGAACATTAATAAACTAAAAAACATTTTAAATAAAACAATCATAAAGCCGGATAAAAAGACAGTGGACATCTTTAAGAAGCTGGGAATATCTCTGGCAAATAAAAATTATAAACTTTTTGATCTGCTAAAAAGGCCGCAGGTAGATATTAATATGTTGACTTGTTTTATTAAATCATACAAGTTTGATAAAGATATATTAAATCAGGTTGAGATAGATATAAAATACGATGGTTTTATTAAAAGGCAGCTGGCAGAGGTCCAAAGGTTTAAACACCTGGAAAACATAAGAATCACTGATAGAATAGATTATGATTCTATCCCCGCAATAAGCCGCGAGATAAAGGAAAAGCTTAAGAAATTTGAACCTTTAAATTTGGGCCAGGCCTCGCGTATTTCCGGGGTGACGCCGGCTGCGGTATCAATTTTGATGGTGTATTTAAAGAAACTAAGAAGTGAAAAAAGAAACTAATTACCAGATTTTAAAAGAATATTGCCTAAATGAAGGTGCGGACCTTTTTGGTGTCGCTGATATCAGTAAAATTAAGCATAAGTTTAACCTGCCTAAGAAGCTTTTAAAAAAAATAAACCGGGCAGTTTGTCTTGCCGTTAGGCTTTCAAAAGGCGTATTGCTTGAAATAGAGGATAAACCCACTTTACTTTATTCCCATCACTATAAAAATCTTAATACCTATCTTGACCAGCTCGGTTTTAGGGTGAGTTTATTCTTAGAAAGAAAAAATGAATTAGCGATTCCTATTCCGTCGTCACAAATCCTGGACTGGAAGAAGCAGATTTCCCATGCATCACACAAGGAAATAGGTTATTTATCAGGCCTAGGCTGGATTGGCAGAAACAATCTTTTAGTTAATGAAGATTTTGGCGCACAAATCCGCCTTGTGACTATCCTTACAAGTTTCGATTGTAAACCGGATAAGCCTACAAAAAAAAGCTGTGGAAGTTGTTTTAAGTGTTTAAAGGTATGCCCCGCGCACGCAATAAAAAAAGACCCAAAGAAATTCGATCATATCAAATGTTTTGAAAAAGTCAGGGATTTTAGCAAAATGCCCGGAGTTCATCAGTATATCTGCGGGGTGTGTATCCGCGCCTGTAGCGGGAAAAAATAAATAAAAAAGTTGTTTTCTAAACGCTTTAATATTGTTAAAATGACATATCCGCAAGGTACTATTAAAATGCTTAAGAAAATAACTTATATTTTTCTTACCTCTATTCTTATATTTACCTCAAAAGATGTTTTTGCTGCTTCTGGAGTTGAAAGCTCACGAACCTATAATTTAGATACCGCTGTCAGCGCAACAAGTTATTATCAGGCTGTTACTGATAATGACCAGGTTGGTTATTCGGGGACCGACTTAGCTTTACCTTATGCCAGCCAAAATTATTCCACTGCCACTACGGAAAGCAATCTAACTAGTGATGATGCCACATTAGAGTTTGTGGGTGCTGTGGCAGGTAATTATCTTGGGTTCACCTTTAAATTTAAAGTAGCTGAACCTGAGATTGATATTACACAACTGCAGTTTTTAGTAAATGGAGTTTACGCTGATAATCCCGCAGGTGGTAATTTCAATCTGTATGTCTGGAACGGTTCAAACTATGTTACAACCGGTTTAAGCAGTACTTCCTTTGCCAATACAGGCGCAGAAAATAATCTCAATCATGCCACAACAATTACAGATTTAAATTATATCCAAAACTATATTGATTCAAACGGTATAGTAAACTGGCTTCTTGAAACTGATACAACTGCAGCTGCTCCGCATTGTTGTTCTTTGGTTTTTGCTTTTACAAAAGATAAACACGAGCTTGTTTGTGATACTTTAGGGGCAGCGTCTTTAACTCATCCTAAGATACCGGGAATGCCCAAGATGGAGTATGATCATGATGAGTATATAAAACTTCCCAATTTGACAAAAGATAGCAATGGTTTATTAAATCTTAGTTATGTTGAGGCTGTAAGCGAAGTAACATTCTTAGATCAAAGTAGGCTTGTTGCCGTTGATCATCCTGAAGATATCGAAGTTTTCCCTAATGAGTTTCATGCAAGATTTAAGCCTTTTCCGGAATTTAAGATTATTACAGTTGATGAATTGCACGCACCTTTGAGCGTGAGGGGAAAAAACGCTCATGAACACCTAGATGAAGTTAGTAAAATTGACGGAGAAGTTATTCCCGTGCAATGTTCGCAAGTTCCCGGATTGGTCGAGCCTTATGAGATTACAATTGATTTAGGGGATATGAGTGGTGCCGAAGCGATACAGCTATTTGTAAACGGTTATACAAATCATC
>JAGYNB010000011.1 GCA_018400015.1 Candidatus Omnitrophota bacterium | reverse complement strand
ACTACTTTTTTTGAAGGATAATATTTTTTTGCCGTAATAGCGCTAACTATTCCTGCCGGACCTCCGCCAATAACTAAAATATCTGCTTTTTTTTCCATAATAATTCTCCTTTGTTAATTATATTCGGTTAAATTATGCTCTTACCATTTTTGAACCGCATTTAGGGCAACTCACAGAAAAACAAGGAACACCTGCCTGATGGACTACCACAGTTTTACAATTCGGACAAATACAATTTCCTCCTGGTCCTGCCCCAGAACCCTTTTCACCTAACTTTCCTTTACCTAAGCCTCTTTCTATACTCTTATTCTCTCCCTGTGTCATGACAACCTCCTATTTTGACCCAAAACTTAACCTAAGAATTAACACAACTCACAACAATGAAACTTCCTTTTTCAAAACCTTTGCTTGATGGCTGCTTTGATTTAATATCTTCTAATTCATTAAAAACTGTCTGGCGATAACAAAAATTATTAAAACCGAATTCGCTCAGCAAACTGGTTAATTGCGTAACAGTAAATAAATTTGCCTGTTTATAAAAAATACTATCTTTTTTTTGATATTGAATACCCAATAAGCTATTTTTCTCTATAAAACCAATAACAAGATTACCTTTTTTCTTTAATATTCTTTTTACCTGATGTAAAAGCTCTTTTGGCCTATTAATAAATGATAAAGTAACATTAATTAACACGTAGTCAAAAATATCTGCCTTAAAGGGAACGCACTGAGCATCGGCTAAACAAACCTTTACTTTTCTATCTTTTGCAATTCTTAACATATTAATTGAAATATCCAATCCAAACTCAACCCCTAACACAGAAGCAAACCTTCCAGTGCCAACTCCGATTTCTAAACCCTTTCCCCTCCTAGGCAGCAGCTTCTTTAAAACATCGAGTTCCGAAAGATACACAAACTTATTTCTTTCGTACCAAAGGTCATATTTATCATAAAATTTATCAAAAATATTCATCATAAATCCAGATCTCCCCACCATCCATCATAAAATTTTCTCAAATGTTGCAATTCTTCTTCATTTAAACTTTGTTTTTTTACATCTTTTTCCTTAAATGAAAATTTATACTCCAAGCAATAATTCATAAGCACATCCCGAGCATGGTTTATCTGTTGCATTTTTTTATCGATATTCTCTTTTTCTTGACTTCGGTCAGGATGATACTTTAAAACAAGCTCTCGATAAGCAAGCTTAATATCAGCAAAAGAAGCCTCTTCTTTTAAACCCAATTCTTTTCTCGCCTTGTCTATCTGATTAAAATCTGCCATGGTCAGCTCCTTTCATCAAGGAATCTCCTCTATCGTAAGAAATGATTCTGCCTGATTTACTAATTATATTTTCTGCTTTTTTTAGATTAATTCTGATTTTATTATCATAAATTCTATACTCTTGGCTAAATTTAACCGGAGTAAAATCTACCATTATAACATTTGCACCAAACTTCAAAGCAGATAATTGACCATCTTTCTTCAGTGTTGCCATTGCAGTAGTTGCGGGAATATGGGCATATTTAGTAATAATTCTAGATAAAGCAATGAATCTTAACACTAATGGAATATTTTTAAATTCATTTTTTCTTAAAGGCGTATCTTTTTGTGCTATAAAAGGCCCTATACCAATCATATCGGGCTTAAAATCTTGCATAAATAATATATCGTCAGCTAAATCTTCTATCGTCTGACCTGGTAAACCTATAATATTGCCAACGCCAACCTGAAAACCAATTTTTCGTAAATAACCGATTATTTTCAACCGCTTTTTTAAATCTTGCTGGGGGTGCAATTTATTATAGATTCTACTATTAATTGTTTCATGTTTAATCAAAAAACGGTCGGCTCCTGATTTTCTAAAAGCAAGGTATTCGTACAAAGGCCGCTCTCCGATAGATAAAGTAACAGCAATATCTTTATCTATATCCTTGATACTTTCTATTATCGCACAAATCATTTTCTCAGTATAATAAAAATCATCACCAGACTGCAAAACAATTGTTTTTATTTTATTTTTTATTATACTTTTTACAGATGAAATTATTTCATCATAAGCCATCCTATACCTGGATATTTTTTTATTATTTTTTCTCAATCCGCAATAAAGACAATCTCTAACGCAATAATTCGAAAATTCTACCAAACCACGAATATATACCTTATCGGTTAAGTATTTTCCTGTTATAAAATCCGACTCTTCGCATAAAACATTAAGAGGGGTCTTTGTCAAATGCGTTACAATCTGTTTTTTATTCATCTTAGAAATAAAGATCTCTTTCGCCTTTTCTAATCCTTTGGTAATAATCCATAAACTGCGCAAATACTTTAGGCATAGTTTGTTTTACTTCATTAAACTCTTTTTCTATTACCGGTTCTGCAACTAATTTGGTCTGTTCGCTGGCGAAATCATCAAGCCATTCCCTAAAGGTGAGGACGGCGTTCAACTTACAAAATTTACCCTCTTGGCCCGTTTTAAGAAGCCCCATAATACATTCGCCTGTTCTGCCACAACGATATCCTGCAGTGCAAAAAGAAGTAATATATCCTTTTTCTGCAAGAGAGCGAATCAACTCATCCAGACTTCTAGTATCTCCTAAGATAAACTGCTGGCAATCATCTTGTTGTATACCTTTATTTTCACTATAAGCACCGATTCCTATCTTGGTTGAAGCATCTGTCTGAGTAATTCCCAATTCTACTGCCTCTTCTCGAATTAAAGAAGTTTCTCTTGCGGTAATAATCATCCCTGTATGCGGCACAGAAAGTCTGATTACCATAATCAGTTTATTAAAATCACTATCTGTTACCTTGAACTTAGAATTAATGGTTATTGGAGCGTTATGTGCAGGCTCAAGCCTGGGAAAAGATATCGTATGCGCTCCGATATTAAAACGTTTTTCCAACTCTAGATTATGTGCACAAAGACCCATAACTTCAAACCGCCAATCATAAAGCCCAAACAATACCCCTAAACCAACATCATCAATTCCTGCTTCAAATGCCCTGTGCATACAATATAAACGCCAGGCATAATCACCTTTTATGGTGCTGGCCGGATGCATTATTTTGTATGTATCATGATGGTATGTTTCCTGAAAAACCTGGTACGTACCGATCCCCACATCTTTCAACTTCTTTAACTCTTCTATCGATAACGGCGGGGCATTAACATTCACACGCCTGATTGCACCTGTTCCGTGTTTTGTCTTCTCTTCAACTGAATAAATCGCCTTTATGGATTCGCTCATATAATCTATATCCTGATTGGGATGCTCACCATACACAACAATAAGTCTTTTATGACCGATTTTTCCAGCTAACACTTTAACTTCTTTTTTTATTTCTTCGCTTGAAAGCACTCTTCTTTTTGCCTGAAGATTAGACTTTTTAAAACCGCAATAAAGACAATCATTAATACAATAATTGCCCAAATAAAGCGGTGCAAAAGTAACAATCCTATTATCATACACCTTCTTTTTTATCTTAATGCATGCCTGTTTCATCTTCTCAAGAAGACTCTTATCATTTACGTTCAAAAGACACGCCACCTCTTCCAATGAAAGTGTATTAACCGCTAAGCTCTTGGCAATAATATCCTCTATTTGCTTAACATCCGGGTTTTTATGTTTATTTATTAGATTTATGAGTTCTCGATCATCAATAAAATCATTACCGTTATTTAAATATTTATCGATCTGATCACGCTTTATTCTTTGTTTTATCCAACTTTCTGTATCAATAGCTTTCATTTTTGTTTCGCTTTCTCTTCTTGGTATATTTTTAATACTTCAGGAAAAGGACTCAACACACGCTCCAACACCCCCTGTAAATAAGAAATAGCAACCCCGTAATTTGTAACCGCAATAGAATTTTCTCTTGCCTTTTGCAGCCTTGAAAGCATCTCTCTTCTTGTAATCATACAAGCTCCACAATGAATGATTAATTTATATTTACTTAAATCATTCGGGTAATCTCTACCAGCAGTAACATCTATATTCAAATCAAAACCTAAGTAATTTTTAAGCCATTTGGGGATCTTTACTCTACCAATATCATCTCCGATAGGATGGTGTGAACAGGCCTCAGCAATCAATACTTTATCATTCTTTTTAAGCTCGTCAATTTTCAATACTCCTTTTACCTCTTCTGCCAAATCAGACTTATACCGCGTAAAAAGAATAGAAAACGTTGTACAATTTATTTCTTTTGGAGTTTCTCTTACCATACGTTCAACCACCTGAGAATCACATACGACCAAAGACGGTTTTTTCTTTAAACTGCCTAATGATTTCTTATACTCAGATTCTTTTACCACCAAAGATATCTGATTGTTATCTAATAAATCTCTTATTGCCTGGACTTGCGGCAAAATTATCCTCCCTTTAGGAGCTTCTAAGTCAATTGGAACGATTAATACCGATACTTCTTGCTTGGGCAACAAATCCCCCAATATCGCAGGAGGATTAATATAATCATCCGGGCAAACCTCGATTACAAAAAGCTTAAACTCATTTATGGTATGATTTCTATTTGGTTTATCAAGACTTGAAGATAAAACGATTCTCGAAGTAATTTTGCTTAAAGTATTCAGAAAATCTTCTCTTGGCTTGACTAAATCAACTTTGTTAACAACAATAACAACAGGGGTCTTTTGTTTTTTTGCTTCCTCTACCACTTCATCTTCGTAAGACTGCCAGTTATTTGATTCGGTTACGATTACAAAAATATCGGCTCTAGTGAAAATATTTTTTGACTTTTTAAGCCTCTCTTTAGCAAGCTGTGAAACATCGTCAAGCCCGGCAGTATCTAAAAACACCACCGGCCCAATAGGCAAAAGCTCCATCGGCTTTTCCACAACATCAGTTGTCGTTCCCGGCACCGGTGAAGTAATCGATACATCCTGTGAAGCAATATAATTTAAAAACGTGGATTTGCCCACATTAGTCCTTCCGAATAAACCAATCTGCAATCTTAATGATTTTGGCGTCTTAAACATCTTTTTTCTCCTTACTAAGAGCCGAACGCACCGATACACCGTTTATTTTACCTAACTTACCGGTTAAAGAACCACAATCATCTGTTGAAATATTAACTACCAAGTTTATAACCGAACAGTTACTTTCTTTTATCGGAACACCTGCTCTGGCTACAATAAAATCAGCATATTCTGATAAGATTTTATTAACCAAATGAGCGTTGACTTTTCTATTCTCGATAATTATTCCCACAAAACCAATTCGTTTATCCATAATATCTCCCATAAAAATAAAAAAACCCAACCTGCTGGAAAAGGATTGGGTAGTTATTTATAAACTAACTATTCCCTTGGTTTCAGAATAAAATATCCTTACCGCAGGTCAACAAAAATTACTTCTTGTAAAGAGCTCGTGGTTTATACTTAGTATGCAATAAGCTGTGAGATTTTTCACTTAACGGTTTTCCCAAAAACTCCTCGTAAAGTTTTTTAACAAACGGGTTTTCATGAGAATAACGAATCTTCTTTACGTCATCTTCATTGTAAAGACCGTTTGCTCGGGCAATACGTAATTTATCTGTTACACCATATGGCTGACCTCCTCCTCCGACACAACCGCCAGCACAAGCCATAACTTCAACAAAATGATATGGCAATTCACTTCCTTCTGCAAGTGCTTTTTCAATTCTTTTTATTACATATTCTACATTACCAAGTCCATGAGCAACAGCAATCTTTATTTTGTTTCCGGAAATCTCAATTTCGGTTTCCTTTACCCCTTTTAAACCACGCACATTCTTAAATGCTATATTAGTATAATTTTCTCCGGTTATCAAAAAATAAGCTGTTCTTAAAGCAGCTTCCATAACGCCGCCTGTTGCTCCGAATATTACACCAGCTCCGGTATAATCACCTAAGATATGATCGGCTTCTTCATCCGGCAAATCTTCAAAAACAATACCAGCCTGTTTTATCATGCGAGCTAATTCTCTTGTAGTTAAAACCACATCTATATCCTGGCTGCCTGAAGCAAACATCTCATCACTTCTTGTTATTTCGTATTTTTTGGAAGTACAAGGCATAACCGAAATCATTGCCACATTCTCTGGATTAATATTATTTTTCTGGGCATAATAAGTCTTAGAAAGCACCCCGACCATCTCATGAGGGCTTTTTGCCGTTGAGAAATGCTCAATCATATCCGGATAGAACTTTTCCATAAAATCAACCCAGGAAGGACAACATGTTGTGATAAGAGGGAGTTTTCCTTTTTTATGAACAAACCTGCTTACAAACTCAGATGCCTCCTCCATAATAGTTAAATCAGCGCCAAAAGAAGTATCAAACACTGCCTTAAACCCAAGTCTGCGCAGCGCAGCATAAAGTTTGCCAGTTAAGTTTACACCGTCTTTAAAGCCAAAAGCTTCACCGATAGCGACTCTTACTGCCGGAGCAATCTGGGCAACGCAATATTTCTGTTGATTATAAAGCATATCCCATGCTTTTTTCGTCTGGTCGTATTCAGCGATTGCACCCGTTGGACAATGCGCTGAACACTGGCCGCAACGCACACAAGGACTTTCGCTTAAATTGATATCTCCTGCGCCAGAAATACGCGTCTTGTGCCCGCGCTCCAAGAAAGACAAGGCCCAAACATCCTGAATATCCTGGCATACCTGAACACACCTACCGCAAAGAATACACTTTTCGGGAACAATACTAATAGTTTTTGTTGATGAATCTTCAGGAATGGTTCTTAAAAACTGTTTAAAAGGCACTTCCCTAATACCAAAATCTGCGGCCAATCGCTGAAGTTCACAGTTATTGTTTCTCGCACACTGCAGACAGTCATTGGGATGATTGGAAAGAATCAACTCTATTACCGTTCTCCTTACACTCTGCAATTCATCATCATGAGTAATAATTTCCATATTATTCTCTAACGGCGTGCAGCAAGAACGAAGCATTTTATTGCTGTTTTTTACCTTTACAATACATATCCCGCAAGATGCGGTTGCGTGCAAATCAGGATGCTTACAAAGCGTAGGAATATTTATGTTGATTTTCTTGGCTGCATCAAGAATCGTTGTATTTTCTTCAACCTCTACCAAGATATTATTAATCTTTGCTTTAACCATTTTATTCCCTTATAATTGCGTTAAATTTACAAATCTCAAAACACTTACCACATTTTATACATTTTTCTTTATCAATTACAAAACCATTCTCTTGATTTCCTACAATGGCTTTTACCGGACAATTTATAGCACATATGCTGCATTTTTTACAATTCTGTTTAATTATACGGTAATTTAAAAGAGCTAAACATTTTCTGCTTCTGCATTTTTTTTCATTAATATGCTCAATATATTCCTCTTTGAAATATTTTAAAGTGGAGATTACCGGATTTGGAGCTGTTTGTCCAAGCCCACAAAGAGAAGCTTTTTGAGTTGCTTTACAAATTAATTCAAGTTTTTCAATATCAGTTTTCGTCGCTTTACCTTTTGAAATCTGTTTTAACAACTCAAGCATTTGATATGTCCCGATCCTGCAAGGGGCACATTTACCACAGCTTTCATCAACACAAAACCTCATGTAAAATTTAGCAATATCTACCATACAATCATCTTCATCCATTACTATCATACCGCCAGAACCCATAATCGAACCCAGCTTCTGCAGATTTTCATAATCAACCCCTGTATCTAAAAATTCTGCCGGTATTACTCCTCCGGAAGGGCCTCCGGTCTGAACAGCTTTAATATTCTTACCGTCTATAAGCCCTCCTCCAATATCAAAAACTATTTCTCGGATCGTCGTACCCATAGGTACTTCCACAAGGCCAGAGTTTTTGACCTTGCCGGTAAGCGCAAACACTTTTGTTCCTTTTGAAGTAGCGCTTCCCACAGAAGAAAATTCTTTTGCGCCTTTTAAAAATATAAAAGATATGTTGGCTAATGTTTCCACGTTATTTATAACGGTTGGCTTTCCCCAAAGACCCTTAATTGACGGATATGGCGGCCTAGGAGACGGACAACCGCGCTTGCCTTCTATAGAAGCAATTAAGGCGGTCTCTTCTCCACAAACAAACGCCCCTGCACCAAGCCTTATGCCTAAATCGAAATCAAAACCAGAATTAAATATGTTATTTCCCAATAACCCAAAAGAATAAGCCTGGTCGATTGCTTTTTGTATTCTTTCAATTGCAAGAGGATATTCTGCGCGTATATATAAAAAACCTTTTTTTGCGCCAACGCAGAAAGCTGCAATCATCATACCCTCTATTACGCTATGTGGATCTCCTTCAAGTATGCTTCTATCCATGTAAGCACCTGGATCACCTTCGTCACCATTACAAATTATATATTTCTCATCTTCTGCAATATCTTTAGCAAACTTCCACTTCATCCAGGTAGGGAATCCCCCGCCGCCTCTACCGCGCAGGCCGCTTTGTTTTAACTCTTCTATTACCTTATCTTTTGATAAACTCAAAACTTTAGAAAAGCCGTCATAACCACCTGATTTAATATAATCTTCTATGCTTTCCGGATCAATAACACCGCAATTTCTTAAAACAAAACGCACTTGCTTATCAATCGCTTTAGTATCTATTTTCTTTTTTAACTTGATATTTTTTTTCTGCTTTATGCTACAGATATAATCTTCTAAAAGCTGCCCATTATTAACATGCTTGTGGATTATATCAACAGCTACTTTTTTATCCACACGGCCATAAATAACATCTGGTAATCCTTTAGTATGCACTTCCACCAAAGGCTCGGCATAGCACATACCTACGCATCCGCATCGCTTAAGCTCAATATCCAAAGATTGTTTTTCGATTTCAGATTTTAAAGCATCAAAAACCTCCCTGGCGCCTGCAGCTATACCGCAGGTGCTTAAACCAACCATAATAACCGGTTTTGCAGCAATATTCATAAATTTATTTCTAATTTGGGTAAGTTTATTTTTCATCTTGTTTTTCTCTATAATCAGTAATAATGCCAACTATCTTATCTTTATCCACTTTAGCAAAAACTTTATCATCTATCATTATAACCGGAGCCAAACCACAACAACCAAGGCACCTTACAACTTGTAAATGAAACAAACCATCTTTTGTGGTCTGACCTTCTTCAATTTTAAGCATTTTTTTTAATTCATTAAGTACTTTCTGAGCCCCTTTAAGATAACAAGCAGTACCCATACAAACTGAGATCAAATGTTTCCCTGGAGGAACAAGCTTGAAAAAGTTATAAAAAGTAATCACCTCGTAAATCCTGGCAAGAGGCGTATCTAAAAGTCTTGAAAGCTCAAAAGAAATCGCCCTGGGTACATAACCGTAATGATTCTGAATCTCATGCAGAATCATAATCAGCTTTCCTTTTTTGCCAGACCATTTATCAACCAACGACTTTAACCCTTCAACTAAAATCCTGTGTTTATCTCCGGTCTGCCTTATATAAGTTGTAACCATCTTAAGAAGTTCTTCCGGTTTAATCGGTTTTTCTAACACAGCCTTTACAGGAAGATTGTTTTCATCAGGCTCAAAATCAAACGGAAAATTCATATCCTTTTTTGCGCCCGTTATAAGAAGCACCGGGATATCTTTGGTTGCCGCATCCTGAGAAATAGTTTTTGCGATATCCGCTCCCTCGGTCTTATAGGTCATCATCATATCAAGAATAATAAGCTCTGGAGATTCGCTCTTGATCTTCTGAAATCCATCGTGACCATCGTAAGCAAGAGATACATCATAACCATTAGCCTCTAGCAAAGTCTTAACTGCATCCACAAAATCAAAATCATCATCAATTATAAGAATTCTATTTTTCATAATTTTCTACAAAGGCAGCTGCATCTTAAAGGAATTACCTGATTTTTTTGTCTGGAACCAAACAGATCCATTATGACGCTTAACGATTTCGGATACAATAAATAATCCAATTCCAGTTCCTTTGACTTTTTCCATCCCGCGATAGACTATTCGAGAGAACTTTTTGAAAAGCTTATCCTTATCAACCTCATCGATTGGACGGCCGTCATTATAAACCTCCAATAATAATTTATCAATATCTTTTTTTGAAGAAATAACTACGCTTCCATGCTCAGATGCATACTTAATTGCATTGCTTAAAAGATTGTTTATAAGAATCTGCATAAGCGAAATATCGGCATAAATATCAACATTAGATTCGGTATCGTCAATAATATTTATGTCCTTTTCCAAAGCTTGTTCTTTAAAAGCCTCAATTGCTGGAACAATCAAATTTTCCTTAAGTAAAAACTTACTTTTATTAAGTAACATTTCATCTTTTTCAATACGGCTAAGACTTAAAAAATTCTTTACAGTAGAGGTTAAATAATCAAGATTATTAGAAATCGAATTCAACGTCTTACGCTGCGCTTCATTTATTGGCCCTACCAAACCTTTCTGTAATGAATACGTATTTAAAACTATTGACGCAAGAATACCTTTTAATTCATGTGAAACAAATCCAACCATGTCAAGATAACGCTTATTTAAAACTTCGACTTGATCTTTAGATTTTTTTAAACTTATCTCTCTTTCATGAAGCTTCCCAGCCATTAAATTAAAAGAGCTTGCAAGTTCGCTTATTTCTTTTATATAAATCTTATTTTTTAATCTGTGGTTAAGATGTCCTTCGGAAACCTTTGCTGTAGCTTGCGTTATATCAATTACCGGTTTAGATATACGATTAGCAAGATAAATAGACAACAACACAGCCAAAATTACACTTAAAATAACTATTAATAAAAAGGTAAAGAAAAGTTTCTTCTGCAAATCAATAAAAGGCTTTTCCAAGATTCCTACATAAAGAATCCCGATAACGTTCGAAGCTATATCTTTTATCGGCCGATAACAAGTAAAATACCAATCATTAACAACAAATGCTCTTTTCTGCCAGGTACTCCCGCTAATGATAACTGCATCATAAACTTCTTTTGATACTCGTGTACCTATTGCTCTTTGATTATCTATAGTTAAAACATTGGTAGAAACCCTGACGTCATCCTGGAATATTGTAACGGTCCCAATAGGTTTATTATCGTAGCTAATATCTTCAAAAACCAAATCCCTAATACGATCAACTAAATTAAACTCCTTATTTATAATTTTACCGGCGTAACGAACCGCAATCACATTACCTTTATTATCGATAATAGGATGCGCATATTCTATTGCCAAAGCACTGCTTAAAAATTCCTTATCCGTAGGAACTGCCTTTGGCGTTGATTTTATATCTATCTTAAGACTACCGGATAGGCCCTCATCTATAATATCCAACTCATCTTTATTTATTATTCTGGTACCGCCAATGCCTTTTCCGTTAAAAGCAGAACGGGCAATCTCGCTTCTAAGGTTATTTTTGTCGGCTATATCAATTTCAAAAATATAATCAAGACCGACTATTTTCTTTACTAATTCTAAATCGGAGTTGGTAATTAATATGGCAGTTTTAATCTTGTCAATCTCGGCATTATAAACACTTTCTGCTGCATATATGGCTTTATCAACTTCTTCTTTTGCGCTGGCAATAATATGATTCTGCGTTACATAAAAACCTAAAATGCTCACCAAGAAAGCAAAAATAAGTATAATAGCAACAAAAGATATCAATAGCTGACTTTTTAATGTTTTTATGTCTATCATTGAATTTATGGGGGAATAAAAAACTTATAACTATGACTTATATTATTTTAATTCATCGATCGCCTTGTCAACCAAGGTTACATAAGTCATGACACTGGAACCGCCGACTAAGACTGCTACCATACAGGCTTCCAAAATCTCTTGTTTGGAAAAACCCTGTTCCAAACAATGCTTTACTGCGCGAGGAATACAAACAGGACATTTTTCGGTAACGCTGGCAACTAATAACAACAGCCACTTTGTTTTTTCATCTAATGCGCCGGCTTTGACTACCGTCATCTTTTCTCGGATAAAAGCATCATACTCAGAAGGAATATTTTTTTTAATATCCTCCATAAGCTTTGTAAACTCATCTAATGTTTTTTTAGGTTCGTATAGCATGTAAACACCCTCGCTTTCTATTTTTTCTTAAGCTTTCCTATCCATTTACCGCGTGGTGTGTATGAGGTATGCAATAACTTATGACTTAAGTGACCACAAGGACCTTCTGTCAAAAATTCCTTATAAATGGTTTTTACTATTGGATTCTCATGAGATTTTCTTATCGAAAGACTTTCTTCCTCGGCATAAATAGCCTTTGCGCGGGCTTCTCTAATTTCAGGACTCGTAGGAATAGGTTGACCACCTCCACCAAGACAACCTCCTGGGCAAGCCATAATCTCTACAAAATGATAGTCGGACAGCTTTCCCTCACAAAGCAAATCCATAATTTTCTTGGCATTGGCAGTACCATGGCCAACCATAACTTTTAAAGTAGCTCCTTCTAGAAATTTCCACTCATCTTTTGCTTTTTTTATAGGAAGCTCAGCTTTTCTTATGCCTTCCATGCCTCTTACAGGAATAATTCGTAACTTATCAAAAGGAACCTCTTGACCTGTTACAAGCTCATATGCAGTTCTGATCGCCGCTTCCATAACACCACCTGTTGCACCGAATATCAAAGCAGCACCGGTTCCAATACCTAATGGATCATCAAAATCGGATTCAGGTAACTTCGGTAAATCAATACCACACTCTTTTATCATACCGGCAAGCTCTCTGGTAGTTAAAGCATAATCAACATCCTTAAATCCCGAATCATTCATTTCCGGACGCTCACACTCAAATTTCTTAGCAGAACAAGGCATTAAAGAAACGCTTACTATGTTCTTCGCGTCTATCTTATGTTTTTTTGCATACCAAGTTTTTACTATTGCCCCAAACATCTGCTGCGGACTCTTGGCACTTGAAACATGATTAAGCTTCTCAGGATAAAAATGTTCGATAAATTTTACCCATCCTGGAGAACAAGAAGTAAACTGCGGCAGGGCAACAGATTTATCCTTTTCCACTAAAGCTTTCTTAAGCCTTAAAAGAAGCTCAGTCCCTTCTTCCACAATCGTCAAATCTGCGGTAAAATTAGTATCAAAAACCTTATCAAAACCCATCCGCTTTAAAGCTGTATTAAGCTTTTTGGTAACACTAGTACCTGCTGGTAAACCAAAAGCCTCTCCTATTGCCGCACGCGGACTGGGTGCAGTCTGAATTATTACATGTTTGGTCGGGTCATCAATTGCATCCCAAACATCCTGGGCAGGATCTTTCGCCTTTAAGGCTCCGGTGGGGCATCTATTGATACACTGACCGCAATTAATACAAACTACCTCGTTTAATGGCCTGTCCTGATATGTCTCGATCTTAGTACTGCTGCCTCTATGTGCAGCCTCTAAAACTCCAACTTCCTGAAGATCGATACAAGTTCTCACACATCTGCGGCATAATACACATTTATTCATATCTCGCTCAACAGAATAACTCGATTGATCTTTATCATAACGCGATTTATCTATATGACCAAATTTATATGTAGTAACACCATATTCTTTAGCCAGGCTTTGCAATTCACAATTATTATTCCTAGCGCAAGAATAACATTCACCATAATGATTACGCAGTAATAATTGTATTATGTTCCGTCTTGCCCTTCTCACCTTAGGAGAATATGTCCAAACCTTCATAGGATTAAAAACCGGGTAAGAACAAGATGCCTGCAAGGTACGCTGTCCTTCCACCTCAACTACGCAAACCCTACAGACTCCAGCAAGACACAAATCATCATGCTGACAAAGAGTAGGAATTTTTATGTTTAATTTCCGGGCAGCCTCAAGTAAAGTCGTACCCAACGGAACTTTGATTTCCATATCATCAATTACAACTTTCACCAAATTGCCTAATACCTTATCGTCCTGTTCAACTGCTCTTGAAGTTCTCTGGCTAACAGGAGCTCTTGAAGTATCTTGGCCAAACGGTTTTTTGCTATCCATTGAAAACCTTCCTCTTGTTATCTGATTTTAATAAATTATATTCATCCTTAAAATTATTGATAATTGAAACAAAAGCTTTGGCGCTTGATTGACCCAAGCCACATTTAGATGCTAATTCCATTGTCTCGGCTAAAGAAAAAATGTCTTTTAAATATTCTTTACTGCACTCGCCGTTTTTTAATAAACTCAACGCTTCGGTTAATACGGGTATACCTTCCCTGCATGGTGTACACTGGCCGCAGGATTCCTCTTTGAAAAACTCCAGAAAATTACCTGCTACCTCCAACATCTTTCTTCTTTTACCAAATATAATTACCGAACCTCCAGTAGAAAGATCTTCAAACGCAATCTTTCTATTAAAATCTTTTTTTACCACACAAACTCCGGAAGCACCTCCAATTTGAACGGCTTTTGCATCTTGCCCGGCACAAAGCTTTAACACCTCTTTAACACTGATGCCAAAAGGAACCTCGTATACGCCTGGCTTCTTACAATCTCCGGAAATACTCAATAGTTTTGTCCCGGCAGACTTATCAGTACCAAAAGATTTAAACCACTCTGCTCCTTTAGTTATAACATGGGGTATATTAGCAAAAGTCTCAACATTGTTAATAACCGTAGGGTTACCGTTAAACCCTGTATTTACAGGAAAAGGAGGTCTATTACGCGGCTCACCTCGATTACCCTCTAAAGATTCGATTAATGCGGTTTCCTCTCCACAAACATACGCACCGACACCCAAACGCAACTCAATATCAAAATTAAATCCTTTCTTGCCTAAAATATTCTTTCCTAAAAGATTATTTTTCCTTAATAAACTTATTTCTTTTTCTAAAATCGGCAAAAAAGATCTGTATTCTCCCCTTAAATAAATAAATCCCTGATCTGAACCAATTGCAAAACCGGCGATTATCATACCTTCTAAGAAAAGTTTTGCATGCTCTGTGATAAGAATTCTATCTTTAAATGTTCCCGGCTCCCCCTCATCAGCATTACAGACAACATATTTTTTCTCGCTTGTAGCAGCAGCTGCCAAATTCCATTTTACCCCTGTGGGAAAACCTGCCCCGCCTCTACCTTTAAGATTAGAATCTCTTACTGTTTCAAGAACATCCCTTCTGCCAGACTGGATTGCTTTTTTTATACCGGAAAAAGGCTCAATATCGCTAAAAATTATCAGTTTATCATTATTTTTTGCTGACTTCGTTTTTGGCATTATTTTAACTCCTTTAATATTTTCTTAATCTTTTCCTTGGTCACATTACCAATAAGTCTATCGTTAATCATGATTGCCGGAGCCTGATCACACATACCAATACAACTGGTTTTCTCAAGGCTAAACTTATTATCTTTAGTCGTATCGCCACAATCTATCTTTAGCAATTTCTCAAAGTCGCTAATCAACTTATTACTTCCAGCCATCTCACAAGTAATACATGTACTAACTCTAATTATATATTTACCTTTTTTCTTATTTGTTAAAAATGAGTAGAAGCTAACTACGGAATAAACTTCTACCGGATGAATACCAAATTTATCAGCAACATCCTGCATATCCACATCGCTTATAAAACCCTTTTTATCTTGAATTTCCTGCAAAACACAAAGCAATTTTGAACGCGTTTCATCACAAACAATAATTTCTTTACCGTTAATCTTAATCTTTTTTTCTACTGCACAGATTTTAGCCATAAACAATACTCCTTTTACTATTTTTTCAATATGGTTTCGATCTTTCTCAATAATACTTCTGGAGTCACTGGTTTTTCCAAGAAATCATTACAGGGCAAAACATCACTACATTTACCATAATCATACCCAGTTACCGTACTGACACCGCTTAACATCACAACAGGAATATTGATTTCGCTTTTCTTGAGTTTGTGCGCTAAAACAATACCATCATCCGCCTCTTCCATCATAATATCAAGTATAATCAAATCAGGTTTTTCACTGTTTATCATTGCTTCTGCGTTATCAACATTATCAGCCAAAATAACCTGATAGCCTTTAGCCTCTAAAACAACTTTACTAGCCTGCAAAAACTCTCTATCATCATCTACCATTAATATTTTACTCATTGTTTCCTCCTTAAGTATTTAAGCTTTTATACTGCAACAAAGCGATAAAAACTCTATTGTCAAATCTATATCTTTTACCATTACACTTTTAGGTACATTTATTGGACACGGTGAGAAATTAACAATACCACGCAATCCAGACAATACCATTATATCGGCAACTCCCTGGGCAGATTTTTTCGGTACAGCAATTATTCCTATATCTGCTCTTAATCTTTTTATTACTTCAGGAGCTCTTTCAACAGGATAAACAATAACAGAATTGATTTTTTTATTTATCCTACTGCCCAATCTATCAAAAGCAGCAACTACTTTAATCCTGTCTTTATTAAACCCAGGATATTTTAAAATTGCTTTTCCTAGATTCCCTACTCCAAAAAGAACGATTCTCACCACATCACACTGTAAAATAAAATCCTTAAGAACCTTTTTTAATTCAATAGTACGGTAACCAATTCTTGGAGTGCCGACTTTGCCAAAACTGGAAATGTCTTTTCTAATCTGCACATCGGAAACGCCGGTGAATCTAGATATATCGCCGGAAGAAACAAGATAGCGCTTATCCTTAATCAAATCCTCCAGGACTCTTAAGTATAAAAGAACCCGATTAATTGTATTGGGTGAGATTTTCTTCATTTTCAATCGTGAAATTTAGAACGATTACTTATTATACAATCTTCTTTATAGCTGTCAAGAGAAATATTCACTTCCTAAACCGCTTATAATCAGTATTTTATTTTGAATTTATGTTATCAAAAATATGTTTTATGGCAAGTATCGGGTGGGTAAAAAGTAATCGCGGTCCTGAAAACATCATTATCTTAATGATCTTATCCTTATATGCAGGTTCCCAACACTGGGTTTTGCATTTATTACAACTTGGTTTAAGAGGCGAATGAAAACATCTATCCAGACGATAATAAGCATAATCATTCAATTCTTTACATTCACTACAAATATTTCTCTTTACTCCATGAAATTTCCGGCAATACATACTTATCATTATTGTTATCGTGCGTTTTTCTCGCTCTATCCTGTTCATGGGTTATTTTCTATTTATAATTATTGATTTTTGCAAATGACTATAAGACTTTAAAACCATATCAGCTTCATTTAAATAACTTCTATTTAAAGAAGTTTCTAAAGCTACGCAAAATAAGCCTGCCCGCTTTGCTGCCTTTATTCCAAAAGGCGCATTCTCGATCACAAAGGCATCACTTTTCTTGATTTTCATTTTCTCTAAGGCAATTAAAAATGGTAATGGATTTGGCTTTCCTTTTGCAACTTCATCTCCGGTAACAATACAATCGAATAAATCATATATATTTTTATGCAAAATCTTTTTTACCTCATGCCGGGCAGTGCCGGTAACAAGACCTAGAATAAACCCATTTTTCTTTAATAAACGTACAAAATCTAAAGAACCCTTGATAAATCTTCTTTTAACAATTTTCTTGAATAACTTTTCTTTTTTTCTTAAAATATTTTTTTTATCCTTATAGGATATATTAAGTTTAAATTCTTTTGAAACATCATTTAACGTGTCCATGCCGGGCTGGCCTTCTCTTCTGTAGATATCATCACAATTAAACCTTATACCAAATCCATGCATTGTGCTGCACCAGGCATTAAAATGATACGGCATAGTGTTGGTTATAACACCGTCCATATCAAAAATAACCGCTCGCACATTCAGTATCTTCTTCATCGCATTAGAAAATAATTAGGAAAGCTTGAGAGAATTCTCAATAGGAATCAAATCCTTAAGAGCTTTATTGATTTCGCTTTTTGGGTAGGCGTAGTTTTTTAATTGATGGTTCATATATTTATCGTAGCTGGCGAGATCTAAGAAGCCGTGTCCGCTAAAATTGAAAACAATACATTTATTCTTGTTGCGCTTTGCTGTATCTATTGCGCATTTTACAGCATGGGCTGTTTCCGGAGCGGGAACTATACCTTCTGTCTGGGCAAACAATACAGCTGCCTTAAATACCTCTAACTGATGAAAACTTACTGCCTGAATTATTTTTTTATCAAACAAAGCGCTGATCAAAGATGAACACCCATGATAACGAAGGCCTCCGGCATGAATTCCAGGCGGAATAAACCTATGCCCTAAAGTAAACATCTTTATCAGTGGCGTAAGCATTGCTGTATCGCCAAAATCATATTTATAAAGACCTTTGGTTAATGTCGGGCAGGCAGTAGGCTCAACAGCTATAATCTTAATTTTACCTTTGTCTAGGGATTCTTTTACAAAAGGAAAAGTAAAACCGGCAAAATTACTGCCCCCTCCAACACAACCTATTAAAAAATCAGGTTTCTCTTTCACAATATTCAGCTGTTTTTTTACTTCCATACCAATAACAGTCTGATGCAATAATACATGATTTAATACACTTCCAAGAGAATACTTTGTATCCTTGTTTTTTGCTGCTTCTTCAACAGCTTCGGAAATAGCAATTCCTAGACTTCCCCGGCAATGCGGATCATGCCTTAAGATCTCTCTGCCGCTTGCAGTAAGCTTAGACGGAGACGAAAACACTTCAGAACCCCAAATGCGCATTAGAGATTTTCTAAAAGGTTTTTGCTCAAAACTAACCCTTACCATATATACGCGGCATTTTAATGAAAACGCATTACAGGCAAAACTCAAAGCTGCTCCCCACTGCCCTGCACCGGTTTCAGTTGTAAGGCGTCTTACACCCTCTTTTTTATTATAAAACGCCTGTGCTACTGCGGTATTCGTCTTATGGCTACCTGTTGGAGATGCGCTTTCATCTTTATAATAAATCCTGCAATTTGTTTTTAAAGCTTTTTCTAATCTTTTAGCTCTTCTTAAAGGGGTTGGGCGCCACAACCTATAGATGTCAATCACCTGATTAGGAATATCAATCCATTTCTTAAGACTCACCTCCTGATCAATAAGCCCTTTAGGAAAAATAGGCTCTAAATCTTTTTTTTCTAAAGGCTTTTTTGTTGCCGGGTTTATCGCAGGAGTAAGAATAAAAGGTAAATCACTTACAATGTTATACCACTTTCTAGGAATATCTTTTTCGGAAAGTATTATTTTTATGTTTTTCATATTAATAATTATAAGTTAACTATACTTTTTTTCAATTATTTTAATAAATATTACAGAAATCTTCTAATCTCATTCGTTTGTTTCCTTATCTTCTCTCTTGGGTCTGCTTCCTGAGGATACCCCATAGAAATAACAATATCTACTCGTTTATGCTTTGGTAAACCAAGTTCTTTTTTTAGAGCTTTTTCATTAAACCAACCTAACCAACAAGTGCCTATGTCAAGCTCAGCGGCTCTTAAAATAAAATGCTCACAGGCAATACCGACATCCACTAAATACATCTTCGTATCTCTTAAAACATTGGCAAGCTTGGTAAACCAGCTTTTATTATCTACTGCCACAACAACCAAAACAGGCGCATCTTTAATAAAAGAATTCATCCCATATATACCTTTAAGCATAGCACTAACAACTCTATCCTTTTTTTCTCTATCGTCAACTATTATAAATTCCCAAGGCTGAGCATTACAGGCGCTAGGAGATAATCTCGCTGCTTCAAGACAACTTTCTATATCTTTTCTATCAACTAGGCGCGAATCGTACTTACGAACACTCTCTCTTTTTCTAACTAAACTTAAAAAATCCATATCGTTATCGTTTATAATTGTTTTAACTTTTCTATTGCAAGCTTTAACTCTTCATGCGTAGCCTGAGAGTGCGCTTCTATTACCAAAAGAGTATGCTTATCTATATACGGTTTAATAATAGAAAATTTCATATCTGCGGTAAAAGGAGCCAAATGATCATCTATACCTTTTAAATCATGGATATGCATCCCATATAAACGTTTTTTATACTTTTCTAAGAACTTTTTATGTTTGGTAAACCCCAAACGCTCATTCACCTCTCCATGTCCTAAATCATGCCAATAAACGATTTCGTCGTTTTTAAAGACTTTGAATATTATTCCTAATTCCTGAAAATCCGGTATTTCATTAGGATAATACCTTGTCTCGATACCAAGCTTTATATTATGCTCAGCTGCAAAAGGAATAAGCTCTTCTAAACTAATCATCGCAGATTTTAAAAAAGGTTCGCAGGCACTGGTTCTATAGGTAAGAAAACGAGATTTCATATTCTCGTATTCTGAAGCATCTTTAAGATTTTTGCGGTAAAGCTGAAGAAGCATACTTGTAGAATCCTGTTCAAATTCCACAGTACCAATATGTAAAATAACTATAGAAGCATTAAAATCAGTTGCTGTCTCAATTGTTTTTTTTGTAGCATTAACCGCTTTCCTGCGCTCAAATTCACTCAACGAAGAAAGCCTGAACCTGTCAGTAAGTGACCGCCTGGGCATACCTTCTAAAGGCAATGGACAGTAATTATGCACACTTGAAACCTTAAGACCTGTTTTAGGTAATAAGCTTTTTATTTCTTTTAATCTCAAAGGAGTAATATTATAACCTAACTCTATAAAATCAATACCCAATGTCTTTATATCATCGAGCATCTTTTTCGTATCGTGCGTAACTTTAGAATTCCATGCTGTAGATAAAGCGATCCTATTATTCATTTTTATTATTTATGAGAAAAAGACTTCTGCATATTTAACGCATCTTGAAGCTGCTGATCTTTTATAAAACCTAAATCCTTTAACGCCTCACCAAAAAGAATACCTTTTTTCCAATGGGACTTCAAGGCCTCTTCTAACTGATAAGAATTGATCAATTTGCTATCTATTAAAATTTGCCCTAGTGGAATATAATCTTCATTTTTAGATAAATGTTTATGTAATGTCTGCGGCAATATGGATTTATTGCTTTTACGATTTCTACGCTCGGCCATAAATTTACTTCCTTCAATGCCTTTTAGATATTTCTTAATTTCTATAAGCCGTTCATTTATCTGCATTATATCAGCAAAATCTTTTCTGTTGTATCTATTGACAACCGCTAAAGACACGCTCATCAACGAAATCTTTTTCATCTTATGCGTTCTATCTCTTGCAACTACAAAACCATTTTCCCTATCGCGAGCAGAATAATGAAAAGGAATAACTTTATCAAACATATCAATAAATTTAAGGCAAATATCCTTATATTTATCAGGTGTGGTAATAAAAACAAAATCATCCCCACCGATATGACCGATAAAATCATTCTTATTGCCGAAATGTTTTATCGTATCATAAAGCATGTAAGCAACTTGCAAAATTACTTTATCGCCATTGATATAACCATACACATCATTAAAATACTTAAAATTATCCACATCCAAATATCCAAAGGAAAAAAGATCGCTTGAGTCTAAACGCAGCTTTGCCTCTTCTTCTATGTATCTTGCTCCGGGAAGTCCTGTAAGAGGACTTCTAAAATGACTATACTGCGCTCTCTTTAAAGCCATTTCGACACGAACCCTTAAATCCAAAGGATCAGGTGGTTTTATAAGATAGTCATCAACCCCTTGCTTGATACTTAACAAATGGGATCTCAACTGTCTTTTATTTATAAGTGTTATTATGGGGATTAAAGAAGTGTTAAAATCATCTTTTAATAATCTGCATAAATCAAGATCGATTCGATTTGCAGAATGAGCATCAATTACAATTACATCAGGAGAGATTTTTCTTACTTGGTTCAGATCAAATATTGGCTGCCTTAAGAAAACAACTTCATATCCCCAGCCGTCAAAACAAAAATAAAGTACTTCTTTTAAATTGTCATCACTAGAAATAATAAGTATTTTCTTTATCTTATCCATTTAAAAAATCATAATCATTCAATAAAAAAATTCGTGCTATCGGAAATCATTGCCCCCGGATGTCTCCAGAATATTACATTCTTACCATTTTTATTCAACACATCTTCTATTCCTACGATATTCGATAAATCAACACTATATAAAAACTCTTCCTGCGGCTTAATCTTAAGCTTTAAAAAACTTTTTACATTAGACCAAAATCTTAAAGGAATTTTAAATTGTTTACCATTTATAAACATACTGGAAACCTTAATAAAGTAATGCATCTGTAATGTGCTTATATTTAATGTACATGTATTTTTAATACCTATCTTGGCATAAATCTTTTCGTCAGTTGAGAATTTCTCCTTAGTCAATGCTATGGAAAGCTTAGGATAATTACCACCGCATTTTGGGCTTGCCTTTGTGATTGCATCCATAGCAAATCCCGATAAAGGAACCGCCAGAAGCAAAAGCAAAATTAAAGACTTTTTCATACTCCCTCCTTCTTTATTTTGTATAATATTATTTTACTACAAAATGTTGATTGGGCAATTATAAAAAAAATTAGTCCTTACTAGCAATATTAGCGAGATTCTTTTCGATAAAACTAATAAGTTTCTGTTGGTCAGAATTGGAAATATTATCAAAGGCTACTCCCATGCCTGGATGAATTAAATTCTGTACTTCTTTATCTGCAATCCAAACTACCTTTGCGTCAAGAGCAAGTATAATATCTTTATCTATATTAATATTTACTAAAACCGAATCACCAAGTTTAAACTTATTACAACCATATATGTAACAACCTAACGCGCTTAAATTAATTACGCTCACCTTAAAACAAGAATGATTATCGACAAATTTATCCTTTAATTCTACCTTAATATCTATCGGCAATCGTTTAAAACGCCTTCTCAACTTAAGTTTCTTTATATGCTCAATATTCCTATCTTCCTTAAACGCGTTTAAAGCCAACTCTTCTGTAGGCAATATATCAATAGTCTTATCAAGCCCTGAAATAACAAATAAATTCATCAAGTGAACAGGAACATTTACGAATTTCATGCGAGCATGGTTGTTAACAACTTCCTTGTAAGCAATAACAATCCCTGAAATTCCCATGTAATCAACGCCGGTTACCTCCTCAAAATTACAAAGCAAATCCTGATAGCCATCCTTAAGACATCTGCCTATTGACTCGATAAATGAAGCGCAGTTTTCATCAAAACTACCAACCAAATCCAAAATTACAATCCTATCTTTTTTTCTAAACCTTACATCCATTAACGATTGAACCTTTCCCAGTGTAATAATTGCTTAAAACTTCTTTTTTCTTTGGATTTAACTGCCCTTGAAGGAAAACCCAATGCTACCATACTCACAAGTTTGAATGTTTCCGGTACTTTTAAAAACAAAAGAATATCATTAGCATAAGCCTTTTTATCTCCTGCCACCCAACAAGCGCCAAGCCCTAATCCAGAGGCCTGCAAAAGAATATTCTCTGTTGCCGCACAACCATCTTCTAGATAGTATTTTGTATCTTTGCACACAACTACAATACAACAGGCAGCATCCTTAATAAACTTACCGTGATCAGTTATGTTCGCTAGACATTTTAAATCTTCTTTTTTCGTCACAATAATAAACTCCCAGGGCTGAATATTCCTTGCCGTGGGAGCTAAGCTTGCAGCTATAATTAATCGCTCTATATCTTTTTTGTCTATTGTTTTATTACTATAGTCTCTTATGCTGGTTCTTTTTTTAATACAGTCTACGATATCCATATCTCAAAGATGAAGGTATTGATTAAGTTGTTTGGTCATTTTATCACATACATACACCAAAAATTTATTCTCATCGCTTTTTTCAATATTGTATATCTTTACGCCCGTATCATACATTTGTTTATCGCTATCCTTAGATTGTAAAGAACTGCTCCAAGCCACTTCTCCTGTAAGCTTTACCTTATCTTTGCTCTCAGGAAGCATAACTTCTAATTCTATTTTAGTGTTAGGTTTTAATTTAATATTGGTAGAAAAACATACTCCCTCAACGCTAATATTTTTTACACGGCCTTGTGTCTGCTCAGCTAAAACCTGTTCGCCTTCAACTTCTTTAATCTGAAAATTAACCTTAGTATCCAAATCAAGCCTAACAAATTTCCTTCTCTCGATAATACTTTTATCCATTTTTTACCCCTTCCTTACTAACAATCCTTATAATAATTATATCAAAATCATTCAATCAAAAATAGCATTATTTTAACTTCATTTAGCATTAATTGTTAGTATAAATATAAGATTATTAATTTTTCTAGCGATTTTGATTCTTTTAACCTGGCTTGCTACAGAGGAACCGCCTCTAATAAATATAAAATCGATTCCAGCTCTTTTTGCTGTCTGATAATCAATTAACATATCCCCAATATAAACAGCATCTGCGTTGTTCATTCTCATTTTGCTTACTACCTTATCCAAAATCAAAGGATCTGGCTTATGTTTTCCCACCTGATCAGCACAGAGAATATAATCAATATATTTTATTATTCCCAATTGTTCGGTGATCAACTTCGTAAATTTATATGGCCTATTGGAAGCAATCGCGATAAGCTTACCTTTTCTTTTTAAAACACTTAACAGTTTCTTAGAATTTGGCCTTAATTTTGCATGTTTTAAAAGAGCTTTTTTATGGTGTCTTCTATAAGTATCCAATACATCTTTCATGTTCTGATTAGGGAAAAAAGTTTCAATGAACTTATTCTGTCCTCTGCCCAGCTTCATCTTGGCATCATCATAACTAACTTTGGGAAAACCGAATCTTTGTCTTGTATAATTTAAACTGCAAGCAACTGCGCGATAGGCGTTCACAAGCGTACCATCTAAATCAAAAATATAAAGTTTTTTTTGTTTAACAATCTTCATCTTTTATCTTTGCCTCAATATCAATAAAATCATTATCTAATTTTCTATGCCTAGAACAATTATTAAAGTTCTTACTATCTTGCGCTATGGGTGTAATAAATATATTTAATATAAAGCTGACTATACTGAAAAACAAAGCTGCCCAAAATGCATGCCAAAAACTAATAATAGTAAACCCCGAAACTAACCCTGAAACTAGCAAAAGCAAAAATGCATTTATTACTAATGTAAACAAACCTAAACTCATTATATTAAAAGGCAAAGTTAGAATAATTAGTAATGGTCTTAAAAATGAATTCACTAACCCTAATAAAAATGAGGCGAAAACAAGAGTAAATATACTATCAAACTTTATTCCGGCAATCGTATTAGAAACAATAACCAAAGCCAGCGAATTAACCAAAATCTTTATCATTAACTTTTTCATTTACTACAATAAATTGATTGATGCTATATCGCTAAATAGAAAACCCCTGTTATTTAACTTTATTCCTGTTGTTCTTTTATTACTTTTAATATCAACAATCATTTTATTCTCTTTTAAATAACTATAGGCCCCGCTTTCAATAGATAAAAAATCAAATCCTGTTTTGTCCTTGAACCAACTAAAATTTATACCTTCAGCTGTTCTTATCTTTAACGCTGCTGTTTCTTTTGCCCTTTTTTTAGCTGGAAGTTTTTCTTGAAAATCAAATCTATTACCCTCTTTTATAAAACTTCTTATATTGGATTCTGACTTTTTCCTTACTCCATCAATATATGAAACGGCTGAAGCGCCTATACCGAAAAATGGATTATTTTGCCAATAATTAAGATTATGCCTGCATTGGAACCCATTTCTCGAGAAGTTTGAAACCTCATAACGTTCTAACCCTTGTTCTTTTAAAAAACTAACCGCGGTTTTATACATATCGGCTAATATATTATCTTCTAAAATATAGCTTTTTTTAAGCTTCTTTTTTTGATATAACGGACATTTTTCCTCCAAAACCAGATTATAGCAAGAGATATGCGCAAGAGGATATCTACTTGCCACTTTTAAATCATCCAACCAGGTTTTCTTTGTCTCACAAAATATGCCGAACATAAGATCTATGCTTATATTATTAAGCTTGGTCTTTAAGGCCAATTCCAGCGCTTTCCTAGAACATTGCCCATCGTGAATCCTACCAAGATTTTTTAGTTTATTATCAAAAAAAGACTGAACGCCAATACTGAGCCTATTTACTCCTGAATCCGAAAACAAACTAAGTTTATCTTTTGTAAGGCTCTCGGGGTTTACCTCAATAGTAAACTCAGTATGAGAAGATATATTCTTCTTTAAACACTTTAAAAACCTCTTCAATAGACTCAAAGACAAAACACTGGGAGTTCCCCCGCCAATAAATATGGTCTTAAGCCTACCATCAACACCAGCAATTTTCTTTTTTAAGGCATCGACATAACTTAAAGCGATACCCGATTTATAGGTATCGCTAAAGAAACTACAATATCCGCATTTAGCTCGACAAAACGGAATATGTATATAGCAAGATTCTGCTTGCATACAATACACTTAATAATTTTGAGCTAATACTTCATAAAATGCCTGCGGGTGTTTACATGCCGGACATTCTTTAGGCGCTTCTTCTGACTCATGGATATAACCACAATTTATACAATGCCACATTGTCTTTTCTTTTTTCTTAAACGCTTCATTTTTCTCAATGTTAGCTAAGAACTTTCTGTATCTAGACTCATGGAACTTTTCCACCTTAGCGATTTCTCGAAAAGACCTTGCAATTTCAATAAAACCTTCATCTTCAGCGTCTCTTGCAAAATCAGCATATAACTTAGTCCATTCTTCATTCTCGCCATTAGCCGCATGTTCTAAATTAAATCTTGTATCTTTTATCATACCTGCCGGATAGCTTGCAGATATCTGCACATCGCCTCCTTCAAGGTATTTAAAAAAAACTTTTGCATGCTCTTTTTCATTTTCGGCTGTTTCTAGGAATACATTTGATATCTGCACAAAACCTTCTTTTTTTGCTGCGCTGGCAAAATAGGTATAACGGTTTCTTGCCTGCGACTCACCTGCAAAAGAAACAAGTAAATTCTTTTCAGTCTTTGTTCCCTTGATAGATTTCATATCTTTATCTCCTTATTTAATCTTTTGTTTTTTCCATATCCTGACCACAACAAACTAACACTCCCCCGCCAACTTTAACAACTTTTACCTCATTGCCGCAAACATTACATTTATATTCTTCCCCCATGTTTTTAACAGCCATGATTACCTCCTATTTCTTAATAACTCTTTAATTGGAAAACCTAAATTCTCTACAATAACATTGCCGCATAAATCTTTAGCTTCTTTTCGTAAAAAACCTCTCTTCTTAGCTAAAAAGGTAACTGTAAAATCTGACTTTACGCAACGCCCGAGCATAACCCCATTGTCTGCATCAAACCCTGAAGGAACATCAACTGAAATAATCTTCGCAAGTGAATTATTTATCAGGTCTATTAAATTGCTAATCATGCCTCTGGTTTCGTTTTTTATACCAATACCCAGTAAGGCATCTATAATAATATTATACTTATTGATTTTTCTTTTTAATAAAGGAATATTTTTTTCATTTAATTCATTAATTTTCATTCCGCTTTTGAATGCAAGAAACAAATTAGTCTTTGCATCTTTCGAGATTTCACTTTCCTTACCAGCCAAATAAACCTCAACCTTAAAACCTCTTGTTAACAGGTGTCTGGCAACAACAAAACCATCACCGCCATTATTTCCTTTACCACAAAAAACAGCTACATTACTCTTTTTATTAAACTCTTTTTCAACTAAATCAACAACAGACCTTCCGGCATTTTCCATCAAAATTAAAGACTCAACACCAAGAATATTTATTATAAAATTATCTAATTCCCTTGCATCTTTAACACTTAAGAAAACTTCTTTCATTAATTTATTTAATTATTCTCCAATACATAATTATATACTTCCAAAGAAATATCGGCAATATACTTTTTTGCGTATCTGGAACCTCTTTTTGTTTTAGTCAATACAGCTATAAGAAAATCTCCTCGTTCAGTAAAAACAATACCTATATCATGACAAATATAACGCTCAAGTCCTGTTTTGTGAGCTACCATGGTATCTTCGGGCAACTTAGCAGGTATCCTGTCCTTAATCTTCTGTTTTTTTAATAATTCTAAACATTTTTTAGATATAGGGTCATTTCTCTTGCTAGTTGTATAAAGCTTATCGAGAACAAAACTCATATCCTTAACGGTTGTATAATTTTCTATGCCATTTCTTCTTTTGTCAAACTCCATCATCTTTCTGGAAAGGTTTGTATCCGATAAACCTAATGATAAAAGATTATTATTTATATAATCCATACCCAGCTTCTCAATCATAAGATTCGTTGCTGTATTATCGCTTCGTGTAATCATAATTGTAAGTATCTGCTCAAGGGTAAACTCAGTTCCGGCCTGCATTTTTTTTAAAATCCCCGAACCAGGCGTTTTTTGTGAATCCATAAGCTTTATTTTCTCATTTAGATTTATTTCTCCACACGATTCACCCAAAAAAGAAATCAACATAATCGGAAGCTTAACCAGACTTGCTGAAGCAAATTCCTTATTTTCGTTGATTGCAATTTTCCAACCATATTTATAATCTTTTATTACTATAGCGCTTATTCCGTCAAAATTATTTCTCTTCTCAATAATGCTTTCTTTTAACTTATCCCAAGACAATCTTCTTTGTTTATAGTTTATGAAATTGCCCCTTACGTAATTTAATACATACCCAATAATAAATATAGAAATAAAAACAATTATGATAAATATAAATTTTCGAGTAAGATTATTCTTATCCATAATTAATTACTAAATTATAAATATGATATTAGTTAAACAAGAGATTAAAATGCAGGAAATTAAAGGTAATCTTTTAACCTAGACCAGGTTTTTTTGCCGACAATTCCATCAGCAACCAAACCGTTACTTTTCTGAAAACTTATTATTGCCTTTTTTGTAGCTGGACCAATCTTACCGTCAATTTTTCCCTTATATAATCCTGTATTAATCAAGGCCTTCTGAATATTCTTTGAAGTGAGTTTATAATCAGCTTTCTTTTCTTGAACTTGTTTTTGAACTTGAAGCTCATCTAATTCCTTACCTAAATCGCTAATCACCTTATCTTTCTCTTCAACGGTCTTTTCTAAAGACTGGATATTAATTTGTAATCGCTCGATTTGTCTTACCTGTGCTTGTTTGGTAGCCGTAGAACATCCGCAAAATAAAAATAATGCAGGGACTATAGTAACAATAATTAGTTTCATTTATCTGCCTCCTGTAGAATATTTAAAAACCTACCTATTAATATGTATACTCAAATAAATATTCAAGAGTTTCCAAGTTTCCGGACCAACTTTACCATCACAAGATAAATCGTTTGCTTTCTGAAAATCAACAATCGCCTTCTTTGTCTTAGGCCCTAATATACCATCAATTTTCCCATTGTAAAAATTTGCGTTGAACAATGCCTGCTGAATATTTTCAACCGAAGGTTGACCAAAAAAGTCCTCATAATAAAATTTATCCTCTTCTGCAATATTCTCCATATTAATTGCCATATTGTCTTCTTCAACAACAGCTTCCTGCATTTCTTGTTCAATAAGGATATTTTCCGGATTCAAGGTGGGATTAGGACGACTTTTCCCGGAATCACATGAAGTTAATAACGCTAAGGATATGAAAATCGTAATCAGTTTTCCCATGGTTATATATATAAATTATACAATTATTTCTCGCTAATTCAAGTTTTATAATAAGTTGTACTATTTATTTTGTTTTCTTCTTCTCTTCTAATATTTTTTCTGCTGTCTCATAAGGCACTTCCATATATCTTTCAAAATGCATAGAATAGTTTGCTCTGCCGCTGCTTAGAGAACGTAACGTAGTAGCATAACCAAACATGCCCGCAAGTGGCACTTCCGAAGAAATTATATGCAGATTCCCCCTAACGGTAATTTCCATTACCTTGCCTCTTCTGGAACAGATATCTCCGACAATATTACCAACAAACTCTTCAGGCGTAGTGACTTCTAAAGACATATACGGCTCAAGTAAAATAGGCCCACTTTTCATAAATGCCTGTTTAAAACAACCGCTAGCAGCCATCTTAAATGCGATCTCGCTAGAATCAACTGCATGGTAAGAACCATCAAGTAGTTCAACTTTTACATCAACTACAGGATACCCTGCAAAAACTCCTCGTTGCATCGCATCAATTACTCCTTTTTCAACCGAAGGAATATACTCTCTGGGAATTCTTCCTCCGGTAATACTATTAATGAATTCAAAACCTTCGCCGGGCTTTGCAGGAGATATCTTTAATACCACATGGCCGTACTGGCCTCTTCCGCCGGATTGCTTTATATATTTAAACTCTTGCTCTTTTGAACCAAGAATAGTTTCTCTATAGGCAACTTTTGGCCTACCCACCACAGCATCAACGTTAAACTCGCGTTTGAGCCTGTCTACGATGATTTCCAAATGAAGCTCCCCCATACCTGAAAGGATTGTTTCTTTTGTTTCTTCATCGGTAGTAAAGTAAAAGTTGGATCCTCTTCCGCAAGACGCATTAAAGCCTTACCAAGCTTATCTTGATCTGGACGCG
>JAGYNB010000010.1 GCA_018400015.1 Candidatus Omnitrophota bacterium | reverse complement strand
TCAAGCAGAGCAATATATTGCCTGTTTTTGATTTGCATAGGATCCATCTTTTACTGGTATATTTAGGTTTAGACAATAATGAATTTGCAAGGAGGCTTCTTCTTTTTATTTTTCATTCTGGGCTATTGATCGGTTTTACTTTATTGGTGCTAGGATGGAAGAGTATTTACCATAAAGCCAATCAGCATCTTGTGACTTCAGGTATATATAGGTATATAAGGCATCCACAGTATACAGGGTTATTTTTGATTTGTTTTATTTATTTTATCAAGTCACCGACTTTGCCATCAATGATTATGTTTTTAGTGTTAGTTCCGGCATATATACTTTTAGCGAAAAAAGAGGATGGTACATTGAAATTAAAATATAATAAAGAATTTATTGAGTATAAGCAGAAGACCGGAGCGTTTTTTCCCAAGATACGTTTTTTACTAATGGCGTTAATTATTCTATTATTAAATCCTTTAGCGGGATTTTGTCAAGATAATGAATTATCTTATTTCGGTATTGGTTATGGTAACAGGGATTTTGATGGAAGGATTTTAAGACAGCAGGCAAGTTTTTATAAAGATACAGGTAGTAATTGGGTAAAATTTATCGATATAACATGGAATGAAATAGAACCTTCTGCGCCATCTGGTGATGGTGCGCATTCCTATGAGTGGGAAAAGTTGGATTTTCTTATTAACGAGTGGCAAAATGCCGGTTTTAACATCCAGCTTGCCATTGATCCCTATTCGTCCTGGGCGGCAAAAGAGCGTGCTGAAAGCGAAGAAACCCCAAGTTTTTTATGGGTAAAACAAGAGTATAGAAAACATTTTCAAGAGTTTATTTTTGCTTTGGTCGGCCGGTATGACGGGAATGGTTCTTCGGATATGCCTAATATACAAAAGCCGGTTCTTTATTATTCAGTCGGTTCTAAGGATATCTTTCGCAATTTTTGTAAAGATGATTATAGGAGCTTTGCGGAGTTTTTAAAGCTTACTAGTAAGACTTTGAAAGAGGCCAATTCTAAGGTAAAGGTGGTTCTTAGTGGTGTGGATATGGGTAGTATTTTTGATGAGCGCGTAAAGAGAAGACCATTTCATAACTATCAGGGAGAACTTACCGAAGTGCTTTTTTGTGCAAAAAGATTTATTAAGCTTGTTTCTTTCTGCGATGCAATTGAATTATGCTGTGACTATGATTACACTGGCATTCCCGATTTAGTCAATTATATAACAGATCAATTAAGCGTTTATAATATTCATGTTCCCGTTTGGGCGAGCGTTAACTTAATAGATTCTATCTTTTTAACCGAGCAAGAGAAATATTCAAACCATTACTTTAAAAGAGCAAGGTTATTAAAAAGAATTCTTCAAGATAAGCGCCATAAAAGGTATGATATTACACATGAATGGATTATCCGGCAGCAATCCAATAACTTATTTAAAAAAGCGGTTATTCTGAAAGCGTTTGGAGTTGATAAGGTTAATTTTCAGTCATTGGAGAATTCAAAAGATGGCAACTATACTTCAGGTTTAATTGACACCAAAGGAAAGCAGAGGCCTTCTTTTTATGCTTTAAGGTTGGTTAACGATAAATTAGGAGAAGCTGTGTTTTTAGAAAGGCTCAGTTTAGGTCCTGGTATATACGGTTTTAAATTCATGAAAGATAATACGGTTATTTATGCTTTATGGAACGATGCAAAAGAATTCTTTTTGCCATGGGAGAATTATCCTAGACAAAAGGTTATTTTAGAGATTCCTGCCGAATCAGCAAGGGTAACATTGAATTTTACAAGAACGAAACAATCGGAAGCCGTGAGTATTTTGAAACCGGTAAGAAATAATATTTTAAAATTGGTATTAGAAGAAGACCCAATAATAGTGGAGTATACAGAATGAGTATAATTGTATTAGGTACGATAGGGCTAGATACTGTTAAAACACCAGTTAATCTAAAAAAGGATATTTTAGGCGGTTCAGCAGTTCATTTTTCTATGGCGGCAAAGATTTTTACCAAAGTTAATTTGGTATCGTGTATTGGCAGTGATTTTCCGCGGAAATATAAAATTTTCTTGAAAAATAAAGGCATTGATTTACGTTCAGTATCAGTTATTAAAGGTGAAAATTTCCGTTGGACCGGTGAGTATACTAAAGATTTTAATTGCGCGATAACTAAAAAAACAGTAATTGGCGTACTTGGCAGTTTTAAGCCCGATATTACAAATGACCAACGCAAAATCAAAAATATTTTTTTGGCTAATGTTGATCCTAAGCTGCAATTGTCGCTTTTAAAAAAGTTTACATCTCCCAGGCTTGTGGCCTGTGATAGCATGAACTATTGGATTGAAAACAGCAAAAAGGATCTTCTGCGAGTGTTAAAAAAGGTGCAGATTTTTTTCTGTAATGACCAGGAGGCAAGGCAGCTTTCCGGAGAATACAATATTATCAAGGCTTCAAAAATTCTGTTGAGGATGGGACCAAAAATTGTTTTGATTAAAAAAGGAGAGCATGGGGTATTGCTTAATGCAGGTAGTTTTATGGTGTCTCTTCCAGCGTTTCCAATCGATAATATAGTTGATGCGACCGGTGCCGGAGATACCTTTGCCGGAGGTTTTATGGGAGCACTTACTTTAGAAAAAGATATTTCAAGGTTGGCTATTTTTAATGCAATTATAAAGGGGACTGTAATTGCTTCTTTTAATGTCGAAGGTTTTGGTTTAGAGGAAACCTCCAAGCTTAATAAAATAATGATTCTAAAGCGAATGAATAAATATAAAAGATTATTTGTTTTATAAAGGGAAGAGAAAATGATGAAAAGGATTCTTGTTAGATTTACTTTTGCGGCAGCTATTGTTTTTGTATTAGTATTAATAGTTATTAAAGTATCCAATAATAATCAAGAAAAAACAAAAATTGATTTATATGTAATGAGTTATTGTCCTTACTCTGTTTTAGCAGAGAATTCATTTAGGATATTAAAAGATATTTTTGGCGATCAAATCAACGTAGAAATTAATTATATCGTTGAAATAGAAGGAAGTACTTTTGTTTCTATGCACGGAAGCAGCGAAATTGAAGAAGATATGAGGCAGCTTGTTATTGCAGCGTATTATCGAGAAAAGTTTTGGGATTATTTAGATGTGAGGAATTCTTTAATTCAGTCGGATAATTGGCAGGGCAGTTTGTTATTGGTTGGTTTAGATCCGCAGGATATCAAGAAAAAGGTTGATTCTGTAGGCAAGGCTTTGTTGTTGAAGAGCATAAAGAAAACTGATAGTTTATCTATTATAGCCAGTCCGACAATATACATTAATGATAAACTTTACGAAGGTAAAAATGATGCTGTTTCTTTGGCAATAGCTATTGGTAAAGAATTGGGGATAGCTAAACCGCCTGTATGTAAAAAGCTCCCAGAGTGTTTTAGCGATTCTGATTGTATTCAGCCTTTTAAAAACGGCAGATGTGTAAATACTGAAGATTTAAAAGGATTTTGTGAATTTAATGATGCTGTTAAATTCAAAGCCTATTTAATCGAATCAGAGGATTGTTTGGATTGTTCGGATTATACATTCGCTTTGGGTACATTTGAGAAGATGTTCCGCGGCATGTTGTTAAAAAGATTAGATTACAAAACTGATTTAGGAAAGAAAATATCAAAAGAAGCGGGTTTGACTAAATTGCCGGCGATAGTGTTTGATAAGGGTATTGAGGCAGCTATGAATTATAATCGTGCATCAGCTTCGGGAATGATTAAAAAGTCTGATATGAGCGATTATTATCTTGCATCCAGCTTGTTATTAAAAGGAAGGTTGTTTTTAGATAAAGAAATTAAAGAAAATACAATAACTCTTTTTGTGATGAGCTATTGTCCTTTTAGCGTGTCTTTAGAGAATGCTTTGATAGATAAGATAAAAAAAGATAATCTGGATATAGAGCTTGAATTTAAATATATATTTTCTAAAGACAAAGAGAATAATATTGTATCTTTACATGGCAAAGATGAGATGCATGAAGACATAGAACAGATGATTGTGCAGAAATATTATCCTGAAAAGTTTTTTGATTATATCTTGTGCCGCAATAAAGATATTAAAAACAGAGACTCTTGGCGCGAATGCGCAATTTCATTAGGTTTAGACCCCAAAGATATTGAAGTGAAGGCTTTTGAAGAAAGCAAGGCTTTGGTTGAAGAAAGCGAACGACTTTGTAGGGAGCTTGGCATAACAGCAAGTCCTACTATATTTTGGCAGAATAATTACAGTTTAAGTGATAGAAGCGAACTAAGAAAAATTAAGGGGTTAGAGAAATTATCATTTGATGGCAACACAGGGAGTTGTAAGTAGAGTTTAGAGTTGTAATTTATGAAATTAACAGATTCTATACGTTATTTAAAAGGGATAGGCCCAAAAAAAGCAATTCTCTTTGAGCGTTTAGATATTAAGACAGCAGAAGATATACTTTTTTATTTTCCTTATCGTTATGAAGACCGCCGTGAAATATCCAAAATAAAAGATTTAAAAGAAGATGGTATTTATTTAATCAAGGCTGATATTATTGCTTTGGGAAGCAGGTATTCCTTTAAGAAAAGATTCGATATAGTCACTATTGTTGTAGATGACGGTACTGGTCGCATTGATTGTGTATGGTTTAACCAATCTTATTTGAAAAAAAGTTTTAAGATTGGTCAACGTATAATAACATATGGTAAATTAACAATTTTTAAAGGGAAATTACAATTTAGCAATCCTGAATTCGAATTAATAGATAATGGTAATGATGATAGCTTAAGCGCTGGTCGTATCGTGCCAATTTATTCATTAACCCAAGGCTTAACACAGCGTTTTTTAAGAAGAACAATAAAGCATACACTGGATAAATGTAGTTTTCAGTTTAGAGAATCTCTTCCTTATAGCCTTAGATCTAAATACAATCTTTACAATTCGGTATCTTCATTATTAAACCTACATTATCCTAAGGATTTTGTTTCTCTTGAACAGGCAAAGCGCCGTTTAAGTTTTGAGGAGTTTTTCATCTTTCAGGTTGTTTTGCTATTGCGTAAAATAAATAAGAAATTAATTAAAGCAAAGCCTCATGTGGTGGATAGAGATCTAATTAAGAAGATTCTAAGGTTTTTGCCTTTTGATTTAACTCAGTCACAAAAGCAAGTTTTAGGGCAGATTACCGGTGATTTAAGGAGAAATTCTGCGATGTACAGGCTTTTACAGGGCGATGTCGGTTCAGGTAAGACAATAGTTGCGTTTATCGCGGCTTTAGTGGCGGTTAATTCCGGCAGTCAGGTCGCTTTTTTGGTCCCTACGGAGATCCTTGCCAGGCAGCATTATGATAAGTTCAATAATTTTATTAAAGGAATGTTGTTTAACAAAAAGAAAGTAAAGATCTCAATTTTAACTTCCAGCGTCAGTAATAAAGCTATGATATTAAAGAAACTTAGCGCTGGTAAAATAGATATTATTATCGGTACACATGCTTTACTAAGCGATGATGCAGTTTTTAAAAGTCTTGGTTTGGTGGTTATTGATGAGCAACATAAGTTTGGAGTAGGGCAAAGAGCCTTTTTGGCTAAAAAAGCTTTGAATCCCGATGTGTTGGTAATGTCAGCTACGCCAATTCCTAGAACCATGGCATTGACTTTGTATGCCGATATGGATATTTCTGCTATTGAAGGTTTTCCTCCTGGAAGAAGGCCAGTATCGACTAAGCTTTTTAACCAAGATCAACAAAATGATGCCTATGTTTTTATAAAAAAAGAGCTTGATAAAGGAAGGCAGGCCTATATAGTTTTTCCAGCCATAGAAGATACTTCTAGCATGCAGATTATGTCTGCAAAAAGTATGTTTGGGGAATTAAAAAAGAATGTTTTTAATGGATATCGATTAGCTCTTTTACATGGAAGACTGAATAATAAAGAGCAGACATTGATTATGAAAAAGTTTCATAATCACAAGATCGATATTTTAGTATCAACTACTATATTAGAGGTTGGCATAGATGTAAAAAATGCAAGTGTTATGTTTATTGAAGATGCTCATAGGTTTGGTTTGTCGCAATTACATCAGTTAAGGGGTCGTATTGGAAGAGGTGTTTATGATTCACATTGTTTAGTTATGGGTAAATTTGATTCTCCGATCTCCAAACAAAGGATAAAAGCTTTTTTAGAAAATCAGGATGGTTTTAAAATTGCTCAGATCGATCTTGAAATCCGCGGCCAGGGAGATATATTTGGTTTAGACCAGCATGGAATTTTGCAGTTTAAGATGAGCGATCCATCAAAACAAATAGATTTATTGCGTATGGCTAGGCAAGAAGCAGTTAAATTGCTGGAAATAGACCCTCAATTAGAAAAGAAAGAAAATCATATAATAAAAAACGCTATAATCAGGAGATATTCAGAATGCGTATTACGTCAGGTAGATTAAAAGGACTGGTTTTATCTTCCGCGAAGAATATTCGCCCCACAGAAGAGAAGCTGCGTAAGGCAGTTTTTGATTCGTTAGGGGATTTTGTTCAAGGGAAAAGCTTTTTGGATTTATTTGCCGGTACAGGCAGCGTAGGTTTGGAGGCTATATCGCGTGCAGCTAAAAGCGTAACTTTTGTTGAAAACAGTTTTCAAAGCATAAAAGCATTGAAGGCTAATATTAAAAAAGTAAAACAAGCATTGGTAAATGAAGATAAGGGTTGTTTAATTGAATTATTGCGTTTAGATGCGCTTAAGGCAGCAGTTTTTTTAGATGGAAAAAGCTTAAAATTTGATATAATTTTTTGTGACGCCCCTTATTATAAGGAATTGACAAAAAAAACCTTGCAAACGCTGGATAGCTATGATATATTAGCGCCCGATGGAATTTTGGTTGTCCAGGCCTATAAGAAAGATCCGGTAACAACAGAATTATCCAATATAAGGCCGTATCGTTCAAAAATTTACTCTGATACGGCTGTTTACTTTTATACGAATAAAGATGAGTAAAAAAGCGATATATCCAGGAACGTTCGACCCTTTAACTTACGGTCATTTAGATATCATCAAAAGGGGTCTTAAAATATTCGATGAGATAATTGTTGCTGTTGCCCATAATCCTCAGAAGGAGCCTTTATTTTCCTTACAGGAACGCATGGATATGGTTAAAAAAGCGACAAAATCTTTGAAAAAAGTAATGGTTGATTCTTTCGAAGGTCTTGTTATTAACTATGCCCGTAAAAAACGCATTAATGTAATTATGCGCGGGATAAGGATGGTTTCGGATTTTGACTATGAGTTTCAGATGGCTTTGACAAATAGAAAACTTGCAACTGATATCGAAACTGTATTTTTGATGCCATCGGAAGAATTTAGTTATGTTTCCAGCAAACTTTTAAAAGAAGCGTCGTTTTTGGGAGCAGATATTCGTGATTTTGTTCCGGGTTATATTGAGCGTAAGCTAAAGGTTAAACTCAGAAGAAAGAAGTTTGTTATTTAGTTTTTTTTTGTTCTTTATGGTTATTTTATGAGAATACAAATAAATAGAATCCCTCAATCTGGCGGTTTAAAAATAGAAGAGTCTTGGGATGCTAAAACTTTAGATCTTAATGTAGATAGGTTAAGGTTTAAAGGAGCAATAAATATTGCAGCATACGCAGAGAAAGGGTATAATAACCTCACTTTATCTGTTAATATTATAGCTTGTATTGAGTTATCCTGTAGCAGATGTTTGGAAAATTATATACTTTCAGTAGATAAAAACCTTAAGTTTTATTATACTATTGAAAGAAATCAGATTTTTTTACAACCGGACAGTGATATACGAGAGGAAATAATACTTTGTCTTCCGGTTAAGCCTTTATGTAGTAGCGGCTGCAAGGGATTGTGTATAGGATGTGGTAGAAATTTAAATAAGGAAAAATGTATTTGTAATAAATAAACTAATAATACGGAGAGAAAAATGGCATTACCAAAAAGAAGACATTCGACAACGCGCGGTAGAAAAAGAAGAACCCATTGGAAAGTTGAGCTACCTAATTTATCTTTATGTCCAGAGTGTAAAACACCAAAACCAGCCCATATAATTTGTCCTGTATGCGGTACGTACAAGGGTAAAAAAGTTATTGAAATAAAAGTTAAAGACAAAAAGAAGCCGAAAGAATAATAGACAATGACTACAATTGTTGTTGATGCGATGGGCGGTGATTTTGCCCCACGGGAAATAGTCAAAGGTGCTGTATCTGCGGTTAAGGATTTTGGGATACGCGTAATTCTTACAGGGCAAAAACAAACAATTGAATCCGAGTTAAAAAGATACAGTTTTGGTTCTGGTAAGATCACTATAGTTGAGGCCTCTGAAATTGTCGCGATGGATGAACCTGCCGCAACTAGCGTAAGAAAGAAGAAAGATTCTTCTATAAGTGTCGGCATAAATTTATTAAAAGAAAATAAGGCCCAGGCTTTCTTTAGTGCTGGTAATACCGGAGCTGTTGTTTGTGCCGCTACTTTAAAATTGGGTCTTTTGGAAGGAATTGAACGCCCCGGTATATCTGTTTTGACCCCTACCTTAAAAGATTTTTCTCTTGTTATTGATGTTGGTGCAAATATTGATCCTAAGCCTGTTCATATCCTGCAATATGCAGTAATGGCAAATTCATATCTTGAATATGTGTTTAATAAAAAAAGCCCAACTATTGGCATTTTGAACATAGGTACGGAAAGTTCCAAAGGAACTGATTTTATAAAGGAAAGTTTTTTATTGCTAGAAAAAAGCGGATTGAATTTTATCGGCAATGTTGAAGGAAAAGATATTTTCAGCGGTAATACAGATATTATTGTTTGCGACGGTTTTGTGGGTAATGTTGCCTTAAAGGTATCCGAAAGTCTAGCGGAAATGCTTTTTGTATTTCTAAAAAGAGAATTGATGTCCAACTGGTTTAATAAATTGGCGGTTTTAATGTTAAAATCTTCTTTGAAAAGATTTAAACGCAATGTTGATTATTCCGAATATGGCGGTGCACCGTTATTGGGAGTTAATGGTGCAGTTATAATCGGACACGGCCGTTCATCAGCAAAAGCAGTAAAAAACGGTATTCGGGTTGCAAAAGAAGAAGTTGAGCGTTCTGTCAATGAACATATCGTAGAATCAATAAGGAAGATCAAATGAAAAAAGTAGGCATTACCGGTACAGGCATATCCATTCCAAAGAATATCCTAACCAATAAAGATCTTGAGAAGATGGTGGATACATCTGATGAATGGATTACCACCCGTTCAGGCATTAAAGAAAGGCATATAATTGAAAAAGGTCAATATACCAGTATTCTAGCGACAGAAGCCTCTAGAAAAGCTTTAAATTCGGCAAAATTAAAGCCAGAGGATTTAGATTTATTGATTGTAGCTACGATTACGCCAGATATGCGTTTTCCTTCAACTGCATGTTTTGTGCAAAGGGAAATTAAAGCAAACAAGGCGATTTGTTTTGATATAAGTGCAGCTTGTGCAGGTTTTATTTATGCTTTAGTGTGCGCCGAACAGTTTATTAAAACTGGTTTTGTAAAAAATGCACTTATTATCGGTGCGGAAACATTAACTACGATTACAGATTGGCAGGATAGAGGCACATGCGTTCTTTTTGGTGATGGCGCAGGTGCCTGTGTTTTAAAGGAGGTTGATTCTGGAGGAGTGCTTTCCAGTTATTTAGGCGGAGATGGATCCCTGTCGGATTTACTTTATATGCCTGGTGGAGGATCTAAGTTTCCGGCAAGCAAAGAAACAGTAGAAAAAAGAATGCATTTTATTAAAATGGAGGGTAATGAAGTTTTCAAACTGGCAGTTAGGTTAATGGTAGATTCAGCTAATAAGGCGTTGGAAAAGTGTAACTTAAAATGTTCTGACATAGATTGGCTTATACCCCATCAGGCTAATATAAGAATTCTTAAGGCCGTAGCAAAACGTTTAGAGCTGTCGGAAGATAAAATATTTTTTAATATCGCCAAATACGGCAATATGTCTGCCGCTTCCACAGCAGTTGCCTTATGTGAAGCGGTTGAGTCAGGTAAATTTAAAAAAGATGATATTGTAGTTTTGGATGCTTTTGGCGGAGGTTTGGTTTGGGGGGCAACGGTAATAAAATGGTAGAAGCTAACAATAAAATAGCCTTAATTTTTCCCGGTCAGGGTTCTCAGTATGTAGGAATGGGTAAGGATTTTTACCATGCTAACAATAAAAGCAAAGCGATATTTGATAAATCTGATGAGGTTTTAGGGTTTTCATTATCAAAATTATGTTTTGAAGGCCCCCAAGAAGAGCTTAGCCAAACAAAAAATTGCCAAGCTGCCATTTTTACTTGTAGCATCGCTATTTTAGAGGCCTTAAGAGCTGCTAAATTAATAGATTTTAAGGATATTATTTGTACGGGCGGTTTAAGTTTAGGTGAATATACATCTTTAGTGTGTACTGGTGTATTAAATTTTGAAGATGGTTTGAGGTTAGTGAAAAGACGTGGGGACTTGATGCAGGAAGCTGCTAGCAAATTCCCTAGCGGCATGGTTTCAATAATTGGTTTAGATTTAGAGCAGGTAAAAGCAATTTGTGAACAGACTAAAACTGAGGTTGCGAATCTAAACTCACCAGGTCAAGTTGTAGTCAGCGCAACACTGGATAAATTACCGGAATTAGAACGAGTTGCCAAAGAAAAGGGAGCTAAGCGTGCTATTCGCTTAGATGTAAGCGCCGGTTTCCACAGCTCTTTAATGAAAGAAGCTGCCAGTGAGCTTAAGCAATTTATCGACGGTATTGTTTTTAACGATGCGGCATTTGAAATAGTCAGTAACGTTGATGCACTTGGCACAAAAGATAAATTTAAGATAAAGGATAATCTTATAAAGCAAATGTATTCTCCTGTGTTCTGGCAGTCTTGCATGGGTTATATGAAGCAAAAAAATGTTAGTAGATTTTTTGAAGTTGGTCCAGGGCGCGTATTGAAAGGTTTAGCCCGCAGAATTGATAGTAGTTTAACTGTTTTAAATATTGAAAAACAGGAGGACTTTAATGAAGTTAGAAAGTAAAGTTGCTTTAGTAACAGGTGGTGCAAGAGGCATTGGAAGGGAAATTGCTTTGGCTTTAGCATCAGAGGGAGCTGACGTTGCTGTCTGCGATGTGAATATAGAACTTGCCCAGAATACCCAGAAAGAAATCGAATCCTTAGGGAGAAAATCCATGGCCTTAAAGGCAGATGTTACGAAATTTACTGACGCAGAAGATGTTACAAACAAAATTCTTGACAAATTTTCTAAGATTGATATATTAATTAACAACGCTGGCATTACTAAGGATGGATTGCTCTTAAGAATGACAGAAAGCGATTGGGATGCGGTAATAAACGTTAACTTAAAAGGTACTTTTAATTTTACAAAAGCGGCATCAAGAGTAATGCTGAAGCAAAAAAGCGGTAAGATAGTAAATGTTGCTTCGATCATTGGGATTATCGGTAATGCAGGACAGGCAAATTATTCTGCATCAAAAGCCGGGATAATAGCTTTGACTAAAACAACCGCCAAGGAACTTGGCTCAAGAGGTATATGTGTTAACGCGGTTGCCCCTGGTTTTATTCAGACAGTTATGACGGATAAATTACCAGAGAACGTTAAAGAACAGATGCTTAAAAATATTCCCCTGGGAAGATTTGGAAAACCGGCTGAAGTAGCGCAGCTGTGTTTATTTTTAGCAAGCAGTGATGCGGATTTTATAACCGGTCAGACGCTGGTTATCGATGGCGGCATGGTAATGTGTTAGAGAATATTAACTAATTATTCATTTTTTCTTATGTGGTTACAAAGGAGGAGAAGAAAATGGCAGCAGTAGAAAAAGTAAAGTCAATAATAGCTGAGCAGTTAGGCGTAAAAGCCGAAGAGGTTACAGAGCAAGCTTCTTTTATTGATGATTTAGGCGCAGATTCTTTGGATACAGTTGAGTTGGTCATGGCGTTAGAGGAAGAGTTTGGAATCGAGATTCCCGATGAAGATGCAGAGAAGATGGTTAAAGTCGGAGACGCCATTAAGTATATTGAAGAAAAAACCGCTAACAAATAAATAATTGTTTTTTAAATACATATACCCCGTCTTTTACTAAGCCGGGGTATTATTTCGTAAATTATGAAAAGAAAAGTAGTTGTTACAGGTTTAGGTGTAGTTAGCCCTATTGGAAATACTGTAAGGAGTTTTTGGCAATCTTGTATTGAAGGAAAAAGCGGCGTAGGGCCAATCACTAGGTTTGATGCTGTTAATTTTGATTCTAGGATTGCCGGTGAAGTTAAAGATTTTGACCCTTCGTTAGCCCTTTCTAGTAAAGAAGTAAAAAGAACTGAACCGTTTGTTCATTTTGCTTCTGTAGCTGCAAAAGAAGCTTTAGCTGATTCAGCTTTAGAGTTAGATAAAACCGACAGAGACAGAATCGGTGTTTTAATTGGTTCTGGTATTGGTAGCCTTGGAATAATTGAAAGACAGTATGAACAGTTTTTAAAAAGGGGGCCTTCTAGGCTAAGTCCTTTCTTGATCCCGGCTTTGATTGTCAATGAAGCAGCGGGGCAGGTTTCTATTAATTTTGGGTTAAAAGGACCAAACCTTTGTACTACTACAGCCTGTGCTTCCGGAAGTCATTCTATTGGTGAAGCGGTACGGATTATTCAATATGGCGATGCTGATATTATGTTTGCCGGAGGAACAGAAAGTTGCATTACTTATTTAGGGGTTGGTGGGTTTTGCGCTTTAAAAGCTTTATCAACAACAAATGATGATCCGACAAAAGCGAGTCGTCCGTTTGATGCCAAAAGAAACGGTTTTGTTATAGCTGAAGGTTGCGGAATTGTTATTTTAGAGGAATATGAGCATGCTAAAAGACGCGGTGCAAAGATTTATGCTGAAGCCGCAGGTTTTGGTATGAGTTCTGATGCGTATCATTCCACAGCACCTGATCCGGAAGGTGATGGCGCAGCCAGATCAATGGCCGCAGCAGTAAAAGATGCAGGGCTAATGCCAGAAGACATAGCTTATATCAATGCCCATGGCACATCAACTACGTTAAATGATAAGATTGAAACGCTAGCGATAAAAAAGGTTTTTAACGGCCATGCAAAAAAACTTGCCGTAAGCTCAACTAAATCAATGACCGGACATCTTCTGGGGGCAGCAGGTGCGGTTGAGTTTATTGTATGTTGTCTTGCGATTGGTAATAGTATTATCCCGCCTACAATAAATTATAAGTATCCTGATTCCTTATGTGACCTTGATTATGTTCCTAACGAAGCGAGGCAGGCAGAATTGAGTGCTGTTTTATCGAATTCTTTGGGTTTTGGTGGACATAATGCAAGTTTGGTAATTAAGAAATTTCAGGGATAATTTTAAATTCTTTTAATATGGGTTATACAATAACTGAGAAGATCATACTTTCCCATACGGATAATAAATCAATTAGGCCGAATGAGTTTATTTGGGCTAATGTTGATTTGGCTTTAGGTAATGATATTACCGCTCCGTTAGCAATTCAGGAATTCAACAAACTTAAAGTAAAGAAAGTGTTCAATAAGAAGAAAATAGTATTGGTACCGGATCATTTTGTACCAGCAAAGGATTTAAAAAGCGCTAACCAGGCAAGAAACCTTAAAGATTTTGCAGCAAAGTTTAAAATAGAAAATTATTTTGAACTTGGCTGTATGGGGGTTGAGCATGCACTTTTGCCGGAAAAAGGGCTAATTAAACCGGGTTTTCTTGTGATTGGGGCTGATTCTCACACCTGTACATACGGTGCGCTTGGAGCTTTTTCAACCGGAGTTGGTTCAACTGATCTTGCGGCTAGTTGGATTACAGGTAAAGTATGGCTAAGGGTTCCTGAATCAATAAGATTTATTTACGAAGGAAAACTTAATAAATGGGTAACGGGTAAAGATTTAATTCTTTATACTATTGGCGATATTGGTGTTGATGGCGCACTTTATAAGGCAATGGAATTTACTGGGAGTATAATTGATTCTTTAAGCATGGACGAGAGGCTTACAATGTGTAATATGGCCATTGAAGCAGGTGGTAAATCCGGCATTGTCGCACCTGATAAGACCACCTTTGATTATATAAAAGAAGTTTCTAAAAACAAGATAACCAAAAAGCAAATTGACGCCTGGGAAGAATTAGAAAGTGATAAAGATGCTACGTATGCTTTTGAAAGAAAGTACAACGTAAAAAATATTGAACCTCAGGTTTCTGCTCCGCATTTACCGAGTAATGCAAAAGCAGTAAGTAAATTTAAAGGAACAAGAATAGATCAGGTTGTTATCGGTTCTTGCACTAATGGCCGGATCAGTGATTTAAGGATTGCCGCTAAGGTTTTAAAAGGTAAAACCAAACATAGGAATGTGCGTTTAATTGTTTTGCCGGCAACGCAGAAAGTTTATTTACAGGCGATTAAAGAAGGATTAATCGATGTTTTTGTAAAAAGCGGTGCAGTTGTAACGACTCCTAGCTGTGGTCCGTGTTTAGGCGGACATCTAGGTATTTTAGCCGAAGGTGAACGTTCAATTGCAACTACAAACAGGAATTTTGTAGGAAGGATGGGGCATCCTAAAAGTGAAGTTTATTTATCAAACCCTGCAGTAGCTGCCGCATCAAGCGTGAGAGGTACAATCTCGCATCCCGAGGAGGTAGTGTAGGCTATGGCGTTAAAAGGAAGTGTGCATAGATTTGGTAATGATATTAACACTGATGAGATAATTCCGGCTCGTTACCTTAATACCATTGACGCAAAAGAGCTAGGCAGACATTGCATGGAGGATGCCGATAAAGATTTTGTTAGCAAGATAAGCGTTGGAGATATAATTGTTGCTGGGAAAAACTTTGGTTGCGGTTCTTCTCGTGAACATGCTCCAATTGCGATCAAAGGAGCGGGAATAAGTTGTGTGATTGCAGAAAGTTTTGCTAGAATATTTTACCGTAATTCTATTAATATCGGTCTTCCTATCTTAGAACTTGAACAGGCTGATGAAATAAGTGAAAACGATTTATTAGAGATAGATTTAGCAAAAGGAATAGTAAAAAATATAAAGAAAAATAAAACTTATCATTCTCAGAGATTTCCTGGCTTTATGCAGGAAGTAATTGATACTGGAGGTCTTATGGATTGGATAAGTAAGACAGTTTTAAGAAATGTTAAGAAAGGCAGAAAATGTATAAAATAGCAGTTATTCCCGGAGATGGTACAGGGCCTGAAGTGGTAGCAGAAGGCTTGAAAGTGTTAAAAGCAGCAAGTGAAAAATTCAATTTCAAATTTGAGACTAAAGCTTTTGATTTTGGCGGCGAAAGATATTTAAAGACTGGAAAAACTCTTGAAGATGCGGATATTGAAGAATTAAAAAAATATTCTGCAATTTATCTTGGTGCAATCGGTCATCCTGATGTAAAGCCAGGAATATTAGAAACCGGAATTCTTTTAAAACTTAGGTTTGCTTTGGACCAATATATAAACTTACGCCCGGTAAGGCTATATGATGAAAGGTTTTGTCCGGTAAAGGATAAGCTTCCTAAAGATGTTGATTTTGTGGTGGTAAGAGAGAATTCCGAAGGGCTTTATAAAGGAATGGGCGAATTTAAAGATAAGGGTACTAAGGATGAAGTGGCTTTGCAAATTTCCTACAATACCAGAATTGGTGTTGAACGCTGTATTCGTTATGCCTTTGATTATTGCCGCGCAAGAAACAAAAGAAAAACTCTTGCTCTTTGCGGAAAGACCAATGTGTTAACTTATGCTTGGGATTTGTGGGAAAGAACATTTAATGAAGTTGCAAAAGAATACACGGATATAAAAACAGAATATGCTCATGTAGATGCAACAACAATGTGGTTTGTTAAAAATCCCGAGTGGTTTGATGTAATCGTCACCGATAATATGTTTGGCGATATTATTACTGATTTAGGTGCGATGATCCAAGGCGGTATGGGAATTGCCGCTGGTGGTAATATTAATCCAAAAGGGGTTTCTATGTTTGAGCCCATTGGAGGCAGCGCGCCAAAATATACGGGGAAAAATGTAATAAATCCTTTGGCAGCAATATGTGCTGTGTCTATGATGTTGGCGCAGTTGGGTGAAGCAAAAGCTGCCGAGAGTGTTGAGAATTCAGTCATAAAAGTAGTTAGAGAAAATTTAAAGACTTTAGGTGCAGGTAAAATGGGATATTCGACCGAGGAAGTAGGGGATTTGGTAGCGAGGAGTTTATGAAAAAAGTAAATATTGCCGTTGTAGGCGTGGGTGCAGTTGGTGAGGAGATGCTTCGAGTTTTAAATGAGCGTAATTTTCCGATTGGTAATTTACGTGTTTTAGCAAGAAGCGCCCGTGAGATAAAAGTTGATAATAAAACTTATCAGGTGGAAGTAGTTTCCGAAGAATCTTTTAAAGAGATCGATATCGCTCTTTTTGCCGGTACTGAAGGCGAAAAAGGTGCTGCGGTAACTTTTGCTCCCAGTGCTGTTTCTAAAGGTGCTGTAGTGATTGATAACGGTGCTGATTTTAGAATGAAATCCGATGTGCCTTTAGTTGTGCCTGAGGTTAATCCAGAAGATATCAAAAATCATAAGGGGATAATTTCGAATCCGAATTGTTCTACTATACAGATGGTTGTAGCTTTAGCTCCCATATATAAAGCAGCTGGATTAAAAAGAATTGTAGTCGCTAGCTATCAGGCTGTTTCCGGGGCTGGTCGAGGCGGTGTTAGGCAATTGGAAAGTGAATTAAAGAATGAACAAGTAAAAGAAAAAGCGTTTGTAGCGAATATTGCCAGAAACGTTATTCCTCAGATAGGTGGATTTGCACAAGATGATTATACTTCTGAAGAGTGGAAAATGGTTAAAGAGACTCATAAGATTTTACATGATGACAGTATATTGATCTCAGCGACCTGTGTAAGGGTGCCGGTTGTTACTGGTCATAGCGAAGCAGTATATATTGAGACTAAAGAAAACATTACCTGCGAGAAAGTTAAAGATATTTTATCTAAAAGCGACGGCATTAAGTTTATAGATATGCCTGAGAGGAATTTCCCAATTCCTGCTGATTGCCAGGGTAAAGATGAAGTGTTCGTTGGCCGCGTCAGGAAAGATCCGTTTGTCAAAAACGGCCTATGGCTTTGGGTTGTTGCCGATAATTTACGTAAAGGTGCAGCAACCAATGCAATTCAGATAGCCGAATGCGTAATATCAAGCTGATAATCGCTTACGACGGTACTAATTATGCCGGATGGCAGTCTCAGCCAATCAGTAGAAAAAACTCTTCAAAAACAAAGACAATCCAAAAGACGATAGAATCTATTCTTTCCAGAGTTTTGCAAGAAAAAGTTGTTTTGATTGCTTCAGGCAGAACCGATGCGGGGGTGCATGCTCACGCCCAAACAGCTAACTTTAAAACACATAATTCGATCAGTTTGAAAAAATTAAAAAAGGCTTTAAACGGACTTTTACCTGAGGATATCGTAGTTAAGAGTATTGCATCAATAAGAACTGATTTTCATGCTAGGTTTAATTGTATTAGTAAACATTACCGTTACGCTATTTTAAATAGAACTTACAGCGATCCATTCTTGAGAAAATATGTTTATTTTTATCCCTTTTTCTTAGATGTTTCTACAATGAAGAAAGAAGCAAAGTGCTTAGTGGGCAGGCATGATTTTAGTTGTTTTCAGGCAAGCGACAAGATTAAAAAAAATGCTGTGCGTGAGATAAAAAAGGTTCTCGTAAAAAGAAGTAATGATTTTATTCTTATAGATGTGATTGCCGACGGATTCGTGTATAATATGGTACGTAATATAGTGGGAACCCTGATTGAAATAGGAAGAGGGCGCTTTCAAAAAGGTTTTGTTAGAATGTTATTGAGTGAAAAAAACAGGAATCTAGCTGGTCCTACAGCTCCAGCTTGCGGTTTAATGCTTTGGAAAGTGAACTATGCGAAAGGTTAATGAAAATAGCCAATCTTGGGATCTGTATTCAGTTTTGATTATTGGTTGGGCGCTTACGTTTCAATTGATCCGCTGGCCGATATTTCCTATGTTTATCGATATTTATTATCACTTGAATGTAATGCTTGGTTTTAGTAAGGCCGGAGGTTACGTTACACATGCATTTTGGGAATTTGCACCTATTGGTAGAGCTCATGTTTACCCGCCGTTACTACATTTTCTTATGCTTGGTTTTTATAAAATTGGTTTATCAAAGCTTTTTATTGCGCGGGCCTTCAGCGTTTTTATCTACCCGGCACTTTTATTTTCCATATGGTATTTTATCCGTTATGTTACGCATAAAAGAATAGCTTTTTTTGTTCTTTTGATGCTTTCATCAAGCTACTATTTTTATCTTGAAACGTGCAATATACTGGCTTTTTCTCTTGGGCTCTGTTTTGGTGTTTGGGCTTTATTTTTTATGAAAAAAGGAAAGAGTTTGAGCATGGCCATACTTTTGTTGTTTTCGTTATATAGTCATGCTACTGCCGGATGGTTGATATTGTTAACGATTGTTTGTTATGGTTTTCTAGATAAATCGTTACGTTCTTCATTTAAAGTTATTATTGCAGCTATCGTTTTGTATTCACCGTTTATAATCCATCAAATAATCAACAGGCATTATTTTCATTTAGTGAATGTAAAGGCAATGCATTATCTGGAGTTTAATGTCTTAGTATACCTATTAGCTATTTTTGGATATTTTGTTTATATGTCCAGAATAAAGCAGCATAATAAGATTTATTTGGCTATTCTTTTAGGTTTTATTCCTTTAAGCTTTATTTATCCCCAGAGATTTTTATCTGGGCAGGGGTTTATTGCAATAATTTTATTTGCCGGGTTTGGTTTAGATAAGTCATTTAAGTTTTTAAAGGAAAAAGGCTGGGTTGCTTTAATGATTTTTGTTTTGTTCTATTTTTTCCTTCCCGCGGTTAATGTTTATAAAAAAGATGTTTCTTTTAAAAGCATGAATTCATTGTTTGTTAATATGCTTCCTGAGTTTACTAGTTCTATTCAGCATAACGCAAGACCGATTTATAATCCTAAATTTATTGATCCGATCGTAGAGATCATAAAAGAAAATTCTGGAGAAGATGAGATTATATATTCAAACTTTAGTTATATTGCCGGAATGTTTGCAACTTTTTCTGATCGTGCAACTTCAACTGCAATGTTGCAGGAAGTCGCTGCGTATAGAGAATTTGATCAGATTAATAATTCAAAGCTTATCATATGGCTTAAAGAGCTGGATGGCGAGTTTCCAGCGGGTCTAAGCAGGATAATAAAAAAATACAGATTAGAAAGAGTTACCGAAACTGACTTAGTTTATATATATAGTAATCCTGATTTTAAGTCACAAGTGGTTGTAAGTGAAAGGGTTATGCCTAATTGGTTAGTATTTATAGTTCTTTTATCGGCTTTGTCTTTATTAGCTGTAGATAATCTTATAGTAAAAAATAATTGACAGTTTACAAAAAATATGTTATAAAATTCAGTCTATGAAAACATACTATGCTAAACAAAAAGATGTGATAAAAAAGTGGTTCTTGGTAGATGCCGCTGGTAAAACCATGGGTAAATTAGCCGTAAGGATCGCTACAATTTTAAGAGGTAAACATAAAGCAATTTTTACGCCTAATGTCGATACCGGTGACTATGTGGTTGTTATTAACGCCAGGAAGGTAAAGTTTACCGGAAGGAAGTTAGATCAAAAAACATATGCCAGGTATTCTGGCTATGTTGGCGGCAGAAAAGAAGTTCCTTTAAAGGAAATGCTTGAGAAAAAGCCAGCAGAAGTAGTTTATTTAGCAGTTAGAAGAATGTTGCCTAAAGGTAGCCTAGGAATAAAGATGTTAAAGAAACTAAAAGTTTATGCAGATGAAAAATATCCACATGCTTCTCAGAAGCCTGAGGTTTTGGAGGTATAATGAATAAGGAAAATTCAAATAAAGAAAAGTTTTGCGCAACAGGAAAAAGGAAAGAATCTGTAGCTCGAGTAAGGCTTTTGCCCGGTAAAGGCAATATTACAGTTAACAAAAGAAAAAGCAACGATTACTTTAAGCGCGAAACTGAAATTCTGATTATTAAGCAGCCGTTAGAACTTACTAAAACAATGGATAAATTCGATATTTTTGCCAATGTTAATGGTGGTGGAACAGCTGGTCAGGCCGGAGCAATAAGGCACGGCATATCTAGAGCCCTTGTAAGTTTTGACGTAAGTTTGAAATTTGCTTTGAGAAAAGCCGGATTTTTAACCAGAGATCCTAGGGCAAAAGAGCGTAAGAAGTATGGACAGAAAGGGGCGCGGAAGCGATTCCAGTGGACTAAACGTTAATCGTTTATTTCTAGAAAATCTAGGTATTCTAATCCCGCTTTTTTAAAGCGGGATTTTTTTTATTTCTCGACGAAAATATGTTGACCCAAGAGTATTTTATGATATATTAAATACTATAAACTTTTTATCTTATGAAGAAGAAAATAAACGTATCGATTATCGGTATAACAGGTTATACAGGTGAAGAGTTATTAAGAATTCTTTCCAATCATCCTATGGTTAAAATAGCTTGTGTCGCTGCAAGAAGCCAGATTGGAAAGAAATTAAGCGATATTTATCCTGGTATAAAAAAGTTTGGTAATTTAGAGTGTGTTGGGTTTGATGTTGATTATATTGCTAAGATTAGCGATATCGTTTTTTTGGCTCTACCGCATAAAGTTTCTATGGAGTTCGCTTCAGAGGTTATAAAGCGGGGAGTAAAAGTAATTGATTTGAGTGCGGATTACCGCTTCCAAGATCCCAATCTATATGAGAAAGTATATAAGGTGCCGCATATAGATAGAGATTCTTTAAAAAAGAGAGTTTATGGTCTTGTAGAATTAAATAAAGATTTTATTAAAAAAACCGATATTCTGGCTAATCCAGGTTGTTATCCTGTAGCTTCAATACTTGGCTTGGCACCGTTAGTAAAAGAATGTTTGATAAAACCGGAAATTTATATTGACGCTAAATCAGGTTATTCCGGAGCAGGGAGAATCAAAGATAAGAACAAGTTGTTAAAGATAAAAAATAATTTTAAAGTTTACGCAGTCGGTAACCATCGTCATGTTCCCGAGATTGAAATTGCCCTCGGTAAGCTTATTAAAAAGAGAATAAAAGTTTATTTTGTTGCTTATTTGTTACCTTTAGAGCGCGGCATGCTTGTTACAAGTTACGTTAAGCTCAAAGATAATAAAAAAATAGACTTAAATGATATTTATAAAAAATTCTATAAATCTGCAACTTTTGTAAAGGTTTTGCCTGAAGGAGAATTGCCCGAATTAAAACATGTTGTTGGCACGAATTTTTGTTATATAGGATTTAAGCAACTTGGCGATACAATAGCGGTAGTTTCTTGTATAGACAATCTTCTTAAGGGGGCTTCTGGTAATGCCGTAGAGAATATGAATATTATGTTCGGGTTCAAACAGTCTTTAGGTTTAAAGAATTTAAAGTTTAAATAATGAGAAATAATAGCATAACTAGACCTGTGGGTTTTTTAACCAATGCCTTAAATTGCGGCATAAAGAAAAAAGGTAAACTTGACCTGGCGCTTTTATATTCTGTGGTTGAGTGTAATGCAGCTGCCGTATTTACCAAAAATACCTTTAAGGCTGCTCCTGTTAAGATAAGTCAGAAACATATAAAAGGCAAGTCTCTACAGGCAATAATAGTAAATAGCGGTAACGCTAATTGTTTTACCAAACAATCGGATAAGTTAGCTGATGATATGGCTTTTCTAGCAGCGAATGAACTGCAGATAAAAAAGCATAATGTTTTAGTGGCTTCAACCGGTATAATCGGTCGGCGGCTTCCTATAGAAAAGATTAATTTTGCAAAAAAAGAGCTTGTGAAAGGTTTATCTAAAGAAAAAGGAAATATTTTTGCCAAGGCAATATTGACAACTGATACGAAAATTAAGCAGGTGGTTCGCAGTTTTAATTTATCCGGTAAGAAAGTTACTATTGCCGGTTGTGCAAAAGGCTCAGGTATGATAAACCCTGATATGGCAACTATGCTTTGCTTTATAACAACCGATGCTGCGATTGAAAAAAAAGTCTTGGACAATGCTTTGAAAAATGCTGTGGATATGTCATTTAACTGTATCACTATTGACGCTCAAATGAGCACTAATGATAGTGTTTTTGCGTTAGCTAACGGCCTTGCTTTTAATAAAATTATAAAAAGTAAAGGTAATGCTTGTAAGAAATTCGAGAAAGTTTTAAGCGAGGTATGTTTAGACCTTGCTAAACAGATTGTCGCTGATGGTGAAGGCGCCACTAAATTTGTCCAGTTAACTGTGAAGCAAGCTAAATCAAAGAAAGAAGCTAAAGTATTAGCAAAATCCGTTGCGGATTCAGTTTTGTTTAAGACTGCTATTCACGGCGGGAGTAATAATCTGGGAAGGATAATTCAGGCCCTGGGACAGACAGGAATAGTTTTGGATGAGAAAAAGATAAAGTTAACCCTGAGTTCGTTAAAGAAAAAAAATATTTACGTAACCGTTAGTTTAGGGTTAGGTAAATATTCTGCTGTGGTTTATACTTGCGATTTGTCAAAAAAATATATAGACATAAACGCAGCATATAATTAATTCCAGAAAGGATTTTTATTATGCAAGAAGCTATAAAAAAAGCCGAAGTGTTAATAGAAGCGCTTCCTTATATAAAGAAATTCCATAAAAAAACCATTGTTATAAAATATGGCGGAAGCATTCTGGGTGAGGAGAAAATAAGAAAGACTGTTTTAGAAGACATAGTGTTTTTGAATTTTATGGGGCTTCGTCCAGTTTTAGTGCATGGAGGAGGACCAAATATCAGCGAGCGCATGAAATCGGTAGGCAAGAAAACCGATTTTGTTGATGGGATGCGTGTTACTAATAAATCTACTTTAAAGCTGGTAGAGGATGAACTTAAAAAATTGAACAAATTGATAATTGACGAACTTAATGAATTGGGTGCTGAGGCGGTCGGGTTAAGCGGTAAAGAAAAGTCATTAATAAAAACAAAAAAGAAAAAAGCAAAAGTTGATCTTGGTTTTGTCGGTGAAATTATTCAGGTAAATAACGACAGTCTAAAAATGGCTTTAAAAAAAGATATAATCGCTGTGGTTATGCCCATGGGCAAAGGTGAGAAATCTCATGCCTATAATGTTAATGCCGATGAGGCTGCTGAGAAAATCGCTATAAGTTTAAATGCAGAGAAGTTGGTTTTACTAACCAACGTTCAAGGAATTATGCGCAATCCTGAAGATAGAAATTCTTTTATATCTACTTTGACCATGCAGGAAGCTGAATCTTTAATTAAAGAAGGTATTATTCAGCAGGGTATGATACCAAAAGTAAAAGCTTGCATTGAAGCTTTAAGGGGGGGAGTTAAAAAAACCCATATTGTTGATGCACGTATTCAGCGAGGGCTTTTGCTTGAGATTTTTACCGATACAGGAATCGGAACGGAGATTACTAAATAGATTATGAAAAAAGAAGAATTATTTGAAGTCTATAAGTCTAAAGTTTTAGCTACATATGGTAAGACGCCTTTAGTTTTTGTTAAAGGTAAAGGAAGCTATCTCTGGGATATGCATAATAATAAATATTTGGATTTTTTCCCTGGTTGGGGTGTTTGTAATGTTGGGCATTGTAATTCTTTTGTTATGAGTGCTGTGCGCGATCAGATATCAAAGTTAGTTTTTATTCCTAATAACTATTACAATATGCCTCAGGCAAAGCTTGCAAAGGAAATTATCTATTGGAGTTTTCCTTCAAAAGCGTTTTTCTGTAATTCCGGAGCAGAGGCAAATGAGGCAGCAATTAAGTTTTCGCGTGTTTTTGGCCAAGGTAATCGCCATGAGATTATAACTTTTGAGAATTCTTTCCATGGTCGCACGTTTGGTGCGTTAAGCGCAACAGGTCAAGAAAAGTATAAGCGGCCGTTTAAACCTCTCCTTGAAGGGTTTAAAACTATAAAGTTCAACGATATTGATGCTGTAAAAAAAGCGATAACCGATAACACCGTTGCTATAATTTTAGAGCTTGTTCAGGGCGAAGGCGGTGTTAATATTGCTGAGAAAAGTTTTGTTCAAGATTTGCGTAAAATATGCGATGAAAAGAATATTCTTTTGATTTTTGATGAAGTGCAGACTGGAATGGGCAGAACGGGTGAAATGTTTTGTTATAAAAATTACCAAGTTGTTCCTGATGTGATGACGTTGGCAAAATCGATTGCCGGCGGTCTTCCTATGGGAGTTATGTTAGTAAAGGATTCTATTGCCGATATATTTACTAAGGGAATGCATGCATCTACTTTCGGAGGCGGGCCTGTTGTGTGTAAGGCAGCGCTGGGTGTGTTTAAGGCAATCAGCAAGGAAAAGATGCTTCATAATGTGAAAATTCAAGGAAAATATTTATTTGAGAAATTGTTAGAATTCAAGAAAAAATACCCTATAATAAAAGAGATACGTTCTCTGGGGCTTATGGTTGGAATTGAGTTAAATTGCCCCGGAGAAAAGATTGTTCAGGCGTGTCTTAAGAATAAGTTGCTTATTAACTGTACGCATGAAAACGTGTTACGGCTTATGCCTGCTTTAAATATTACACAGTCTCAAATTAAGAGCGCAATACGGGTATTAAATAAAGCTTTTGAGGAAAACCTATGAAACATCTTATAACTATAAAAGATTTAACTAAAAAAGATATTGATGGAATCTTGCGCCTTGCTAAAAGAGTTAAACGTTGTAAGTCTAAAGTTAAGAATATCTTAAAAGGGAAAACTCTCGGGCTTATTTTCCAAAAGCCGTCGAACCGTACACGTGTATCTTTTGAGGTAGGTATGTATGAGCTTGGCGGAAACAGTATTTATTTAAGCCCTGATGAAATCAAGCTTGGCGTAAGAGAGGCAGTTGGCGATGTGGCCAAGACGCTTTCTCGGTATCTGCACGCGGTTGTGTTAAGAACATATTCGCATAACGATATACTGGAATATACTAAATATTCAAGCATACCGGTTATTAATGGCTTAAGTGATATGTTTCATCCTTGCCAGGCGTTGGCGGATATTTTTACGATTAAGGAAAAGTTAAAATGTTTCAAAAATAAGACTCTTGCTTATATCGGAGATGGTAATAATGTTTGTAATTCACTTATCTATGTTTGTGCAAAAGTCGGGTTGAATTTAAACATTGCAACTCCTGCAGGTTATGAGCCAGCTGGTTTTGTACTTAAAGAAGCATTTGAAATCTTTAAAAAGAATAAAGCAAAACTGCTTGTTGTAAATGATCCAAAATTAGCAGTTAAAGGGGCTGATGTTATTTATACTGATGTTTGGGCTTCTATGGGGCAAGAAGCAGAACAGGAAAAAAGAAAACAGGATTTTAAAAGTTTTCAGATAAATGACGAACTTATCAATTTTGCAAAGAAGAATGTTTTTATCATGCATTGTTTGCCAGCTCATCGCGGTGAAGAGATAACCGATAGTGTTGTAGATAGTAAACACTCAATAGTTTTTGACCAGGCTGAGAACAGAATGCATGTTCAAAAGGCAGTATTGATAAAGTTATCGAAATTCTTTTTATAGGAAGGGAAAAATGAAAAAAGTAATTTTAGCTTATTCAGGAGGATTAGATACAACCTGTGCTGTAAAATGGCTTAAGGATAAGGGTTTTGAGGTTATTTGTTTTTCCGCTAGCTTAGGGAGTGAATTTTCACCTCAGGACTTAAAAAAGCGGGCTATGAAAAGCGGTGCGTCTAGAATTTATATAAAAGATCTGTCCAGTGAATTTGCCAGCGAATATATTTTGTCGTGTTTAAAAGCAGATGCAGTTTACCAGCAAAAATATGTTTTATCGACTGCAATGGGACGGCCTTTGATTGCCAAATATTTGGTAGATATCGCCCATAAAGAAAATGCGCAGTTTGTTGCTCATGGCTGCACCGGTAAAGGCAATGACCAGGTGCGTATTGATGTAAGTATAAAGATATTGGATTCAAAACTTAAAATCATCGCTCCTTTGCGCGAATGGCATCTTACCAGCCGCGAATCGGAAATTGCTTATGCAAAAAAGTATAATCTACCCATAAAGTCAACAAAGAAAAAAATCTATAGCATAGATAAAAATATTTGGGGTGTGAGTATTGAAGCAGGAATTTTAGAGGATTTGAAAAATGTACCAGCCGAAGATGCTTATATGTTCACTAAGAGTCTTGAAAAGACTCCTAATAAAGCTGACTTTGTAAATATCGAATTTAAAAAAGGTGTACCGATAAAGATCAACAATAAGCAAAAATGCCTTGTTGATATCATTAAGTATCTTAATACACTTGGAGGCAAGCATTGTATCGGCCGCAGTGATTTGGTTGAGGACAGAACCATAGGCATAAAGTCACGCGAGGTGTATGAAGCGCCTGCGGCATGGATACTATTAAAGGCGCATCAAGAGCTACAGAGCCTGGTATTAGATAAAGAAACCCGTTATTTTAAAAGTCTGGTTTCTTTAAAATACGCCCAGCTTATTTATCAGGGTCTGTGGTTTACACGCCTTAAGAAGTCTTTGGATGCCTTTATTAACGTAACTCAGGAAAAAGTCTCAGGAAGTATTAAACTAAAACTTTTTAAAGGTAATGTTATTGTTAATAAGCGAATTTCAAGCAATTCTTTGTATAAAAAAGAACTGGCAACGTATTCTGAGCACGATGCATTCAAGAAAGAGGATTCCGTTGGGTTTATAAATATTTTTTCAATGCCTTATATGGAAGGATAGTTGGATGAATAAAAAACTCTGGGGAGGGAGATTCAAAAAGCAGACGGATAAATTGTTTGCGGAGTTTTCCAAATCTATTGGTTATGATTATAAGTTAGGTTCTTACGATGTATTAGGTTCTATGATACACGTTGAGGTCTTGTCTAAGGCCGGTTTTTTATCTAAAGAAGAAGCGAAAAAGCTGCATAGTGCGTTTGATGGAATATACAAATCAATAGAAGATAATAAATTCAAGTTTGATAAAACTTGTGAAGATATCCATACTAATATCCATAATCTGTTAGAGAAAAAAGTCGGTAAGTTAGTTTTAAAGCTACATGCTGCGCGCTCGCGCAACGACCAGGTAGTGTTTGCTACCAAGATGTATTCTAAAATCGAGATTTTAAAACTGCTTGTAGATTTACAAAAGCTGGTTAATCAGTTAATAAAAACAGGTATTAAAAATAGTAGTGTGGTTATACCCGGTTTTACCCATATGCAGCATGCCCAGCCTGTTTATTTAAAAGACTATTTAGGTGCCTATGGTGAAATGTTCACGCGTGACGTAAAGCGATTAAAGAATATTGAAGCGAATATTGCAATTTGTCTGGGTGCCGGAGCTTTAGCCGGTACACCCATAGATGCCAGTATCTATAAAACAAAGCTAGAAGAGGTTATAAAAAAAGCTAAATTTGATGTTAATTTTAACATGAAGGCGGTTAGTAATGTAAGCAATTCACTTGATGCAGTAAGTGACCGTGATTTTGTTATTGAGATAATAAGCGCATTATCAATTGTGGCCATGCATCTATCCAGAATTGCAGAAGATTTTATTATCTGGTCAACCAAGGAATTCGGGTTTATTGATTTAGATGACGCTTTTGCCACAGGCAGTTCTTTAATGCCCCAGAAGAAAAACCCTGACAGCTTAGAGCTTATCCGCGGCAGTTGCGCTAAAATTTACGGTAATTTAGTTAATGTTTTGGTGATGATGAAAGGTTTACCTTTAACTTATAACCGGGATATGCAGCTGGATAAACAGCCGCTTTTTAATTCTTTTGAGGTTATAACGGATGAAATTAAAATTATTACTGGTGTTATAAAGAGCGTAAAGTTTAATAAAGATAAAATTCAAGAGCATTTAAATGACGAGTCTTTGTATGCTACGGATTTAGTTTATTTCCTTGTTAAAAAAGGAATACCTTTTACTTATGCGCATGAAACTATCGGTAAGCTCATTTGTTATTCAATTGAGAATAATTTATCGATAAAAGATATGCCTCAGTCAGTATTGAATAAATTTTCGACAAAACTTATAAAAAAAGAAATTGTTAAAATTTTTGATCCTTTAGGTTCGGTTAAGTCAAAGATTTCTATAAAAAGAAGGAGGTAATATGCGATTTAATAAAATAACCTTCATTTTAAGTTTACTATCTTGTTTGCCTCTGGTGTGTTTTGCGATTGAACATAAAGTGAATATAACAACTTATTATCCTGCACCATACGGAGCGTATAACGAGCTTCAGACGAATAAGCTTAGGGTTGGTGAGAGCACAGGAGATGATTTAGACCAAGGTGTTGTGCAGTTTGAATCACTCACTGCTAATCCTACAGCTGGCGAGGGCAGTATTTATTATAATAGTAGTTCTAGGCAGTTTCGTTATAGAGATAACAGCAGTTGGAAGGGTTTTGGGGGGACATTGTATTATAAGCGTTCAGTCGCACACAAAAAAGATAAAATTATTTGGTGTCCTTCAACACACCCTAATGTTATAAGCTGTATGGCGATCGATGACGAAGCACCACAGTTTTCGGTAGCTGAGGGCGTATTGGATTCGAATGGTAAAGCTATAAGGGGTGGTTTAGGAGCAGATTTTATTTATACAGAAAGAGTAAAAGATTCTTTAGCTGGTGTGTATGGATGTATGTCTTATGATGATGGCCATAACCATAGCACATATCGCCTAGAAGCTGTTTGTACTGATATGTCTGGTGGCGGAGTAATGTAAGATTAAGGAAGAAAAAATATGCACGAATTTAAGTTTAAAAACAAACGGCTTTTTTGTGAGGATGTTAGAATTGAGGATTTAGTTAAAAAAATCAATACCCCTCTTTATGTATATAGCTATAATACACTAGTGGGGCATCTTCTTAAGATAAAGAATGCTTTTAAACAGCTTAATCCTTTAATATGTTATTCGGTTAAGGCCAATTCGAACCTGTCTATTTTAAAGGTGTTGATCGATAAAGGTTCAGGTTTGGATATTGTCTCAGGCGGAGAGTTGTTTCGTGCATTAAAAGCAGGTTGCCCGGCAGAAAAAATAGTTTACGCTTCCGTTGGTAAAACTGATAGCGAGATAGAGCTTGCCATAAAGAAGAAAATACTGTTTTTTAACGTTGAATCTTTGCCGGAATTAGCCAATATAAACCGTATTGCCAGAAAACTAAAGAAAAAGGTAAATGTAGCTTTAAGGATTAATCCTGATGTCGAGCCCAAAACGCACCATTTTATTACAACAGGTAAATTAACCAATAAATTCGGCATAGATTTTGATAACGCAGAGAAAATTATCAATCTAGGTTCTGTTTTTTCCAATATTTTAATTAAAGGAATTCATATCCATATCGGTTCCCAGATTGCACAGTCAAAGCCATTTGTAGAAGCGATTAAAAAAGTCTTGAAGTTTATTAAAAGAATTAATTCTAGAAATAGTGAAATAGAGTATTTAAATATTGGCGGAGGCCTAGGTATTATATATGATAATGAAACTCCTCAAACAGCAGCAGATTATGCAAAAAAAATTGTGCCTTTGCTAAAAGGTTCAGGGTTGAAGATAATCATGGAGCCGGGCAGGTTTATTGCCGGCAACAGCGGAATAATGATTACAAAGGTGCTTTATGTTAAGAAAACACCTTTAAAGAATTTTGTTATTGTTGATGCAGGGATGAATGATCTTATCAGGCCTGCTTTATACGGGGCGTATCATAAGATAGAACAGGTTCATAAAATCGCCAAAGGCAGAATGAAAGCAGATATAGTTGGGCCGATATGTGAAAGCGGGGATTTCCTTGCTAAAGAACGCATGATGCCAAAAGTAAAAGAAGGCGACCTTTTGGCGGTTATGAGTGCGGGCGCCTATGGGTTCAGCATGGCCAGTAATTATAACTCAAGACTGCGCCCTGCAGAGGTGTTAGTAAAGAAAAATAAATACCGCTTAATAAGAAAAAGAGACAAATACGAGGATTTAATACGACAGGAGATTATTTGTTGATGAGTGTTTCATTTACAAAAACCGTAGCCTCCGGTAATGATTTTATTGTTTTCGATAACTTCAAAAAGTCTTCCCGAATTAAATTAAATAAGAAGATAATTCAAAGGTTGTGCTACAGGAAGTTTGGTATTGGTTCAGATGGAATTTTGCTTTTGGAGAAAAAGCCAAATGTAGATTTTGTAATGAGGATATTTAATCCTGATGGTTCTGAGGCTGAGATGTGCGGTAATGGTATCAGGTGCGCTGCAGTCTATTTTGCTAAAGAACATAAAAGAAAGAAAATGTATACGGTTTCCACTAAGGCGGGAATTTTTTATGTTGCGTTAGATAAGGATTTGGTAAAAGTCAACATGCGAAATCCCGTAGGTTTAAAACTAGATATTCCTTTAAATATTTTGGGTAAAAAATACAACGTGCATTTTGTTAATACAGGCGTCCCGCATGTGGTTTTATTTTGTGATAAATTATCCCAGCTTGATATTGTTCCTATTGCAAGGGAGATTCGTTTCCATAAGAGATTTAAACCCAATGGAACCAATGTAAACTTTGTCACAATAGAAAACAATAATAATATCAGAATCCGGACTTATGAGCGCGGGGTTGAGGCGGAGACCTTAGCTTGCGGTACAGGTTCAACTGCGGCAGCAATAATAACCGGAGTTTTGTTTAACCGTAAAGGTAATTTAAGTATAAAAGTAAAGCCTGCATCAAAAGAGAATTTGTTTATTTATTATAAAATTGGAGAAAAAAAACAAGTTGCTTATGTCTGGATGGAAGGTAAGGCAAGTATAGTTTATAAAGGTGAGGTTTCAAAAAGTTTGATTAGCGAGAATTCGAGGAGGAAATAAAAATGTTCAAGGGTTCGTCCGTTGCAATAGTAACACCTTTTAAAGATGATAAGATTGATGAAGTGTGTTTGCGCAAATTAGTTGATTTCCATGTTGAAAACGGTACTTCTTCAATTCTTTCCTGTGGTACAACAGGAGAATCGGCTACTTTAAGCTTAGAAGAACACGAACAGGCAATTAAGATTGCCATAGAACAGTCCAATAAAAGAATTCCGGTTATTGCCGGAACAGGCTCTAACTCCACAAAAGAAGCAATTGTTTTGACTAAAGACGCAGCTAGGCTTGGTGCCAGCGCATCATTACAGGTTGCCCCATATTATAATAAGCCAACACAAAAAGGCCTATATGAGCATTTTAAGGCAATTGCAGATTCTGTTGATATTCCAATTATACTTTATAATATAGCATCGCGTACTGGGATAAATATACTTCCTGAAACAATTGCAAGATTAGAGCGTGATTGCAAAAATATTGCAGGTGTTAAGGAAGCTTCAGGTAGCCTTGAACAGATGTCTCAGATAAAAAATCTTTGTAGTAAAGATTTTGCTTTAATTTCAGGAGATGATACTTTAACCCTTCCGGTATTAAGTATTGGCGGGGTGGGGGTGATTTCGGTTGTTGCCAATCTCGTTCCAAAAGATGTTGCAGATATGATAAGTGCTTTTGAAAAAGGTGAAATTGAAATAGCACAACAAATTCATTATAGGCTTTTGCCGCTTGTAAAGAGCATGTTTATAGAAACTAACCCAATTCCGGTTAAGACCGCAATGGGGTTGTTAAACATGTGTAATCCTGATTTAAGGCTTCCTATGTGTCACATGCTTGAGGAAAACGAAGCTAAATTAAAAAAAGCTTTAAAAGAGCACGGTTTATTAAAATAGGCTGAAGATATGGTAAAACTTGCAATTGGCGGAGCATTGGGGAAAATGGGAAGGCGTATTACCGCCTTAGCCTTAAAAGACAATTCTTTTAAGCTTATTTGTTTATTGGAAAGAAGTGATCGTCCTGATTTAGGTAAAGATATCGAAGGAGTGAAAGTTTCTGCGGCTATTTCTGATTTACAGAATGCAGATTGCTTGATTGATTTTAGTTCTACGTTAGCTACACTTCAAAATTTAGATAAGGCGGTTGAATATAGAAAAGCTATGGTTATAGGAACAACTGGTTTTGATGCCGAGCAAATAGAGAAAATAAAACAAGCTTCAGATAAAATACCGGTAGTATTTTCTCCCAATATGTCTTACGGGGTTAATATGGTGTTTAAATTGGTTAAAGAAGCTTCAAGCAAGCTTTCTGGATACAAGGTTAATATAGTTGAAGCGCATCATGTGCATAAAAAAGATGCGCCTTCTGGAACGGCGAAGAAGCTTAAACAAATAATTGAATCCGGTTTGTTAAAAGTAGAGAATATTGAATCCATCAGAGAGGATGAAATTATAGGAGATCATAAAATCATATTCGATGGTGAATTTGATAAGATTGAGTTATCTCATAGCGCCAAGACACGTGATATATTTGCCGAAGGCGCTTTATTGGCAGCAAAATGGATTATTGGTAAGAATGCAGGAGTTTATAATATGCTTGATATTTTGGAGGAAAAATGAATCTAACAACCAATGTTAATCTTTTAAAACTGCCGCCATATTTGTTTCTTGAGATAGATAAAGCAAAAAGACAGGCGCGTTCCGAGGGTAGGCCGATTATCGATTTAGGTATTGGAGATCCTGATTTACCAACACCAAAACATATAATAGATTCTCTTTGTAAGGCAGCTAATGATCCGCAGAACCACAGATATGCTTTAGATAACGGCATGCCGGCTTTAAGAAAAGAAATCGCTAACTGGTATAAAAGAAGATTTTCGGTTAGCCTTGATTTTAGTACTGAAATTCAGCCGCTTTTAGGTTCAAAGGACGGGATTTCACATTTGCCTTTTATACTAAACAATAAAGGCGATTATAATCTTGTGCCTGATCCCTGTTATCCTCCGTATAGGAACTGTACCATTCTCACAGGAGCAAGGCCATATCTGATGCCGCTTTTGGAAAAGAATGCCTTTT
>JAGYNB010000001.1 GCA_018400015.1 Candidatus Omnitrophota bacterium | reverse complement strand
ATCAGAAGTGTCGACAATGGCCTGGTACACATACCAGCATCCCGCCTTAGCTGCTAAGTCAAGAATCTCGTCATCATCTTTAATCGGATGTGACACCCATTTCTTTTTCAAAGGGGCAATCTCTCTGAACAGTTCCTTCTCCCATTCATCATCCTGTGCTAAAGAATTATCAACAATAAACAATCGATTATTATCAATGCTCTCTAGCTCTTTAACAACTTTCTCAATAGGTCGAGGTCTAAAGCATTTCCCCCCTAAAAAACGTGCACAGCAAGGAAAACAATTAAACTTACACCCTCTTGACATGTGAACCAAGTCCACCATCTGGACACCCCTAAAATTGTACAATTCATGATTCAAAATGTCTCGTCGAGCTGTTCCAACCAAGTCAATGCTGGGAAGCTTGTTTTGGTAATCATAAACTTGCTTCAGCTCTCCTTTTTTAAAATCATCGATGAGGTTCTCGATTAGACCTTCTGCCTCACCTAAAAATACAGCATCTGCATGTGGGACCGTTTCTTTATAGTGCAACATTGTGGCAATGCCGCCAAAAATGACCTTCTTTCCTTTTGCCCTGTATAAATCTGCTATTTCCCATGCTCTTGGCATTTGACATGTAAGCATGACAGACATGGCTATTAAATCGGCATCCTCATTGAAATCAATATTTTCTACATTTTCATCAAAAAATTTGATATCAATGCTCAGATCAAGGGTCGCTGCGAAACAGACAGGTCCATGGGGAGGCAAATTAAATGTTGTTTGCTCCCTAAGTTTGGGCCACTTAGGGTATATGATCAATAACTTCATTTCTGCCCTTCCTTAGAAATCTCTTCTATTACCTTGGGCAAAGTTTTTACACCCTTGATTAGATTTTGCATTTCTGACAACGCCATATAAATATTTTCTGAAGAAGCCCTTCTGCTTTGCACTAGGAAGCAAACCGCATCCTCTTCGCTGGCATTGACTATCAGCAAATCCACTGCTTCTTTTGATTCAATCATCATTCGTCCTTGCTCAAGAATCTGATTTGTTTGATCTTCCGCAAATGTAAGGTACAAAACAGGTCCTTGGAATCTAAAATTGATAGCCGCTTCTGCTATCGGTGTTGAAGGCAATGTATAAATAAACAAATTCCCTCGAGATAACTTTCTTCCGCACTCAACGTAGTCTTTAAAATAATTTATATTTGATTGGAGACACCCTTTTTCGTTAGTACTCAGAATGCCCAAATCCTGCTTTTTTTCCTCAGAGTGATCAATGCGTGCATCAAATAAAGCCAGGGAAATGGCTAAACATGTATTTGCTGAGACTTTATCAAACCTTCCAAAATCTTTGATATTCTTTCTTATGATTCCTTTCTCTTTTAGCTGACAATAAAGATCTCTGCTATTCTCATATGCGCCAGAAACATTTCTAAATTTGGCACTAAAATAATTATGGGTTATCCAACTTATTCCTTGCACATTAGCCATATTTTTATAATCCTATAATTAATGCAGAATTTATTCCGCCAAATCCAGAATTGGTTGATAAAACAATGTCGTTGGATACCTCTATAACCTCTCTTCTTATCCATCCCACAGCTTCATCATCAATATCTTCCACCCCTACTGTAGGAGGCAACACATTGCTTTTAATAGTTTCTATCGCCACTAAAATGTCCATAAGTCCTGCTAATCCCATGGTATGCCCAATGGCACCCTTAACAGAATATGCGGGAAGAACCTTGCCGTCAAAAATCTTCTTGAATGCTTTAATTTCCATGGCATCGTTATAAACCGTTCCTGTGCCATGAGCGCAAATACTACTAATTTTGTCTCTTGTCAATTTTCCTGATTCCAATGCTCTCTCTACAGCCAGAACTAAACCCTGCCCATCAATTGATGGTCCTGTCGCATGATTTGCATCACAAGAAATCCCCCAGCCTAAAATATTTCCTTTAATATTCCTTCCCTCTTTATTAGCTTTTTCTCGAGACATCAAAAGAATATACGCTGCGCCTTCCCCGATGCTAAGTCCTCTTCTATTTTTATCAAATGGCCTAGCGCCACGTTGATCCAGGGCCATTAGAGATGAAAAGCCAGAAAAAAGAAATTCGCTCACGCAGTCAGAAGAAACAACTAAAATACAATCACTTTTTCCAGCCTTGATTAAAGACGCAGCTCTTCCGACCGCAATGGCCGCAGATGCACATGCAGAAGAAACCACCATTCCTCTTCCCCTGACACTAAAAAGATCGTGTGTCTTCTTTAACAAAAAGTCTAGACGGCTCTCCTCTGACTTTGAGTTTCCAGTCAACACTTCTTCCTCAAGAAAATCAATCTCGCCATTTAACGATGCAAGTATCAAATCAGCACTTTCCGGTATTGGCTCGTTAATATTCGCCTTTAGTTTTTCTATCATCTGAAATACCAAAGATTTCTCGCCTCCAAGAACCAAATCCTTAATTGTCGCGGCCTTACTCGAATTAAAATGACTTGCATCAAACCTGTCTACATCAGAAATAGCTGTTTGCTTGCTAAGTAAGCCTTGCCAACAAGTATCCATTCCTTCTCCATAAGAAGTAATTGCATTACAGTCGACTATTACTGGTTCAATTTCTTTCATACATACTCACCTTTGAGCCATTTTTCACGACACTCTTCTAATAAGGGAGGCGTTATAATAAAGGGTTCTTGTGATTTAGCGTCAGTGAGCATCTGCACAGTGTATCCTGTTGCCGCGATCTGCCCATTTTCTTTGATAGCTGTATATTCGATATTTATTTTTGCCCCCTCGCTCCAAATCATGCTTGCTTCAATTAGACAAACCTCATCGAGAGTCAGTGGAAGATGATAATCAATATGCATTTGAACAATAGGAGCGCGTAATCCTGCCTTATAAAATTCTTTATAGGACAGCCCATATTTACGTCCTATCCCAGCAAAGCCTTCTTCAAAATATTTTGAATATCTGCCATGCCATACGATCCCCATAATATCTACATCGCTAAAACTCACTCTTTTCTGAACCCTGGCAATCAAAGGCGCAGGATCTTTTGGCATTATTTTAAAATATTTACCCAGTTTTCTTCTCATTATGTACCCTCGTTAAAATATCAATCTTAGTTCGGCGACTTTTTCCTCTTCCTTTGAAATCAAAATCTTAACGGAGAGGCTCTCTGATGTCTCATTCTCAAAACACTTGAATATCAATTCCTCGTCACAAGTTATAGGCCGAAAGAATTTTGCAAGACTTATTTCCTTAAGCTCAAGACCGCTCTTCTTTTTCCATATCTTGATAACCTCTATCGCTGATAAAATCTTGCAAACCCCGGGCAAGACAGGATTGCCTTCAAAGTGCCCTTGAAACCCTAGGAATTCTTTGTCAAAAATAAAATTTGCCGTTGCCATGCGCACATCGATAATGTCTATATTACACATGTACCTATTTATATCGCTTATCAAATCTCGACTCATAGCACCTCTTTAACGCTAATTGTCAATTTGTACTTATGTAAATAATTCTTAAAAATTATTCCTCTTGGATACACCTTGCCGTCTTTTTCTATATATTCATAGTACTTCACAGACCAGATCTTTTTTCCCTGCTCATAATGGATCTTCTCAACTAAATGATTTTCTTTTCCTGCAAAAGCATACTTCGTAATGCTGGAGCCTTGATTCCGGCTAAATACGGCCTCCCTTTTCTTTCTTTCAATTTCAAAAGGCTTTGATGGTATCTGATCAAAATAGATACGATAGATATCCTTCGCTAGAACTTTGGAGATATCTCCGTTTTTAGAAATCTCATCAACAACATTATTTACCGTAATTTCCCCGTTCTTCGCGGCAATTTCGATAAGTTTTATTCCTACAGAATTCATGCCTGTTAATTCAAATGACTTTTCATTTACATCAACAGAAAGATATCCTAACAAAAGAAACTTTTTTGTTCTAAACTGAAATACCACTGTATTGATAATCTTGAAACTTTCCGGTGCCGATGCAATATGCTTTTGCAGAATATCTTCAGGTTTTACATCGCTAAGCACGGTATACTTTGTCTTTTTAAACGGCACAGAACTACACCCCCCAATAAAGCATGCAAGCAATAAAAAAAAGCAGATCTGTTTTCTCATCGATATCCCCCGGGCGCAATCCACAACCGATAACAAGATGGAATTACAAAAGCTGCGGTCAGATAGCCTGAAAATATTCCTATCGCTATCGTTGCTCCAATATAAAACAAAACCGGATGTGTTGCCAGAAGCAAAACGCTCCCCCCGACAATCGTTGTTGCCGCAGATAGTGTTACGGCTAAAAAGGTTCCTGCCTCTAGCTTAAACTTACAGTCGTAGACCATAAAAATCCCATAATCGATGCAAAGCCCGACGACAACGAGAATAGCTATCATTGATGGCGCAGTCAAAGAATACCCTAGCAAGGAGAAACTCCCGATAGTCATAAAAATGCTCGTGACAACAGGAAGCAAGGCCAACAAGGTTAAGCGAATATTCTTTAGCAACAAGATTGTTAAAATTACAACTAATAATCCGGCTATCCAAGAAAGTTTCTTAACCTCACGATATGCTGATTCTGAAATAGATTTCGCCATGCTATTTTTTGAAATAATAAAGGTACCTGCGATCTTGCTGCTTATCTTTTGGGCCTTACCAACCAAAACCTTTTTATCCGGGAAATAGGCTATCGCATAATAGCCATTCTTTGTTTCTTGCAAAAAACGTCTTTTGACCTGATCAAGCAACTTTGGGTCTTCTAACTTGACGCCTCCCTCCTGACCTGCGTGCAGGCTATCAAAGAACGGCTTGAACGCATCTTCGGAATACCCATAATCTGCCCCCTGTTCCCGAAGAAGAACTTTTAGCTTCTCCCCATGCTCTTTCTCCCAAAACAAATCCCATCTTAATAAATTCTTTGCCCTTGTTGCTTGGGATGGATAAATGTCTGAGATACTTGCAAATTCTTGGTTTCCAAAATCTTTGTTTACTTGCGCATTAAGAACTTCGCTCACCTTAAGGACTTTTTCTAAGTTGCCTGCTTGCGCAACCAACATAGCAAATTCATTATCAGCTCCCCACGTTTTGTGAAATCGCTCTTCCGTATTAAAAATATCGTTCGAACTTCCATCGTAAACTCTTATATCATTGCTAAATGTTGATTTTTGAGAAAAAAAAGCAAATATACCTAAAATAATAATCCACAAAAATACAATAATCCGGTCATCTAAAATATGATGCTTGCCTAAGAAGCTCTTTTTTGTAAAAGATTTTTTCTCTTTCCCTCCATAAAACAATCTCGGCAAAATGAACAAATAGAAAAAAATACTAACGATAATACTCAAATTCGTTAACAATGCAAATTGCTTAAAACCATCAATATTAGAAAAGAAAAACGATGTAAAAACCCCCATCGTCGTAAGCACCCCAACTAAAATAGGCTTCGAAATTTTAGTCACCTTATGAATACCGCCTGCTTGCATAGCCAGATAAATATGAATACCGTAATCAACGGTTATCCCTGCGATGACCGCAGCTAAGCCAACGACAAAAGGTGAAAGCGCACCCATCTTGATTGAAGCGATGTTCATAGAAAGAACGATAGCTACGGCAGGAATGATAAATACCAAAAACGCGCGAATGCTTCTAAATACGAGAATAAGCAAAATCAAAAGTATAAACGTAGCGGCAAAAACTGTCTTGGTGATATCTTTCTTTAGAATATCTTCATTGCTCATCGTATGAAGATGCCCGCAGATGGTATCCACATCAATATAATCTGGCAATAGTTTGATTTGCTCACTTATATAATTGAGCAACTTTCTTGCACCAACGCTATCTGTTATGAGCACCGGAGTCGTTAATATCAGCATGACATTCTTCTCGTCCATGCTCAGGAAGTGTCCCTGCTTAAATTGAGCCTGATATCCTATCGCTTCCGCTAAATCCCTTATTTTCTTCAGATACTTCGTTTTTACGGCAAGAGGGTCATTTTGAATAAAGTATTTCATAAACATACTATTCATCGAAAGCATATTCTTGTATCCCTGCTTCAATCTCTCTTTGACGTTCTTAGGGGTAATCTCTTTTTCGACAGCAGACAGGTCTTCTTCGGTAACAATTTGCGGAACATAGGCTAAAAATTCTTTGATATCATCTAAAACTTCGTTCTCAACTATTCCTTCTTCAATCTTCTCAACAAGAGGCGCTCTCAAACCATTCTTTAACTGATCAGCAGCTTTAATAAGATCCGCCGTTGTCTTGCCCTCTCCTCTAAGATGAAGGGATAAAACAATTTTATCTGAAAAATTGGATTCCCTTAAAAATCTTAAAGATCTTGAAAATTCTGCATCACGAGGAAGCATAACCTCAACATTATTATCAAATGGCACAGAAAACAATCGAAAGAGTGAGAGCAAGAAGACAATGGCAACCAAAAACATTGTCAGCTTCCACCTCTTATCTAAAGCCGAATATATTTTTTCGAATAAATGGTTAATCACTTGTTTTAACTTTCCATACTTGTGAATCCAGCTTCAAATTAAGAGATGTTTCTAAGAATTGAAATTTTGTTGAATCCCCGCTTGTCTCTAATATATCAATCGTATCGATATATTTTTCATCCTTCTGAAAAAGAATCATAATGCTTTTAATCACCTTAAACACCACGGTGTTCTCAAAAGGTGTAAATTTTAGTTTTATAGGCGAAGACTGCATTATTTCGATCTTGTATTCATCAACCAGAGACAAATACGAACCGGAAACCCATCGCTTCATTTGATCTGTGATAACATTAAACGATGGATTGCTTGTTAAATCAATTTTCTGAACTTGATTTGTGTCTTCATCCCACTGCACAACAACATTACCCCTCAGAATGATTCTTTGTTTCAAGGGCGAGCTGATATGCCAAGCAAAAGAAGACGGCTTCTGCAGATATAAAGAACCTTTGATTAGTAATTTCTGATCAAATAAAGCCAAATTCTTTTCCTCGATAAACTGCGTTGAGAGTGTTGTAATATTTGACATTTTCTCTTCTATCAATTTCAACTCTTTTATCAAATTAGAATTGGCCTCTTCACAAACTCCATCTAAAGCAGATGCAAGACTGAATAAAATTACTAAAATTAAAACTCGAATCTTTAATCGTCTCATTGAACTAGCGTTAGCCTCCCCTCTTCTGCATTCTCACTATGCCAAATCTTAACTTCCCCTCTTGCTAAAACTTTATTCCCTTTTGCGACTTTTCCTTCCACTATCGCAAAATTCCCATATCTTGCTTTTTTTTCTATAGAAATCGAAAGAATATCTCCTATGCTCGCGCTACCAAAAATTTCCATTTTCTTAGCTCCTAATAAAAACCCTTCTACCTTGTAGTCAGGATTCCCTATATTCTTGAAACAATTATGGGCTGCTAAGGTCTGGGCTATCATTTCTAAATAAACTGCTCTATTGAGCTGCCCGCTTTTATCAACAAAAGCCATGCTTTCTGAAATACGCACCGAAGCCATTGCCCCTCGATCGTAAACCTTTAGCAGCTTATCAATAACTCTCATTGGAAATTTTTGAGGAATGATATTTTTAACGCTAATCGGAAGTTTAACTATTTCTGATTGTTTATCATGATTTTTCCAACAAAGAGGATCTGAAGCTAAATAATCACCCGTTAACTGATAGGCTGACCCGCGACAACCATAACAATTATCCAATTCATCGCATTTACGACAAGGACCCTTTATAAGATTCTTATAATTCTTAAGATCTTCTAAAACTTCACTTGTTTCCAAAAGATCTTTCAGCTTACGATTCTTAATATTTCCCATAGGGATTGTAACACCAACGCAGGGCATAACATCTCCGGTTGCATTGACGAAACAAGAATACTGATGCCTAAAACATCTATTCCCAACAAGCGGCGGCTGCACTTTCCATATATTTCCATATCTTTCTTTATCAACCTTAGCAATCTCTTTAAACACTTTTTCTAGCTCCAGAGAATCGCATTCTAACCATTTATGACTAGTAAATTCTCCTTGAGGAGTGATTGTTTCAAAATAAGGAATAATATTTCTATCTCTAAGCCATATCCACATGTCAACGATCTCACCTATGTTTTGCTGACAAATAATTGTACTCACAGCTACATATTTATTTTTCGTCGGATATCCCGCTTTTTGAATATTCTCAATAGCTTCCTTTATCATGAGATGCGATCCCTGAATACCTGTGAGCAAATCTTGCGTTTCTTTATTAAACGAATTCATCTTTAAGACAACATTCACTCCTAGATTAAACAATGTATTAGCGATAGCCGCATTGACCTGCGAACCGTTAGTAAACATCTCTACTTCCAAGCCCTGATCACGCATAAAAGACAAAGATTCAAGAATATATGGATAAACCAACGGCTCTCCACCCAAAACAATAATCTTTCTTGCTCCCAGCTCCTTAGCCTGTAAAATAACATCCCGAACCTGCTTTAAATCCATTTCTTTATCAAAAAAAGAATCACTTTTAACATAGCAATACGGACATTGAAAATTACATTTAGTATTAAATTCAATTTCCATGGATAGTAGGCGCCCACTCTCTTTTGCATTTCTAATCTCTTCATCTGTAAAATCAACATTAAAAATTCGTTTATTACAGTCACTCATTATTTTCTCCTATCAAAAAACCGAATTGGTTTTCTACTTTCTTGAGTATAAACCATTTCCTTTATAATATTTTCTTCCTCTAAAATAACTGTTGGTTTCACGCGCAAACACGACTGCATTCTTTCTTCTAAGGATTCTACATTACAGCTAAGATCATCCGCAGACACATGAACAATCAAATTGTCAGACAAATCACTTTCAGCTGCTACTTCAATATAGTATTCCTTAACTTCTTTAATGCTATCTAACGCAGCATAAACAGCCTGAGGATAAAGAGTTGTTCCTTTAACCTTCATCATTTGTTTTTTTCTTCCAAGAATAGGTCCTAAACGTTTTGAGTTTCTGCCACACTCACAAGGTTCGCCCATAAGAAAGCTAATATCTCCTGTTTTGTAGCGTATCAGCGGCATTCCCTCGGACCCAAGAGGAGTAACAACCACTTCTCCGATTGCCCCGTCTTTCAAAACGTTTCCTTGGTCGTCGATAATCTCAACAACTGCTAAATCAGGATGCAAATGCCCTCCACGCTGCGATTCACATTCACAAAAAGTAGTTACTGTTTCTGAAGATGCATAAGTGGAATATACTTTTGCATTCCAAACCTCTTCCAGCTCAAGGCCAACATTTAGTAGCTCCATTTTTTCATTACGCAAAGGCTCTCCGATACAGACTATTCGTTCCACAGTTGATGCAGCTGGATCTTTATTTTCTTTTTTCATATAAAGCCCTAATTTTTTAATAAAAGATGGCACGCCTACAATAGCTGTTGGCTTCATCTTTCCAATGACCTCTTTGTGGCTATCTAAGCTTCCATGTCCATTGCGTATTGCAGATGCTCCTAGGTTGATTATTCCCAAAAAATAAGCTAAGCCTGCAATAAAACACCTGTCCATGGTACATGTCAAAAGAACAACATCCTTTTTCGTCAAGCCGCATCCAATGAATGATTTTTCTTCATTATATGCAAGACGTTTCAAATCATGCCCTGTATACATAATCTTAATAGGCTGCCCTGTCGTTCCAGAGGAAAGAACAATGTCAGTAATCTGCTCTGAATTTACTGCACAAAATCCATCATTGTCTTGCTCAATGAATGATTTTTCGGTTAAAGGAATATCTTTAAAGTTCACAAGATTAACTTTTGCAGCTTCCTTAATCAAGCCGCCTAAAAATTTCTTGTAGAAAGGAGATTGGCTCAAGCAATATTGAAGATGTTCTTGAAGCAATTGTGTTTGAGCTTGCTCAATTGCTTCTTTGCTCTCAAATGCAATACTTTGATATTTATAAAAATCTTTCATCATTCTTGGTCCATTCTCGCTAATTCGTTCTTCATGATTTCTCTTACTCTGTTCTTCAGAATAAAAGGATTCATATCCCTGTAGTCATTCCAGCGCAAGGCTGATAACTTGTGAATCTTTATAATCCCGGGATTTAATGCAAAGGAGCCCTTAGGGGGCTTATTTTCATTTCCTGAAATACAATAAGGAACGATGGAGCATTTTGTTTCTATTGCTGCTCTAAAAATAGAGCTATAGAATTGCCCAATATCTTTACCGTCTGATCTCGTCCCCTCCGGAAACGAAATCACATTCACCCCTTCTCCGATTAGCTTCTTCATTTTTAATAAAAATATATCAATAGGCATTTCTTTAACGCTCAAATATCCGGCCACCTTAGCGCCAATGCCAAAAACAGGCAATTTAAACGGCCAAGTATTCACTATTTGGATACACTCAAAAGGCAAGCATGCCATTAAAAACGCATCCGATGCAGCTCTATGATTGCATATAAAAATAAATGGTCCTTTTTCATTGTCACCCCTAGCAAGATCCTTATATTGAACTTTAATAAATGGAAAAGGGAGAACATAAATGATAACCCATCCGTACCAGCTGATAGCTCTTCGCCATCTCTTTAATACTAGCCTTTTCGGAAGAATCAAAGATCCCAATAAAGCCAATAAGACTACCGGAGGAATAGCAATGATCGAAAACACAAAGAACATTACATAAAAAACTAAATTCAAAATAAATTTCTTAATTTCTTCCAAAATATGCTCGCTTATTTATCAACTAAAAAATTACCTTCTTTATAAAGAGCTTCGATAAAATTATAAATATCCCCCAATGTCCTTATTTCTCTTACTCTATTATCATCCCGTATCTTTACTCCGAATTTCTTCTGGAGAGCAACAACCAAATCAACAATATCAAGACTGTCTAATCCAAGATCTTCAAATATGCCTTTATCGGGAGATAGCTCTCCTTTATTTATTTCAAACGATTCCTCAAAAACTTGGTTAACCATCTCTTCTATTTTTTTCTTATCCATGAATAACTTCTCCTTTTTTAAAATATCTTTTTACAAATTAATGATGCGTTTATCCCTCCAAAAGCAAAACAATTCTTTAACACAGAGTTAATCTCCTTATCTTGACTTTTCATGACATGATTGATGCCTTTGCAATCTTCCGCGATATCATCCAAATTTTTTGTAGGATAAATTTTATTTCTCTGCATCATTTTAAGAGTAGCAATTAACTCAATAGACCCTGAAGCACCTAAGGTATGTCCGATATGCCCCTTCAAGCTGCTTACTGGTATTTTATCCCCAAACATCTCCTTTAAAGCTTCAGTCTCCTGCTGATCTCCATGAGTTGTAGCTGTTGCATGCGCATTTATGTAGTCGATGTCGCCTGATTTCATATCTGCACTTTTAAGCGTCTCCGTCATGCAGGAAACCATTGCTTCTTTGTTTGATTGGCTTACGTGCTCTCCGCTACCGCATGTATGGTACCCGACAACTTCTGCATAAATCTTGGCATTCCTTTCTCTCGCATGCTCATATTCTTCTAACACAAGAATTCCGCTTCCTTCTCCACAAACTAGTCCATCTCTGTTCTTGTCAAAAGGCCTTGGAGTCTTTTCCGGCTTATCATTAAAATGTGTAGACGTTGCAAAAAGAATATCAAAAGAACCCGCGACAATTGCATGCAACTCTTCTGCCCCTCCGCAAAGGATAACATCTTGCTTTCCGGATTGAATAAATCCATAAGCTGCGCCTACTGCCTGCAAGGCAGATGCGCAGGCTGCTGATGTTGCCATGACATATCCTTTTATCCCAAAGCATTGCGAAACATTCATCGCTGCTGTATGAGAAACACATTTAAAAAAGTTCATTGAAGATAGATTGGATAAATCTTTTTCTGGAAGCATTATCTCAAAAGTATCGTTCATTGCTTCAGCCCCACCCATGGTAGACCCAATAATGCACCCAGTGCGCGCAGAAGTAATAACGCTCTCGCTTAAGTTAGAATCCCTCACTGCTTCTTCTGCTGCCTGCGCAGCAAAGACTCCCATTCGCCCCATAGATCGTCTTTTCTTTCTTGGAATGCTTTGCTCATTCTTTATTTCTACAGGAGCGGCTACCAATGTATTTAAGCCGATATACTCTTTCCACTTTTCCATTTTTTGAATGGCGCTCTTATTATCCTCTAACCCCCGAACGTATTCTTCGACGTTAGATCCTAACGGGCAGACCACGCCCATCCCAGTTATGACAACTCTTTTCATCGACGCAACCTTGCTTTAATAAAATTATTATAGTCATCTCTTCCAACAATGCTTCTTGCAACAATGAAAGAAGACATCATCGCTCCCACGACCCCCGGCAAAACAGAGCTTTGTCCACATGCATAAAGATTTCGCAAGGGAAGCTTTCCAAATACATTAAACTGGCCTATCTTCTGCTTAATTCCATAAGCTGTGCATTCATATGAGTTCAAATAATCTCTATACGTAAGAATAGAAGCAGCGCAAAGGACTTTGAATGAATCTCTGTAGGTTGAATTATATTGAAAAATTCTTTCTTTGATCTGTTGCTCTCGTTTATTTTTATATACATAGTAGGCCTTTGGCCGATTTCCAACGCTAGAATCTAACCATTGAGCAACATCCTCTCTAAACGAGGGCTCCATAGCTGTCAAAATCTTGACTCTTTTACTGCCAATATCTTCATAAGAAGTCATTAGCACAAGGGCTGAGCAACCATTGCCAGAAGGCTCAAGTAATGTATTCACGTCATCCGAAGGAAGAAGGGAAACAATGCTCGGGGTAAAATCTTTATCATCACTTTCGACAGTGCCAAACAGAGAAAAGAATCCGGACGCAGGCTCAAAATCGTTAACCCTCGCCAAAAAAGCCTTAGTCAAATTCTCTTTCGGGAGACTCTCGATGATGGCCTTCGGATGAATTGTAAAAATACATTGATTGCAGGAAAGCTCCTCTCCGGTATTTAAAACAAATTTCTTAACAATGTTGTCCTCAACATCTAAAAACTCATCAATAGTACATTTTGTCTTAATATCAACTCCAAGCTTAAGAAGCGTGTCTTTAAACGCTTCAACAAACGCTCCTCCACCTTTTTTTATTCGCACAACGCTATCATACATCCCATATGCAACGCGAAAATGATTCGCAACCGAGACTTCCGAAGGTTTTACTCCGTAACACATACAAAATGTTGATAGTATTCCCTTTAAATGTCCACTCTTAATAGACTTGTCTAAAACTTCTTGCAAGCTGAGATAATCTTCATCCAAAGCATTCGGAGCTTCGGTAATCCTTAGAAGGTCTAAAGAAATAGTCTCCTCATAGATCTTCTTAGCTAAATTAAAAAAATAATCAATACCCTCTTCCTCTCCAGGAAAAGTTTCTTTGAGTTTTTCAATAAAATTTGAAACCCCATTCGGCATATGATATTTCTTATTATCATTCTCGAAAACATAAACCTGGCCCTTGTCATCAGAAAGAATTACCGGTTCAATTTTATTTGCTATTCCTAGAACACTAAGCATGTCATGCAAGATCCCATTCTCTAAAAATGCTCCTGTAAAATGGAATCCAGTATCGAAAGGAACTCCTTTTTTAGTAAATCGCGACATACTCCCGCCAATACGATTTGATTTCTCAATAATTAAAACCTTCTGCCCGTTCAATGCAAGAAGGCTTGCAAGCGTTAAACCGCTTATTCCGCTACCTACAACTATGCTGTCATAATGTTTCATATTGATAGCTTTAGATAGCAAGCCCTCCATTAACCCCGATGACCTGTCCATGTATATACATATTCTCTTCACTACACAAAAAACCTACAACAGAAGCAACATCCTCTGGTTTACCCGTTTTATTCAAAGGAATCAAAGGCAAAACTTTATCTTTAGATATGTCTTTAGTCATATCGGTCTCAATAAAACCTGGAGATACAACATTAACAAAAATATTCTTTTTTCCAACTTCTCTCGCCAAGGCTTTGCATGCTCCTATAAGGCCTGCTTTAGACGCAGAATAATTAACCTGGCCCGCTTGGCCTACTTCTCCTGCAGTTGAAGAAATAGCGATAATTCTTCCTCTTTTTTCTCTCAACATTGGAAAAAGAACAGAATTCGCAACATTATAAAAACCATTTAAATTAGTCGCGATAACATCAGTCCACTCTTCCTCCGTTGTCCACATCAAAAGATTGTCTCTAGTGATGCCTGAATTAAAAACAACTGCGTGAGGAGGCATCTCTTCAGCCTTATCAGACAAAGCTTTCTTAGTCTCAGCATGGCTAGAAACATCGAACGAAAATAACTCGCATTTGCGCCCTATCTTTTCTACTTCTTTCTTAACAGTGTTTGCCGCATCATTATTGCTTCGGTAGGTGAGCCATATATCAAAACCTAAGTTTGCCAGCTTAAGAACAATAGCTTTCCCTATCCCTCTGCTTCCTCCAACTACCAATGCAATTTTACTTTTTATTTGATTCATTTTATGCTCCATTTATTAATCAATATTTCCATGTTGTCCCAACGAGAAACATGTTCACGTTTATGCCATCATTAGGCAATCTTCTATTTGCATTAGATAAATGTCGATACCTATACTCAACATCAAGAGACAAATTTTCTTTCAAATCGTAAGAAATCCCTGCACCCATCTGAGGAATAAAATTGTAGTATGTTGATTGCTCATTTGTTTGCTGAGACATGTACAGAACGCCGCCTCCTACAAAGAGATACGGGTTTACTTTTTCTGTAACTGGATATGAATACTTCATAAGAATGTCGAATCCAGCTTCAATATTATTATCTGGACTAATAATTGTATTTAAGAAAAGTTCTGCTAGGAATTCGGTCTCACCCTTAGCATCGAGATCGGGATTATTAAAAAATTTGTCAGCGACATATTCAACAATATCTGCTGCTCCAATGCCTAGTTTATCTACATCGAAGGCAAAGCGAAAGATCGAGGGAACAATCTTATAATCATTCTTTCCGCTTAGCTCCCCCTTGGCAAAACCAGTAAAATAAGAAAAGCTCTTATAATATGGAGTGTCTTTTTCAGATTCATATGCTTCTTGGGCGTACGAGTTGTAGCTTGTTAATATAAGAAGCATATGGCGATGATAATGGTTGATGGGGCATGAAATGCTTTTTGGTAGGCACACATGAAAGATATCCTTTCTTTTCTATAAATATTACGCCTATAACCTTTTTTATCTGGGGTGGGTGACGGGATTTGAACCCGCGACGTCTTGAGCCACAGTCAAGTGCTCTACCCCTGAGCTACACCCACCATAGATGATAAAATTCTACAAGTTTTTTAAAAAACTGTAAAGATTTATTTTGATTTTTACTTTGGGTAAGATTTAGACCGATTAACAAAGGATTTTATTAAATTCCTCTGCGATTCTAGACTTGGAGACTATTTTCTTTACTGCCTTTTTTGAGTTCTTTGATAATTTAACGCGCAGTCTTTTATTCCTAAGAAGATAATCAAACCTGGATAAAAATCCGTTTCCATTAGAATCATGGTTTGAGAAAAATACAGCCGAGTCCTTAAAATTATCGAAAACAGGCAGTTTATTTAATAAAAGTGCGCTATTGCAGTATGCGTTTTCATAACTACTGAGTGAAAACGATTCACTTAAAGAAGGATTAATATAGACATCGCTAGAATAATAATACTGAAAAAGCTTGTTCTTGTTGAGGTATCTTATATAGAAAACCTGAGATTTAAATCTTCTTTTTACATTCATAAGTTTTTTATACAGGTCTTTCTCAAGACTTTTACCGATAATAAAGATCTTCAGGTTCTTATGACGCTTTAAAATTGCAGAAAGATTGGCTATCAATATATGTGCCCCCTTTATTCTCTCGAGCCTCCCGACAAAAATGGAGACGATATCATTATCTTTTATAGCGTAGTTATCTTTGATTTTTTCTATTTCGTTCTTATCACGAGGAAACACCTCAATGGTATTCTCAATAAGTTTCACCTTATCGACAAATGCAGGGAAATACCTGGTAAAGTTCTCATACTCATACCTGGATGGACAAATGATCATATCGGATAATTCGATCATCCTCTCCTGATTGATCATGAACCTATTAAAGGTCTTAAAGCCGGAATCTCTTTCTCTTCTTAAAATACTATGAAAATGATAGACTATATACGGCCTTGGCCCTTTTTGCTTTTTAATGCGTCTAAATTCCTGAGACAAGTTAACAAAATGCTGAATTATATAATTGAAATAACTCCACTTATAGTCCTTTTGGAACGAATAAAAATTGGTATAATTAATAAGCCTGCCATCAGGAAGCAATAGCTTTACAGGACGCTTTTTATTAAAATGAAAAGATATCAAAACGTAAACCTCGTAGCCGCTATCGACAAGAATATCATGGCAGAGCTTCACAATCTGACCTACTCCTCCACAATAGGTCTTTCCCACGGGGTATTCAAAACTCATCAATAAAACCCTTTTTACTTTATTATTCTTTTTATTCTCTCTAAAAATAGACATAAAATTCCCCAAAAGAAATTAAAAACATTAATTTAATTAAATTGTCGTTTAAATTTGCAACTAATATTTATGGAATAACTGCTCGACTAAAACACTGCGGTAGGATTTTACTTCGAACAATTAATTTATTTCTAACTGACTGCGGTACTTATTATACAAGGAATTATTGATTTGTCAAGCCACTAAAATTATAGTCAGATATCGCAAATATCTTATTTGGATTTGAATATATCTTTTATGCTCTCAACTTGATCGGCTATTGATCTGAATTTATCAATTGTCTGTTCTGGGTTTTCAATCAAACTCTCTATGGTAGGCTTCATTATGTCGGCGTTTATGCTTCTAAGCCTGATAACAGGCTTATCTAGCTTTGTATTCGCAAGCGTAAAACCAACTTCAATCCTTTTTTCCGGGCTGGTCAAACCCATCAAAACTATATTTGATAAAGGCCCTGCTACTCCTTTTTTTGCTAAGTCTTCGGAATTCTCCAATTCAAAATCATCTACCTTCACCTTCCCGCCTCCTGTAAGCAGATTATCCTTTGCCTGCATATTAACTGAAATATCAGCTACTGCACTTAATAGCTTCGAAGGCAAAACTCTCTTGATGTACGGTTCAAAATATACCCCATCAAGACTAGAGATCTTTAAATTCGCCTTCATATCTTTAGAATTCATATTAATCCAACCATGCATATTCAATAATCCTACGTTTACATTTGGCCTGCCTAAAATCTCACCGGAAATATTAAATCCTACAACCAAAGGAGGATACAACAATTGATTAATATCCACATGTATATTCTCCACTTTTATAGTAAGCGGATCTGGTTTCAAAGTGCTATCCAAAAACTGCAATTTTACGTCTTCTAAAATAATACTTTTTAAAACAACTGCCCTTGGTTTTCTTATCTGTTTCTTCCTAACTGTGTGTTTTGATTCAACGTTATCTGAAGAAAAACCTGGTGTATTTGAAGCAAAATCTTCTTCTGTTGAACCAGATAAAGCATTGTTTATGTTGAATATTCTCTTACCGGAACGTTCGATCTGAATCAATATGGAATTTAAACGGATATTCTCGAAATATATATTCCCTTTTATTAATTTCGGTATATTAGGGTATAAAACCATCTTTTTAACAGAACAAATTCCCTTAATATTCAAATCATCAATCTCTATGGTCAAAGGAAGCGTTAATCTTGCCCCCTTAAACTCAACTGGAACAGAAATAATCTGTTCTATATGGCGTTTTATCATTGATTTTGCGCCAAATGAAACCAAAAAAGAAGCTGTTAAGAAAACCAGAATAAAGATAAGGAAAATTACTGCAAGATGTTTTATAAGGGTTTTTATCATAATATTTTATAAACGCGCCTGGCGTGACTCGAACACGCGACCCACTGCTTAGAAGGCAGTTGCTCTATCCAACTGAGCTACAGGCGCATTGCTTGTCTTCTTGGTCGGGGAGGTGGGACTTGAACCCACGACCTCTTGCTCCCAAAGCAAGCGCTCTAGCCAAGCTGAGCCACTCCCCGTATTTTATAAATATGCCTATTCAAGTGGCTAATTATATCATGGCAAGTTTTCTTTTGCAAATCTTTAATATGTGGGATATAATCAAACATAAACTAATATGAAAAAAATTATCTTAAGTATACTCTTATCTTTTATTATAGTTACAATCCTGCTGCTTTTAGCTATTTTATACCTCAATAAAACATATATCCCCACAAAAGCAAAAGCGTATTTGATTGAATCAATCGAAAAAAATATTGATTACAAAGCAGACATTGCTGATTTAAAACTTAGCCTTACCAAAGGCATAACCATAAAGAATCTAACATTATATAAAGACACTCCTGAAGAATTTTTCTTAAGCACCGAAGAAATCAACTTAATAGTGCTCTTCTGGCCTCTGTTTAAGAAAACTATCATAATCCCAAGCGCATCTATAAATAACGCTCATCTGGACCTTAAACGCAATCAAGACGGATCATTAAACCTGCCTAAGATTCAAAGCAAAAAAAACGATACAAACTTTTCATTTTTTATTAAAAAAATTGCGATTAATGATTCGGCCATTACTTTTATCGACAATTCTTTAAAACTCCCTCTGGAAAAAAAGATAACGGCAATCAACAGCACTATAACATTATCAATACTTAAGAATATCAGCCTTAAAACCACTGCAACAATTAATGAAAAAAGCAATATAGCTATAAATGGTGCCTTTACGCCAGATACCAATATGATAAAACTCAAAACAAAAATCGACCAACTTGACCTTAAAGACTATACTCAGTATTTACAACTAGAAAAGCTAAATATAGAAAAATCGCTACTGTCAGATGCAGCTTTAAATACTGTGATTGATTTGAATCAAAAAACCATTGGCCTGGATTCATCCTTAAAGAAAATCAAGGCTCAACTGAAAATAAATAATATTAATACATCCATAACTAGTGCCTTAAACTTAAAACTAAGCTATGACTTAACAACAAAGGAAATTTCATATTATAACTGTTTAATCAAACCTGAAAGCGTTCAAATCGAAGGAATACCAAAACTTGACAAGCTATCTCTTTCAAACGGCGAAGTTACCGTATCCAACAACAAAGCTTTGATAAAAGAAGTTTTCTTAAATTACAAAAATAATCTTATAAAGATTGAAGGCGAAATAACAAATATCACCGAACGCAGCTTAAATCTTCATCTAAATTCACAAAATATAGACCTATCTTCAATTAATCATCTTTTTATAGATAAACTTCAAAATATATCTATCTTTGGGAATATCATAATCGACACATTAATAAAAGGGAAATTTGACAGCATAGACAACATCTTCTTCAATGGCTCTATAATAACCGACAATACAAATATCGCTTTCACTGAAAACAATATCGATTTTAATGATATCAAAGGAAAAATACTCTTTACCAAGAATTCCCTTTCCTGGGATAATTTAAACTGCCTGTTTAAAGAGAAAACATTAACTTCCAAGGGTGATCTAAAAGATTTTCAATATCCTAATATCAACACAAACATAAAATATAGCAACTTTGACATAGATACATCCTTAAATGTCGTTGATAAAGCAATCAATATCGGTAAACTCTCAATAAAGGCCTTTGACAGCATTCTAGAAACCAACGGCATAATAAAACTAGACAAGAATAATTTCTTTAAAGTTAAATCAAACCTAAATTTGAACCTTGAAAACCTCAAAACCATATTACCTGAAGTAAAAGTATTCCAAACTCTTCCATTAAAAGGCAGTATTAAACTAATCCTTGATTGTAACGGCCCTTTTAAAACCCCCAGACTATGGCAGGCAAAAGCAACAGGTGAATCTAAATCAATAAAAATCAATAATATTACCCTTAGCGATTTATCTATGTTTTACCTGCAGGAAGAAAAATTAATAAAATCACTGCAGCTAAAAGCCAATCTTTACTCCGGTAATATTGCACTAGATACCATAGCAGACCTTAACCAAAAAGAAATGCCCTTTAACGCATTTTTAAGTATGCATTCTGTTGACATTGAGGAGTTAAAAAACGATACACCGATAAAAGATAAAACCTTGGCAGGGACTCTTAACCTGGAAGCTAACTCAAGCGGAAATCTGACTGGTTTAGCGGACTTGCGTTCAAAAAGCCTAGTAGAGATAAAAAACGGTTACCTTTGGGGTTTTAACCCATTAAGAAAACTTGCTGATGCAATATCAATTATTTCTCTTGATGATATTATCTTTAAAGAGGCAAGCGGTAATTTTTCTATCCAAAACCAAAAGGTCTATACGGATAATCTTTCATTAAATAGCGATGAACTTGATATATTTTTAGAAGGCACGATTGATTTTAAAGGCGCACTTGATATGCTCGCCAGTATCCAGGCAAAAGAATCAATCCAAAAATCAAAGAATCTCTCTTCTATTCTTATGAGCGCTCTTGGCGAAATCACCAAGGTGAAAATCTCAGGCACAGTAAATAAACCAAAAACATCCGTCATGCCTAGCGTTCCTACTAGAAACATAGTCGATAATCTAAAAGGAATATTCAACTTCGATTAAGCAAAAACTCTCTTAACCTCTGGAAAGCCTTTGCCCTGTGGCTTATCTTATTTTTTATTGCTTCTCCTAACTGAGCAAAAGTCTTTTTATGGATGGGACTTATAAAAAGCGGATCATAGCCAAAACCTGACGTACCTTTAAACTCAAACCCAATAAAACCTTCGCAGTTACTCTGTACACAATAAATAACTCTACTGCCATCAGCTACCGCAACTGCACACTGGTATTTTGCTTTTCTTCCTCTCGAGGGAATTTTCCCTAAAAGCCTTAGCAATTTTAAATTATTCATAAAATCGTCTTTTTCTTTTCCGCTAAAGCGCGAAGAATATACCCCGGGGCGATTATTTAATGCAGCGACCTCTAACCCTGAATCTTCAGCCAATACAATTCGTTTTAAGAACCTGCTGGTTTTCACGGCTTTTTTCTTGGCATTTGCTTTAAAGGTCTTACCTGTTTCTTTTACTAAAGGAACGTTCTTGAAATCGTCCAAGCACAATACCTTAATACCTGTATTTCTCAATAACACTTGTATCTCTTTTAATTTTTTCTTATTATGTGTTGCTACTACCAGCTCTTTGATAGGTTTCATAAAATGTTTTGTAAAGACTCTTTCTGAAGCTGAATCAGTTCTTTGATTCCTTTTGCGGCAAGTGCAAGAAGCTCATCCAAAGAAGATTTATCAAATGGCCTTCTTTCAGATGTGCCCTGAACTTCGATAAATTCCTCCCGGTCATTCATTACCACATTCATATCTACCTCAGCTTTGGAATCTTCTTCGTAATTTAAATCAAGAATCTTTTTACTATCCACTATACCAACGCTTATTGCGGCAATGTAACTGGTTATAGGAAGTTTATTAAATACTTTTTCTTTCTTTAGAAAGTTTAAGGCATCCACTAAAGCGATAAAACCTCCGGTAATACTCGCTGTACGCGTACCGCCGTCAGCCTGTATGACATCGCAATCTATCCAAATCGTACGTTCGCCCAGGCAAGCCATATCTACAATGCTTCGCAGACACCTTCCTACAAGACGCTGTATCTCATACGTCCTGCCGGAATTCTTATCGCGCTGTATACGCGACTTGCAAGACCTCGGAAGCATACCGTATTCGGAAGTCACCCAACCAGTGGCAGTGCCTTTTAAAAACTGCGGCACGCCTTGTTCTACGGAAGCTGTACAGATAACCTTGGTATTACCTAGTTCTATCAGACATGAGCCTTCGGCATACTTAGTAAAATTCCTGGTTATTTTTATTTTTCTCAATGCGTCTTTTGCCCTTGCATCAAATCTCATTTGACAACTCCTTATTGTTTGAATACAGACTTTCCTTTTACGTCAATTGCTACAATCACGGGAAAATCCTCTACCTCTATCTTATGAATTGCCTCAGCGCCCAAGTCTTTAAAACAAACGATTTTGCTTTTTTTTACCTTCTTAGACAATAAAGCCCCGCAACCAGCTGGTGCAATCAAATAAATTCCCTTTTGCTTTTTGATTTCTTCTTTTACCAATAAGGACCTTCTTCCTTTACCAATCATTACCTTCAAACCTTTTTTAATAAGTATAGGTGCAAATATATCCATCCTGGCAGAAGTTGTTGGGCCGCATGAACCGATTGGGCTGCCTTTAAATGCCTTTGTTGGACCGCAGTAATAAATAGCTTGTCCTTTTAAAAAACCAGGGATACTGCCATTTTTCTTGACAATATTCACCAACCTTAAATGTGCCTGGTCTCTAGCAGTATAAATCGTACCACTCAATAAAATCTGCTGACCTATCTTTAAAGCGTTTATTATATTCTGGCTCAAAGGAAGATTAAATTTATTTTTCATTTCATTTAAATGGTTTTACTTGCACTCCTTAAAGCATGGCAGCTGATATTTAGCGCAACCGGAAGCCCGGCAATATGCGTTGGATAAGTTTTTATATTAACTCCTAAACAGGTTGTCTTACCGCCTAAACCCATAGCACCAATTCCGGTATCATTTACTGCTTTTAAAATATCTTTTGACAGCTTAGTCTTTAAAGGAGTGATCTTTTTCAACAAAGCCTTCTTGGCAAGAAGTACGGCCATATCAGCTGTACCGCCAATACCTACACCAATAATAAAAGGCGGACAGGCCTCAGGCCCGGCTTCTAATACGCTTTTTACAATAAAATCTTTTATATCCCGTAAAGATGCCGTGGGGTTGAACATCTTCAAGGCAGTCTTATTTTCACTGCCAAAACCTTTTGGCATAACAGTAATATTTATTTTATTACCAGGTACAATCTCAGTATGGATTACTGCCGGAATATTCTTTGGCGTTGACCTTTTTATTGGGTCTTTTACGATAGAACTACGTAAAGCCCCTTTCTTATAACCTATACCCACACCTTTTTGGACAGCATTTACAAGATCGCCTTTTAAAGATAAATTTTGTCCGATTCGTAAAAACACTATCGGTAAACCCGTATCCTGACATATCGCAAGTTTATTCTTCCGGGCAATATCAGCGTTATTAATAATCAGCTTTAAAAGATTTTTAGCACGGAGATTCTTTTCGCTTCTTAAAGCGCTTTTTAAAGAATCGTAAACATCTTTTCTAAGTATAGTATTGGCTTTTATACAAAGATCAACAATAACTTTAGTGATTTGATTTGCTGTAATTATTTTCTTATTCATTCTTATATTCCGCGTTTACAGTTGTAACAATGCCGCCTCTGGCATTAAAAACACCGGTAACTTTCGCCCACTTTGGTTTTGAACTTTTTACAAAATCATCAAGAATCCTATTTATAACATGTTCGTGGAATATACCGATGTTACGGTAAAAAAGTAAATACATCTTAAACGACTTTAATTCTATGCAATACTTATTAGGCGAATATTCAACTTCTATCTTGGCAAAATCAGGCAGTCCTGTTTTGGGACAAATACAGGTAAACTCATCCGTTTCTACCTTTACCACATAGTTTTTCTCAGGATATTGGTTCTTCCAAACCTCTATCGATGGAGTCTTAATATGTTTTATGTCCTTCTGCAATCCATCATATGGACTATTTCTTTTTCTTTGCATTACCTTACTCCTAATATTTTATGCACCTGGGGTATAATCCTTACATCACCGAAAACAGTTTCTGCAACTTTCTTAAACATAAAAACCTTACTTAGTAGCTTTTTCAAATTACGGCTATCAGGCTGTATCACCAATAAAGGTTTATTTTTTATTTTTTTTACTCTATTTAAAAACTTATTAAAATCACTAAGCCGAGTAAAATCAGACACTACTACTTTCAAAAATAAATGCTTCTTTAAACCAAGACTTAAAAATTCTAAATGTTCTTTTAAATAAAACTTTTCTTTCTCCTTGGAAGGCAATTTTATATCCATACTGATTATATCAATATACCTAATAACTTTTTTAAGCTCATTTGGTAATGTACCGTTTGTCTCTAGGTATATCTTTGTTTGCTTCTTCTTTAATTCTTTTAGAAAATCTTTTAGAAATCCACTTTGTAAAAGCGGCTCTGCTCCGGTAATGGAAACACAAGTAATCTTTCTTTTTCTTAAAAAAGTTGAAACTTTGTTTTTAAGTGCCTGGGTATCATACACTTTAAAGGATTTTAACTTCGTATCACAATAACTGCAGTTTAAATTACATCCGTAAAAGCGTACAAACACCTGAGTCGAGCCTAAAAACGGGCCTTCACCTTGAATGCTTGTAAAAACTTCACTTACTTTAGCTTTCATTTTTCAATGAACGGATCAATAATACCGGCTTGGCTAAAACCTTTTGCTCTAAATTTGCAACTATCACAAACCCCGCAAGGTATTTTATCCCCCTTATAACAAGACCAAGTCAATTCATAAGGAACTTTTAATCTTTGGCCTAGCTTTATAATCTCAGCTTTAGTTAAGTTCAAAAGCGGTGTTTCGACCTTTATATTTCTGGTATTTTTAGTACCAATATCGATCATCTGCTTAAATTTCTTGAAAAACTCACTTCTGCAATCAGGATATCCGGAATAATCAACTATATTGGCGCCGATAAATACCGCATCAGCAGCTATAGCCTCGCCAAAGGAAACTGCAAAACTTAAAAAAATTATATTCCTTGCACTTACATATGTAGAAGGAATATCCTTTTTCCTTAAAGAACCCTTGGGCAACTTACGGGTTTTATCCAATAACGATGAACCTTTCCAAGGCAGGCTTATCTTTACTATTTTATAATCGGATTTAGTCTTTTTCGCAATTCTAACGGCAGAGAATATTTCTTTTCTGTGACGTTGAGCGTAATCAAATATCAAACAGCTGCATTTGTAACCTTTTTCTCTGGCCAGGTATAAAAGCGTTGTTGAATCAAGGCCACCGGAAAGTAATACTATTGCTTTTTTACTCTTCATAGCTAGCACAAGATGTATCCGACTCCCAAACCGCAACACTCTTTAACGACTTAAAACTCTTTTTTATCTGTTTATATATATATTTAGCGATATTCTCCGATGTAGGATTAACCTTCTTAAAATAAATAAGGTCATTAAGACACTTATGATCGAGTGAGTTTAACACATTATTTAAAACATTTTTCACCTCACTAAAATCATTAACCATGCCCAGCGCACCAAGAGTATTATTCTTAATAACAAGCTCTACCTTCCAATTATGACCGTGTAGATCCTCGCATTTACCTTTATACCCCCGCAGACGGTGTGCACTGGAAAAATCCCCAATAACTTTAATCTCAAACATTATTAACCCTCTTTACTTTTATTAAATCACTACCTAAAAAACTTTTACCCAAATAATAAAATGATGTTTTCTCGTCCGTTACATAAAACACTTTTTTAGATCTTGAGGTTTTCTTTCTTAAGCGACCTTCCCTAATAAGCAAATCTTTTAACTGTTTAACTGTTTCTTTTGCCGAATCAACTAGATTTACCTTCGGGCCCATGATTTTATTGATTAAATTCTTTAAAAGCGGGTAATGTGTACAACCTAAAATCAAAGTATCGATTTTCTTTTTCTTCAAAGGCTCCAGGTAAATCTTAGCAACGTCTTCTAAAGGTTTTTTATTAATCCAGGCCTCTTCCACAAATGGAACGAATAAAGGGCATGCCTGAGTAAATACTTTTATTTTTGGATCGAGTCTTTTTAATTCTTTTTCATAAGCGCGGCTTTTTATAGTTGCACTTGTGCCGATTACGCCAATACGTCTTGAGCTGCTAAGCTGACTGGCTCTTCTTGCACCTGGTGCGATCACGCCAACAATAGGTATATTAAAATGTCCCTTGATTGACGGCAAAGCAAGACTGGATGCTGTATTACAAGCAACACAGATGAGTTTTACTTTTTTCTTTAGCAAAAATAGTATATTCTCAATTGAAAAACGTATAATCGTTGGTTTTGATTTTACACCATATGGCACACGGGCAGTGTCTCCAAAATAAACAATATTTTCATTGGGAAGCTGCCTAATAAGCTCTTTGACAACAGTTAAACCCCCGACTCCGGAATCAAAAACACCTATAGGACAATTATTCATTGCTCGCGAATTTCCTGTCTTTAAAATAATTTACGCCTAAAGCTATCTTCTCTGCCAAAAGATAACAATAATTATCATCGGCTAAAAGCTTTTCTTCCTCAAGATTTGACAAAAATCCCGCCTCAATCAGGATTGCCGGCATAGTAGTATATCTTAATACGTAAAAAGGCGCTGATTTTACCCCTATAACATTAAGCCCACCAGCAGCACAAACCTGATTGCAGATACTTTCCGCAATACCTATTGAGTTGAGCTTGTTCTCTATTCTTTGGTTGCCTAAACTAACTGCCTGTCTATAATCTATTGTATTAGCCAAAGAACCGTTTTCTTCCTCAACGATAAAACGAATACTATCTTCTAAGCTGTCACCACAGTAATAAATCTCAAAACCATTCATCTGCTTTGAATGATTGGCGTTGGCGTGAATACTTATAAATAAATCTGAATTAAAATTATTAGCAATATTCGCTCTTTCTGCCAAAGATAAAAACCTATCGCTTCTTCTAGTCATTAATACTTCATAACCAAAGGACCTAAGTTTATTATAAAGATAATTTGCGATTTTCAAGTTAACATTCTTCTCCATCACGCCATATGCACCGATTGCACCGGGATCTTTTCCGCCATGTCCGGCATCGACTACAATACGTTTGATTTTCTTTGGTAAAAACATTTTAGCTGTTTTTCTAACATCTTTTTTTAAAAACGTATCGGCGATTATACGCATGGTTTCATAAGTAACTAAAACCACGCCCTCGGATACGATAGGAGCACTTCTTATCTTTCTATCTTTTTCATTAACAATCATCCAACTATAATTTATCGCCAGGGTAACTGCATTATCGTCTTTTTCCAATACAACCTTACCTGATGCAATATCAAAATCAAAATCAACTTCCAATTCCTCACATAAAGAAATAAGCGAATAGTAATTTCTGTTATTTATGTTAAACGAAGGTACATCCCTTAGCCTGGGCAAACCTGCGCAACCACAAAGTAATAATAAAATAAGCACTGATATAAAAGGTTTGATATTTTTATTCATCATTTGGTGGAGGTGCGGGGAATCGAACCCCGGTCCTATAAAAAACTACATAATAGCCTCTACATGTGTAGTCTTGGGTTTTGTTTATTCGCTTCCTCAAATCTCCCCCAAAACAGGATACTAAAGAAGCTATTCCCTAACAACCTTAATCCGGCACATGGGAAAACATACTGGACGCAGCCTGATTGTTAGCTTTTACTCTTCTTCAGGCAAAGAAGAATAAAAGGCTTCGGCCTTAATTGAGGCCGAAGGCTGGGACGCCTGCTGGTACCAAGTTGAATCTTGGTGCCAACTGTGCTCTGTTTGAGTTGGCGTTTTTAATTTACAAGGATTGTTAACGCGGCCCACCTTGCATCCGCGACATGCCACTATTATAAGTTTTTCAAGTCGATACCTTTCACCCCCCGTTATCTATTCTTTTGCCTTAAAGTGCGCTTTAGAGCGCGGTTAAGTTCTTTTTCTTTAATTGATTTTCTCTTATCAAAATGCTTTTTACCAGTACCCAAACCAAGCTCTATTTTAGCAAAACTTCCTTTAAAATAAAGCTTTATCGGTACTAACGTATAGCCTTTTTGGAAAGTTTCTACTGTAAGCTTACCGATCTGCTTTTTATGCAAAAGCAACTTTCTTTTTCTTTTGGGCTCAACGTTATATATACTGCCCTGCAAATACGGAGCAATATGCATATTATATAAAAATACCTGGTTATTTTCAATACGCGCAAAACTCTCTCTAAGACTTACCTGGGAATCGCGTAATGACTTAACCTCTGTCCCCTTTAGCTCTAAGCCTGCTTCAACGCTCTCAATAATGTTATAATCCCTTAAGGCATTGGGATTTTTTATGGCAACGCTCATACTAATCAACTATAGTTAAGAATAAACTTAAAAATACAGGAATAGTAACCAGGCTCAACAAATGTGAAAAGAATATCCCCTGGCTCACTATCTGCTCTTTAAGATTATAATGCCGGGTAATAACAGACAAGGACACTGCAGAAGGCATACACGCCTGGATAAGAATAAGCATCTTCATTAGATATGGAATATTCACATTGAGTATCAATACTAGCGCTAGGCTAGGCAATATTATAACCTTAGCAATTACAGCATACATCAAAGACGCCACATCAACATGTTTTAGTTTCATGCTGGCAAGGTTGCCCCCCACTACCAAAATAGCCAAAGGTAAAGTGCAATCTCCCAAAATCTTTAAAGGCTTAAATATAACATTCGGAATAAGAGTATCAAACTTTAATAATACAACAACCAAAGCCACAAGGCTCGCTACAACCGGAGCACTGAAAAGCTGATGCCATTGAAATGAATCTAACTTCCTGTGAGTTAACATAATAACCCCTATTGACCAAATGATAAGATTAAACCCAATCAAACTTAATGCTATAATTACGATCATATCCCGAAGTTGAGAACCGGTTAAAATCAAACCCGCTAACACTAAAGGAAGATATCCGGCATTTTGAAAAGTAACCAGGCTTATGACCTCGCGCTGTAATTGGGGTTTTTGGGATATCTTTGAAATTATAAATCCTACAATAAAGCCCAAAGTGCTTAAAAGTAAGGCGATTACAGGATAAAACCACCAGTAAGTTATCTGTTTAACGCTAAAACCTTCTACTAAATGAGTAAAAATATATAGCGGCAGAATAACATTAATTACAAGCGTACTTATAGCGTTTAGACCAGATTCCGTTATCAATTTAAGCCTGATAACAAAAAAACCAATAACGCCTAAAATGAAGATTTGTGAAACTGCAAAACCAGTAACATTGATAAAATTCAAGAACACCATAGGTTGTTATTATAGCAATAATTAAAGGGTTTATCAACCTTGGCTAGAAGTTGACTACAAAAGACTGTTGCGGTATACTTAAGACTCACGCGGAAGTGGTGGAATGGCAGACACGCAGCGTTCAGGGCGCTGTGGAGGCAACTCCATGAGGGTTCAACTCCCTCCTTCCGCACCAAATTAAATCCCGAACATCGAGAAACTACAATTATACCCCTACCCCTTATTCACAAACAATGTCTGAGTAGGATAGGCAAATTCAATATTCTTAGTTTCAAACTCTTTATGAATCCCTAAATTGATCTTCTGCTGGATATCCATGTATTTATTGTAGTCGCTGCTTAATACATAATAGACAACTTCAAAATCTAAGCTAAAAGCGCCATATGATGAAAAATGCGCCCTGTCAAAAACAGTATCTTCAATTGATTTTATTGTTGACTCAATTATCTTCGGTATCTCAACAAGCTTTACATGCGGAGTCTGGTATGTTACGCCTAACTTAAACACCACGCGACGCTTTTCCATTCTCTTATAATTGCGTACGCGTGAATTAGTAAGGTCGGTATTAGAAAAAACAACCTGTTCACCGCCTAAACTTCTTATGCGCGTTGTCTTTATGCCGATATGTTCAACTGTACCAAGAAAATCCCCGATAATGATAAAATCACCTATCTCAAAAGGCCTGTCAAAGAGTATTGCAAAATAACTAAACAAATCCCCTAACACAGCTTGTGCGGCTAAAGCTACTGCCACACCGCCGATACCAAGACCGGCAATAACAGCGGATATATTAAAACCTAAATTATCCAGAAAAAATACAATCGCTAAACCCCAAATGACAACGCGTAAAATCCTAACAATTCCGGTGAGGCTTTTTTTAAGAGCAATGTCTTGTTTTCTTATCTTCCAATAAATACCCAAGCTATAGTCGATTGCCTTAAGCAAAAACTTCACACCATAGATTGTAACTACGGCAATAGCCAGCTTATCAATTACATTTTTTAACCCATCTTGCAGATATAACACCTTTAAAGATACATAAATCACTACAAAATATCCAACAGGTAAAACGCATTTATGGATAACTTCTATAAAGAAATCGTCTATGCTGGTTGTAGTTTTCTCAGCGATTTTCTTAAGCCTGGATAAGATAATTTTCTCAAAAATCTTAGCTACAATCATACCAATAATAACTAAAACAATAAACTTAAGATAATTAAATACGCTGTTACCTAATATATTGAGACTTAAAATATCATTAATCATAATATTAACTCCTTTTTTGTTCTTCTATTATACTATTAGATTTGCACTAAAAAGTAAAGTGCTAAAGATTTACTATGTGTTCTTTATTATATAATGAAAGAAATGCTAAAATATAGTCTCTTATGTGACGTGTGATTAGAAAATTATTGCGGACATGCTCCTTACCGTTTTTACCAAGCTGTTTGGCATAATTCGGGCTGTTTAAAAGCTGCTTTACAGCAAAAGCCGCCCCTTCTATAGAACGACACAATAACCCTGAATAACGGTGTGTTATTTGAAGCGGTATCCCGCCGACATTGCTTGCCACAACCGGCTTTGCCTTCCATAGCGCTTCTGAAACAGTCAAACCAAAACCTTCCTTAATTGACTTTTGTATAATTACAGTAGATGCTCGCTGCAGGGCATTTATATGGATATCATTTTGAGGCATTAGCAATACATGTATATCCTTATCCTCTTTTGCCGCCTGATTAACCTCTGCCAAGACTTGAGCGCCTTCTGGGTCATCGCTAGCTCCGCCTCCAGCTAAAATAAGCCGGCAGTCAACGTAACGCTTAACCAGCTTATAAACTTCGATTACACCAAGAGGATCTTTAAGCCTGTCAAAGCGGGAAATCTGGGTTATTAACGGCTTATCCACAGGTACCTGATAATGCTCTAACACTTTGGAAATCTCCTCAGAAGATAAATCTTTGTTCTTGTCACTTAATGGATCAATCGACGGTGAAATCAAATACTGCCTGATTGATAATGTTTGAGAAAAACTTGGCGCAGAGAAAACCGCTGCATCATAACGCTCGATATATTGCTTTAAGAAACTCCATAACTTTTGATTAGGGTTTGATACATCCACATGACAACGCCAAAGCCATTTATTGCCATTACGCTTCTCAACTAAGGTTATCGGCTGCGGATCATGTACATAGACAATATCGCTTGATGTATCCATATTCAACTGATTTTCTTTGCCGGTAGATAAAAATATATCAATATCTTCATCAGTCAACTCATCCTGCTTACCGTGCAAAAGATTATGGAATTTTTTTGTAACATTAAAAAACTTCTCTCCGCCTCTTATAACATCCCAGCGCGTATCCACATTAAGTTCTCTTAATAAAGGATTCATCCTGTTTAATATCTCTGCCACACCTCCGCCTACGGCAGTGGAATTAATATGAAGAATCTTTTTGCCTTTTAGTTTTTCAGCTATTAATCTTAAATCATCTATTACCGATTGGCCCACTATTGAAATATAATCTTCGATATACGGCATGTTATTTTTTTATTGCATTATCAACTATATTTATAAGTTTTTTCCTTAAATCTTCCAGTGTATGCGTGTAAGGGTCAAGCCGGGCAATACTATCCGCCAAGATTTTATTACCAAAAGCATCATCGATCCATGCGGAAAAATCATTATTTTGTTTCTCAAGCCTTAGGCGTGACTCGAATATATGAAAATAAATCGAATCTATGGTAACTTTTTTCAAAGTTCGCGAAAAATCTCTTAGAGTAGTAACAGAATACTTAGTAGGAATAATGAAGCTGATCGACTCGATAAAATGGAATTCCTCGTCTTTTCTAGAAAACCTTAATTTTGCAAGCGGATTATTCTCAATATAGTTTTCTATTGTTTGGATGATTTTCTCTCTCAGACTTCTAATGCTGGAAAACTGCACTGTGTCGATACTAGCCAATCTTTCACCAAGCTCATCTTCACCCAAGACATAATTAACCCAATAGGCAAAATCATTCGGAGGTTCAGGCGACAGATACTGATGAATCTGTAAAAACCTATGTGTATGGTGATATATACAAGAACCGGAAACCTGCTTTATCAGCTCCATTAACTGGCTGATATTGGCAGCGCGAAGTCCGGTCATCTGTGATAGATGAAGTCTTGTATAAAAAACAAAAGGCTTAACTGTCTTCTTGGTTTTTTTCATCTATTAAATATCGTCTTCTTTATTTATATAATCGCTAAAATTAACCGCCATCCCCAGCTCCTGCTTGATAATACGAATTCTGTCACTCGTATAAGGATGAGTCCTTGCATAAGAGTATTCCCTTGCCGGACGCTTCGTGTGTATTTCATGCAGCTTTTCCAGAAAGCTTATCATTTTCTTGGCATCAAATCCAGCTTTTTTTGCATATCGTACGCCTAGAGTATCTGCCAACAATTCATCTTTTCTAGAATAACCCAACATAAGCGTATTAAATATCGTGCTCACACCCTGCATAGCCTCATTCGACTTTGCACCAAAACCTGCCAAAACCATCAAAAATGTATACCCATAACTAGACTGAAGCCTTTTTATACTGTGTTTAGCATTTATATGACCGATTTCATGACCAATAACACAAGCAAGTTCGTCATCATCGGTTTTTTCCATAAGGCCCCTATTGACATAAACGTATCCACCCGGTAAAGCAAACGCATTAATCTCTTCCTCATCAAGAATTCTAAAAATATAAACTATATCTTTTCTATCAGACACACTAGCCACTTTAGCACCCACTTCCTCAAGACGCTTTGTAAGTAAAGTATCCTTAGAAAGCTCAAATTCCTTTTCGATTTGCTTGGATACGGACCTACCGATTGCAACTTCCTTTTCCGTAGAATAATAAATCAACTCTTCGTTCCTAGTAACAACATTATATTCTGTGGCACAACCAGAAAAAATACTTAAACATAACACCACTACTATAAAAACCCCCGCTTTACGTAATAACCTATAAAGCTTGTTTAAAGGAAGTCCTACAACATTATAAAAACACCCTTCTATCCTTTTGACAAACCACGCACCTTCAGAAAAAACATCAAAACTACCTGCTTTAGAAAGCGGATTAATGCATCTAAAATAATTATCTATATCCTTACATGAGAGCTTTTCCATTATTACTTTTGTCTTGTCAAAATCAGTAAAACACTTGCCTTTATCTATATCAAATACGCAAAGACCGGTATATACAAAATGAGCCGCGCTGGAAAGTTTCTCAAGCATTCTCCTTGCCTGGAATAAATCTTTTGGCTTGCCGTACACTTTATTATCCTGCACAATCAAAGTATCTGCTGATACGATTACGCCTTTTTTATATTTTTCTTTTAATGACAGCGCCTTTTTTTTAGCATTCCCTATTACTATTTTTTCGCAACCCATTCTCTTTAAATTATTAACTTTACGCTCTTTTATATTAGATACTGCCGTAGTAAACTTTATGCCAAAAATCCTAAATACCTTTTTTCTCGCCTGTGAATTAGTTGCCAAAATTATTCTTTTCATCATCTAACCAGAACTTGCGCTTTCCCCTGCTAAAAAACCAGTGGAAAATGCTGCCTGCAGGTTGTACCCGCCGCTTACAGCGTCAACATCAATTATTTCACCGGCAAAATACAACCCGTTTATGAGTTTTGACTGCATTGTACGCGGATCAATTTCCTTCAAAGACACCCCTCCGCAAGTAACCATACCTTTATCTAAACCCAGAGTAGAAACAATCTTAAAATCTAAAGCTTTCAGTAAATTAACTATTGCCTGTCTTTCTTTTTTCGTAATCTGGCTTATTTTTTTATGCGGATCTAAATTACACCTATAAATAAAAACATCTACAAGCCTCAAAGGTAAAAGCAACCTTAAAAAGCTTTTGATTTCTTTTTTCCCATTTGTTTCTCGTAAAAACTTACTTTCCAACTGTTCTTTTCTTAACCCTGGTTTTAAATCAATAGTAGCACTTACACCTTGTGTGTCAAGCCAAGAATTGACTCTATTGCTTAAATCCAACACCAAGGGACCGGATATGCCAAAATGAGTAAATAAAAGTTCCCCTACGCAAGATTCGACTCTTTTGTTTTTCTGTGAAAATATCACCTTTACGTTTTTTAAAGTCAAACCTTGTAATGATCTTACCCATTTATCCTTTGACACCAAAGCCACAAGCCCAGGCCTAAGCTGCGTAACCTTATGAGATAATTTCTTGACCAATCTAAACCCGTCTCCGGTAGAGCCTGTCCGAGGGAAGCTTACCCCGCCTGTTGCTAAAATGACTTTTTTTACAATAATCTTTCTATGAGAATCTAAAACTACGCCTGTTACAGTACTATTTTCTACTAATATATCAGTAACCTTTGTATTCAATATAAGCTCAATATTTTTATTATCTAAAGACTTTTCCAGGACCTTAACTACATCCGCTGCCATATCAGATTCAGGGAAAACCCGGTTCTGCCTTTCAGTTTTTAACCTTAAGCCGCGCGAAGTAAAAAAATCACATAATTCCTTATTGAAAAACTTTCTGAATGCATCTCTTAAGAATAAAGCATTTTTATTAAAATAATTTAAAAAGCTCTCCTGGCCCGCCATATTGGTAATATTACCCCTTCCTTTACCAGTTAAAAGCAGTTTTTTGCCTATAAATGAATTTTGCTCAATTAAAACTACTCCCTTGCCAGAATGTGCTGCCTTAATCGAAGCCATCACTCCAGCCGGACCTGCGCCAATAACCACAATAGAAGGTTTCATAAATATATATTCTATTACTCTTATATATATTTGCAACGTATTTTAACTGAATTGACAAATTCATAGCTCAATGTTAAGATATTAGCTTGTGTGGAAGGAATTTTTAAAAGGTTTTGAAAGCATAATTTTCCCTCACTATTGCTTAAGCTGTAATAAGCATATTGAAAACAAAGAACACATTGAAGGCGTATGCCTAGAATGTCTTGAGAAAATAAGCTTTATCGATGCGCCATTTTGTGTAAGTTGCGGGAAAAATTTAAATGATAACAGGTTTTGTTTCTGCTCAAATTGCAAAAACTCGACCTATGAATTCTCTCGCTCCTGGAGTGTATGTAAATACGAAGGCATAATGCTAAAACTGATCCACCAATTTAAATACAAAGGCTTTACAAAACTACATCGACTTTTCAGCCAATTAATGATTGAATTTATTCAAAAACATATCCCCATTGACAAAATAGATTGTATAATCGCCGTACCTTTATATAAAAAAAGGCTCCAAGACCGTGGGTTTAACCAAGCGCATCTATTGTCAGAACCTATCGCTGAATACTTTAAAAAGGATTACTTTAAAAATACCGTGCATAGATTTAAAAATACGCCCAGCCAGACAAAACTGGATAAGTATAAAAGGTTTAATAATCTAAAGAATGCTTTCTGTGTAAAAGAACATTCCAGAATAAAAAATAAAAATATTATGATCATCGATGATGTATTCACAACCGGAGCTACCGTCTCAGAACTATCGGCAGCGCTAAAAAATACCGGTGCGAACTCGGTTGTTTCGCTTACTCTGGCACAATAAAATGAAAATACTACGAACATACCTAACAAAAGAATTTTTAATATATTTTGGGATATCCTTAGCCGTATTAACTTTTGTCATGCTTTTGGGCAATCTGATAAAATTCGCTTACCTGATTATAAACAAAAACGTAAGCATTGAAATCGTAGGAAAACTGTTTATTTTCTTAATCCCCTATCTATTCGCCTATACCATACCGATTGCCGCACTTTCAGGGGTGCTCTTATCTTTAGGAAGAGCCTCATCGGACAATGAAATCATCGCCATAAGAGCAAGCGGAATAAATATTATAAATCTTTTAATGCCGTTTATTATAATTGCTTTTATTCTAAGCCTTACGCTTGTTATATTAAACGACCAATTGATTCCCAAATCCCACTTTGCCTCACGAAAAGCTATCGTAGATTTAGGAGTTAAAAACCCAACTGCCGCACTCGAACCGGGAACTTTTATTAACTCCTTTCAAAAATATATCCTTTTTATCTACCGCATAGAAGGCAATAAATTATTCAATATCAGAATCTATGAACCGCAAGGTGAAAATAAACCTACGCGTACAATTGTCGCAAAAAAAGGTGAATTTATAAGCTACCCTGAAAAAAGCATCGTTAAATTAAAATTGATTGACGGCACCTCTGACGAAGTTGACCCTAAAAACCCGGATAATTTCTATAAACTATACTTCAAGACTTATTTTATGACATTAAACCTCGCTCAAAACCAGTCGTCAGATAATATAGACAAAAAACCAACAGATATGACCATAAAGGAATTAAAAGATAAAATCAATTCCTTTAAAAACCAACAGATCAGCCCTCTTCCCTACTTAACTCAACTTCATGAAAAAATTGCCATCAGCTTTGCACCCTTAGTATTTATATTACTGGGGATTCCCCTGGGAATAATAACCCATAAAAGGCAAAAAAATGCAAATATTGTATTAATATTCGCTATTGTTACAATTTATTATCTAATCTTTTTAGGTTTTGAAGCCTTGAGTCTCCAAGGAAAAATGCCAGTTTTATCAATGTGGCTGGCTAATTTAACAATGGCAACATTAGGAATTATACTTTTACGCCGATCATGCGTATCCTAGACAGATACATAGTAAAATCTCTTATTTTATCCTTCCTTGCCTGTGTAATGATATTCATGGGACTTTATGTAATCATTGATATCTTCACACACCTTGATGACTTTCTAGAACAAAAAGTCGGATTAGGTTTATTTGTAAATTATTATCTGACATTTCTGCCTACGATATTTATTCAAATCTCTTCATACTGTATTTTTCTGGCTACCATATTTACCCTTACCAGGTTAAACCGCGATAACGAACTTATTGTAATGCGTGCAAGTGGACAAAATATCTGGCAGGTCACAAGAAACATTATTATGATGGGAATCCTGATGAGTTTTATGATATTTATGGTGAATGAAAAAATAATACCTATAACCCAAAATATTCATGAAGAAATCTCCGATAGGCTTGAACCGGCACAACGAAATAAAACCAGCCAGATCATACAATACCTGACCTGTTACGGCAGTAATAACAGACTAATTTATGCAAATTCCTTCAATGTCGATGAAAACACCCTTGAACAGATCAATATATTAGAACACGATTCAAATCAAAACGTAATCTCTAAAGTCGTAGCACAAAAAGCTGTCTATAACGGTAATGAATGGATTTTTTATAAAGTTCTTGTATATGATTTTTTCAGTGACGGCGAACCAAAACACGAACCTTTTTATTTTGAAGAAAAAGCAATTAATATAGTTGAAAAACCGAAAATACTACTTCAGCAGAGACAAAAATTAGAATTAATGAATACCTCCCAATTAAGTCAGTATATTGATAGAATATCCAAAAGCGGCGCAAAACAGGCTGTAAGAAACCTCAAGGTAGATTATTATAATAAATTTGCCAGTTCTTTTTCAGCCGTAATACTTATAATGATAGCAATCTCTTTTGCTTTTACAACCAAAAAACGCTCTTCTAATATTATTTCTTTTGGAGTATTTGTCGCTTTAAGTTTTGTTTATTATCTTTGCTCTGTCTTAGGTATTGCCTTTGGAAAAGAAGGAATTCTAATTCCTTTCCTTGCAGTATGGCTTACGCCAATAATGTTCTTGGGATTATCTATTTATTTTATTCAAATCTTACCTTAAATAAAATAACGCGGGATCCTAGCTCCCACTGAACAAGTCACTTCATAAGCGATAGTACCGACAAGTTTAGCTAAATCCGAAGCAAGAATTTTTTCTCTACCTTGTGTACCTATCAAAACAGCTTCATCGCCGCAGGAGACTTTCTTTAAACTGCTGACATCAACCATAGTATAATCCATGCAGATTTTACCTATTATCTTACATCTTTTGCCTCTTATCAACACCTGCGCCTTATCGGAAAAACCCCTAAAATAACCATCACCATAGCCAATAGGAAGAATCGCTGTCTTTGTATTCTTAGAAGCAATAAAGCTATGTCCATAGCTTACCCCGTGTCCGGAAGGAAGATTTTTGATAAAAATTATTTTTGTCACTAAACTCATAACCGGCTTTAAAACAGGTCTTAATCCTCTTTTAGGATAAATCCCATAAAGCATAAGCCCTGGCCGAACAAGGTTAAAATGACTGTTCTTGTAATCAATAATCCCCATACTGTTTGCCGAGTGGATTATCGGTATATAAATACCATTTTCAGAAAGTTTTTTTATTAATCCTTTAAATGCTTTAATTTGCTTATTAGTAAAAGCTTTGTCAGTTTCAGCCTTGGGAAAATGCGTAAAAATACCTTCGATTTTTATATTTTTAAGAGATGCAATTTTCTTAACTAACTCAAATGCCTCTTTATGCATTACCCCCAATCTTCCCATGCCAGTATCTACCTTAATATGAATCTTTGTTATTATTCCTATTTTTTTTGCTTGATTATTTAGCGCCTTGGCTAAACTATATGAGAAAACAGTTTGATCTAACTTATACTTTAAAACCACACCAACATCTTTTTTAAATACCTCTCCCAAAACAAGTATTGGCCGCTTTATACTCGAACTTCTTAAAGCTATCGCCTCCTCAAGGCTAGACACACCTAAAAAATCAATATTTAATTTATCCAACTCCTTGGCAATCTGCACTAGGCCATGGCCATAGGCGTTCGCCTTAACAGTAGGCATTATCTTAACGCCTGCATCAACAAGACGTTTTACCACTTTTAAATTATGCCCAAGGTGAGCTAAATTTATCTTTGCTACGGTCGGTCGGTAATTATTCATTTTTTTATCTGGCATTCTTTATCGTATAAATATAATGGTAATACTTTATTTCTAAAATTACTCAAAGATCTTTCCTTTATGGAAAGTTTAGCTAATTCTATTATCGAAACTGACTTTATCTGCCAATAACCTTCGTCTAGACAAGTAAAACTATTAAAAATATGTTTATAGCATTTTAAACCGTCACCTAATATACAACTATTTTTCTTAACCATTTTAACAAAATCATCAGGCTTAATCAATAAATAGCGGCAGCTTCTTCTTAAAAAACCATCCTCTAACTTGTAAATACAAGCGTAAACAAGTCCCCTTCTTGCATCCTGGATAACACAAATATTATCAAAATCAGTTTTTTTGGCATTCCAGGCAATAAAATCAAGACTGGATAAACCCACTACCGGTATTTGCATGACAAAATTAAGGCCAAAAAGTGTAGCAAAACCAACTCTCAAGCCAGTAAACGAACCAGGACCCCTGCCGATAATAAACGCATCTAAATCCGTTAGAGATAATCGATTATTTTTCAAAAGCTCTTTTATTCTCAATAAAAAAGAGGACTCCGGATATCTGTTGAACTGCCTTTTAAATCTTATTGATTTTGTGATATCGCCTTTTGATAAAACGATATGCGAATACTCACCAGAAGTGTCTATTCCTAATAAATTCATTTAGCTAACCTAGTTAAAATCTTTTTTATTCTTTTATTTTTACTATCGATATCTATGGAACGTTTCGTTGGGCTTATTGTCTTAATTTTTACCACAATATGATCTTCCGACAAGAATCCCTCTATTATATCTGGCCATTCTACGATAGTAAGACCTTTTGAAGAAAAAACTTCTTCGTAGCCAATACCGTGTAGATCAATCATTGATTTTATCCTATAAAAATCCAGATGATAGATATCCATTCTCTTGGTTTTATACTGCTGCATCAAAACAAACGAAGAACTCGTAACCTGATCCGGGTCAAAACCCATACCAGAAGCAATACCTTTGGCAAACACAGTCTTGCCAGATCCTAAGGGTCCTTCTAAAACAACGCAATCACCTTTTCTAAGATACCGAGAAAGCCTTTTTGCAACCTGAATTGTATCTATACTGCTACTTGAAACTATTTTCATTTCTTGAAATGCTCAAAAGACAGGTCTTTATCTAAAATAACAACTTTACCTTTTTTATCAACCATGCTTAAATTGTAACTTTCATCGACAATCCTGCCAATACAGCTGAATTTATATTTTTTTTCTTTTATAAGTTTTGCGGCACCCGCTTGACCAAGACAAAAAAGCAATTCAAAATCTTCGCCTTTGAATAAAGCATCGCTAACAGTAGATTTCTTATATAGAGGAATATTTTCTTTCAAAAGGACAGCCCCTTTTCTGCTTGCCTTACAAATACGCGAAAGATCCTTAAAAAGTCCATCGGAGATATCAATCATCGCATGGATATTATATCCTTTAGCCAAGTAAAATGACTCTTTCGCCCTATTACAAATAGTATACCCGTGATTATAGCGCGCCTTTCCGAGAGCTCCAGTAACAAATATATAATCGCCTAATTTTGCTGTGTTTCTTAAGATAGCCCTCTTAAAAAGTGTACCAATAGCTGAAATATCAAGACATATTTTCTCTGAACAAACACTATCACCAGTAACTAAATCGACCTTAAACTTTTTGGCTGTTTCGGTCAAGCCCTTAAAAAGCCTTTTCACGTAATTAAAATCTATATCCGAGGGAACACCTAAAGAAGCGCTTACAAATAACGCCTTTGACCCCATAGAAGACAAATCGCTTACACAGGCAGTTATTGCCTTTGCGCCCAAAAAAAAGCTATCATCTTTTCTTAAAAAATGTGTCCCCTCAACAAACATATCACAACTATATGTAATTGTGCTCTTCCCTATTCTAACAACTGCGGCATCATCGCCAATACCTACCAAAACCTTATTGTGATATCGGTTGTTCTGTTTAAAAAACTCGATCAATCTCTCTTCGCCCAAATCAGCCAATTTCATGGATTTTTTTTCTCAAATTCTTAAAAGGTTTCTTAATAATGCCTTTTTCGGTAATGATTGCACTGATAAGCCTATTCGGAGTAACATCAAAAGCAGGATTATAAACCTTCACGTTTTCAGGAGCAATAGGTTTTTTAAAGAAACTCTTAGTAACCTCTTCATGGGAGCGCTGTTCAATAATAATATCTTTTCCTGTTTTTATACCGAAATCAAAAGTAGAACTTGGTGCAGCAACAAAAAAAGGTACTTTATGATAGTTTGCTAATACTGCCAAGTTATATGTGCCGATTTTATTTGCCGTATCTGCATTTTCGGCGATTCTATCTGCACCAACAATAACCATATCGATTTCTCCTTTTTGCATCAGGCTTGCTGCCATATTATCACAAATCAAGATTACATCTATTTTATTCTTGTTCAACTCCCATGCGGTAAGCCTTGCGCCCTGTAAAACCGGCCTTGTCTCACAGGCATAAACTTTAAATTTCTTGCCTTTTTCCTTAGCGCTATAAATAGCTGCTAAAGACGTTCCATAATCAACCGTTGCTAATATGCCGGCATTGCATATAGTTAACACTGAATAATTATTTTTGATAAGCTCTTGCCCGTGACAACCTATATTTCTACAGATAATTCTATCTTCTTCCAAGATCATAAGAGCGGTTTTAAGAATAAATTTCTTAATTTCCGCAATAGAACGATTATCGTTTTGATTAGCCACTTCAAGTATTCTTTCTATCGCCCAAAAAAGATTTCTGGCAGTAGGACGACTACCGGCGATTAATTCTGCAACTTTCTTCAGCTTAGAAAAAAATAATTTGCTGCTTTTTGTTTTTACGTCTTTAATTCCCAGATACATGCCTAAGGCTGCAGCTACGCCCAAAGCAGGTGCCCCTCTTATCTTCATTGTCCTAATGGCATAGATCAACTTTGACAAACTTTTTATATCAACATAAGTCAACCTTGATGGTAATTTAGTTTGATCTATCAACCTTACTGCATTTTTATTCCACTGAATAGTTTCAATCTTCATAATAAATCCTTAATTTTAAGAACTAATAGAGAATAGCCTACAGGCATTTTCAAAAGTAATTCTGTTTACCATTTCATAATCAATATTTTTGATTTCGCTTATTGCCTTAGCAAGAAAACTAACATTACCCGGCTCATTACGTGTGCCTCTTTTACCCTCAGGAGGCAAAAAAGGACTATCCGTCTCAAGTAAAATCTTCTCTACGGGGCATAATTTTACAAATTCTCTTAAGTTGCTCGCTTTCTTATAAGTTATATTACAGGTAAAAGAAATATTCAACCCTAATTCAAGGCATTCCTTTAAAAACAATTCATCTCCGGAAAAACAATGCACTACACCTGTCAACAATCCACCTTGCGCATGATCTTTTAGTATCTTTATGGTATCGATTTGCGCCTGTCGCGAATGTATAACTACAGGAAGGTTGCTTTCTCTTGCCATAGATAATATTTTATTAAATAAATCGATTTGAACATCTTTTGGCGAAAGATTTCGAAAATAATCAAGACCAATTTCGCCCATACCTACAACTTTTGGTTTTTTTATAAGTTCTTTCAGCTGGGATAAAGTATCTTCTGAATAAGTCTTCGCATCATGCGGATGAATACCTACGCAGGCATAGATAAAATCAAATTCATCAGCCAGACTAACGGCAGCAATACTATGCTCAATATCAGAGCCGACATTAATAATTAATTTTATGCCTGAATCCCTGGCTCTTTGAATAACCTCAAGCCTGTCTTTATCATAATCAGGAAAATCAAGATGACAATGTGTATCGCTTAGCATAAGAATAGACTGTTATTTAATTTCTAAACGGGGGAAAAGCGGTTTTTCTTTTGTTATAACATCGGCACTAATTTGTTTTATGATCTCTGCGCAAGTCTCAGGCATAAACGGTACAAGCGCCTCTACAACATGGTCAATACAGTACTTCATAATCAAAATAAAGTTCTCAAGTTCTGTTATTTTCTCTTCCTTAAGCAAATTCCAGGGCTTGGTCTGTTCTACATGCTTATTGGCTATATTAATCAACTCCCAGATTGATTCAAGGGCAAAACTAAAATTATAATCACTTTCACAAGAAATTATCTTGTTAATAGATCCCTTAAAAGACTCGCCCTTTTCTTTTATAAACATTGTGTTTTCATCAAAAGTCACTTCCTTCGTAGGCATTTTTCCTGAAAAATACTTCTCTACCATTGTCACAGTCCTGTGCAAAAGATTGCCCAAATCATTAGCTAAATCAGAATTGATCCTTTTGATCAAAGAATCTATGGAAAAATTTCCATCCATACCAAATGGAACATCGCGAAGCAAAAAATAACGATAGCTATCCACACCGAATTTATTCACCATATCTACAGGGGAAACAACATTGCCTTTGGACTTGGACATCTTGTCTTTATTGATCATCCACCAACCGTGTGCAAAGATAGTTTTTGGCATCTGCAAATTAAGCGCTTTTAGCATAATCGGCCAGTATACACAATGATGCCTTAGGATATCTTTACCAATAAGCTGTAAATCCGCAGGCCACCATTTGGAAACATACCTTCCTTTATCGTCAAAAAAGCCTACTGCGCTTATATAGTTTATCAAAGCATCAAACCAAACATAGGTTACATGATCCTTGCTAAAGGGAAGTTCGATACCCCAATTAAGTCTCTCTTTGGGCCTGGAAATACATAAATCCGAAAGCTTATTAAGTTTTAGGAAACTCAATATTTCGTTTCTTCTAATTTCCGGACGTATAAACAAAGGATCCCTTTCAATATATTCAACCAACCAATCTTGATAACCAGACATTCTGAAGAAATAATTATTTTCACTTATTCTCTCTAATTTTCTTTTACAATCAGGACAAAGATTATCTTCAATCTGAGAATCGCTCCAAAATGTTTCGCAAGGCGTACAGTACCACCCTTCGTAATTCTGTTTATAAATATCGTTTTTTTTATAAAGAATATTCAAAACATTTCTAACTGTGGTGATATGCCTTGGCTCGGTAGTTCTAATAAAATCATTATTTGAAATATTCAAGATCTTCCATAGTTCCTTAAATGTCATCACCACCTTATCGGTAAATTCTTTAGGCTCGAGACCTGCTTCCCTGGCTGAACGCTCTATTTTCTGTCCGTGTTCATCCGTACCTGTTAAAAACCAGACATTTTCCTGTCCTTTTACGCTACGCATAAACCGGGCAATTGAATCTGCGGCAATATTTGTATAAGAATGCCCTATATGAGCAGAAGCATTGACATAATAAAGCGGTGTTGTAATATAGAATTTATCTTTCATGACTTATCAATTTTAACTTCTACATGCGCACCTGATTCAAGCTCGACAGTAACGCTTTGCTTTAAAGGATTTACTGCAATTACCTTCCCTTTTCCATTAGCAACTTTTATCTTTTCTCCCTCGCGGGGCATTTTCTTCAAAAGCTCCTTATAACCTTTATACTCATAACTTAAACAACACATGAGCCTCCCGCAGATACCGGAAATTTTTGGAGGGTTTAAAGGTAGTCCTTGCTCTTTAGCCATCTTAATCGTAACCGGATCAAAATCCTTCAAAAAAGTCGTACAACAGAGTTTCTTTCCACACACGCCAATCCCGCCAAAAAGCTTTGCCTCATCGCGAACGCCGATCTGACGAAGTTCAATTCTTGTTTTAAATATCTTAGCCAGATCTTTAAGTAAATTTCTGAAATCAACCCTTCCTTCAGCGGTAAAATAGAAAATAATTTTGCTTCTATCGAATGTATATTCCGCATCCACAAGTTTCATGTCAAGTTTATGTTTTTCAATATGCTTTTCACAAACAGAAAAAGCATTTTTTGCCTTTGATTTATTCTCTTCTATTCTTTTTAAATCATTTTCAGTTGCAATCCTGGAAATCTTACTTGGCACTTCTGATGATTCTACATCATCTACAGACATTGCATCCGTAACTACCTGTGCGCATTCAGCGCTTTTATCCGTATCAACAATTACCCAGTCCGATATTTTAACCGTAAATCCTTCCGGAAAATAACAATAAACCAAACGCCCTGCATCTCGTAGCCTTACCTGAATAAGTTTTTCCATTTTTACACCCTTGTTAATTTTGAATTAAGATAATTTAAAAACAACTTCATATTCAAGTTTCTGTCAATATTACCAACTGCCTGCATAAGTTCATTTGAGGTGCTATCGATATCACTAACAGTAACACTATCTAATGACTGCTTTAACTTATCTATTATATCTAAGTTTATAATTGCGATTTCATCCTGTGAAGTTTTCAATACTCTTATGTCCCTAAGATAAGTAAGGATAATAGAAAAAATTAGACTTATATCACTTTTGCTGCTTATCTTAGATAAAAACTCACTGTCGACAATCCGACGCTCGCTTTGCAAGAATAGATCTATTACTTTATCGCGCAGTTCGAAAAAATTGTTTTTATTTAGTTCTATTGCCAAAGGCAGTCTTCCTGAAGTAAATCCGGCAAGACAGCGAGATTTATTCTTATCAAGCCCAAGCATAGATTCCAGTTCTAACGAAACAATATCTTTACAAGAGCAGCTAAAATTTATCTTATGGCAACGCGATAGTATCGTAGGAAAAACCAAAGAAGCGCTACTAGCGGTAAGGATAATCAACGAGTTTTTTGACGGCTCTTCTAAAGTTTTCAAAAAACAATTACTTGCATCAGGAGTTAAACGTTCAATATCAGGCACTATAACTACTTTTATCTTAGCCATATAAGCCCTTAAGGTTAATCTTTGCTGGATATACCTTATTTCATCAATTTTTATCGAGCTGCCGCTATTTCCAAAAATTATTACATCCGGATGCTGATTTTTATCAATTAATATGCAGCTTTGACAGCTACACCCACTTACTAATTCTGCCTTATCACAATTTAAAGCCTTGGCAAAATCTATAGCAATATTTAGCTTATCTATTCCTAAAGGACCGATAAACAAATAGGTGTTTGCCAGGCGTTTATTTTCAATCGCTGATTTTAAATAACTAATCACTCTATCCTGGCCATAATTTTTATTTATCTGCATAAAGATCTTCTTCTTAACAAGCTCAAGATATGTTTTCTGATATTTGCTTGAGTTTTAAAAACATCTTTTTCTACAGTTACCAACTTAATTCTGGAAGACTCTTTTAAGGCAAGGCTTAAATAGCCGTTTCTTACACGCGAATGATAGCTAAGGCTTCTTTTCTCAATACGGTCTTTACGGTTTTTCACTCTATGGCAATTCTTCAAACCCTGCTTTAACGGCAGATCCAATAAAAATGTCAAGTCCGGCTTAATCTTTACACTCACCAAACTACCGATTCTTTTAATCAAACCTATATCCATGCCAAGGCCATATCCTTGATAAGCAATGGTAGAATCTAAAAACCGGTCACAGATTACTACTTTTCCTTTTTTCAAAGCCGGCATAATCAGCTCTTCCACTATCTGAGCGCGTGCTGCCATATAAAGAAGCATTTCCGTAACTTTAGACATATTTTTATTTTTACAATCCAATAAAATATCTCTTATTCTCTCGCTTATCTTTGTACTACCCGGCTCTCTTACAACAATACAATCTAACCCGCTTTTTTTTATAAAAGAACAAAGCATCTTTGATTGGGTGCTTTTACCAGAGCCTTCTGAACCTTCAAAAGTAATAAATAAACCTTTTAGATCTTTCTTCGCCATGTTGTGCCTTCTTTAGTATCCTCGATTACTATACCTTTATTCTCTAGGTTAGTCCTTATTTCATCAGCTTCTTTGAATTTCTTTTCTTTTTTTAATTGTGTTCTTAAGTCTATTTGTTTAACAATTTCCTTTTTCTCATCTTCATCTAAACTATCGTTTTCTAAAAACTCTAACCCAAAAATATCAGTTATCTCTTTCATTGTGTCTATTGCATAACGCAGGATAAACGGCTTTAATTCATCATCACTATCTAGCAGCTTATTACAATTATGCACCATATCGAATAAAACTGACAAAGCTCTGGGCATATTAAAATCATTATCCATGTATTCGATGAATTTATTTTTAAATAACATCATATTGCCTGTGCCCTGTTTGACAGCCTTAGTTAAATCTACTGAACCAAATTCTTTAATAAGCCTATTCCTTAAAATAACAATGCTTTCATATGCGTTTTTTACCTCTTGTATCTTCTTATCGCTATAATCAATGCTCTGGGAATAATGGGCAGATAAAAAGAAAAGCTTCAACAAATCCATGTTCTTATATTTAGTTAAAAAATCCTTTATCGTCACAAAATTACCCAAAGACTTGGACATCTTCTGGGAATTAATTGTCAGTAACCCGTGGTGAATCCAGCATTTCGCAAAAGGCTTGCCGGTTTTCGCCTCAGCCTGGGCGATTTCATTCTCATGGTGAGGGAAGATCAAATCTCTTCCGCCTGCGTGGATATCCAATGTATCTGCCTTTAAATACTTCTGGCTCATCACAGAACACTCTATATGCCAGCCAGGCCTGCCTTCACCCCAGGGACTTGGCCATGAAGGCTCATTTTCTTTAGCCTTTTTCCACAATGCAAAATCAAGCGGGTCTTTTTTTGTTTCATCTTGAGACTTTCTTACGCCTGTGAGCATCTGTTCAATGCTTTGGTTGGAAAGTTTTCCATAGCCTGAAAACTTGCGCACACTAAAATAAACTCCAGTCCGCGTTTCATAAGCAAAATCTTTTTCAATCAAAACGTTTATATATTCGATTATTTCTTTTATGTTTTTAGTTGCTCTTGGTTCTTCATTGCCGTCAAGAATACCTTTATCAATACCTAAACTATCCAAATCTTCATAGTACCTAACGATATACTTTTCAATCAGCTCTTTCCAATCAATACCTGATTCGTTGGCCCTATTGATAATTTTATCGTCGATATCTGTAATATTGCGCACAAAATTAACCTTAAAACCTATATACTTTAAGTAGCGCCTGACAACGTCAAAGATATAAAGACTTCTGGCATGACCGATATGACAATCGTCGTAAACCGTAACCCCGCAGGTATAGATATTTACTGTCTTTTGCTTATCGCTATCTAAAACAAATTCGCCCTTCCCCAAAGAATTATTGATTTTTATCTTAGGCATTATTTATTTTTCTTTATCTCTTTTTCCAGCTCTTCGATTTTCTCCATAATCGGATCGATTATATGGAGGTGGTCTAAAGCAATATCAATCTTATTGCCATCTTGCTTAGTTATCCTGCCGGGGATACCTACAACCGTGGAATTCGCAGGAACATCCTTTATAACCACAGCATTCGCTCCGATATAAGAATTCTCACCGATAGTTATATCCCCTAATACTTTAGCACCTGCGCCGATTACCACATTCTTATTTATTGTCGGATGACGTTTTCCTTTTTTTATACCAGTTCCGCCTAAGGTCACACCTTGATAAATTAATACGCGGTCTTCAATCACAGCAGTTTCACCAACTACCACCCCCATACCATGATCGATAAAAACACCTTTACCTATTTTAGCCTGAGGGTGGATCTCGATTCCTGTCAAGAATCTGCTAATCTGTGAAATCAACCTTGCGACAAATAGTAACCTTATTTCCAAAAATAGCTGTGCAATCCTGTGAAAAATAATTGCATGTAATCCCTGGTATAAAAGAATAACCTCAACTGTATTACGAGATGCGGGGTCTTTTTCTAAAACAACATTCACCTCTTCCTTAAAAATAATACTAACAGTAAGCACAATCAGTGCCAAGATCGACGAAAAAAGTATTAAAAAATTAATTATCAGCATATCTACTTCCTTTCTACTAAAACTACTGCAAAAGCAGCAACTGCCGCCTGTTTACCAATCAACCCCAGACCTTCCTGCGTCTTGGCCTTTAGGTTAATCCTATCTTTACCGATTTTTAGAATCTTAGAAATATTAATAATAATCCTATTTTTATACTTTGATAATTTTGGTTTCTCAAGCAATAAAACTGTATCGATATTACATAAAGAAAAACCCTTATTCTTCATTAAAGAATAAGCCTTTCTTAAAATAACTTCACTATTTAAAGATTTATTCTCTTTTTTTGAATCCGGAAAAAGCTGCCCAATATCATATGATCCGATCGCACCTAAAATAGCATCTGATACCGCATGCAATAACACATCTCCATCAGAATGAGCCTTCATGCCTATGCCTGAAGGAATATTAATACCCCCTAAGATAAATTTCTTACCTTTTATCAATCGATGCAAGTCATAGCCAAAACCGACTTTATATTTCATCTTTAATTCATCTTATTAAACAATCTCTCAGCCAAAAAAATATCCTCAGGAGTAGTTATCTTTATATTTGAATAACTACCTTCCACCAATGCAACTTTTTTATTAATCATTTCTACGAGCAAAGAATCATCCGTAGCGTTAAATCTAGCTTTTTTCTCAAAAGCCTTTTTTATGATACTTGTTTTAAATACCTGCGGAGTCTGTATTGAATAAAGTAAATTCCTGTCTAAAGTCTTTTTAATCAAATTAGTGCTATTGGAAACTTCTTTTATCGTTGACTTAACCGGCACCCCAACAACGCAAGCACCCATAGAGTTTGCTTTTTTAATACATTTGGTAATAATCTTTCTTTCAATCAACGGCCTTGCTCCGTCGTGAATTATGACAATATCTGTATTTTTATCTAAACAGCTTATACCATTATATACTGAATCTATTCTTCTTTCACCACCTGCACACAACAACTTAATTTTCTTTATGTTGTGTTTCCTTACTAAAGAATAAATATTAGCAATATCCTCTTTTCTGCAAACCAGAATAATACTATTTATTAAAGGATGTAGAGAGAATTTTTTAAGCGTATGGATAATTATCGGAAGGTTTAAAACCTTGACCAGGGCCTTAGAAATTTTTCTCTTTAATCTTCTGCCAGAACCCGCTGCAACAACAATAGCTTCTACTTTCATTGTCAGCTACTTATGGCTGCGTTTTGTCTGATGTTCTGATTCTATGCGAGCAAATATCATTCTGCCTGCCTGAGTCTGCAAAGACGAAGTAACCGCAACCTTTAAAGTTTCGTTTATATGCCTTCTGCCGTTTTCTACAACCACCATCGTACCATCATCCAAATAACCCACAGCCTGATTGGCTTCTTTACCTTCTTTAATAAGTTTGATTTCCAAGAATTCGCCTGGAAAAACTACAGGTTTCAATGCAAGCGACAATTCATTTATATTTAGAACCTTTACTCCTTGAATATCAGCAACGCGGTTTAGGTTAAAATCAAGCGTAAGTATCTTTGCCGATAATATCTTGGCAAGCCTCACTAGCTTTGCATCAACCTCATTTATATCTGTAAAATCCTCCTCGCTTATGCTAACGCTGACTGAACTGTCTTTTTGTAAAATATTCAGGATATCAAGGCCTCTTCTGCCTCTTTGTCTTTTAAGCGAATCCGTAGAATCAGCTATCTGCTGAAGCTCTTTTAACACAAAACGCGGGACAATCAATTTAGCATCGACAAAGTTAGTTTTACAGATATCTGTTATTCTGCCGTCAATAATAACACTTGTATCTACTAACACTAAATCTTCCGGTGCACTCTCCCTCTTAAGTCTTACATAAGGAATAATCAAATTGAATTCTTCCCTTCCGCGTAGACCCAAAAGCAAACCCAAATAACAAAAAACAATTGTAAGGGTCCCTCGCACGATATTTAATGTTTCCGGTTCTAACTGGGCAAGGCTAAAGGCATCACCAACAAGTTTTGCCATAATTAATCCCAGTATCAGGCCAAAAACAGAACTGGAAAGACCCCTTACAGAAACCCTGCGCATACCAACTTCAAAAACAACAATCAAAATACCAATCACGCCCCCTGCAATCGCGCCGAAAAGGCTATAAGGATCACCAGCAGAATAAAAACCGATAACAATACTTCCTAGAATAAAAAGTAATCTAATAAATATAATGCCCATTTAATTACCATCCTTCCATATAATTTTTAAAATATCTTTTAAAAAATTAATTCCTGTTAAGTTAATTTTCTTATGCGGATGCTTATTTTTTAAATTATTTTCTGACAAAATACAATTATTAAACCCCAGCTTTTCTGCTTCGTTAACCCTTAAAATCATCTGGGTTATGCTTCTTACTTCCGAAGCAAGACCAAGTTCACCCAAGAAAACTATATCTTCTTTTATAACTTTATCATAATAACTGGAAATAATACTGGCAGCGACAGCCAAATCAATTGCCGGATCAACAACTTTTATACCTCCGGTAATATTTAAAAACACATCCTTATCATGCAATTTTAAACCCATTCGCTTTTCTAATATCGCAATAAGAATAGAAAACCGGTTATAATCTATACCCTGACATTTCCTGCCGGCAAAACCAACATTACTTTTTGATACCAAGGACTGAATTTCAACCAACAATGGACGCGTTCCTTCCATAATACAACTTATTGCACTACCGGAAACCCCTTGTGGACGCTCAGACAAAAAAATCTTCGAAGGGTTAATGACTTCTTTAAGCCCGGATGAAGTCATCTCAAAAACACCGATTTCATTAGTGGAGCCAAAACGATTTTTTACAGACCGCACCACTCGATATAAAGAATATCTTTCTCCTTCAAAATAAAGAACCGTATCAACCATATGCTCCAAAACACGCGGACCTGCCAATGTGCCTTCTTTAGTAACGTGTCCAATTATCACTAAAGATGTATCTTCGCTTTTGGCAAAATGAGTTAAGGCTTGAGCGCTTTCTCTCACCTGGGTTACACTGCCTGGGCTTGAATTAAAATCAGAATTAAATAATACCTGAACTGAATCTATTACAACCAAATCAGGCTTCAGCCGCTTTATAAGCTCTATAATTACCAAAACATCGGTTTGGTTAACAATAAATAAACCTTCTTTTGCCTTAACGGAAAGCCTATCTGCACGCAATTTAGTTTGATGAACAGACTCTTCACCGCTTATATAAAGCACTTTCTTGCCCAGTGCGGCAAGATTATTAGAAATCTGCAGGCTTATGGTGGATTTACCAATACCTGGATCTCCACCGATTAAAATAACCGAACCCTGCACTATACCGCCGCCTAAAACCCTGTCTAATTCTTCTATGCCGACTTTTATCCTTTGCTTAGAAACAATATCGACTTCGCTTAAAAGAACCGGATCTGTAGCTTTAAAAGTACTGCTTCTTCCTTTGGAAGATTTAATCGGAGCATAATTTTCCTCTAGAAAACTATTCCACGTCCCACAATCAGGACATCTGCCTAACCATTTAGGAGACTGATAACCACAATTTTGACAGGTATAAACAAGCTTGGTTTTCATTTGCTGACTTTTTTCTCTCTTGTTTTGTAAAATAGCTTCCAAGGATTATTCTTTATATCCAAAACCAACTCATCGAGGTTCTCATAAATTGACTCACTGGCTAATAATTTACCGATTGTACCTTCTCCGCCTTCAACACTGGAGGTGATACTATTAATATTATCCACAACATTTTTTAAATCATTTGCCATGTCCTGGATCATAACACCAACATCATGCATTGGAACAGGATCTTCCCCACGAATAGACTCACCGCTTTTTATAACATTAGCGTAATCAACCCCAGGCATAATCTCAACATACTTCTCACCCAAAAGGCCCAAAGTGTTAATAAATACCTTTGAATCTTGAGGAACTAAAATATCCTTTCTTATCCATGCGTCAAGCTCCACCAATGTCTTATCAGAATTTGCATTTGTTGGTAAAACATTGACGTTTTTTATTTCTCCGGCATCCACACCAGCAATCCTTAAAGGAGAGTTATTCTTCACGCCGTTAGCGTAATTAAATATAATTTTTACGTTATATTTCGGCTGGACGATCTGAAAATCGGTTATAAAAAATACCATAAATACCATAATTACCAATCCAACCAAAACAAAAACTCCTACTTTAAATTCAAGAGTTATTTTGGGATTCATTTTTTATTCTCCTTTTTATGGATGATCGGTATCAATACTCTCTGTTATCGGACCTTCGGCAGCACCAGTAATAAATTGTCTAACCACAGGATGATCCGTATTTTGAATCTGTTCTGGCGTACCTTCGGCAATAATCTTCCCCTGATAAAGCATGGATATACTATCTGCTACGTAATAAGCACTGGTCATATCATGTGTAACTACGATTGATGTAACCTGCAACCTATCATGAAGATTTTTAATAAGTTCATTTATCGCTGCTGCTGTAATCGGATCTACTCCTGTAGTCGGCTCATCATAAAGAATAATCTCAGGCCTTGAACAGATCGCGCGCGCCAAAGAAACTCTTTTTTTCATACCGCCGCTTAACTCTGACGGCATTAAAGCACCAATCCCATAAAGCTCGACTAAAGATAAAGAATCTTCTACCTTTTTCATAATCTCTTCTTTGGGTAATTTAGTATGCTCAAAATAACTAAAACCTACGTTTTCAGCCACATTTAAAGAATCAAAAAGCGCTCCACCTTGAAAAACCATACCGATATTCTTTCGCACCTGGTTTATTTCTTTTGATTTAAGCTTAGCAATATTAACACCATCAACTAAAACATCTCCTTTATCGGGTTTTAAAATACCGACAATATGTTTTAGCAAAACGGATTTTCCGCAACCAGAACGCCCGATAATAGCTTTGGTCTCGCCTTTTTTAATCTTTAGGGTTGCGCCGTTTAAAACTCTATGATTACCAAAGGATTTCTCAACATTAATAAGTTCTATCATTTTATAATAAAATAAAATAATGCGGCAAAAAAACAATCCGCAGCAATAATTAAAATAAAAGTCTTAACGACTGAACTTGTGGTTGCTTTTCCTACGCCTTCGGCTCCACCTTCAACACGAAAACCTTCAAAGCTGGCAACAATTGCAATAATCATACCAAAAACAAAAGTCTTAAGTAATCCTATAAACAGATCTTTTAAAAGCAATGCGTCAAATGTCATAGAAAAATAAAGATTAGACGGAATTCCCATCCGGTTTACACATATAAAATAACCTCCTATAATACCTACAACGTCGGAGTAAAGCGTAAGTATAGGAAGCATTATTGCAAGAGCTAAGAATCTCGGCACAACTAAATACTTTACCGGGTCTGCGGCAAAAGTATACAAAGCATCGACCTGTTCGGTAACTTTCATCGTTCCGATTGCAGCAGTAATTGCCGCACCATTTCTTCCGGCAACGATCAAAGCGGTCAATACCGGCCCTAATTCTCTGACTAAAGATACGGCAACGATATTTGCAATATAAATTTCAGATGAAAGTTTCTGCATCTGGTATGCGGTTTGAAGTGCCAGTATCATACCGGTAAAAACTGCCACAAGACTCACAATGGGAAGACTATCCAAACCAATATTCTTTGACTGTCTAATTATTCTTTCATTTTTATAGGGCGGCTTGAAAATCCAGATAACCGTATTAACTAAAAGCATAACAAGATTGCCAACATAATCGAAGAACATGAATACAGGATTATTTGCTGTTAGAAATGGCCTGAAGGTATGTTTTATTTCCCTGAATTTTATGTATTTAGAAGCTAAGAATTTCATCTTTAATAAGAAATCTTAAAAGTAAGCTCGTTATTCTTATGACCTACTTTTATTTTTGCCCCTTCTTTAATATTACAAGATATTATTTCTTCAGCTAAAGGATCCTCCAGGAATCTTTGGATTGTCCTTTTTAAAGGACGCGCGCCAAAAGTCGGATCAAAACCCTTTTCAATCAAAAAACTCTTTGCTTCCTTACTAAGTTCTACATTCACGCCTTGTTCTTTAAGCCGATTTGATACTTCCGCTAATTCAAGATCAACTATTTTCTCCAGATCTTCTTTACTTAATGGGCGAAAAACTATAGTATCATCAATTCTGTTCAAAAATTCCGGCTTAAACGTCTTTTTTACCTCATCCATAAGACGCTCTTTCATATCCTGATAAGTAACTTCGCTGTCCTGGGATTTAAACCCTAAAGAACCTTTTTGCCTGACAATCTCTGCCCCTACATTGGAAGTCATAATTACAAGAGTATTGCGAAAATCAACCTTACGTGCAAAACTATCAGTAAGCCTGCCGTCCTCAAAAACCTGTAATAATAAATTAAATACATCCGGATGGGCTTTCTCGATCTCATCTAAAAGTATTACTGAATAAGGTCTGCGTCTTACTTTTTCCGTAAGCTGTCCTCCTTCTTCATATCCGACATATCCCGGAGGTGCACCCACCAGACGAGAAACATTAAATTTCTCCATATATTCGGACATATCAATCTGAACAAGAGCATTCTCGTCACCGAACATAAATTCAGCCAACGCTCTGGCAAGAAGAGTTTTACCTACGCCTGTGGGTCCCAAGAAAATAAACGACCCGATCGGACGCCTGGGATCTTTTATGCCTGCGCGTGAACGCCTTACTGCCCGGGCAATTGCCTTTATCGCTTCATCCTGGCCAACGACCCTTTTATGGATCGTATCCTCTATTTTCATCAACTTATCCGAATCTTTTTGTTCTAAACGAAATATAGGAATACCTGTCCATTGAGAAACTATATCAGCGATTTCTTTTTCCGTAACCTTTGGCCTAATTTTCTCTTTCTGAGCCTGCCAGGCTTTATTGGCCTTTTCCAGTTCATCCCTGGCCTGACGCTCCTGGTCACGCAAATGGGCTGCTTTCTCAAAATCCTGGTTCTTTATAAATACTTCCTTTTGTTTTTTAAAATCGCTAACCTTTTCTTCTAATGTCTTAAGCTCTGTGGGTATTGTCAAAACACTTAATCTCGCACGCGAACCAGCCTCATCGATTAAATCGATTGCCTTATCCGGCAAGAATCTTCCTGTAATATAACGCTCTGATAATTTCGATGCAGCCTCTAAAGCGTCATCTGTGAAATCAACTTTATGATGAGACTCGTATTTTTCCCTTAAGCCTTTTAGGATTTCTACAGTCTGAGGAACTGTTGGCGGCTCAACCAATATTGTCTGGAATCTTCTTTCTAACGCTGCATCTTTTTCTATATGTTTTCTATATTCATCCAATGTCGTTGCGCCAATACACTGAATCTCACCTCTTGAAAGAGCGGGCTTTAAAATATTGGAGGCGTCAATCGCACCTTCTGCAGCACCTGCGCCGATTAAAGTATGCAATTCATCAATAAAAACAATTACGTCTTGCGAACGCTTAATTTCTTCCATGACAGCTTTAATACGTTCTTCAAACTGGCCGCGGTATTTTGTCCCCGCAATCATTAAAGCCAGATCAAGCACAATTATTCTTTTATTACGTAAAATCTCGGGAACTGTATCAGCAATAATTGCCTGGGCTAAACCCTCAACAATTGCAGTTTTACCTACTCCGGCTTCACCTAAAAGCACTGGGTTATTCTTTGTTCGTCTTGATAAAACCTGAATTACGCGTTCGATTTCTTTTCTACGGTTTATAACCGGATCTAATTTTCCTTCCTTAGAAAGCACGGTTAAGTCTCTGCCAAAAGCATCCAGTGCCGGAGTCTTCCCTTTAGCCTGTTGCTGCTGTCCAAATCCAGGGATACTTGAACCTAAAAGATGCATTACTTCATTTCTAACACGGTCCAAGTCTAAACTGGAATTTAAAAGAACCTGTGAAGCAATTCCTTCACCTTCTCTAATAAGCCCTAACAAAAGATGCTCTGTTCCGATATAATTATGTCCTAATGCACGTGCTTCTTCTGCAGCCAATTCCAATGCCTTTTTTGCTCTGGGAGTAAAAGGAATATCCCCTAAGATCTGAGTGCTCGGTCCTGGCTGGACTAATTTTTCCACCTCAAGACGAATGTTCTCAAGACTAAGACCCATTTTCTGTAAAACCGCTGCGGCAACACCTTCACCTTCTCTAATAAGCCCTAACAGAACATGTTCTGTCCCGATATAATCATGATTAAATCTACGCGCTTCTTCTTTGGCTAATATTATTACTTTCCTTGCTCTTTCTGTAAAACGGCTAAACATATACTGACTCCTTTAATTTTTAGTTAGTTTTTCTCTTATTAAATCCGCTCTTTTTTGATCTCTTTCGGCATGGGTAAGTTTTCTATTTTCAATCTTCTGTAAGTGTGCCGGCTGAGTAAGAATAAATAATTCATTTACTGCATTTCTGCCAACATTTTTTATAATACCAAGTTCTATACCCAGTCTTACAACTGATAAATGTTCAATTGTTTCCTGGCTGGTAATCAAAAATGCATTCTTCAAGATTCCCAGACTCCTCCAAACCCTATCCTGCAGCATTAGATTATGCTGTTTTATAATCGTTTGCCTTGCCAACTGCTCCTGCTCAATAACCTGCTGAATTACTCCATTTATATTATCTACTATTTCTTGCTCGTTTCTCCCCAAAGTATACTGATTAGAAATCTGAAAGAAATTCCCATATGCTTTGGTACCCTCGCCATAAAGTCCCCTTGTAGTAAATCCAAGCTTGTTGATTGCCTGCAAAACCCTATTGATCTGTTGCATCATCACCAGACCTGACAGATGCAGCATTACCGAACCCCTCATACCAGTTCCTGTATTGGTAGGACAGGCTGTAAGATAACCCCATTCTTTATTAAAGGCGAATTTAATCTTGCCCGACAATGCATTATCAATATTATCGATTATATCAAAAGCGCCATTCAAATTAAAACCTGACTGCATAACCTGCATACGGATATGATCTTCTTCGTTTACCATAATTGAAAGAACTTCTTCGGGGTCAACCAGCAAAGCCTTAGCCTCTGAGTCAAGAGCATGTTCATGACTCATAAGATGACGCTCTATTAAAAACTGCTTATCAAGGTTATCTATCTCATTTAAACGCAGCAAAGTTAAGCTCTTTAAGAAATTTATATCCTTGTATACTTTAGCCACTTCCTCAAGAAGATCTTTTGAATCTTTTTTATTCGCCCAATGCGGAAAAGGCTTATTTTCAATATTGCGCGCCAATCTGATGCGGCTGGATATAACTATATCTGAATTCGGCCCCGCACCTTTCAACCATTCGCTGGTATGATTTAATAACTCATTAACTGTCATTTCTTATCCTTGGCCTTGTGTTTTTTCTCCAAATCCTTTATTTGATCTCTTATTACTGCTGCTTTTTCAAACTCTTCTTTAGAAATTGCCGCCTGCAGCTTATTTTTCAAATCCTCTAAGCTATTTTTTTCTTTTACCTGACTTAAAGACTTTACTTTTAACCCGCAGCCTAAAGGCATTTTCCCTAAATGCTGATTTGCACCGTGAATACTTTTTAAAAGAGGCTCTAAATATCTTTTAAAAGTAGTGTAACATTGGCTGCAGCCAAGCCGGCCGATTTTCTTAAACTCCCTATAGGTAAGTTTACAATTCGGGCATTTCTGTTTTAGATCTTCTTTTTCTTCAACGCCCTTTCCGAAATCAACTAACCCCGCAAGTAAATCAGACAAACCAAACTGCTGCTCCATCTGCATACTCTTTTGTTTAGCACAATGTTCACATAGATGAAGTTCGGTAATTTGTCCGTCAACTATCTCAGTCAGATGGACAGTTGCTTCGATCTTATGGCATATATCACAAAGCATACCTAACCCCTTCTGTTTTGGTAAGCTTTTTAAACTCTTTCATCAATTCTGCCGTATGTGCTCCAGGTTTACCGTCATTAATAACCCTTCCGTCAATTTTTACAACCGGAATAATCTCGGCGGCAGTGCCGGTTAAAAATACTTCATCTGCATTATAAAGATCATAACGCGTAAGTACCTTTTCCTCTGATGTTAGGGCGCTTTTCAAAGAAATATCCATCACACAATCTCTAGTAATGCCTTCTAAAACACCCATAAAAACAGGCGGAGTAAACAATTTACTGCCTTTAACCATAAAAATATTATCTCCGCTGCACTCAGTAACAAAACCATTCTGATTTAACATTATTGCTTCTTCAACTCCTGCATTTACTGCTTCTATCTTAGCTAAAATATTATTAAGATAGTTTAAAGACTTTATCTGCGGATTTAACGCTTCAGGAGTATTACGCCTTGTGGCAACAGTAATAATCTCCATGCCTTTTTTGTAAAACTGGTCGGGATAAAGAGCAATCTTATCAGTAATTATAAAAAACGTTGCCTGTTTGCATTTTCTATAATCTAAACCCAAATCACCAACTCCTCTGGTAACCACCAAACGGATATAGGCATCTTTGAGCTTATTGGTCTTTAATGTTGCTGCAACATAATCGCTGAGTTTTCTTTTGGAAACCGGCATCTCCAGCTGAATTGCTTTTGCTGAAGCAAAAAGACGTTCTATATGCTCTTTCAGTTTAAAAATCAAACAATTATAAGCGCGAATTCCTTCAAAAACCCCATCACCATAAAGAAGACCATGGTCAAAAATTGAAATCTTCGCACTGTTAGAATCAACCAATTTCCCATCAAAACAGACTTTCATTACAACCTCCGGTTTCTTAATTTAATTCAACAATCCATCTTTTATAAAAACTGTTCTTGTAGCCATTCTCTTCATATTCTCATCGTGAGAGACTAAAACTATAGTAGTATTATTTTCTTTATTTAGCCGCTTTAAAATATTACAGATATTAATTCCGTTTTCAGAATCAAGATTTCCCGTAGGTTCATCACAAAGTAAAATCCGCGGATCGTTTATCAATGCCCTCGCTATGGCAACTCTCTGCATCTCTCCTCCGGAAAGCTCTTTAGGCATATGCAAGGCTCTTTCGGTTAAGCCTACAAGATTAACAAGTTCTTTTGCTCTTTTATAAATATCATTTCTAAAACCGATTCTTTTTTTCTGTTTTAAAAAAGCAGGCAAAGCAATGTTCTCTAATATGTTAAATTCACCCAAAAGATGATAAAACTGAAAAACAAACCCAATGCTTTGATTTCTTAACAAAGCTAATTCTTCTTCGTTAAGTTTAGATAAATCTTTTCCCTGTATTTCTACATTCCCTTTGCTAGGAACATCCAGTCCTCCTAAAATATGCAATAACGTTGATTTACCAGCTCCCGATGGACCAAAAACACACAAGATCTCATTTTCCTTAATCTCTAGACTTACGCCTCTTAAAACCGAAAGTTTTTTACCGACATCGAAATAGCTCTTATGTATATCAATAGCTCTAATCATATTATTTATTCGTAACGCAACGCATCCACGGGATTTAAACGTGATGCCATAAATGCCGGGTAAAAACTAGAAACTAAAACTATCAAAAAAGCAGAAACAACTACCAGAACGATATCCGGCCAAACCCTAATCGCAACAGGAAGCTTATCAATATAATAAATCTCAGAAGGAAGCTTAATAAACTGATATTTCTCAAGCAGCCAGCACAATAAAATTCCTATACCTAACCCAACAGTTATGCCGAAACTTCCCATCAATAATCCCTCAATGGTAAAAATCCTTCTTATGCCGCTTGCAGTAACCCCTAACGCCTTTAGTATACCGATATCTTTAGTTTTATCCACCACCATTACAATTAAAGCGCTAATTATATTAAAACTAGCCACAAGAATGATCAAAGTAAGTATTATAAACATGGTAATTTTTTCAAGCTTCAAAGCAGCAAAAAAATTCTTGTTTATCTCCATCCAAGTCTTAATAACATAGTTTGTACCGATTGCCTCATAAATTAACTCTCGCGCTCTTTTAGCGGCAAACAAATCATCTATTCTCACGCCTATACCGCTTACAATATCGCCAAGCCCAAAAATCTTCTGAGCCTGTTTTAAATTAACTAAAACAAGGCTTAAATCATAATCGTACATACCGCTAGAAAAAATACCCTTTACCTTCAATTCAAATGTCTTGCGCAAAACAGGACTTACAATTTTAATAACATCTTCCAAACCTATGCCCATATAGAGGGCTAATTCCCTGCCAATAATTATTTCGTTCTCAGATATGTCAAAAGAACCCTGTTTTATATAGCGATCAAGCTTTGAGATCCTCTTTTCTTTTTCTGTATCGATCCCTTTAAGATTAAGAGCAAAAGCATTCTTATCTTTTAAAAACACAACTTGGCCGCCAATAAAAGCGCTTGCCGAATCTACGTACTCAACAGATTCAACCTTTTTTATTAAATTGTTGTAACCAATCAAGCCTTCGGGTGATTCAATAATAATATGGGCGTTACTGCCTACAATTTTATCCTTTAAATCTTTATCGAAACCATTCATCACACTTATTACGATTATTAAGGCAGCAACACCGATAGCAATTCCTGAAATAGAAATTATCGTAATAAGGTTTATAAAAGCGCCTTTTCTTTTTGAAAATAGATAGCGCCAGCTAATCTTAAATAGATGCATTCTGTTTATTTTCCGGCCTCAGCAAAGGAAACAAAATTACCTCTCTTATCGATGCCTGGTCTGTCAAAAGCATAACCAGCCTATCTATACCAATACCTAAACCTCCAGCGGGAGGCATAGCAAATTCAAGCGCACGAATAAAATCATCATCTAGAGATTTTTCTTTTGCCTGTTCATTATCAAGATCTTTGAGTTCCTGCAGAAAACGTTCTTTTTGCTCTATTGGATCATTCAGCTCTGAATACGCATTAGCAACTTCCATTCCGCCAATAAAAAGCTCAAACCTCTGCGATAAATGAGGATTGTCCGGCTTTGTCTTTGCCAAAGGACACAACACGCTGAATAAATCTGTAATAAAAACAGGATGGTCCTCACGCGGCAAAAGTAAATCAGCGATTAAATTGGCAACAAAACTCCTAGAGATATTTTTTGACTCTACCTTTACTCCCTTAGCCTTAAGCTTACTTATCCAAGAATCAAGCTCATCGCCAGCTTCTATACCGTAAGTGTCCTTCATAACCTTTGCAAAAGAAATCTCTTCCCATTTGCTAAAATCTATTTCTTTCCCTTGATATGTTATTTTCTCCGTTTTGAATATATCTTTTACTAGTCCTGTGATTAATTCTTTAGTAAGCGCCATAACACCAGTAACATCAACAAAGGCAGTATACACCTCAAGCATGGTAAATTCAGGATTATGTCTTGTAGAAACTCCTTCATTGCGAAAACTTCTATTGATTTCGTAAATCTTTTCAAAACCGGCAACAAGAAGTTTCTTTAAATACAATTCCGGTGCGATCCTTAAATAAAGATCTAAATCATATTCATTGTGATGCGTTTTAAATGGCCTGCCGGCAGCGCCGCCTGGAACAACATGCATCATCGGAGTTTCCACCTCGATATAACCTTTATCATCTAAGAATTTTCTGATTAAACTAACGATTTTTGTTCTTTTTAAGAAAATATCTTTTACTTCATCGTTACTGATAATATCAACATACCGCTCACGGAACCTAGTTTCTACATCACGTAGGCCGTGCCACTTCTCAGGTAAAGGCCTTAAACTTTTTGAGAGTATACAAAGTTCTTTTACTTCTATTGTCTGTTCACCGGTATGGGTTATAAATAGTTTTCCTTTTATGCCAACAATATCCCCAACATCAGCGCTTGAAGCAATTTTAAAATTATCATCTCCTAAAATATCTTTTTTTAGATAAATTTGTATTTTTCCTGACTGATCCTTAATATTGGCAAAACCAGCCTTGCCATGTAAGCGCTTTGAAACTATTCTTCCGGCAGTTGATGTTTCTTTACCTTCTTGAAATTCATCTCGTAAACTCTTTATACTATCGACTTTGGCAAATTTTATACTATAAGGATCAAAACCGCTTTGTTTTAAATTCTTAAGCTTTTCTATTCTCTGGCTAATAATTTGATCAAGTTCCATTTTTTTATTGTTTGATTGATAACTGGTTTTAAATAAATAACTTAACTAAAGTATTATATAGCATAGAGTATTTACTGTCAATTATAAAAGATACAAAAAAGGCACCCTTTTCTTAAGGATGCCCTAATTGTAACCTCTTATTTTATAATTACTTAAAGAAAGTATTGCTGATAACAAACGATGCAAAAACTATGGAAACCATAGACATAAGCTTAATTAAGATATTAAGGCTGGGGCCTGATGTGTCCTTAAACGGATCGCCTACAGTATCACCCACCACACTTGCTTTATGAGCAATAGAACCTTTGCCTTCGTAATTGCCTTCTTCAATGTATTTTTTGGCATTATCCCATGCTCCGCCAGAGTTAGCCATCATAACAGCTAAAACAAAACCACACACTAAAGAACCAATCAATAATCCAGCTTGGGCCTCTACGCCTATGAATATACCAACCAGAATCGGAGCAACAATCGCTAGCAATGACGGGGCAATCATTTCTTGTTGAGCAGCAATAGTTGCGATTGTTACGCATCTTGCATAATCCGGCTTTGCTTTTCCTTCCATAAGACCGGTTATCTCAGCAAACTGACGCCTTACTTCCACAACAATTTTTCCCGCTGCACGTCCAACTGCTCGCATAGTCATGGAACAAAATAAAAACGGCAGCATTCCTCCGATAAAAAGCCCAACCAATACATTAGGATTCATCAAACTTAAAGTCATATCTTTTCCGAATAAAACAACCTGTTCTTTGTATGCGGCAATTAATGCAAGAGCCGTTAATGCAGCTGACCCAATTGCAAAACCTTTGCCTGTTGCCGCTGTAGTATTGCCTAATGAATCCAAAGCATCGGTTCTTTTTCTCACCTCTTTAGGTAACCCGGCCATTTCCGCATTGCCTCCGGCATTATCGGCAACCGGACCGTAGGCATCAGTAGCTAAAGTGATTCCTAATGTGGAAAGCATCCCCACTGCGGAAATCCCCACGCCATAAAGCCCGGCGTTAAAATTAGCCGCACCGCCAGACAAAAAGAAACTTGCCAAAATAGCAGCACCGACAATCAATACGGGAATTGCCGTTGACATCATACCGACGGAAATTCCGGCGATAATAACTGTTGCCGGACCGGTTAAAGCAGCCTGGGCAATACTTTTGGTGGGAGAAAAACTGCTTGATGTGTAGTATTCAGTAGCAAGACCAATTACAACTCCGGCCAATAAACCAGCAATAACAGAATAATACACTCCGATATGCTCTATTCCTAACGTATGCTTTATCAAGAAAAACGAACTAACGGCAACTATGGCCGCACTAATAAAAACTCCTTTTCTTAAAGCCTTTAAAAGTACATTCTGGGATGCCTCTTCGCCGCAACGAACAAAAAACGTTCCGATAATCGAAGCGAGAACTCCCACTGCTGCCATAACCAAAGGAACAGTCACTCCTTTTATACCAAGACCTGCAGCAACACCTAAAGCAGCTGTAGCAACGATTGAGCCGACATAGCTTTCATAGAGGTCTGCACCCATACCGGCAACATCACCTACGTTATCACCGACGTTATCGGCAATAACTGCGGGGTTTCTTGGATCATCTTCAGGAATACCTGCTTCGACTTTACCGACTAAATCTGCGCCAACATCAGCAGCCTTAGTAAATATACCGCCGCCTACTCTGGCAAAAAGCGCCTGGGAACTTGCACCCATACCAAAACAAAGCATGGTAGAGGTAATTGCGGTTATTTTATCTGCACCGATTGGAATCGCGTGAGTTGAATAATACCAATCAAGAAAATAATACCAGATACTCAAATCCAAAAGCCCTAAACCAACAACAGTAAGCCCCATTACTGCACCGCTTGAAAATGCCACCCTTAAACCGGAATTAAGGCTAATTTCAGATGCAGCTGTAGTTCTGTTTGATGCCTGAGTTGCAATCGTCATTCCGATAAAACCGGAAAGACCTGAAAACAAACCGCCGGTTAAAAAAGCAAAAGGAACAAATATAACCAAATAACCTTTAAAAACAAGCCACAAGAGAATAAAGAAAACAACAGCGAAAAATATCGCAACACCTGTGTATTGTCTTTTTAGATAGGCCCGGGAACCAACCCTTACTGCCTGGGCGATTTCCTTCATCTTAGGCGTACCCTCGTCTTTTTTTAAAATCATCATAGTCAAATAGCCTGCGAAAATAAGCGCGGTTATCGAACCTAAGGGGGCTAAAAGCAACATATCTAAACTCGGCATACTTCCTCCTATTTAATTAATAATTTAAATTGAAATATTAAAATACCATATAGAAAAAAATTAGTCAACTTTTTTTGGGAATTAACAAAAAATAGTTTGCTTCCTTCTTGAACCGACGGAAACAAAGCTTACTTTTGCTTTCATCAGAGTTTCAATTACCTTAAGGTATTTTTTGGCATTGGCAGGTAAAGAGTTAAATCTGGTAATTGATGAGGTATCGCATTTCCAACCGGGATATTCTTTATAGATAGGCTGTGCATTAGTTACCACATCGATATCACTGGGAAATTCATTAAATATTTTCCCCTTATATTTATAAGCTATGCATATTTTAATCGTATTCAAATCATCCAAAACATCTAATTTCATAACTGCAATATTGGTTATACCGTTTATTCGCGCAGCATACTTAGCCATAACCGCATCAAACCAACCGCAGCGACGAGGTCTGCCTGTAGTAGCACCAAATTCATTACCTTTTTCCCTAATCACATCCATCAAGTTATCTTTAAATTCCGCAGGAAACGGACCTTCACCGACTCTTGTTGTATACGCCTTGATTACTCCGATAATCCTGTCAATCTTTAATGGAGATACCCCTGTACCAATACATGCTCCTCCTGCGCTGGCTGATGAACTGGTAACAAATGGATATGTACCGAAATCAATATCAAGGAAAGTCCCTTGCGCCCCTTCAAAAAGTACGTTTTTATTTTTTTCTATGACCTGATTTATCATTAAGGACGTATCTACTATAAAAGGTTTTAGCACTTTGCCGTAATTTAAATATTCTTTATATACTTTTTCAAACTTAAATCCTTTATCATGATAAACCCTTTTAAAAACATCGTTCTTTTCCTTAAGGTTATCCTCTAACTTCTTTCTTAGGATATCTTTGTTCAACAGGTCTATTGCCTGAATACCGCAGCGGCCGTATTTATCAGAGTAGCATGGGCCGATTCCTCTTTTGGTTGTACCTATTTTGTTATTTCTTTTTGTCTCTCTTAAAGAATCGAGTATCCTATGATAAGGAAATATAATATGGGCTCTATCAGATATAAAAATCCTTTTGCTTATCGAAATGCCGTAGCTTTTAATAAGTTTCAATTCCTTTAAAAAAGCCTGCGGGTCAATCACCACTCCGTTACCAATAACACAAACTTTATTTTTATGTAGAATCCCTGAAGGGATTAGATGGAAAACAAACGACTTTCCGTCCACGGAAACCGTATGGCCAGCGTTATTTCCTCCCTGGTAACGCACGATATAATCATGCTTTTGGGATACTATATCGATAAGTTTGCCCTTTCCTTCATCGCCCCACTGCAATCCTAATAGTATTGTATTCATTACACTTTCTAAAAGTTGATATTATTTTGATAATAATTGCTCTAACTCACCTGCTGAAGTCTCTTTTAACACCTGAAACAATTCTTTGTTCTCTAACAGCACAGTTGCTTGTGAAAAAATATTAAGTTCCATTACAAGCTTAAGATTCTCTTCCAGCAGCTTATCTGATTCTTCACTTAAAGAACACTGCCTTATTCTTCCGTAATCAACATTATCTACACACTCATCCCACCAAGTGCTTTGAATATTATTCGCTCTGCATAAGAGATAATCAAAATAATCATTAGGATAATATTTTTGTATGCATACTGCTCTACGGATTTCTTCTAAATCTCTTAAACCGCCACGGGCGATAAATTCGTTATTGCGTTTTATTGCCAGAAAATGCACGCGAGGATTCAACTGTCTTAAATTATTTATAATCTCAGCAGTATCTTTATCGAAAATACTTAAGAATAAATCAATCTTACCTTTAAATAACTGCCTATCCAATAGATAAGTCATGCCGGAAAACTGCGGAATAAAAACAAAACCAAAATCTTTCTCTTCAAGAAAATTCTTAATTTTCTCAAGATCATCTAACTTGACCGTTTCTTTCTGTATGAAATATATAGGAAGGCTTTTCAGACCGCTTTTTTCTACCAGGTCTTTTGCATCTTTAATATCTATTTTCTTAAGCTTTATCTTTGAAAAATAATTTTCCAGCCGTTTTAAAAAAGGTCCCGTTGAACATGTCTTGCAATTACTGGATAAAATAACGTTGAGTTCGAGCTCTGGCAAGTTAGCATCTTTTTTCTTACAGCTAGAGCACCCGTTCTTTGAACTTTTTTCATAATAAGCTTTGGCGCTATTGTCTTTAACGTCTTCCTGTGCCCAGGCAATAGAAAAACTTAAACAAATAAAGAAAACAAATAAACAAAATCTTCTTTTTTCCATATAAAGAGTATCCCTCCTAATAGCAAGAATATAACAGCTGTAATAATTTTTATCAAACCAAAATTCTTTTGGCTGAAACGAGCAAAATTATCGCTGGTTAAACCATAACCGCCAAGAACAACAATCAGAAATAACGGCAAAACGAACATCAGATTATATAACACAAGGTATAAAAAAGCCAGTAATTTTGTACTCGTAGTATTCATTACGAAAACTATCGTCGGCAAATAAAGTTGTCCTGTACAAACTGACTCAAATACGGTTACCAAAAAAGCGCAGCCGACACTGGAAACAACCATTCCAAAAATAGTCTTCTTGCTGTAGCCGGTTTTTTCGCGAATGTCTGTAGATTGCTTTATTACATTTTGAATCTTGCTTTTAACAGAACCGGGCAATTTAAGAATTGTCTTATGCGGATCTTTAGTTTTTCTGAATATAAAGAAATCATAAATATTAAAACCTGCCAGTAGAAATGCTAAAATCATTGTAAGTAAAGCTATGGTAATTTCCAAATAAACATTAATACCTAACATCTTAAAAACCTCAAATACGCCTAATCCCAATAAAAGATAAGTTATAAAAACAGTAGTGATAAATATAAAACCGACAAAAAGTATTTCTTTTCTTTTGTACCCTACAAAACCTAAAAAAGAAACAAAAAATACCAACACTGTAAATGCGCAAGGATTAACGCTATCGGCCAACCCAGCACCTAACACCATTGCCATGTTTAATTGTTTGAATTTATCAACTTGCTTTGACTCCTGCATCACTACATATGCCTTAACGGGGATTCTTAAAGAAGGCCTATCAGGATCATTAGTATCTAAAATCAAATACTGTGTAATATCTTCATGATAACCTGTGGAATCAAAATTGAATTTTATTACCTTAAACTCATCTGCAGACAAAAAAAACGATGTAACACGTGGCTCAATAACCTGCACACAGCCGCAAGTCAAACGTATTTTAATATCAAGACGTTCGGAACCGGTATTTTTAACAATAACCTCACCCGGGAAAAGCCTACCTTCTTCAATGCGACCAAGATTGAACTTATCAGTACTAAGCTCAATCCGCGGCTGGGCAAAACTCACAAGTGGCAACAAGAAAATAATTAAAACTAAAAAAAATACCTTGCGCATAAATTATAATTTAAGAAGCTTTACGGAATTTATATCTTTAACAGACCTTATTTCTGCAAGAATCTCTTCGCTTACCCGGCTGTCGATATTAATAATACTTACTGCCTGTCCGCCTGGAGTAGTCCTGCCAAAAGCCATACAGGCAATATTTACTCCACGCTTGCCTAAAAGAGTGCCCAATGATCCTATAATTCCTGGTTTATCAACATTGCTGGTTAAAAGCATAAACCCTTTAGGCACGGCCTCAAGATACATATTATCAAGCTTTACAATTCTTGGTTCTTTATCGGCAAAAAGCGTACCGGCAATACTTCTTATGCCTTGTGCGGTTTTTACCTCTAAACTAACTAAATTGGCAAAATCGCTTTCTTCGCTTAACCTCTGTTCGGTAATCTTTATTCCGCGTCCTTTGGCTATGGAGATCGCATTCACAAAATTAACCGTATCCTGTAAGATAGGTTTAAGCAATCCATTAACCAAAGACATGCTTATCGGTGCTATATCATTCGGCGTAAAAAACCCACTATAGCTTAAGATAATTTCTTTAATTGAAGAATCTATCAACTGGCCCAGAAATAAGCCAAGGCGCTCTCCTAAATTCACCCAAGGCATAAGAATCTTCATTGCTTCAGGTTCGAGACTAGGAAAATTAGCAGCATTTTTAATGCCTTTGTCGAGTAAAGCGTCCCTTACACATTCGGCGATCTCTATACTAACATTAACCTGCGCTTCTTTAGTAGAAGCGCCCAAATGAGGAGTAAAAATGATTTTATCAGACTTTAATAAAACATTTGAACTGTCAAACGGCTCAGATTCAAATACATCAAATGCTGCGCCAGCGACAATTTCTTTTTCAATGGCACTTACCAAAGCTGTCTCATCAACAATACCACCTCTCGCACAGTTTACGATTCGCACACCCTTTTTCACCATAGAAAACTGTTTTTCGCTAATCATATGACGGGTATCATCTGTCAAAGGAACATGAACGGTGATTATGTCAGCTCTTGAAAATAAATCATCCAAAGTAACTGACTCAATTTCAAGCTGATCGACCTTATCCTTAGATAAAAACGGGTCGAATGCAATAATCTTCATACCGAAACTTAAAGCTCTTTTAGCCACTTCAGTTCCGATTCTGCCTAAACCGATTACACCTAAAGTCTTACCATAGACTTCTTTACCCATAAAAGCAGAGCGTTTCCATTCTCCTTTTTGCATCGAGGCATGCGCCTGAGGAATATTACGCATAAGCGCTAAAACCATAGAAAACGTATGTTCTGCTGTAGAAATTGTATTACCTCCGGGAGCATTCATTACCATAATACCTTTTGCCGTAGCAGAAGCCAAATCAACGTTATCAAGTCCAACTCCGGCCCGGCCAATAACCTTAAGGTTTTTGGCCTCATCGATTATTTCTTTTGTCACTTTAGTGCCGCTTCTTACAACCAAAGCATGGTATTTGGAAATAATTTTCTTTAATTCATCCGGTTTAAGGCCCGTATTTACGTCTACCTTAAATTCTTTAACTTGCTTTAGAATCTCTACACCTTCCGGCGACAGCTTATCGCTGATTAAAATATTCATCACTTTCCTCTATCTTGTTAAACTTGTTAGAAATTATAACGAATTTTTAATAAATACTTCTTGAGCGGCTTTTACCCCAACACCCAAATCAATCTTATGCCCCATTTTAGATAATATTCTCTCTAAACATGAGATGCATAAAACTATTTCAAACTCATTGATATACCCCATATGGGCAATCCTGATAATTTTTCCTTTTAAATGTTCCTGACCTCCTGCTACTGCTACGCCATAGTCATCGCGCATTATTTTTACTAACTTTGCTCCATCAACGCTTGCGGGAAGCTTAATTGAAGTAACGGCATTTGACCGGCAAGACGCATCTGCAAAAAGTTCTAATCCTAAAGCCAAAGCAGCGGCCCTTACGCTATCTGCTAACACCTCGTAATACTTAAAACCGTTTTCTAACCCCCGCTGCTGCAAAAGTTTAAAAGCACTATTTAAAGCAACAATCAATGAAATCGCGGAAGTCCAAGGCATGTCGTTTTTCGCTAAAGATGCCTTGTATTTTTTATAGTCGTAATAAAATTTCGGGAGTTTACTTGCTTCAACCAGCTTCCAGGCTTTTTCATTTAAAGTACAAAATGCAAGCCCGGGGGGAATCATCAAACCTTTTTGTGAACCGGAAACAACTACGTCTATCTGCCATTCGTCTGTATAACAAGGAACAGCACCAAGACCGCTTACGGCATCAACAACTAAAACCGCATCGGTTTTATTGACTATCTTTGCAATCTCTCTTATATCAGTTGATACTCCTGTGGAAGTCTCACAAAGCGTAGTAAATACTGCCTTGGGAGCCGGCTTTGTATTTTTTAGTTTTTCCTCAATTACCTTTGGATCAACTGCTTTGCCCCATTCGACATCAACAATTACCGGCTCAACTCCATAAGCCTGGCAAAGCTTACCCCAACGTTCACCGAATTTACCACCGTTTACACATATTGCTGTGTCACCTGCCGATAGCAAATTAACGACAGTTGATTCCATTGCACCGGTCCCCGAAGACGTAAAAACAAAACAATCCTGCTTTGTGGCGAATACGTATTTTAATCCAACACAAACCTCTTTAAAAATACTTAAAAACTGCGGAGTCCTGTGATGAATTATTGGTCTTGCTAAAGATTCCATTACCTCAGGCGGCAATGGCGTAGGCCCGGGGGTAAGAAGGTAATTCTTTTTCATAAAACAATTTCTCCTCACTTATTTAATCATTAGTTTAATTGACTACTTTGTTTTGTTATTAATTACTGAATCGATTATACCGTAATCTTTAGACTCGTCAGCTGACATAAAATAATCCCTATCGGTGTCTTTTTTAATCTGTTCTATATCTTTCTCAGTATGCCCAGCAAGAATCTGATTAAGTTTGTCTCTTAAACGTAAAATCTCTTTAGTTTGTATGGAAATATCCGCGGCTTGGCCTTGTACACCACCCCATGGTTGATGAATCATAATTCGCGAGTGCGGTAAAGCAAATCTTTTACCCTTTTTACCGGCTGCCAACAATAAGGCCCCCATACTCGCAGCTTGTCCTACGCAATAAGTGGAAACGTCAGGCTTAACAAACTGCATCGTATCATAAATAGCAAGTCCCGCGGTAATCGAACCACCGGGAGAATTTATATACATATTGATTTCCTTTTTTGTGTCTTCCATCTGCAAGAACAACATCTGGGCAATAACGATATTTGCAACATTATCATCAATAGGCGTACCAATAAAAATAATCCTGTCTTTTAACAGCCGTGAAAAAATATCATAAGCCCTTTCGTATCCTCGCGAAGTCTGCTCAATGACCATAGGTACAAGTGACTGCATTTTACTAGTCATTATTTCCTCCTTATGGGTAAATTTTTAAAAAATTGTTATTTATTTACTTTTTTTCTATCTTTTTCCAAGCTGCGCTGGTAAGAAGAAAATCAAAAACTTTCTGAATAAAATTATGCTCTATCGCAATATTTTCCTTTTTTGCTATCTCTTCAAAAACAAGATAAACCCAAACATCATCTTCGGCATCTTTTTTAAGACGCTCTTTGAATTCGGATTCTTTTTCCTGAAACTGCTGCTCGGTAAATCCGTATCTGGTCATCAGTTCTTTTTTGGTATTCTCAACTAACTCATGAAAACGCCTCTGAACAAGCTTCTCGGGCAATTTAAAGTTACAATTTTGTTTAAGCTGATCTACCAATTGTACCCTCATTTTTTGTATGCGCTCATGCTCTTTTTGCAGATAAATTTCTTTATTTAAAGACTCGTGCATATCGTTAAGTGAATAATAACCACAGGACTTGGCGAATTTATCATTAACCTGGATATCTTTTCCTTTTTGCTGTTTTAAAGTATCCATCGCTTTTTCTATATCTTCTTTGGTTACCTCAATTGGTTCAAGATTAATATCTAACCCCTTATACTTTTTAATCTCAATTTTCGGCTTTACTTCTACTTTGACATTAAACGATAAAGTTTCACCTTCTAAATTTACATCGCTAATATTAGGCATATCGATAGGCTCGATGTTGTCTTTTTTTACAGCCTCATCATAGAGATCAGGAACCAACATTTTAATAGTTTCTTGTTCGGCCAGCTTAGAATACTGTTTTTTAATCAGTTCCTCCGGAGCCTTACCAGGACGAAATCCGGGGATTTTAGCTTCTTTACTAATTTGTTTATAGGTCTCTTCCATCTTATCGGTTATACGCTTACCTGTAAGGTTAACCGAAAAGTGAGTAACATCATTTTCCGTTTTAATTATCTGTGTTTTTAGCATGTCTCTGACAATCCTTCCTACATTTTAAATTTTTCGCCCAGGTATATCTCTCTTGCCTTGGGATCCTTAATCAAATCCTGAGCGCCACCTGAAATAAGAATCTTTCCTTCTGCTATTAAATAAGCTCTGTCTGTTATCGCTAAAGTCTCTCTGACGTTATGGTCGGTCAACAATATCCCTAATCCTTTATTTCTTAAATCCTGGATTATGCTTTGTGCTTCTGCTACCACTATCGGATCAATACCTGAAAAAGGTTCATCCAAAAGAATAAATGAAGGATTTGTTGCTAATGCCCTAGTGATTTCAAGACGGCGTCTTTCACCACCTGACAAGGTAAATGCCTTATGTTTTGCTAAGTGTGCGATATTTAACTCTTCCAATAAGCTATAAAGTCTTGCCTTTCGCTCCTTGGCAGTAAAAGGCATAGTTTCTAATATCGCTAGGATATTTTCTTCTACTGTCAGGCGTTTGAAAACTGACGAATCCTGTGCTAGATATCCTATCCCAAAACGTGCACGTTGATGAATAGGAAGCCTGGTAATATCCTGGTTATCAAAAATAATCTTTCCCTTGTTTGGTGCAATAACCCCAACCACCATATAAAAGGTAGTAGTTTTACCAGCGCCATTTGGCCCTAAAAGACCAACTATCTCCCCGCGGCGTACAACCATATCAACATGACGCACAACAGTTTTGCCGTCATAAGATTTAGTAAGACCTTTTATTTCCAATAAATGCATATCCTACTCCATATCGTCCGAATAAATAAATAATTTCGGAGTTCCTGTTAAAATTATTTTCTTTTCTACCGCATCATAAACCGCTTCATCGCTAAAGGTGATATTTTCACCCTTAACTATCTTTACATTGCCCTTAGCTACGATCTTATCTATTTTCCCGCCTTTACCGGTCAAGCTGTCGTCAGCTGCTTGATCATCTTTATTCTCTGGCTTAAAAAAAGTAAATAACTCATCGCAGTAAATATCGCCTTGGACTTTGTTGCTTGCTTTAACATTTTCATAAAAAATAGCCATGCCTTTTTCGTAATCAACTTCCAATGGGCCATCACAAGTAATGACTGTACGCTCGTCAGAGCCATCCTCGACTGTTTTTAGTTTTATATCATCTTCTTCCTTAAGGGTGACTTCTACATCTTTTAAAAGAGAGGCTTTATCAAGACTTGGATGTGCCTTTAAACCCTTACCGTCAGCATTAAAAGCAGGATGCTCAATATTAACCTTGTCTTCTGTATTGATCTCATCTTCACTCTGACTCCAATCAAGAGAATCAGTAATTAACTTTGCACCTGAATCGGTGGTGATAACAACATTATCCTGCAAATGCAGTTTGCCTTCGCTTTTATCAAACACTCCCTTGTCAGCAATCAAATTTATTGTTTCTGTATCCTTATAAGAATTGGCATCAATATCAGAAAGATTTACCATTTCGTCGAGAAAATCCGCAGTTTTGCCTTTAACGTCCCAGGTTCTTTTGCCCTGTTGAGAATAACCGGAAAGATTAAAATCAGTTATCTGCTGATCACTCTCAGTCTCACTTTCAGCAATACAAGCGAAGCAAAGAACAAATAATAATAGAGTTAAATTGAAGATTATTTTTTTATACATAATCCTTGAGTGCCTCATCCCATTTATTCTGAGATTTAAGGATAAGCTCGCTTACTTCTCTTACCGCACCTTTGCCGCCGGAAAGCTTAGTAACGTAATGCGCAATCTGCTTTACCTGCTCGCAGGCATTATTTACAGCAACTGCAAAACCGGCTAATTTCATTGCTGAGATATCAACTAAATCATCTGCAATAAAACAAACTTCATTTGCCTCGATGCCATATTCTGTACGGATCTTGTCAAAGACTCGGGATTTAGGCATAAGATTATCATAAACTTTCTCTACAGACATATCTTTAGCGCGCGGCTTTATCGCACGGGAAGCTTTAGCAGTAATTATAATCGTAGGAATATTCTGCTTATGAAGTAAATGTACGCCCATTCCATCATGCACGTTAAAAAGCTTCAGCTCTTTTCCAGAACTATCATATATAATTCTGCCGTCAGTCAAAACACCATCAACATCTAAAAGCAGTAATTTTATTTTTTTTAGTCTTTCTTCCATGTCCATAATCTACACGAGCCCTGCACTTAAAATATCCTGAATATCCACGACGCCCACGGGTTTATTATTTTTATCCACGACAGGTATTTCATCAATTTTCTTTCTTCTTAAAACACTCAACGCTTCACTGGCAAGCTTATCGCCGGTTATCGTAGTTGGATTCTTCGTCATCACAAAACTGATTTTCTTATTTGACAGGTTATCGTCTATCTCAAGATGCCTTCTTAAGTCGCCATCGGTGAAAATACCTACGAGTTTGCCTTTTGTGTCAACTACACAGGCAGCGCCTGCTCGAGCTTCTGTAATCGCATAAAGAGCCTCTTTTACAGTCTGAACCTGTTTTACTATCGGGTTGTTTTTGCCTTTACGCATTATATCTTCGACTTTAAGCAAAAGCCTTTTACCTAAATTACCGCCGGGATGTAAAAATGCAAAATCCTCTTTTTTAAAACCTTTTCTATCTAAAACACAAACCGCCAAGGCGTCACCCAAAGCCAGCATTGCTGTTGTTGACGATGTAGGAGCTAACCCCAAAGAACAGGCCTCTTTTTTTACCGAAGAATCCAAAACGCAATCTGCATGTTTTGCTAAGGATGATTTTTTATTTCCCGTGATCGCGATTATATTTGAACCAAGTTTCTTCAATATAGGCAACAGCTGTTTTACTTCCTGAGTTTCACCGCTGTTGGACATTACCACAACGACATCATCTTGAGTTACGCGACCCAAATCTCCGTGTATAGCCTCTGTTGAATGCAGCCATAAACTGGGCGTCCCCAAAGAAGACAGAGTTGCCGAAATCTTCTGGCCTATAAGACCGCCTTTTCCAACACCGGTTATTACCACGCGACCTTTACAACTTTCAATAAAACCAACTGCCTTTAAAAAATCTTTATCCAGTTTTCCAATAAGATCTTTGATCGAATCAGCTTCTATCTTTAAAACCTCTTTTGCTCTTTTTATGCTCATTTTAAAACCTTATCAATCTTAATCAAATCCTTTAATAAATTTTCCAGCCTTTGTAACTTTAAAGAATTAGCCCCGTCGCAAAGCGCTTTGCCTGGGTTTGGATGAACTTCCAAAAACACTCCATCGCAACCAAAACCGACTGCTGCACGCGCAAGAGGTTCAATAAACTCATTTTGTCCGCCAGAACAAGTTCCCTTACCGCCAGGAACCTGAACACTATGAGTAGCATCAAAAATAACCGGATAACCAAACCCGCGCATAATAGCTAAAGAACGCATATCAGTTACCAAATTGTTATAACCAAAACTTACCCCTCTTTCAGTAAGAATTATATTTTTATTGCCTTGAGATACAATTTTATTAATGATCGGGCCTAAATCTCTAGGAGCCATAAACTGCCCTTTTTTTAAATTAACTGCCTTTTTAGTTTTTGCAACTTCAACCACAAGATCAGTCTGACGGCACAAAAATGCCGGAATCTGAATTATATCCAAAACCTCCGAAGCGGCATCAACTTGAGAAACACAATGTATATCACTTAATATAACAAGACCTGTTTCTTGTTTTACTTTTCTTAAAATACTCAAACCTTTTTTAAGCCCCGGCCCCCTATAGGAATCCAAAGACATCCTGTTTGCCTTATCGAAACTACTTTTAAATATTATCGGAACTTTCAGCTTTAGGCTTAGCTTTTTAAGTCTATCGGCTATCTTAAGGGTAAGATTCTCCGACTCAATAACACATGGACCGGCAATAAAAACCAGTCCTTTTCCAGAACCAATCTTAATGTTACGAACTGTAACCATTAGTTTTTCTTTGTAAAATTTGTTTTACCTTATCTAAATCTTCTTGAGTGTCCACCCCGATTGTTTCAAGAGAAGTTTCAATAACTTTTATGCGAAAACCGTTTTCTAGAACACGTAATTGTTCAAGGCGTTCGGACTTCTCCAGACCCGATACAGCGAGATTCTTAAATGTAAATAAAAATTCCTTAGTGTATGCATAAAGACCGAGATGTTTATAAATTGTTGTTCTGCTGATATCAATATCTTCGCTCAAATATGGAATAGGCGATCTGGAAAAATACAAAGCAAAATTATCCTTGTCCAAAACAACCTTTACTATATTTTTATCGATAAATTCGTCGAAATTGTTAATTCGTTTAGCAAGAGTTGATATGTATACGTCTTTATCTTCAAGAATACTTAAGACTAACTGATCTATTAACGCCGGCTCCAATAACGGCTCATCAGCCTGAATATTGACGATTACTTTAACATCCAAAGGATTTACCACCTCGGCAATCCTGTCTGTTCCGCAAGTATGCGCCTTGGCTGTAAAAACAACATTTGCGCCAAATGCCTTAGCTACTTCAAACACAAGTTGATTATCACAAGCAATAATCAAATCATCCAAACTTGTAGCTTGCTTTGCCCTTTCCCATACGTGCTGAATCATGGGTTTACCCATGATATTGGCTAAAATTTTTCCTTCAAACCTCGTTGAACCGTATCTTGCCGGAATTACGCCGATAACATCCATATTATAAATCCCTGATTTTCTTAAACAACTCTTGTTTAGTAACCTCTGCGGTCCCTACCTTACCCACAACAATCCCAGCAGTAATATTAGCGATTTTGGCAGCATCTGAAAAACTTGCGCCACAGGCTAAAGAAAGCGTAAACGCAGATATGACCGTATCTCCGGCACCTGAAACATCAAAAACTTCCTGAGCGAATGTTGGAATATGAGTCTTCTTTCCATTTTTTTCAAAAAGCCTCATACCATTTTCACCTAAAGTAACAAGCAGAGAATCTAAACCCAAATAATTTATGATCTTCTTTGCAGCTGAATTCAGATCATTAAGATTGAATATCTTGTCGGAATCTATATTAAATTTATTTTCTGTATCTTTAATCTTTAAATTCCTGATTGCATTTTCCGCTTCGCTTAAATTAGGCGTAATACCGGAAACATTTTTGTAAAGCTTAAAATGTTCTTCTTTGGGATCAACAGTAATAATCTTACCTTTAGAACGCACAAAAGGAATTAAATCTGACAATAGTCTTTCGCTGATAACACCCTTACCGTAATCTTCGATTATAACAGCGTCAAACTTGCTTATATTCTTTTCAACAAAACTCATTATCCTGGCAGTCACGCTAGATGAGACTATATCGACATTTTCCCAATCAACCCTTACCACCTGCTGATGTTTTGCTATTATACGGCTTTTTAAAGTGGTATGTCGCTTGCTATCGGACAATATTCCTTTGGTATCAATATGCCTTGCTTTAAGCTGATGAACCAAAATATCTTTATTCTTATCTTGCCCTACAACTCCGACAATAGAAGACTTCCCGCCCAAAGTATTTATATTATAGGAAACATTGGCAGCACCTCCGGGCATAAAGGAACGTCTGTAAGCATGCACAACCGGTACAGGTGCCTCTGGAGAAATCCGGGTAACATGACCCCAGATATACTCATCGAGAATAACATCTCCTACGACCAGTATTCTTGCTTTTGAAAACCGCGAAACTATTGATTTTAATCTTGTTTTATTCATGTTTTCTGAAAGGGTAATATTAGCATAAATTGCCTAATTCGTCAATAACGCTTAAGAGATCATCAACTGTAATCAAATCCAGGCATTTAAAATGATTTTTACACGCATGGGCAAGGCAAATCGCACAACCTGCATCCTTTTTTACAACACGACTTCTTTTGCCTAAAGGCCCCCACCTTATAGGAGATAATCCCGGCTGGTTACGGGAAAAAATCGCTACCACTGGAACATTCAAACTTGCTGCTATATGTACCGGCCCTGAATCATTAGAGACAAAAAGACTGGATCTATTTATCAAACAACACAGCTCTTCAATATTGCATCTACCGGAAAAATCAATAGCCGGTGATTTCATGCCTTTAATCGCATCAGCACAAATATGCTTTTGATCATTTGAAGCAATAAAAACAATTTTAATATTGTATTTATCAATTAGTTTATCGCAAAGCTGGCTGAATCTCTCAACCGGCCATCTTCTAGAAGGACAGCTCGCTGCGGGATGAACAAGAATGAATTTATCTCTACTATCAATTCCCTTTTCTGTTAATAAACGGTCTACATTTTCTTGGGCGGCCTTATCTAAGCCCACAAATGTATCTTTTGATTCGATCTTTATTCCTAAATATCTTAACAAATCCAGGCAATACTCTAACTCGTGTTTTTTTCCTTCATGTTTTGTGTCTTTAATTCTATCCGTAAGCAAAAACCCCATTTTCCTGTTAAAGCCGACTCTTTTAGGAATCCCGGCAAGAAAACTTACTAAATGCGCCCTATTAGTGGGATGAAAAATTATTGCCAAATCGAATTTTTTCTTTCTTAAGCCTAAGGCAAACCTTAAAGTTGCCAACCAGCTTTTATGTTTGCCGCGTTTATCATAAATTATTACTTCGTTTAAAAACGGATTATTCTTAACGACTCCTCGTGTATAAGCAGTAACCATCATTGCGATAAAACTATCCGGAAAAACTTCTCTTAGGTTTTTTATAACCGCGGTAGATATAACCACATCTCCGATCCTATCTGTTCTTATAACCAGAATACGTTTATAATTCATTAATTAAATTATTAAGTTTACCAAATACGAAATCGCTGTCCAACCTGGTTAAACATTTAACTTCGTCAAATCTGCAATGGGCCTTTTCACAAGGTGCACAGTCCAAATTTATTCTTGCAACAATATTTGTTACAGACCAAGGGCCGTATTTTTTGTAGTCCGTGGGCCCGTATAGACCTAAAATAGGTACATTCAAATAACTCGCCAAATGAATAATACCGCTATCATTAGCAATAAGTAATTTTGATTTTAATAAAAGAGCAGCAAGTTGTTTTAACGTGGTCTGGCCAGTTAAATTAAAAACTTTTCTTTTTAAACTACCCTGAATATAATCGCAAACAGGCTTATCTTTAGCATCGCCTATTAAAACCAGATCTAAATTAAGTTCTTCAATAATCCTCCTGCATAAAACCAAGAATTTATCTTTATCCCAGCATTTTAAATAACTTCTCGCACCTACAGCCAAAGCTACAAATGAACCATCTTTTATCCCTAACTCTTGTAACTTATCCATAATAAACCTGCTTGAATCTTTATCGACATAAAAACTTTGCCTTTTGGCATTAAAATTAATCTCTTTGATAATCCTGCGCAATTTAGCAATATGCCAATTAGTTATATGTCTATTCTTTTTTAAAATATGATCTAAGGGAGTGGTTTTTCTTTTAGCACGCAACAAAATTGGGAATGCGCTGTTACGCAAATCAACAATTAAGTCAAAATAATCTTTTCTTAAATCTTTTATAAGCTTGAACTTTTCAGCTAACGAACAGGCTTTATTGTATATTATAACTCTCTCTAATGAAGGATCATTATTAAAAATAACTTCTGAACGTTCACTTGCCAAGACTGTAATTCTAGAGTCAGGATATTTATCTTTTAAAATATCCAACACAGGAAGAGCAAGCATTGCGTCTCCGATATTACTGAGAGTAATAAATAAAATATTGTTACGCACGTAAATAGAGGGTTTTATCTGTTAAAATTTATCTACTATCTTAAGGAAGGTTTCAACAATCATCGGGTCGAATTGGGTGCCGGAATTCTTCTTTATTTCATTGATTGCTTCTTCTTTTTTTAAAGGAGTTTTTCTGTATGGTCTCTCTGATGTCATCGCCTCGAAAGAATCAGCCAAAGAAACAATCCTTGCCCCAAGTTTGATTTCTGTCCCTTTTAAGCCAACTGGATAACCCGTTCCGTCATATTTTTCATGATGCTGTTTTATAATCTCGGTTATGTTCTTTAAATACCCTAAATGCTCCAAAATCTGAGCACCTTTTAAGGGATGGCTTTTTATCTTCTCCCACTCTTCATCGTTGAGCTTACCCGGCTTTCTTAAAACCACATCATCAATTCCGATTTTTCCCAAATCGTGCAATTGTGCTGCTTCTCTTATATCTTCTATCTCATTGGAAGATAGACCCAGCTGTTCTGCAATCTTTACTGCAATACGGGTAACATTTTCAGAGTGACTTCTCGTATAATGATCCTTAGCGTCTAAGGCGTCGGCAAAAGCCTTAATCGTATCTATATATGTTTTTCTTAAGTCGCTATAGAGCTTCTGCAGATTTGCAGTACGTTCCTTTACCCTTACCTCAAGTATCGCATTCTGCTGCTCTAAAAGCATGTTTTTTCTTTCAAGCTCTTCAACCAATTCTTTGTTCCTTTTTAAAGTCTGACGGAAAAGCACGGCTTTTTTTATGGTAAAAGTAATCTCATCGATATTAAAAGGCTTGGTAAGATAATCGTGAGCACCTAACTTTAAGGCATCGCGAACGCTGTCAAAAGACGGATACCCGGTAACTACAATAACTACAGCTTCGGGGTCTGCTTTTTTTATTTCACCCAACAGGTGTATCCCGTCGATATCAGGAAGTCGAATATCGGTTATGACCGTATCAAAACTATTTGATGTCCCCTCTTTTATACCGCTTTGACCGTTAGGACAGGTAGTGACCTCATATCCTAAGTCTGTAAGAGCGTCTTTTAAAAGACTTCTTATAACTTCCTCGTCATCAACAACTAATATTTTGCCTTGGTTTTCCATTTTGACTTTTCAATTATATCATAATAAAAGAAACTATTACAACTAATTTATACATAAGACTTTATCAAGGAGACTATGTCTGATTTTGGCAAAGCACCTACTGCGCTATTTTGCACCGATCCATCCTTAAAAACCATTAACGTAGGTATGCTCATTATACCATAGCTACTGGCGATAGAAGAAGCTTCATCAATATTTATTTTACAAACCTTGATCTTATCTTTATACTCTTGAGCAATTTCTTTTAAAGAAGGTGCGATCATTTTACAAGGCCCGCACCACTCGGCCCAAAAATCCACCAAACAAGGGATTTTAGACTCCAACACCTCTGTTTTAAAATTATCCTCTCTTATTTCAATCTCCATGAGTAACTCCTTTCTCGAGTTGATTTATTTATAAACAATCCCTTTGACTTCATTAATATATGAAAAGCTATAGTGATATGCCAACGCACCTTCGGCGCAGGCAGTTATAACCTGTTTTAAGTGCTTCTGGCAACAGTCTCCGCAGGCGAAGATACCCTTAGATGACGTTTCTAGCTTTTTATTAACGATAAGATAACCTGAGTCGTCGGCATTAAGCAAGGCTTTTAAAAAAGATGTATTTGGCTCATAGCCAACAAATATAAAAACCCCGTCGCATTTACACGAGCTTTTTTGTTTTGTATTTACATTTTCACAAATCACACCTTCTACTTTCTGCTTTCCTTCTATGGATACTAGATTGGATTCCCACAAAAAACTTATCTTTTTATTCTCCAATGCTCTTTCCTGCAGGATCTTTGTAGCGCGAAGTTTATTCCTTCTGTGCACAACAACAACTTCACTGGCAAAACGCGTGAGAAAAAGCGCCTCTTCAATAGCCGTATCTCCACCTCCGACAACAACGACTTTCTTATTTTTAAAAAAAGCAGCATCGCAAGTTGCACAATACGAAACACCCTTACCGCGTAAAAGATTTTCCCCATCAACGCCAAGCTGTTTCGGCTTTGCGCCAGTTGCGATAATGACGGACAGGCTCTTAAAAACTTGCCCGTCATCGGTATAAACAGCCCATACTTTCTTGCCTTCAAGATCGGCCTGTTCGATTTTTTTTACTTCCTTGCTCATTATCTTAGCTGAAAAATTCTTCGCCTGAGTTTTAAATTTTTCAACCAACTCCATTCCAGTAATACCCTCGGGAAAACCAGGGTAATTTTCAATATCGTCTGTAAGCATAGCCTGACTTAAATTAGACGCAGACTCAAAAACAAGCGTATTCAGCCTTGAACGCCCAGCATATATTGCAGCAGTCAAACCCGCAGGACCAGCACCAATAATCAATAAATCATACAGCTGATTACCGTCTACCACCACGCGCCTCTTTCATTATACACTTCAATAAATTTATCAATTGAGCGGTCATATGCTTTTTCAATATCATCGGGGAAAAAACACGCAGGCATTTGCCCTTGTTTTCTATGATAATGCAGACAATCGCAGCATATGCCTTTTTTACCGCAGGAATCATAACTGCAATTACAATACTTTTTATTCTGTTCTATTTTGCACTCGCTCATATCATCTTCCCTTTAAATTAAACTTCATCTTATCAAAAAACTGCATATAATCTACTATTGTTTTGCCTCTTAAATGGTCAATCTCATGCAATAAAACTCTAGCCAGTAAACCCCTTACCTTAAGTTCAACATCATTTCCCTTTTCATTTACTCCCAATACGGTAATTTTATAGGCGCGTTCAACTTCCACGTCCACTCCAGGAACGCTCAGACAACCTTCTTTCATAACACCGCTGCCATTTAAAGCAACAACCTTTGGATTAATTAATTTTACCGGCCCTTCACCGATATCAACAACAATTATATTCTTTAAAATTCCCACCTGCGGACCGGCTAAACCAATGCCGTAAAAATGCTTCATTGTATAAAGCATACTATCAAACAACTTTAGTTCTTTTTCCGTAACTTCAACTATGTCTTCACAGGTTTTTTTAAGAATCTTATCCGGATATTTCTTAATTTCCAGTAGTTTCATAATAAGTCATTATACATTATTAGAAGGATTTTTTGTAATCTTTTTAAGCCTTAGTATCATAAACAGCGAAATCCCTGTAAAACAAATGGCAAATACCTGGGAAATAGAGAAAATTCCAATATTGCCGCGGTAGTCATAACGGATAAATTCAATTAAAAATCTTGTCAAAGAATAAAGAAAAACATAAAACCAAAAAACCAGGCCCTGAATATTTGTCTTTTTCTTTATTGCCACAAGAACCAAAAATATTATTAAAAGTGCGCTGGCTGATATAAGCTGCGTAGGGATTAACCTTCCGGCAATCTGACCGGCAGCACAATCAGCCGGGAACCTAACTCCGTAAAAAGCCTGAGTGGGCACACCATAACAACAGCCGTTTAGAAAGCACCCCACCCTGCCAAAAGCATGCGCTAGCGCCAAATAAGGCATGATGATATCAGCGATAGGATAAAAAGCAACGCGCTTAACTTTTAAAAATATCATTGCCGCTATAAGCCCGAATATAAAACCGCCATAAAAAACAAAACCGCCTTTTGACAACAATAATTCAAACGGATGGACTATAAAATACTGCCATTGGGTCAAAATATAAACTATGCGCGCTCCAAAAAAACCAATTAAAACAATCCAAAAAAACAAATCCTGCAGCAAAGAAATATTTAAACCCCTGGATTTCGCTTCCCTGACTGAAAACAATAACGCAACAACAAAACCCAAAGCGATCATAAATCCGTAGCTATAAACCTTAAAGTTTCCTATTTCAAATAATATCCTATGCATTTTAAACCCTGCAATTACACTGTTTTTTCTTCAAAATATACTTTTGTTTTCTTATTGAATCTATTAACTTATCCTGAGAACTATTTCCTTTTGCCTTTTTCTTATCTAGGGGGCTTTTATGATTATAACCTCTTTTGGCCAATTCTGCACAAAGCGCCTGATGTCTTGCATACAATGCTTTTAGTTTGCCTCTCCACCTTAAAACCTCTGGATGACGCGAATATCCTTTTTTTGAATTAATAAGGATACTCCATATCGCATGTAGCTCGCGATGCTCACCTAAAAGATGCTGCCGGCATAACTTTGAAGGGGGAATATCCCAAATTCTCACGACAATAAAAGTTGCTTGATATCTTCAGGCAATGACCTTGGTTTAAAGTCTACACCCACGCAAACAAGCACGACTGTTGCCTGAGAAATAACTGTAGAATCCCTTTTAATGGTGTTAACAAACTCGATAGCCACCTTTTTCACGCTTGCCACTTCGCAGTAGATACGTAAAACATCCTGATATCTGGCTGAAACCTTATAATCAATATCAACTTTAGCAACTACAAAAAGTATCCCTTCTTGCGCTAATTTTTTTAATTCTATGCCGCGGGATAAGAAAAACTCCGTCCTTGCTTCTTCCAGATATTTTAGATAATTTGCATAATAAACTACCTTACCGCAATCCGTATCGTGGTAATAGATCTTTTTTTCAATAAAGAATTTATCCATAGCTAGTACATTTTATAATAAATAACAGAATTATCAAAGGAAATATCAAAAATTGCAATAATTTTTCTTTGAGAGTATAATAAGTTTTATGCATATACCCACAACAGGATTCCAGCGTTTCGCTAAAATAAAAAAGGTACTGATCGCGATTCTTGCTCTTAATTGGGCTGTAGCTGCAGTTAAAATCGTTTATGGTCTTTTAATCACAAGCCATAGCATTACCGCGGACGGATTCCATTCTTTATCTGACGGCACATCCAATATAATTGCCCTTATTGGAATTCATATTGCCTCACAACCTAAGGACGCAGAACACCCCTACGGCCATAAAAAATACGAAACCCTTTTTTCTTTTTTTATATCTCTCGTTTTGTTTGTGATTGCCTTTAATCTGTTAAGAGTATCTATACCCCAACTTAAAAACCCTATTACACCTAGCATAAGTTTATTAAGCTTTGTCGTTATGTTAGCTACCTTTGTCGTAAATATATTCGTGGTCAAATACGAGCTCAAACAAGGCCGGTTATTAAAAAGCGATATTTTAAAAGCAGACGCCATACACACAAAAGCCGACCTTTTAACTACAGGTTCTGTATTTGTTGCTCTGATTTTTACAAAACTGGGATTTCCCATAATCGATCCTATAGTCGCAATACTTATATCTATTTTTATTGCCTACAGCGGCATAAAAATAGCAAGATCTAGCTCCGCTATTTTATGCGATACTCAACCAATAAAGAACACTAAAGAAATATCAGATATAGTCCTGTCGGTAAAAGGAGTAATAAGCTGTCATAAAATTCGCTCCAGAGGAAGAGAAGACGATATCAACCTTGACTTGCATGTCCAGGTTGAGCCGGCAATGCCGATAGAAAAAGCCCACGAAATCAGCAACCAAATCGAAATACTGATTAAAAACCGTCTTGTTGGCGTAACCGATGTAGTAATACATCTAGAACCAAAGCACTAAAAACTATTTTTTCTTATACAAACCCACCAACTGCGCCTGGTCCAAAATATGACCCTGCATACTGGATTCTAATTCGGCCTTGGTTGCATATTTATCTAAATCCAGGAAACTATCCAATGCATATATCTTAAAAAAATATCGGTGGGTGCCTGAAGGCGGGCAGGGCCCATGATAATTTAATCTTCCTGCAGTATTTTTCCCTTGTTTTCCGGGAATTGTATTTTCTTCAATACGACCAATTACAGGAATATCAAAGACTACCCAATGAACCCAGGTACCAATCGGCGCATCAGGATCATCCATTATCAAAGCTAAGCTCTTTGTATTTTCCGCAATGCCTTCGATAATCAAATCAGGATTTATATCCTGCCCCTGACATGTGTATTTTACAGGAATCATACCATTATCAACGAATGCAGAACTAGTTAATTGCATACACTACCTTTTTTTATTAATCCCATTATACAAACTAATAACCTGAAAATCCAACTTTTAAACAATAATCTTTTTAAAAACTCTTCAATCAGAAATTATTTTTCCTACTCTTTCAAACGTAAGGCTAACAGCTCCTGATTTATTCATCTCATCCAGCGCTTTTTCACCGTCATCGGATGATAAATTCACTGCCTTTACCGCATCCACTAAAACATTTACCTTAAAGCCGTATCTTAAAGCATCTATTACAGAAGCCTTAACGCAATAATCCGTGGCTATACCGCAAACAAAAAGCTCATCTATATTAAATCTTTTCAAAACATCCAAAAACGCTTCGCCTCCCCCAGTGAAAGCCTGAAAATCAGAATAGCTGTCTTTTTCTTTATCTATCCCTTTAGAGATAATAACCGTTTTAGAAGTAAGCTTTAGCCGGCAGTTAAACTCTGCGCCAAATGTATCCATCACACAATGAGTTGGCCACGGACCCCCAAAATCTTTAAAGTGCGTGGTCTCTTTGGGGTGCCAATCGCGGGAGGCAAAAATCGGCAAAGATTTTTTTTCGAATAGCTCGATATATTTATTAATTACAGGGATTATACTATCAGCCTCTTTTACAGCCAAAGCGCCACGGGAACAAAAATCATTCTGTACATCAACAACCAACAATGCTTTTTTCATATATATTATTTTTTGATTCTCGCTTCTATATCCCGTTTCCAGGCATCTGGATTATCCACGATAAAAGCTGTGGCATCGCTATTGCAGGAAACATTTTTAAAATTAACCTGTAACATCAAAACACCTTTGGATTTTTTCAAGGAAAAACTATTCTCATTATACCAAACACTACCAAAAAGAAAACGCTTTCAATTAATCAATCTAAGTCCCTTGATTTAACCCGCAATATAAGTTATAGTTACTATAGATTTCAAGATAAAACAAGGAGGCAGTTAGATAGCGGGAGCCACCAAGGATTATCTCCTTACAAGAAAACCCTTTTAAAAAGGGTTTTTTTGTTTATATATCAGACTAATAATCTTTATACTTGTTAATGATGGGAAGACGCCTGTCTTTACCAAAAGCCTTCTTGGATATCTTAACCCCCACTGGAGCCTGTCGGCGCTTATATTCGTTTGAATCAACCAATTTCACGATTCTTCTTATTAAATTCAACCCCTTACCTGTCTTTTTTCGAATTTTGTCCACAGGTAAATCATCTTCTACGTAATATTTTAATATCTCATCTAAGACATCGTAAGCAGGAAGCTTGTCCTGGTCTTTTTGGTTCGCTTTAAGTTCAGCGCTAGGAGCTTTTTTAAGTATTCTATCAGGTATTATATTACCGTTATTCTTATTAAAAAACTCTGCCAACTTATAAACCAAAGTCTTAGGCACATCTTTTAACACTGCAAAGCCTCCGGCCATGTCTCCATAAAGAGTACAGTATCCAACTGATATCTCGCTTTTATTGCCTGTAGTTAATACCAGCCATTTGAATTTATTAGATAAAGCCATTAAAATATTGCCTCTTATGCGCGCCTGAATGTTCTCTTCTGTAATATCTGACTTTCTATCTTTAAAAACATTATCTAAAGTTTTAAGGTAAGACCTGAAGATATCTTCTATCGGTATGGAAAAAGTCTCTATTCCCAGTTTCTTTGAAAGCTCTAAACTATCGTCTATTGAAGCCCGTGAGGTAAAACGCGAGGACATAAAAACCCCCAGGCAATTATTCTTTCCAACCGCATCAACAGCAATAGCCGCAACAAGACTCGAATCGATCCCCCCGCTTAGGCCGATAACAACTTTTTTAAACCCGTTCTTCAAGACATAATCCCTGGTGCCTAAAACCAAAGAACCGTATATTTCAGATAACGTATCCAAAGCAACATAAGACGTATTATTTAAAACTGGTCTATTTTTTATAGCGCCTTTTAGCTTAATCACGGATTTATCTTGATTATTGCTCAAATAATCTTTAACCGGCAGATCTGCGCTGACAAGCTCCTCTTTGAATTGATTGGCAATTGCAACTATTTTTTTATCCCTATCCATAATAAGGCTGTCACCGTCAAACACAAGCTCATCTATGCCTCCGACAAGATTGCAATAAGCGATGGCGATATTATTTTCATCAATACGCTTAATTAAACCCTGTCTCCTAAAATGCCTTTTGCCAATATGAAAAGGCGATGCGGAAATATTGATAATCAGTTTTGCTCCCTTCTTGCTGAGTGTTTTGGTGATATTGTTATCCTGCCATATATCCCAGCAAATATTCACACCAAAATTAATGCCTTTGATAGAAAAAATTGGCGAATTTTCACCGCTAGTAAAGTATCGTTTTTCATCGAATACGCTGTAATTAGGCAAATTTATCTTATGGTACACTCCCTTTAATTTAGTATTGTTGATTACTGCGGCTGCATTATAAATATATTTGTCTTTTTTATCTATAAAACCAACAATACAGATAATATCTTTTGTATGTTTTCTTATTTTCTTAAGATATTTAAGATTATCATCGATAAAATGCTTCTTTAATAAAAGATCTTCCGGCGGGTATCCGGTAATCGCCAGCTCAGGAACAACCACCATATCAGAACCGAGCTTTTTTGCTTTTGCGATATAACTGATTATTTTATTAGTGTTATAATCCAAATCCCCCACTATGGGATTAATCTGAGCCAAAGATATTCTAAGAGTTTTATTTTGTTTTTTCATATTTACCCATTATACACCAAAGAACGTATTAAGTTAAATTTATTACGAAGGCCTATGGTTCTATATACGCACATGGCATAATGCAATAGGCTCGCTAACTTTCCCTGGGTATTAAAAGATAACACCTTACCGCAAGAATTCCAATTAGCCATCGGAACAATAAATCCCAAATCCTTCGGTTTATAAGGATAAAGCTTAATGCCGTAGATAGTATTAATAATATTGCGGGCAGCAATATCAGCCTCAGATAAGGAAAACTGAACAGCCATTCTCAAAGCTTTCTCTTGGTAACTAAAATTTGCGCAGTCCCCAATTACAAAACAGTTTTCACTTGCTCTTAGATACCTATCAACCTTTATCCTGCCGAGATTATCTTTATTGAAATCAATATTATCTAAAAAATCTGGAGTCTTTTTACCGGCTGTTTGGATAACCATACAATTTGATATAAGATTATTATCTGACAATAAAACATCTTTTGTTTTGAATTCCTTGATAACGCAGCTGGTCAAAACTTCTATATTCATAACAACTAAATTATTCAAAACATAGCTCCTCATCCAGTCTTCAAGCCCGCTGAGTATCTGACGCTCGCGCTCAACGATTAGTAAACGAATATCTAGTTTATTCTTTGTTAAAAGCTTGCGCAGACTAGTCGCTAACTCTATGCCGGTATAACCTGCCCCAACAATAATTACACAACCGTAATTGTTTGATTTGACTGCATTAACTATACTTATCGCATCTTGAACACAATCTAACTTAAAAGCATTTTCCTCCATCTGTTGATTATCAAAGAAATTAGTTTCTGAACCGCTAGCGATAACCAAAAAATCATATTGAACGCTTGAATTAGCAGTAAAAATAACGTTTTCTTTGGTGTCGATTCTGACTACCTCCTCGTTTAAATAATCTATCTCTTGAAGCTTGCTTATTGCTGCTATGTCATACTCTAAATGCTCCGGGGGCAAATAACCTGATATAACATCGGGAAGCAAAGGTAAAAAACAGCTCTTTTTTCTTTTATCAATCAAAATCAAAGAATAATCAACCCTATACCTCGAAAGCCGGCAAGCCAGACTTAAGCCTGCAAAACCAGCACCAATGATTACAATTTTTTTCATAATAATATGTCAATTATTAAAATAATACTTACAACGTTATGTATTAATATGGTGATTTTGGAAGATAAAATCAGCTTTTGTTTTTGGTTATAATAATGTTTTATAACATTAGTTGCTTTTATCAGAAGGGGCAGAAGCAACAAAACTGCAATAGAAAAAAAGTTTAAAAAACCTAAAAACATACCAAATATAACAAATAAAAAAGCGCCGACCATCAAGATCAGATAAAGTATATATGCCTTTTTATCCCCCGTTATGCTTACCCAAGTTAATTTATTAGCAGACCTATCCTCAGGAAAATCTGCAACCTCATTGGCAAATAAAATCGATGTTGTTAAAAAACCAAAAGGTATTGATAATATAAACGCCTTAAAACTAGGGAATACTCCTGTCTGTAAAAAGAAAGCTCCCATTACTATTGCCGGGCCAAAAAGAGTAAATATAATAAGCTCTCCCGTTCTCCTGTAAACAAAGCGAAAAAAACCTACAGAATAAGACCAACCGAGAAAAACTATAACCAGAAAAGAAACTACGGGAATAAAACTTTTTACCAAAATAGATAAGCTAATCGCCATTATAAAACTAACTAAAGCAAGGCCAATTGACAGTCTTAGGAAAAACAGTTTCGAGTAAACGCCCTCCTGTATAAGTTTTGACCCGCCGAAAAGTTTATAAAACCTCTTATCGATATTATCCGCTCCATAGCAAGAATCTGCATAATCGTTAATCAAGTTAGCGCTTAGATGCATAAAAATAACACAAATCATACCTAAACAGAACGTTAAGATCTTAAAACTGCTTATATCGACTAGACTGCCGAAAATAAACGGCAGAATACTCACGCTTAAAAACTCGATTCTTAATGCCCTGAGTAAATTCATAGTTTAGTTAAACTAAGTAAATTTGATTGTGATTAAACTAGCTATATGGTATCATAAAACAATGCTGCATAAAATAAAAAATACACTTAATCAAGAGTTAAAAATATTCCTCAAAGATATAGATAAAACCTGCGGATTGAAGAAAATTTCGCCGATATTATCGAATAATATAAAGGAATTTCTTCTGCGACCCGGAAAACGAATCCGCCCTTTGCTTCTAATTGTAGGCTTCAAAGCGTTTTCTAAGAGTAACCCTTCTGGTCTGTACAGATCTGCTCTTTCTTTGGAGCTCCTGCATGACTTTATGCTTGTTCATGACGACATAATCGACAGGTCGGATAAAAGACGCGGCAAACCTTCAATGCATAAAGCGCTTGATAATTACCTCAAGCGATATAAATCGCCCAAAACAACAGGTAGCGATCTTGCTATAGTCGTAGGAGATGTAATGTATGCCCTTGCAATACATGCTTTCTTAAGCGTAAAAGTTGATTTCTCCTTAAAAGAAAGGGCGTTGAAAAAATTCATAGAAGCTGCAATATTCACAGGCAGCGGGGAGTTTATTGAACTTCTTTACGGCACTCAGAATTTAGAAAAGATTAAAAAAGAAAAAATATATAAAATATACGACTTAAAAACAGCCATATATACCTTTGCCGCACCTTTGGCAACAGGAGCAATACTTGCTGGGGCAAATAAATCAGAAATAAATAAAGTATTTAAAATTGGCTTGAATCTCGGGAGGGCGTTTCAGATAAAAGATGATATAATCGGAATGTTCACCGAACAAAAACAAAGCGGCAAATCATCTTTGACAGATCTTCAAGAAGCAAAAAAAACCCTGCTTATTTGGCACGCCTATAACATATCCAGCAAAAATAAACAGATTATTAAAAAAATATTGAATAAAAATAAGGTAAAGAAATCAGACCTTCTGCAGATGCGAAAACTGTTGATACAAAGCGGATCTTTGGCTTACGCAAAAAGAGAAATTGTGAAATTAAATACTAAGGTGGAAACCTTCCTTAACAAATCAAGAATGGATAAACGCTATAAAAAGATTCTTAAAGACCTGACCAATAAAATCCTCAACTAACTACTTAAAACAGATAAAATTACACTCTCCTGATTTTATATCAAGAGCAAGCTCGCTTTTTGGATCGATTTCTAATGCCTTATTTAAAACCCTGCTGAACTCTTCCTCTTTGTTATTTAATCTATATACTTGAGCAAGCCGGACGTATGGATCCACAAATAAAGGATCTTTTTCTATGGCTTTTCTTAAGTATTCCTCTGCTTTTTCCAAATCACCGCCGATTATCGAAGGAGCAAGCAGATAAAAACTGCCTAAACCGAATAAAACCGCAGGAGCATCTGGAAGAATCTTTTCGGCCCTTTTCAAGTTAGGAAAAACTTTTATGCCATTTATTGCCTTTGACAATGGCCCGCCAAAATGAGCAATCATCCCCTTGGCGCCTGCAAACATCAATATAGCCCTGACATAATTATCCGTACCAACCTTATCTTTTCCTTGTTTGATAACATAAGCAGCGAGCCTAACGGAATCCTCGAAATTCAAATTTATATATTGAATATAAGAAAGGCTTATATAGGCAGGCGCAAAACCCTTATCTATCTTTATAATTTTATTTAAAATCTTTTCGCTTTCTTCAAGTTTATGCTCTCTACGCAACACCTCTGCAGTGCCCCAGAGGGCAGCAATGTTTTTGGAATCTCTCTCAAGGATGTCTTCAAAAAAATCTCTGGCTTTAACGTCATTATGTAAACTTAAATTAATTAAAGCTTGTATATAGGTTTTCTCAAGCGGGTCCAGCTTTACAGAATCAAGATCTTTTAAATCGTTTACGGTGGCCTTTTCATGCAGACTACGCCAATCAAAACAAAAAACAATATTTACTGTAACTAACAATAAGAGTCCTAATATAAAAATTATCTTTTTCATTCCTTTTTTAATTTTTCCCAAAAGATGACATTCATTGTAACCATGCTGAAGCCGAATAAAAAATCCTCTAAGGGAATGCTTGTAATTCTAACTCCCAGAAAAAAATCTGGATTATAAAGCACGATCCCTTCACCGGTTAGAAAGCCGTTAACAAGCAGCTTAAAACCGAAAATAATAACTATAAACAGATAAAAAAGTCCGTTTTTAAGCAGTTTCGTATCCAGCTTTTTATCCATATAGCAGGTTACGATAACAGAAATTGCCGCAAGGATAGTATACTCTTTCATTTTATGCGTTTTCTTATGAACTTAAGGGCTTCCCAGGTAAAAATACAGCAAAACGGAATCACGATAAAAAACAAAACCTCTTCCAAGGGAAGATTAATTACATGGACACCAAAAATTTTCTCTGGATTAAAAAACCAGTGCCCGCGCCAGGTAGCAAACACATCCCAAGAGCCGAAAATAAGTAAAATACAGCCTATACTTAGAAAAAGTGCTCTTGTATTCTGGTAGAATCTAAGTTTTGGATAGAAACTAAGCACCAAAGGAACCGAAACCGATAATAGTAAAACAAGCATATAATCTGACATTACTACTATTTTACTGCAAAGCCAAAAACAATACAATCAAATCCTTCTTGGAATAAACCAAAGTTAGTTGTACAATACTTTCATGATTCGTAAACCCGAAAACTCACTTGAGGCAGGTTTTAAAAAGGCACAATACATAACCAAAAAACACGCCAAGACATTCTACTTTGCCTCTAAGGTATTAAACAAAGAAAAAAGAATTGCCTGTTACTGTATTTATGCAGTATGTAGACTCATTGATGAAGCCGTTGATTTAACCCCTGTAAACGCCGCGAATAAGCTAAATAACATTAAATCTAAAATAAATATCTCTTATAGCAGCCAGCCAATCAAGGAGAATCTATTTCTGGCACTCAGACACATTACCAATAAATATTCCATACCAAAAGAATACTTCATTGAACTCATCTCAGGAATGGAGATAGACCTAGATAAAAATAGGTACAGTAATTTTAACGAACTTTACAGCTACTGCTATAAAGTTGCTGGGGTAATCGGGCTTATGCTGCTTAAAATAATCGGCATAGATAATGAAGACGCCCAAAAACACGCAATTGAGCTTGGAATTGCCATGCAACTAACCAATATAATCAGGGACATAAAAGAAGATTACTTCAGAAACAGAATATACCTGCCGCTTGACGAATTAAAACAATACAATTTATGCGAAAATGATATCAAAGATTCCACTTTAAATAACGATTTTATAGACCTATTAAAAATGCAGGTTAAAAGAGCAAAAAGCTATTACTTCCATTCAAAACAAGGCATAGCGCTTATAAAACAAAAACAGTTCCGAATGTTGGTTGCCTTAATGAGTGAAATCTACTCCCTTATTCTTGAAGAAATAGAAAAAAAAGGTTATGATGTATTCTCAAAAAGAATATACGTCAGTAATATAAAAAAAATAATGACCCTATTAAAGCATATCTTAAGGAACCTATCATGAAAATCAATCTTGCAAAATCAGCTGGTTTTTGCTTCGGGGTAAAACGCGCTTTAAAAATTGCCCATGAAACCAAAAAACCCCACCTTAATGTAGAGATGCTCGGAGATATCGTACACAACGAAGATGTTGTAAAACAAATCAGTAAAATCGGAATCAAAAAAGTCACTAAGCTAAAAAAGGGCACAAATAAACTCTTACTTGTCAGGGCACACGGGGTAGGGAAACAAACAATAAACTCTGCTAATAAATTAGGATATAACATTGTAGACGCCACCTGTCCCATGGTAAAAGAAATCCATAACATAGCTGTGACCATGGAAAAGAAAGGTTATAAGATAATAGTTATCGGGGACAAAAAACACGATGAGGTCCTGGGTATCCTTGGACAGCTGGATAAAAAAGCTATTTTAATTGATACAAAACATAAACTGCCTTTAAAAACATTGAAAAAAGTAAAAAAAGCAGCTGTTGTCGTTCAATCTACGCAAAATTACAATAAGGTGATGCGAGTTTCAAATAATTTAAAAAAAGTCATAAAACACCTTATGTTTTTTAACACCATCTGTAACCCTACCAGGCTCAAACAAAAAGAAATAAAGAAACTCCCGTTAGAAAACGATGTGATGATCATTATCGGATCTAAACACAGCGCCAATACAAAAAGGCTTTATCAAATCTCACGTGAACTTAATAAAAACAGTTACTGGGTTAATAAACCTACTGATATTAAAAAAGAGTGGCTTAAAAATGTAAAAAGTGTTGGCGTAACTGCAGGGGCTTCTACACCTGATGTTACAACTAACGCAGTGATCAAATACATTAGAAAATTAAGTAAGCTTTATTAAAGAGTTATCAAATCTGCCACTATTCTCGATGCTGCTATAACAACCGGCAATCCACCACCTGGCTGGGTACTTGCACCTACAAAATAAAGATTCCTGAACTTATTGTCGAAATTTACAGGCCTAAAAAAAGCACTCTGCATAAGATTATGGGCCAGACCAAAGGTTGCACCAAATTTGATATTGTATTTTCCGATGAAATCCTTGGGGTAAAACCTATGCTCGACTTCAATTAAATCTTCCAGATTTATATCAAGGGTTTTATTTATCTTATTAAACACAATATTCCTTAAATAAATCTCTTTTGAGTAAAAATCTTCTTTTGGATTATCCAGATTAGGCACGGGAATCAATAAATATAGTATCTCCTTGCCTTCCGGAGCCAAACTGGAATCTGTAACCGTAGGCACATGAATATAAAAAGACGGATCGCCAGGAACATTCTTTAAGGAAAAGATCTCATCCAGGTTCTTTATAAGATTTGAAGAAAAAAACAGATTATGATGCGCTAAAGGACCTAATTTCTTCTTTAAACCCAAATAAATCAGATATACGCTGCAGCTATATTTATAATCAGGCAGTTTTCTTTTTAAAAGACTTTCCTGAGTATAAGAATAATCGGCGTTTACAACAACTTTATCTGCTTCAGTAATCATAGTATCTGTTGAAATGCTTAGCTTGCGGTTGATCTTATTTATTTTACTAACCGGTGAATTATAGTGAATCTTCACACCGTTTTCTAAACAAATCTTCTCAAGGCTTTTGGGTATTTCATACATCCCGCCCATAGGATGAAAGATTTTTTGCACATGGTCGGCATAGCTGATAATACTATAAAAACCCGGAGCATTAAAAGGAGAAACCCCCATAAACATCGCCTCAAAAGTAAATGCATAAAGCAGTTTCTCGCTTTTAAAAAACTTCTTGGCAATATCCCAGTAACTTTTTAAAGGATTAAGCTTAAATAATAACGGTAGGTATCTAACGTCAAAAAGGGTTTTTTTAGAAAAGCACTTGTACAATAAAGGTCTAGTTATATTATAAAGCCGGGTGGTCTCGCGGATAAAGCCATCAAAGCCTTTTGCAGCGCCCTTTTCTATTCTTTCCAGCTCCTCTTTGGTTTTATCGCTATCTTTAAAAACAGTTAAAACATCTGAATCCGGATAAAAAATCTTGTAGCTTGGGTCCAATACCTTTAAATCCAAATAATCTTTGATATCTTTATTGCAATATGTAAACAATTCTTCGAAAAAATCCGGCATCAAAACAAACGAAGGCCCTGTATCAAACTTAAAACCTCTATCTTCTATTATATTGTTTCTGCCTCCACATACAGGAAGTTTCTCAAACACTTCAACATCATACCCCTTGCTTGATAATCTTGCTGCTGTAGCCAAACCGCCAATTCCTGCACCAACAACTATAATTTTACCAGCCATAGCAACCTCCTGTTATTACTATTCTATTGCCAAAAATATATACAAACAAGGGTTTTTTTCAATTGAATATAACAGCAAAAATAATATAAAAACTACTTGACAAACGTAAATCATATGTTATAATTCATTTGTCAATCGTAAAGTAACATAACAATTGTCAAAGGAGGTAACTATGAAAAAGGATTTTTTAAGCCCTACAGAAGCTGCCAAAGTACTTAAGATCTCAAGACAGGCCGTGATAGAACGCATAAACCACGGATCATTAAAGGCAGAAAAAGTAGGTAAACAATACATTATTGCCTTGGAGGAAATCGAAAACCAAAAAGGATTTAATACTGTCACATATAAACAATCAAATTTTTCATCTTTACCAACCACCTCAGACAAAACCTCGATTAAAGAAATTCTAAGAATAGTTGACCAAAACGATATAAGAACAATACAGCTTTGGTTTGTAGATATCCTGGGCATCTTAAAATGCGTCTCTATCACTAAGGGAGAGTTAAAAGATGCTCTTGAACACGGCAAAGGTTTTGACGGCTCCTCTGTCACCGGTTTTGCCGAGGCTGAAGAAAGCGATATCATTGCTCTTCCAGACCCATCAACTTTTAAAATACTACCCTGGACAACAAAAGATTACCCTGTTGCCAGGATGTTCTGCGATATACTCACCACGAACGGAACCCCTTACGCAGGAGACCCAAGGCATGTTCTCAAAAGAGCCCTTGCAAGAGCTAAAAAAATCGGGTTTGATTTTATGATCGGAGCGGAAATAGAATACTTTTATTTTAAATCAGAGAAAAATCCTGAAATAATCGACGAAGGGTCGTATTTCGAATTAATACCTAATGATTTAGCTAACACATTAAGAAATAAAACTGTAAGAACTCTTGAAGAAATGGGTATTACTATGGAAGCTACGCACCATGAAGTAGCGCCCAGCCAGCACGAAATAGACCCCAAATACACCAGCGCTTTAAAAGCTGCAGATAACGTAATCACCTGTAAGTACGTCATAAAAGAAATCGCCCAACAAAACGGCGTATACGCTACTTTTATGCCAAAGCCTTTATTCGGTTTTAACGGCTCTGGAATGCATATACATCAATCATTGTTCAATAAAGACAAAAACGCATTTTATGATAAAAAAGACAGACATCATTTATCAAGCATTGCCAAATATTTTATTTCCGGACAGCTAAAACACGCCAGGGAAATATGTTCTCTAACTGCACAGTGGGTAAACTCATATAAAAGGCTTGTCTCAGGATACGAAGCCCCTGTATACGCTTCCTGGGCGCAGAAAAACAGAACCACGCTCATACGAGTACCGATGTATAGACCTGGTAATGAAAAAGCAACACGCGCAGAATTGCGCTGCCCTGACCCGGCATGCAATCCATATCTTGCGTTTGCTGTAATGCTCACTGCAGGTTTAGAAGGAATCGAAAAAAAATACCCTCTTCCCGATCCGGTAGAACCAAATATATACCACATGGCCATGGAAGAACGAGAAAAACGCGGCCTTACATCTTTGCCGGGGAACCTGTTTGAGGCAATATTAGAGACCGAAAACAGCCAATTCGTAAAAGAAACTCTGGGAAACCATATATTTAACAGGTTCCTGTTTAACAAAAGGAAGGAGTGGGAAGAATACAGAATCCAAATTACCCAACACGAAATCAAAAAATATCTTCCGCTTCTTTAAACCATGCAATAACAAACAAAAAAGGCAGCCTAAACAGCTGCCTTTTTAATTTACCTTAAACCCTTAATAGAAACTTATATACCTAACGATTCAATAATACCCTTTAATTTATCCGCTGATTCTTTAAGCTGAACCTGTTCTTGACTTGACAACTCTATCTTTAAAACTTTTTCTACTCCGGATCTGTTAACCTTGCAAGGAAGACTAAAACAAACATCTTTTATCCCATAATAGTCATCGATTAAACTAGAAACCGGCAGAATGGAATTTTCATCCCTTATTATTGCCTGCACAATCTTAACCAAAGATAAACCTATGGCATAATAAGTAGAGCCTTTGCGCTTAATAATCTCATACGCGGAATTCTTAACCTCATCAAAAATATTATTCAACCTCTTGTGATAATCACAAGCCTTATTGCACTTAGGACAATATTCGGCAATTTTCATTCCGGCAATGCTCGCCTGGCTCCATACTACCAATTCACTATCACCGTGCTCTCCAATAATATAAGCATGGATATTCCTTGCATCAATTTTACAGTTTTTACTTATAGAATACTTAAGCCTCGAACTATCCAATACTGTACCAGAACCAAAAACTCTATTTTTTTCGATTCCGGATATCTTCAAAGCAAGATAAGTGAGGATATCTACGGGATTTGATACAATCAACAATACCCCCTGCCTACAATATTTTACGACTTTAGGAATCACTTCTTTAAATATGCCGGCATTGGTTTTTATTAAATCAAGCCGCGACTGACCCGGACTTTGTTTTGCTCCTAAAGTAACAACCACGACATCAGCATCTTTACAATCTTTATAATCACCTTCATGAATATCAACCGGATTTACAAAGCTCGCCCCGTGGTTTAAATCCATGCATTCGCCTATTAAGCGCTCCCTATTGGCGTCAATTAAAACTATTTCTCTTGCTAGGCCGCTAATCATCAGCGAATAAGCGAACGTGCTTCCTACACTGCCAACACCGACAACCGCAACTTTAGAAATATGCATAATTATGTTTCCCTTTTTATTAAATTTCTAAAATGAATTTTATCTTTTCCTTATCAAAACCAATAATAATTTCTCCCTCAATATCCAAAACAGGCACGCCCATCTGGCCTGTCTTGGAAGTCATCTCCTGGGCTGCTGTTAAATCAGTAGAAACATCAAATTCGGTAAAATTAATATTATTTTCTTTTAAGAAATCTTTAAGTTTCGCGCAATATGGACATGTAGGCGTACTATACACTATTACATTCTTATTCATTTAAACACCTCCTGCATTCTCTAAACCTGCCAATAAACCTGATAATTTCTCAAGATGCACCTCTTCTTCATGTACCACTTCTTCCAATACGTTCTTTTCTCCTTCAGAAACCGCTTCTTTCATCGCATTATAATAACGGATAGAATCTTTTTCAAATTCAATCGCCTTCTCAATTGCCTGTTTATCGCTTTTCATTTCTTGAGCAATCTCTATACCTGTATTTTCTTGAGAAAATACTAGCTTTGAAGCAATACTTTTTATATAAGCAGAGTATTCCTGCGTATAAAGGCTTTCTTGACCAGCTTTTTTATGCAATTCTTCTAGCATATAGCTAAATTTATCCGAGTGTTTCTTTTCTTCGTCTCTTAAATAAATAAGCATAGCGTTTACTGCGTTATCTTTAGCCTTTTTAGCAAACTGATCATAAAAAGCATAACCATTATTTTCAATTCTAACAGCGATATTTAACAACTCCGCTCCGGAAATCTTATTTTCCATAAAATTCTCCTTTATTAAAATGAAAAGTCTTTCCCCATTTCAAAAGCTTCTTGCAGTAAATCATTATTATTTAAAACGTCTTGCTTATCTTCGCACTCAGTACAAAATAATTCATTAGAATATTCTATGCCCGTAACAGCAAAAAAGTTTTTAATGATAGATCTTGCATTATCGAAATATGAGCTTTTTTTATCACCCTGAACGGATATAAAAATACCCTTTTGCCTCTTGTGCGAAAAATTTAACCCTCTGAATATTTTATCTTCCCACACGCTTTGAAAGCGATCGATCAATGTTTTTAATTGAGCTGTCATGCTGCCAAAATATATCGGTGAGCCCAAAATCAAAATATCAGCAGCTTTAATTTTCTCTAAAACATTATTAAAATCATCCTGCGGCAGATCATCGCGGTAAGCTGCTATGTTAAGTTTATCAAGATATATTTTCTCGCTATCACAGCCTTTAGAAATAAACCCCTCCAATACCTTATCAATCAATATATCCGTATTTCCGTTTATTCTTGGACTTGCATTAATTGCCAAAACAAACATAAAACACCTCTAAATTTTCACTTCTTTTGGAGCAAGATCAACCACTTCGTCAACCTGAATAACAATTAAATAATTAGGCTTGGGCAAATGAGCTTCATGATGTCGAGCTAAAGAATTATTACTTTTTATATTATCCAGTAATCTTGTGGCTATTCTTGAAGTAAGTCTTTTATTCCAATCATCTAAAAGTGATGCTGTTATGCCACTTTCTGGAAGAATTTTAGCTCTTCCCTTTAGGCTATATCCGGTAAATTTAGTTTCATTGTAAGCCGTTATGGAAATCCTATGATCTTTTTGAAGATTGTTATAAGTAACTGCTTTATAAAGATCCATTATATAAACTTCGCCTTTTTTGTTAATCCTGACAATGCCTTTACAGGAATTATGTATACTGCCGTCACTAGAAAAAGTCGCCACCAATACGCAACCCTGACGTTCGAAGAATTTGATCACATCTATAGATAAACTAACCATCGTTTATCCTTTAGGTTGTTAACTCTGCTATTTTTTTGTCAATCAGATGTTTATGTTTTTGCTCTTCTTCAATTAAAAAAAGAAGAATATCACGAGCTGCCGGCGCTTGTGTTGAAAGTCTGGTATACAACTCTACGGAGCTTTCTTCCTTAGAAAGAGCTATTTTCAATGCTTCGACAGGTCCCATTATATCCTCCTTGTTTAATTAAATATCTATACCGAAAAATTTTCTGATGCCTAGACCAATAACAAAATTAATACCGGCGATGGTCAAGCTTATAGAAGCCATCTCTAAGAAACGCTTTCTAAAAGATAACTGCTTTGCAACCGAAATATAGAAAGTAAATATAACTATCACCAGCAGTGCATTGAAAATGACCAACAATAAACATAAAACTACATTTTCCAATAAAAAGTACGGAAAAACTAAAAATAACACCGTTAACACATATGCAAAACCTGTATAGATACTCGCCCTTAAGGGGTTCTTGTCGGTCTTTTCCTGCTTTGTGGATAAATATTCCGAAGCAGCCATAGACATAGAAGCAGCTATCCCTGTAATAAGTCCGACTATTGCAATAAGGCGGGTATTCTGAAGCGCAAGGGTAAATCCAACCAATGCACCGGTTAATTCCACCAAGGCATCGTTTAAACCTAACACTATTGAACTTACATATTTAAGACGGTCTTCATTTATAAGATCAATAAGTGCATTCTCATGCTTATTCTCATCTTTAATAATTTCTTCAATCCTCGAATCTATCTGACTAACTTTTTCATATGTGCTTTGCGCTAAGCCTTCCTGGGATTCCATAAGCCTTAAAGCAAAAGTAAGGCCCAATAATCTCGCGGTTAAAACATAAAAAATCAGCTTTAAATGCTTCGGCTTTGGCTCTACTTTAGTGATAGACTTAAAGATATCGCAGTGTTTTAACTCTTCCTGTGCAATCTGCGATAAAACCTCCGATTGAGATTTATCCTTTACTAATTTAGAAATTTTTTGGTAGATAAGATATTCCGTAAATTCGTTATTTTCTAAATTTATGATTTTTTGCTTAAGCTTATTTTCCAAAATAATCTCCTAGAACTTTAATTCGTAAGAACTGTCCCAAAGCCCGTGAATATTACAGTAGCTATATGCTAAAATCGTACCGGGTGAATCTGTTTTAAAACTCAATTCAATCATCGCAGCAGTATAAACACCGCTTGTATTAGGCCCTTTTACAGATGCGCCATGCGCAGAAAAATCCACCCTTCCAAGAAGATACGGGTTTCTCTCCGCATCAGGAAGAAAATATACCTCCATATAAACTATGTGATGTTCGGTTGTGTTGGGATGTGTAATTTCTTTTCCTACGCTCACACTAAAATTTATATTCTCGCTCTTTTTAATACTGCCTTTGACCTCAATCACCGGAACATGTTTTTCCAATTTCCAATCTGCGCTGTTAAATAATTCTTTTATAGTCTTCATAAAGCCTCCTTTTAATAGCCGATAAAGACTTCTTTTTTTATGTTGGCTTCTTGCACTTTTAAATCTTTTAAAATCTTTACCATGGCTTCTACCATGGCGCCTGGCCCAAAAATAAAAAATATTCTCTGCTGAAAATCAGGCATATAGCTTTCCACCATTGTCTTATCAATCCGCCCATATAAATAATCTTGATTTTGAACACTTTCTTCGCTTACGGTAAAAATAGTTTTTATGTTCTTTGAATGCCCGCTAAAGCCATCTAAAACATCCTTAAAGGCTGCTTCTTCTGTACTTCTATTAGAATACAATAATATGCTATCCGTAGAAAGGTTTTTTTCGGCAACATACTCAAGCATAGAAATTACAGGAGTAATGCCTATCCCGCCTATGAGAAAAGCTATTTTCTCAAACTCGGGCCTAAAAACACAATTGCCAAAAGGACCTGAGAAGCTTAATTCATCTGCCTCTTTCAAAGACCTTAAACGATACGAGAAATCACTCTCGCTCAACCTTTTAGTAACTTCAATATAGTCCTTTGACGGCGAACAGGAAATTGATAAATATTTATTTATTTTTGTATTATCAGGATTACTCGAATCAAACATAACCTGAATATACTGACCCGGCAAAAAAGAAAGTTTATCAATTATAGAAAACCTAAAACTCTCTATGGTGGGAGTCCGCTTTATTTTTTCAACCAATTTTGCCTTAAAAGAATTCATCTTCTAAAAACTTGACTGAAGAGTTTTGTTCTCTAAATCTTCTATTCCCTGCTTCAACTCTTGAGGAAGACCTAAAACATCAACATCCATAAAACCTCTTACTATAATTGATTGCGCTTGATTTCTCGTAAAACCCCTGGAACAAAGATATTCTATCTCTTCTTTATTGATTTTTCCAATTGCTGCCTCATGAGACATGTTCACATCTCTATAATCTGATTCCATTTCAGGAATAGCATGTATAGTCCCTTTTTCTGACAAGATCAAACCGCGGCACTCAAGATGCGCCTTTACTTGAGGAACTTCTGATTTTAAATGACCTCTGGCAATAACCTTTCCACCCAGGCTTATTGCCCGGGAAATCACCTCGGCTTGAGTATTTTTAGCTTTAAATATCACCCGTGAACCTATATCCTGGACAGAGCCTGGATGAGAAAGTATTAAAGAATTAAAACTCGCTCTGGCAGATTTCCCTTTTAATACTGCCGTAGGATACATCTGAACTTCCTTTACAGGTTTTAAAGATATGTAATTTGATATAAATGTAGCATCTTCTTCTACAATAGCAATGCTCATCGGTTTCACAAAAGTATCTTCTTTCCAGGAATGTATCATTGTAAAATTCAAATAAGCTCCCTTTTTCACGAAAAATTCAGATATACCCAAATGGTGTGCATGAAATGCGCTTTTAGATGCGGAACAACCAGTTATAAGATAAACTTTTGCACCTTCCTCAATAATTATCAAATTATGCACCTTTTGCTTAAAGGCTTTTTGTTTTAAAAACAGGCATGCCTGTATGGGCAACTTTAAGACAGTCCCTTTTTTTACCCTAATAAAATAACCGCCTTTTGTGCCTTTGGGGAAATCTCTTTTTAACTCCTTGAAAGCCCGCGCATAGTATTTCTTTGCCTCAGGTATTTTCTTCAGGGCGGTTTCCATATCGATAATATCAAGGCCGTCATACAAAGTATTCATAAACTCTATTTTATTATCGGATTGCAGAAAACTCCCAGAGCGTTTATCTTGAGAAAAATCCATTCCCGAAGAGGAAATAATCTCTACATCATTCTTTTTCAGATTAGTATTAAGTACTTTTCCTGATGAGGCAGTCTTTACACTTTTCATAGCCTAGCTCTTTGATTTTTTCAAACATATGTCTGGGATTGCCTACACACCAAAGCTTCCCGTCAATCATAACACAACCTTTTTGTGCATTTATATAATCTAGAATATATCCTGTATGCGTTATTACAAGTGCGGATTTCTTTAACTTGGTAATATATTCGCCTAAAACTTTACCCATGATAGAAATATTTTCTATATCAACTCCTGATTCCGGCTCGTCAAGACAGAGAAATTTAGAATCCTGCAGGATTATCTGAAACAGCTCAGACCGCTTCATCTCGCCTCCGGAAAAACCCTGGTTTAAGTCTCTGTCAAGATGCTTGCTAAGCGACAGCCTCTGAGAGAGATCTTTTATTTTTGAATCATCTTTAGTTAAAAAACTGGCAATCTGATGTAATTTTACACCCCTTATACTCGCGGGGTGCTGATATATTATACCTAACCCAAGCCTGGCACGCTCATCTATAGTTAGATTATTTATTCTTTCGCCTTCAAAGATGATTTCACCTTGAATTACTTTATAACCAGCAAAACCCATTATCGCCCTTAAAAGCGTAGTCTTCCCGCTTCCATTAGGACCAAAAAGAACCATAACCTCATCTTTATCAATAGAAAGATTGATATCTCTAAGTATTGTTTTACCTTCAACTTCAACTGTTAGGTCTTTTATCTCGAAAAACATAAAATTAACATGTTAAACCGAGATTACTTCTTTAACCTCAGGAACTTCTTTTTTAAGGGTCTGCTCTATGCCCATTTTTAAAGTCATCTGACTCATCGGGCAACTTCCGCAGGCACCGGTTAATTTTACTTTTACAATTCCATCACTTGTTACATCTACAAGCTCAACATTACCTCCATCTGCCTGTAATATCGGTTTGATCATATTCAAAGCTGCTTCTACTTTCTCTCTCATTTTAATCTCCTTCTTTTATTGTAATTTAATAAAGAGGCTATTGTAATACTTTCTAATTCTTTTACAACCATTCTTTCTATGTCATCGATTTTCTTTTTTAAGGCGCAATTCTTTTCGCTATCACAAAGTTTTTTCTTGAAAAAACACTCGTTTATCTTCAAACCTTCTTGGAAAATATCAGCTATATCTATTAAAGATATCTGATTCGAATTTTTCCTTAAACGAAAACCGCCTTGTTTGCCTTTAAAAGAACTGAATATATTCCTCTTACTCAAAATCTGCAGGATCTTTCTTAAAAAAGCTTTTGGAATACGGGTTCCTTTATAAAATTCCTCAACAGAAATTATATCTTGCTTGCTTTTTGCGGCAAAAAGTATAGCACCCACCGCATAAGCCGTGTGTCTTGTGATAAGTTTCATGATTAAATGCTGGGCAGTTTAATGTCTTGCCCAGGACTAAATACTGCAGCCTTCTTTACAGTGGGCTACAGGCCTTAACATGTATCTGATGTTTATATCCATATCGGCCTCCTCTTAATAAATGATACCATATTAGTATCATTTGTCAAGAGCGACTTTAAATTTTTAACTCCAGATAAACCAAACAAATATTGACGCAGCCAAAGTCGCTGCAATGGTAAAAGGTAATCCTATGCAGGCAAATTCTCTAAAGCTTACGTTATAACCCTCTTTTTTAAGCAAGCCGCAGGCTACTATATTTGCCGATGCGCCAATCGGGGTTATATTCCCGCCGAGACTGGCACCGATTAGCAAAGCGAATAAAAACAAAGTCGGATTTATGTTCAAATTAGCAGAAATACCTATAGCCACAGGTAGCATAGCTGCCAGAAATGGTACGTTGTCGATAAAAGCTGAAAAAATAATAGAAAATAATATTATGAGTATAAAACCTAAGAGTACATTTGCGCCGATTATGCCTGAAATCTTGGAAGATATGATATCAATCCATCCATTGACCTGAAGACTGCCCACAAGAACAAAAATCGCTACCAAAAAAACTGATGTATCCCAGTCAAAAAACTTAAAATTGTTTATTATGCTTTCTTTTACAATTAACCTCTTGTAGATTAAACTAACCAAAGCAAACATCATACATAAAATACCCGCCATATAGGAAAACTCAAGATCTACAAAAGATGTCAAGGCCAATAATAAAATCAATACACCAAGAATAACCGTAGGCACCCAGGAACGCACCTTTTCTAAAGGCAAGAATAAAGGTTTTTCTTTTCTGTTTCTAAAAATCAAATACAAAACGGCAAATGAAACCACAGCCCCCAACTCCACGGCAAAGAAAATACTGGGCTTCCCTTGATAGAAAAAGAAATGGGCAAAATTCATTTTGGCAAAACCACCTAAAAGCATACTCGGAGGATCCCCCACCAAAGTCGCTGCCCCTTGAAGATTACTCGATATAGCAATTGCTATCATCATCTTTACAGGATTGAAATTAAGCTTTTTTGCCATAGACAAGGCAATAGGCGCAATAATAATCACAGTTGCGACATTTTCTAAAAATGCTGAAATGACTCCGCTTAAAATACAGATAAAAAGAATTGCCCAGCTGACATTCTTAGAACGATCTATGATTACTTCTGCAAGATACGCCGGCACTTTGCTTTCCATAAATATATCAGCAACGAAAAGCATGCCTACAAATATACCCAATACATTCCAGTTTATTGAAAATAATGCTTCCTGAAAAGAAAGACAACCAGTTAATATTAATAATATTGCGGCAACTATAGATATAAACGTTCTTTTTTTGGTAAATAAAACAATCAAAAGATACGCAGTCACAAATATAATAAGATTTAAAGTTTTTATATCCATATTATTTTAACTAACATAACGTATATATTGTAACGAAAAAAATTAACTACTGTTATTAACTTTTACACCAATAGCCATAAAATAAACAACCACACTTAAGAAAACAGCAAGAAATAACAAAACGATAAAAATATAATTAAACCCTTCAAAAAGCGTTATTGCACTCATACACCAAAGTAAAGTCACAGAATAAACCAAAAACAACATTTTCCTTTTAGAGTACCCTTTAGATAAAAGATGCAAGAATATATGATCGGGGCTTTTTCTTAAAGGATGTATTTTATTTCTTATTCTTGAGATAACAAGATATATTGTATCCATTATCGGCGCAACTAAGAATAAAAAAGGAATCAGCAAAGAAATCTTATTGCTTGGTAAGGCATAATCTTGTTGAATGCAAAAAACGGCTATAGAAAAACCCAAGAAATGACTTCCTGCATTGCCCATAAATATCCTAGCTGGCGGGAAATTAAAAAATATAAATACGATTAATGAAGGCAACAGACTCAAAAGCAAATAAATTATCAACAAATCTACTTTCAACAAAGCAATAACTAATAATGAAGCTGCTACTATAATACTAACTCCCCCGCATAAACCATCTTCTATGTCCAAAAGATTAAAAGCATTGGTTATACCTATTATCCAAATGAATGAAACAAGATAATTTAACCAACCAGGGAGAAAATATATCTGAATCCTTTTTGAGAATAGTAAAAACAAAAAAACTATTAAAACCTGTATAAATATCCTCGCCTTAAGAGAAAGATCCTTTAAATCATCTACAGTTTCAACAATAATTATCAATAGAGAAAAAACTAAGAACCATACGACTTGAAAAGAAAAAACTAAATCAGTAAAAAAAACAATACAAACAAAAGATATAATAAACCCTAAAAATATAGCTAGCCCTCCAGTAAATGGTATCTTCCTTTCCCTGCCGAATAAGGAAAACTTTATACCGAATTTATTAGCAAAACTCAACAATATTGCATTCAAAACAAGACTGAATATAAAAAATAATGCGATTTTCATCGTAATTTATTCTAACACAATAGGTTATTTATTCAACTATATCGCTATAAATTTCCTGCAGTTGCCTTAACATTCTATCATCGCTCCAGATAGAAACATCAATATCAAATCTGTATTTTACTATTTTCTTATACCAATCAGAATAGTTTTCTAGCATGTCTAAACATGCATTTTTTAAGCCCAGGATATCCTTTACCTGCACTATTATTCCATTATCAGCATTTTTTATTAAATCCTTAACCCCTCCTGTATCAGTGCATACAACAGGCAAACCAGCAACCACCGCTTCAATCAAACAAACAGGTAGACCTTCCCATAAGGATGTTAATAATAATAGCGAGGCTTTTTCATAATAAATATCTATATTTTCCTGCCAGCCAACCATCTCCACAGACCCTTCAAGACTTTCTTTTTTTAACTTATCTTTTACAGCAGAAAACAAAGGACCTTTACCAATAAGAATAAACTTTGTATCGGGTAATTGCCTTAAAAGCAAACTCACAACTACCAGAAAATCATTAAGGCCTTTTTGTTTCTTAAAAGAAGACACGACCATAATAGTTTTATTGTCTATAAAGCTATTTCTTCTATGGCAAGATATAGAATGGAATTTATCTATATCAATACCGTAATAAATAAGCTCGAGTTTTTTTTCCCCAGCTATGAATTTTGTAATTCCGGTCTTAAGATCTGCCTTGGAAACTACAATGATTTTCTTGGTGATCCTGGCGCTGCTAAACTCAATAATCCAATATAGAGAAAACAAAAAAGGATTCATAAAAGCATGGAATGGCCACCCATGCACTGTGTATATAATATTTTTTGCGCCTGCTAAATATGCAGCCCAACGCCCCAAAAAGGAAGCTTTGGGAGAGTGCAAATGGACTATATCGAATCCATTTACCTTAACATAATGATAGATCTCCAGAAAGGAAGCTAGATCACAAGATAAACTTATTTCTCTCCTAAGATGTGAAGATAGCTTTAAAGTGACGCCTTGTAAATTTTTAAATTTATCCAAAAGGTACCCGCAGGAACCGGCAAACAAATGAATATCATAACGCTTTTTATCTAACGACTGCAATATCGACAACAACTGCTTCTGTGCACCGCCAAGTTCAAGATAAGTTATAATAAAAAGTATTTTTATACGCTTCATGTATTTAAATATAAAATTATATAATTAACTTTTTTTAAGAACTAAATTATTTATCAGCTTCCTTTTTCTAAAAGCCTTCTTAAGCGAAAATAACCGAATGAAATTCATGGCGATAAGAGGATTAAAAATAATAATATACAACCAAATAACAGCCTCATAAACAATAATAAACAACATATGGCTTAAGAAACCAGCAATGGTTTCATTCTTTATTATCGTAAGATATCTATTTTTGATCAATTCAAAATGTAGTTCTTTATTTAAAAACCTTCGGCCAAATCTTCTACCAACTCCATCGTTAGTTCTTGCACTCAACCCTCTTTGATGATAAGCAAGCGCCGAAGGAACATAATAGGCACGCCATCCTAACCTATTGGCGCGCCAGCACAGATCTATATCTTCATAAAACATTTTATACTCCGAATCAAAATAATCACTTCCTATACGAACACTATCCAACATGGTTTTTCTGTAAAAAGCAACAGCCCCGGGAACACCAAAAACATAATTTTGATTATTAAAACTTGCGGCTGTGGCTTTTTGATGACCTCTATCAACAGGCTGCCTGGCTAATCCTAGAAATAACCCAGCAGAATCTATTCTCATCCCATCAGAAGATAAAACTTTACCGCAGACCATGCCAATATCTTCCCCAATGTCGAACCCTTTGATTGCTTCTTTAACAAAATTATTATCTATATAAGCGTCGTCATTTAAACAAATATAAAAATCTGCCCGAACCTTATTTATGGCAATATTTAACGAAACTCCATAGAATAGATTGTTTGAATTATTAATAATAGTTATCGGTATCCTTGAATTAAAATTATCCTCTAACGTGCCGTGATTATTTACAATAACTATATCGCTGACTGCCAGCGATTGTTCAAAAACACAAGAAACGCATTTAAACAATGATTGCTTATTTTTATAAGCCACAATTACACAACATATTTTCATATTATTTATCAATTTATTTATAGTCATCTATTCTAACTTGCAAAAAAATAATCAGTCTGCTATCCCTGAATAAACTCATACCTGGTAAGAAAGTTAATACTGCTGGGATAATTTCAGCTTTCGCTGATAAATATACGGATTAGTAAATAATAAAAAAACCAATCTGGGGACATCGTAAAAAATATAAAATAATGATTTTAGCAGAAGGAAATATTTATTTTCATTCTTTAATATCATATAGTATCTATTGCGGAAACTGAGATACTGCCTTAAGTGTTTTGAAAAATATGAGCTGTTGCCGGCATGGATACATTTTGCACCAGGAAAAAATAATGTCTCCCAGCCTTTTTTTCTGGCGCGCCACGACAAATCTACATCTTCTACTAAAAAGAAAAAACGCTCATCAAAATAACCATACTGATCTTTTATCTGCTCGATCATATTACGTCTATAAACGGATGCTGCGGAACATGCTCCAAAAATACTTCTCTCACAGGCAAATTTTCTTCTGTCGGATTTATCCCTGCCAATATCAAAAAACCTTCTAAGAAAAGTAAGACGAATTCCACAAGAATAAATAGTTTCTGAATCAGATTTAAGAATCAACGGCTGAACCGCACCAACCCGGCCTGAAACAGATTTAATTTTAAGAATAATCTGCTCAATAAAATCTTTATGCAAGACTATATCACAGTCCAAAAATAATATCCAATCACCAGAAGAATTATCAATAGCAATATTTCTGCCTGCGCAGGAACCAAGATTGCTTTCGTTCGCGATAAATCGTAACTTAGACGAATATAATTTAAGAATCTCCTTTGTCTTGTCAGTCGAAGCATTATCCACAACTATAACTTCTGTATCTTCTAAGACATTAGAGAACAAAGAATCAAGGCATCTTTTTATAAAATCTCCGCTGTTAAATGTTAAAATAACTATGCTCAAGAACATTGTATATTCTCTAAAATCATGTTATACAACTTATCACCCAAGATATTTAATGAATAATTTTGTTCAATTGTTCTGACAGCTTCTTTGCCCAGCTTTATACACAACTCAGGGTCATTGACCAAAATAAGCATCTTTTCTGTAAATTCTTTCTCTGTTTTTGCCAAAAAACCGTTTGATCCGTCTTGGATTATTTTGCTTGCTTCTCCTATACTGCTTGCAACAACGGGTTTTCCTGTTGACATATACTCAAAAAGCTTAACAGGGCTTTTGGAAAAATTAAAATTATTTGATCTCACCATTGGCATAACAGCAACATTAACCGATGCCAAATAACTATTAACCTTATCGGGATCAATCCACCCTTTTAACCTTATATGGGAATCTCCAATAAGCCTTACTATTTCCTTTAATTCAACCTCATATATACCAGAACCGATAATATCAAGATAAACAAATGGATAAACTCTTCTTACCTGTTGAAAACAACGAAAAAGCGACTCTAAATTCTCTATATACTCCATTCTATTCAATGTCCCTATCCAAGCAAAAACAAACTCCCGGTTATTCAAATTATCATAAACAGGATAAAACTTTTCCGTGTCTACGCCTGATGGAAGATAATAACTTTTTTTGTTTGAAAGGCTTAAAAAATCCTGCAAAAACCTACTGGCCCCTATACAAAAATTACTTCTTTTTGCGATAACCTTTGAAAAAAAATGGGCTTTTGATGATGGATAAAAACCAAAATGATATCTTGGGTTTTCATCCATTTCCCAATCATCAAGATCAAAAATAGTTTTCGTTTTTGCAAAAATATGCATCAAGAAAGGTGCAAAAGAATGATAATTAAACCGCTGAATCAATAAGATTATGTCCTTCTGCTGCCTTATATAATTTAAAACCTTTAAATTTGCTCTTATTTTGTCATTCAATGTCATTTTTGATTCTTCTGCACCGTCAAACGCGCCAAAACCATCCTTAAAAGACACAACCTGCGCATCAATGCCGCGGGCAATAAGATTTCTTGAAAAATTATAACAACGAATTCTGGCTCCCGCCATTTTATATCCTTCTCTTGTTATAAATAAGATTTTCACAATGAATATTTTATTTTATGCAGATTCTTTGGTATAAAGAAAATATTGCCCCTGCTGTATTTGCCCAATTATAATGCTTCTCTACGCGAAGACGTGCAAATTTTCCCAGATTAGCTCTTAACTGCTTCTCATTCAAAAGTCGCAAGATTCCTTCTGATAAAGCTTGGAAATTACCCGGCTCAACCAATACGGCAACTCCCCCCAGCATCCTTCTCACTTCCCCTACATTGCTTGCAACTATCGCCTTGGCGCATGAACAATATTCCACTATCTTCAAAGGGCTTTTACAACGAGTAACCAAAGTATCCCTAAAAGGAGCAACACACACATCCGCTGCGTTTATATACGCCGGAATTTGGCCATGTGAAACTGATCCTGTAAATATTACCTTGTCATCTATGCCCAAATCCCTGGTCAGGATCCTTAAATCTCTCTCCATAACTCCTTCACCCACTATCATAAAAGTGGTATCTTTTCTTTGCTCCAGTACAGATTTTGCCGCTTTTATAAGTAACTCAATATACTGTGCACCATGTAATTGACCAACATAGAGCACTAAATTTCCTTTAATATTATAGTTATCTTTAATATTTCCCGATGCAACAGAGGGATTAAACTCTTTAGAATCTACCCCTACCGGAGCAAGACAAATCCTATCTTCATTTACTCCATATTTCAAAGCAAGCGTTCTTAAATGATGGCTTGCTACAGATACACTATCAGCAAATACAGGCAAAAACCTTTCCAAAATCCTAAAAGAAAATCCTATAAACAAAGAATGTAATCCTCTCCCGCAAGATTCATACCAAATCATTTCTTCCCAATCATCCCAATCGTAATGTAACGGCTTCTTTTTTATATAAGCTGCTATGACTGTAGGGATTGAGGCGTAATGATGACATTTTTGAAAATGCATAACATCAGACCACTCAGCCAATTTTATTAACTTAACTGTATTTTTAATAAAATTAGTGAAAGAACAATTACGATTAAACACAAACTCTTCATATAGATTGTTACTACTGTTAGTTGGATCTCTTTTCTTTAAAGGAAAATAAACCAATCTTACTTCATGCCCGCTTTTCGCGAACTCTTCCGCTAAACTTTTGACTCTTCTGGTCCAAGGTTCAACTGATGAATGAATATCATGGGGATGAACCATCAAAATACGCATAATCTTTACCTTTTGTTTTTCAAATCCACTATGCCGCTACCGAATAACCAATCAATTTTATTTTTTAAAAAAATTCTCTCCAGCATAACAAAATAACCGACATTATTATTCGCTTCCCCCTAATATAAACCTGCCTTTTATCAACCTAAATAACTGGAAATAAATTATGTAAAATAAAGTATAGAAAACTATAGGAACAAGAAGAATATATTTCAGACAACTTCTTCTCATCTTTGTTTTTACCTTATTCTGCTGAGGCAAACCCTGTAATTTATTTATTTCAAACTTTAATTTTTCTACTGCTTGTGGAATTGCCATTTTTTCATAAACTGTCGCTGACGCCTCTTTGCCTTCTTTTATGTTCGTTTCCATAACCTTAATACCTAATCGCCAACATAAATCCAAGATTTTTTGTGCTCTTTCTTTCCTTACGGAATAATTATTGCCATCTATTGTCTCCCAAAGATAATGCCAGTTTTCACTGGGAAGTTCTTTTATGCCAAACTTCTCTTTTTGTTCATAAACCTCTGTGCCTGCGATTAAATGAAGCGTATTAATTGATTTAACTGTATCAATATAGGCGGCGTTATGTTTTATAAAATCATAGGTTTTCATAAATTCTTTATGCGATTCTCCGGGAAAACCTATGATTATAAATATTTCCGTTTCAATACCCGCCTTATTTGCATTTCTTACTGTATTTCGGGAGATTTTCGAAGTATAAATTTTATTCATTTTCTTTAAAACTAAATCCGAACCGCTCTCAACACCAATCTGCATCTTTAAACAGCCTGCCCTTTTCATCTTAGTGAATAAATCAACAGTCATTTCTTTTCTTGATGCAATTTGACCAGACCATCTAATATTGATTCCTTTTTTAATAATTTCATCACAAACGTCATTGAGCTGTTTAAAATTCCCATTCATTAAACTGTCGCATACTGTAAATTCGCGTATATTATGATTGTTTACAAAATAACTTAATTCTTCTACTATGTTTTTAGGGCTTCTGAAGCGATAGCCCTTAACCAAGTGATAATTCTTACAAAAACTACAATTTCCTATACACCCCCTGGACCATTCTACAAGAAGGGAACGGCCTCCGTTATACTCCTTGAGATTGATACCGGCATACTTAGGGAAACCGATTTTATCCAAGGGCTTTATCGGATCCCTTGGAATGTAATGCCATTTCTTGGATTCATAAAATGCAACACCATTTTCCCTAGGGGGATTTATTGATTTAATCTCGTTGTCGATAATTTTCTCAAGAGTTTCTTCTCCTTCTCCGACAACAAAATAATCTATAACCCCAGGGGCATTATGCAAAAAGAATTCTCTTTGCACATCGCTGGAACAGGCGGGCCCGCCTAGAATTACTTTTATTTGAGGTGCTTTCTTCTTCATTCTTTTTATAACTTCTATTGTAATTCTTTCCTTGGGATCAACTACAGAAAATCCAAAAAACTTACAATTAGACGACAACAATATAGCAACCGTTTCCTCTATCTGTTTCTTGAAAATATTAACCAGCAAGGAAAATGTCTCTTTATTGCTCCAATAGTTTTTATTTTCCACATGCCAAAGCATCTTTAAAGAATCTTCAACACTATTATGAAATAAAATATTAAAATCAAATATCTTTGTCTTAAAACCCTTGTTCCTCAGGTGCGAATCTAAATAGCCCAGCCCAATAGGAGGATTCTCAACCCCCCAAGGAGGAAGCGTTACTAATCCAATATCCAAATTGCCGCTATTTCTTGTCCGGATATTAGTATCTGTTTCACCGGTCTTTGCCATTTCGCACCTTTTACACAGAAATTCTTCTTCTGAAGACAATAAACCGTCTCTTCTTTCTCTAAATTCGTTGTAACTTTGTGAATTCCACACCTGAGCAATCGAATCAGCATTAAGATTGCCTAAGTTTATTTCTCTATTCCAATCCATGCAACAGGCAACAACATTTCCATCCTCAACTATATGCATCATCTCATTTGCCCAAATTGAATTACAGCCATAAACCGAATGATTTCTTACCGTTGGCATATTCTTTACGTTTCCGGCACGGCTGACAGGACCATCAAAATAACTAATTCTCTCTATACCTTTGCTTTTCCAATAAGCAAAGGCTTCTTCTTTTTCAGATTCACTTAAATATATATGGCGCAAAAAAGTAACCATTACGTATTCTTTTATATTTTTTACTTCTTTCGCCGAGTTTATAAAATTATTTACATTTTTAAATGTTTTATCATAGTCTATGCCCATTGTCTTTTCAAAAGTCTGCTTCCTTACCCCATGTAAACTAAAACCAATCCAGTCAAGCCGAGAATCTAGCAGATTTCTTATCAATGCATCATTCAGAAGACTACCGTTAGTCAATAAATGCACGCTGGACCAAGGAATTTTCTCCTTTGCATAATTAATCCGCTCAATAATAAACTTATCAGTCAAAGGTTCATTATTCATATAAAGAATTATTCTCTTGATTTGACGATAAGAGCTAGATTCATCTATAATCTTTCTAAACAAACTATTATCCATAACCTTTGCGGGAAATTTATCTTTAATCTGCTCATAAGGACAAAAAATACAATGAGCATTGCAAATGGATGTAGTTTGAATCGATAAATTCTCAGGAAACGTACTCTGCATAATTTTATTATTTTTTTGCTTATTTAATCAGGTCTATAGGTAAACATAAATCTTCGTATAAACTTAAATCTAATAAATCATATTTTAATGGTTGTTTATCTTTGATTTCTTTTCTTTCAAAGCTTTCAACAAAAGGTTTAATCTTGCAAAAATCAATATCGTCCATCGCAATAAATTCTTCGGAAGAATCCTGGTTATAAAAAAGTAATAGATCTGGCCTAATCTTCTTAAGATAGTTAGATATCTTACAAGATAACATCCAATTCTCCTTATTTATGAAAAAGTAGATTCTCCCCGCGCCAGAAGAAACAATATCGTTTATATATTGAAAAAAAACATCACTCAAATGGCTGTATTCTTTCAATAGAAATTCTGGCTTTAACCAAGAAAAATAATTTTCCGTTAGCCATAATCTTTTTTCATCCTCGTTAACCATCCGAAATAACTCAATATTCGAATCCCTTATAATTTTCTTTACATTCGCTATATTTAGTTTATTGTGCATCTTCAACAGACCTAAACACGGCATATCAACACGTGCCGGAGGTAAATTAATCATCATAACCAAATTATTATCAGAACTGATATTATAACTTGGTACATTTACAATAACATTTTTAATACCCAGCATTACGGATGTAAATACAGTTTTATAAACTCGTTTAATTCTCCCGTTTAAATCCAACCCTCTATTATCAACAAAATAGTTTAGATCTTTATTTTCGGGAATAATTATACCGAACTTTTCTGTATCTTTGCCTAAAACTGAATTCTGCATTACTGCAAAACTTGATATATTAGTTATTTCATTTATCGATGCGTGATTATCGACAATAAAACTAATTGTTTCTTCAAAATCTTCCATTGTTTCGCCGGGAAAACCAACTATAACATTAAAAGCAGTGTTTATCCCCGCATCATGAGTTAATTGAACTATCCTTTTGGCATCATCTGAAAGATAAAATTTATTCATTCTTTTTAATACATCGTCGGAAGCGCTCTCAATCCCATAACATAACCTTGTGCAGCCCGCCTTATGCATCTTATCAAATAAATCCTTCGTCATATCTTTACGTATCATTGCATAGCTATTCCATACAACTTTAAGTCCGGAAGCGATAATTAAATCACATAGCTTCTCCAGCTGCCTGAGATCACCGTTGCATATCAAATCATTAAAAGCAAAATCGTTGATTTTATTATAATTTATATGATATTGCATTTCTTCGATAATACTCTCTGCGTCCCTTGCTCTATATTTACCGCACATTAAACGGTCAATGCAATAAACACATCCTCCTATACATCCTCTGCTGATCAGCATCGGTACATGCTTATCTAAATACGAATTCAAATCAAAATCAGCAAATTTAGGAAAACTTAAAGAATTAATATCCGAAATATGACAGGGCATTACCCTATTCTGAAAACCCTGCTCTTTGCTGAGAACACAAGAAAGCTGGTTAATTAACTCTCCCCGACTCTCGACTATTTTTGTGAAAGCTTCCTCTCCTTCCCCTATCACAAAAGCATCTATGGATGCCAAATCTTCTCTAGCAATACTATCTCTATCATTTTGCCAAAAACAACCTGTTCCCCCAAAAACAACTATTTTACTGCTGTCCTTTTGCTTTATGATCGAACTTATCTTGCCGGCAAGACCAATACTGGTAATATTGACAGAAAAACCTATTACACCGGCGTTACAAGAAATAAGCTCATCGGTTAAACCGTCAATTTCTTTTTTAAATAAACTTGACATTCTGGCCGTAATTTCCGGAAGAGGCATAAAGTTAATGTTGGAAATATTCCAAAAAATGCGCTTTCTCTCATCAGACTGCTTATAAAGACGCAGATTAAAATCAATAATCTTAACTTTCAACCCATTGCTTTTTAAATGTTCAGCAATATAAGCAAGACCTAAAGGCGCTATCTTAGGCTCCCACGGAGGCATCATAACTAAAGCAGCATCATAAACATTATTTGCCAATTAAAATCTCTCCTTTAAAATAAACTATTTCCCCTGGTGGTTTTTTATTCATGTCGAAAAAATATGCCTTAAGCTTTCTGGAACTAAACTCTAATGGCGTGTTCAATACGGCCAGCTTTCTTCCATGGAAAAAATCGCAGCGCAATCTCAAATCAGGGAATTTTTCAGAATTTGCCTCAACGCCAATACAATCAGCGTGTTCAATTGTTTTCTCAAATAAATTAACCCACTCTTTGTTAAAAAATTCTGGAAAAATATTGGAAAGATCTTTAGAGAAAAACCAGCTTTTATATACTGAGTCTAACATGACATTAAACTGCTGTTCACCATCTATAATGATACCATCCTTGATTTCCATAGTTACACAAAAAGAAATCTTATTTTCAGCAAACATCTCTATACGCCATTGCTGTACTATAGGCAAGAATTTCCAATTGCCAACAACAACTATGCTAGAATTGTCTTTACAGACAAATTTCCAATCGACCTGCCGAGAATCTTGCCAATTACCTAAAGCAAAAATAGATGTATATATTCCGAAACCTTTAGTTAAGCGCATATTCTTCCAGAAAATATGGCAACAACCGCCATCAAAAACTAAAGATAAATTTCTGTTACAAATTACGTGGCGAGTAAAGAAACTATTGATTAAATCAAACTGCTGTTCAGATGGAGAAAAAACAACCGCCGGAATACCTAAATCTTTGATTATGCGGTAAGGTTTCATGATGCGCTTAGCCAAAGAAGAATAATTATTATTACTATCGCCTTTGCAGGAATAAAAATTCCTGCATCTAGGCTGTCGCAAAAAAGAGCTAATACATAAGTCAACGCAGGATATCTCCTTGATATATTCTGAATTTAAACGAATAAACTCCAATGTGTTATCAAAATCAGTTATATCTGACTGCGGATGATAAAACAACAACCTAATTCCAACATCAATCCCATGCTCTTTACACTTTTGCAATATATTTATAACCACTCGGCTGTCAAAAGGTATTTTCATTCTTTCAAGAAAATTATCCGATGCAGAGAACAAATCAAAAACAAGTCTATAACATCCTGATTTCTTTAATTGTAGAATATTATCTTCGTTAAAATCCTTTTTGAAAACTGCGGGGCTCGACCACTTGATACAGAAATCAGCGTTAATAATCAAATCGCACAATTTTGATAGAAAACCCGTATTTAAATTGCAATAACTGTTAAATTCGAATTTGTTAGTCTTAAATCTAGACACATAATATCTTAAATCTTCGTAAACTTCTTTGGCAGGCTTAAATTGAAGGCTATCCGGATCAATAATTGAATTTATTCTTTCAAAGCAATCTTTTTGGAAAAATACATCCAAATAACTAATTAAATTATTACTTTCCATATGTTAGAATATTATGCATATGTTCATTATGCATTAGATTATCGCATGTTTTAAAACATCCTATATCTTTAAAATAAATATCGGCTTTATCTAAAAGCAGTGCTTTGGATCTAAACTCATTATATATTCGCGAGAACCAAATATCCTTAAAACAATTTTTATTGATGTTGCCCATTGTTTTCTTTACTGCCCGACAGCAAGGAGACACAGACCCATCCGCCATTATCCTCGCAAACAACCATCCTGCATAACAAGGTACGCCTTGGACCCTTTGTTTATCATAATTACCGTCTCTTGATTGAGATTGAGTAAGCCTCGATATAAAACCATCAAAATAATGCAATTCAATTCTTTTTTCTGATGAAAACAGTTTAATTTTTCTTTTTATATTCTCACACTGTTTTAAAACATCTTTCTTTTGCCCTGAATCCAAAAGTAGTTCATCTGTACCTTCTAAAGGATCAAGCAATGTAAAGTAGACCGAATCCAACCCTTTTTTTACAGCAAAATCGAACATCTGCTCAAGATATCGATAGTTAAGATTGGATATCACATTGGCCGCAGTAACAAAAGGTTTCTTTTTTTTATTTTGTATAAGCATATCTAAATTATCGTCTATCATTTTAAACATATCCTGAGCACAGCCCGGATGCATTATCCTGTAATTATCCTCGTTTGAAGCCCAAAGACTTACAGTAAGTTCATCAATACCAAGCTTAATCAATTCATCGATCTTTTTCTTATTTAATAACGTAAAATTTGTTGTCACAGAACAAATCAATTTTCTTTGTTTGGCTAAGGCTATAGCATCAAAAATACGAGAATACAAAAAAGGCTCTCCTCCTCCGGTAAATCTTATTCTTTTTGTACCCATAGCCGCAAGCTCTTTAATTAAACCGGATAAACGATCGAAAGATAACTCTGCAGATAAAATATCGCTTTTCGGAGGATTCTTTAATACAGGAGAATACAACCAGCAGGCAACACATCTTAAATTACAACGATTAGTAATATCAACCACCACCTGTTCTGGCCCGACAAATGCCTTACGTTTCGTTAAGATACCTTTTCTTATCAAATCGTTATTTTTAAGAATTTTGTTCTCTTTGGACACTGGCGGTTTTTTGAATATCTTTGACAAAATCTTAAGAAAAAATCTCTCAACAAGGGTTAAAGACATTATTCTATTATGCATATATATATTTCTTCCGATATCATCACAACTTTTATAACAACCTGCTTCTTTAATGTCCAGATCATTGCCAATAAGAGTAAAAAACTCTCCCTTCTTCTCTTTCACTAAAGTTTTTTTTCGAAAAAATATCTGTTTATCGCCATTCCAAATCTCCCTGAAGTTCTGCTGAAATAAATTACCGCTGGGTATGCGATGCGCCTTTAAACATGCATTAACATCGCCATTTGGCATAATGCGTGAAAAACACCATCCGATATAACAGGGAATTTTATCGATAATATTCCTATCGTACGTTGCATTAGATAAATCCTCACGCGAGGAAATCCTTCTTAAAAACGATTCAAACCGAAACAACAACACTCCCTCATATAAACCTTTGCTGTCTATACCCGCCTTAATTTGGATCACAGATTCTTCGAGTTCCTTGATCTGCTCCTTATTTAAAAGCAGTCTATCCGTTTTCCCGGGAATCGTATCAAGAACAGTAAACTCTACCGATTCACAACCCGTATCCTTTGCAAATAAGATCATCTCTTTTAACTCATGATAATTATAATTAAATATAACATTATAAAGTTTTATATGAGGTTTTGTTTTTTTAACACTATTAAGAAACTTTAAGTTCTCGCGAATAGTATTAAAAGTATCTTCGTTCTTGTTAGGATGCGTTTTTGCATAAGTCTGTGCGGTTGCCGCCCAAGTACTCACAGTCAAATGATCTATGCCCAACTCAATAAGTTTGTTAATTTTCTCTTTGTCCAAAAGAGTAAAATTGGTATTAATATAACATAATAGCTTCTTTGATTTTGCATATTCTAAGATTTCGAATATATTCGGATGCATAAAAGGCTCTCCTCCGCCTGAAAAATAAATTTCCTTAACACCCATTGCTGAAATCTCATCCAACAAATCAATCACTAACGGATAAGGCAACGTTTCGTTTTTCTTCTCGTTTGTTATCCGTTTTTCTCCAAGAAGCGGTGAGTTACACCAACAACCAATACAATCATTGTTACACCGATAAGTAAGATCAATTTGCACATGAAAAGGGCCTTTGAATGCATAACTGCCATTAAAAATGCCCAAAATATCAAGATAGCTATTCAAAAACTTTCCTGACAAGATATACTTAGCTAAAGACCGGAATGCAATTATTATTCCATTTCGCTTAATTTTTTCACGTAAAACACCGAATGGAAATTTTCCATCATAAATCTGTTCACAACCGCATTCAATCAAATCAGAATCTTCTCTTTTTACATTCGATAAAAAAACAAAACTATGTATATGGGGAAAAACATTATTCGATGCAAACTTTATATAATGCTTGCCTTTTATGTTAGAAATCTTTAGTTCTTTACTCCAAATTAAATGACTTTTATCCCAACCACCGGTTATATAATCAGCTGCTTTATCCTTAACTAACTGTCCATCAATATATATCTTTAACCCTCTTTTCTCATTGCTGGCATAACATAACCATAATTCATAAATCCCAGAATTAGTAAAGTCTACCTCATACTCAGCATAACCATATTTAAATCCGCCATCGATTACTACGCCTTTTCCGAATTCGTCGGTGTATTTATTAAGATTTCCGTTATGGAATGAATTTGCCATTACTATTATTTGTTGCTCTGCTTGAGGCAGTTTTTTATACAACTTTGCTCCATTATAAACAGCTTCGAGCTTACAACCATGATCTTTTTCCAGATTAATTTTGGATAAATTATCAATAATCTGAATATTCATTCCCACGTTATCACATGATTTAAAACAATCAATTTCATTAAAATAACCATCAGCTTTTGACAGATTTTTGGCATTAAACCGGAATTCTTGGTAATCTTGTGAGTCCCATATCTCTTTGAAATATTCTTTATTGATATTACCCAACGGTTTATTAATCGCTTTGCAACATGGAATAACGTCTCCCGTAGATATGACTCGAGAATATATCCATCCGATGTAACAAGGTAATTTATCAATAAAATCACGCTCATATTCTTTTTTATATATATCCGCAGAATTAATTCTTCTCATAAACGGATAATGTCCAAGAACCTGAAGATACTTAAAGGGAATATCGAAATCTCTATTTACAGGACAATCTGTTTTAAAATGCCTGCAGTTCATACACTCCTCTTTGCTGCGCTTAAAAATAATCTTATTGCAGTCCTCTTTGACTAACGGATTGGATTCAGAAGGCAAACTGGTAAATCCGGAGGGACAGATTAAGGAACGCAAACAAATATTCTTACCTTCGGTACATTCAATCTTCTCTTCTAAACGAAAACCAACGGGTATCTTGATAAACCTTCCTGAAAATTCAAATAATTCTTGAGATCTGCTATTTTCTGCATTATATTCATTTATATCTCTAAAAAACAGATCATTTCGTTCAAAAAGTGTACAAAATTGCTGTTTAATAATATTGATATCATCTGATGACAACCTTAAAAAATCAGTAGAGCCTTCGACGATATCCATGATTTGAAATTCAATAGATTCTGCCTCGGCCTCCAAAGCAAAATCGATCATACTATGTATATTGTTGCAATTCAAATTGCAAATAACATTAAAAATCTTAACATGAGGGAAAAAAACATTATTTTTATTCTTTATTTGCGACAGTGTTTTAATATTGTTTCTGATTGCCGCAAAATCATTTGCGGATTTACCTGGGTGAGTTTTTATATAGGTGTCCTCATCACCTCCCCAAATGCTTGCTGTAATCATATCTACTTTCAAATCAACCAACTTCTCTGCATTTCTTCTATTGATCAAACTAAAATTGGTAATTATATTAAGTTTTAAACCTTTTGCTTTTATTGCCTCGATAATCCTGAAAACTTCAGGATGCAAAAAAGGTTCACCTGCCCCTGATAAAAAAATCTCACGCGTACCCAACTGTGCCAAATTATCTATTAATCTCGATATTCTTTCAAATGAAAGCACTGCATTCTTGTCTCTAGGTGGGTTTTTTATATAAGGAGAGTGCACCCAGCAGCCTATACAACTATTATTACATTTACCCGTAAGATCAATCTGTACTATTTTAGGACCTGCAAAGGCATGCTTTTCGCTATTAATACCTTTTACTAACAGCTTATCCATTCAGAAACTCTTTTCTTTTAAACATAACAAATTCAAAATAAGATAAGGTCTTGCTAATTGCCTTGGCTAATCCATGTTTTCTTAGATATTTATTGAACCTGTCTATGTCTCCTTTTACGCCCCTTCTTCTTCTTGTATGATCCAGCCAGATACCGTAAGCGCGTTTCTTAATAGCAACCAACTCCTCAGGGGTAAAGTTATCATGACGAAAAACGCATTGATAATGACCGTCATATTTAAACCAATCTTTAGTTAAAATTCTTCCTTCCTTGTCCAGTTTTTCGTACAATTTTGTTCCGGGAAAAGGAGTAAGAATGGAAAACTGTACTGATTCCGGATTAAGCTTCAAGGCATAATTAATAGTTTCTTGAACCGTATCTTTTGTTTCACCATCTGCTCCAAAACAAAAAGTAAGATGAGTTTTAATCCCCAACCCCTGTGTAATCTTTATATTTCTCGTTGTCTTATCGATACCCATATCTTTATTTATTGTCTTAATGAGCTTACTGTTTGGGCTTTCCACTCCATACTTAACAGCCCAAAGTCCCGCAGATTCCATATTGTTCAATATCTCTTCATCCATTAAATCTGCTCTTGCCATAATCGCCCAAGGAATATCATTTAAACCGCGTTTTTTAATTTCGTTGCAAAAATCCAGCATTCTTGTTTTGCCTATATTGAAAGTATCGTCATCAAAGTAAACAGACTTAAACCCCATTTCCCTTACAAGATACTCCATTTCATCTATTGTATCCTTAACATCTCTTACCCTGTAATGATTACCCAAATACATTACCTGGGGCCAAAGACAAAAATTACAGCCAAAAGGACAGCCTCTAGAAGCAGCCATCTGTACAGATGGATAAGGGATATTACCAGGCAAATCCCAATACTTTTCCATAGGTAGATCTTCCCGGGAAGGCCAAGGCAGCAAGTTTATGTCAAAAGCTTCTCTTGGAGGGTTTTTAATAATAGTGTCGCCTTCACGGTAGATTAAACCTTTGACATCGCAAAGCGGCTTATTTTCAAATATGGCAGTAACCAAATCAAGTAAAGAAAACTCGTATTCCCCGAACAAAACATAATCTATAAAAGGATGCTTACTCAAGAAATCTCTTTCATGAATCTCAATATGCGGACCGCAAACTACAATTTTCATTCCCTTCCCCGACATTTTCTTCAAAAGCGAAATGTCGTTTTTAAATGAAGGCGTTGAAACCTCTGCGACTAAAATATCAGCACCCAATCTAGAAACTTTCTCTAGAAATATGTTTTCGTTAAGTCTCTCTGCCAGAGCATCAATTATCATAGATTTAAAACCGTGTTTTCTTAATAATGCGACTGAGTAAGCCAGAAAAAAAGGAAAAGGAGTATAATCGCCTTCGTAATAATCTTTTATATGTGGCCAGCGTGAACCTGCTCTCACGCCGAATTGGCCTTCCTCCTGCCATGGAAGATTAACCAACAAAATCCCTTGATTATAAGTACTGCTCGCTCTATTATTAACGGCTGACATTTTTTTAAGATCTATTTTTCTTAAAAGCTCGATTTTATTATCAAGAGGCTGATCAGAACTAAAAAAATTAAAATAAACTGAGAAAAGTCCATATGTGCCGGGAGCATAATCTCTTTTTCCGGTTGGGATAATCTTTCTAAAACCAACTGCATGCGCTGACATATTCTGGGGAGAATTCTGAATAATGGCAAAGGTGTCTTTTTCGTCTGTTTCCATAGTAAACGAAGGAATATCGTTGATTTTAGGAAACCTCAAGCCCACCAAAGAAGAAACCTCTGAACTCATACATATATCCCGCCAGGCATTGCCAAATTTCTGGAAATTATTTATTTCAAAATTATTAATCCAACATTTATATTTTCCTTCGGCAAGACACAAAAGCCGAATTTCATCAATATGCAACCATTCCTCAACCTCAAGCCAAATATCTATTTTTACCCTGTTTTTACTTAAAAGCTTAATTTCCCATGTTTGGTTCAAAGGCAATTCCCAGAAATAAACTTTTATTTTTAAGTAATTAGTTGCCTTCTCTACGATATGCCAATCGGCCCTGGCAGAATCATTCCATAACCCCAATATATTAAAACCTAAATTCACACCAGGATGAACAGTAAAAAGAACATCCTTCCATAAAAAGTTTATTCCTGAATTTAAAACTACAATCTTAAGATTATCTGATGATAAAACTGTTTCCTTTAAGGTAACTGACTTTTTTTTATCACGCTTTATTTTTATAATCAAAGATATAATTAGAAATTTAAGATATTTAACAACACGTAATCCGACATATAACAAACCGCCTTTTTTAAAATGCGCTTTAATTCTTTTTAAAATATGCCTAATCATTGATCGTTATTTTGCCTGCAAAAAATATGCCTTTATTGCCCAAGCTTACCTTATTATCCGTTTTAGACTGAAACTGAAATCTCCTTGCCCAATAAATAGATTCACTATTTTCCACTATTGCCAATGGACAATTCTTGCTTTTAAAAAATACCTGAGGAAAGTTCTTTTTTGCAGATAAAGCAGCAAGCACAGCGGTATTGCCACTCCAAAAACGAAAAGGAATAGTATCGTATTCTTCATGATATTCTTCCAAAAAATCGCCGAAAATATTATCGTTTACGAACCATTTTTTATAATTGTTACTTAACATCAATGCTGAGTGCCTTAGCTCTGTTATGCATTCCTCAGGAATATCCATCCTTATATCAAAATCAATACCTTTTTTGCCTACACAAATACTCCATCTCTGTAAAATAGGAAGATAAAACCACTGGCCAAAACATTCAATCTTGTTCTTGCTCTTTTTTTCAACCTTCCAAAACGCTTGCGAAGAATCAAACCACATCCCTTTTGAACGAACAGTGGTATAAAATCCCAATCCAGACGTTAATTCATTGCCTCTATAAATTATTTTCCCCTTACCACGATCGAAGATAAAATCGAGATCGCCATTTGAAAGCTGATATATAAATTCCAATTTATTATCAGTAATTTCAGATTCTTCTATTTTATCTTTAAAATTAATTTTTGCTTGAAACGCACCGCTATAATTTTCTGAAAAACCTTTCATCCGGGGAACAATAAAACTAGACTGAAAACAAACCCTCTCGCACGATAAATCATTTCTACGATAAAGAGAAGCTATTCTCTTGTCTAAATCCGATAAAACTTCGATCAAAAGGGAAGGAATCTCAGTTTTTTCTCCATGAATAAAAGCAATTTTACTCACTTTATTATCTTTTAAGCGTACCGGAGCTGCATAATCTATATAATCCTGCACATCAAAACTCCCTCTGTCGTCATGACAAAACCAAGTTTTATAACTATCGGCAAACTCAAACTTAATATGATAACTGTCCAAATTATTATTTTCTAGAACACTATATTCAATATTTATTTCCAACACGCCCTGATTCAGCGTTAAGATTATATTCTGAATAAAACTATCAAAATGCATACCCACCTTCAAGACGCCTTCATCAATCTTTTCTATTTCCCAATCTGCCTGGAATTCATACCATATATCATTTATCAAAAAGGAACTATGCAGGCCGTTGCCATTGGTTATTTCCTTGTCCTTATGGTAAATTCTTAAGGCCTTGCTTTCGACATCAGCATAGAGGCTTATGTCACCATTTGTTATCGTACGCTGCTGGCGAAGAAGCCTGGTCTCTTCTTCCTGCTTTGCCTTAATGCGGGCCTGGCATGCCTGAAGGTAATATCTGGTTACCTCTTTTGGTAATCCCTCTTTAATCTTTCTCCCTTTTTCCAACAGAATCACTCTATCGCAAAGCATTTCCACCATAGTTATATCGTGAGTTACCAAAACTATGGTTTTACCAGATGCTTTCAATTCAAATATTTTACTTATACACTTTCTGTGAGAATCTTCGTCACCCACGGCTAAAATATCATCGATTAAAAGTATGTCCGGATCAACAAATATAGCCAAGGCAAATGCCAAACGCATATACATGCCTTGAGAATAATATTTTATTGGCGAGTCTATAAATCTGCCTAAATCCGCGAATTCGATTATCTTATCAATCTTAACCGCTAAGCTTTCCTCATTAAATCCATATATTTTTGCATTGAAAATAATATTTTCTCTGCCAGTAAACTCCGGATTAAACCCTATACCCAGCTCCATCAATACAGAGATCCTGCCAACAACATCAATAACCCCTTCATCAGGAACAATTGCTCCTGATATCAATTTTAGTAACGTAGTCTTACCGGCACCATTATGTCCGATTAAACCTAACACCTCTCCCTTTTTCAAATTAAAACTTATATCTCTTAAGGCCCATATTTCCTCCCAAGAAACTATACCGTTTTCAACAAACTTAATACGGTACTTTTCACTTACTTTATTAAAACTTAGCGCATTCATAATCGTTTTAAAATTGAAAACTCATTTTTGATAAATGTGCTATACCCAGACAATAAAGATACCATCGCGATGAACAAACCAGCGAGAATAATATTTAAATCTGGTAATTGCCCGTAAAACAAAATATCCCTGTACATTATAACGTAATAAGTCACGGGGTTTAATAAACAAACCCATCTATATGAAGAAGGAATCATTTCCAGCGAATAAAATACTGGAGTCACCCAAAACCAAACCATAAAAATACTATTCAATAGATGGGAAAAATCTCTGACAAAAACATTTATAAATGATACAAATAACGCTAACCCTGTCAAAAACATAAAATGCATCAGTATAACAAATGGTAAAAACCACAACATAAATACTATGTTATATTTGATTATGATAAAAAAAGGCAATAAAAACAACATACCTATAAGAAAAATCAATAAATTGGCAAGAGCGGTAGAAAACGGCAAAAACTCTATAGGAATTGATCCTTGTCTTACCAATGAAGCATCATTAATTAATACGCTTGTTGATTCAGATAAGGTATTGGTAATATAAATCCAGGGGATAATCCCTGAAAGTACAAAAAAAGCGAAATTATCAATATTGATCTTGAAAGCATGTCTAAAAACAAAATTAATACTCAAAGCAAGAATAAAAGGAGAAATAACAGCCCACCATAAACCCAATTTGGCTCCGGCATATTTTAACCGCATCTGCCTGAAAGACATATCCAGCAATATATCTTTTTTATAGAAATTACTAATTATTCTCTTTTTAATATTCATCCCTTAATTGAATTTGCAATCCTATACCCATCAAGGATAACATCCTCCATAGACATATATGCCCACGACCCGTATCTGCCGCATGAAAACATTTTATTCTGCTTTAAGTAATCCAATATCGCCAATCTAGCCGGTGCATAATTCTTATCGTAAATCGGATAACCGTATTTAATATCATTCTCAAACTCAACAACAATATCATTTTTTGAGGCGATTATTCCAGTTTTAATTAAATCTCTCTTTATTCTGTCTTTTATTCCTTTGCGGCGCAGTGGCCTTAAACGCGAATAAGACACTTCTGTATAAATAGCTTTTTTTTCCTTAGGGCATGAACCTGCTGAAAAACTGCTATAGAACCCGACTCTAAAAAAACTAATATTTTTCTGAGGAAAATAAATCCAATGTCGATTAACTTTTCGTTTATCGTCAAAACCCAAATTCAGGTTAAAAATGGAGTTCCATCTTAGCCTATTCAAAGACCTTTTTATCGAATAAGGCATATCTTTAATTATACCACCAAGCTCTGGCAAAGGTATCGTAGAAATCAAATAATCGAATTTATTTTTTTCGCCGTTTGAAAGATAAACTATTTTCTTTTTAAGATCTATCTGAACTGCCGAAACACCTGTGAAAATATTTTTATTGCCTTTTGCAAAAGCTAAAGGCAGCTGCATAATTCCTCCGGATCTAGGATACCAAAACTGTATATTGTAACCAAAGTCATTCTTGCTCTGCGATAATGTGCCTTCAATAATCTGGCTCAAAGAAGGAACCGGAATAACGCGCTTTGACCAATGATAAGTCAATCTTTTTGGAGCAACTGTCCAAAATTTATCGTTATAAGGAATCATAAAATATTTGGCAATACCCGGACCGAACGTATGATTTATCCAGTCTAAGAAACTTGTGTTTTTATTATCTGCTGTTTTTTTATTCTTCTGCGCCTCAATGAACCCAAGAAGACATTCCCGGCTTATGCGGAAAGGAAAACCATACAGATTTGCCTGAAACGGATAAGGAAAATATTTACCATGAAAATAAAACCATGAACTCCTTTTAAATTCAAGTATATTGTTATTCAACAACCTCTGAACAAGATTAAATACATAGGGATATCTAAAATGTAAAACATGACCATCATAATCAAACTCAAAATCCCCTATGCTCTCGCTTTTGCAAAGCCCCCCCACTTTATCTTCTTTTTCATATACACAAGCAGCTATACCCATCTTTTTAAGGTGCCAGGCAACGCTTAAGCCGCAAAGACCGGCGCCCAATATAATAATATTTTTTTTACTCATTAGTACTTAACCTGCTCTCGGCAAGAATAAAACCTAAAACCATCCACCAAATAAACGAAACCTGCGGAATAAAATAACTAAAATCTGCAAAATTATGGAAAATAAAACACATTCCAGCTATAAATAAACCGTCAAAAAAATAGTCTTTCTTTATTTTCAAACCAATAATTGACTCTCTAATAAATACAGCCACTAAAATCAACCATGAAATAAACCCGGCAATGCCAGCTTCAGCCCATATCTGAATAAAAGAATTATGGCAAAAAAGTGTTTCTTTGATCATAAAATTACCTAAACCCACGCCCATAAAAGGATGGGCCGATATAACCTTAAAACTCTCCAAAAGATAATTTATCCTTTGATGCAAAGAAAAAGATGGAAAAGTAATAACACTCGATTCTTTAAAACGTAGATACAAAATAACCAGCAAAAAAACAGTAATTAGAGCTATATAAAACAAAGATTTCCCGTTTATTCGTTTCCTGAATAAAACATAGCACGATAAAGAAGCCAATAACGATAACCAAGCCCCTATTGATTTTGTGGCAAACAGAACAAAAAACAAAGTCAATAAAATAAGAACATAGAAAATCAAAACTGGTGATTTGTTTTGCCTACGCAAACGCTCCATAACAAACCCAGAAGCAATGGAAAAAACCATAGCTATATATCCTGCAAGAAGGTTGGGAGAAACAAAAGGGACAAAAGCCCTTCTCCTTGCAAGAAAATTTTCTGCAAAAGGATAAACAATCCCCTGTTTATTAAGATAATCCATCACCATTCCGGGAACGAAAAATAAATGAAACAGCGAATAAATACTTATGAAAAAACCACTGACTATGATAAAGGGTATAAAAAGTCTTCTTTCTTCTTCCAAGAAAACTAAATAAAAAATCATAATCGAAGTTGTATATTTATGTATATTGCTGATACTTTTTACTAAATCTGACGAGAAAAAACCGGCAATTATAATGGTAAGGAAATAAAAGAAAATGAGTTTATCGTATTTAGTCTTCCTGATCTTCTTGCTGACGATAAGATAAATAGAAATCATTAAAACTAAAATAAGGCTGAACAAACTATCAAATCTCAGGCTTATAAACTCGGAAATAAACGGCCTTAAAAAAAGAATTAATATGATTAATGGTAGCATGTTATGAGTAATATTCTAACTCAAACATAGACTCTAATCAACAAAAAATAAGGGCAAGCTTACAGCTTACCCTTATTTTATAACCTGTTGATAATAAAAAGGCTACAATAAATCGCTTTGTTAACTAAAATTTACCTGATTTTACAAGTTTTTCTGCCTCAAACCAATCCGACCACTCATTACCGGAAGTAAAGCCTCTTTTTTCATAAAGCTCAAAGGCCTTCTGCTGCACTTTAGCAAAAAACTCATCACCACTTAAAGAATTCTTTCTATTTTTAGTGGTGGTTCTGCCTGTCATCCTCTTTAAAATCTTTTTCATAGATTATCACCTCCTTGATAATTATCCATGCTAAAGATGATTTTTAGCACAATAAACCTCACTCGTCAATATATTTTATCACTTCTTCCAGGAAGCCCTTAATTGACCGCAGGCAGCATCGATATCCTCGCCGCGGGAACGGCGCAAGGTAAAAGTCACACTCTTGGCTTTTAAAATTTGTGTAAATTGCCTTATCGTGTCTTCTTCGGAGGATTTAAAATCAAGGCTGGAACGGTTATAAACGATCAGGTTAACTTTAGACCTCAGTCTATTTAAAATTCGGGCAAGCTCTGATGCATCTTCTTTCGAATCATTAAAACCGCTCAATAATACATACTCAAAAGTTACGGGAAACTTTTGTATCCTGCTGACTGATTTTAAGGCTTTGATCAGCTCATCAATGGGATATTTTCTATTTACCGGCATAATCTTAGTTCTTTTATCGTTAAAAGCGCTATGCAGTGAAACCGAAAGCTTCACCAAAGGATAACTTTTAACAAGCCTTTCCATATTCGGTATTATCCCGCACGTTGAGACGCACAGCCTTCTTTTACTTAAAGCTATGCCTATTGGTTCCTGCAAGATATCGATTGCTTTGGTTAAGTTATCATAATTATCCAACGGCTCGCCTATTCCCATAAAAACAATATTGGTAATTCGTTTTGGCGATATTAAATCAAGTATAACCAGATACTGGTTGATTATCTCAGATGCGGTTAAATTGCGCTTAAAACCGCCCTTTGCACTCATGCAGAATTTACAATTAAATCTGCACCCAACTTGAGTAGAAATACATAATGTAGTGCGCGTCTTCTCAGGAATTAATACTGTTTCAATCAATGCCCCGTCATCTAGTTCAAAAAGGAATTTTTCCGTGTTGTCGCTTGATTTTATTCTTTCGGCTATTTTTGGATAGGCAGAGAAGAAACTCTCATTTAGCGTCTGCCTTGTCGCTTTGGAAAGATTGCTCATTTTATCAAAATCTTCTATTCTTTTTTTATAAATCCAGTCAAATACCTGACCGGCAGCAAATGACGGTAGGCGCATATCTTTAAAAGCAGATTTTAACTCATCCAGAGAATATTGCTTAATGTCGTTCATCGTAGTTTAGAGATAAAAAAAGCGGGAAGCTAACCTTCATTATGATTATATCGCTTGACTAAAAAGCTTATTTCTTTAAATAATCAAAACTAATTATCTGCAGAAACAAATATATAAGATAAAAGTAGCGTTATCAAACTATGCTCTGTACTTATCAAACCTTTTAATATCGTCTTCTCCAACGTAACTGCCGATCTGTACCTCGATTATCCGGGATGTCTTTTTCCCCGGATTATATACTTTATGCTTGGTATTCTTACCAACGAATACACTCTGATTGCGTATAACCTTCTTTCGCTTCCTATTAATAAACACAATCAGCTCGCCTTCCACCACATTCCAGTGCTCGCTTCTGTATTTATGCGTCTGCAAAGATATTGCCTTTTTTGGATATATGCCGATTTCCTTTACCTTATAATGCTTCTGTTCATGTAAAACCGTATAATAACCCCATGGCCTATGCACGGTAAGGCTTTCTTTAGAATGCGTCAGGCCTTTTCGCTCAACCTGCATAGTTAATTCTTTTACCTTATCGGAATTGCCCTTTTTTACGATTAACAGCGCATCAGATGAATCTATGGCAATAACATCGTTAATACCGACAAAGGAAATAAGCCTTTTTTCAGAACGGGCAAAGCATCCTTTTGAATTGATAAACTCCGCTTTGCCAATACTGACATTACCCTTGTCTTTTTTGTAAAACTCAATAAAACTGTCCCAGCTGCCCAAGTCAGACCAGTTAAGGTCAAACTTCACTAAGGCAATATCTTTGGTCTTTTGCATAATTGCATAATCAATGGAAATAGACTCTAATCTTTTAAAATCCTGCTGCATCTTCTTTAAGGAAGTCTTATACAATCTGTACAGCTTAGGGGAATTCTTCTGCAGTTCTTTTATAAAATGCTTTTTGTTAAAACAAAATATCCCTGCATTCCAATAAGCATGCTTTTTTAATAATTGCTTGGCACGGGTTAAAGACGGCTTTTCCACAAACTTCTCTACCAAATACCCATTAGCAAATTTATCCTTTACCAACACATAACCGTATCCCTGTTTAGGATACTTTGGCTTAACGCCAAAAATAACTATCTTATCCTGGATTGCTATATCTTGAGCCTGCTTAAGGGCCTGCTTAAATTTATTTATCGGCTCAATAACATGATCAGAAGCAAATACATAAAATAAATCCTTATCAGATAATCTATTATGCTGCTGGATATACCTCATGCCTAAGGTGATTGCCGCAAGGGTGTTTTTTGAACTTGGCTCAAATACAAGATTATTCTTTAAAACTTTCTTCTTTAGGCTATTTAACCCTTTTATCTGATCGATCTGGTTTTTAACCGTAAACTCATAATCTGATTGTGTGATAAAATAAATATCACTAGCTTTAAAAAATCCCAACAGCCTAGTTATCGTAAGCTGAAACAATGACTGTCCATTGATAAAATCAATGAACTGTTTGGGATGATTAGCCCGGGAAAGCGGCCAAAGCCTAGTACCTTTGCCTCCGGCTAAGATTAATGCGTACTTTTTCATTTTAATTTAAAAATAGCTTTATTCAACCCTTATTGAATACCCTTAAAACATATTCTGTGTCTGCTGCAGCAATAATCTTTTCTCTTACATCTTCATACATGAGATACTTTGCTAACTCTGCCAGCATCCTTAAATACAGACTCATATAATCAGGGTTTGCCCCTAATACGAAAATAATATGCACTTTTTGTTTATCAATAGAATTAAACTCAATTCCAGCTTTAGAACGGCCAAAACCAATGACAAAATCTTTTACCTGGTCTGTGCGCGCATGGGGAATTGCCACGCCAAAACCGATTCCGGTTGAGCCTTCCTCTTCCCTTTGCAGGATCTCTTTTACAAAAAGCTGTTTATCCTTTACGCTTTCATCACTAAAAGTAGCGGCTACTTCGGCTATCGCATCTTCTTTTATATTGGAGCTTAAATCCATTACTAAACACTCTTTTTTAATATATTCGGCTATATTCATAAATATCTCCTATTTATAAAATGGAAGTATGGTTAAAACTATCCAGACAATGGTTGTGGTCATCAAACCTATAGTCAAGCCGATCCAGAACCACTTAAAGAATGTTATCTTTATATTTTTATCTTTTTCTAATATTCCTAAAGCAACGATATTGGCGGTTGAGCCGATTATGGTAATATTGCCGCCGAAACATCCGCCGAATAATAGCGCCCACCATAAAGGCTGTACACTTATACTAAAAGACTCAAAACTCTGTATTATAGGAATAAACGCGGCCACTAACACTACATTATCCAGCATGCACGAACCGATTGCCGAAACCCACAATACAATTGTGATTAAGAAATTAACGCTGCTGCCGGCAAAACTGACTAACTTTTCCGCTAAGACATCGGTCGCGCCGGTATACTTTAATGTGCCTGCCTGGGCAAAAAGAAGCATAAAAAACAAAAGCGTCCACCACTCAACATGCTTTTCAATATATTCCCTGGCGCGTTTGTGTTTCCAGATCATCACACATCCGCTTGAGATTAAAGGCATGATCAAAAGTATTGTATTAGGCTCTAAACCCAGAAGCACCTCTAATCTATGATGCAAGGCAATAAAAAATAACGTCACGCCAAAAATACCCAGACTAATCTTCAGCTCCCTTTCCGGAGGAACTGAAATCAACCTTACCAACATATCATTATAGCCAAACTCCTTAATTTTATTGTCCAGCTCCTGCAGCGGCTTTTTAAACCATTTCTTCACCACTAAAAAGGTTACCCCGATACATAGAAGCATTATCGGAAACGCCTTTAGAATAAAATCTTCGAACGTCAGGCCTGATTTTGCAGCAATTAAAATACCGATGGGATTACCCAAAACCGTACCGCTTGAACCGATATTGGTTGATAGAATTGAAATTATTAAAAATGGCGTGGGTTCTACCTCAAAATAATCGCAGATTTCAAATATCGCCGCAACTACGAATATGATTGAAGTAACCTCATCCACAGCACAGGCTAAAAGAGCAGAAATAAATGAAATTGCAATCAGGAATCTGTTGGCGTTAAGATTCTTTATCCTTAAAATAAGACTGACAATCCAGGCAAAAAATCCTGCATTCTTCAACAATCCCACCAAAACCATCATGCCAACTAAAAAAAGTATTACCTCTAAAGATGAATACTTAATAACACTTTCTAAATTGATTGTCTTAGTTATAAGCAGTATTGATGTGCCTAAAAATGCGAAACTCAAGCGGAAATCCCAGAAAAAAAGAGTACCGAGGATGGATGTTGAAAATATGGATATGGCAATTACCTGCTGAGTAGTAAAACCGATTTTTGAAGCGAGAATACCGGCAGTCAAAACAAGACTGAAAAGAATTATAAACTTTTTAATCATTGATTATTATTTTGCCTCTTCTGCTTCCTTGATAAAAGCAGCTATGGCATCACAACGGCCAACTATGCCTAAAAGCTTATTATTATCATCGATAACGCATATTCTGCGGGATTTTTCCGTCATCATGATACGGGCTATCTCACAAAGCGTAGCGTTTTCATTTATCGTAAGCACGCCATCACGCATAAGTTTTTTAACAGGAACACCTTTTAGTTCGTTGAATTTTTTCTTGATTGACTTGGGGTTTTCTTCATAAACAAAATTACCTACATGCTGGATGTAACTGGGAAAAACAAAAGAAAGAATCTCTTTTTCACTAAACATCCCTATTGCTTCGCCTTTTTCATTTACAACCGGAAGGGCGCTTATGCGCTTTCTCTGTAATAAACCTAAAGCATCTTGGGCATCGTCGCTAGGTGAGACTGTAATGACATTTTTCGACATTATCTCTTTTGCCTTCATAACAGCCTCCTTTTTTAAAAAATATTACTGCGATAATCTTCTTTTGAATTCAGACCAGGGGAAAAGTTTTCCCGGACACTCTGTCCTTGCACCTTTTACCTGACCATGGCCAAGGATATTGCTTAAAGGAACCCCGTAATACTTTCTTAAAGTATCGACCAGATAAACTAAAGAATCCATTTGTTTGTCTGATAATCTTTCTTTACTAAAATTTCCCACCAAACAGACTCCAATTCCCCTTGAATTCATATTATTGGCCTTACAATGAGCGCCGTCTTCCTGCTTAAGCCAACGAGAAGACGTCTCAATCTGGCCATTGGTTTTTCCTTTAGTGCCATTATCGATTACAAAATGATACCCCAAGTCCTTCCAGCCTCTTTTTCTATGTGAATTATAAAAACAAAATGCATTGCCCTCATCAGTAGCGCTGTGGTGGATTATGATATATTTCCATTTTCGGGACGGATAAAGAGTAATAACCGGCTTAATCGGTGCGGCATTAGGAATGACTAATTTCTGCCCCATCTTCAGATCATCCACCCTTTTGATATTATTGTATCTGATGACATCGTTCATCGGTACATCATACATCTTGCTTATACGCCAGACAGTTTCACCAGGTGCTACCGTATGGGTTATATTAGCCCTTATTACAGGAGCAGGCGGCTGATAAATAGGCCCAGAAACAGGCTTAACTACTGCAGAAGCGCATGATGACAACACTAAACAAAAAAACAAAACAACAAAAATATTCCTTTTCTTTCTCATAATTATTTATTATTCTACCAAAAACAACAAACTATTGCGAATAAAATTTAAGGGTTTCTATTAAACTGTAACCTGGCGGGAATTAATTAAATCGATAAATCTATCCTTAAAATACTCTTTGAATAAACCTGTAGCAACTTCCCCTGTACAATGGATTGGCGCAACTTCTTTTACGCCAAGAACAATAAGCCTGTCTATAACCGCTCTTATTTTATCTTCCGGCTCATTCTTCAAATGAAATCCGCCAATTAACAACCTGATCCGCTTTTTAAAATCATTCTTTACTTCTTTTACCATATAATCAATCCCAGGGTGCGCACAGCCTGTAATCACAACCAAACCCTCTGTTGTATCAATCACCAGACAATGCTCAAAAACGGTATTTTTATCCAAAGCATTAACCATCTGCTTACTTACAAAAATACCATCTTTTATCTTTATGCTTTGATTTACTAATTCTAAATTTACTCCGGAAGAGATAATTTTGTTTATTAAATCTTCATTTGTTTTAAACGGCAGGTATACGGTAAGATCTTTATTTCTTTCTAATATGTAGGATAACCCTTCTATATGATCCCAGTGATCGTGTGAGATAACTACATGACGTATTTTGTTTAAATCTATCGATAAACTTTTAATCTCTGCAATAAGATCTTCTCTTGAGCCAAAAGTATCGAATATGATATCATCATCGATTAAAAAACTTAATCCCCATTTGCGAAGAGAACGGTCTTTTTTGGTTGAACCCTGTTTAATCAATAATATTTTATGCATAATACTTTTTATTTATAATCTTCTCAGACTGCTATTGACTAAGTTAATATCGCCTACCTGACAAGCAATGCTATCTGCAACTACAGGGCATTTGGCCATGAATAAAAAGTAGATTTTCTTTTTTGATGAACTTAACGACTCAAAATTGCCCTGGCCTTTACTGATAACCATATCCGCTTTATTAAAAATATTTAAAAAACTTTTACTGCATCTAGCCAAAACAGTGCCGGGAGTGTCTAATCCGGAAGAGATAATCTCGGTAAATTTATCGATCTTGCAAAACAAAGCATCACCGGCCAAGGCATCGTTTATAATCGGTTTTTCCTTTACAACAAAATAAATCTTCTTCTTTGGAAAAAGTGATTTAATCTCTTCTAATAATACACGGTCGAAAACAATCTCGCCTGCATTATCAGCCAAATAAACAATTCTATCGGCTTTCTTTAAGTCTTTTTCAAAATGAGAAAAATCAAAAAACTTTTTTTTCTTTTTAAGATTTTGCTCTTCCTGAACTAATATTTTCTTTAGCTCCTCTTCAACATTAAGAGAATTTTTAACCCCGTAATCAATGATATTGCCGGCAATAGCCAGCTCTGTTGCTATTAAAAGCCTGTTGGCTTTACTCTTTACAATTCTTTTTAACTTTGGATAAATCTTCAAAGCTTTCTTATTGCTTTTAATTTTAATCTGCCTATAGGGATCGGGGTTACCTGTAACCTTCTTTATTATCGCATGGATTGAACTTGCTATCTCAGGTGGAGACTGCCTAAAAGAAGCCTCAGCTAACAATTGAGAAATCTCCCTTATAATGCACTCCTGTTCATTATTTGAGGCGCCGATCATGCGGGATGATTCTATTGCCTGCTTGAAAAAACAAGGGATACAATCTAGGTAGGTCTGCATAAACTAATAAGGTTTACCTCTTCTTCTTAAGGTATCCGGCTGGCTGATTGATTCCACTTTCTTCTTTTTAACATCATAAACGCTCACAACATTTATCTTCTTGCAGGTTTTTTTGAAAATATCCGTGATCTTCTTTAACTCCTTCTTGATTAAAGGCTCTATCTTCGAAGGCCTTAAGGGGGTATTAATCTGCACTTCATCGGGATTAATCGAATTAACCAAACGCGACAACTCTAAAGCAAAATCCTTATTGATAGCAGTAAACATTATCTGTATAGCAAGTTTTTTCTTAAAAGTTTTTTTAAAATTCTTTATACCTTTTACTATATCATTAAACTTCACCAGTCCATAGGGCCTGTTGATCTTAGAATATATCCATTCATTGGGAGCGTCTAATTTTGCAATCACAAAGTCCACCAAGGATAAATCTCTTCTGACATCTTTATCGCCTAAAAGAGAAGAATTGGTGATTACGGCAATTTTTTCTTTGCGTATTCTCCTGATTTTTTTTATAATCTCGGATAAATTCGCTGCTAAAGTCGGCTCTCCCATACCGGATAAAGTAATATAATCGATTCTTCTTTTGGGCAGTAATTTTATCTCGCTTACAATCTTATCCGCGTCTACAAAAACCTCTCTTTTGGTAGTTAGCTTTGTTGTCTTGCCTATCTGGCAATAAATGCAGTTAAAAGAACATACCTTGCCACGCGTACATATAGGATCAACTCCGAGCGAACTTCCCAGCCGCCAGCTGGAAACAGGTCCATAGATATATTTAAAATTTTGTTCTTTCATTATTTTTAATTATAAGCTAACTTCTGCCAAATATCCACTATATCCTTATTTACCTTGCTATACTCACACTCTACTATCGGCTTTACCTCAATAAGGCTTTTAACAAATGCTTCATCAAAAGCAATCTTACCCAACAACCTAATATTATTTTTACTGCAATAGCCTTCTATGGTTTTAGTCATATCCAGATTAAGGTCAAACTTATTTATTACTAAATTAACTGCAACTTTGAAGTGGCGCGCCACCTCAATTACTCTTTTTGCATCATGCAAACCCGATAAGGTAGGCTCAGTTACAATAACCGCAACATCCACACCGGAAAGAGAAGCAATAACCGGACAACCTATTCCCGGAGGCCCGTCAATTATCAAAAACTCGCAATTTTGTTCCGCAGCTATCTCCTGAGATTTTTTTCTCACCAGGCTCACCAGCTTGCCGGAATTTTCTTCAGCAATCCCCAGCCGCGCATGGACCATGGTGCCATAACGAGTATCGGATATAAAACACTCTCCACATTCGTTTTCTATCATCTTAATCGCCGAAACAGGGCAAAAATAAGTACATACACCGCAACCTTCACAGGAAGCATGGTCAATTCTAATGTCACTGGTAATAGCATCAAACCTGCAAAAATTAATGCATTTGCCGCATTTTATGCATAAATTCTCATCAATATTGGCGCTTTTACCGCTTTTAAAATTAATTGTTTCTTTTACCTTTGGCCTAAGCAATAGATGTAAATCCGCCGCATCCACATCACAATCGGAAACTACGCATTTTTTTGCTAACGATGCAAACGAAGCAGACAATACTGTTTTACCTGTTCCACCCTTGCCGCTTATAACAAGTATCTGTTTCATTTATTGTTTACTATTGTTTTTATTGAATTAAATAGACCTTTAAAATTGTTTTTGTATTCTTTGAACACCTCTACGATATTCTCGCCTTTAGAATAAGCTGAGGCTATTTTTTTATCAAAAGGAAGCTTTAATAATATAGGGATGTTCTCTTTTTTACAGTAATCGTCAATTATATTATCTGTTTCACCTGATTTATTGATTGCAACAGCAAATTTTACATGAATTATCCTTAATAATTCTACAGCTAGGGTTAAATCATGCAGGCCAAATGGCGTTGGTTCAGTTACCAATAGGCAAAAATCACTTCCCTTGACTGCCGTAACCACAGGACAAGAAGTACCTGGCGGACAGTCACTGATAACTAATGCATTCTTATCAATATATCTTTTGACGTGGCGGATTAAAGGAGGAGCCATAGGTTCCGATATGTCGAGTTTCCCGTGGAAAAAATCAATATCTTTGGCTTTGCCTATTTCCACAACGCCGATTTTCCTATCAACTTCTTTTATTGCTTTTTCAGGACATAACAACATACATCCACCGCAGCCATGGCAAAGTTGCTGGAAAACCATAACCTTGCCGCTTGCCTTATCGGTTTTAGGCATAACCGCTAATGCATTGTATTGACAAACAGACTGGCACTTACCGCAGAGACTGCATTTAGACTCATCTATCTCAGGCACCTTAATAAAACTCGGCTGGACATGTTCTATTTTAGGCTTTAGAAATAAATGGGCATTAGGCTCTTCAACATCGCAATCTAAAAACTGCAGCTTTTCATCCAAAGACAAAGCCAAATTAACAGCAACAGTTGTTTTACCTGTTCCACCCTTGCCGCTTGCAACTGATATTATCATAATAGCATTATTTAAGACATCCCGAATTTAGAATCTACGCTGGGACCGTTTGTAGAATTGTATTTTCCGTTTTTATAATTATCCACTGCCTCTTTTACCGAGCCCGCTACACCAGTAATGATTTTTAAATTAGCTGCCTGTAATGTAGTGAAAGCGTTCGGCCCGACATTGCCCGTAAGAACAGCTTCTGCTCCTTTAGAGACAATAAACTGGGCTGACTGTATGCCCACTCCGCCCATACCGGTAATGTTGGGATTATTAACAGCTTCAAATTCCAAAGTATCCGTATCAACAAAAACAAAATACTGGCAACGGCCAAAACGCGGATCAACGCTTGAATCTAAATTATCGCCTTGAGCACTAACACAAACTTTCATTATCTCTCCTTCTGTTAGTCATGACCGTCTTCATGATCGCAGACAGTCTTATCCAAACCATATCCTTTGCCCTGTCCAGGTTTGCATGTACTTTCACCAGCGGTTAAATTACCTTTAAGTATGGCTTCAACCACCTCATCAATAGAACCAACCGCGCCCACAACCGTTTTTATATCAAACTGATTGAATAAATTAGTTGCATTCATACCCATTCCGCCGGCAATAACGCAATTTACACCCTTATCATGCAGAAATTTAGGAATATGTCCTGGATGATGTCCTGGATTAGCCACTATAGTCCTACTTTTTACTATCCCTTCTTCAATATCAACGATTGTAAAAGACGGGCACCTGCCAAAATGTGCAGACACCTCACCTGCGTCAGTAGATATTGCAAACCGCATATTATCTCCTTTTAGTTTACCTATTCTTCTTGCTTATCTAGACTATTGATCTGAGAATCTATATCCTTTAACCTTGCCTTTAAACTTTCAGCTTCATTATTTAAATAATCAAGCTGGTCCTTCTTTGAAGGTGCATAAGCTTGGTTGGCAGACATATAAGGATTGCCGTAAGCGCTCATACCATAACCCGCTCTTACCCATCCAGGAAGCCCTGTCTGGTAAAACCAGTTGCGCCTGCCTCTTCCCATACCGCGACCTGCACCCATACCAAATCCTCTGCCAAAACCTGAATTGGCATATCCTGGTGCATTAAAACCAGCACAATAGCCTAAACCTCTTCCTGTCATTGAACCCTGTCCCATAGGACCTGTTCCGTCTCCTCTAGGCATAATACCCTCCTTTGTTTTAAGACCTGCAGTCTTTACATACTCCGTAAAATTGAATCAAATGGCCTGTAATTTCAAAATCAAACTTCTCACTTAACCCTTTTTTAGTCTCGGCTAAAAGTTTTAGTTCTTTATCAATAAAATCCGTATAATCTATTACTCGTGAACATTTAGTACATATTAAATGATGATGGTGTGTTTTATCTTTTATTTTTATTTCAAAACGCGCACGTCCATCTCCAAAATCGCTTTTTAAAACAACCCCCACACTAACCAACAAATCCAAAGTCCTATAAATAGTTGTTAGGCCTATCTGAGGATAAATCTTATGCACTTTTAAATAAATATCTTCAGCGCTTAGATGCCCGGTGTTATTTGCTAGCACATCCAAAATAACCTGTCTGGGTATAGTTAAACGATACCCGGCATCTTTAATCTGACCCTGCCATGCTTTACAAAAACCTCTTCTTCCAAACCGCATTTATCTCATCCCCTTATTGAAAATGATTTTCATTTCCAGTTAAAGTATAGCATACACTTCCTGCACTTGTCAAGGGTTAAACTTTCTTAGAATTACTTCAGATCAATTCAAAATTCTGTTTATTGCGGTGATAAGACTTTGTATTTCAACAGGTTTGGCGAATATATACTGGCGTTTACTCTGATCAGCCTGCCTTTTTGCTTCTTCTCCAGTAACTAAAGCTGTCAAAAATATAAACGGCAGGTTTACAAGATCAGGATCTTCTTTTATTTCCTGAGCAATCTGGCTGCCATCTTTACCAGGCATAGCCACATCCAAAATAACAAGGTCTGGTTTTTCTTTCTTTATCTCGTTAAATGCTTTGTTTGCATCTGTACAAACTACAACCTCAAACAACTTGGTAATTTCTAGGTTTTTCTTGATAAAAAAACAAAAATCATTTTCATCATCAACTATCATTATTTTTTTCATCTAACGTCTCCTGTTTTAGTTCATAGGTAAAGTAACCAATACACAAGTACCCTTATTGGCCTGACTTTTTATGGAAAAGGCCCCTTTGTGCCTGTCGATTATATTTTTAACAATAATAAGCCCTAGCCCCAAACCTTTTTCTTTGTCTTTTGTGCTAAAAAATGGCTCAAATAATTTAGAAAAATGATCCTTTTTTATCCCTTTGCCAGTATCAATAATTTCTATCACACATTGTTTTTTGTTATCGTTTGATAATTTTACATATGTTTTTACTGATATCTTGCCTTTTTTATCAATTGCCTCAATAGCATTCATAAAAACATTAAACATCACCTGATGAATCTGGGATTTATCCATCATTACATTTATACAATCTAATGCATATGATTTTTCTATAACTATATTTTTTGGATCGATCTTGAATCTTACCAGGCTTAATACATCATCAATCAATTCATTTATATCGCCTTCGGCGATATTCATACTTGATGGCCTTGCCGACTGCAACAGCGAATAAAGTATCTTATTCGCTCTCATAAGCGCGTCTTTTATCTTGCTGGTTGTAATGGCAATTTCTTTATCACTAGAGCCCAGTTTTTGATCTAAGAATTCCACTCCTCCCAGGGCAATACCAAGAGGATTTTTTACCTCATGAGCAATTCCTAATGAGAACTTGCCCAATGCGGCAAGTTTTTCTGACAAGATAAGACTGTCCTGAGTTGTTTTTAACCTATCATAAGCCTGTTTTAATTTATTTTCTATATCTTTTCTGCGCGAAATATCTCTAATAAACGCCCACATCCCCTCGGGCATACCAAAAACATCCCTTACTAAATAAGTCCTTAATTCTACGGGAATAACTTTACCGTCTTTTCTAATATACTCTTTTTCATATAGTTCGGAAAATCCGTACTTTAATATCTGATTTTTAACAATCGTATCTTCCATAGCGTGCCATTTTTTAGGAGTAAGTTTTTTATAATTTAATTTGGCGATCTCTTTATCGCTATAGCCAAGCATATCCTTATAAGCATTATTATATTCTTTTACATTGCCTTGCATGTCCACGAATACATACCCATCACGGCTGCTTTCATAAAGCTCTTCCATTCTTCTTTCGGAATCCGCCAATTTTTCCTCTGATTTCTTTCTTTCGGTGATATCGACGTTAACCTCAGCAAACAACAGATTGCCTTTACCGTCATTAAAAGGAATAGTTGTTACCTGCACAAGCCTATTCTTTTCTCTAACCAAGACTTCATCTGAAACTACAGGTTTTTTCGTACGTTTAGCTTTTATCACACCGCAATCAAGACAAGGTGTTTTACGTTTCATAAAATATTCATAACATTTTCTGCCTATGGGATTACCGTATTTATTTGCCCAAACCGGGTCTACATAAATAATATTAAAATCGCTGTCGATAATATCTAGGCCGGTTTTCGTTGCTCCCAAAATAAACTCTATTCTTTCCTTTAAAAGGCTTACCTGTTCAATAGCTTTTTTATAATCGGTCAAATCGATCCCAATACATAAAACACAATTTCTGTAATCAGCGGTATCAAAAGGAATTTTATTCACCCTACAGCAAAGTTCTTTCCCATTAGGAAATACAAAATTATCCTGCGGATAAACTCTTATTTTCTTTTCTCTGATAACCTGCTTATCGGTATCGAACATCTTCTTAAACTTATTTCTCGCCTTTTTACCAAACTTATTCAATATATCATCTACGGTTTTATTTATAAAATCCTCCGGTGTTAGCGAAAACAAAGAAGCCATCTTTTTATTGACTAAAATGAATCTGTCCCTGCTATCTTTTGCATAAACACAGTTTGGACTGTTGGTTATAATAGCTTTAAGAAGCTGTTCGTTCTTTCTTATGGCAAGCTGAATCTTTCTGGTGTGGGTAACATCCCTCATCACTCCTTGAGCACCTATGATACGTCCATTACTCATTACCGGAGATATATTAATCTCCATTGCGGTAGATTTACCTTTTTTGTCTTTAAGCCTTATTTCAAAACCTCTTATGCTATCACCACTTAAAACACGTTTCAATATCAATAAAGCTTTAGGCAGTTGACTTAAAACTGTGGTTTGCTTTAAATGTTTGCCTATGAGTTTCTGCGGATCATAACCATAAAACTCTTTAACTTTCGGGCTTACATACTGAATGAACCCAAGCGGAGAAATCTGAAAAACCAAATCGTTCATATTCTCCATAACCAGCCGGTACTTTTCTTCCGAATCCTTTAAATTCTCTCTGATTTGTTTTTCTTTGGTAACATCCATAAAATAAGCCATCATCGCAATGGACTTATTATCTTTATCTTTAACAAGACATGCTGAAACCTTAGCGACAAAAGAAGAACCATTTTTTCTTTTTGCATCCATTTCTCCGAAATACTCGCTATTTTCTCCTATGTCTTGCAAGACATCCACAACCTGTCTTTCCGTTAACCAAAATTGACTGACCGGTCTTCCCAAAACCTGTTTTTTACTGTTATATCCCCATATCTTTAAAAAGGCTTTGTTTACAGAAATCAGCTTACCTTTCATATCCGCTATGGCAAAACCTGCCATCGAAGATTCTATAGCCATATTCTTAAGCAGAAGTTCTTTTTCTTTTGTTTTACGCTCGGTAATATCCCGCACTACGGTAATAATATTTACAACTTCCCCTTTTTCGACAACAGGGATCTTACGTGTTTCAGTAACATATTCTTTATTGTTTATAACATTGGATTCTTCTGTAGATAAAACCTTTCCCGTTTCAAAAACCTGTTTATACTCATACAAAACTTTCTTTGGCAAGAATGGATAAATATCAAAAAGCTTCTTTCCCACAGCTTTAGTCTCTAGTTTTAGAATACGGTTCCATCTTTTAAATTGTTTATTGAATATGACAATATTAAAATCCCGATCAATGACGTGTATGGCATCAGCCATAGAGTCGATTGTAGTTTTATACATGGTGAATGAATTTAATTTGTTGTATTTTGCAGATAATCTTTTTTGGACAGCTTGATTCATGATAGGATTATTATAGGCTTTCTCAAGAAATCGCCTGTTGATATAATTATAGTACGCTACCTGAATTTAGTCAATGAAGCTTGCCTATTCTAAAATACCGCCCCTTACGAAATCTATTCTATCCAAGGGATAGACCAATCCTGAAGCAATATTGCTGATATGAGAGTTTATCCTCTTGAGGTACCTGGAAAGCAAAGCAGTTGAAACTGCCTCTTTATTGGACATAGAATCACCCAAAAGATCATTTAAAACGCTGTTGCACTGTTCTTTAATAGCTTTATAATCATCCAAAACCTTTTTTGCGCTAGCCTCATCGGAATCCTTAAAAGCCGTAAAAAGTGCCACAAAATGTAAATTAATCCTAGATTGGATTTCGCTAAGCCTAAAGACATACTTCATGTCTTTCAATTCCTCAGACATAAGTATCGCCACCTCAAAGATATTTTTAGCATAGTCTCCTATACGCTCTGCATCTTTTACCAGACTTATCATCGCAAGACACCCGGAAACATCCTGCTGAGGATTTATGCTTAAATGCTCTAGAAGCATCCTCCTTATCGAGCGTTCTCTTTTATTAACGGACTTATCTTTATCGTAAATCTCGTTTTTTATCTGATCATTAACATTATTTTCCTTAAATGCACTCCATGACTTTTCGAAAACACTATTGGCATCCTCAAGCATCTGGACGAATTCCTCAACCACCTTATTCATAAAACTTTCACCCTTCCAGATAGCAATTATTTCTCTTAACATTTAAACCACCTCTTTCTTTTGAATTTACTTAACAAAGAAAATCATAACCAAAGGAATCACAATAAAAAACCCCAATACATAAACAAGCGCCCATCTTCTCTTACGGTATGCCAAATCAGAAAGTTTAGTTGCAAAATATATGGGGATTTTTCTTAAAGGATAAAAAACAACAATTCCGCAGATATTAAACATTAAGTGAGCGAATGCAGCGGTTATTCCGATAGTATTTACTGCCTTGCCGTTTAAAATAGTCACGGTTGCTAAAGATGCTAAAAGCGCGGTAAAAGTAGTCCCCAGATTTGCTCCCAAAACATATGGATATGCCCGATAAACCGTAAGTATACCTGCTCCAATTAACGGCACCACTAAAGCCGTGGTAACCGAACTGCTTTGTACTACCGCTGTCAATAACAAAGCCAATACAAATGCCGTAGCGTCATTCCTAAAAAGATATTTATGGATAAAACCTTCGGTCTTGGAAATAATCAAAGAACGCATAACTTTAACGATATATACAAGAGAAAATATCATTACAATTACCGAAACCGAAAGCATTATAACCCCGCAGGCAATATCAGGAGTATGTATAACATTCTTTAGTAAGTGTTCAATTAAATCTATAATCGGATCGATTATTATCTTTAAAGGGCTTGTAAATCTTACCCCGCCGACTGTCTCGAATATTTTCGTTAGAAATAAAGCTGACCGCTGCAGAAAGTGGAATTTCAATTCTAAAGGCAAAAACAGGATTACCGAACAGAGATTAAAGAAATCATGCATGGTTGCTCCGGAAAAAGCCCTTCTAAAATCCTCTCTTCTGGTTACAAAAGACAACGATACAAGACTATTGGTAATAGTTGTGCCGATATTCGCTCCCATAATAATCGGAATAGCATACCCAATCGGAAGCATTCCCCCTCCAACAAAACCAACTACTAAGGAGGTGGTGGTGGAAGAACTCTGTATTATGCTTGTAACCAAAATCCCGATAAATAGGCCTACAATAGGATTACTGCAGGAACAAATCAGACGTTCAGCGAATCCGGAACCAAACATCTTAAAAGAACTACCCATCATCTTTATACTTACTAAAAATAGGTACAAAAGTATAAGTACGCTTATAATTTTAAGATTACGTTTAAAAACTTTTTGCATAAATATTCTATTTAAGGATTGCTTAATACTGCGCCAGTGTCTGCGCTAGTGACAAAATATGAATACCTGCGAAGCCAACCGCCCTCCACCTTACAGACAAAGGGTTTTTTACCTTTGGCCCTTCTTTTAAACTCTTGGCTAGAAACCTTGGCGTTTAATGATTTTTTCTCAACATCGATTTCAATTATATCTTTGTTTTTTAACAAACCTATCTCGCCGCCGGATGCGGCTTCAGGTGAAACATGCCCTATGCATAACCCGCGCGTACCTCCGGAAAATCTGCCGTCGGTTATGAGCGCCGCCTTTATCCCTGCACCTTTAATTGCCGCTGTAGGAGAAAGCATTTCCTGCATACCAGGTCCGCCTTTTGGACCTTCATAACGAATTATGACCACATCACCGTCTTTGACTTCTCCTTTTAAAATACCCTCTAATGCTTCTTCCTGAGAATTATATATCTTAGCTGGTCCTGTAAAACGCATCATGTCAGCTTCCACACCGCTGGTTTTTACCACCGCACCCTTTTTGGCAATATTGCCAAAAAGAATTGCCAAACCGCCTTGTTTGGAAAAAGCATTATCAACACTGCGTAAAATATTGCCATCTGGTTCTGGAGATCCTAAAACATAATTCTTTAAACTACCGTAAACTGTCTTTGCGTTAAGTTTCAAGGGCGTTTTCTTAGATTTAACAACTGATTTTAATATTGCTCCCATTCCGCCTATTTTGTGAACATGTTCTAAATGAACCTCTGGCCTTGAAGGAGCAATCTTTATTACGTTTGGCGTATTTTTAGCAATATAACTAATCCGGTTTAAATCATAATCTATTCCTGCCTCATGCGCTAAAGCCAAGATATGCAGCACTGTGTTGGTAGAACCACCCATAGCCATATCAAGAACAAAAGCATTATCAATTGAGTCTTTGGTTAAAATATCTAGAGGTCTAATATTTTTCTTCATTAAATCTACCAAAGTTCTGGCTGCTTTTTTCGCAAGGCTTATCCTTTGGGGGTTAATCGTAAACTGTCTGGTTTTATCTTTCACACGGATTGTTGCCGGAATTGTGCCGTTACCGGATAAGGCAAAACCTAATACTTCACCCAAACAATTCATCGAATTAGCCGTAAACATCCCTGAACAACTACCGTAACCTGGACAGGCAACTTCTGTTAATTCTTCCAATGACTTCTTAGAAAGTTTACCTACACTGTATTTTCCCACACCTTCAAAAACAGATATTAAATCAGTATTATTTTTACCAGCAAGCATCGGTCCGCCGCTTACGTAAATAGACGGAATATTAAGCCTGACCATGGCATTATACATCCCCGGAACGATTTTGTCGCAATTGCCGATCCCAATCCAGGCATCGCAAGGATGCGCTGCGATAATCGTTTCGATCTGGTCAGTAATAAGCTCGCGGGAAGCTAGCGAATACTTCATCCCAAAATGTCCCATGGCAATACCGTCACAAATTGCACCGCCAATATTAGCATACCAAACATTAACACCCATACCTTCAAGCTGTTTTTTTACGACTTCTCCGATCTTATCCAAATGGGCGTGACCGGGTATATGCGTAGTGTAGGAATTGACAATAGTCACAAAAGGCTTCTTTAAATCTTTAACAGAGTCCAAAACTCCTTCTGCCATCATCAAAGACACACACGGCAACATCTGCGCGCCTTTTTTATAAACATTACTACCGGATTTTCGAAGATTTTCTATTCCTTTATTGATTGGCTTATTTTTCATAACGATACCCCTTTGAAGGATTTATAAAGACGAGCATATTCTATAATATACTCTTTTATTTTGCAATAGATATTATTAATGTTTTAATCAATGAAAATTAGACAACAACTTGGTTAATGACAGCATCTGGAAAGATTTTTCTTGTAAATCTTTGATAATCGCAGGAAGCATCTCTACCGTTGCGCTTCTTTTTTTGATGAATGTTTTCTCCGCACCGTCATGCAAAAGTATAATATCGCCGTCTTTTTTGGGATTCTTAAGTATTTTATTTGCTATTATCTTGCGGCTGCCTATCCAATCAACAGAAGAACACGACCAACCTACGCTCACGTGGCCAAACTTTCTTGCCTGAGAAATTAAATCCTTGCTTGAGGCATCCCACCTTGCAAGAGGCGGACGGAAAAAAAGCGGGATCTTGCCTAAGATCTTGTTTAATATACGGTTAGTTTTTAGAATCTCTTCCCTAATGAAGTTCTTCCTCCTCAGTAAAAGCGGGCTTACCGGATGCCTAAATGTATGATTACCGATATCATGGCCTTCTTTGTTGATACGAGTGATTATATCAGGGTTATTCTGGGCATTTTTACCCACAACGAAAAAAGTTGCTTTTATATTAAAATCTCTTAAGATATCTAGAATCTTGGGCGTATAAAGCCTATCCGGGCCATCATCAAAGGTAAGTGAAATACGCTTTATTCCTGTCTGGAGGGATTCTTTACTAATAACTTTGTCTATCATGCGCTTTCTCTTACATATTCCATAAAATAAAGCGGGCTCCTATTAAGCCACTTCTCCCAAATAGGAACCCTTTTATAATCTATTTTTCTAAAACCGTACCTTTCGAAAAAGGCAAAATTATCGACCTCTCGTAATGCGCGAAAATGAACACCAAACTTTTTATTATCTACAAATTCTAAAAAAGCCTTTACCAAACCGCTACCGATACCTTTACCTCGATATCCCTGTTTCATATTCTGGTGGATATGTACTGGGTATTTACTATAGTCAATTTTTTTTAGCTGATTCTGTTTATTGATCGCAACCAACAGATTATACCAGATTAATTTTATTGTCCTTTTATCAAAAAGGCCGCCTTTTATTAAAAATCTTAAAAAATATTTCGGCATGTATCTTAACATATACTTTGCATATGAAGATTCATCAAACCCTGCAGAAAGATAGCCAACAGCCTCTCCATTGTCATCTGCCACCCAAGTATGCTCAGGTTCAAAAAATAGATAATAATCCATGATTAAAACCGACAAAAACTCTCTGTCAGGAAAAAAATTCTCGCAGGCACTGCCAAAATATGCAGTATCAGCAGCCAACTTTCTTAAAGTAGGGATATCTTTCTTTTCTAGTCTTCTTATTTTTATAGCATCTAAAGACATCACAGGCTTAATAATAATTTATTTGATTGACTTGGATGTATTCTATCATATTGAATAAGAAAAATCAAAAAGCTAACCATAACTTTATTGGAAAAACTGAGCTTGAATATTAACGCGGCTTATTACGAATTAACCTTTTAGATGTGTTTGCGCCTGTTGCAGACGCTGAGAAAATTTATTTTTCTTAAATTCGCTTGTCCAACCCTTAATGGTTATCCAACCACCAAAACGAATCAAGGTATTGCGCCACAAACGATACCATATTCTCCAGCCTTTTTTAATATTGCTAAAAAAGAACACAATCGCCGGAAAAGAAAATATGCTAACCACCACCATAAACATATACCTAAACTGATAAAACTTACCCATGATCTTTCTTATGGAACATTGCATATCCTCTGCAGTCATAGGCTCATCGGGGATAAAAAGAGGGAAATTACCGTCATAATACTGCCAACCTATATCTTTAAGTGCAAATATGCGGCCCTGCGCCGCAAGCCTTGATCTTAACTCGGTTCCGGGAAGGGGGACAGGCAACATCACCTGTATAGTATCAATTCTAGCTTTCTTTACAAAATCCTTCATCCGTTTTACTCTTTCATCAACGGACATGTCAAAATGATTCCCCTCCTTCATAGGATAGCAAAAAATAAACATACCATGGATCAAAAATCCAAACCTATGAAACACCTTTACAAGAGATAACATTTCCTGCGCCTTAAGATGCTTATTCATTGCCTCTAGCTCTTCATCAATAGGGGACTCGAAACCAATGGCGACTGTATTTATGCCGGATTCGCGCATAACAGTCAAAAGTTCGGTATCTTTTGCCTTATCCAGTCTTATCTGAACCGTGAAATCAAGCCTTCTGTTGATATTCGCTTGATAATCCTTAAGCATCTTACAAAATCTTATAGTTTCTTCTCTTTGTTGACCAAATAAATCATCGACTATAAAGAAATGTCTGGCGTCTTTAGTTTCTACAATATAACTGATACGCTCAAGAAGCCTCTCGGGAGAAGAAAAACGCGGCTTATCTTTTACCGTGCAAAATTCGCAATTCATGCCGCAGCCACGGATTCTTTCCACAGGATACATCTTTATCTTTGCATAACGCACCAAAGAAAAATCAGGCAATGGCAAATTGTCAAAATCCATCAAAGGCTCTCTTTTAGAAGTTTCAATTATCTTACCATCCTCCAAAAAAGCAATGCCTTTAATCGAATCTAACTCATTATTATTCTGCAGCGCCACAAGAAGCTCTTTAATCGTCTCTTCACCTTCTCCAATAACCACATAATCGACCCCTGAACTTAATGCCTCGGCAATATTTTCTTGAGCAAAGTGCTGGCCGCCGGCAACCGTAATTACTCCTTTTTGTTTATAAAAATTAGCTATATCGTAAAGGCGTGGAATTGTACTGGTAAGGCCTCCATAAAAACCAACCACATCTGCAGGCCTTAACTGCTGTAAAAATTCATGATCTGCACCAATATCTTGAGCACGCGGACCGTACATACGCAGGTTATTCTCATCAATTATCTCAACATCCCAACCCGACATTTCATTTACTGAACTGGCTACACAAACCGGCCCTAAAGCCGTAGTTTTATCAGCTACGCAGGAATAAATATTAAACGCCGGATATGCAGGAATAACTATTCTTAATCTGTATCTTTTTTTGTTCTGTTCAAGCATAGGTAAATCAATAACTGATTGGTAATCTAGCTTTTAATCCAAGACTTTAACATTAAAAGCGCGTGGGCCTTTATCTGACTTCTCAACTTCAAACTCAACAAGCTGGTCTTCAATTAAAGAATCAAAACGATTATCGATTATCGTGCTCTTATGAAAAAAAACCTGCCTGCCGTCTACATCTTTAATAAAACCAAAACCTTTATCTCTTATAAGTTTCTTAACTTTTCCTGTATGCACTTTAGGTTATCCCTTCTCAAGAAAAGACCCGGGAACATTCCCGGGTCTTTCTTTTTTTTCTTTATGGTTATAACTTTACTACGTTCTTGGCTTGTTCACCTTTAGGACCTTGAGCAATTTCAAACTCAACTTTTTGACCTTCTTCTAAAGACTTGTAACCGTCACCTTGAATATCAGTATGATGTACGAAAACATCATTACCTGACTCAGGAGTTATAAAACCATAACCTTTTTGGTTATTGAACCACTTAACTGTTCCTGTTGCCATTATCTACTACACCCCCTTCTTGTAAAATTATAGTAAATAATGACAGAAAACAAAAAACGCAAGGCGAATTCTACTTGCCCTGCGCACTTAGACTACAATTCCCTTATTTACTACAAATAAAGGTTACCACTTATTAAGATACTTGTCAAGCAATATTAATTTAAGCAAAAAAATAAAACATAAATAAAATACCGTACTACATCCGTCTCTTAAACACCTTACTTCCTGGAAACTCTTTAATTAATTTAAAATCACCCTTCTTTTTAGTAAAACAATCTTTTAATTTATCCATAAAATCAACAAGATATAATTCGGCAAACCTATCTTCAACCTCCACAACAAAATCAGCCTCTTCGATAAGGGAACAAACCGGCTTTCTCGAATAAACAACATCTTCATACAACAATCTTACATAATCGCACGAAAATTCTATGTCCTTATTGTACTTATACGCAAGAAACTTGAGATGATGCCACTGTGGGCCATCAGAAAGAATAAAAACATTTATTTTCTTGCCATCATAAAAACTATCTATATAAGAAAAAATCTCATAAACATCTTTATACATGCTGCTGTCATTTTTATCGTAACGGCTTAACCAATTAGTTCCGGAGATAATTAAAGGTTCACTAGAATAAATATTAATATAAGAAGGAAGTACATGATATTTATCTTGATTTAAATTAATCCTGCATTTTATAGATTCTTTAAATACAGGAAAAGACAACAATATCATATTCACAACACCAAAAATGACAACCAAACCAATAGACATCTTTCTTAAAAATCGTTTCTTAAGACTCAACAAACCATAAGAAGTTATCAAAGAAACTCCTCCTAAAAGAGGCATCGAATACCTAACGCCTGTCACTTCCATATCAACATCTATGGCGTAAACAAACCAGCTCATTAGTAAGTAAGAAAAGAAAATCCAGGATACAATTATCTTTTTATAGAGATTATTGGACTTTAAGAATGCCCACATTCCTGCTAAAAACAAAATAAAAAACAATAAATTGGCCTGCCAGTTGATAAACCCCCACAAATACCAAAAAAGAGCTCTTAACTTATGCACCAAGAATGGGACCTCTCTTAATTCCTGAGGGATCCAAGTTACCACAACGCCAGAGCCTTTAAGCTTGAATAACCACAGAATTATCTTACGTAAGAAAACAGGAGAGATATAAAAATAAAGAAATAGAAATCCAGATACTATGAAACCTGCAGCTAAAAAAAAGTAAGGATTTATTTTATATTTTCTAATACGTTCAAAAATAACAAAAAACAGCGGAACAACAATAAAACAAAGAAAATTGATTTTGATTAACACTCCCATAAAAAAAGAGAACATAAACAATAAGCTATATTTCTTACTCCTGAAATAATCGCATTTAATAAGCAGGTATATGCTCAGGGTTACCACGGAAAGTAAAGGCAAATCCAGCATATATACCTTCGCCTGATTAAAAACAACCGGATAAAGCAACACGATAACACAACTAAGAACACCTAAACTATAACCCTTTACCAATCTTCCTATGTTATATAAAGAAAATAAAAGTATCCCGATAAAAATTGAACTGTTGATCATAACAGAGTTGTTTTGGGTTGGACCAACCAAAAAATAAACTAATGAATTAATAGCATACACCAAAAAAGAATGCTTTTTAGAATATTTGTTTACACTGAAGAATGCCTCATTTAACCCATCATTGTATTTATCAAAAATATTAACACTGGCCAAATAATGCCTCAAGCTGTCATAGTTAAAATATGCTTTGTTATTCGCCTGCCAAACAATTATTAAGCCTATAAAAACAATAAATACAACAGCAAGTAAAAACAAATACTTAGAATTTTTATTCATAATCATAATTTTTAATAATGCGATAGTGTGCCGTCTTGCTTTGCCTTACGAACCGAAAAATGAAAACAAACCAAACCTACTGTCATGAAAATGAGCGTAAAAACTGAAAGAAAAATAATTTCCTCTCTAAGCATGAATAAATTATAACCTTTAAATAACGCAAAACGCATACCTCTCAAAGAATAGGTCGAAGGCAAAAAATATGAAACCTTATCAATAAATTTATTGAAAACTTCCGTAGGAAAAAACGCGCCTCCGGCTATGCTTAGAAAAAGAGCGCCAAAAAAACTTATGGGATCACCTCTTTTAAAATAAACAACGAAACTTGCGGAAATCATGCCGATTCCGGCAACAGAAAGAAAAGTCAACACAAAAATAACTAGAGATGAAATAATATTAACTTGATTAAAATCCATATTGAATATGACAAAGCCGGCAAATAGATAAGCTAGAATACTTACAGAGCTGATTATAAAATGCCAAATGCTTATAGTTAATATAATTACTGTGGGGCTTGAAGGCGTCAAAATAAGCGCTTCAAATGTCCCCATCATCTGCTCACGCCTTAGAAAACGGGAAAAGGAATATAAAGATACAAGAAAATACTGAGAAAAGGCAAATCCGACAAAAACAAAAGTAAAATAATCCGTCGAATATTTAGACTTTATTGCCTGGGAAAAAATAAGATTGGAACTAATAATATCTGTAATAAAATAACATACTAAAATGGCAACTGCTGCTGCAAAAAACTGTATACCACAAGCAAAACGATAACTTGACCAAATCAAGAAATCTCTCTTGGCAACCGCCGATAACTTAATAAAAAACTGAGTTATACTCTTCACGATATTAATCAGCATAATTTTCAATTAACTTAATATACGCATTTTTTAACGAATCGTTGCCCTTAATTCTTAAATCCTCTAATTCTTTACAATCATAAATTTTCTTTATTGCGCCTTTTACCATAAAGGCCAATCCGGAAGACATCTCCTGCGCTTCATTGATATTATGCGTGGTATAAACAACAGTTTTATTCCTCTTTGTTACCAATTCTTCTTTTATAAAACATTTAATCTTATCAGCTATATGAACATCGAGATTCATTGTAACTTCATCCATCAAAATAACTTCCGGGTCGTTTAAAAGCGCCCTGGCAATAGCCATCCTTTGTTTGATCCCACTAGAATATTCCTGAAATCTGATATCTGGATCTTTAATCTCTAATAGATCGAATAATTCTGAAACCCGCCTATTAATTTGATTTCTCGTTAAATTATAAAAACGCCCAAAAAAATAAAGATTTTCTCTGCCTGTTAACCGCCAATAAAAACTTCTTTCTTCCCCGCTAACGATATTAATAATCTTTTTTATACTGGAGGCGTGTTTAACTATATTTCTATCTTGGATATAACATGTTCCTGTAGAAGGCGTAATTAAAGTTGCCAATATTTTCAAAAGTGTGCTTTTCCCGCTTCGATTGGGCCCTAAAATGCAGAACAACTCTCCTTTCCGGATATCTAAACTAATGTTATCTAAAACAAGGATGTTTTTTGTTCTCTTTATCGGATTAGAAAGAAAACTTCTCAAGTCTAGAACCTGATTATATGTCTTGCAAAGATTAACAACCTTTATTTGATACAAGAATTCCCTCTGTTTTCTTTAAATAATGTTTTACGTTTTTTTTAATATCGTCCGCTAATAAAATTAACAAATCATCCCACTTACATGGCGGCATCAAATTATTTTTTTTCGCCTTATCATGTAACTCTATCAAATGTGGCTGCACTACTTCTTTTTTATAATCCTTATCAGCGCTATCGCTTTTGTAGTTAAATTCATAAATACCAAAATAGTCATCGGGTGCTTTTTTGATCACTATTTCAAATTCATCAGGATTAGTAAATAAACGAGAATGTTTTTGGATATAAATACTGGTTGCATTCAATGAATCCAGGAATTTCTTATTTTTTAATACAGATGCTATTGTTCTATTTATGTCCTGAACTGTTTCCCCGGGAAAACCGAATATAATATAGAAATTATTCCAAATGCCTGCTTGATGACTTATTGATAAAGCATTCTTTATTGAACTAACCGTGGTGCCTTTATTAATAAGTTTTAATACTTTATTAGAAAACGATTCTACGCCCCAGGAAATTAATCTACAGCCTTGTTTATAGGCTTGTATTAATAATGCTTTAGTAAATCCCTTTTCTGGCCTTGCCTCTATAGCCCACTTAATTATTATTTTATTTCTTCCAAGCATCTGAGAAATATCCCTGATTCTTTTAGGCGAAATACATTCATCGGTAAAATAAAATAAACTACAATTATATTTTTCTTTAAGTATTTTGATATCTTCAGCCATTTTTTTCATAGATATCTGTCTATAATCTCCAAAAGAACTAGTGAGCGAACAAAAAGCACATTTATTCCAGTAGCAACCCCGAGAAGTCAAATAATTCAGCCTTCTAACGGGAGTAAAATACTGACTCAGGTTAAAACCATCATAATCTGCTAAAGGAAAATCATCCGGCTCTAAGACTTTGCTGATTCTATTCTTAATAGGCTTGCCGCTTTTTATAAAAATCGCCTGCGGGACATTTTTTAAATCTTTTCCTTTTTCTAATGCTTTATGCAGACTTAATAAGGGAATTTCACCCTCTCCGCTAATTATGCAATCAATTAGTTCAAACACCTGCGGAAAATTCATAATAGATTCTTCCATATATGGAATGGTTGCCCCGCCTAAAACGATAAAAGCATCTTTATTGACGCCTTTAATAAAACGGGCTAAGACAAGGCTTGATATAATTTGTGACCGCCTAGACACTGATATCCCCACAATATGCCTACCCTTTGTGATTCTATTGATTTTATCATTGAAAAAATCTTGATAAATATCCATAAAAAAATTATTCCGTTCTTCAAGGCTATGTTTATAAAAATCAGATAAAGTATCCGGCAAGGGTTTAATACAGTGGTTAGGAAGATAAAAAGCATAAAAAGGAATATGCTGTAAAACAAACTTGTTAGGACTATACAAAGAAGAGAGGATAAAAGAAAACTGTGCAAATAGGATATTTCTCTGTTTGTTATCAATAATTGCTTGCTTAACCCCTTCTTTTTTTAATTTATCTATTGAATCCTTAATCCGGCAAGGAACAAAATCCAACAATTTTCTAGACAAATTTAAGTTTCTTATCTGTTCTTTTAATAAAATGTTTCTTGATTTATTAAGATTTTTTATTTTTTTATCAATTTTAAATCTCAAAATCTGGGTATATTGCTCAGAAAACATATAATTAATAATTTCTGCATTTAAATCTTTTTGCAATACATCTATATTATTAGAACGCAAGTAACCGGTTAATGTCGGCAAAGAAAGATGCGGACTATAATCAATACCCCAGCCTAAAGGAAAAAAAAGCTCAATCTTCATATTTTAATTATTCCTAAATCAACTTCTACTACTGCCATTTGGAAAACTATACACAAAAATATAATTATCAATAAAATCATCTTTGGGAGCATAAAGTTTTCCATTAATAGAAAGCCAGGCATGGCCTTTCTTAAGATTGGTAATCGAACTATTTTTTACAACGCCTAAATTTATCTTAACATCAATGCCTATTTCCCTTAAAAATTTAAATAAGATAACTGATTTTTTTAAACAGGAGTTTCTAAAAATCGGGATATGAAAACCTAATAAGAAATTAGTGTAGCAATTTATCTTATTTTCCTGCAATTCCTTTTCATCGTCAGAAATATTTATTTTTTTATGGCTTGCCGCTTGATCAAGAACTTCAGCCAAAGGCTTGAATCGAATTGAAAAAGGTAGGCGAATAGTAAAAAAAAAGATTCTTAAAAATAAATTCAGATCTTTCAACAAATCTTTAATTTTTATCTTAAGATCTGTAAAATTCATTAATTTATTCTAAGAGATTTGCGCAAGGACTTTTAGGAAATTTCTTAAGCCAATCTAATTTGTGAAAATATCTGGCACAATACATACAACCAAAATTATCCATCTCAGACATTTTATTATTTTTTATACTGTTTACTCTATCCTGTTTAAAATTAAAAAGAACCTTCAAGTATTTCTTATAGAGACTACTAAAGCTTTCTTTTTCTAATGATCCGATAATATCTGATTTATCCCCTGAGCTGCCGGCATAAGTAGAAAGATTACAACAAAAAGTCAGATTCCCTCGACAATCAATATTAATACTATTTCCCATAAGATGAAAACATTCAAATAAATAATTATTCTTATCTGTAACAGTCCCGAGCTGTGCGGATGTAAAAATAGGCAAACGAAAAGCCGAAGAAAGCCTCATCACTTCTTTTAAAAAGTGTTTACGGTGGTCAGGACCTTTTATCAAATCATCCTTAACCAAATTCGGCGTAAGAAATGGGTACGCAAAACCTAAAGAAGAACATCCGATTTTGCTTGCCAATAAACACATCTGCTCCATTTCATTTTCATTAAACTCGCACACAACCATCTGTGTGCTGAATGGAATCCTCTTTGCCCGGCAAATAGCAATAGCCTGCATCACTTTTCTGTAGCTACCCTTACCGCGCATCTTATCATGAGTTTTTTCTTGCGCCCCATCTAAACTAAAATTTATAACTCTGGGGACAGTCTTTTTGTTTTTCAAAAACACAGGATATATCTTCTGAAAATTCCAACCGTTAGAAACCAACGTATAAGACAAATCTTCTTTAGCTAAAATATCTATAATGCTGTCAAACTGAGGATGCATAGTCGGTTCACCCCCAGTTAAGCTTACTAAAGTCAACCCAAAATCTTTAATTTCTTTAATAAGATTATTTAAAATATCTACCGATAAATCTGCTACCGGCAATCCTTTTTCACGAACACAATGTAAACAATTCAAATTACATCTATTTGTCGTCTCTAAGCCAATCCTTAGCATTATTTTTTCCTAGTTTTTTTCTTGGGTAATTTTGATTTCTTTTCCGCCAAACAAATCAAATCTTCATTAATAAATTCATTGATCTGCCGCAAAACACTTTCCTTTATTTTAGAAAAAGAGGCGTTGTATTCCTTCGAGAAGATTTTAATTATATCGTTTATACTGTTAAATCCGGTTACCAGTTGCCAGATTCTAGCAGCTGTAGAATTTAGTGAATAAAATTCTGTGCCGTCTATTTTAAGCAATACAACAGACTGATCGTCCAAATCAGCGCTTACCACTGATTCATTAGGAATCGGATATTTATCTAAATTCAACATAATCCCCTCTTTTAATTAAAATTAGTTTTTGTGCAGCCTGAAACCTTTTTCCAAAATATGATAAGATCTAAAATTCGGATCTTCCACGGACTCTTTGCCGCTGGCAAAAATATACCCTATGCATTGCTTTGCTAATTTCTTCATTAAATTAACCTGCACCTGCTTAACCTGCAAAGATTTATTATAAGACGCGCTCGAAGAACTAATTAAGCGGCCAAATGTTTCTTGCTCCGGTATTTCAATTAATTCTGATTTGTAACGATTGGATATCTGAGGGAATATTATAATATTCGGCTTTAAAGATTCTACCAGAGAAAATTTTCCTAAATTGAAACGCAACGGCTTAACTCTATTGAAAACTCTTATATTGATTCTTTTTAGTTGATTGGTATCGGTCATTTTGACTACAGATGCAACCTTAACAATACTTCTTTCTTGAGATACCAAACAATAACGATCGTTTATAGAATTAAAACCCGATTTAGCAATATTGTAAAGTAACGTAGACTTTCCACAACCTGTTTTTCCAGTAATCAAAATCTTCCCGAGATTATTAGATATATACCCCCCGTGAAAACGAAATATTCCATCTGGCTCTAATAAAATGGAAACAATTGAATTCAAAAAAGTTAAATATTTCTTTAACAAACTAACCTTATTTTCTTCTATGCTGACAAACATAGCAAGCCGTCTTCCCTCGCTAATAATTCCTTTTTTAAAAACAAAAAAAATAGGGTTTTTTATATGTTCCTTTGTTTCACATAAAATATTTTTTATTTCAGCAAAAAAATCATCGTAATCGAATATAAAAACTTTAATGAAAAACTTTCTGCTTTTCGGATAATTAATAAATATCTGACTTTCTTTAATTGAATTAAGCAGATCAAAAATTGGTATATTCTTGGTTATTATCTGGGTGGCAATTATTGGAAGATCTACTTTTTTATACTGAATAAACATTTATCATTGTTGAAATATTTAAAAACAAATGCTTTTTTTCAGGAGAAATTTAACCGCTGAGATTGTAAAAAATAAGCAATATCTACGAAGAAACCCAAGCACCGAATAAAACACCGCCTACTACGCCGCTTACAACAGAAGTAACTACTAATATACTTCCAGTACTTGTAGCGCCAAAATCAGATATATAATTCTGCTTTTCCATGCACGGTTCAACAAAAACTTTTTTTTCCTTAATTATTTTGGCTTTAGCCCGGTTTTTACTCATTATTTCTCCCCGCTAACATTTCGATCCTCGACTTCTGAACAGTATTAACCAATAATTTACCCTGTCCTAAAACATCGCCTGCAATATCAAAAGACGAATCTACGGAAGATTCTATCTCAGACCTTACCAATTTACCGTCATCTAAATCAAAATATATATCCGTCGTCAGATATCCATCACCGCGACCACTCACTATAGTATTATTCTCAACAGCCGCTGATTCCTGTGTTATCGATGAATCTTTTCTTACATAGGCACAATCTTGCCCGTTAATATTCTTGACTGCCTTAAAAGAATATTCATTTTTACTTATTTGTATGATTTCTAGTGACCCGATAGGCGCTAATTTAAATTTATTATCGCTATTCCATTTATCTCCCATTTTTACTGTTTGAGAAGGAAAATCATAGAAAAACTTAGCAATATTCAACATATTTTTAGCATACGGAAGCAATTCATCATTTATTCCGCTAAAATCCTCAATAACGCTATTATCTCGAGTAAATATAGAAAGCTCAATAGCTTTCCCCTCTAAACCTTTATTTGTAATAGAATCTGGAGGCGACAACTCTTGCCCATTGACAACTAACCTCATATCAATATCTTTATAAGTCAAAGTTAATCTTGTGGGATCTCTCTCGTTTTCAACCTCAGCAGAAAAAAGAATATCGGCAAACATTTGAAAGTCCCTAGCAGGACCAAAACTATCTATTACATCCTGTGATAGATCTTTAAATTGACGCTTGGAAGTAATCTCAAAACTCGCCTTATAATCCCACACGCTACCTATTTGCGGCTTAAATTCTAACTCCTCCACCACTTCCCCCTGGGTAAAACCATAATTAACATAAGCAACGCTTACCATTAAATAAAACAATACCGAAAATAAAACTTTCTTACATTTTTTTCTATAACACTTCATATTCTTTAAACTTATGTGAAAATATTAACTTGTAGATATAGTATCATATCCATATTTATATGTCAATATCATGACTTTGTCCGCTTTGAAAACAGTTTTCTCAAAAATCCAGCTGTAAACAATTTATTATATACCAATCTCTCAATAAAGCTAACACGAAATAAATAAACAACAATATCTATCACTCTATCAAAAAGCAATAATCTTAACATGATTCCTTTAAAAGAGTTATGGTAAAAGTAATTCTCTTTATTAATAATTAACCTTATTAATTTCTTTCTAAGCGCTCCGGGGTTAAATCTTATAACTTGATTCTCTATATTCATTGTATTAAAAAGCGTTCTACACATATAAAGCGAGAAATAAACGGTATTTCTGATATGATTTATTCTTGAATACTTGTATATATAATCCCAATCAATATCCTTTTCTTTTTCGATAACCTCTTTTATGTCGAATATATATTTTAAGCACAAGGAACGGCAATGTCTTCTTAAATGCAGAGCTAACGACAAAACATTATCTTCTGCTGATAAAACCGATACAACAACATTATCAATTTTTATTTCTTTAACCCTACCCCACAATTCGGGCAAAAACAGACTATACGGACGTCTTGAAGCCAAGGACCAATGAACATTAAGGATAATATTTATTGCTCCGCAATTTTTAACAAAATTAGTTCCGCATTCATTTTTGATATCGTAAGCAAAAAAACCTGGCGAAGGAACATGCCGATATCCGTTTAAAATGAGAATATCTCTTATTGAAAAGATATCTTTCTCCTGAACTAATATATCTATATCTCTTAAATTTCGTAACGCATTAACAGGATAAAGCGTATAAGAAAAAATAATACCTCTTAAGCCAACAATCCTGATTTTTCTCTGAATACATAACTCATTAATACTACGGTATTCCTGCCATAATTTCATATTGACCGCTGCTGTGGAATAATATTTGTTTTTAAGTACAGCGGGCAAAGTAAAATCCAATTTCTTATCCTGAATTATTCTATTGAGATTAAAATAAACTAATGGCAAAACCTGCTGACGACCAAGTTCCCAAATAACGCTAGACCAGTTAAAAGAAAAAAAAGGAATTTCTTTTATCCTTTCTATATCTTCTCCTGATGGAGAAAACTTACAGCATCTTAAAATGCACTCATGTTCTTTTAACATACCGTCTATATCTTTAAATAACCCTAAATAAACTATGTTTTTAGAAAAATCTTATTCTTATCCGCATCAGTTAAAACCCTGTATTTTGCTTTTTTTAAATCCCCGAGCGTAAGTCTTCCTATAGCAAGCCTATGAAGTCTTTTTACGCGAAAACCCATTTTCTTAAAGATTCTTCTGACAATCCTGTTCTTGCCTTCATGTATGGTTATCTTAAGACTATTATTTTGAATAAGCTTTATCTTAGAAGGAGAGGTTTTGCCATCTTCCAACTCAATGCCCTGCTCTATTAATCTTATTTTCTCATTATCTACGGGCTTATCCAACTCTACAAGATAAGTTTTATTCATCTCATACCTAGGATGCATAATACGATTTGCAAAATCACCGTCATTAGTCAAAAGCAATAACCCTGAAGTTGCATAATCGAGCCTGCCTACGGGAAAAACCCTTGTTTTTATTTTTATATAATCCATAACTGTCTTAAAACGCTTGTCATTTACAGCCGTAACGCAACCTATAGGTTTGTTAAACAACAAATATATCTTTTCTTGCTTGGACACCAACTTACCGTCTACATAGATAGGGTCGGTTTCCTGAGCTTTATCGCCAAGAGAAACAACGTTGCCACCAATCTTGACTCTTCCCTGTTCAATAAGTTCTTCTGCTTTCCTTCTGGAGCAAAACCCGCAATTACTAAGTATTTTTTGTACCCGCTTCATCAATTAACCCTTCTGCGTTTAATAAAATTGTCCAAAAAATTGTCCATTTCTTTTATAAAACTGCCCCAGCCATATTTAACAATGACTTCTCTCGCAGACTTACCCATTAAAATTGTATTTCTCTTGTCATTTGCTAATTTTATCATGCATTCTGCATAATTTCTAGCACTGCTGTCGGACAATAGCCCTGTCCTGCCATTGCTAATTATCTCACTAGGCCCTCCTCTGTTTATTGCAATTACCGCCTTGGCAAAAGAGAATGATTCCAATACCGTCAAACCAAAATCCTCATTCATAGTTGTAGATAAAACCGCAAGACAATTTAAGTACAGATCATTGATCTGCTCCTGGCTGGGATTAACAAGAAAAACAATATCCCTGTCTGAAGAAATAAGTTTAAGCAGCTTCTTATAATATGACTGCGATGTCGGATATACCTGTCCAGAAATAACCAATTTAAAATCATTTGCTCCTGAGCACTTACTTTTAAATATTCTGAATGCCTCGATTGATAATTCTATATTCTTCCACCACTTAATCCGCGTAGGATGAAAGAAATAATTACCATAATTAACATTTAAAGAAGATTTATCCAAATCGGCGCCCCGATAAACTAACCCTATTTTACTTTCTGAGAAAAGTCTGTTTTCTACGACTCTTTTTTTAACTTCATTACTTACGCAAAAACACCATTCATACAAACTGAACGCTTTTCTGTCTAACAATTTGAATAAAGAAGAAAACAACAAATAAAAAAGCAGTTTATGGGAATTTTTTGCAAGATAGCTTGTTCTTAAAGATTTATCATAAACTATCTTTAATGGCGTATGGCAAAAACATATACTTGGTTTTCCCCTATTTTTAAAATTAATCAAACTTCCTAATCCTTCATTGTGAACCCATAAAATATCAAATGATTCCAAGGGAAGCTTTTGTTTAAAAATTGTAAATGCGGTCAAAAGCGTATTGAAGTAACTGCGTTTAACTGAAATCTTTTTTAATTGTACTATCCGGGAAGAAAAACTATTCAATTCTGAATAGGTAGAATTCTTTTCAAAAAGATTGGTAAATACCGTCCAATCATGCCTGCTTCGTTTAAGAATTTCAAGAATGGTTTTCTCAATACCGCTTCTTAAATGTATATAAGGATAATATAACGCTATCTTCAATGCCATTTTTTCGATAGATAAAACAAAACAATATAAATATTGGCAATTAATAAAATCAAAATAAACATTCTTACCGCTAATACCTGAAACGCTAAATTATCGTTTTCTTTTAATTGATAAAAATATTCTTTTCTTCCTAAAAGCATTTCTAACCCTCTTTGAGCCTCATAAGGAAGCCTGCTTAACAGCCCCGATATAAAAAATAACCCTCCCCATCTTAATCTCGAATCATTTAATTTGTATGAAAAATCGGAAGAACTTCTTAGCAGCACAAGTTGTGTCAATCTACGGTATAATTCTATGATTGGCTGTCTACTGAAATATCGAGGAAAACCGTGTATGCCAATATCATCTTTGTTATATGCAATATGATATTTCAAATCTAAAAGTCCAATAGGCATATTGTTAACAGAAAAATATATTGAAAAACTCGGATCAAAAACCACCCATCTATCTAAATCCGACAAGAATATTTCCACAACCGTATGTCCAAAACCCTCTAAATAATCATCTCCCTCCAAAGCCCAAATCCTGCTTCTATAACCTAAGCTGCTTACGTAAGAATTAAAAAGTATGGAAAAATGAAAGCAATTAATTCCTCTTGCTCCATTTTCAACTTGCTTTTTTAGGTATAAAGGACTGCCCCAGACTAGACGATCATCTTTTGGTCTAAATGTATCGATATAATTTGTTTTTAAAAACAATAATATCTTTTCAATCTTTTCTAAATCTGTTTCTTTATCGGATATAACTTCGATTATTTCCTCATTAAACAAACCGATCTCGCTTGTTTTTTTCTCAAAATTAAAATCATCGGACTTATTGCTGCTTGAGCTAAAAAAAATCTTATCCTCTATTGTCTTTATATTCCAGATAGCTAAACGGGGAATAGAACGAATATTAACAAACAAGGCAATAAAAATTACATCTATAATCAATATGATAAACAGAGGCTTTTTTTTAACCATAATAATGTACAGGTAGTTTGGGTATTATTTTACAGCTTAAAATAAACTATATCTTGCCTAAAAACATAAGTGCGCCCATCAATACAAAAACTGAAGCCCCAAAATACCTTATCACATCGGGCCTAATGTACTTAGCAAGAGTTGAACCGATCAAAACTGAAACCGCAGTAACAATTATATAAGCAGACACTGAACCCAGCCAAACTATTAAAGGTTTGCCCGATCTTGCAGACATACCAATTCCTACAAGCTGAGTCTTATCCGCCAGCTCCGCCAGTAAAACTGCGCCAAACGTTGCTAAAAATACCTTAAAATCCATATTAAATCTCCTTACTTAATGCGTTCTGAATAGATAACTAGTCAACCAACCGATGATTAAACCTACAAAAAGACTTATAAAAACAATGAGTGCTCTGCTGGTCTGAAAAGACCAAAAAAGAAATTCTATTTTAACAATCTCATAGTTTTGCATGATAAAGATGGCTAAAAATAACAATAATATTATAACTAATATTAATTTCAATTTCATTCTGTTTCTCCTACATCCATTTTTTACGCTTAAAGTAAATCACCATAACCAAAGCTACTATAATCATAACCACCCAAACTCCGAAATAACCATATCTCCAATTAAGTTCCGGCATATTAAAACGGGATACCTCTGGATTAAAATTCATACCGTAAATTCCGGCAATAAAAGTCAGCGGAATAAATATCGTAGCAATAATCGTAAGTACCTTCATTACCTCATTCATCTTATTACTGATACTTGAAATATAAATATCCAACATACCTGAAGTCATGTCCCTCAAAGATTCTATACTGTCAATCACCTGTATAGTATGGTCGTACAGATCTCTTAAATATATAAATGTCGACTCGTTAATTAACCCTGATTCCATTCTTTCTAATCCGCTTATAATCTCACGAAGCGGCCAGACCGACTTACGTAAAAAAATCATGTCACTTTTTAAACTTTGTATCTGTTTAAGTTTCTCTGGCGTTGGCTTTGTTACTAAATCTTCTTCCATTAATTCGATTTTTTCACCCAAATTCTCCAATATCAAAAAGTAGGTATCGATAATACAATCGAGCAGCCCGTACAACAAATAATCAGCCTTTGTTTTTCTTATTCTTCCTTTAGCGTTACGTATCCTTTCTCTTATAGGATCAAAAACATCCCCAACTTTTTCCTGAAACGATATCACACAATTAGAAACAATAATAAAACTGACCTGTTCGGACTGCACCTCTTCTTCTGTTTTATTATAGTAAAGCATTTTTAACACGATGAAAATAAAATTATCGAATTCCTCAAATTTAGGCCGCTGAGCAGTATTTAAAATATCCTCTAAAATCAAATGGTGTATATTAAAGTGATTGCCGATTTTTTCTATCAGCGATGCATCGTTTATGCCGTCTATATTTATCCAGGTAACTGTTGGCGAATCCTTAAAAGGAAATAAATCTTCGATATTCTCTATTGTTTTTTCAGTAAAGTTATCCTGATCGTAATCAATAACAGTAATTTTCGACTTTATCTGAGTCTTATCTCCAACATAAACAAGACTGCCAGGGATTAAACCTGCAGTTTTAGAAACCTTCTTAATAAACCTTGACATGATCAATGTCCTTTCTAAGGAATATAAATTCCAATAATAATTAAAGATAAAGGCCGATTCAAGATTTCAGAAAACAACTTATTCAAATCTTAATGCTTCTATCGGGTTAAGCTGAGCGGCTTTCTTTGCCGGCCATAGACCAAAACCAATACCAACAGCAATAGAAAAAGTCGTAGAAAGAATAATACTAAAAAAAGAAACCTTTGTCGCCCATCCAAAAACACTGGCCATAAGAAAAGCTGCCCCTATCCCTAATAAAATCCCGATTATTCCCCCGCTAAAAGTCATCGCAACTGATTCTATCAAAAACTGGGACATGATATCTTTTTTTGTCGCTCCTATGGCCTTACGAAGTCCTATTTCACGCGTGCGTTCTGTAACTGAAACAAGCATTATATTCATAATCCCGATCCCGCCTACCAGAAGAGATATAGCAGCAATACAACCCAAAAGAATACTCATAGTTTGTGTAGTGCTGGTTAACATTTCTTGGATTTCGCTCATGTCATGAATTCCAAACGAATCCTCATCGTTGTACAGCCTATGACGTTTCATAATCAAGCTTTTTATCGCTTCTTTAGCCTGATCCATTAAAGCAACATCCGCAACCTCTACATAAATCTGGCCTAAATAATTCTGACCCATAACCCTATACATAGCAGTCGTCAAAGGAATATAAACAACATCATCTTGATCGCGCCAGCCACCAGAGCCTTTTTCTGGAGCAATTCCAATTACCCTAAAATTAATCCGGTTAAGTTTTATTTCCTTACCAATTGGGTTTTGGCTACCAAATAACTTATTTACAACAGTAATCCCCAAAATAGCAACTTTATCGCGTTTGGTAATTTCTTCTACCGTAAACCATCTGCCGATATTAGGAATAGTTGATCTCATCTTACCGTAATCATAGCCTACCCCTTCAACAGTCGTACTCCAATTTTCGTTAGCGAAAACAACTTGTGCACTGCCGCGAGAACTGCCGCTCACATTCTTTACATAAGGATTGAGACCTTTTATCAATTCAATATCATCAAAGGTAAATCTTGCCACAGACCCGGAACCTGTTGAAGCGCCGCGAAACCTGGAACTTCCGCCATGAATCGACAGCAGGTTCGAGCCTAATGATTTTAGACGCTGTTGCATTGAGATTTTCGCCCCCTCGCCTAAAGCCATCATGGCAATCACAGCACCCACGCCAAAAAGAATACCCAGAATCGAAAGAAATGACCTTACCCTATTATGAAAAATTGCCTGAAAGGACTGATGAAAATGCTGCAAGAATTCCATACGCCCAAACGAAGAGTGTTTTTGTTCAATTACTTCAGTAATTGAAAACTTAATTGTCTCAGAATTAACTTTAAAATTGGTTTTATCTTTATAAACATCGCTTTGAATCTTCCCATCGCGCATAGTAATGATTCTTTTTGCTTTTTCTGCCACCTCTCGCTCGTGCGTTACCATAACAACAGTCTTGCCTTCTTCATTGAGCCGTGCGAGTATCTTCATTATTTCTTCTTCGCTTTTAGTGTCTAAATTTCCTGTGGGCTCATCGGCAAAAATAATCAATGGATCATTAACCAGAGCTCTTGCTATAGCAACGCGTTGCTGCTCCCCTCCGGAGAGTTCATTAGACCTATGGTTTTCACGATTAGCCAACCCGACTTCCTCTAAATTCTTTAAGGCTTTTTCTTTTATGTTCTGTTTACCTGCGTAAATAAGAGGGAGTTCTATATTTTCCAATGCGCTCGCTCGCCTTAAAAGATGAAACTGCTGAAATACAAAACCAGCCAGATTGTTTCTTAAACTAGCTAATTGATTATCTTCCAAGCGTGAAACTTCCGTATCGAATATCTTGTACGATCCACTATCAGGCCTGTCTAAGAATCCCAATACATGCAGTAAGGTTGACTTACCCGAACCTGACGGCCCCATAATTGCCACAAATTCCCCTTCTTCAATAGAAATACTAACATCTTTTAATGCGTTTATGGGAACCTTATCAGCATGATATGTCTTTGAAACATTACTTATTTTTATCATTATCCCTGTTACGGTTGGGCATAAAAGGATTTATTCCTACATCCTGTCTTTTTACTGGTATGTATTTATTGCTTTTTACAATAACCACGTCGTTTGCGTCAAGACCGGAAAGCACTTCAACATTATTAATATCCGTAAGACCGATTTTTACCTTACGCCGCTCAATTAAATTGTTCTGCTTATTTTTAACCTTAACAAACTTTTCACCGTCAATATTTTCTATTGCTTCGATAGGCAAAAGCAACACATCTTTATGCAGATTTTCTATTACTTCCACATTAGCGCTCATTCCGGAGCGGAAGAATTCAGGAACCTCACAAGGTAATATATCCACATCATAAATGGTAACATTATTAACAAGCTCAGATTCGTAAGCTATATGATCCACTACTGCCTTAATCTTTACATCCGGATAAGCATCTAAAACTATATTTGCATCCTGACCGATTTTTACTCGACCGATATCTGTCTCATCAAACTGTGCGCTCACGATCAGAAGATCTGATAAAACTAACACTACATCGCCTGTAGAGATAGTTTGACCAGGCTCTACCGAACGCACAATTACTTCTGCATCAATAGGTGAAACTATCGCTGCTTTTTTATACACTTGTTCCCAATATTCCTTTTCCTTAGACCCTTGTGAAATAGCTGCATCAATTAATGCAGCGCGTTCAGTCGAACTCATCCAGGCCAATATATCACCCTTTTTTACAATTGAGCCTTCTTTAACCAAAATCTCTTCAATGCGCCCGGTTATGGATGGTTTTATTTCTAGGCGGTTTTGTGGCTGGATTACTCCGGTTGTAGTAACTACAATACTGATATCTCCTTTTATCGGCGTAATCTCATTAACAACAGTATCGCCATTAAGAGTATTATTGGCTTTATAGAAAAACTTAATGCCAAGTGATAAAATAATCGCCAGAAAAAATAACCAAATAAATTTATTCTTTAGCATAATCTAAAGTACCTCCTTTTGCCTGAATCCAATAGCTTTGAGCTAGTAACAAATTCTCCTGCGTATCAAGATAAGATTTTTTCGCACTCACTAAATTATCTTCAATAATTACCCAATCATCAAAACTAACCAACCCGGATGAATACTGGGCATTGGCAATCATTGCCCGCTCCCTTGCAGCTTTTAAGAATTTTTCTTTTACAATCAGCAATCCAATAGCATCTTTAAAGTCTTTCCAAGTCTTCTCTAATATATAGATAACACTATCACGGCCGCTTCGTTCATTAGCTAAAGCCTCCTGAAGCTGCGACTGTGCCTTCTTGGTCTGGGATATCTTATTGCCTCCTTCAAAAATCGGAACAGACACAGTAACGCCAGCTGACCAATCGTTATCTCCTACAGGCCACTTCGAACGTGTTTTAGAAACAGAGCTGTTCAGATACACCGTAGGAAAAAACTCCGCTTTTTTAGCATCATAATTAAAACGCGCGGCTTCCTTTTTCGCAATCAACTCCTTTAAAAACGCTGTATCATCCGCTAGCACCTCAAAATTAGGATTAGCGTCAACTACTTCTTCAATATCAAAACTACCGCTAACTTTAATAAATGTTTTTTTATCCCGGCCTAAAATTCTTGTTAACTCCTGTTGAACAAGAGCAAGGTTTCGTTTAGCTTGCGCAACTTCAAATTCAGCTTGAGCCGCATCTGCCTCAGCGGTCAAAACTGCACCTTTATGCTCTCTGCCTGCCTCATACCTGGCTCTTACAAGTTCTAAGTTTTGTTCTCTTCTTTTTGAAATCTCTTCAGTCAAAGAAATAAGCTCCTGAGCCCTTAAAAGCGCAGAAAAAGCTGCTTTCAAATTTAATCTTATATTTGATGAAACAACTAAATAATTATATTCTGCGGCAGTCAAAGTTTTCCCTGCGGAATCAATATCTAATTTTGACTTAAATCCGTCGAATAATACCTGCTGACCCGTAACGCTGTAGGAAAAACTATTTACTTCACTTGCACCGGCGGATTCCGACCTTTTAGCACCTAATTGAGCTGATATATCAGGCAAAACATTGCTTACGCTTATATTCTTATCCTGCACAGATTGGACAACTTGCTCTTTTGCTGCAATCAAATCAGGATTGTTTACAAGCGTCTCTTTCACGCAATCCTGCCAGGAGAGTACTTCAGCGGTATAACCTGTACAGACAAAAACAAACAAACCTAAACCTAAAATTAATATATTTACTTTATGTATTAGTTTAACCATTTAACTGTTTTTTAAACCAACTGCTTTAAGAACTCTTTTTTTAAAGCATCGATTCTATTCTTGAAATCTTTTAAGAAACCGGAAATCCGCTCCACAGGAATGAAAATGATCATAACGCTTTCCCCTTGCGAACCAGACATTACGATAAGCTATTCTCCCTGCTTTAATTTAAGAAGCTTTCTTGCTTTCACAGGGATACCCACCTGGCCTCTTTAGCCGACAGTTACAATACCGAATACCCTGGATAATTTCTCGTCTCCACTTCCTTATACCTATCAGAAAATATAACATTTATGAAATATCATATTTATCGTAACTAAGCAACCTATAGTTATCAAGAGGATTGGATAAAAACCGCAAGAGAATTATCCAATCTGCTTACAGGACATAGGCATAAGCTATACTATTTACCGCTTATCTCTTCCTCTACTTCTTCTGCACCTTCATCATAAAACTTCTGCTCATCAGGATCAAGTTCTTTTAATAGTCTCAAAAACTCACCTGCATGAACCCGTTCTTCATCTGCTATGTCTTTAAGGACATCTTTGGCAAGTTTATTGTCTGTTGACTCGGCTAACTGCATATAAAGCTGTATAGCTTCATACTCTGCGGCAATCATAAAGCGAATTGCACGCACTAATTCCTCATGGGTAATCTTTTTATCCTTAGCAAGCCCTGAAAAAGGCGATCCAAATTCCGGCATGATATGCCTCCTTTCATATTTAAAAATCTTTTCCTTTTAATTTACCGATAAGCAAAATAAACAGCATAACTATCAACCGATACCAACTATCTGATGTTGAATAATATGACACCTGTTTTGATATATCAAAAAAATAGCTTTTATTAGTTAATTTTAAATGCGCCAATGATATAAATGAGCTTCTGGCAATGGATTTTTCAACATTTCCATAACTAAATAAATTGCCGAAATTACCCCTTCCAGAAACCAATTCTTTGCCCTTTTCATTGCCGCCCCAGGTAAGATATTGGTCCATCCATATCATCGGTGCCATAACATTCACACCGATTGCTCCGTATTTTAAAGCATTCACTGCCTGATCAAGCGCAGTTTTATATTTTTCAGAAGTTTTATCATCGATTATAATTGTAGCAGCCAGAGTACCTAAAAGCTTGTCATTGCAGAATTCAACAGCCTGTTTTAAGAATTCTTCGGTATCACAAGACGTATCCAAAGCTACCTCGCCCATCACCTGAGAAAATGCTTCATGCTGCAAAGCATAATCATCTTTTACATCTTCAATAAATAAAAATTCCGATTTAACTGCGGTATTATCTTTTGGTTTTATGGCGCTGACTAAAGGATAATGTCTTTTAAAATCTTCAAATATTTTATCAGTGTGAGGATAATATGAGCTTACTGCGGGTGTATCAAATTCTAAGGCTTCTTTTAGCGCAAAAATAAACTCATTTCTCTGCGGCCAGTTCCTGCATGTAATAATTGTCTGCAGTCTCCCGCAGATTGCGCCGCCGTTTAACTTTGCAATTGTGGCAAGGCCGATTGCGTGATGTCTGATTTGCGCTTTACTCCAGGGCTTAACACCAGGAACAATTATACAAGGGTTATTGCCGCCGCATTCACAAACTAGTTCTGTTTTAGTCGAAGCCAATATCGCTTTTGCAGTAGAAGTGCCCCCTGTAAAATAAATCTTATCGATTCTAGAATCTTTTACTAAATCCTTGCCTTGGTCTAAATCAGAAAAGCTTACTGCTTTTGCCTCAACCAAAGGCTTAAATATTTTTTGCCAGATTATATCAGTTATCTTATTTAACTCATGCGATTTATGCACAACCGCGCAGTTATCGATAAATAAAGCCCTGATCATTTCAAAAGAAGAACTGTAATTGCCAGCAGCTAAAATAGCTATAATACCGCCTTTTTTTTCTAATGGATTGGCTTGTTTGGGTTCTCCTTTAATCCTAAGATAATCCTTGCGGTCAAAATAAAGAATCTTGTCTTTTATATACTTTGGGAATACCTCTGCGTCATACAAGTCATCTTTTAATCTTTTAATCTTCAAAGGCTTAGACATTATACCTTTGACTAAACCTTCATAAATCTTAATACAGGAGCTGACATTGCTGGCAATAGGCACAATCGTGCCCTGCCAGCTGACTGCCTGCATATGAAAGGTATTTTTATCTCGAGTATCAATACCTTTCATCTCGCAATCTGCCTGAACTAAATCAAACATATAGCGTTTTAGATTATATCTGATTTGTTTAAGTAGATTTAATTTTTCTAAAACGGAGGTGTTTTGCCACTTTTGCGGATCCAGCCAATTTACGGCCTGCTTTGCATTCATATTGCTATGTCTAAATATTTATGCCCTTCTTTTTCTACGTCCGGCAAACTGCATCTTCTTTTTATCAGATCTCGGCCTTTTATCAAAACGCCCCCTTGGAGAAAAATCTTTTCTTTCAGGCCTGTCGCCTCGATTTGAATCAAACGAACTGCTGTTTTTATGCTTCGCGAAACAATCTTTGCAGTATACTGGGCGGTCTCCGGTAGGTTTAAACGGAATTTCACATTCCTGATGACATTCTGCACAAACAGCGCGGGTATAGGTTCTTTCTCTGGAATCTCTATCGCGGCGATTGAAACGATTAAAACCCTGAGAACGGTTTTGCTCAAAAGGCTTTCTTGAAGACTGATTTATCAGAAGATCCAACTTCCTCTCTATGGCGCTTAAACTCTGCTGAATCCCCTCAACAATCTCATCTGTAACAACTTCTTTCCTGCGCTTAACTGCAACAACTTTGGATTTAGGCTTTTTTGTCATATCCCCTCTTTTCTTTTATATACTCTATCACAAACAAAAACCCTCCGCAACTAAATGCTGCAAGAGGGTAATTTCATACTATATCCTAATTATATCCGGTAATACTATACAACAAAATAAAATGATTATTATAAAAAGATGTGCTTATCCACAATCTTTATGCCGGTATTTTATAACCCTTACTTTTTCCATAGTAATTAAGCCTTCCTGCACAACTTCATCAAGAAAAGGCATAAGTTTCTGGATATTTTCTTTTGAATCGACAATTTCAACTATAACCGGAAGATCACTTGACAATCTTAATATTTTTGCGCTATGCATACGGCTATCTGCCCCAAAACCCATAATACCTCTGATAACGGTGGCTCCGGCAAGACCTAATTCACGAGCTTTAACTACTACGGCCTCATAAAGCGGTTTGCTATTATGCTTATCTGATTCGCCAAAAAATATACGTAATAATGTTCCTTCTTCGGGAAGCTTCATTTTTGTTACCTCCTTATCAAAACAAATAGATATTGACTGATAAAATAACCGACAAACACCAAGGTAATACCCAAAAGAAAACTTGCTATCGCATTCATAAGGAAAAAACTATATTCTCCGTCACGAATAAGATGAAAACTCTCCAGTGAAAAAGTAGAGAAAGTTGTAAAGGAACCAAGCAAGCCAATAAATATCATTAACTTAACATTCTCTGAGATAATAACTGTTTCAAATGTCCCCCACAAAATTCCTATAATCAATGATCCAATCAGGTTTACGCCCAGTGTCCCCCACGGAAAGCCTCCATTAAAAAAACGCTGGATCACACCTGAAAGCCAATAACGCATTAATGCACCAACTGCGCCACCTGCACTTATATAAAAAAGCCTCAACATAAACTAATTCCTCCTTTTTTATTGTAAGGAGTTATCAGCCTTGTTGAGGCGGTTAATGGCGAACTCCATCGCCTGTAAATTTAATAAATATTGTCAAACGTTTATTCGTGAATCTATTTTCTCGCCAAATAAACAAAATGGTCAAAATATTTTCGCCATAAGATTTCCGATGAAGCAAATTCATTCACCCCATAAAAAAAATCGATTAAAGCTTCTCTAACTCTGAGAAGCTCTTTAAGCGTAGAATATTTTTTTACTGAGGAAACTGTCATATCTAACAGTTCCAAAGCTCGATTAAATGCCTTTATGGACAGCTCTTTTCTTTCTTTTTTTTGCCAATTCAAGGCTCTACTAACTTCGCTGCCGATATTTGCCATTTGTTCTGCTAATGACATCTTGAACCAACGTCCACTTGCAAGTTCATTATATTGTGGGCTCATCGTTTCACCCATTTATTTACAATACATATTATCTTTGCCTGAATATCTTTTGAATCAATTCCTCTGGTCATATTCCCTTGAGAAGGACATAAATGGATCATTGAATCAAACTCAATAAACTCTTCGCCTTCAAGATCAGGATAAAAATTAATGCCGCAAAGACTGTTTTATTTAGAGCCGTTTTCTAGAAATAAAGCTTCTAAATCCGAATGAAGTTCCGCATCGATCGCAACCAGTTCACGGTCAACATCAACGACAGCTTTGACCAAATCTCCAAAAGACGCTTTTGCTATTCTTTTTAGTTCAACATTCGATATAATATTTTCTAATATTTTCATATATCTTCCTTACATCAAAAAACCCACAAGCCGATTAAAACTTGTGGGGTTTAAGTGTTAACCAGATCCGATACTATTCAGTTTCGGCTGATTGTCAAGACTGGCTCCCCCGCGAGGACTCGAACCTCGGACCTGGTGGTTACAAGTAACCCGATATTACTACCGGACTTGGACTATCTCTTCTCCCACGACTTAACGTTACGGGAGGCGGGTATATAGTCTCTGCACATTTACGCCACTTTAGTGACGACTTAGCTCAGGATTATCCTTTTTAAAGGACTTCCCTGAATTAGCCCGCTGTTTCAACCACGGTTTCCCGCAGAAGCTGCGTTTTATTACACAGCCACTCGCTCTACCAACTGAGCTACGGGGGAATATCTATTTTTTTCTTATCTTCTTTGCTTCTTCAATGAGCGACTTTAAACGCTGCTTGGCATGAGGATTTAAATACTTAAACTCTATGCCGCAGGTAAACTTATCTTTTTTTGAATCATCATACCAAATAACAGAACCAACTAAATCTATATATTCTCTTAAATGCTCCAAAAAAAGCTTCAGATGAACGGCCTTACCCTTCATCAAAACCATCTTCGATTCTACCTTGGCTCCGCCCTCGCTAAGATCGTGAGTATTAGCTAAAGCAAAATCTTCATTTTCAAAATGCCTAAGACCGGTTTCATATTGTACTAAAAATCTTTCAAATTGTCTACGCTCAATTTTTTTATGGCATTTGATACAGATGTGGCTATCTTCTTCGCTTGCCTTGTTGCCAGAAAACAAATAAATAATCTTTGCCCCCAGGCCCTCAAGCGGCATCCCACAAAAACGGCATTTTCTTTTTTGTTTATGTTTCATATTAGAACTCTCTTCTTGTTTCAATAGCCTTAGTTAATGTAGCGCTGTCTATATATTCTAAGTTACTGCCCATAGGTATGCCTAAACCTATTCTTGAGATCTTTACCTCTAAGGGTTTTAGCATCTTTACAAGATACATTGCCGTTGTTTCACCTTCCATATCTGAACCAGTAGCGATAATGATTTCATTTACCTGGGTTGTCTTAATTCTATTAATAAGCCGTTCTATCTTTATGTCATCAGGGCCCCTTCCTTCTAAAGGAGAGATTGAACCCATTAAAACATGATACACGCCCTTGTAGCTTGAAGTCTTTTCAATCGCAATAACATCATTGGGATATTCCACAACACAGATAACATCTTTATTCCTTGAAGGGTTTTTACAAATAAGACACATCTCATCATCGCTTAAGTTGCTACAAACCTTGCACAGCCTAATACTGGATTTAACTTTCATTAAAGCATTAGAAAGTTTTTCAATATCGTCTTTTGAAGTATCCAAAATATAGCTGATGATTCGCTCTGCGCTTCGCCTTCCTACGCCTGGGAATTTTACTAGATAATCTATTAATTGCTCTATAGAAAGAGGATATTTCATTTTAGTCTATCACTTTGCCTTTAAAAATATCCAACGCAGAGTTGATTGTTTCATCCTGCTCCTGCTCCTCTTGCGGATCATGCTTTAGAATTTCTAACTTTAACCTGATATCGCTTCCGGTTAATTCCGTTATAACTTTCTCAATCAACGCCGTATTGTCGCGGCTGGTAAGAGCTTCTTTATGGAAGCTGAATTTCTTACTTAAACCTAAGGTCAGAATATTATTGTGTATCTTTATCGGCACAGTATTCTCCATACAATGCATAATATAAACTTTAATTTTACTCACACCCTCTAATATGTTCGGCCATAATTCTTTTACCCGGCCTATCTCGATTAAGTTCTTTATGGGTTTAGGTTGTTTTTCCTCTTGGGGGTTGGGCTCTTTTGAAGCATTTACCGAAATAGGTTTTTCTTCTTTTTTTGCTTTTTCTTGCAGAGAACTATTATCCTTGACGCTTATCGGCAATTCAGCCGGCGTTGATAGCCTTAGTATGACAAGTTCAAGCGGGATCTTAAAATTAAGCAGCTTTCTTGCAGCCTCGCTTACTCCCATTAAAGCGCTAAAGGAAGCAAATATCGCTTTCAAACTGAGTTTTTTACTCTGTTCTGACAATCTCTTAAAAGATTCCTGCGGCAGGTCAATAAGCTGCGCATCATATTTATCATCTAATTTTACAACAAGAAGATTCCTATAATGCTCGATCAAATTATTTATAATTGTTGAAATATCCTTGCCCTGCTCGATTGCATTATCTAATAACTTTACAGCATCAATCGGTTTTTTATCAACTATAAAATCAGTCATTTCAAATAAAAACTCCTGATCGATTATTCCTAAAACTGCGATTATATCGTTTAGACTTATCTTATTCTTTGAAAACGTAATCAACTCATCAAGCATTGACTCAGCATCTCTTAATGCGCCTTCTGAGGCTTTAGCGATTGATAAAAATACCGATTCTTCAACAGATAGTTTTTCCTCCCTAGAGATAACTTTAAGCTGCTCGATTATCTTTAAAACAGGGATCTTCCTAAAATTAAAACGCTGGCAGCGTGAAAGTATTGTGGGAATAACCTTATGCGCATGGGTCGTAGCAAAAATAAACTTTACAAATTCAGGCGGCTCTTCCAAGGTTTTTAAAAGCGCATTAAACCCATCAGGAGTGATCTGGTGCACTTCATCAATTATATATATCTTGAACTTTGAGCGTGTGGGCGCAAACTTAACATGTTCTCTAAGAGAACGTATCTCATCAATACCTCTATTGGAAGCGCCGTCTATTTCAATGACGTCCAAACTTCTTCCTTCTGTTATCTCCTTGCACGATGCACATTCTCCACACGGCGTTACCGATGGGCCGTTTTTCAAGCAATTCAAAGACTTGGCAAGTATTCTTGCAGTGGAAGTTTTCCCCACGCCATGCGGACCGGCAAACAAAAATGCATGCCCCAGGCGGTTTTGGGTAATTGCGTTCTTAAGCCGCTTTACCACTTCATCCTGGCCGATAACCTGATCAAAAATCTGGGGGCGCCATTTTCTGGCAAAGACTACATAAGACATATTAAAATTCCCAAGTTAGAATTGCCTCTAAAGTATCTGAATCGTAATAATGAATCCTATCGATATGGCGCCAGTCAATTTGTGATTTAAAATGCTCATTAACCGGCAATACTAAACCAACACACAGTTCGTTACGCGTAGCTTCTTGTTTATCTAAATTAAACAAATATACGTTGCTAAAAAACCCTTCCAGCTTAAAATCTAAATTATCCAATAAAACTTTTTTAAACATTAATGTCGTTGCGCTTTCTGTAAAGTATTCTTTTTCAATACTGCCGTAATCGCGCATATCTTCCTTATACCATGTTGCGCGCAAGTCCTGTGTCAAAGTAAACCAACTGGTCAAAGGAACATCAACTGCGACTGCCAATTCCTTGCGCTCCCAGATATTCCTGTCCTGGTTCCAGTTAAAATTAACAAACGGCTTGATAATAATATCAATGCCTTCAAAAACATCCTCTTTTTTAAAACGCGCCTCTCCAGATACAAAATAAAAATCCTTATCCGGATGTCTAAAATCATAGCTGTAACCGGAGTCTATCTTATAAACCGGCTTTGACCAGCCAGCAAAACAAACTGAAGATGCAAACAAAAATATTGCAAAAAGTAATATAATTTTTATTTTTTTCATAAAATTTAATTATGGCGGAGAGGCTGGGATTCGAACCCAGGGGTCCAGTTACCCGGACCAATTGCTTAGCAGGCAACTGCTATCGGCCACTCAGCCACCTCTCCAAGCTCAAGCTTTAGTTTTTCTTTTTTTTCTGAAAAATTCCTGTAAAAGACCTTTTGCTTCTTCTTCTAAAACGCCTTTGCTAACTTTAATACGATGATTAAGCTTTTTATTATTAGCAATATCAGTCACCGAACCGCAAGCGCCGGATTTGACATCAACCGCACCAAAAACTAAGTTTTTTACCCGCGCTAACACTAAAGCTCCCGCACACATCGGGCAAGGCTCAATTGTAACATAAAGCGTGCAATCATTCAACCATTTGCAGTTTAGGAAATGACTTGCCTGGGTAATGGCGATCATCTCAGCATGAGCGGTTGGGTCTTGAAGGCGTTCCACCTGATTATAAGCTTTGGCAATGACTCTATCTTTATAAACAACCACTGCTCCAACAGGAACTTCGTCTTCTTCGAAAGCCCTAACTGCTTCTTTTAAAGCCAGTTGCATGAATTTTTGGTGAGAACTAATCATGAAAATATTTTTATGCGCCTGGCAGGATTCGAACCTGCAACAACCAGCTCCGTAGGCTGATGCTCTATCCAATTGAGCTACAGGCGCAAGTGTATCTTCTCAAAATCAGTGAAAGGTATATTACATCAGCTAGAATCAATTGTCAATTAATTAACACATCTTCCAAAGATTCTTCCAAAATGGTGAATTTATTCGAATTCTGAAACAACCATTGCCATTTAGAACTATCGCGAGTATCTTTTATCTGATAAGAAATAACCAAACAATAATCACCGGGATTTAAATCAAGCATTTGTTTTTTTACTGTATCGTAATATCGCGGCTGCCAGGGAAACTGGACACTTTCACCGGGTTTTATCTCACAAGGCACATCAATATCATACACACAATCCGGATAATCGCAATAAGCATAATACTTTAATCCGTCAAAAGAACCGATATGGTTAATACAAAAAGTAGGTGTCAAGCTACATGCATGAGAATATATACTTTCATCGATATTATTGAAAACAGTAACTTTTATCGAATCGTTAACAGAATAAAACTCTTTATCAGTGGTAATTTTTATATCTAAAAGCGGCTTTTTATATGGCGGGGTTGCGCCTGTGGTTGCATCTTGAGAAAAACAAACGCCTATTGAAAAAAAACCAAAACAAAACATAAACAAAAATATTTTCTTCATTAAATATTTTTAGTACTATTTATTCAAATCATCCAATTGTTTTAAACGATCACTGTAATCTTTATTAACCACATTTATTTTCTGCCTTGTAGAATCAATGGTTGTCTTATAAGTAGCAGTGTTTATCCCTTCCTTTGATAAGTCATTTTTAATCTGCTTATTAACAATACCGTCATTTTTATCTTTAAACACTACCAGAACAATAACGCAGATTATTGCTAAGGTAATAATAATTCCTAGTATCCCCGCAAAACCGGAATTTAGCTTCTTAAAATCCGATCTTTTCATATATATTTATTATACCATTAACCAATATATTCTTTCAAATTATCTAACGATTCAAGGAGGGTTATACACTAAGCTGATTACTCGTATCCTACTTATTGCGGTAGTATTTACGACGCCTGTTTCTTAAAGAACTGTGTTTTCTGCGTTTTCCCTGATACAGTCTTGCACCTTTTAAATGTCCTGACGATTTAATAAATTCTTCTTTTGGAAAATCAGGATGTTCTACTATCGACAAAGCAGCATTGATAAGCCTTTCAATGCTTCTTATGTCGCTTCCCTGTTCAGGAGTAGCAAAAGAAATCGCACGACCTTCATGCCCTGCGCGTCCTGTCCGGCCAATACGGTGTACATAATTTTCGGTATCATCAGGCAGATCATAGTTTATAACAAGTTCGATACCTCTAACATCAATACCCCTTGCGGCTATATCTGTCGCAACAAGTATCCTGTACTTTCCTGTTTTAAAACCTTCAAGAGCTTCCCTTCTCTGGGCAAGCGATCGGTTTGAATGAATCTCAGCGGCCCTGTGGTTAATTTGCTGCAGATGTCTTGTAATCTTTTTTGCACCTATTTTTGTCCTGGAAAAAATAAGCACAGAGCCACGATACTGTTGAAGAAGCTTTTCCAAAAGCTGGCGTTTTGAACTTTTTTGAACAATAAAAACCTCCTGAATGATATGCTCTGCGGCAGTTCCTGAGGGGGCAACTTCAACATGAATAGGCAACTTCATATGAGCGGTTGCCATCTTAACTATTGCCCCTGGTATAGTTGCAGAAAAAAGCATAGTGTGCCTGTTTTTGGGAATAAATTTAATAATTTTTTCAATCTGCGGTAAAAAACCCATATCCAGCATCCGGTCTGCCTCATCTAAAACCAAAGCATTTATATCGGATAAAACAATCGATCTGCGCTGCATATGATCAACAAGGCGTCCTGGAGTAGCAATGAGGATACGCGGGTTTTTTCTTAACGCTTTTATCTGAAGATTCATTGACACGCCGCCTATAATAACAGCTGTCTTTATGCCAAAACCCGAAGCGATCTTCTGAAAAGTCTCATTAACCTGAATAGCCAATTCTCTAGTTGGCACAAGAATCAACGCCCGGCCATTTTTTTGTGATAGGCGCTGAATAACCGGAATAGCAAAAGCAAGCGTTTTACCTGTACCGGTCTGGGCAATTCCGATAATATCCTTGTTTTCTATAGCAATCGGCAGGGCTTTATGTTGAATCGGCGTAGGAGTCGTAAATTTCATGCGATCCAAGATATCTAGTATCTTTGGAGCAATGCCAAGCCCGTAAAAAGAAACATTTGAATTATGTACTGTTTTCTTCATTAATCCTCATAATATCACTATTAAATAAAACTGTATACAGCTATTATATTTTTATATATTTTGATTGCATATAAAAAATAACGGTATTTTATCACAACACTACAAACAAAAACCTTTAAAATAGCATAACATCAACAAGATGGTTCCTTGTCATTCAAGCAACATATTCGCTACCAACTCGTTAAGGCTAGCCATAAACGCCTCGACCTCTTCGGTATAAACCTTGTCTTCCCCCAGAAGAGAATTAATTTCACCATGGGAAAGATCCTTTTCTAAAACGTTCACAACAACTCCCAAAGATACCGCTTTTTTGGCAAACTGACGAGCTTGGGCAGTAGAATCATCCCGACGGCTAGAACAAACAGCAAGAATAGGCATAGTTTCTTTTGTTAATGAATAAAAAGGCGATGCCACTTTCCAATATTGTTTATCGCTACCAAACGCTTTGTCATATAAAGGAAAATGACGCTTCTCCATAATTTTAACAACATCATAGGCTGCACTATCAAGAGCAACAGTACCCAGCCACGGCTTCTTAACAATACCCGCTGAAAGCGAGCGGTCTGTCGCAAGAAGCGCAACCAAATGAGCACCAGCTGAATGTCCCATTAAAATAAATTTACTACTATCTCCTCCCCACGATTCAGCCTTATCCTGAGCAACACTTACAGCACGAACAACATCTCTGGCCTGCTCAAGAGGACCGGCATCGGGCAAAAGACGATAATTAATAGAAATAAAAATAAACCCTTTGGGCACCCAACGCGCTACCTTATTTTTAACAACCCGTTGTATCGCCTTATCGCCCATACTCCAAGCTCCGCCATGAACCATAAATATTACCGGTGCAACCTTGGCTTGTACGGGAATATATACATCGAATTTCTGCTTCTTATCACTTCCGTAAGCAATATCGCGCTCGACCCGGACACCAGCCGGCAATGGCGAATGGTATCCGCAATCGCCGCCATCCTCAAGCATTTCATCCTGCACTTGTTGAACATGGCGTTTTTTAATACGTTCCCGGATTTTTTCACGAAACGTTCCAGCAACCGATACCTGACAGATAAAAAACAACAACGCAAAAATAACAAAAAATCTAAACATATTTTACCCCTTATAAATGTATAAAAAGTTCAAAAGAAACCATCTGTTTAAACCAAAATTACATACGGCTATCGAAGAAAGGGTTAACTCTAAAAACTGGCGGAGAGGGAGGGATTCGAACCCTCGGACCTTGTGAGTCACACGCTCTCCAGGCGTGCGCGCTAAACCGGGCTACGCGACCTCTCCATGAATTTTATGTTTTTCGGAGAGAGCAGGATTTGAACCTGCGAGGCACTATAAGCACCTACCTGTTTTCGAGACAGGCCCATTCGACCACTCTGGCATCTCTCCAGTGAAAAGACTACTTTTTAAGCAGCAGAAAGAAAACAAAAGACAAAACTACCAAAATAAGACCGACAAGATTGTTTTTCTTCAACATCCAGTTCTGAAAACTCTCAATATTCATCTCCAATTTAGGAACAACTCTTCTTTTAATCCCGCCGATTTCCTTGCCTAAAGAACCTTCTATTTTGCCGAATATCTTAGGAGATAAAATAAGAAGCGCACCCACTGCAAACACAACCGGGCTGATCCAAAGAACAAAATCCTTCATAAAATCAAAGATCGTCAATTCTTCCATGCTTATCCCTCCTTTTTTTTAAATAATGGCGGAGGAGAGAGGATTCGAACCCCTGGAGACTTGCGCCTCAACGGTTTTCAAGACCGCCGCATTCGACCACTCTGCCACTCCTCCAAACCCTAACTGACAAACAACTGCTTAAAAATACTCAAATAAATTGACTTAGTTAAACCTGTGGAGTTGTTAAACAACTCAACGAATGAAAACGAATCAAACATAAAATTAAGTATACTACCAAAAACCAGGATATTTACAACATATATTATTGAAATCGCAAAAATATAATTAGCAATATTGCCGTATTCAATTCTCTTTGGCCTGAGAATCCTTGCACTAAAACTTAGATGCATTAAAAGTGAAAAACTGCATAAAAAAAGCGAGTAATACAAAATATAAACAGAATCACTGAACAACCTCAAGACAAAATAGAGCATACCGAAAATAACCACATATATCGGCAGAACATAAGGAGCAGTCTTTACAAGCGGTGCAAAAAATCGGAAAATTACCTCTAAAAAATGCTGTCCTTTTCTGTAAAAAAACCTTGGTTCATATATAAATAAATACAGAACCAAAAAAAACACCATTCCGTTTATAAAATAACTTAAGGCAGTGCTATCTATTTGAGCAATACTTTTTATAAAAACTATTGATACACTTATCACAAAAGGGACAACCAACAACCCCAAAACAAGCTTCAATGTATTTAAAAATATTCTAGCTAATTTTTGTTTGTCCATCCAGATATTTTCTTAAAACCTCCGGAATAGTGATACTGCCGTCTGAATTCTGATAGTTTTCCATAATCGCAATCACAAGCCGCGGCAAGGCAACTCCGGAGCCATTTAATGTATGCACGTATTGGAGTTTCTTAGTCTCTTTTTCTCTAAAGCGGATATTCGCCCGCCTTGCCTGAAAACTCTCAAAATTACTGCAGCTTGATACCTCAAGCCACTTATCCATTCCTGAAGCATAAATCTCCAAATCATAGGTCTTGCTTGATGCAAAACTCAAATCCTGGGTAGACAATAACACCACCCTGTAGGGTAACTCCAGCACTTTGAGAATCGCCTCTGCGTTATTAACAAGACTTTCCAGTTCTTTATAAGAATCAGCGGGCTTTACGAATTTTACCAGCTCCACCTTATCAAACTGATGCACTCTCGATAACCCGCGGGTATCTTTGCCGTATGAACCTGCCTCTCTTCGAAAACATGCCGAATAACCCATATAGTAAATTGGAAGAGCTTCCTCATCTAAAATTTCATTGCGGTGGATATTGGTAATCGGAACTTCTGCGGTAGGTATTAAATACAATCCGTCTTCTTTTAAGGCATACATATCCTCTTCCATCTTGGGAAGCTGCCCGGTCCCGGTCATGGAATCGGCATTTACGAGAAACGGTACATTTACCTCCTTATAACCATGATGCTGTTGATGAAAATCCAGCATAAAATTTATTAAAGCTCTCTCCAGCCTTGCTCCCCAGCCTTTAAAAAGAACAAAATTTGAACCAGTTAATTTTGCTGCCCTGGCAAAATCAATAACACCAAGCTGTTCGCTTAACTCAATATGTGTTATTGGTTTAAAATCGAACTTTCTCTTCTCTGCTTCAGTTCTAATTATTTTATTTAGTTCAGCGGTTCCTGCGGGAACTGATAAATCCGGCAAATTAGGAACAGTCAAAAGCAGTTTATTCAATACGCTGATTATATTTTTAGATTCATCCTCAAGCTTGTCTTTTGCATGGGAAATCGCCTTCATAGAAGCAATAGTCTCTTTTGCGTCTTTTTTTTCTTTAAGCAGATTTGTAATCTCATCATTAGCCAAATTCTGCTTCCTGCGCAACTCATCCAACTCCGCAAGCACTTTCTTGCGTTTTTCATTAAGCTCCAAGATATAATCAAGATCAATCTTAACGTTTCTATCCTTCAGAGACTTTTCAACAAGCTTCTTATTTTCTGCAATAAATCTTATATCTAGCATATTAACCCTTTATTACCCCTATTGGCCTCATGCGTGCAATTTTCTTGGCTATCCCAGAGGCATTAACCACATCTATCACCTGGTCTATATTTTTATACGCAGATGGCGCTTCTTCAATAATAGTTTTTCCACCTTTTGCTTTGACTATTATACCCTTAGATTGCAATTCCTTCAATAATACATTTAAATTCACGCTTTTTAAAGCTTGAGTTCTTGATTTTATTCTGCCTGCGCCATGACAGGAGCTGCCAAAGGTGTTTTTCATAGCGGTTTCAGTTCCAACACAAACATAAGAACTTGTCCCCATATCCCCAGGCACAATCACAGGCTGGCCTATTGATCTGTATTTTATAGATACATCGCTTTGTCCTGGGCCAAAAGAACGCGTTGCGCCTTTTCTGTGCACGCAAAGCTTTTTTTCTTTATTGTCTACAATATGTTTTTCTATCTTTGCGATATTGTGCGCAACGTCATAAATCAAATTCATCCCTAATGATTTCCAAGAGGTATCAAAAACTTCTTCGAAACAACCCCTTACAAGATGCATAAGACACTGCCTGTTCGCCCAGGCGTAATTGGCCGCACACTTCATTGCTGAAAAATAACTTTTACCTTCTGCTGATTCCAATGGCGCACAGGCAAGCTGCTTATCCGGCACGTCAATATTGTATTTGCTTAAGCACTGGATCATCTTGCGGGAATACTCATCGCATATCTGATAGCCAAAACCACGTGAACCGGAATGAATCATAACCGTCACCTGATCTTTAGATAAACCTAAGGAATCAGCGATTTTTTCATCAAAGATCTCTTCAACTACCTGGACCTCTATAAAATGATTGCCTGAACCTAGGGTGCCGGCTTGAAACTTTCCCCTTTCAAACGCCCTTTTAGAAACTGATTCTATACTGGCGCCTTCCATCGCGCCATTACTTTCAGTGAATTCAAGATCAACTTCGGTGCCGAAACCTTTTTCCACTGCCCATTTGGCACCTTTAGTTAAGATATCTTTTGAGTCTTTCGTACTTAATGCGATTTTACCAGTTGAACCAACTCCGGTTGGGACATCGCTGAATATCCTGTTTACCAATATTTCTAACTTTTTATTTACATCTTTAAAAGTTAAATCGCTCCTTAGGAGCCTTACCCCGCAATTTATATCAAAACCTACTCCTCCTGGTGAAATAACTCCTCCTGAATCAATGTCGGTCGCCGCCACGCCGCCAATGGCAAAACCATAGCCCCAGTGGATATCAGGCATAGCTAAAGAAGCCTTAACAATACCTGGTAAAAAAGCGACATTGGCAACTTGCTCTAGAGCTTTATCCTTTAACACACCGTCAAGAAGCGCTTCACTTGTATAAATAACCCCTGGAACACGCATGCCTTTTTTATAACTTGTAGGTATGCGCCAGGTGAACTCATTGATTCTCTCTAAAATGCTTTTATCCATAAATAATAATTTACCACCAGTATCTTACAATGTATTCCAACTTCGTCTCGGAATCTTTCTTTACCGGAAGATTAAACTGTATCGTCTGGGCATCTTTTTTATCAAACTCATGTGTATTGCTGATTATTTTCCAGTTTGCGTGTCTCCAGAGATGCTCGACTACACTTACTACAATATCCGTATCTTTGTGGTTACGAATAGATATCTCAAAAGTTTCCTCTGACCAACGCGCCCGGGAATCTTCACGATAATTGATTTTTTTGCGCTCTCCAACAACATCAAAGGCATCGCCAAGGTAAATCAAAAGTTTTTCATCCTTAGGGGTATGATCAATCGTATCTTCACCAATAAACTGCAGGCTCTCATCGGTATCTTTTTTATACACCTTGATCTTACCTTTCGGCAGAGGCATACCTAAATTATTAGCCTTGCTATTTTCAAATTCAAGCTTAACCTTAATCTTTTGTTCTTTCGATGAGGAAGATTCATAATTAAACCACCTGCGGCCATAATAATCAACCGGGTCATAAACAAACAACTTCTTAACCGGCACAGATTCAGCATTAAGAAGTGAAACCTGTTTGATCTGGTTATTTTTTACAGTTGTAGAGCGCCCCAATGTATACATATGGTATTCAAAAAATGCCTTTTCGCTAAATTGTGCACCGGATAACTCTTTCATTGCAAAAGATTTTTCTATTGCTCTATCATAAAGATTATCTTGTGCGCGATTCACATCTCCTGCTATAAGCTTTAGCTTCGCATCCTTATAGGTAGCGCCGCTTTTATTATCAAGGGTGACCCAGCCGGATAAATCGATATTCTTATCAAGTTTATCAACCACCATTACATAGTCGGCATTCCACTTTATATTCTTAGTTAAATATGATACTTCAGTTAAATGTTTACCGTTTTTTCTATTATCTATCTGCCACATAAGAGTGGGCTTTGTAATTAAACCTTCGGGAAGCTCTCCAAAAGCAATGTTGGTAATATTGTCCTGACGAGTTACCATATTAATACCATCCCCGCCAGATATTACAATATTAGCCCCATCATAACTTAAAAGTTTACCTTCATAAAGCTTGCCTTCTTTAGTCAGTATCTTTATGGCATTATCGATATATTTTTTTAATAGCTTATCTGCACTGACTAAATCATACTCGTAGTTTTGCTCCTGTATAAGGCACCCCGCAGGGTCAGTTAGTGATTTAAAATGCACTGACTCAGGCTCAATATAGGAAGCAACATCGGAAAACCTAATATCATTAATACCTTTTTTCAATTCCAAAAGCCTTTTGTCTTTAACCAATGCAAAGTTCTGGTTATACACGGTTAATTCAACCGACTGCTGTTGGTCTGCGAATACATTCAAGCCAGAGAAAAAAACTATAGCCAAAAACATTAAAAAAGCTTTTTTCATACTTACCTCCTTTTTATTAAACGTCAAAGATTAATTCCAACTGCCAATTATTTTTAACTTTATTCAATTTTAATTCATGGAACGTTGCTGCTTTTATCTCTGTATCAATAGCGTAATTATTAAAACCTTTTCCTTTTACCACAGCTTCTAATATAGTATTTGTAAATTTATTAATAATAAATTCATCAAATATAACCTGTTTAGCTTGCGAAAGTGAAAGCAGCTCATTAAGCCAGAAAACAACAAGCTCTTCTTGAGAATTTGCATTTAAACTAATTTCTAGTGAGTGGGTTATTGGGGCGGGCGTTTTTTCTTTGGCCATCAAATCAAACATGGCACTAGCGGCACTGCAGAAAATACCTTCCAAAGAGTTAGCCTTTACTCTTATGCCAATATCTGCTGTATGGCTAATTAACTCGTATTTATTGACCTTCACTATTTATAAATTTATGAGCCGTGCAGGAATCGAACCTGCAACCTACAGATTAAGAGTCTGCCGCTCTACCAGTTGAGCTAACGGCCCGAAATCTACTTCTTGTTTATTCACAAATGGTTGCAAACGAAGATAAATATTACCAGATTTTTTAATGACTGTAAAGCTTGTTTTTATATCTTTATTTACCGCTATATAAATACCGCTATCGAGAATACAACCTTAACATAACCTGACAGTTAAATATTTTTCTCATATTCCATAGTGTTAAAACTCATAATTTATACTCGTTATAAAACGCGAGTCGTTTTTCTTAGTATTATTATCAGGACTTGAATTATAATCATCTATAAAACTAAGTTTTAAAGACAATTTATCATCAATATAATTTTTTAATGCGCTCTCTGAATGCAATCTAAAATCCCCTGCGTTATCAAGTTTGGGATAAAACACTAATTCCTGAAAAAATGTAAGCTTATCGAATAACTTTTTCTCCAAAAAAGCCCTGGGAATCAAAATCGCTTCGCAATTGCTTTTTGTATCGTCCCGAAAGCTTGTGTATTCACAACCTACACCTAATTCAACCATTGCCTTAAAACTATCCGTATCACTAAACCAATAACCAACACCTGTTGTCGGAATCAATCTATAATCAATATTGGTAAATCTATCGTGGTCGGTTTCTAACTTATAAAAGTTATACCATCTTTTATCCTTAAAGCTAAAAGCATAGCGCAGTAAGCTATACCACTTCTGCGTATCCATCTTATTGTTCGAAGAGCCATAAATGGCGTTTACCTTAAGGGTTAATTCATCATGCGAGGTTTTTCTATTTAAGAATAAAGAACTGCTGGCATTGGAGCTTATGGTATTACCGCTAATTTTACTAAAACCCAGGGATACTTCTTTTTCCCATAAAGAATCAATTTTTTTATTTTTAACGCCTTGTCTTTCTTTAGGCTTTTCTAAAGACACTATGTCTTTGATGTGTTTTCTATCAATGGTTAATTTACCTAAGATATCGCTTTCTATAACAAAGCTGGTTTTACTCTGGTCTATAACTTTTGCGTTGATTATATCGCCGTTATTTAGAGTGATTTTTGATGTATCATTTGCAAAACTAAAGCTAAATAAACATAAAACCAAACAAAACGTAGTAATTAATATCCTCATATATTTTATTTATTTACTATTAATATTGAAATACCTATCAAAACCTGAACCACTCCTCCTAAAACCATAACCTTAACCGGAAGCTTCATATACCAAGAAATCAACTTATCCGATACCTTTGATTTAACCATCAAAATTGCCTTAATAACTCCTATAATCGCAAGAACTACTAAGATCTTAGCAACTATACCTTCGGTCTTAAAGGCCGCAATAATAATAAAAACAGAAAACGATATGATGATCCCAAGAATAACTTTCCTTATGGTCTTTTGGCTTTTTTTCTGAAGTCTCTTCCTTAAAAACTCAGGCTTAATCATAAAAATAACACCCCAGATAATTAAAATCCAGCCAACAATCGTAGCAATCATTTTATGCTCCTTTCTTTGTCCATTAATACTATTATACCCATCTTTTATAATTTTAATAGAATTTTTGAGTGAATTTGTTAGAATATATCAGGCAAGTAAATCTCTTAATTTACCAATATGGACCTATCGAAAATAACTGAAGACCAACTCTTAAACCTAAGAATTAAAGACCTGCCGGTAAAAATCGAAAACACCTGGCTTGCCGGCTGTATCAATGAACTCTATGAAGAGCTCCAGCTAAATGGTATACAATTTAGACCTGTTTGCTACTTAGCTGATGAATGGCTGACCCCCGAAGGCGAAACCGTAGTCGGTATTCCTTTTTATTTAGCCGATGATACCCTTATAAAATTAGAAAAAAAAATGATGCTTGAAGTTGAAGGCGGTACAAAAGATTGGTGCATGAAACTCTTACGCCATGAAACAGGTCATGCCATAAACTATGCCTATAAACTTTTTAAAAAAACTAAGTGGAAGAAAATCTTCGGAAGCCCATCTATAGCTTATAACGACACCTACCGATTTAGACCATACAGTAAAGCATTTGTGCGTCACTTAGAAGACTATTACGCCCAATACCATCCTGACGAAGACTTTGCCGAGACTTTTGCCGTTTGGCTTACCCCTGAATCCGACTGGCAGAATAAATATAAAAACTGGAAGGCGTTAAAGAAGCTCGAATATATGGATTCACTTATTGGCAGAATCAAACAAACTCCCCCTATCGTAAAAAAAGGAAAAAAATACTGGCAGGCATCAAAAATCAAATCAACTTTAAAAAACTACTACAAAAAAAGAAAAAACTTTAGCTTGGAAGACTTTCCTGATTTTCACGATGTGAATCTATTAAAAATATTCGTTCAATATGAAGAAGAAAACAAAAAACTACCCAAGGCATACGATTTAATAAACCGTTATAAAAAAGAACTCCTCAATAATATATCTACCTGGACCGGTGAAAAAAAATACATCATAAATGATGTTTTAAAAAATATAAAATCACGCTGCCGCAAGCTTAGACTTGTCAGTGATAATGACGAAACTGTGATAATTTCAAAAATAACTTCTTACATTACAACGCTGGTAATGAATTATCTTCATACCGGAAGATTAAAAACAAAAAAATGAAGAAAAAACTAAAAATAATCCTTCTTTTCGATACGCCTTACTTTACCCCCAAAGAATATTCCTTTGACGAAGAGTTCAAAGACGAAGAAAGCTGGTACACAGAACGAGACGTCTACCAAGCATTATTAAAAAACGGTCACGAGGTAAGGCTCCTGGGGCTTTTTAATGATATCGGTATACTCCTAGAAGAAATAAAAGAATTCAAACCTGATTTGGTTTTCAACCTAACTGAGGTTTTTGACAATAAAACGTATCTGGACAAAAATGTTGCGTCACTACTGGAAATGCTTGGCATCCCCTATACAGGCGCCTCTTCCGGAGTACTGTTTATCTGCAACAATAAGGCTCTCAGCAAAAAGATTCTTAGGTTCCACCGTTTGAGAGTACCCAGATTCTACACATTCCAAAGAAACCACAAAATATGGCTTCCTAAATTCCTAAAACTGCCCCTAGTCATAAAACCTCTTTGTGAAGAAGCGTCCCGCGGCATTGCACAAAGCTCAGTTGTCGATAACGAAGGTTCTTTGATTGAACGGATAAAGTTTATCCATGAAAGTATGTCCATGGATGCAATAGCCGAAGAATATATTGAAGGTAGAGAATTATACGTGACTATTCTAGGCAATAAACGCCTAAGCGTCTTCCCTGCCAGAGAGTTAAAATTTGGCCAATTACCTGAAGACGAACCAAGAATTGCCACCTATAAAGCCAAGTGGGATGATAAATACCGTTCAAAATGGGGCATAAAAAGCGTCTATGCGGGAAAACTACCCGCTGGAATGGATAAAAAAATTGCAGATATTTGTAAGCGCGCCTACAGGGCCCTAGAACTTAAAAGTTATGCACGGTTTGATATAAGAATAGCTCCTGAAACAGGGAAAATCTACATATTAGAACCTAATGCCAACCCCTGCCTTGCCTATATTGATGAAGTAGCCCAATCTGCTGAAAAAACCGGTCTAAGTTACGAACAGCTTATAAATAAAATCGTTTATCTTGCTTTCCAAAGAAACAGTTAGTTTTTCTTTCTCAGCTTAAAAATAACTATTAACATTATAATAAAATAACCTAGGCTTAAACCCATCAACAGCGGATTATTCTGCAGATAATTAGCAACTACCGAAGGCTTCTTTAGAATATTTTCACCTACTGCACTGATTATATATTGAACCCAGAAAATCCTGACTGGCGATGCAACCAATACAATAAATAAATATTTCTTAAAATCTATTTTTGTAAAACCAAAAGTCGTATCCAAAACCCTATAGGGAATAAGCGGAACAAACCGCAAAAGAAAAATCCACCCTAGGCTTAAACGCTTAACCCTCTCATCAACCTGGCTGATCCAGCGGGATTTAAACTTCTCTGAAATTGATCCTCTTATTAATAATCTTGCTGTAAAAAATAGTAAAAAACAATTTATTACTTCCGCTACCCATATAAGCAAAGTACTAATGTAGGCGCCAAAAAAAAACGCACCGATTATTTTTAAAGGATCTTTTATCGCCCAGATAAAATAGCTGACTACCGAATAAAATAAAATAAATAAAATCCACTTTGAATATCCGGGATATGAAGAAAGAAACTGATTAATTTTGGTCTTGTCTATATCAAAATAACTGCTTGCAAACCAAATTAGACCAAATAAAACAACCAACAGGATTATATTTAAAAGTCTGTTTCTATTAATCATAAAAATTATTTTTCAATCAACTTGGCCAACAAAGAAGTTAAACAGTAAATAGAAACGCATACTAACCCGGAAGCAATCATGATAATCTCGTGAATTGTACCTTTTTGATATTTAGAAATCATTATTGCTGATAATAAAAGCACCAAACCAAAAAACAACGGACAATTCACAAGTACTATTCTATCAATTTTCCTTAAATTCATTCGATCCTCCCTATTCAAGACTACTTAGATTTAATAAAAACAGAGGCCATGCTCATCAATATCAAAAACACACCAAAATACATAATCAAAAGCTCGTCTCTATTAAGAAAATTCCTTATTTTCCTATTCTTTTCTGTCTTTTGCCAATAAAAATTAACCGCATTTAAGGCAACTATAAGCGGCACAAAAGAAAACATAGCCATAAACCACATGGGATTATCTTTATTGGCCAATAGATTCAGCATAATAAAACAAGCGCTTAACAGTAGTGGCGAATATCTTTCTTCATATCCTTTTTCTGCAGCAATTAAAAAGATGTTCTTAAAAAAACTATATATAAAAAATAAAGAAAATATTGCCCGCGCAAGAGGAATTATCTTTAGATTTCTTCTTTGTTTTATAAACTGCCAGTTCTTGTACATCCAGTATATTTCATAAAGACCTAGGCTAACCACGCTTAAGAAAATAAACTTCCCCATAGGAACAATATTGGAAAACACCTGTTCTTCATTCCCGGTAATATTGCCGGCTTCATCAGATAAAGACCGATTACAGTATCTACAAACTGTATCTTGATCCTCGATTTCTCTTGTACAAAAAGGGCATCTTTTCATATTTTCCTCGCGCCCAGCAGGGATCGAACCTGCAACATCCAGTTCCGAAGACTGGCGCTCTATCCAATTGAGCTATGGGCGCATTAATAGTTTTGTTTTTATTGTCTCAAACACCTCTTCAGGAGTAATTTTAGACATGCATGTGTTATTCTTGCAATCAAGCTTAAAGCAAGGTACACTGCAATCGATATCTTTTCTTAATACAACATTATTTTTTAAATCATACGGCCCTGTAATCTTATAATCCGTGGGCCCAAACAAAGCAATAACAGGTGTACCTACAGCTATTGCTATATGCATTGGTCCGGAATCAGCACTCACAACCATATCGCTTAATTTAAATAACGCGGCAAGCTGCTTGAGACTGAGTTTTCCAGTCAATACTATTGCCTCAGCTTGAGATAAATCCATAATCTTGTCTGCTAAAACTCTATCCTCTTTTGAACCGGCAATAACAACCCTACAATCAGATTCTCTGGATAAAAAAGAGTTTAATTTAGCAAAATGACTGACCGGCCAACGTTTAAGCGGCCAGTTAGCACCAGGATGAAAAACAACCAATTTTTTACTATTTATTTTATGGTTATTGTGTAATATATTCTCTACGCTTTTAATATCCGCATCATTGACTTTCAGCTCATAAGACTTATCAATGACTTTTCCGGTAAAAGAAACGATAATATTTAGAAAGTAGTCTACGCGATGCACTGAATCCCGATCAACAGCATCGACCTTTTGTGTTAGCAGCAGATTGTTTTTCACTCTTTTATATCCTACTCTGTTTCTTATTCCTGCGAGAAAACAAATCAAAAGCCTTGTAAATGAACGGTGAAACAAAAACACTATATCAAATTGTTTCTTTTTTAAAGATAGAATCAATCTCATGCTAGATAAAATTCCTTTTAAACCATTTTGCTGATCGAAACTTATAAATTCATTTATGCTCGGATTATCCTGCAATAGCTGTGCACATCTTTGAGGAGCAATACATGCAATATAACTATCGGGATAGTTTTTACGCAATGCCCTAATTGCCGGGGTAGTAAAAAGCACATCCCCAAGCCAATTAACATTAAAAACCAGAATGCGTTTACAGCTATTAGTCATCTCTGAGCTCTTTTAAAAGTGTATAAAACCCGCTTGCTTTTACCCACAAGACAAAAGGATTACTGTCTTTATCGCTTATCCGTATTCTTTTTAAAGCAAACAGATCGTCTTTGGGATAATCCTTTCCCGGATTAGTTGCTACGGCTACGCTGTAACCTGACTGCACAACAATACTACGGATTCTTTTATCAAACGAACCAAAAGGATAACTAAACGAATCTATCCTACAATTAAGCTCTTCTTCTAAGAATTTTCTGGCATCACTTATTTGATAAATCAAATCATTCTGCTGTTGAAGCTTTACCAAATCCTCATGACTAAAAGTGTGAATTCCTAAATCGATAAATTCACTATTTATCAGGCTTTTAAGCTCATCCATAGACATAAATTGGGAATTATCCACAAAATATTCGCTTTTTTCCACCTTTGTATCGATAAGATCAACAGCAATAAATATTGTTGCCGGCATTCGGTATTTCTCCAGAATCGGCTTAGCATTAAGAAAATTATCCCTGTATCCATCATCAAAAGTAATTACTACTGTCTTTGCAGGGATCTTTTTTTTCTCTTTTATGATCTTGGCAAGTCGAGTTAGACTGATAACATTATAGGAGTTCTTAACCAAAAACCTCATCTGCGCCTCAAATGCCTTGGGGCTAACGATAAGTTTTGACCCTTCTGGATTATCCTCCCTGACAGAATGATACATAAATATCGGCACTACATATTCTTGTTTTAACAGTAAACTTGCTGTAATAAAAATAACTACTGCCAAAAATATAAATAAAAATCTTCTTTTTGTAATTTTTATCATTTTATTCTTTTTGTTAAAACCCGATTATAAACTTCTAATGTATTCGACACGGTTTTATTTATACCGTAGTTTTCAAAACAGAATTTTCTTGCCTGTTCTGCCATTTTAGACCGCAACTCCTTGTTACCTAAAAGCTCTATTATTTTATCAGCAAAACAAGCCATATCACCACACTTAACGCAATAACCGTTAATAGAATCCTGGATAAGCTCTTTTAATCCTCCAACACAAGAAACAACCACTGGAACCATTGAAGCCATAGCCTCTAAGACCGACAAACCGAAAGATTCATATTTAGTTGTAGTGCAAAAAACATCCATAACAGAAAGCGCCTCGCGAGTATCATTTACAAACCCCAAAAACTTTACCTCATCGGACACCCCCAAAGATTTTGCCTTTAACCGTAAATACTCTTCCTGCGGACCGCCGCCGGCAATAATAAGCTTTGCTTCGGGAATAAAATCATGCACGCGTTCAAATACTTCTAACAATAAATCCAAACCCTTATCGGGGGAAAAACGTGCAATGTTGCCAATTACAAGATCAGTATTTTTTAAGCCATAACGGGCCCTTAATGCATCTTTATCAAAACCCAGTTGGTTGAATCTGCTTAAATCTATACCGTTATTGATATGCCTTACTCTTTCTTTTTCTATATGAAAATTGTCCAAAATAAGATTTTGGCAATAACCGCTTACTGCGATTACCGTATCGCCAAAAAAAGGAAAAACCTTACGCAAAAACCTCACCTTATAAACACCATGACATGTAGAAACACAACTAATATTATTGCGTTTTGCAACTGTGCCGGATAACACTTGTGTAACGCGCTCCTGAGCATGGATTAAATCTATTTTATTTTCTTTAATTATCCTATCTAACTGTAAATACTGCCTCAATAGCAGCGGATTGAATTCGTTCTTCGTATTAAAATTAACCTCATAATGTTTAATATCGTACCGATCAAGTTCGGCTTTTAACACCCCTGGTCCGGAAGCAACAAAAACATTAATACTATTATCTTTTAACCCTTTTGCAAGGTTAACAACGTAATTTGATATACCTCCGATGTTCAGATGTTTTGTCACTAAAAGTACCTTCATGAATTCAATAGCTCCTCAATTGCATCAAAAACCTCTTTAGGCGATATATTTTGCATACATATATTCTTATTGCATTTTGATCTATAACATGGGCTGCACGGTAAATCTTTTCTCAAAAGCCTGTATTGACCCTTAGGGTGCAGATGTTTTGAAGGATCAGTCGGCCCAAAAAGAGCAACAAAAGGAACATTCAAACTAGAAGCAATATGGATAGGAGCAGAGTCTGCGCTGACAAAAACACTACACCTGGCAATAAGAGCAATAAGCTGCGCTAAATTAGTCTGACCGCAGGCAATAATCGGCTTGAAATCCTTTAAATTCTCAGATATCTCCTTAGCTATATTAAGCTCTGACTTAGTACCCGTAAACACAACTCTTAAATTACGATTCTTAACCATGTCGCAAAGCCTGACAATATGATCAACCGGCCAACATTTTGACTTCCAGCGAACACTAGCGCCAATATTTATGCCTATAAATTTTTGCTCTGGGGTCAACCAATTCTCTTCTAAGAACTTATCAACAAATAACCTTGCATCTTTATTTACCCATAATTCCAGAGAATCGTCAATCTCTTCTATATTCAAAAGCCTCAATATATTCAACTGATGCCTGACAGGATGTTCTGCCTGCTGAGGCAGACGTGCCAAATGATTGACAAGAAAACTTAATTTCTTCTTTATAAAAAATCCGTACCTTTTCGGAATAAGCCCTAAAAAAGCAAGTAAATGGCTGCGCTTATTATTCTGTAAATCAACTGATATATCGAATCTGTAATAAATAATCTTTTTAGCCAAACGCAACAGACCAATAAAACCCTTATGCTGAATATCCCTGTCGTCAACAATCAATTCATCTATATAAGGACAGTCCCACAAAAGAGAACTAAAATTCTTATTTACCAGACATGTAATTGTATGGTTTTTAAACTTTTTCCTGATAGCGCGCAGACTCGGTACAGCTAAAATAACATCCCCCAGGGCGGTTAACTTAATAACAAGAATTCTTTTTTTGACTACGGTTTTCTTATAAACCGAAAGAGTCTTTTGATACATATTCTCCAGGTTAAAGTTTTTTTCAACATGACTCCTTGCATTTAAAGCAAAGTTATTAGCAAGACTGGCATCATTATAAAGCCTTATTACCGCATCCTTGATCGCTTCTGAATCCGCAGGATTAACCAAAATACCTGTTTCGTTATCTTTTATTATATCGATAACGCCTCCAACCCTGGTAGCAACAACCGGTACCCCTGCTGCCTGCGACTCAATTATCACCCTTCCGAAAGCCTCTTCAGTAATAGTAGACAATACCAAAACATTCATTTTAGAAAGAATCGAGGCAATATCCTTTTGGTGCCCTAAAAAATCCACTCGTTCGGCTATGCCCAGCTTTTTACAAAGAGTTTTTAAATCCTGTTTGTAATCTTGCTTATTCTTAGCTGCGTCGCCCACTATCCAAATGCGCAAATTAGGAATGATTCTGTGCAGTTTAGCTGCGGCATTTAAAAAATATACATGCCCTTTTAATGGAGTAAGTCTTCCAATAATGCCTATAGTAAATTCCTGCTTATTTTTTTCGTCGGGCCTGCAAAAAGAATATTTTGAGATATCAACTCCTCTGGGGATTATGACTATATTATCTCTTTTGACAGAAAAATCTTCTACCATATGCCGCGCAATAATATTGCTGGGACAGATTATATATTTACCCAACGCCATAACTCTACTGAAAAAATGTTTGGAATAATAACCATGACATGTAGTAATAAAACTAATACCCGTTTTGAACGATACAAGAAAACCAATCCAGGCCGGCACTCTGGAACGGCCATGAATAACCTCTACCTGCTCTTCTTTTACAATCTTAACTAATTCCGGTATTGTCTTTATGGCTATGAAAGGATTTTTCTTGTGTACTTCCAATGTATAATGTTTTACCCCAATATTCTCTAAATCATTAACTAACATCCCTCCTGAAGAAACAACAATAACCTTGTGGCCGTCTTCGACAAGAAGGCGAGATAAATCAACCACCCCGGTCTCTACCCCGCCTACATTAAGCTGTGGTAAAATCTGCAGTATATTCATAAAATCTTTTTCCTTAAAGCATTTGTAATAACATCGCGGTCATTAATTTGCAAGCTCATATAATCTTTGGATAAAACAGAATTTAAAACACTGTTAAGATTATTCTCATCGGCAACTATAACTAAACCCTTATTTATAAGATTATCCAGAAAAGTCTGGTGGCGATTTCTTAAACGCAAAACACTTGGGAGAAAAACCACTACTTTCTTGAGACTTGATACTGCTTCTGAGACCATAGAAATGCTCTCGGCACTTACCAAAACGATACGACTTGCTGCCAGAATTCCCCCGAACGCATATTCAAGATTATGTTTATTGGCAACAATCATGAATTTGGCATGACCTTTTAATTGCTCTTCAAAAACTTCCTCCTGCCACGAAGATGTTCTCCGGGAAGTAGTAAAAAGCATGTCAAATCCACTATTTTCTAAAAATTGGTTTATCTGCTGGCAAAAACCAACAAGATCATGTTTTTCATACTTAAACGATTTACTGTCCCCTCCAAAAAATACTCCCAGGACTTGCGTTTTTAAATTAATACTATTTTCTTTTAAGGCTTTTTGCAATTTAGCGCCTTTTTCAACAAGATAACCTTCGCTAATACGATTAACAGCCGCATCTGTTAGAACGGTATTGGTTTTATGAAGCAAGCGATCATGCACCGGGACTATGATCAAATCAAATAAAGATCTTCTTAAGAACCCCGGATTCATCAAACATATGGATTTAGCCTGGTTCTCTCTTTTTAAATAAAGATTTACAGCAGCCAAAGAGCTCCCCGCAGAAATAATAATATCTGCCTGCGAACTTAATAAAGCCTCAAATGACTCTTTTCTAAGAGCTAATTTGAGAATCCCCAACGAACCTATACTATAATTACATATAAATAAAGAGGCGGTCCTTGCTAATAATCTTAAAATATTACTTTTAAACTTTACTTCAATAATATTTGAAGATATGCTTGTATGCTCAGCTTTTATCATATCCAAAACAGCCTTGGATTGATTTAAATGCCCCTGCTTTGCATCGCTTAAAATCAAAACTTTTTTAAATGGCGAGTACTTCCATCTTCTGTAACGCCACAGATTATCTTGAGGGCTGCTAATTATCAACTCCTCTAGCTTAGAATTTATTCTGGTTAAGTTAACTTTTAGGCTCTCATCTAAAGAATCTAACTTTTTTATAGATACGGGTTCCAACTTCAATAAATGATAAGGGCCGTTAATCCTAGTTATACTGCCTAAAAGAACAGGGGAACCAAATCTTAAAGCAAGCCTTACTGCGCCTGACGGCGTAGGTGTAGGAATATTAAAAAATGGCACTGTCGTTGCACCTTTACCGCCATGGTCAGCTACCATGGCCACAACCTTATTATGCTTAAGCGCGCGAGCAATCCCTAAAAGAGCATTTGAATTCAAAAATACCTTGGTGCCCTTGCTTTTTCTTAGTTCGTTAAGATATAAAAAAAGCTTATTGAACTTTTTTTGTTCTTTCGCAAAAACATTGTGGTCATAACCTAATAACGAGAAAACAACATTAGCCATTTCCCAGCTGCCAAAATGACTGCCTACCAATATTACTCCATGTTTTTCTTCCAAAGCCTTATCGATATCTTCAATCCCCTCTAACCTGATGTACTTTTTTATATAATTTGAATCGAGCCTTGGAAACCTAAGGCATTCAACAACATCCTGTATTAGGTTTATAAATGATTTTTTAAGTATAACTCTCATTTCTCGTTGAGATTTGATACCTACAAATGCCTTCCTAATATTACCGTAGGCAATAGTCTTGTATTTAAAGCTAAAAGGATAAACTATCCTGGCAATTGTTCTTGCGACCAAAAGCGCAAATTCTGCGCTCATAAGACAAAATATTACCGAAAGTACCTTAACCAATATATAAGCTATCCAGTTTTTTAAAAAACACATCTTCGTTTTTGATAAGTTTCATCTTGATTCTTAAAAACCATAATTCTATATTTATATCCTTAGAAAATTTCTTCAGAAATGACAGCTTTACAGCATCTTTCTGAGTAAAAACAATTCTTTTTATTTTTTTATCTTTACACTTTTCTATAATCTTAAAGATGTCCTCTTTAGTATAATGATGGTGGTCTGAAAAAACAAAACTTAAACCCAATCTAAACCCCATACTCTTAAGTGTATGCTGAAAATATTCCGGATCTGCAATACCACAAACAACACATATATCTTCGTTATCAGGAAAATCTAGATAATGCAACCTGTTATCATTAACAATGTTTATAAAATCCAAACCCTGATGTTTAGTGTAGACAAAAGCGACTTTATTATTTATTGCGGATATCTGATTTTCTAATGCGTTAATATCTTTGCACCTGTCGGTTTTTGTAAAAACAACCAAATCTGAACGCTCAAGGGCTTTTATTGGTTCGCGTAATATACCCCTGGGAATAGTAAACCCGTTACCAAAAGGATTAGTGGAATCAATAGTAATGATATCTAAATCGCGAAACAACCTCCAGTGCTGAAACGCATCATCAAGTAAGATTGTATCACAATTATACTTACTGATTGCTTTTTTTGCAGCAATAACCCTATCTCTTCCCTCGATAATAATAATTCCCAGATTGTTCTTAAGAACCATTGCCTCATCGCTACTTGAATCTATCGCCTTGTAACCCCTAGTCAAGATTACTACATTCTTGCCTTTTAACAGCAAATAATCCGCAACAATCTCCTCCAGCGGTGTTTTTCCCGTCCCTCCTAAAGTTAAATTACCAACACTTATAACCTTGGCTTTTACTTTATCCTGTCTTATAATTTTATACTTATAAAGACTTTTGATTATATAGATCCCGAACTGGTAAAAAAACGAAACAATAAACATTATTACTTTGATAATGTTAGCGGGGAAACCATCAATCTTTTCTGTTGCCAAAAGGTAAAGATATTTTTTCATTTTAAAAAACCTTCAATCTTTAAAAATGTATTTCTCAGTGCGCCTTTATTACTGTTAACTATCTCTTTGGCTTTTTTACCAAGAGCATTGCTTTTTTCTTTATCTAACAATAGTTCTTTTACGGCTTCATAAAGTTGTTTTTGATCAAAAATCATCTTTGCTGCATTCTCCTTAATAAAAAGTTCGCTAATGTAACTAAAATTAAACATATAGGGACCAAATATAATTGGCTTTGCGAAGAACGCAGGCTCTAGAATATTCTGACCCCCTTTTTTAATAAGGCTACCGCCGATAAATACAACATCTCCTGCAGCGTAAATCTGTGCCAACTCACCCATGATATCCACAATGACCAAATCCTGTTTTGTTTCATTTGAAACCCTTGAGAGACGAATACTACTTAAATCCATGCTCCTTAATAAAGATTCAATCGTATCAACACGCTCGATATGCCTAGGGGCTAAAACTAATCTTAAGCTGGGTATTTCTTTTTTAAGGCGCTTAAACACGTTGAAAATTACAAGCTCTTCTCCAGGGTGAGTGCTTCCAGCAATAAAAACCAAATCATTTTCAGTTATACCAAGACCGCTTTTAGAATAACTTTCTTCTTTTAGTTCGATATCAAACTTAATATTGCCGGTTTTCTCTACTTTTGTTCTATCCGCACCCAAGGCTATTATGCGCTCTTTATCGATCTGATTCTGCATACAGAACAAAGACACATTTTCCAAAACTTGTTTAAATATTCTCCCAACAATCTTGTATCTGGCAAATGACGCCGGGGAAATCCTGCCGTTAATAATAACAACGGCAGTATTGTTGCGTTTTAAAAAATAAAAAAGATTCGGCCAAATTTCAGTCTCGATTGAGATAAAAACACTTGGATCAATCTTCCTGATAAACCTTCTGACAATAAAACTAAAATCTAACGGGAAATAAATAAGTTCGTCTTCGCCTTTAATAAATGAACGTACAATCTCATGGCCGGTCTTAGTTACCGTAGAAATCACTACCTGTCTTTGCGTGAATTTCTCTTTTATTAAAATATATAAAGCCTTTGCAAGCTTGGCTTCACCAACGCTTACAGCATGTATCCATATTGGCTTAGTCAAAGGCTTTGTTTTCACAAGAAATACACGCAATAAAATATCCTTATGGAATTTAGCCTTCAGAAAATAGTAAGCTAAACCAAAAATAAAAACTGCCAGAAAAATAAAATCGTATAAAATAAACATATATTTATGCCCGAGGATGCGCCTTGTTGTATATTTCCTTTAAACGCTGAGTTGTAAGGTGTGTATAGATTTGGGTTGTAGCTATATTTGCATGGCCTAATAATTCCTGAACGCTTCTTAAATCAGCTCCTCTGTTTAATAAATGTGTTGCGAAGGAATGCCTCAAGGTATGAGGAGATATTTTCTCTTTTAACGCCATTAGATGTATATACTTATCCAAAACAACCCTTACCCCTCTTGCTCCTAAAGGCGTGTTATTCTTATTCAGGAAAAGTTTCTTTGACTGATTTTTACGCTTATCAAGATATTCTCTTAACGCCCCTATTGCTTTATCGCCTACAGGGACAAGACGTTCTTTTTTGCCTTTACCGGCGACCTTAACTACGCCAGATATAAAATCTACCGAATCAACATCCAACCCTGTCATCTCGCTTATTCTCATACCTGTCGAATACAATAACTCTATTATAGCCTTATCCCTTAAACCAAACTTGCTTTTCAAATCCGGTGCTTGAATAAGATCGTTCATCTGTTCTTCTGTCAGAAAATGCGGCAGATTTTTATCCATTTTTAAACTTGAAAGTACAAGTGTAGGATTTTCCTTAATATAGCCTTCTCTGGTTAGAAAACGAAAAAAACTTCTAATACTTGCAAGCTTTCTGGCAATAGACCTGTTTTTTAATCCTCTTTCTTTTAAGTATGCAAGATATTTTCTCAATACTAAATAATTTACTTTTTCTAAAGGCGTTTCAGCAGTATGCGCTGTAAAATCCCGAAGATCTATACTATAATTAAGCAGAGTGTGGGGAGAATAATTTTTCTCTATTTCAAGATATCTCAAGAATTTTTCAAGATAACGCTGCATTTATTCACTCCACTTGGGGAAGTTTATCCGTAATGTATCTACATTTGGGGAATTTCGAGCATCCATAAAAAACTCCTCTTCTAGAGCGCCTCTCGACTAATTCTCCGTCACAACCTTCAGAAGGACATTTAACTTTCGTGGTAATAGACTTTGAAAATTTGCATGTGGGAAATTTTGAACAGCTCAAGAAACGGCCGCGCCTGCCCCATTTATACACAAGCACGCTGCCGCACTCTGGGCAATTCTCATCAGCAGTAATCACTTCTTTCTTTACGTGCTCTTTTGCATAATCTAAGTTTTCTTTAAACGGCCTGTAAAAATCATTAAGCACTTTAATATAATCGATTGTCCCTTCTTCTACCTGATCAAGCTCTTCTTCAAGGTTAGCGGTAAACTTAACATCCATAACCTTAGGAAAATTGTCCACTAACATATCACTTACCTTTATTCCAAGCTGCGTTGCCTCAAAGTAACCTTTAAGTCTGTGGACATAGTTACGAAACACCAATGTCTGGATAATCGGTGCGTACGTAGAAGGTCTTCCTACTCCTAGCTCTTCAAGAGTTTTAATAAGTGAGCTTTCGGAAAATCTGGCGGGAGGTTTTGTAAAGCTCTGCTGCGGAATCAATTTATCAAGATCCAGTATCTCCTCTTCCTTTAATTCTGGAAGCTTACTTTTATCATCGTCTTCTTTTTCTTCACTGTCAACTTTATAAAGCTTTAAAAATCCATCAAACAATAAAGTCTGACCGCTTGCGCTGAATTCATAAGGACCTGCGTTTATCGCAACGCTTGTAGCATTAAACTTAGCAGGATTCATCTGGCTGGCTAAAAATCTATTATAGATAAGCTGATACAGTTTAAACTGATCCTGGGTTAAAAATTGTTTTATGGACTCAGGTGTTTTCTCTAAAGATGTAGGTCTGATTGCTTCATGCGCCCCCTGAGCAGATTTCTTCACTTTAAAATAATTGGGTTTTTCAGGAACGTATTCTTTGCCAAAATTGTTAGCGATAAAACCTCTAGCATGTTCAATAAAAGGTTGATAAACTCTTGTGGAATCTGTTCTCATATAGGTTATAAGACCCGCCTGAGCTTCTTTCCCAATTTCGATTCCCTCATAAAGTTGTTGGGCAATCATCATTGTCCTTTTGGCAATAAACCTAAGCTTATTGAATGCCTCTTGCTGGAGGCTGCTGGTAATAAACGGCGCCGGAGCATAACGTTTTTTCTGCTTATTGACTACCCTAACGACCTTAAAAGTATTCTTTTCTATGTCTTCTAATATTTTATTAGTTTGCGATTCGTTTTTTAATTTATAATCCTCGCCATTTATTTTGTTTAACTTTGCAGTAAATGTTTCCTTAGACTTTTTCTTGTTTAATTGTGCTTCTATCTGCCAATACTCTTCTGGCTTAAATTCTGCAATTTTACGTTCTCTTTCTACAATAAGACGCAAAGCAACGGACTGAACTCTTCCTGCGCTTAAACCCCTTGCGATTTTTCGCCATAAAAACGGACTTAAAAAATATCCCACAAGCCTGTCTAAAATTCGTCTCGCCTGCTGTGCCTTTACTTTATTGATATCTAATTCCTCAGGATTAGCAAAAGCCTCTTTTATACTCGGCTTTGTTATTTCATGTAAAATAACCCTAAAATACTGCTTTTTCAGTTTTAATTTTTCTTTTATGTGCCAGCCTATGGCTTCTCCTTCTCTATCAGGGTCAGTAGCCAAATAAATCTTATCAGCGGTCTTGGCAGCTTTTTTTATTTGTTGTAACACCTTGGCCCTGCCTTTTAAAACCGTATAGGTCGGTTTAAAATCTTTTTCGATATCAATCCCAATTTGCTTTTGTGGAAGGTCAATAATGTGGCCCATGCTCGGTATAGTCTTAACGTCTTTTCCCAAAATGCCCTGAATAGTCTTTGCCTTGGTAGGGGATTCTACAATAACCAGTGTCTTACTCATATAAAAAAGACTCCTTTTTTAATATAAAACGTTTGCCTGGAAGCTGCTTTATAAGCTGATTCATCTCCAGTTGCATAAGCGTTTCCATCAAGGCTTCCGGTTTCATTCTGATGAGCTGTGATATACAATCGATATCAATCGGTTCATCCGACAAGACGCTGAATATCCTAAGTTGATCTTCGTTTAAAGAGATTTGAGTAAAAAGACTGCTTTTATCTGTATGGGTTCGCTTTTCAAGGTCTTTTTTCAAGTCAAGTCCAAGTTCTACCAATAAATCATCAGTATTCCTTACCAAACATGCCCCTTGCTTAATAAGATTATTTGTTCCTGATGAATTAGGATTATTCAATTCTCCGGGAACAGCATAAACATCTTTTCCTTGCTCTAAAGCAAAATCAGCAGTAATTAAAGCCCCGCTTTTTTCAGCTGCCTCCACTACTAATACAGCTCTAGACAAACCGCTGATAATACGGTTTCTCCTGGGGAAATTACTTGCTTTTGGAGATTCTTGCATAGGAAATTCAGAAATAACCTCACCTATTTCTGCTATACGCTCAGCCAGAACCTTATTTTCCTTTGGATAAATATCCGCCAAACCGCTTCCTAATACAGCAACGGTTGGCCTTTTTGCTTCAATTGCTGCCTGGTGTGCTGCAGTATCAATCCCGCGAGCTAAACCGGAAACTACAACCAAACCTGCCTTTGCTAACTCAAAGGAAAATTCCCTGGCTATTCTCAAACCATAATTCGAGGCTTTTCTTGAACCAACAACAGCAACACCGACATTATTACATACACCGATTTTACCTTTTCTGTAAATCATTATCGGCGGATCGTAAATATCCTTTAAAAATGATGGGTAATCGTCATCTAAAAAGGTGCTGACAACAACATTGTTTTCTTTAATAAAACTAAGCTCTTTATCGAGCATTTGAGAATTGTTAACTTTTTTTATTCCCAAAGCGATTTTTAAACCAATCGAAGATATTTTTTGTAAATCTTCTGTTTTCGCTTGTAAAACACTAGATGCAGAACTGAAAGCATCGAGTAAAGATTTGAATCTTTTGATCCCCAAGCCAGGCACCATATTTAATAATATCAAAGCTTCTTTATCGGTCATTGTATTTTAATAGTATCTAATATTCTATTTGCAACCTCTTCTTCGCTTATACCTGAAGTATCGATCTGAAAATCCGCCTTTTCATAAAAAGATTTTCTTATTTCAAGAAGTTTTTTAATCTTGTCCGGAGGATTATCCACGTTCAGAAGCGGACGAGCCGTGTTTAACTTTACCCTGTTAAAGATAATCTCGGGACTTGCTGTTAAACAAACAATTATACCTGTGCTCTTCATTATATCGATATTGTCCTGCTTTATAACAATACCACCGCCACAGGCAACAATAAGATTATTTTCATTTGAAATCTTCTTAAGATGGGTAGTTTCTAGGTCTCTAAAGGCGCTTTCACCTTTATCGCAGAATATATCGTTGATGGTGGAAGATTCTGAAAGCTCTATCAAATCATCTAAATCAATAAAATTTCTACCCAAGAGCCTGGCTAGAATACGACCCGCTACGGTCTTACCTGTACCCATAAACCCAACCAAATAAACATTTTTCATAATGCTATGATTTTAACATAGTTACAAACCTATGTCAAAAAAAACCGCCCCACTAAAATAGTGGGGCCTGCAATTGGAAATCGGCCGGAAATTATCGGATTTTTTTTAAGTAGCTTTGCAAACTGTTTTTTATCTCAGCTAAAGAATCGCTGCCGAATTTATCCATCAATGCTTTTGCAATCTCAAAAGCAACAACGCCTTCTGCTATTACTCCAGCAGCTTCAATTGCGCATATATCTGCGCGCTGAACAGTTGCCTTGGTCTTTTTCTTTGTTTTTAACTCTATACTATCTAATGGATTGGCCAATGTGGTTATTGGTTTCATCGCACAACTGACAATAATGTCTTCTCCATTTGACATTCCGCCTTCTATACCTCCGGCATTGTTGGTTTTTCTATAAATTCCTTTGTTTCTTGTATATGCTATAACATCATGGACCTGGGAGCCGAATTTTTCAGCCAAAGCAATACCTAAACCAAACTCAACGCTCTTTATTCCTGGTATACCCATTAAAGCTGCTGCAATTAGCGCATTAAGACGCCTGTCTGCATGGACATAACTGCCTAAACCAACAGGAACATTTTTTACGCACACCTGGAAAATACCGCCGAGAGTATCTTTATTCCTCTTTGCCAAATCAATTTTCTTGTGAATCTTAGAAACTATAACTTCACCACCAACACTTATCGTTCTGCTTGATAACGATATCTTAAAATTATCAATTAACTGTTTACATATCGCACCTATAGCAACATCTATTGCGGTTTTCCTGGCAGAAGCACGCTCTAAGACACTGCGCATATCGCTAAAACCGTATTTTAAAGCTCCTGGCAAATCGGCATGACCAGGTCGAGGATTAGAAAAAGCGCTTAAACTGTCGATAGAATGATCCTTATTCTTAATTAACAATGCAATGGGCGAGCCTATAGTAATAGATCTTCTCACGCCAGAAAGAATCTCCGCCTTATCAAACTCCATCTTCATGCGCGGGCCACGGCCATATCCGGACTGCCTGCGTTTAAGTTCATGATTAATCTTCTTATCATCTATTCTTACACCCGAAGGAATACCTTCAATAATACCCACAAGACACTTCCCGTGAGATTCACCAGCGGTAAGATATCTTAACATCTCGTCCTCCTTAAATAAAATTTAAAGTCTAATACCAAAAAGCCACAATACGATTTTATCCGCCCAGAAAATAGACACCACACTCGCTAATGCGATAGCCGGTCCATAAGGTATGGTGTGTTTTTTTGTCTTTATTAATTCGTAAATTCCTGCGAAAGATCCGATGAATGGGGCTATGAAAAATACTAACACCGCTATCTTCCAGCCTAAAAAACTCCCAATCATCGCCAAAAGCTTTATATCTCCTCCGCCCATACTCTCAGTCTCTCCATCGATATTATCTCTTTTCATAAGTTTAAAAAACAAGAAATTTCCAAAGAGCCCGGTAATGTAAAGTAGTCCTCCTCCTGCCAGTAAACCGATAAGAGATTGTATGACCGGAAGATCCCAGCTCATGCTAAACCCTGTAGAAAAAGTTTTTACCAAGCCGAACAATAACCCAACCACCATCCCGCCGATAGTTATCTCGTCGGGTATTTCACGAAAATCTATATCAACGAACGTAGCAATAATGAGACTTGAAACTAAAATCAAATTTGTAATAAGATCTATTTTTAAACCAAACCTAATATAAAGCGCTAAAAAACTTACTCCAGTCAATAACTCAACAACAAAATAACGAAAACTTATCTTTGTTTTACAATTTGGACACTTACCGCGCAAAACAATATAACTAAATAAAGGGATATTCTCATACCAGCGGACCATTTTCTTACACTGCGGGCAAAATGATCGCGGCTTTACAACTGAAATACCTCTGGGCATTCTGAAAATACAGACATTTAAAAAACTGCCTACAATCAAACCCAATAAGAATATTACAATAGCATTAAACATTTATTTATTTTCCTTTATCTAGCGCTTCATATAAAGCTTTTTTCATCGGATCAACATGTTTTTTATCTGTTGCATCCATCCATAACTCAAACGCTGCAATACCCTGATATAAAAGCATGCCTCGACCATCTGCATGCTTACAGCCAGCTTCTTTAGCGTCTTTTATAAGCTGTGTTTCTCGATGATATATTATATCATAAACAAATAAATTCTCGCGCAGATTTTGCTTATCAACTACCGAAGGATCATCTTCTTTCATACCCAAACTTGATGCATTAACCAACAAATCACAGTCTTTTATAACTGAAGGAATATCTTTTTTATCAACAAACTCTATCCTTTTTATTATATCTTTATACATTCTTTCTTTATCTCTATTTTCATAATTAACTAAGTAATCAAAATGACTCTTTACCATATCAACTGCTTTGGTATTTGGATCATACATATATAATCTACTTACATGGTTGTTTTTATACACACTCAAAGCTGATCCAATTGTTTGTCCTGCGCCACCGCAGCCAAAAACAATAACAGTTTTATTGCTAAGATCGAATCCTAAATCATTCCACAAAGACATCCAAAAGCCTTTTCCGTCAGTATTACAGTATTCTATATTGCCATTTCTTCTTCTGACTGTGTTTACTGCTCCGTATTTGTTTGCATTTAATTCCTGCGGGGTTGATTCAAGCAATTCTTTCTGAGTCTTATTAACCTTCTCTAGAATCTGTTTAGCTTTTACCTTATGCGGGATTGTGACATTAAAACCTTCCACGTCTTGGGCTGGGATTTCATTGCCTTCAGTATCCTTAAATACTCCTTTACCTAGTAGGAATTCCTCTAACCTTTCCGGTGTGACTTCAAATAATTTGTATTCTGCATCTATTCCTAAAGCCTTAAAACCGGCATTGTGCATAACCGGTGAAAGACTATGTTTAACCGGATAACCAATTAATCCAAAGATTCTTTTTTTATCACTCATTTTTAATTAGTCTTTATTATCTCTCTCCAGATATATGACCAATGTTCAGGACCTAACCTGCCAAAACTTCCCGGGAACATACGCCTTAATTGATCCTGAGCTTGTTCTATGGAATACTGATAGAATTCTTTGGGTAAAAACGGGTTATCCGCAGGCTTTTCCTGCATGCCGTAAATAACATTCCAGAACCTATCCCAATCTTCTTGAGTAAAATCATGTACCAAAGGCCCCATGAAAAGCCTGAGGTTCTCCTCTTTCTCTATCAAAGTAATGGGAGCAGATCTTTTTTTGTCAAACTGGGAAGAGAAATTATCTTTGGCTTTTTCAAAAAAAGAAGATGAATCCTGCAGAGTGTTACGAATAAATCCTTGGTTGAAAATAATAACAACAATAACAACTATTAAAACAAATATCAATATTTTAGCAAAGTATCTATTGCCCATTAGGCACGGAAAGATTTATTAATTGCGTTTAAATATGCTTTAATGGAAGCTTCAATAATATCGGTACTTGTTCCCCTACCCATTATTATATCTTTGTTGATCTTAACGCGAACATTTACTTCGCCTAGTGCGTCTTTGCCGGAAGTCACTGCACCAAGCTTATATTCCAAAAGTTTAGATTTTTTACCTGTAATTTTATCGATTGCCTTACAACATGCATCTACGGGACCATCGCCAGATGAAACCTTAGTTGTTTCTTTATTCTTATATCTTAGCCTTACCTCGGATTGCGGCAAAAGACCTGTACCGCTTGTTATCTTAAAAGACACTAGCTGCCACCTATTCTGAATACGTCTAATCTGCTCATCAACAATAGCAATCAGATCATCGTCGTATACTGTTTTTTTCTTATCCGCCAGCTGCTTAAACATAGTAAATGCACGTTCAAGATCCTTTTCGCTCAATTTTATTGACAATGCCTTCAGGCGTTCTTTGAAAGCATGCCTTCCCGAATGCTTGCCTAAAACAAGACCTTCTTCTTTGAAACCAACGTCTTCGGGTCTAATAATCTCATAAGTAGAACGTTCTTTCAACACCCCGTCTTGATGTATTCCGGATTCATGTCTAAACGCATTGGCGCCCACTATCGCCTTATTGGGAGCAACTGGAAAACCGGTAAGCTTACTGACAATACGGGAAACCTTAGTAATGCTTTTTGTATCAATATTGGTCTTTAAGTTTTTGAATATATCTTGTCTGGTGTTTATCGCCATAACAATCTCTTCCATCGAGGCATTACCAGCGCGCTCTCCAATACCGTTAATAGTGCACTCTACCTGCCTTGCTCCGTTTTTCACCGCACTCAAAGAATTACTTACGGCAAGACCTAAATCATTATGACAATGAACGCTAATCACAGCCTTATTTATATTAAAAACATTGTTGAAGATGTCGTGGATCAACAAACCGAATTCTTCAGGTTCAATATAACCTACGGTATCAGGGATATTCACTGTTGTCGCACCAGCATCAATTACCGCTTCTACTATTTTATACAAAAAACTTTTGTCGGTTCTAGAGGCGTCTTCGGGGGAAAACTCAACATCACTGCATTTTCTCTTGGCATATTTTACAGCTTGGACTGCCAAACGAAGGATTTCTTCTTCGGCTTTCTTAAGCTTATACTTCATGTGTATCTTGGAAGTTGCCAAGAATACATGTATGCGGGCCGATGCAGCAGTCCTTAATGCACTGGCAGCAGCATCGATATCTTTTTTTATTGCACGGGCCAAGCCACACACCTTTGCCCTTTTTAAACTTGTTGCAACAAGCTTAACAGCACTGAAATCTCCCTTTGATGATATAGGAAACCCAGCCTCGATAATATCTACGCCTAACTTTTCTAACTGAAAAGCAATCTCGAGTTTTTCCAGTTCATTTAAACTCGCACCCGGAGCCTGTTCACCGTCTCTAAGCGTGGTATCGAATATGTATACTTTATTGTTCATTGCTATTTTAACTCTAAGATAAAATTTGATTCGGCAAACTCGCTGCCATTAAACATCCTTGAAGCTATAAAATCTATGCTGTTGACGATATCTATAATATCGGAGATACTCTCATGAAGAGGCAGCATCTTTAAAAGAAACTCCAGTGAACTTATAATACCGTCGACATCTACAAAAAACATAAAATTATAATCCGCATTTAACAAATCGGATATTTTCTCATTAGCCCTTATTGAATCTTCATTGCTTTGATGGTTATCCAAAGCTCTATTGACTGATTCCGGCGGAAAACTCACCAAAAGATCGCTATTTTTTATCGAGAAACTAGGCATCATTGTCAAACCCAACAAAAGAGGATTATCTTGAAGCTCTGGGCTATCTATACCTATCTGATAAACCGTATCCCCTTTATAGTCCCGCTGCTGCAATTCGAACTTAGGCAACTTGGATAAAACTTCCTGACTTTCTTCTGCCTCAGGAATATCCAATTGGGCAATTATCTTATCATTACGATCAGCTATAACTTTATTATAAAGTTTTTCTATCGTTGCCTTAACCATTACTTTATCCTTAACCTCGAAAGCCAATAATAACTGTAGCAAAGGAAGACTAAAACCAGCCTTACCAGACATCTTATTTAAACTGGATATAGCAAGGTTTTCAAAACCGACAAAACCAAGACTTAGCTCTTTGCCGATATTGGCTATAATTTCCTGCTCTAGGTCAATTCCACAATAATCCATGAGCTTTTTCTTTATAACGCTTAATTTAAAATTATCCGTATTATTAGCTCCGGGCGCGCTGAACAAAGGAACTTCCAAATACCCCTTAAACGAATCGTACCATTTTAAAAAATCATCTATATGGATACTGGCTATGGCCAAAGACTGCTGAGGATAAAGATTAAGAAACCTCTTATCGGAAGCCTTGCCGGAAAAAAGACTATATGCCTGAATTTGTTTATTGTCTTCACCTAATGCTTTATCGATTACTGAAACAGTTCTTATATCAAAACCTTTATCGAAAACAACCTCGAAACAAACGTCGCTAAAAGGGCTCTTAAACTCGTTTATTGATTGCTCATCTAAAACGGCATCTTCATTTTGTTTTTCCAACGCCTGATAAGAAACCTCCTGCCATTTATTTACATCAAACCAAACCCACATAAAACGCCCAGTCTTGTTAAGCAATTTTTTTGCATTGTTTACGCGGGGATTATCAGATAAAGAATCCTTATTGACATTACAACCTAAATCGAGAGATTCTGTCAAAAGCTGTTGGTTATCGGATATTAAAGCGATATTCCCAGCAACGGTATAATATATTGTAGAATTATCCAGATGGACTGTACTGATAACAAACTTTTTATATTTGGAGCTTTCTACGTCTGCTTTTTTACTTTTATCCAAAAAGATTTTGAGTATCTTCTCTTTGAATTTGCTCTCAGGAGTAAGCTCTACTAAATGCAAAAAATTGACCTCCGCTTTTTCTCTTGAAAATAAAGCGACTGAATATCCTTTCTTTAAAACACTAAGGACAATATCTTTAACCTTTAATGCTTTTTCATATTCTGTCTTTACCTTATCGGAATCAACAAAATTGCTCCAAAACGTTGATTTAGCAATATTTTTAACAAGCGCCGTTTGTTCTAATTTTGTAAAGACATCATTTAAATTATCTGTAGCAATATAACCGATCGCATCATCAGAAACAAGATCTTCGAGCTGAGTAAATTCTAACCTCGTTAGTTTTTGCTGCCAAAAATACATTCCAATGCCAAACAAAAGAATAACGCCTACACCTATAAACAAAAAACTTAAGATTTTTTTCATAATATTGGCCTGTAAATTAATGCCTCATCCAAGGCATCATTTTCCTTAATTTCTTACCCACCTGTTCGATCTTATGCTTATCGCCTGCGGATAACAACCTGTTAAAACTGGGTCGACCTTTTTTATTTTCCTGAATCCATTCTCTGGCGAATTTTCCGGATTTGATTTCTTTTAAAATTTTAGCCATTTCCAAACGCGTCTTTTTGGTTATTATTCTTTTGCCTCTTGAAAGATCACCATAACAGGCAGTATTGGAAACTCTCCTTCTCATGCCGGAAATCCCATATTCCTGAATAAGATCAGTAATAAGTTTTAATTCATGCAAAACTTCAAAATAAGCAATCTCACTTTGATAACCTGCTCTAATTAAGGTATCGAAACCAGCCATAATAAGCTCACTCACTCCACCGCAGAGGACTGCCTGCTCGCCAAAAAGATCAGTCTCGGTTTCTTCTTTAAAAGTTGTCTTTATGACGCCTGCGGTTGTAGCTTTTAATGCCTTGGCATAAGCTAAAGCAAGTTTTAAAGCCTTGCCGCTTGCATTCTGGTAAACTGCGACTAATGACGGTACGCCTTTGCCTTCTTCATACATTCTCCTCACCAAGGCTCCTGGACCTTTAGGTGCAACCATAAACACATCCACAAACTTAGGAGGCTTAATTTCCTTAAAATGAATATTAAACCCGTGAGAAAAACAAAGCGCCTTGCCTTTTTTTAAATAAGGTTTGATTGACTTATTGTATACAATAGACTGAACATGATCTTGAGTTAAAATCTGGATTATATCTGCTTTTTCTGCAGCCTCTTTGACCGGGACAGGCTTAAAACCGTCTTTCTTGGCTTGTTTAAAATTTGGGGTATTGGCAAGTTCGGAAACTATAACTTTAACCTTGCTATCTCTTAAGCAAAGCGCCTGGCCCCTGCCTTGTATGCCATAACCGACTATAGCAACGGTTTTATTTTTTAACAAACCCAGATCAGCATCTTTATCATAAAATATTCTCGCCATCTACGCTCTCCTTTATTGTTAATAATTAAACTACTTCTAGAAATGCCTCTGCAATTTTCTTATCGTATCTAATGCCTATATACTTTCTAATCTCGTCTTTGGCCTGGTCAGCGCTCAAACCTTTTCTATAAGGCCTATCTGTTGTCATTGCATCAAAACTATCGGTAACTGCCATAATCTTTGCTGCAGTTGATATCTCATTGCCCTTTAAAGCATCCGGATAACCGCTACCGTCAATCCATTCATGATGATGTCTTATTGTTTCGCACAAACGAGCTAAACTTTTTACCGGCTTAACAATACCTTCGCCAATGATCGGATGTTTATGCATTACTTTTATTTCTTCATCATTCAAAATACTGGGCTTACGTAATATCTCATCACTTATGCCGATTTTACCCACATCATGAAGCTCTCCCGCATGTTTTATATCGTTAATTTCATCTTCGGCCAAACCTAGCTTTTTAGCAACAGCAATAGAATATTTAGCTACCCTGTCAGAGTGGCCTCTGCTATAAGGATCTCTTGCTTCAACTGCCATAGCAAGTGCTGATATTGTCTCAATATAAGTCTTTTCTGCATCTTTATGAAGCTTATCGTTTTCAACTGCAACCGCGGTTTGAGTTGCCAAATTTTGAATTATAATAAGTTCGTCTTCTTGAAAATTCCCTCCGGTAATTTTTCCCACTACGGTCAAAACACCGATAAGCCTATCTTGATATAGCATAGGGGCACTCAATAAAGGCGGTGCAAAAGGGTCTGCTTCTTCTATTCTCTGCGCCTGGCTATTAACAGCAGGAATCAAAAGAGGTTTCTTATGCTTTGCCACCCAGCCGGGAGCTTCTTCGCCAACTTTAAGTTTAATATTGGCAAACTGCATATCAAAGCCTGATGAGACTTTTACATAAAGCGCTTCCCCTTTTTCATCCAAAAGCATCAATACGCCTCTTTTTGCATCTAATGCATTAGCAGTTATCTCAACAATTAAATCTAAAAAAGTCTCCATGGTCTTTGCAGAGGAAAGACCAAGTGCCAGCTTTGATAAAACATCCTGCATTGTACGCTTAGATGCTTCAAGACGCTTTATATTATTCTCTAAATTCTGAGTTACAGAATTAAACGCGTGTGTAAGCTGATTTATTTCACTCTGTTCTTGCTTAATTTCCCCCAACCCAGGCATATCCTTGGAAATAATCTTAGTTGCTGATTTTGTCAACTGCTGAATCTTCACTATTGAACGCCTCATTCCATAAAAACCAGCTAACGTTCCTGCACCAACCAAGAATAAAAGAATAAGCAGAATATCCTGATCGATATTAATAGAACCGCCTTTATTATATTGAGTAAATAAATATGCAATAACCAAAAAAGGCAAAAGGCTCATTACGATAAACAAAACCGTGAATTTGCGTATAAGTGGCGCTTTCTCAATTGAGCCTAAATCTGGTTTTAATTTTACGCTCATATCAATTTATGCTTATTGCGATTCTTCCTGTGCGGGTTAATTCCTTTACACCTGCATCTTTTAATTTATTAAACAATTCTTTTATATCGTCCTGTTCGGCGGAAAGTTCCACAATTGCCTCTTTTGAGGTTGTTTTGATAATTTTGCCTTCAACCCTCTTGATAAGCTTTGCCAAGTTAGTCTTTTTTATCTTATCCAAAGATACCTTGAATAAAACCAATTCCCTGCCAATAAATTCTCTTTTGGTCAGATCAATTACAGTTATAACATCGATCAGCTTATTAAGCTGTTTCTTTATCTGTTCTAGAATTCGTTCGTCTTTTGTATTAACCACTATGGTCATACGCGATACTTGCGGATCTTCGGTTACGCCTACTGCAAGACTATCTATGTTAAAACCTCTTGCACTGAAAAGCCCGGAAATACGCGCCAATACACCAAATTTATTTTCTACCAACGCTGAAATTGTATGTTTCATTATGCCATACCGCCTATCATTCTGTTTATTGCTTGTCCTGCAGGAACCATAGGAAACACGTTCTCCTCAGGGTCAATTCTAAAATCAATCAGCACTGTATTATCAGTCTTCAGCGACTTTTCGATTGCCGGACGCACATCTTCTTTTTTCTCAACTAATATACCTACAGCACCAAAACTCTCAGCAAGTTTGACAAAGTCCGGATGGGAAATACAGGTATGAGAATATCTTTTCTTATAAAACAATTCCTGCCATTGTCTTACCATGCCCAAATAACCATTATTTAAGATTGCGATTTTGACGTTTATCTTATTGCACACACAGGTTGCGAGTTCCTGAATATTCATCTGAATTGAACCGTCACCAGCTATATCAATCACCTCTTTGTCAGGGCAACCAACTTTAGCTCCCATTGCAGCAGGAAAACCATAACCCATAGTGCCTAATCCGCCGCTTGATATATAAGTACGCGGATACTTATAATTATACCACTGCGCTGCCCACATTTGATTTTGTCCTACTTCTGTTGCGATTATCGCTTCCCCATTAGTTGCCTCATAGATCTGCTCAATAACATACTGAGGCTTTATCTTTGAACTATCTTTATAAGTCATTGGATGTTTATTTTTCCAGGCCTCGATACTTTTAAACCATTCTAGCGTCTTAGGAGGAGTTTTTATCTCTTCAATAAGCTGCCCCAAAATATTTTTCGCATCTCCCACGATTGGAATATCCACTTTAACATTTTTACTGATTGAAGCCGGATCAATATCAATATGAATAATTTTTGCATGAGGCGCAAATTCATCGATTTTTCCCGTAACCCTGTCATCGAAACGTGCTCCCACGGCAATAATTAAATCTGACTCCATAATCGCATGATTTGCATAGGCAGTACCATGCATCCCTAACATCCCTAAAGAAAGCTCGTGGTCTGAAGGAAACGCTCCGATTCCCATAAGCGTCCATGTCAACGGGGCTTTAAGTTTTTCGGTAAAAGTTTTCAATTCATGGCTTGCGCCGGAAATAATAATTCCGCCTCCGGCATAAATAACCGGCTTTTTGGCTTTTGAAATAAGTCTAGCTGCCTTTTTAATCTGCCCAGGATGACCAAAAAATGTCGGCTGATAACTTCTCATATTCACTTCTTCCGGCCAAATAAAATCAGATTCTCCAATTTGCACGTCCACAGGAATATCAATCAAAACCGGACCCGGCCTTCCGGTTGAAGCAATATGAAAAGCTTCTCGGATAGTACTGGCCAATTCCTTTGTATCTTTAACCAGATAATTATGTTTTGTTATTGAACGTGTTATACCAGTAAGATCCGCTTCCTGAAAAGCATCATTACCGATTAGAAAAGTCTTTACCTGTCCGGTTATCGCTATCATGGGAATAGAATCCATATGTGCTGTGGCTATACCTGTAACCAAATTAGTTGCACCAGGTCCTGATGTAGCAATACAAACCCCCACCTTACCGGTTGCACGTGCATAACCGTCTGCTGCATGCGCTGCACCCTGTTCATGCCGCGTTAAAATAAACCTGATATCCGATTCATATAATTTATCAAAAAGAGGCAAAACAGAACCTCCTGGATAACCGAATATCACTTCAACGCCTTCTCTTTTTAAACACTCTAGCAAAATCTCTGAACCATTCATAATATTTACCTTTTATTTACTTAACTTAAATTATATCATTATATATAAATTTTTACAGTGCTTTTTAATCATCACCTTCACCGTCGTGAACGATCTCAGTTCCATGATCTTGCTTTCTACTAATCACACGCTTTAAAGTAGTGTATTTTTTTACCAAATCAGCATTATTTACTGTATTGAGTTTCTTAAACAAGAATTCGAACTTAGTCTCAATTTCTTTGCTGATAGCATCCCTCACTGATTCGTCAAGAGCCATGATTTCTTTTTTAAACGGCCCCAAAGCTTTCTTACGAGTCTTGTAAATAAACTGCTCTTCAGTCTGTCCCTCTTTATTTTCTGAAGCCAAATTTTCCTTTATCCAGGCATATATTTTATTTCTCAACTGTTCTGGAAAATGCTTGCTGTCGAAAATCATATTCTGAAAATGAGTCGCCAAATGCACTTCTGCAGCTTCACACTCCGCGAACTTATGGAATGCATCTTCCGGTAAAGTCGATGCGCCATGTTGAACTGCTCCGGCCATGCCGAATTCGTTTCTGGCAATTTCAGATAGATTTTTAAGAGTCTCGAAATCAAGCTTAACTTGGGCAATGGAACCATCAGGTAAAACAACACCGCCATGAGAAGTTCCGGTCTGTACGGAAATCTTACTTATCCCTGTAAGACCTTTTCTTAAGCGCTCATTAAAACCTTCCATAAAAGCGCGCAAATCTTCAGGTGTTGAGTTTTTCTGTCCCACTTCACCGATTTCACCGCCTACGGACACGTTAATTCCTCTAGGCTGAATACGTCTAATAAACTGCGTAAGCTTTGCACAGACTTCATAATTTGCAAACTGTTGTTTTTTAATGCTTGATTTTGATAAATCAACTAAGGTTGATGAATCAATATCAATATTATAAAAACCGTTGTTGATAGAATCTTGTATCAATGCTTTCAGGACTTCGATTTCTTTCTCTGAATCTTCCTGATACTTTTTGGCATTTGCCTGGAAGTGGTCTCCCTGGATAAATACAGGCCCCTCATAACCCTCTTTAACAGCAGCAGCTAAAATAACAGCGGAATATTCAACCGGCGGCTGAGCAGTATAACCCATTTCCGACTTTGCGATCTCAAATATAAACGCTGCGGAATTATTTCTTTTTGCGACTCTAAACATCGCTCGGGCCAAATCATATGTTAAACTTCTTATATTTACTGCCGGAACAGTAAAACCTTCATACTCTTTTCTTCCTCTTGCTATATAAAAATCATGTATGCTTGCAGGATATACACCATTTTTATAAGCAATATCTTTTATTTTTTTGGAAATTCTTTTCTTTTCGTTAATATCGTCAGTATCCACCAAATTCTTTACTAATTTTGTCATATCAAGCGGCTTTCTACCCATAAGACAACACTCCTTTCATAAGTTTAAGTTACAATCTTTACAAGTTTATACAAACTCTCGATATTTATTTCTTTTTTCGTTATTGCAAATTCCAAATCAACAATATTTATTTCGTTTGATATAACGCCAACTGCCTTTGATCCCTCTCCCTGCATCAAAAGTTCAACTGCCTTTACTCCTAGTCGTGTTGCCAGAATTCTATCGCGCGCAGTAGGAATACCGCCGCGCTGGACATGGCCTAAAACAACAACTCTAACCTCAAGACCGGTAACATCTGTAATCTTTTTTGCAATATCTTGCGCTTTACCTGCACCTTCGGCAACAACAACAATCCAACTGATTTTACCCCGAATATTACCCTCAACGATCTCCTGATACATATCATCTAAATCAAATTCCGCTTCCGGCAAAGCTACTTCTTCTGCACCGCCGCCTAAGGCTGAACTAAGAGCGATAAAACCGGAATCTCTTCCCATCACCTCAACCACAAAAATTCTTTCCATGCTCGTTGCCGTATCACGGATTTTATCTATTGCTTCGAGCGCGGTATTTACTGCCGTATCTGAACCAATAGTTGAATCTGTACCGTTTATATCATTGTCTATTGTACCTGGTACGCCAATACAAGGAATATTCCATCGCTTGCTTAATTCTATCGCTCCACGATAAGTACCGTTACCGCCAATTAAAACAAGTCCTTCAATATTATTTTCCTTTATAACCTTGACTGCTTTTTTCTGACCATCTTCAGTTAAAAACTCTTCGCTTCTTGCGGTCTTAAGAATTGTCCCGCCGCGATTAATGATATTGGAAACAGACCTGTGGTTTAACAGCTTTAAATCTTCCTGAATCAATCCTTCATAGCCACGGAAAACGCCCATAACCTGAATTTTACTATGTTCTGCAAAACGCACCACTGCCCTTATAGCAGCATTCATACCCGGAGCGTCTCCACCGGAAGTTAAAACTGCAATTTTTTTTATCGACATTTATGTTCCAATCTCCCAACTGGAAAGGTATTTCTTCTGTTCTTTAGTTAAAGTATCTATATTAATCCCCATAGATCTCAGCTTTAAAAAAGCAATTCTACTGTCAATCGCTTCAGGTACCTTATAAACCGACTGTTTCATTTTTTTATGGTTTTTTAAAATATATTCGGCTCCAAGAGCCTGGTTGGCAAAAGACATATCCATAACCTGTGCCGGATGCCCTTCAGCTGCTGCTAAATTAATAAGCCTGCCTTCGCCTAAAATATATATACGGCGTTTGTCTTTTAGATTATACTCCATGACAAAGTCCCTGATCATTCTTTTGGTTTTAGTCATCTTACCAAGCGCGGGAATATCAATTTCCACATTAAAATGCCCTGCATTGGCAACAATTGCGCCGTCTTTCATCAGACTAAAATGCTCTTTTCTAATAACGCTGGCATCGCCTGTAACAGTAATAAAAATATCTCCTATGCGAGCAGCTTTTTTTAAACTCATTACTTCATACCCGTCCATAGTAGCTTCTAAGGCCCTTAAAGGATCAACTTCAGCGACAATTACATGCGCTGCCATGCCTTTAGCTCTTAACGCAACACCTCTACCGCACCAGCCATAACCGCAGACAACTACTTTTGTGCCTGCAATTAGTTTATTGGTTGCTCTCACTATACCATCCATAGTTGACTGACCCGTACCGTAGCGGTTATCAAACAAATGCTTGGTCAACGCGTCATTTACTGCAACAATCGGATAACGCAGCCTGTTTTCTTTAGCTAACGCACGTAATCTTATTACACCTGTTGTAGTTTCTTCTGTGCCGCCCATAATATTGGCGTGGACTTTTTCATCTTTTTTATGGACAACACTGACTAAATCCGCGCCGTCATCCATGGTTATATCAGGCTTTACTTCCAATACTGATTTTATATGGCTATAATAAGTTTTTGTATCTTCGCCTTTAATCGAAAACACAGGAATTTTATCGTCCTTTACAAGACTGGCAGCCACATCATCTTGAGTGGATAACGGGTTCGATGCACAAACAAAAACTTGCGCCCCGCCTGCTTTTAAAGTTTGCGCTAAAACACCGGTCTCTGTAGTAACGTGTAGACACGCTGCAAGCTTTATACCTTTTAAAGGTTTTTCTTTTGCAAAACGCTTTCTTATCAAAGCCAACACAGGCATATTATTGCTTGCCCATTCAATACGCAATTTCCCCTTCTTAGCTAAAGATATATCTTTTATGTCAAAATTCATCTTAGGTCTTCTCCTTGTTCGTTTATTTATAATTTAGACGCCTGTTTTCTTAATGTGCTTGCCTTATTCGTATTTTCCCAGCTGAACTCCGGTTCTGTCCTGCCGAAATGACCATAGCAGGCAGTCTTCTCATAAATCGGGCGAAGCAAATTAAGAGACTTTATCATACCCTTGGGCGTGAGTTCAAAATTATCCCTTACCAGCTTTACCAGCTTTTCTTCGCTTAGTTTGCTTGTCCCATAAGTATCAATCATGACTGATAATGGCTCTGCTTTACCTATTACATAGGCAAGCTGTACAAGACACTTATCTGCTAAGTGAGCGGCAACCAGATTTTTGGCAATGTATCTAGCCATGTAAGCGGCTGACCTGTCTACCTTGGTCGGATCTTTTCCGGAAAAAGCTCCACCACCAGGAGCAGCTGAACCTCCATAAGTATCAACCACTATTTTCCTCCCGGTCATACCCGTATCTGACTGCGGACCACCGACAACGAATTTTCCAGTCTCATTTATATAATACTTGGTATTTTTATCCACATAATCTTTTACTATTGGTTTTGCGATATGTTCGATTATCTCCCGTTTTGCCTTTTTCGTTATTTGTTCTTTAGTAGAATCAAGAATTTCAGTTGTATGCTGACAGGCCAAAACAACAGAATCAACGCGCTTTGGCTTACCATCATGATATTCTACCGTAACCTGAGACTTACAATCCGGCCCTAAGTATTTCAAAACTCCGCTTCTTCTTACATCGGCAACTTTTTTTACCAGCTTATGCGAAAGCATTATCGCAAGCGGCATAAGCTCTTCTGTCTCACGACAGGCATAGCCAACCATAAGCCCCTGGTCACCAGCACCGCCTTTATCCACGCCTTGAGCGATATCAGGAGACTGGGTGTGTATGGTATTGACTATCGCGCAGGTATGGTAATCAAAACCGTATTTAGGATGGTTGTAACCGATTTTCTTTAATAGTTCCCTGGTAATTTTATGAACATCTATATAAGTTGTAGTGGTAATTTCTCCTCCGACAATCAATAGTCCCATGGTAACGTAAGTTTCACAGGCAACACGACCATAAGGGTCATTTTTTAAAACTTCATCTAACACTGCATCGGAAATCTGATCGCAAACCTTATCCGGATGCCCTTCCCCTACTGACTCAGATGTAAAAAAATGTTTTTTGTACGTCATACCTTCTCCTTGTTAACTATGATTTATATTTTTCCCTAAAATACTTTTCTGCTCGATTATATGAATCGTGGTTTCCCACATCAAACCACTTTCCTTTGAACTCATAAACGTAAATATCTTCAATTTGATGCAACCAGTTAAAGTAATCACCGATTGCGTCTTTACGGTCATGAGGTTGATTAAGGTATAAAGTGATATCTTTTAATTTTTCTTTAGGAAAATAATAAAGACACATTGCAGCCAATGTGGTCTTGGGCCGTTTTGGCTTTTCCTGAAACTCACTCAAAACTTTCTTAGCGTTAAAACTTACCACCCCATAGTGAACAGCAATCTTCTTTTCCCCAACATCATGCACGCCAAGACTGATAGATCTTTTTTGTTTTGCTTTTAAAATGAACTTCTTTAAATTATAATCAAAGATGTTATCTCCTCCCACAATCAAAAGATCATCTTTTATTTTCTTCTTGTCAATTACAAACCGCACATCACCAATAGCACCCAGGCGCTCTGCGGGAGACTTTGTACCGTCATTGACAATGGAGATTTTTAAACCCCTGTGTTTTTTTCTTGCGCTGCTCTGCCAGATGCGAAAATCATCGAAAAATTTATCATTAGACACAACAAATAATTCATTTATATGATCCGCTTTATAAATCTGCTCAACTAAATAATCGATTATCGGTCTTCCGGCAACCGGAAGAAGAGGCTTAGGAATTTTTTCCGTCAAAGGATAAAGCCTTGTACCGTAACCAGCAGCGAGCAATAATGCTTTCATTTAAAGAATCTGAAATTCCGTCTTTTCAATAAACTTCTTAGTAAATTCTTCCACCTCTTTTGCCGTGGAAAGTTTCATCGCTCCTATAGCTATATTCTGCGCATCAGCAAAACTAAAAGTCCTCACAACCTGCTTTATCTGCGGCACTACTGCAGGAGGCATACTAAATTCATCCAAACCCAATCCCAGCAATAAAAGTGAAAAACAAGGATCTCCTGCCATCTCACCACACATACCAACCCAAATGCCAGCATTATGCCCATCATCAATTACTTTTTTAATCATCCTTAAAACCGCTGGATGTGCCGGCTCATAAAGATAGGCAACTTTTTCATTGGTTCTGTCAACTGCTAAGGAATACTGGATGAGATCATTTGTTCCAATACTGAAAAAATCTGCTTCTTTAGCCAGCAAATCTGCTGTCATAGCAGCAGAAGGAACTTCAATCATTACCCCAACTTCTAACTCCTCATCAAAATCAACATGTTTTTTCCTTAATTCCGCTTTACATTCTGAAAGCATCTTATTTGCCTGTCTTAACTCATCAACTCCAGAGATCATCGGATACATAAGCTTTAATTTACCGAATTTAGACGCTCTAAGAATTGCCCTTAATTGCGCCTTAAACATATCCGGCTGAGCAAGGCAAAAGCGTATTGCACGCCATCCCAAAAACGGAGACATTTCTCTGGGGACCTCCAAATGAGACAAAAACTTGTCTCCTCCTAAATCCAACGTTCTTATAACAATCGGATGAGGACTTATTGCTTGAGCGACAAACTTGTAAGCTTCAAACTGTTCGTTTTCAGTCGGAAGTGTAGTCCTGTTCATATAAAAGTATTCCGTTCTGTAAAGGCCTATACCTTCGGCCCCATGCTGAACAACAGAAGGAATATCTTCCGGAAGCTCAATATTCGCCATAACCCTAACCCGTTTATCATCTGTAGTTTTTGCAGGCAAAGACTTCAAAGAAATAAACTTTTTAGTTATCTTTTTAACCTGCTCTTCTTTCTTTTTGTAAATTTTTAAAGTATCCTTATCGGGATTTAATATTACAAGCCCTGAAAAACCATCAATAATTAACTGATCGTCGTTTTTTATTTTTGATGTAGCAATCTCTAAACCCACAACAGAAGGAATCTCCAGCGATTTGGCCATAATTGCCGTATGCGATGTTTTACTGCCAATATCGGTTATAAAACCCAAAATCTTGTTTTTATGCATTGCGGCTGTATCAGATGGAGATAAATCATGCGCTACAACAATAAATTGCTCTTTTTTGTTCTGCACAGAGATACCTTTTTCGCCCAAAAGATTTCTGATAACGCGCCGGCCGACATCGTTAATATCGGATATCCTTTCTTTTAAATATTCGTCCTCAATACGCGAAAAAACACGAATATATTTTTTAATAACTTCCTGAAAAATATACGCAACATTGAAATGTTCTTTCTTAAGCTGCAGTATTACTTCCTCAATCAGAATTCTATCTTCTAATACAAGCAGGTGGGCATCAAAAATCTCAGCCTCGTCTCTACCTAAATCCTTAGAAATCTTTTTCTGCAACTCAACGATTTCTTTTCTTGTCTTTATTAAAGCATCTTCAAATAGCTGAATTTGGACAGGAACATCCTGTAATCTTATTTTATAAGGAGCAACATTAAACTCCTCTTTTCCCACTAAATGCGCAGATCCAATACTGATTCCCGGTGCTGCCGGTATCCCTTTTAGTTTTTCCATATCGTTATTCTTCTTTGGTTATCAAACTTTCTAATTCTACTATTGCCTCGTTTGCATCAACGCCATCGGCTATAATCAATATCTTGCTGTCTTTTTCCGCACCCAATAAAAGTATACCCATAATCGACTTACCATTTACCTCTTCGTCTTCTTTTTTTACCGATATCTCTGCCTCATACTTATTGGCAATCTGCACGAATAGCGCAGCCGGCCTCGCATGCAAACCTTGTTTATTCTTTACAATAATTTCTTTTTTTATTCTTGGCATAAACTTATTTTATAAATTTCATTAACAGTCTGGCTAATTTCCTAAAATCATGCCTTACAAAACCATCAACGGCTATTAAATCATACTCTAATAACTTATACCCCATAGCCCTTATATTATCTCTGTCAATAGTAACTGGACGCGACCCTTCATGCTCATATTTATTGAGTAGCTCTTGAGGAATAATCTTATTATTAACTACACAATAATCCAGAATATTTCTATTGCTGTGTGCGATAAGCGTCTTGATATGGTCTGATACTGAAAACTGTGTAGTTTCTCCTGGCTGCGTCATCGCATTACAAACATAAAATTTCTTTGCGTTCGAATTCGCTATCGCTTGGGCAATATCACTAATAAGCAAATTAGGGATAATACTGGTATATAAACTTCCCGGACCTAAAATAATTGCATCTGCCTCATGAATAGATTTTACAACTTCTGCTGTTGCAACTAACGGCCTATCCTGTTGAGATTTCAAAAATACTCTCTTAATCGGAACTTTTTTCTTAGGAATATCCGCCTCTCCAATAACAATAGAACCATCGTTATACTCAGCCCCCAGATTCACTTTATATAAAGTCGATGGAACAACCTGACCTCTGATTGCTAAAACTTTGCTTGATTCTTTTATTGCTTTTTCAAAATCTCCGGTCAACTGGGTCATAACAGTAATAAACAAATTGCCAAAACTATGCCCGGCAAGCTCCGAATCGCCTTTGAATCTAAACTGAAACAAATCGCGCATCAGTTGCTCTGTATCGGCTAAAGCCACAAGACAGTTTCTGATATCCCCCGGAGGTAAAATGTCAAATTGTTCCCTTAGCCTTCCGGAAGAACCACCATCGTCAGCAACCGTAACTACAGCCTTTATATTAGAGGTATATTCTTTTATTCCCTGCAACAATACCGAAAGCCCCGTACCTCCACCAATAGCAACTATCTTAGGACCTCTCTCTAATAACCTTCTTTTTACAATTTTATGAACAGACTTATTTTTAGTTGGAAAAAATAAGGCAAGAATGGACAAAATAAGTTCAACTACACCCACAAATAAAAAACCGACACCCAAAACTACAACAAAATATTCTAGGATTTTTAAAAAAACAATCTTTTCAGTGGCCAGCCTATTAGCTCCGATAAGAGTAAGAAAAACGCCCCAAAGACTAAGCGCAACCCAACGCTTAACCCTTAAGCCCGGCTGAAGCCATCTAAAAAAATAAAGAACCTTAAGTCTTCTTGTCATCTTCCTGATTGATGATTTTCAAAATAGAAGCTGTATCCTTAGACTGTTTGAGGCTGTCGCGAAAATATTTATCTTTTAACAATCTTGAAATCCTTGCTAAAGCCTTAAGGTGGGGGCCTGCTGAATCCTGAGGAGCAACTAATAGAAAGAAAATGTATGCCGGCTCTCCGTCTAAAGAATCAAAATTAACCCCTTTTTTCGATAATCCAAATGCGGCAACCAAGTGTTTTACGCAATCGATTTTCGCATGGGGTATTGCCACACCCTGACCGATAGCGGTAGAACCAAGAGCTTCTCTGGCCATTAAAAGTTCTGTCAATTTAGCGCGGTGTTTTTTTTCAATTTCCCCTGCTGAAATCAACAAGTCAACCATCTCTTTTATTACATCTTCTTTTTTTGTGCTTTTTAATTCTGCGGAAATTGCTTTTTTAGAAAGAAAGTCGGTAACCTTCATCTGTTCCCCTTTTGTTTGATGATCATTTAATCAATTTAAAGCGGGAGACGGGCTTCGAACCCGCGACAACTACCTTGGCAAGGTAGCGCTCTACCAACTGAGCTACTCCCGCAAAACATACGCTCAATTTTAAACATATGGGCGGAAGAGGATTTGAACCTCCAAGGGTTACCCCAATAGCTCCTAAGGCTACCGCGTATGCCAATTCCGCCATCCGCCCTATAGGCAGAAAATTTAATGAGCCACCCGCGACTCGAACGCGGCACAGCCACCTTAAAAGGGTGGTGCTCTACCAGATGAGCTAGTGGCCCAAAAATAAATACCAAACTAAAACTGCTTAAGCTCTTTTTCCTTATTCTCAAGAATCTTGTCGACTTCGGCGATATATTTATCAGTAAGTTTCTGAATCTGATCCTGAGTTTTAAACTTATCATCCTCAGAAATAATCTTATCGGATTCTAATTTCTTGACCGCATCATTAGAATCTCTTCTTATCGTGCGAATTGAAACACGTGTTTCTTCAGCCATCTGCTTTATGACTTTTACAAGCTCTTCTCTTCTTTCGTCAGACAGGGAAGGAACAGCTAATCTGATAACCTTGCCGTCGTTAGAAGGAGTAATGCCTAAATTTGATGAAAAAATTGCCTTTTCAATTTCAACAATAGCAGAAGGATCCCAGGGCTGAATAACAATCAAACGAGCATCAGGAACTGAAATATTCGCCAACTGTTTTAAAAGCGTCGGCGTTCCGTAATAATCAATATGCAAACCTTCCACCAATGATGGCGAAGCCCTACCGGTACGAACAGTATTAAATTCTCTCGTACACGAGGTGATAGCCTTCTTCATATTTTCTTCGGTTATTCTTATAGTTTCTTTTACGCTCATTATTTCACCTCTTTTTTACTTAACAACAGTCCCGATATCTTTTGCAAGAAGGGCTTTTTTAATATTTCCGTGTTTATTAAGATTAAAGACCAAAATCGGCAATTTATTATCCATGCATAAACTTATCGCAGTAGCATCCATTACCTTAAGACCTCTTTTTAGAACATCTATATATTTTAGGGTCTTGTATTTTCTTGCGTTCTTTACCTTTAAGGGGTCTGCCGAATATACGCCATCAACCTTTGTCGCCTTTAAAATTATATCGGCATTTATCTCCATGGCTTTCAAGGCCGCTGCAGTATCGGTTGTAAAATAGGGATTACCAGTTCCGGCAACAAAAATAACAACCCTTTTCTTCTCTAAATGTCTTATCGCCTTACGCCTTATATAGGGCTCAGCAATCTCATGCATCTGAATAGAAGTCTGAACACGTGTAGGAACACCAACTTTCTCTAAAATATCCTGTAAGGCCATACCGTTTATAACCGTTGCCATCATACCCATATAATCAGCAACGGAACGATCCATGCCTAAACGCCTGGTATTCTCTGCCCCTCGGAAAATATTACCTGCGCCGACAACCAAGGCAATCTGAATACCAAGAGTACAAACTTCTTTTATTTCTAAAGCTAGCTTTTCACAAAAATTAAAATCAATACCGTGCTTTAAACTGCCCTGAAGGGCCTCGCCGCTTATTTTTAAAACAACCCGTTTATATTGGGGTTTCTTTGTCATTATCTAAAACTATTTTCCGATTTGATATCTCACGAACCTGCTTATAGAAACATTCTCGCCAGTTTTAGCGATTATGTTTGTCAAATAATCCTTGATAACCAACGAAGGATCTTTGACAAAATTCTGCTCCAAAAGACATTTGGCTTTTAAAAAAGCATCTTTGTCTTCTTCGGCATCCAACACTTCTTTAGGGACATCTTCCTCTTTTATATATTCTGGATTCGTAGCTGCTATATGAAGTGCCAAATCCTGGGAAAACTTACAAAACTCTTCATTTCTAGCGACAAAATCTGTTTCGCTATTAACCTCCACCAAAACACCAATTTTACTGTCAAAATGAACATAGGAGGCGATTCTTCCCTGAGATGTAACCCTGTCTGTTTTCTTAGCAGCAATCTCCTTCATTTTTTCTTTCAAAAGACCCTCTGCTTTTTTCATGTCGCCATTAGCATCAATCAAAGCATTTCTACAATCGCTTATGCTTACCTGGGTCTTTTCCCTTAGCTGTTTAATTTGATCCAAAGAAACTTCCATTATACTTTCACTCCTTAACGTTTTCGTAAATTGTTAATCATCTTCTTTTTCTTTAGCATGTCTTGCCTTTTTAACGCCTGCTTTTGTTTTGTTTTTTTTCTTGCCGTTTTCATCAAGTTCTTCAATGTCTTCTTCAGGAATTTCAAGTTCATTTTCCATTGATGCTGCCAAAGCCTCTTCTTCCTGCCGCTTTACGCCTTCCTGAGACAGATACGAAAGGAAATTCTTTCTTCCCTCAATAATCGCATCAGCCATCATTGAAGTAACTAATTTTATCGCCTTCATTGCATCATCATTACCAGGTATAGGATACTCAATCAAGTCTGGATTACAATTAGTATCAATCAAAGCAACAATAGGGATATTAAGCTTTCTCGCTTCCTGAACCGCAGTCTCTTCATTTTTGGCATCAATAATAAAAACTGCCGCAGGCATTTTCTCCATATTCACAATACCGCTTAAATTCTTATTTAATTTTTCCTTTTCTCTCTTTAAAATCAAAACTTCCTTTTTGGTGAGATTTTCGAAAGTCCCGTCTTCTTCCATCTTCTCAATTTCCTTGAGCCTCTTTATGGATTTATTAATTGTTTGAAAATTAGTCAATAATCCGCCGAGCCATCTCTGATGGACAAAAAACATCGAAGCGCGCAACGCTTCTTCTTTAATTATCTGCTGGGCCTGTTTTTTTGTACCTACAAAAAGAATATTTTCGCCCTTAGAAGCCAAATCCTGCAGAAACGCCCTTGCTTTTTCTACACATTCGGCAGTTTTCTCAAGATCAATTATATATATACCGCTTCTTTCGCCAAAAATAAACTTTTTCATCTTAGGATTCCAGCGCTTTGTCTGGTGACCAAAATGAACCCCTGCTTCCAAAAGTTTCTTGATTAGTTCGTTAACCATATTATTTAACTTCCTCCATTTCTTTAAAGTGAAAAGTTAATATACCACAATAAATAAATAATTCCAAGATATTTTATAAAATAGTTTTTATTTAATAATTTGCAGTAAATGAGGAAAAAATTTCAAATAAAACCGGTTTTATTATTGTTTTTCCACAAATTGCATATCATAAAGCTGTTTATATACACCCTGCTTATTAACCAGCTCTGCATGAAGTCCCAGCTGAACAACCTCTCCTTTGTCAATAACAAGTATTCTATCGGCATTTTTCACAGTCGAAAGTCTATGTGCTATAACAAATACCGTTCTTGACTCCATTAATCTATCCAAAGCATCCTGAACAAGCCTTTCTGACTGCGTATCAAGCTGACTTGTTGCCTCATCAAGAATAAGCACCTGCGGATTCTTAAGCATTGCCCGGGCAATAGCCAGACGCTGCTTTTCTCCGCCAGAAAGCTTAAATCCTCTATCACCGATAATTGTATCGTAGCCAACTGGCAAATTCATAATAAAATCATGCGCATTCGCTTTTTTTGCTGCTGAAATTATGTCCTCTTGGGAATAATTATTTGCGCCATAGGCGATATTAGCTTTTACCGAATCATTAAAAAGTATGGTTTCTTGAGAAACAATTCCTATATGTCTTCTTAAAGAACTTAAAGAATATTTTCGTATATCCTCTCCATCAATTGTTATCTTTCCACTTGTCGGATCATAAAACCTGGGAATTAAATCTAGAAGTGTACTTTTGCCAGCTCCGCTTGGTCCGACAATTGCAATAAACTCATTTTTGTTAACCGCTAGGTTAATCCCTTTTAACACTTCCTGTGTTTCATACTTAAACCTTACATTCTCAAAAACTATTTTTTCATTAAAAGACCTTAGTTCTATAGCCTGTTCAGAATCTTTTATAGAAGAGCTTTCATCTATTATATCGTAAATCCTGGTGCTTGCTGCCACAGCCTGCTGAATCAAAGAGTTAACCTGGCTTAATTTCTTAAACGGCCTTACCATGGAAAGCAATGACCCCAAAAACAAACCAAATATACCAAAAGACATTCTACCTTCAATTACTTCTTTACCGCCGAAGAAAAAAACGAATACACCTGCTACAGCACCTATAAACTCAGTTGCAGGAGACAAAATAAGAGTTCTTTTAATAGACTTCATCATCACCTTATAATAACTATTATTGAATAAATTGAATTTCTTTCTTTCATAGATCTCAGCGCAGAAGGCTTTAACGATCCTTATGCCAAAAATTGTCTCATTAATCGAACAATTAATATCCGCCATTTTCTCCTGTGAAACTTTAGAAAGCTTTCGCAACTTCTTTCCGACCTTTACTATTGGGACAACCAATAATGGCAAAGCTACAAAAATAAAAAGGGACAATTTCCAATTGATAAACAGCACTACACAAGTAAAAACGATTATCTGGAACGTCTGGTATATAAGATCGGTAAAACCGTACGACACGGCATTTTCAACAACCCTAACATCATTAGTGATTCTGGAAATAAGCTCTCCTGCCTTTTTCCTAGCATAAAAATCAAGAGAAAACCCCAAAAATTTATCATAGATCTTGGCTCTTATATCACGCATAACCTTCTGACCGATATCGGACATCACATAACTATAGATAAAACTCGCTACCCCTTTTAAGAAAATTACAGCCAACACCACTAATGACATTATTTTTAAAAGCACTAAAGGTTCCATCTGGTTGACTGTATTTATAAAATTATCTAAATATGCGGGAAGCTCAACCGGTACAATAATTTCTTTTCCTGTTAGGACATTATCGGCCAAAGGAACAATCATACCAATAGAAGCACCGTCAAATATAGCAGTAAACCCCATAAATACTGCGGCAATTATGAACAAAAACCAATAAGGTTTAACAAACCTTAAAAGCTTCAAATAATCTTTCATAGCGAGGTATTTTATCACAATTATTGACTTTTAACAAGCGCTTTGCTATGATTACAAATATATGAAAAAGACCAATATCGCGATTATCGGACTGGGAAAATTAGGTTCAAAACATGCTGAAACTTACCTCAGAATCAAAACTGCAAATATTGTAGCAACTTGCGATAATAATCATGAATCAATACGTAAACTTCCAAACCCTTTAAAAGAAGTTTTCTACTCTGATTATAAGAAAATCCCTATCAAAAACTTACATGCCGTAAGCATATGTGTACCAACATGCTTACATTATAAAATTGCTAAATATTTTCTGGAAAATAAAATCCATTGTCTTGTGGAAAAACCAATAACGGTTAACCTCAAACAAGCCGACCGGCTTATTGCCATAGCAAAAAAAAATGAGGTTATCTTACAGGTTGGGCATATTGAACGCTTCAATTGCGCTTTCCAAAGCATTGAAAAGAATATAAAGAATCCTAAATTCATCGAATGTCACCGTTTGAGCCCCTTTCCTGGAAGGTCTCTGGACGTAGGGGCAGTGCTAGACATAATGATCCATGATATTGATATAGTCCTGGGTCTGGTAAAATCCAAAATAAAACGTATTGATGCCGTGGGAGTAAAAGTACTCACCCAATTTGAGGATATCGCTAACGCTAGATTAACTTTTGAAAATAATTGCAGCGTAAATCTAACCGCCAGCAGAATATCAGACGAATACATGAGAAAAATCCGCATATTCTTACCTAATACATATATATCTATGGACTACTTTAAGCAAGAGGCTTTTATTTATAAGAAAACACGGGCAGGAATATTAAAAGAAGCTATACCAATCGAAAAAGAACAACCATTAAGAAAAGAAATCGCATCATTCTTACAATGCATGAGGCTAAAGAAAAAACCCGTTGTTTCTGGAGTTGAAGCACGAGATGCGCTTTCGGTTGCGTTAAAAATAATAAAGAAAATAGATGTATAAAAACATCGTAATAGTTGCTGGCGAACCCTCAGGAGACTTCCACGCAGCTAATCTCGTTAAAAAACTAAAAACTATTAATCCACAATTAGTCATCAGCGGCCTCGGTGGTTATAAAATGCAGCAGGCTGGGGTTGATATCATTTATAATCTCAGCGAACTCGCTGTTGTGGGTTTTTGGGAGGTTTTAAAACACTACAATAAATTTAAACAGGTATTCATGCAATTAACCGAACATATTGAAAAAAAACAACCTGAAGCTTTAATACTTGTCGATTACCCCGGATTTAACCTGCGCCTGGCAAAAGAAATAAGAAAAATAAATAATAATATTAAGATAATTTATTACATCAGCCCGCAGATATGGGCCTGGAATAAAAAAAGAATCAAATTAATAAAACAGGTTGTTGACAAAATGCTTGTTTTCTTTAAATTTGAAAAAAAACTATATGAGCAAGAATATATTGATACGGACTTCATTGGGCATCCGCTACTAGACCATGTAAATACAACAAAAAACAAAAACCAGTTTATCGATAAACACAAACTCGATCCGAATAAAAGAATAATTGCCCTTTTGCCGGGCTCAAGGGCAAACGAAATAAGAAAGAACCTCTCAATCATGCTCAAAAGTTGCCTGCTGTTTTCTAAAAAAACTAAAAATGTTCAATTTGTTATTTTAAAACCGACTGAATTGAATATCGAAATGTTTAAAGAAATAGTGGCTAAAACTACACTAAATGCTCCAATCATTGAAAATGATACCTATGACGGCATAAATGCCAGCGAATTTTGTCTTGTTGCATCTGGCACAGCAACATTAGAAACTGCAATCCTTAATAAGCCTATGTTTATAATCTATAAAGTCAACCTACTAACCTGGCTTATTGCCAAACTGCTAATAAAAATAGATTATATCGGTCTGGTTAATGTCGTTGCCGGACAAAAAATCATTCCTGAATATATTCAGTTTGATGCCCACCCAGAGAAAATAGCTTTCGATATGGATTTTATCTTCAACAACCCTGAAAAAATCAAATATATCAAGAATAAGCTCAATGAAGTAAAAACTGCACTGGGAGAAAAAGGCGCCACAGAACGAGGCGCCACAATAATCAACAATTTTATTTGTTCTTGAAATCTTTTTAAGAGGAAAGTTTTTCTTTTACAATAGAACTCACCAGCTTACCGTCAGCCTGAGAACCTATTCTTGAGAGGACCTCTTTCATCACGGCTCCCATTGCCTTTATATCTTGAGCATTAAGCTCACTAATTACGGATTCGATAGTTTGCCTGATCTTTTCTTCACTGAGCTCCTCGGGAAGGTATTCTTTAAGAATTAGGTATTCCTGTTTTTCTTTTTCGGCCAGATCTTTCCTATTGCCGGATTCAAACTGATTTATTGAATCCTGATTTTTCGCGGTGTGTTTTTTGATTACCCTTATCACATCTTCATCTGACATTTCTTTGTCTTGCGTCTGAATAAGATAATTCTTAATCTCTGAGCGCAACAAACTTAAAACAGATGCTTTAAGTTTATTTTTATTCTTTAAAGCTATCTTATAATCCTCTAATATCTTATTTTCTAAACTCATATATATCTCCTTAGAATGATCACTCTTGTCTGACAAACAAAAAATAAATTACTACGATTACTACCGTAATAGAAAAAATAATTCCCACAAGCATATCTGAGTAGCCTTCTCTAGGACCAGGCATATAAGAAGCTAAATATTCATATACCTTGCTTCTTAAGAAAATAAGGGTTCCTATACAAATAACAAACCAGATAATCTTCTTTAAGTTCCAATACTTCAACATCCAAAACACAATAATCCCAAAGCAAATCCACAACCATGGGTTATCAAATGTAAAGCGGAAATCAAACAAATTTTTCTTCAACACGAAATATACCGCCCTTAAAACAGAAACAATATTTTCCATAACTATCCTACCTTGTCTCTAAACTAGTTTTTGATATTCTCCTGCTTATTGTTTCGGCATAATCGCCGTTAAAACAGGCCAAACACAATTTAGTCTTTTGATCGGTCATTGCCCTTAACATTCCTTTAAGACTTAAATAATATAAGGAATCGAGTTCAAGAAACTTTCTTATCTTCTCAATTGATTTTGAAGAAGCAATCAATTCTTTTCGTGTCGGGAAATCAATCCCATAAAAACAAGGGTATTTAATCGGTGGACAACTAACCAGCATATGGATTTTCTTTGCACCCGCTTCTCTCAAGGTTCTAATTCTCGCCTTAGTGGTAGTACCCCTTACGATAGAATCCTCTACAATAATAATTCTTTTGCCATCAATAATCTCTTTTGCCGGATTAAGTTTTAATCTCACCTTTAGATCTCTCATCCTCTGGCTTGGCTCTATAAAAGTTCTTCCTATATAATGATTGCGTATTACTGCCGGCTCATAAGCAATATTTTTCTTCTGGGCAAAACCTAAAGCTGCATAATTACCGGAGTCAGGTACAGGAACAACTAAATCCGCATCAATACTAACTTCCTCAGCCAACTGCTCTCCCAGCGCTTTCCTTACCCTATAAACGTTGCGTCCGAAAATATTGCTATCTGGCCTGGCAAAATAAATATATTCAAACATACAAGATGACTGCTTAATGCTTTGAGAAAAATAAATGCTTTTTATTCCTTTTTTATTGATAAAAACTACTTCACCAGGACGAATGTCTCTTACATATTTAGCATTTATTAAATCTAACGCGCTGGTTTCTGATGCTAAAATAAATGATTTGCCTAACCGACCTAAACATAAAGGCCTAAAACCAAAAGGATCGCGTGCTCCAATTAACCTATCTTTAGTCATAAACACAAGCGAATATGCACCCTTTAATTTTTTTAGACTCGCAGTAACTCTTTTTTCAAATGAATCTTCCTGGGAATGGGCGATAAGATGAACTATAACCTCGCTGTCCATGCTAGACTGAAAAATCGCACCCTTTTCTTCTAATAGATTATGCAGTTCTACTGCATTGGTAAGATTGCCATTGTGACCTAAGGCAATCACAGAACCTCTGAATTCTGCCAGAAACGGCTGGATGTTTCTTACGCAAGATGAACCCGTGGTTGAATAACGTACATGACCCACAGCCATATCGCCTTTTAGATTTTTTAGTATATCGTCGGTAAACACCTCGTTTACCAACCCCAAATCCTTGTAAAAAGAAATCTTTCCTCTATCACTAGTAACAATCCCTGCACTTTCCTGACCTCTATGCTGAAGAGCATACAGCCCAAGATAAGTAAGCAAAGAAGCGTTACTATCACCGTAAACTCCAAATACTCCGCAAGACTCTTTAATCATATTTTAAGTAACGAAAAGATTCCTAGATGAAAACTGACCGTCAGTAGTAAGATTAACCCCCAGCCTTTGAAAACCAACTTCGTCTCCGGGAGTAGGTATGTGCGTCATGTGCACCTCACAGCCTCTTAAATCTTTTAGTTTAGACATTGCCAATTCTACCGTATGATTGGTAGCAGCGCTTATAGAAAGAGCGATTAGAGTTTCTTCAAGATCTAAACTTTCTGATTCTCCGCTTAAAATACCCTCTTTTAATTTTGAGATCTGACTTATTACGTGAGGAGACAAAAGCAATATCTCATCTGGAATATTAGCTAATACCTTAATAGAATTAAGTATCACACTTGAAGCTGCATGCATAAGTTTAGAGTTTTTTCCGGCAATAATCTTCTTATTGGAAAGTTCTATTGCTGCGCCACAGAATATGCCTTCATTACCCTTGCCTTTGGTTTCAGCCTCAGTCGCTGCTTTACGTGCAACATCCACAACGCTTCTATCAGATATTTTTACAGCCAACTCTTCCATTAAAGCAGCAACTCTTTCTACGGTAGATTTCTTTTCAATTCCCAATATATACTCGGTATTATAACGAAAATATCTTCTGATCAACTCCTGTTTTGCTGCCGTTCTTACCACCTGATCATCGATTATACCAAAACCAGCCCTATTAACCCCCATATCCGTCGGTGAATTATAAGAAGGTAATTTCTTGTTCTTTTCATAAATCTTATTTAACATAAGTTTCAATATGGGAAAACTTTCCACGTCCCTATTGTAATTAATTGTGGTTTTGTGATATGCATTCAAATGAAACGGATCAACCAAATTAAAATCCTGGATATCCGCAGTTGCTGCTTCATAAGCTACGTTAACCGGATGTTTCAAGGGAAGATTCCATATGGGAAAGGTTTCAAACTTAGCATACCCGGCAATAATGCCGCGCTTATGTTCTTGATAAAGCTGCGATAGACATGTTGAAAGCTTACCGCTGTTTGGCCCGGGAGCAGTAACCACCACTATCGGTTTCTTGGTTTCAACGAACTCATTCTTTCCAAAACCATCATCATTAACAACCAAATCAATACTAGTTGGGTATCCTTCTATAGGATAAGACAAATACACCTTTACGTTACGATGTTCTAATTTATTTTTAAATATCTTTGCCGAAGGTTGACCGGAATATCGGGTAATCACAACTGCTAAAATATCCAAACCCCAGCCTCTTAAATCATCAATAAGTTTGAATGTTGCCGCATCATAAGTAATACCAAAATCCCCTCTTACTCTGCCATTCTCGATATCTGATGCATAAACGCATAAAACGATATCTATCTTATCCTTTAACGAATGCAAAAGCCTTAACTTTACGTTAGGATCATAACCTGGCAAAACTCTTGCTGCATGATAATCATAACAAAGCTTTCCGCCAAATTCCAAATAAAGTTTGTTATCAAACTTCTTAACCCTGTCTAAAATTGCGCTGGTCTGCTCTTTTAAATATTTTTCATTATCAAAACCAATATTATTCATCTGTTTACCTTATGATATTATTTCCTTACTTAGAATAATCGCTTCGGCAATCTCCTGCATGCTCTTACGCATATTCATCGCCTGCTTCTGGATCTTACGAAACGCCTCTTCCTCGCCAAGGCCTAACTTTCTCATTAATATCCCTTTGGCGCGCTCGACAAGCTTACGCACCTTCAACTCCTGCTCAATCGTCTTTGAATGCATCAGAAGTCTTGCATTCTCAATTGCAATCGCCGCCTGGTTTGCTACAGCACTTAAAACAGCCACCTCTTCTTTGAGAAACTTATGCCTTTTGGAAGTGTATATATTCAACACTCCTATTACTTTGCCTTTTACCTGCATCGGTACGCTTAACAAAGAACAAAGCTTTTCTTTTTGCGCTATTTCTCTATTTCTATAAAGTGGTTCTTTTCTTACATCTGGCACAACTATGGGCTTTTTTTCTAAGGCCACCTTACCGGCTATGCCTTCCCCTAAATTTATATTAGGTTTTTTGTTATACGACTCACTGACTGATTGCGTTGCACGCACAACAAGTTCGTTTTTTTCAGCATCTAACAAAAGCAAAGAACAAATCTTGGAATCCATAACTTCTGCCGTAACCATGACGACAAGCCTTAGGATGTCCTCAAGGTATAAATCTGAAACTATTGTTTCGCTTATCTTAGAAAGACCTTCAATATGTTTTCTAAAAGAAGTGGGCTTTTTCTTTTTCATTTATTCAAAACGCGGGCAATTCTTAAAAGCAGGTCATCATTATTAAAAGGCTTTACGATATAATCAGCTACCTCCTGAAGACTAAATAAATCCTGCATATCACTGTAGCCAGTAACAACTATAACCGCAACCTTACTAGAGAGATCTCTTTTTTTAAGCTCCTGCAAAAGAGTGTAACCATCCATATCCTTCATCTTAATATCTGATATTATCAAATCAGGGATCGACTCTTTAATTGCATTTAAAGCAGTTATGCCATCATCGGCCAAGCGCACGGAGTATCCATGATCCTCAAGTACAGATTTCATCGTCTCTCTAATTGATTGCTCGTCATCAACTACCAAAATATTTTTCTGTGGCATACGAACCTTCCTTGTTTTAATTTTTATTTTTTATTTTCGCGACAAATTCCGTGATTCTATTCAATGCCTCTTTAAGCTTTTCGAAATTCTCCGCATAGGAAACCCTGATATATCCTTCTGCATTATCTCCAAAAGCAACCCCAGGAACAACTGCTACTTTATACTGCTTTAACAAACGCTTAGAAAACTCTACAGAACTTAAACCGGTACTTTTAATAGAAACAAAACAATAAAAAGCCCCTTGAGGTTTTACACAATTTAAGCCCATAGAATTAAAAACATTGTAAACGAATTCCCTTCTTCTTTTATATTCAAGCTTCATCTGGTCAACTGATTTTCTGCCTGAATGCAAAGCTTCATAAGAAGCCCACTGCGAAGTACTTGAAACACACATAATAGTATATTGATGAATTTTTGTCATCGCTGAAATTAAATCTTTCGGCCCGCATGCAAAACCAACCCGCCAACCAGTCATCGCATAGCTCTTGGAAAAACCATTCAGATAAAGCGTATGTTTCTTTGCACCCTTTAATGTTGCAAAAGGAATATGTTCAAAATCATAAGAAAGATCGCCGTAGACCTCGTCGGTTATGCAAAGAATCTCTTTTTTGCTGACTATCCTGTTAAATTCCATCAACTCATCCTTGGTATAAGTAACGCCCGTAGGATTAGTTGGATAGTTTAATATCACTGCCTTGGTTTTACTATCGATATTTTTTAATAAGTCCTTTGGACTTAATTTGAAATTAGTCTTTGTTGTGTCGATATAAACCGGCCTTCCTCCAGCTAACTCCGTAACCGGGCCGTATGATACATAACTGGGGATAGGAATAATAACCTTATCCCCCGGATTTATTATTGCGCGCAAAGCTAAATCTAAAGCCTCGCTGACCCCCACAGTGATAAGAATTTCATCGTCCGGGCAATAATCCAATTTATAGTTCTTATACAGATACTTAGATATGCCAAGCCTAAGTTTATAAAGCCCTTTATTGGAAGTATAACTTGTAAAACCCTGCTCTAGAGAATAAATACCGGCCTCTGTTATCTGCCAGGGAGTGACAAAATCAGGCTCTCCCACACCTAAGGAAATTACCTCCTTCATCCCTAAAACCAAGTCAAAAAACTCCCTGATCCCTGAAGACTTAAGCTGCTTAGTTATTTTTGATACAAAACTTTTCATTTTTTATTTCTAATAGGATATTGCTATGCGCTTATCATCTTCTTTATGCTTTAATATGACCGAATCTTCTTTGTATTTTTTAAGCAAAAAATGGGTAACCGTACCTCTTACATTCGGCATGGGAGAAAGTTTCTCAGCAACAAAATTGGAAACAGTATGCAAGTTTTTCCCCTCTACCACAAGAAGCAAATCATATGTTCCCGATAACAGATAACAGCTGGTTACCTCGGGAAACTTATAAATCCTTTCGGCAATACTATCAAAGCCTACGTCTTTTTGTGGTACTATATTAACCTCGATCAAAGCCCTAACTTCATTATCGTCTTTTTTAACTAACTCTTTATTTATAATAGTCTTATATTTAACAATAACGCCGTCTTTTTCGTATTTTTTTATCGCGGCTTTGACGTTTTTTACGTTCTTTTTAGTAAGTTTTGCTATCTGTTCCGGGCTTATGCGAGAGTCTTTTTCCAGTATTTCCAGTATTTCGTCCATTTTTTCTCCTTTTGAATTATAAAATAAAGCACTAACTGACTCTTTATTGTATTAAAATTAGTGATTTTTGTCAAAATCTATTATTCGGCTAGAAAATTATGATATAACTAGGAAAGATAGATATCTATGCGCTCGATAAGGCCATCTCGAACCCTTTTGGCTAAAGCACCGCAAATGACTCCTGATAAAATCTCGTGTTTGCAGGAATTCTTTTCCCGTAAACTAATATTCTTTATAACCGCGGCTTTCTTGCCAAAAGTATCTTTTCTCTTTGGATTATGATATACAACTAAACATTTGCCTAAAAAATTAAAAGCAAAACAGTTTTTATCTATTTTTACAGACTTTCTCTCACGATCAATAATAAAACTATATGCTTTTTTAACTTTAGTGAACAGCCATGCTTTAAGTGCTGGCTTGAATTCAAGAATCAACCCCTTTTCTTTTGCGGCAAAAGGTTGCTGCCCTGCACACATCCACAGCCAAATATTTAGAAACTCTGCTGTTGACCCGCTAAGCCTCGCCACAAAACCATTACCATGAATATTTTCATCAGGATTGACACTCGAAACCAAAAATGATGAATTTTCCAATATGCTTCTACCGTAACGATGTGGATCCTGAAAAGGGATCAAAACATCTTTTAATTCATTATAGAACTCTTCAAAAAGCTGTGTTCTTAATAGCTCCAGAAGATATTTATATTCCATATGTAGCCATATAGACTCATTTTCAAGCCACCCAGGAGTAAATGCCCTAACTCTGCCAATATCTAATGGTTCTTTTTCTAAAGAAGCGCAGACCTTGTACATCTTAAGCTTCTTATCATAAAGATTGCTTTTTCTCACATTCCCATAAAGCTCTCTTGCCTTATTTATGTCTTTTTCAATGCGTAAAGCATGCATCTGCGCCTCAAGGAAATTCGCCAGCGGTTTTTGTTTAAATCTCAACGGTTTTAATACGCTGACACCTTCTTTTTCGCCTGACAAGTACTGTTTATCGAATTCAATCAATTCATTTATAAAATAAGTGTTGTAGATTTTTTGTTTTGAATCAAACGCATTGTTAAGAGAACGACAAAGCTTCTTTGAAACCTTATTTAAAAATTCCAGCAAATTTACTTTTGATATTTGGTTTTCTTTTCCGGATAAACCAAAATGAACTTTCTTCCTGTATTCTTCTTTTAGAGTGTTTGCCTTATCCCAATATTTAAATGGATCTTTTTCATCTTTAACTAAAACGGATAACTGAACTAAAAACTGGGATATTTCTTGCGGAATACTTACAGAATCAAAATCTATTTTACCAAGATAATTTAATAATAAATCCACAAGCCTTTTAAGTTCAAATGTCTCGCAGCTTGAAGAACCAAAAAGACCAGGCAGACCATTTAGCGAATCAAACCAATTCGGCTTATCGGATTCCATCTCAATACCGGTATCAAACGGATCCATTGTGGCTAGTTTATTTACAATAATACAGATAAGTTTTGTAACTAAATTAGCATAGTAAATTTCACCCTTGCCATTATCAGTTCTTACGGCGAACCCCTGGGAAATTCTTTGTCTTAACAAATCCTGCTTCTTTTTATCCAGTGCTACACAATTAAGCTGCCTGGGAAAATTATGTTTTAAAACATATCTTTGGGCGCGCGGTTTTACATAATAAGCATTATCAAAAAAGGTGAAGCGTTTATCTTCTATTAATAATTTTTTTAACTTTTCCGGATATAGACTTAAATAATTCTCCAGTAAATCGGTATTATAGCTCCAATGGTCACTCCAAAAACCCTCTTTATGTTCTGCTTCGTAAATTTGTACGCATGAGGCGATTATTTTTAAAAACAAGTCGACTTGTCCTATGGAAGAATTTATTTTCTTCTCCTTAAGCTTTGCCATCAAATGTCCCGGACTAAACGGCTTAGAGAGAAAACTTTTTAAATCATTCAATTCTTTACTGCTGGTTATTTTTTTAAGATTACTAGTGATAAAATCCTTATCCTTAAGTTCAAACATAGCTCCCTTCAGAACAAGCGGATTATACCCATCAAGCTGTATAAGACTTAAAAGAGCAGTAATATTCTCACAATCCAAATCGATATTAAACCAGTTATCACAACGCCTATTCTGATTCACGTCGCGGTAATTACCGTTACCTTGAGAAAAATAACTAGGCAATATCTGAAAATTATTGTAATCCCTCTCTAAATCTCCGTGTATACGAGAATAAACATAAAAAACATTTTTGTGGGAATTGCTCTTTACAGTCATCGCAAAACCACCGCGCAAAACATTATCCAGATAACTCTGGCAACTATACTGATTGAATTCTACGGATGAACTAACCGTAAAAATATTGTCTGTTATTTCATCGATAATCTCTTTATTCCTCGCTTTTTTAACAGTAAAATACTCCTTAAAGGAAACTTTACTGATAACTGAATTCATTGAATGTTCGGTTTCAACGCTGCCGATTAAAGACCTTAAACAAACTTCTTTTGCACAAGATAAGCTTTTCTTAAATAAAGTAAAAGCACAAGGCGTCTTTGAGGTAGTTATCTGCTTTTGCGGATATTTGAAATTTCTTGAGTTAAAAAACTGTTTTGGATATGATAAATCGTTTACAGAACCGAAAATTATACTTGATTCAACAATCGGTGCAATTAATTTCTTATCATCGATAAAACTTAAATAAAAATTACCTCCGTGAATATGGTTAATATCCGATGAATCCGTAGGGTCAACTCGCAAACTAAAAAATGCGCTTTTCTTTATCTGAACCGAACGCATCCATGCTTCCACTGTACGGCTTAGATGTTTTAAGAACCAGTTATTTACCCCGTAACAAACGATTCTTGGAAGGCCATCAATAACTTCTATATCAATTTTTGATTTATTTAAATTGGTTACCCTTACTACCCTTGCAAGTGCGGCAAAATTTTCCTCGGGGACAGTAAAATATTCCACTGACACCTTAATACCTAACGTATTATTAATCTCTTCAAGCTTCAAATCGCAAGAAGAAATACTCATTTTATTTTCAATATTAAAATTATTATTATGAAGGCTTTCTCGAAACGGCTCATAAAATACAACTTTACCATTTTTCTTCAATTTAATAAATGTTCTAAATCCAGTTAAGGACGTATTTTCATATGCTCTATTGGCCGGATAAAACTCTAAAATCGCATGATCTTTGTCTTTAATACCGAAACTGGCTACGGCCTGACCTCTATTGACATAAAAAACCCACATCGGTATTCCGTAAACCCCGGCAACTGCAGGAAAAAATGAAGAAAAGGTTTTTGCCTGATTAAAAGAACCTATCTCGAATTCCTTTTTTTTGTTTATCGCATATTTTATGTTTTTCATGGCTAAAATTTAAGTGCAGGGATAAACATCTGAGCAATCTTAAAATAAATTATTAACCCCAGTACATCGACAATGCTGGTTGTAATCGGACCTGCTAAAGCAGCTGGATCTAAACCGATTCTTTTAGACGCCAAAGGCAAAGTAACACCGGTTATTATAGCAAGAAGCGCAACCAATACCATGGTAATACCTACAACCACTGAAAGCATAAAATCTTTCTGCAATAAAAACGCTCTTGCAAAAGCAACTGTTCCAATTATCAGCCCGATAAAAATAGCACTGCAAAGCTCCATCTTAACGACTTTCCAGATATTCTTAAATGAAACATCTCCTGTGGCTAAACCCCTAATTATAGTAATAGAAGTCTGGGCTCCGGCATTACCTCCGGTATCTAAAAGCATAGGGATAAAAAATGCCAAAGCTACAACAGAACTAAGAGAATGTTCAAAAGCTTTTAAGACTGTTCCGGTTAAAAAATCGAACACAAGAAGAAATATCAACCATCCTGCGCGGCGCTTTACCAAATCAAATGCATTTGATTGAGAATAACTGATGATTTCACCTTCTCCACCTGACATCTTACCAATTTCATAAATCTCTTTTGTATTTTCCTTTTCAATCTCATCAACGATATCATCAATAGTAACAATCCCCAAGAATATATTATTATTATCCACTATTGGCGCGTCGTGAAGGTCGTATCTTTTAAATATATTGGCAACCTCTGAAATATCCGTATTTACATCGATTTTTATAAACTCCGGGCTGATCATAATATCTCTTAATAACATATCCGCGGGAGACTTCAACAAGTCTTGTATGGTGACTACACCTAATAATTTATGTTCTGTGTCTGTGACATAACAAGAATAAACATTTTCATTATATTCGGTACGCAGATTATCCTGTATATATAAAATTGCACCTCTTGCAGACATGTCTTTTTTTAACTCCACAAGCTCTGTCGTCATAAGACTGCCTGCAGTGCCCTCCTGATAATTCATCAATCTTCTTACATCTTCTAGATCTTCTTTTTTCAGAAGCTTGATAAACTTCGTGATATCTTTCTCTGATAGATCTTTAAAAAGATCGGCTCTTTCGTCTGGAGCCATCTCGTTTAAGACATTGGTAACCTCTTCATTGTTGAGATTATTTATTATGTGGGTCTGCTCTTTAATTGGTAGGTCTTCGAATAATTCAACGGATTTTCTTGCGCCAAGAAGCCTAAAAATTATTGGTTTTTCCTTATCATCAAGATTGTTCCAGCTAAGAGCCAAATCTACAGAATGGACCTTACGCAGAACTTCCTTTAAGTCCTGAAAATTCCTCTCTTTTACCAAATCCCTTATCTCCGGTAAAATCAAAGCCAAAATATCTACATTACGGTTTTTTATTGGCATTCTCTTAAAAAAGTTCAACCCACAAAAAAAACCTGCAGGATAAAGCTATCCTCAGGTTGTCGGGTAATTAATTTTACCAGCCAGCTAAATAATTGTCAACATGTTAAGAGTATACTATTAAATTAATTATGAAAACGCTTTAAACTATTTATAGCCTGTTTTAAATCAGCCCTATGGTGCGCTATGGATAAAAAATTCGCCTCAAAACCAGAAGGAGAAAAGTACACTCCTTTTTCCAACATGAAATTATAGAACCTCTTAAACACATTAGTGTCTTGTTTTAAAGCCTGGTTGTAATTTTTGACTTGCTTTTTGCAAAAGAAAATTGAAAACATACTACCAAAACGGTTTATGACAAACGGTATGCCCTTATCGCTTAATACGCCCTTTAATTGATCCACAAACCATTCTGTATCCTCATCTAGTTTTTTATACAGATTTTCATGCTTATTTAGATAACTTAAGACTGCGATACCCGCAGCTGTAGATAAAGGATTACCTGATAAGGTTCCTGCCTGATAGATATCTCCTTCAGGCGCAAGAAAATCCATAATTTCTCTGCTTCCTCCCACAAGTCCAATCGGAAGCCCTGCACCGATAATTTTACCTAATATAGTCAAATCCGGTTTAATACCAAGAATATTCTGCATACCTCCAAAACAAAACCTGAATCCGGTTATCACCTCGTCAAAAATAAAAACTATATTTTGTTTTTTAGTTATTTCCCTTAAGGATTTTAAAAACTGTTTATCTGGCAATACAACGCCCATATTGCCCGCAACAGGCTCAACAATAACACAAGCAATTCGATTAAAATATTTCCTGCAGGTTTTTTTAAAAGATTTTATATCGTTAAACGGCAGACTTATTGTTTGTTTGGCAAGTTGTTTGGTAACGCCTTTTGTAGAACGTACTCCCAAGGTAGCAACGCCGCTACCGGATTTTACCAAAAGGCTATCGCTGTGGCCATGATAACAGCCGTTGAATTTAACAATTATATCTTTATTTGTATATCCGCGGGCAAGCCTAATCGCAGTCATCACTGCCTCTGTTCCTGATGAAACTAGGCGCATCTTTTCAATAGAAGAAAAAGCTTTCTTGATAATCTTGGCAAAAACCAATTCATTATTAGTACATGTTCCAAAGCTGGTTCCTTTATATAACTGGTGCATCACTGCATTTAATACTACTTTATGGTTATGACCTAGTATATGCGGCCCCCAGGAAAGACAAAAATCAATATATTTACGACCTTCTTCGTCATAAATATAGCAGCCCTTGCCATATTTAATAAAAATAGGGTGTCTTCCTACACAAGAAAACGAACGTACGGGACTATTTACCCCGCCAGGGAAAAGATCCTTTGATATATCGAATAATCTTTTATTGTTAGCCATAAAATGGTCTTTTAATCAATTCTTCTTGTGTTTCCATCACTAAATAATCATCGGCACGAAAAATATTCTTTAACATCGTAATCGTATTTATGAGTTCATTCTTGTTTTTTGCATGCACCATAGTAAATAGATTAAAATTAAAATCCCTTTGAGGTTTTCTGATTACGCAGTGAGTCACGTTTTTTATCTCACTTAGCTTATCTTTGATAAAAGCGCTGTCAATTCTTTCCATGCGCCAGGCGATTAATGCGTTATGGGTATATCCCAAAAGACGATAATTTAAAAAAGCCTTAGGATTTTTGATTATTTTTTTCTTCTTCAAAGATTTTAGCCTTAAAAACAAATCCTTTTTCTCTTTTGGCGAACCCAAAAAAACAATATCCCAGAGTCCGCCTTTAGAATTAATCTTATTTTTAATATCTTTATTAATATTAATTAGACTCATAATAATCCTGACATGTCCAGTTTTATTACTTTTTCAGCAGGCAATTCAACGATGTTCGCAATATTAACCGTTTTAAGTTTATTAACAAGAGTTGATTTTTCATTTGTATTTTTATATATAAACGTAAACCAAATATTGAGTTTTGCTTTCCTTAGATAACAATGTGTAACCCCTGAGAAACCAACAAGTGCATCCTTCACTATCTTTATCTTTGAACTAGGCACACTTAAAGCAAAAAGAGAACTCTTATAGCCAAACTGCCTCCAGTTAAAAGGAATCATGATATCGCGAATAATACCGTTTTTATACAATAACTCCAACTGGCTTTTCAATAACTGCTCGCTGTAACCTAAAGAATGCGCAAGCTTTTTTAATAAGTTTTCCTCTAAAGGAAACTCTTTGCCTATAGAAGCTAATATCGTCTTGTCGATAAAAGACAGTTTCTTCATCTTAACCACCTTGCAATGTCTTTAGCGAAATAACTGATTATTATATCTGCTCCTGAACGCTTAAAACCTGTCATTATTTCCATAACAATTCTATCCTCTTCGAACAATTTCTTTCTGCAGGCTTCTTTAATCATGGAATATTCGCCGCTTACATTATAAACCGCTAAAGGCAGGTTTATCGATTCTTTTACTCTGTAAATTATGTCCTGATAAGCTAATGCGGGCTTTACCATAACTATATCAGCACCTTCTTTAATATCTAACATAACTTCCTTAAGCGCCTCTTTACTGTTAGAAAAATCCATCTGGTATGATTTACGATCTCCGGATTTAGGGCTGGATAAGGCTGCATCTCTAAACGGACCGTAAAACCCGGAAGCAAATTTGGCCGAATACGCCATTATCGCAATATCCATAAAACCGTTTTTGTCTAATGCGTTCCTTATTGCCTTTACCTGCGCATCCATCATGCTGCTGGGAGCAACGATATCAGCCCCGGCCTGAGCATGGGAAAGCGCCATCTTCGCTAATGTTTCCAAGCTCAGATCATTATCGATATAAAACTTATTATTCCTTTTAACGACCATACCGCAATGACCGTGAGAGGTATATCCACATAGGCAAACATCGGTTATAACAAGAAGATTTTTAAACTCTGTCTTTAAGGCGCGTACGGCTTTCTGGATTATTCCATCTGAAGCATAGCTTCTAGAAGCAATCTTATCTTTTTTATCAGGTATGCCAAAAAGTATCACCGCATCAATGCCCAACTTAAGAGAAGCTGAAACTTCTTTAACCAGATTATCTATTGAGAATTGAAACACGCCAGGCATAGACTTAACTGATCGTTTTATATATCTACCTTCACAAACAAAATAAGGCATAATAAAATCGCTTATAGAAAGTTTTGTTTCCTTGAATTTTTCTCTTATTAATCTATTAATGCGTAATCTGCGCGGACGACATTTTGGAGATTTCATTTTTTACCTTTTTGTCAATCAAATAGCAAGAAGGATCGTTTTTCCATAAATCTTTGTAAACCGCCTTGGCTCTTACCCTGCAGCCAAAACATAAATCTTTGCTATCACACTGCCTGCATTGATCTTTTAAAAACTTGGCCTTATCACGAAGCTTTAAAACAAGCGCATCCTTCTTGAGAACTTTTGTTATTCTATCTGTTTTTATGTTACCTATATTATAATCATGCCAGAACTGACAAGGATGAATAAAACCCGCCTCATCAATATTTATAATCTTATCCCCAGCCGAACACCCCGACAAAGAAATATCTTTTACGTTAAACAAGCGCTTAAGATACACCCCATCGCATGGGCTATCTGTAGTTAAGACTTCCATTGAACCTTTTGTCCTTTTAACAAATGCAACAAGCTCATCAACTACTTTTTTTCTCTGCCAAGACGATAAATCATTTTCTACCAGTGTTTCCGCCCGGCCCGAATAGACAAGATTATAAAGACAGAACCTGTCTACTTTTAAAGATTGTGCCAGCTTTAAAACTTCTTTTAGCTCTCTTACATTATATCTAGCTACGGTAAAACGAATTCCCACCTTAATATCGTTTGCTTTGCAGTGTTTTATTGCTGTAACGCTTTTGTCAAAAGCACCTTTTTTGTTCCTTAAAAAATCGTGTGTAATCTTCATTCCGTCAATACTGATTCCCACATAATTAATACCAGAACTTTTAATCTTAATGGCCATAGCTTTATCAATCAAAGTTCCATTTGTAGAAAGACTTACCTTGATCGAATTATCAATGGCATACTTAGCCAAATCAAATATACCTTTATACAAAAGCGGCTCTCCGCCTGAAAATATAACTAACGGGGTCTTTAATAATTTTAATTCCTTTATTGTATCTAAACATACCTTTTTAGGCATATCTTTAACAAAAAGAGAGCCTTTATCGGCATAGCAATGTATACAGTCAAGATTACAGCGCGAAGTCAGATTCCATACAACAACCGGCCCTATAAACTGAGAAAGGTCTCTTTTTTTATCTTTATACACAAAACTTCTTATATCTACCATCGTTTTCTTATCGCCTGTTTTAACCCGTTTACAAAACTATTGATAGTATACACCTTAGGTTGAAAATCTACACCTATCCCTAGCTGCTTCAACCTTTTACTGGTCTCTGGCCCAATAGAAGCAACTAATCCTTGCCTCACTAGAAGTTTAGCTTTATTCTTTCCTAAAATATTAACAAAATTATCCGCACTCTGAGCGCTTAAAAAGGTAAAAATATCAGCACCCTTAGAAACTTGCCTAAAAAACATTCTTTTATCTGGCGAACCAGGAATAATATCATAAACATAAATTTCTTTTAACATATTGACTTTTTTACAAAGGGCTTTCTTCAAAAGATCATTACCTTTTTTTGAACGCACAATAAGCACGTTCTTTTTATTCAACTGCCTTTTCCTTAATGCTTTTATTAACCCCTGACTGGAAAACTCCTCCGGCACTAAATCAACTTTATAACCAAGCTGTTTAAGATATTCCGCGGTTCTTACACCTATACAGGCAATCTTTGCACTATTAGGAATTTTTCTTAAATATCTTCTAAATCTCCTTACAGCATTAACGCTTAAAAATAATACCCAGTCGTAGATATGCAAATCTTTTATACTATATTTATGAGAAACGGTCTTTATCGTTGGAAAATGAATTATTTGGGATTTTTCTTTTTTAAGAAGCTCTCCCAAATAGGCTGGATCCTCTCTAGTAACTACAACTTTTTTCCCAGCCAAAGCAAGATTCTCTGAAACAAATCTATTCCGTAGTAAAATGGTTCTTGAAATTACAAAAATCGCTGGCGGCTTTACCTTTCGCTGCCTTGCGAGCAAACTAATATTAGATAATTTTCCTATAACTATCCGCTGCTTGTATGATGTGGCATCCTGAATTAAAGCGCAGGGTGTATCTTTAGAAAGACCTCTTTTCACCAAATTAAAACTTATCTTTGGAATTCTGGCAACAGCCATATAAAATATGAGCGTAGCGCCGCTTTTTGCAAGACTCACCCAATTTATATTACTTTTTTCATTTTTAACTTCTGAACCGGTTGCAAGAATAACACTGCTTACCAAATTGCGCCTTGTAACAGGAATAAGCGAATAAACACAAGCGGCAAGGCCGGCGGTTATACCGGGGACAACTTCAAACGGAATATCATTTTCAACCAGACTTTCCAATTCCTCTATACCGCGTGAGAAAATAAAAGGGTCTCCACCTTTAAGTCTAACGACTTTTTTACCGGCAAGAGAATTTTTTACCAAGAAATTGTTTATTTTGCCTTGCAGGCGAAAATCCTTTTTATTGTCTTTCGCAAAACAAACTTTATTAACCCCTGGCTTTATAAACTTAAGAACATCTTTAGAAACTAAATAATCATAAAGAACCACATCGGCTTTTTTTATAACCTCTCTGGCTCTTAAAGTCAACAACCCTTTATCATAAGGGCCTGCACCGACTAGGTAAACTTTACCCTTTTTCATTTTTTTAAAAGTTCCTTTGCACCCTTTTTTACCATGCTGCGGGCAAGGCTTAAACCGATTTTCTTTGGATAGGACTTTATTGCTGTTAAACTACCGCATAAAGCTATTTGTCCATCTCTGGATAAAACAGAAGCCTTAATCGCGATATATCTACCTTTTGTTTTCGCTAAAACGCCTACAGGAACATTACAACCTGCATGAAGCGCGTTCAAAAAAGCCTTTTCTGCCATTAATTCATTGAAACTAACCTTATAATTAATCGCTTTTAGAATCTTCATTATTGGCGTATTGTCTTTTCTTGCCTGCAGGGCAATTATACCTTGTCCAGCACAAGGCAGAATATCTAACACTTCTGTCGCATATCTTAACATACCTAATCTCTTAAGCCCCGCATAAGCAAGAACAATTGCATCGTAATTTTGTCTATTTAATTTCTTTATCCTTGTTTCAACATTGCCTCTGATTTCTTTTAGTGTCAAATCAGATCTGGTATTCTTCAGCTGAGCCGCTCTTCTTAAACTACCGGTGCCGATTACTGCACCTGGTTTAAGCTGATTAAGTTTTATGTTTTTTTTGGAAATCAAAACATCAAATGGAATTTCTCGCTTTAAAACCGCTGCCAAGGTTAAACCTTTCGGCATAACCGTTTCCAGATCTTTAGCACTGTGCACGGCGATATCGATTTTCTTATTAATCAGAAGGTTTTCCAACTCCTTAACAAAAACTCCGGTTGAAGAAAATTTTCTCAATGGCCTGTTTTTATCTTTATCTGCAGTCGTAAAAACTTTTTTTACAACAAACCTGTATTTAGCGAATCTTTTTTTTAATATATCTCTTGCAATACAGGCCTGTTTAAAAGCCAGCCGGCTTGCGCGGGTACCGATTATTATATCCTTAGACATTTATAAAATCTTCCTGCGGAAAGTAAAGTTTATTAAAAAATTTCTCTGTCTCTTTTTGAAGTAAATTAAAATGATTTTCAAAATAATATATTCTTTTTTTACGATTGTTATCAATAATCACCCTCAAGTCATCAATGTTATATAGATAAACGCTCTTTAAAGAAGACAAACAAGGCTCTATGTCACGTGGAACAGCTAAATCAATAAGCATAAGCGGTTTTTTTCTTCCTGCTACAGCGGTAGGAAAATTTGTCTTATCCAGAATATAATGCGGCGCTGAAGTTGAGGTAATGACAATATCAACATTATTCATATGTCCGCTTATTTTGGTAAAATCCAATGGAAAAGTTTTAAACTGTTCGTTTAATTTTAATGCCTTAGCGTAACTGCGATTGGCAACAAAAATCGAATCGATATTTTCTTTATAAAGCGAGTGAATTATCGTTCTACAGATCTCTCCTGCTCCAATAACTAAAACCTTCTTCTTAAAAAGACTATCGATCTTTTGCTTTATAAGATCAACCGTCACCGAGCCAATACTCAGTTGAACATCTCCAAAAGAAAAGCTGCTTCTGATTTTTTTACTGACAAAAAAAGCTTTCTGAAACATAAAATTAATAAACTTACCCGTGGTGCAGGCTCTAACCGCAAACTGATAACTTTTCTTTAATTGCCCCAACACTTGGGTTTCGCCGATCACCAAAGAATCTAAACCACAACCTACCTGAAATAAATGCAAAAATGCGCTGTGTCCAATAAAGGTATAGAAATTACCAGCGATATCGGAAATATCAACTCCCTTATATGTCAAAAAGAAGCTTTTTATCGAATCTAAACACCTATCTATGTCTTCGGTAGCAGCATAAACCTCCACCCTGTTACAGGTAGAAACAATCAGGCACTCATCAATAAAATCCATACGATTAAGCACCTTCAATGCTCTAGAAAGCTCTTCATCGTAAAAAGCAAACTTTTCTCTTACCGAAAGAGGAGAACTTTTATGGTTTAATCCGATTGTAATTATGTGCATATCTATCGTAAAATGACTTTATCTTGTTCTTGATCTGTAATCTGGTATAACTCTTTATATTATCTCGCATAACCTCTATATTGGTCAAATCTTTAAAAATCTTTTTTCTTACACCGGAAGAGGCTATTTCATTTTGAACTTTTTTTCTTATTAATGACAATTCTTTTAAAAAATATGCGTAATCTTTTGAAAAATGTTTTCTGAGGTCCTGTTTGATTTTTTTTGATAACGCCGGACTTACCCCTGATGTATTAACCGAAATAACAAGACTGCCTTGCCGGAAAAAAGCCGGGAAAATCACATCGGAAAGATCAAAAGAATCAACCACGTTAACCAAAACTTTTCTTTTCTTGCACTCTTGCGATACCATCGAATTAATTTTCCTGTCATTGGTGGCACAAACAACAAAAAAAACATCTTTAAGATCGCTTATTAAAAATCTTCTTTCCTGAAAAGCTATTTTTTTCTTCTTAAATAAAACTTTGGCCTTGGAATCGATTTTTTTACTGACAACCGAAACACACCCGCCGCATTCTAAAAGAGATCTTATTTTTCTTAAAGCAACGCTACCGCTACCTATTACTAAACATTTTTTTTTAGAAAATTTAATATTCAAAGGTAACAACATCAATATTCTATTCCTTTACGAGATTTAATTCCTTTTCGATAATAATGCTTAGATTCTTTTATCTCACTTACCAAGTCAGCGGTTCTTTTTATGGCTTTGTGAGCATATCTGCCAGTTATGACAACTTCAATTTTCCTTGAAATTGATTTTATAAATAGAATAACATCATTAATATCAACTAATCCATAATAAACTGCAACACTCAACTCATCCAAAATAAGCAGATCGATATTTCTTTTTCTTGATAATTCTTTTGCCTTATCAAAAGCCTGATTTGCCAAATCAAAATCTTTTTTTGTTAAACTTTCTTTCTTACAAAATCTATTACTACCGTAACAATAGATCTTTATATTCTTGTATCTCTTGAAAAACAAATTCTCTCCGCTTGTGTTTTTTTTCATAAACTGCACAACACGGACTTTTTTATTTTGACCGAGTGCTCTAACAGCAAGACCAAATGCCGCAGTAGTTTTACCTTTGCCTTTTCCCGTATAAAGTTGAATCATGTATTTATAATAACGCAACAAAACAAAATATGCAAACTGTTATTTCTTTCTTGTTTACATCGTATTTATCGTCGGGAAATAAAAAACCCGCTTATATCTCAAAGCGGGTTTTTCTAAAAATAACTATGAAGTAACAAGTATATACTTCTATTAATAACTATTTATTTACTTTTTCTTCTTCTTTGTTGCCTTCTTCTTTGTTACCTTCTTCTTTGTTACCTTCTTCTTTGCTTTTTTCTTCTTTACCATCGCGCCTCACCCCCCTTCCTAATTATTAATATAACTGAATAAAAAATAATTTGCAAGTAAAAATTTAATTTTTTTTCAAAAAAATTGAAAATATATTTACATGCTAACTAATTATTCTTTAATCAGAAACAGGAAGGATAAAAGGTTTTTTTGTATGGGGAAATTTTTCATTAAAAACTTTTATTTTATAAACTTCTTCTATTATGTCTTTTTTGATAATTTCCTCCGGCGTACCTTGTATTCTAACTTTTTTGTCATTTAAAAGTATCAACCGTTTACAAAATTGGGAAGCTAGATTTAAATCGTGCATTACAATGACAAAAGTTAATTTTTTTTCAATATTAAGTTTTTTTATTATCTCAAGAATCTTTATCTGATGAAAAATATCCAAATGAGAAGTTGGTTCGTCCATAAGCAAAACTTTTGTTTGCTGCGTGATGGCGCGCGCAATTAAAACCAGCTGTCTTTCTCCGGCACTGAGAGAACTAAGCATTCTATTTCCAAAATCCAGCATGCCTACTAAAAAAAGAGCATTTTTTGCCACATTATGATCACTGGCTGAATCAATAAACTGTAGACTTCTCCTGTGAGGTATTCTTCCCAAAAGAATGTAGTCTTCTACATTCATATCAAATGCATTTATAGCATATTGTGAAACTACAGCTATTTTCTTAGCAAGACACAAATTGCTTAATGTTTCGACATCTAAATTATCTACAAATATTTTACCGGCTTTGGGTTTTACGATTCTTGTTATTGCCCTTAAAAGAGTGGTCTTACCGCTTCCATTGGGCCCGATTATCCCCGTAATCTCACATGCGCGCATATCCAAAGAAACATCTTCTAAAATCTCTTTTTCATCATAAGCTACACTAAGCGATTCTACATGTATCATGTTTACTCACCTAAAAGTATTGTATCTTTTTTTGATAATGCATAAATAAACAGGCCTCCTCCTAATATGCCTGTTATTACACCAACAGGTAACTCTAGCGGAGAAATAATTGTTCGTGAGATTATATCGCAAGCCACCAAAAAAGCTGCCCCGGCGAAAAATGACGTAACTATCAAAATCCTATGGTCGTGGCCTACAAATATTCTCATAAAATGTGGCACTACTAACCCCACAAAACCAATTATGCCGCATACGGAAACCGAACAGCCTGTCAAAATGGAAGCTGTGATAAACATCACTTTCTTAAGCCGTTCAGTATTAATACCTAAATGCATCGCTTCTTCTTCCCCTAGACTAAATGCATTCAACCTCTGTGCATAAAATAATCCTACTATCAATCCGGCAAATGAAATAACACACATTATTATTATTAAACCGATATTGCTCTGGTCCAAAGAACCCATAATCCAAAATATTATTCCGGTTATGCTATCGCTTCCGGCTATAGCCATTAACAGCATCACTAAAGATGAGGCTATAAAACTTATCATTACTCCGCTTAATAATACTCCATTGAGTCTAAGGGATTGTTTTCTGAAGTTTATTGCGTATACAGCGATTACCGTAGAAATTGCTCCGACAAAACCGGTAAAAGGAAGGATTACCATGCCTATCTTCAAGGTTAGCCCGGAAATAATCGCTAAACAAATACCCAGCGCTGCCCCTCCGGATATACCTAAGCTATACGGCTCAACCAAAGGGTTGCGAAAAATACCTTGCAAGAAAACTCCCGAAATTGCCAAAGCGCCTCCTACGGCAAAACCCAAAACCACCCGCGGCAGCCTGATGTCAAAGAATATAGAAGAAATCACCGGATCGAGCCTGTTATTAATAAGATCGCCTAATTCTTTTAAACCAAAATTAACGCTCCCTATAACAAAAGCAAATACAACGCTAACTAGCGAAATTAAGAATACAACCGTAAACCAGAATATCCATTTAGAGGTTTTTTTGTTCATTTTAAACTTGGATAAAAGATACTGACGATCTCTCTTAGTGCGTCGACAAAACTCATAGGAGTCGGACTGCATAACTTATATGCGTCGAATTCAAAAATCCGGTTATTTTTTACGGCATTAATACTTTTATACTTCAACCAAATTGCTTTTTCTGTTTCAAAATTTATCCCCATGCCTGAGATAATGATAATATCAGGGTTTGCCCTCAATACTTCTTCACGGGAAAACAATCCTTGATTGCTGTCTTCGGCTATATTCACACCACCAGCTCTCACAACCAAATCATTAATGAATGAATCTTTTCCTATGCTGAATAATGGCCGGGCGCCAACCTGTATAAATACCTTTTGCGTAGACAGACCCTTATGACTTTCTTCAATAGATGCAATACTTTGTCTTGCCTTACTTATAATCGCTTCTGCCTGCTCCGATTCATCCAATAAATCGGCTAGCAAAGAAAATTGCGTACACATCTGATCAAAATTCTTTGCCTGCGGGAAAACCATAACTTTTACCCCTAAATCTCTTAACCGCTTTACATCATTTGCATTAGTCAAAGAAGTAGCCAAAACCAAATCTGTTTTTAACGCAAGGACCTTTTCGATATTAACGTCAATAATAGTAGCGATTCTATCAATATCCAAACTATTATCTATCCGGCAATATGTAGTAATACCTACAAGCTGATCAGATGCCCCTAATAAAACAACTTCTTCTGTCAAAAATGGCCCAAGGGATACTATTCTTTGGGCCATTTGTTCCCTGGCGAAGCATTCGCCTGAAAATAATCCTAAGCAAACTAATAACGAAACAACAAATAACCTTATCCTCATAATTTCATTTTATCAAAACTTATAAGAAACTCCTACGAGTAAATTCCTTTCCGCAGCGGGATAAAAATTCTTGGTCGAGCCGGAACTATTGGTTACTGCGTATTCGCTGTATCGCTCATCGAATATATTATTTGCATGCAAGAATACTTCGCAATTGTTTTTTTCATAACTCATGCGCAAATCAACCGTTGCGTAAGGCTTAACTTTACCTGCATGATTACGCTGATCACTTATCATATATCTTGAACCTACATAATTAACAATAGGTATAAGTTTAAAGTTTTTCCAAAAACCGATATTTAGTCCCAGGCTCGCTTTATTTACCGGCACCATAGGAATATAATTATTATCGTATATTCCTTTTTCAAACTTTGCTCTAGTATATGCGTAGTTTAAGAAACCAGAAATCCGCTCTGTAAACTTTGTATTAAATTGTAAATCTATGCCCTGATGACGTGTCTTATCGTAACTACTGTTTAAAAAAGTCGATGGGTCATAATATATTTCGTTATTTACCCTCATATCAAAAAGCGCCAAGTCGATCTTTAAATACTTATTAAATGCATGCCTTAGGCCTGTCTCAACTCCAAGCGAGGTCTGCGTGCTTAATCCTTTATTGACGCTTCTTCCAAAAGGAAAAACTGTAAAATCATACAATAAAAACTCATCGGTTAATGGAGATCGGAAACTTTTGGATAAATTTACAAATATTTGAGTATCTTTATCCGCTGAGTATACGCTGCCTATTTTCCAGGCTTCCTCATTTCTTTTCTGGAAATCATCAACTGAAGCATATAACCCCTGATAATCAATATAATCGAAATCATAACGTATTCTTTCGTATCTATAGCCAAGATCAATCATAAATTTATCGCTCAGATCAAAAGAATCGCTTAAATAAAAACCAAGACTATTTTTGTCGATATCGCTATCGCCTATCTGCAATCCTGTCGTAGTACTAAAATCATTAAGCATAGAATCAATCTTATAGTAATCCAATCCGAAAATTAATTTATTTTCTCTATTGAATAGATCGGCCGTAAGGGTGTAATTGGGGGTAAAAGAAAAAGTATCTATTCGAGTACTGTTAATCGTAGAATAACTTCCCCAATATGTATCCGATAGTTTACTGCGATAGGCAAAATCTAGATTTAAAGTCCCCGAATCAATCGACTTGCCTTCTAATCCTAACTTTATATAACTGTCCCTCTCTCCAACATCGTTATTTTCTTCGGTGGACTTAGAATCTCTTCTAGAATAAGTCTCTAAATCAGATAATGAAAGCGGCCCGGGAAGCCCAAAATCAGCCTCATGCGAATTTGCGCTCAAATTCAGATTAAAATAATCATTCAATGTATATCTTATTTTCGCCCCTGCGTCAAATGAACGATATTCACTATTTTCCCTGTAACCGTTGGTATCGAATCTGGTTGCATTTACCGAATAAGACAATAAATCATTCTTTGCTCCGATGCTAACGCTTTGTTTATTAAGCTGGTAACTTCCTGCTGCCTGGGCAAAGTTGATTTCTGGCTTTTCTGATTTGCCTAATTTGGTAATAATATTAATCACGCCTCCTACGGCATTATCACCATAAAGAACTGCGCCTGTACCGCCGTGAAGTATTTCAATGTTTTCTACTCTTTCGATTGGTATTTGCGTCCAGTTTACGCCGCTTAAATCAACTTCATTGACTCGTCTGCCGTCAACTAAAACTAAGACATTATTGCCTGCTGTTTCACCAAAACCTCTAATGTCAATTGAAGCCTTTGCTCCTGTGCCATAATAATCCTTTACCAAAACTCCCTTAACTGGTCTTAACACTTCCAAAAGATTCTGCGAGCCTGAACTCTTAATATCCTCTTGTGTAATTATGGTGATTTCAGCTGTTGAATCCTTAAACTGCTGTGAGAAACGATTTGGCGTGATCACAATCCTTTGCAGCTCGATCAAACTCTCGGCAAAACTTACAACATTAAAACAAAAACAAAAAACCAACAATAAAACAGTTAATTTAGAAACCCTCATGACTCTTGCCTTTCCCGGACAATAAAAAACCCGAATATAGTCTTAAACTACATTCGGGATTGCACCCTGTTTTTTGCTTGATCCCTAATTGGCTTGTCCGCGAACCAAATGGATTTGTTGGACATTTTTTATACAGGCAGGTCTTCTGGCTTGTAAGATCGTTCTATTTTCCTGCGCCTTCCCGGTTTTCCAGTGGCTTTACTTGCAGGATTTCGTCCCTTACTACAGCGGCGGGACCGCACTCGCTTCTACGAGTTTCCCTATTGTCCTTTTGTAAGGACCTGTATAACCTTAATCTGTACCTATTTTAATATGAAATCGCTTATTGTCAATAAATTATTTGTGCATCTTTAAAAAAATCCTCATAACCTCTAACATGTCCTGCTCTTTTCTCACACTACAGGCCTTTTCCCTTAAATGCCGCACATTAGAAAAACCTTTAACATACCAATTAAAAAACTTTCTAAACAAGCTTACTGCTTTGCTTGCGCCGTAAAAATCTACAATTAAATTAAAATGCATTAACATCGCCTTATATACCTGTGAAACGTTGGGACGCTTGAATAATCTTCCTTTTAAAGATGCTTCAATTTCCTTAAAAATCCAGGGATTGCCAAAACTACCCCTGGCAATAGCGAGAGCATCGCATCCGGTCTCCTCCAGCATTTTCTTTGCTAAGGAAGCATTAAAGATATCGCCGCTAGCGATAACCGGAATTGAAAGAGATTTCTTTACGTTTCTAATCGTATCGTAATCAACTCCGGGCTTATAAAACTGCTCTCTGGTTCTTCCATGAATAAATAGCGCCTTCACGCCTGCATCCTCACACAATAATGCCACTTCTTTGGCATTAATCGATTCGCTATTAAAACCTGTCCTTATCTTAACAGTCACTGGCCGGTGGCTGCGTTCGACAATAACTTTTAACAATTTATGTATTTTCTTTGGCTCTTTTAATAAAGCTGCTCCTTCTTTACGGCGTACAACTTTTTTTTCCGGACAGGCACAATTAAAATCCAATACATCGAATTTATAATACTGCAATATATCTATTGCCCTTTTTATAAATTCCTCTTCAAAACCCAAAAGCTGCACCCCTAAAGGACTATCAGCTCTTAAGGTAGACAACATCATTTTAGTCTTTTTACTTTTATGACTAAGCGAGCGGACATTAATCATTTCTACAAAGGCAAGATGGCATCCGAACTTACGGTTGATCATACGAAAAGGCAGGTCGCTTATTCCGGCTAAAGGAGAAAGAATCAGGTTGGATTTTAGTTTAATATCGCCTATACGAAGCATAAATCACGCTATAAAATCGTCTTTGAAATATTCCTTAAGATTGTCCATAAAACCGTCGTTTTTAGAATGACTACTGTCCAGCTCATAATTGAATTCTTTTTCTGTTGTTTTAAGATCGAGACTGGCTTGACAATCCAATAACTCATTAAATATCTTAGGGGTATCTATAAAACGTGACACTTGAGTAAACACGGTTTTACCTTCCATAAAAAAACTTCCTGGAGAGCGGTCAACCTGTGGCTTTATCAAAAATAAATTATGCTTAGCCCTTGTGGACGCAACATAAAGAAGTCTGCGTTCTTCTTCTATGGAATCCTTATCTTCTAGTGATAAATAGCTGGGCAAGTAGCCTTCGGCAACATAAATAATAAACACCGTATGCCACTCCAACCCCTTGGCAGAATGAATCGTGGATAAAGTAAGCGTAGAATCATCCTTGTCCCTAAAAGAAGACTCAACAATACTTCGCTCGGGAGGCTCTAATGCCATATCTGCCAAAAAACCTTCCAACGATCCATATCTTGTGGCAATCCGCCTTAATGAATCAAGATCATTAACACGCTTATTAAAATCATCGTATTTTTCCCTAAAAAGAGGCTGGTAATGCTTTAAAAACAAATCAAGCATCTCTAAAAGAGTGTAAGAATTTTCCTTTATCTGACTTAAAAGCTCCATTAGCTTATCTATATCTATTTTCCTAAACTGTTTTGTGTCTGTTTGAGAAAGATTATCCTTTTTTATAACCTGATTAATAATCTTATCTGCTGTCTTAGGGCCAACGCCCTTACATAATAAAAGCGCCCTATGCCAACTAACTTCATCTTTTATATTATGTATTATCCTTAAATAAGAAAGCACATCTTTTATGTGCGCGGCTTCGATAAATTTTCTTCCTCCGTATTTCATAAAAGGGATATTCCGTGAAGCAAGCTCGACTTCCAGATCATTTGAATGCCAACCCGAACGAAACAATATTGCAATATCAGACAGCTCTACATCTTGCTCGCGTAACTGAAGTATCTTATCCGCGATATATTTTGACTGAGCACTTTCATCAGCAGCATCTATATATATAGGTAAAACACCCCCTTCTTTTCTGGTGAAAAGAGACTTCCCAAACCCTTCTGCGGCCATACCGATAATATTATTGGTAAGATTAAGTATTGTCTGCGTTGAACGGTAATTTTCTTCCAGGGTTATAGTCTTAGTCTCAGGAAAAATCTTAGGAAAATCCATAATATTTTTAAAATTTGCCCCCCTGAATGAATAGATGCTCTGAGAATCGTCACCTACAACCATGATATTTTTATGCACGCTGGCTAAAAGAGAAACAATCAATGCCTGAAGTTTATTAGTATCCTGATATTCATCTACCATTACATATTTATAGTTATCGCTGAGTTTAATCCTGATATCATCAAACTCAAGAAGCAGTCTTTTTAAATACACTAAAAGGTCATCGTAATCAATAAGGGACTTCTCGAACTTGTATTCCTTATAGAGCTGTTTTATTTTGTTTATTTCTTCTTCCCATTCTAAAAACTGAGGGTACTCATCGTATATTACTTTTCTTAAAGGTTCGACCTTATTGATGCTTTTAGATATCATCTCTAGAACTGCTTTCTTCCTAGGAAAACGCTTTTCCTGCTTATTAAGCTCAAGTCTTGTCCTTAAAATATTGACCACATCTTCTGCATCTGATTCATCAAGAATGGTATAATTATTGGCAAGCCCCAGCACTTTTGCGTATTTACGAAGAATAGAATTTGCAAAAGAATGAAAAGTGCCTCCGGATACATGCTGGCATCTATTATCCAAAAGTGACGAAGCGCGCCTAAGCATTTGCTCTGCAGCTTTACGCGTAAACGTAAGCAGCAGAATTCTCTCAGGGACAATTCCCTTTTCTACTAAATAAGCAACCCTATATACGAGCGTGCGGGTTTTACCTGAACCTGCACCGGCAATAACAAGATATGCTCCATCTGTAGAAGTAGCCGCTTCAAACTGTTTTTCGTTCAGCTCTTTTTTATAATCGATCTTTTGCATTTTAACCTGCAGAAAATAATTAACTCCTAGTTAGCGCTAGAACGTAATCCTTGATACCTTCTTCTATAGAAAAACCGGCCTTAAAGCCTAGGGATTTTTGCGCCAACGTAGGGTCTGCCTGTGTGTGATTCTGATAAAAGTTGTAGGGATTATCAAAATAATCAGGTTTGAAATCTGTGTTTAGATTATTATTTAAAATCTCAATTATGCGGTTAAAGCTTGTTCTTTTACCTGTTCCTACATTAACAATACAACTTTTTTCTGCCTCAAAAGCCTTGATATTGGCCGTAACAACATCTTTCACATAAATAAAATCTCTTTCCTGCTCTCCCCACTTAAATACGCGCGGAGCGTTTCCTTTTAGCATTTGAAAGCCGAGCTGACGAATCATACTCATCGCGCTTGCCTTAAAATCTTCTTTTGGCCCGTAAACATTAAAATAACGCAGGCCCACAACTTTTAAACCGGTCTCGCGGGAAAAAATCGGTGAAATCTCATCCATCTTAAGCTTAGAAACCCCGTAAATATTTAAAGGGTTTGGTTTCTGCGATTCTTTCATCGGGACAAAACCATCGCCATAGACAGCTGCAGAAGACGCATAGACAACAGGACAATTTTCAGCTCTTGCCAGGTTCAGAATATATTTAAAACCTTCCACATTAACTTGAAGCATTAAATTATCATCAGTAACAGTGGTGTCGGTAATCGCCGCTTCATGAAATATTACATCAATTCCTTTACCATTAAGACTCTTTATCAACCTCTCATCGACTACGCTTCCTTTTATAAACTCCAAGTCCATACCCTGGATATTTTTCTCACTCCCCTTTAGAAAATCATCCAGACAAATAACTTTAAAATTCTGTTTTAAAAGATACTCGCAGATGTTAGCGCCGATAAAACCAGCGCCTCCAGTAACTAACGCCTTCATATTTATCCCTTATGTAAAATTAGTTTTTTCCCATACAGGGCTTTTTACCGTGATTTGCCTTCTTTGTTCTCCAAGAAAGTCTTGCTCTACGTTTACGCTTACTCATATTCTCTCCTTATGTTTTATTTTCTAATCTTTTTTGTACCAAAAAACGGGTTTATGTGTTTTGACCTTATTACTGATTTTAAAAATCTGATATTCTGTCTTGCAGCAATTTTTCCCTGTTCAACGCAAAAACCCGCCTGAGAAAATTCACTCCATAGGATATCATGTACTGCCGGATCAATAACAAAATCTGCATATTTTAATACCTCTTGATCTAACTTGTTGCTAGTTATAAGATCCGCCTGAAACAATATATCAAGACCTGTATTAAATTCCTTATGATAGATATTACCTCCCACATTAGCAGCAAGCACGAAATCAATGTCTTTTTTATCAAACACCCACGTAGGAATAGAACCTAATATTCCAGCATCAACCAAAAGCTTGCCTGCCATTTTAACAGGAGGAAATACTCCCGGCAAAGCTGAAGAAGCCAAAACCGCATCAATAAGCTTACCCTTATTGATAATAACCTCTTCTCCGGTTGATAAATCACATGCCACACAGATAAAAGGAATTTTCGTATCGGCAAAGGTTTTATTACCGATAAGACTTTCCACAAAAGGAATAATCTTATCAAATTTAACTAACCATTTTCTCGCGCCCCTTACATTCCAAAGGTAAAGATTCTTTAAAATCCTTACAAACTTCTGAAATACTAGTTTCTTTTCATCTATTTCGGAATCCGTAGAAAATCTTTCCAAACTTAATAATTCTTTACTGCCGGCAAACTCCAATAGTTTTTTCTCAATCTTTTCAACAGGAACGCCCAAAGCATAAATAGCTGCAATTATCGAACCCATACTTATACCGCTAAGCATATGAATAGGAATTCTATTTGCCTCTAACTCTTTAAGCAAACCAACATGCGCAAATGCCCTTACTCCGCCGCCTCCAAGAGCAAGGCCAATTCTTGGTTTAAATATTCTTATAGGATTAATCATTTTATTATACGGACAGGCTGTAGCTTAATACTGTTATTGCGAACCGACAACAGTTACGCTTTCTGATCTTATCTGCTCAACCTTTAATGAACCGTCATTTTTCCTGGTGAAAGATATACTGACCATATCCCCAATGTCAATATCATCATAAATTGCATATTTTTCGTTATCGATATTTAAAACCATTACCCGATAATCATCCAGATCAAAATCCAGATATTCAATACTAATGGATAAATCTTCTTTCGCAACCACTTCGCCAAATACCCATTCGCTTAAATTCTGTTGTGGTTGGGGCTCTTCTTGAGCATAAACACAGCTTGTTGATAAAACCAGGAATAAAAATAGGTAAAATAAAGCTTTTATACGCATATTAATAAGCGGAATAAGCTTATTTATAACATAAAGGTTTTTCGTTGTCAATCTGCTTATAAAAACCGTATATCTTCAAAACAACTGGTAAATGATAAATATCTTGTTAAAAAACATTAACTATGATAATTTATATTCTATGAAACAAGACCAACAAACCGATACAATGCAGGATCGTCGAAGAGACCAGCGTATAGCCTACTGGCTATTAGCCAGATTCAGCCAGGATGAAGAATTCAGGCATATCGATATAAAAAATATCAGTAAAAGCGGTATGCTTCTTAGTGCTAAAGAAAATATAGACACGGATAAAGACATATCCATTCAAATTTATGTACCGAGTGTAAAAGGCTATGACAAAATCAAAGTAAAAGTCAAACCTATATGGAAAAAACAAGAAGAAAACGAATATACAATCGGTACGCAATTCATTGACCTAGATAAAGAAACAGAAAACATAATTTATAACTTTATTGAATACCTGATCATGCTGCAAAACCTGGGAGAAAATACAATCGGCATTCCCTATTGGTGTATTGCCGACATCGAACTAATCGAAGCTACACCTGTTCCGGAATCTGCAAAACCCCAAGCGATAATTGTGTTCGAATCAACTGTAAATTTTGAAAAAAATAAAATTCTCAGTCTGGATCTAAAACTACCTACGCATACCATGCCTTTTACCGTAGAAGGCACCATGCTGGAATCAAAACCGAAAGAAAACCACAAAAACTTCTGGATAAAACTCGGGCTTTACCGCCTTAGCCAAAAACATCTAGAAGCAATAAAGTCGATGACCTTATTATAAAAGATGCTACTTGCTCTTGCCTTAATAATAAAGGGCCTCACAGCTATCCTGATCCAAACAATATTTATCAGAGAGCTCCTTGTGCTTTTCTCCGGGAACGAACTCACCCTGGGGATAATTCTCGGATCCTGGATACTCTTTCAGGCAGTTGGCGCGGGAATAATCTCAAGAAAAAAACTTCCTGACAATTATTTCTTCTTTTCTCTCTTTCAAAGCTTCATTGTTATAATAAGCTTTTTCTCCCTTATCTTATTAAGAAATTCCCGTTTAATTCTCGATAAACTTCCCGGAGAATCATTCTCCTTAATCGGAATAAGCTTAATAAGCGTATTTATCTTAGCCCCCTTTTGCATCTTTGACGGATGGCTATTTAAACTTGGTTCGAGTGTTATTACAGATAAAAATCATGCGCATAAAGGTGTTTCTTTTGCCTATGCCCTTGAAGCGCTCGGAGTTATTATCGGTACAGCGATATTTTTTGTATTCATAAAAGAACAGATAATGGTAATTAATCAGATTTTTATTTTGGCAATATTTAATCTCGCAAGCGCACTGCTTTTGGCTTTAAAATACCAAAAATGCAGCATAAAAAGGTTTTTATTCTTTTTAAGTTCGATTTTATTAATTACCTTTTTTCTTGTCAGTCTAAAAACTAACTACACGGGAGAATATTTATCCAAAAGGTCTCTGGGTAATCTCTTTTTTGGTCTAGAAATAATCGAGAATAAGAATTCAAAATATTCCAATATCTGTGTAGGAAAAAAAGACAACCAAAAAACATTATTTGTAAATGGCCGGCCCGTAGCAACATTCCCCTACGACAATACCGGGTTTAACGAGAATTTCTCGCATCTTGCTCTTTTAGAACATAATAATCCAAAAAATATTCTTCTGATTGGCAACTATTACGGACTAATAAATGAAATCGTCAAACACGATGTTAAAAAAATCAATTATCTAGAGCATGACGCTATTTTAGTAGAATCATTTAAAAATCTTTCAAAAGACGAATTAGAGAATCCTGTTGTTGATATAACTATAACTGACCCGAGAAACTTTATAAAACACTCTACTCAAAAATTCGATATCGTATTTATAAACTATGGCGCATCATCAAACTTAAATACAAACCGTTTTTACACATATGAATTCTTCACTCTTATAAAACATGCCCTAAAAGACAATGCTGTTATCGCATTGACCTGCCAAGGAACCGAATCCAGCTACAGCGAAGAATTAAAAAATATCAATATACATCTATTGAATACGCTTAAGAAAAGTTTTAATTACTTAAAGGTAATCCCGGGAGAAAACAATATAATACTTGCCTCAGAAACAATGATAAATCTTAGGCCTGATCATCTTTTTTACAACTTAAAAAAACGTAATATCCAGACATCTTTTTTCAACAAACAATACCTCGAGCTGCTTCTTGATAATTCTCGCAATCGCTGGTTCTGGGATTCTTTGAAAAATAATGATCTGAAATACAACTTAGACCTTAAACCGATTCTTGTGCTGGATAACCTGTCTTTTTACAGTGCTAAATCGTTTTTGAAACATAAATCAATTTATTCTTGGATTAATAAAATCAATCCTTTTAATATATTTACGCTGCTGTTAATAGTCTTATCGGTCTGCATTATCATCTCTAGAAAACGTAAATATTTTTTCTTAGAATATATCGCTGCAAGTACGGCCTTTTCTGAAATGTTACTGATATTATCTATCCTTATCGCCATGCAGGTATATTTTGGCGTAATCTACTCAAAAATTATCATCATCACTACCAGCTTTATGGCAGGCCTGTCATTAGGAACGCTTGTCGGTTATAAAATATCCATCAGAAAAAATAACCTAATTTTAATTAAAACTTGCGAAACGGGTTTTATATTGTTATCAGTACTAATTCTAATTCTTTTCAAGAAAAGTCTCTTGCTGAATGAATTCATTCTTTATTTAATCGCCAGCGCTATCGGTATTGCACACGGGATAGAGTTTCCTGCTGTTAATAAAACTTACCTGTCTGCTAAACCTAAAAATAATATTGCTACTATATATACAGTTGAATTATTGGGAAGTTTTCTTGCTGCAGTATCCACAACTATCTTACTCATACCAATACTAGGCATACCAAACTGCATAATATTGGTTATACTAATAAAACTTTACTCTCTTGTTTACTTAAAACTCACCCGCGGTTAAACCTGTCGATGCGGGACTTAAACTTCATATAAAAAACGCTGGCTATCAGGCTCTTGACCGTATCCCCTGCGACAAAAGGCAATGCGCCCAAGATCAAAGAATGGAAAAAGCTTATTCTAAAGATAATCTTCAGCCATAAAGCCCCGCAAGCTAAAATCAATAAACTTGCCGCAGAGAAAACAAAAAATACCGATTTAAAACTTTTCTGTTTCGGCAAAACAATCCCAATAAAAACACTGACTATCAAAAATCCTAACAAGTACCCTGCTGTAGGGCCTAACAAATAATATATGCCTGAACCGTTATTGGTAAATAACGATATCCCTAAAACCCCTAAAATAATATAGATTGTTTGACTTAAAAACCCCAAATACCTACCCAATATACACGCACCCAGCAAAACAAAAAATGTCTGTAGGGTAACCGGTACGGGAGTAAACCAAAGCGGTATTCTGATATAAGCTCCCAAAGCTGTTAAGAAAACGAATACAATAACCGCAAACGTCTTAACTAAAGCGTACTGTAAAGAATAACTTCTTTCTAAAACCGGGTTTAAGTTCTTCATAGTAATATATACCTCGCTATAAATAAAATTGTGAATAAATAAATCAACCAGTGTACTTGCTTTGCGCGTCCGGTGAATACCTTTAATACGCTGTAAGTGATAAAACCAAATGCTATGCCTTCTGTAATACTAAAACTAAACGGCATCACCATCATCGTTACAAAAGCAGGTATTGCTTCTGTAGCGTCCTGCCAATCTATTTTTTTTACTAGTTTTATCATAATGCATCCCACAATAATGAGTGCCGGAGCAATGACAGGATAAAACACTGTCGAGCCAACTTTATACCCTCCGCCAATCATATCTACAACAGGCAGTAAAAACAAGGACAATAAAAACAAAATCGCTGTTACTATATTGGCCAAACCAGTACGTGCACCTGCGGCAACACCAGAGGAGCTTTCGATATAACTTGTAACTGTTGAAGTCCCAAGCAGCGTACCCGTTATCGTTCCGCCGGCATCGGCTAAAAAAGCCTGTTTTGCTCTTGGCAAATATCCGTCTTTAATAAAACCTGCTTCTTCGCTAACGCCTATAAGCGTTCCCACGGTATCAAATAAATCAAGAAAGAACAAAACAAATATTACCCCCAGATATTCCCACCTAAAAGCTGAGAGTATATCCAGTTTTAAAAATGTGGGCATTAACGATGGAACTTTTGCAAAAATACCTTTAAATTGTACAATACCAAAAACTATCCCTACAAAACAACTAACAACTATACCTATGAATATCGCTGCTTTTTTACCGCGAGCCCAAAGTATTGCCGTTATCAAAGTACCGATTATGGAGACAACCGCAACTTTACTTTTAATATCCCCTAAAGATACTATTGTCCCGGGTGAATATTTAACTAACCCTGCCCATTGAAAACCAATAAAGGCAATCAACAAACCTATACCTACGGCAATTGCGTTTCTTAAAGACTGCGGGATTGCGTTGATGATCTTTGCCCTTAATCCAAAAAAAGCAAAAATAACAAATATCGCTCCGGAAATAAAATTTATCCCTAAAGCTGTCTGCCAGGGAACACCCATGCCCAAACAGATAATAAACACAAAAAATACATTGTGCCCCATTGCCGGAGCCAAAGCTATTGGATAATTTGCCAGAAACGCCATCAAAATAATTGCCACAGCAGAAGCAATGCATGTAGCAGCCATAACCGCACCAAAATCCATTCCGCATTTTGATAAAAGCGCCGGCTGGACAAAAATTATATAACTCATCGTAAAAAACGTAGTCAGACCACCAAAAATCTCTGTACGGATATCAGTATGGTTTTCGCGCAGTTTAAAAATCTTATCTAAAAGTTTTTTCACTATGCAGTTTTAGGTTGTGTTTTCCAGCGCTTATGTATCCAGCTCCACTCCGCAGGATATTTTCTGATATAACTTTCGATAATATCTGTCAAACGCTGTGTATTTACCTGGATAGTTTGTTTTTTATCAGCTGAGTTAATAAGCTCGAATTCTTTATCTATCAAAAGCACATGTTTTCCAGTCTGGTCATGAACGATAAACATCGGCAGAATCACCGCATTGGTTCTTTGTGCTAAAATAACCGGACCGGTTGCCGTGGCTGCTTTTCTATTGAAAAAATTAACAAATACTCCTCCCGTGCCGAAATTTTGATCAAGAAGAATAAAAAGAATCTCGTTATTCTTTAATGATTTTATGCTCTGGTTAACGCAGGCTGTACGCGGTTCTTTGTATATGGTTTTAACCCCCCAGTCATTGCGTTTTTGAAGAAAAAACTTATCCGCTAAAGGGTCTCTCATATGCCTAATAATAGAATTTACCTGGTAACCTTCCTGGGCAAGTTTAAACTGCATTACAGGAAAATTACCGAAATGTGCAGTTACTGCTATTACGCCTCTTTTTTTCGCCAAGGCACTAGTAAGATTCTCTATTCCTTGGACCCTTACAATGCGTTTAACTACGTCTAGATGTCTTCCACAATAAAGCAGCTCAAATGCCCCCTCAAGCATATATCGAAACGAATCCTTTGCGATCGTCTTCTTCTTTTCACTATCAAGTTCTTTACCAAAAGCAATTTCAAGGCTATGCATAGCCAAGTTTCTATGTTTATAAAACAGGTAATATCCTGTCTTCGCCAAAAGCTTAGCAAAAGCCTTAAGCCAGTCCAGCGGGATAAAATATACCACCCAGAACACAAACTGCAAAAAAATGTATCCTAAGGTTCTTCTGAATGCCCTTAATTTATTTTTTATTGTCATAGCTATTGTAAATTATACAAAATTATAACAAATTGGCTTCTGTTTTCAAGAAAAATTTAGTCTCTCTTATAGCCTATTTCACGTAGTAAATCCTTGCGCCAGCGGATATCCTGTTCTGACTCAACCCCCACTGGAGACGAACCGTCTATCACACCGATAATACCACGGCCTGTTTTTATTTCAGCTACCAAAACCTCCAAAGGATTGGCCGTGGCACAAAAAACCCTACAGACCTCTTGGATATTTTTTATCGCATTTAAAACATTTATCGGGTATGTATCGCGCAGTATTATATAAAAAGAATGACCCGCAGCTACATTAAGCGCATTTTCCTCAGCAAGTTTCTTAAGTTCATTATCCGTTCCTTCGCTTCTCACCAGGCACGCACCTGAAGCTTCAGAAAAAGCAAGGCCAAACTTGATTCCCGGAACACTGCTTACCAATACCTCGTATAGGTCTTCTACGGTTTTTATAAAATGCGCCTGTCCTATAATGATATTATCGGTATCATTTTTCTTAATCTTTATTGTTTTTAGCTCCATAAATCAAGCTCCTTTCTTGATTCTAGAATCTAGGAGATATATAATAAACCTATGGACAATTAAAAATACACAAAGGAAAATTAGTATAAACGGGTATCTATTATAAAAACTAAGATCCTGGTTTTTGCTTATTTTAATTTCCTTTACTAAATATCCGTCACTAAAAGTCATTTTTCCCTGTTTGTCTTTTACAGAAGAACTGATCAACCCGTTTTTATTAATAAAACAGCTCACTCCCGTATTAGCACATCTGACCAGAGGAACTCTATTTTCCACTGCCCGAAAAACTGAAGCCTGCAGGTGCTGATAAGGGCTTGAAGAGTCCATAAACCAGGCGTCATTAGTAATATTCACCAATAACTGCGCACCGCCTCTTACGAAATTCCGCGATAGATAACTTGCTGTATCCTCAAAACAAATAAGCGCGCCTAGTTTTATCCCTGTATCAAAAATAGTGTAGCTTTGCCCAAACTTTAAATCCTCTATGGGCATAACCATATTAACTATCGCCTCCAGAAAAGGAAACTTTTCTCGAAAAGGTATATACTCACCGAACGGCACAAGATGGATCTTATCATATCGCTGCAGTTCGCCATAATTAAAAAGCAAGGCGCTATTATAAAAATCATTATCCTTAAATAAAATAGACCCTATGAGTATTGGTTTTTTAAAAATACTTAGCAGGTCTTTTATATTTTTAAGATTATCTTTGTCCAGATTTACGTAAAAGGGCAGTGCAGTCTCCGGCCAGATTATTAAATCGGGTTCATCTAGGATTGCTGAATGGGTAAGCTGGCTATATTTAGAAAATATTTCTTTTGATAATGCACTATCCCATTTTTTATCCTGTGCGATATTACCCTGAACAATACCAATTCTATAAGAAGAATATTCTTCTTTACTACCCAATTTCACTATACCGTAAGCAATTACCAAAACAATAACGAGTAAAACAATTGATATTTGTTTTCTCGAGATTATAACATTTTTTGCAACTATGCTTTTAAGGAGTAAATATATAAACACATTAACCAACATTACCAAAAATGACACCCCGAAACTTCCGATCAAATCAGCGAACTGAATAATTAAAATGTTTTTATACTGTGAATAACCTAAAAGCGCCCAGCCGAATCCGCTTAGTATATTGGCCCTGATAAATTCCAAAACGACCCAAACAGCCGGTATTAAGAAAAGTCCTTTCTTTTTAGATCTTAAAATCTGCGAAGTGAAAAGACTGAACAAAGCAAAATATACTGCAAGATAAACGCTCAATAACACTAATCCCAGCCAGGTAACATACTTTAGCCAATAGATTATAGCCAACCAGAAAACTGAACCTGCAAAAAAACCTAAAATAAAGCTGTTTCTCGGCCTATTGTTTTCTAATATAAAAAATAATGGAACAAAAGCTACCCAGGCAAGAATAGGGAAATCAAAAATAGGAAAAGACAAAGCTAAAATAAAAGCAGTTAACAAAGATAGCAGCATATTTTTAAACAACTCTAACTTCCGCAGCATTTTTTGTATTTTTTACCAGAACCGCAAGGACAGGGGTCGTTCCTGCCGACTTTCTTAGATGAACGTTTGAATGTCTCTGAAGGCTTATTTTGCTCTTTTTGTGGATTTTCTTTTTCAGGAAGTGCCAACCCGGATATCTGCTCATGTACAAAATTCTGGTTTATCCGCTCAAATACGCTTTTAACTCTTTTTTCCTTGGCTTTATTTACCTTGAATAAAGCCTGGATTATTTCACGCTTAATCGAATAAATCATCTCCTGAAAACTGTTAAACGCCTCTTTCTGATATTCTATTAACGGGTCTCTCTGGCCGTAACTACGCAGACCTATACCTTCTCGCAGATAATCCATAGCATAAAGATGATCCTTCCATTTACTGTCGATTATCTGCAGCATGATCATTCTTTCTAAAAATCGCGCATCATCACCTAAAAGTTTTTCTTTTTCCGTATAAGCAAAATCCAAAATCTTTTTTATTTTCTCTTTCTGCTGCGTCCGGTTTAAGCTCTCAATGATTTTCTTATCAACTGCTATATTAAACTTCAAAGAAAGCCAGTTTATAATTTTATCTGCAATATTATCTTCCAATCCTTCTGGAAATAAATACTCGAATTCAGTATCAATAACATCATTTCTAAAATCGGCTATCTGTCCCTTTATGTTCTGACCTTCTAAAACCATTTTTCTCTGATGGTAGATAATCTCGCGCTGTTTATTCATCACATTATCATACTCCAACAGATGCTTTCTAATTTCGAAATTATGCCCCTCTACTCTTTTCTGAGCCATTTCAATAGATCTGGAAACCCATGGATGTTCAATGACTTGACCGTCTTCTAAGCCCAATTTATCCATAAGACCAATAAGCCTATCAGAACCGAAAAGCCGCATTAATTCATCTTCCAAACTTACATAAAACCTTGATGAACCCGGGTCCCCTTGACGTCCAGAACGACCCCGGAGCTGATTATCGATTCTTCTTGCTTCATGACGTTCTGTTCCAATAATGTGCAATCCGCCAAGCTGAACAACCTGTTCGTGTTCTTTATCAATCGTAAGTTTTAATTCCGCTAATTTTTCCTTATAGGCCTGACTAAATGACGCATCTTCTGCGGATATTCCGGATTGTTCAACTATTACTTTGGCCATAAATTCAGGGTTTCCTCCTAAAAGGATATCAGTTCCTCTTCCTGCCATATTCGTAGCAATAGTCACAGCCTTAAACCTTCCTGCCTGGGCAATGATATGTGCTTCGCGTTCATGATACTTGGCATTGAGAATATTATGGGTAATACCTCTTTGCGTAAGCATGTTTGAAATAAATTCCGATCTTTCAATTGAAATCGTACCAACAAGCACAGGACGACCAGAATTATAAAACTGGGTTATTTCATCAACAACGGCATCGAATTTTTCCTTCTCGCTTTTATATACCGCATCGGGATAATTTGCCCTAATCAATGGTTTATTTGTAGGAACCACGATAACGTCCAAATCATATATATGTTTAAACTCTCCTGCTTCGGTATAAGCAGTCCCGGTCATACCGGAAAGCTTTTCATACATCCTAAAATAATTCTGCAGGGTAATCGTGGCAAGAGTCTGATTTTCTTTTTCAATTTTTAAACCTTCTTTTGCCTCTATTGCCTGGTGCAGACCATCAGACCAGCGCCTTCCCGGCATGAGGCGTCCGGTAAACTCGTCAACAATAATTACCTGACCGTTTTTTATAACATAGTCGACATCTTTCTGAAAAAATTCCTTCGCCTTTAAAGCAGCCATTATTTGATGTCGGTATTCTATCGTGTCGATATCATGAATTGAACTTATTCCGAACATCGAAGATACCTTTGCTTCAGCTTCATCAGATAGCGAAACCGTATTCGCCTTTTCGTCAGCAATATAATCAACGCCTTCATACAAGTCCCTGCCCTCATACTTGGCATTGATCTCGTCTTTTTGAGTTATACGTTTTCCTTTTAAAGAAGAGGCAATATCCTTTGCCTTATAATAAATATCCGTGGTTACTTCGGTAGGACCGGAAATAATCAAAGGGGTACGCGCTTCATCGATTAAAATGGAATCGACTTCATCAACAATAGCATAATAAAAAGACCTTTGTACCATCTCGCGCTTATCGATAACCATATTATCCCTTAAATAATCAAACCCAAATTCATTATTCGTACCATAAACAATATCGCAGTTATAGGCATTTTTTCTCTGGTCGGGAAGCATATCGTGCTGTATTACTCCTACAGTTAAACCCAACTCTTCAAAAACAGGCCCCATCCAGTCGCGGTCTCTTCTTGCCAAATAATCATTTACGGTTACAATATGAACTCCTTTACCTAAAAGAGCATTTAAATAAGCAGGCAAGGTTGCAACAAGCGTCTTGCCTTCGCCCGTTACCATTTCCGCAATCTTTCCTTCATGAAGCGCTAGCCCACCAATAAGCTGCACGTCAAAGTGACGCATATTGATTTTTCGTTTGGCTGTTTCCCTGACTACGGCAAATGCTTCAGGTAAAATATCATCAAAAACCTGACTGCGGATTTTCTTTAGATCTGCCTTCTTCTTTTGTCTTTCCTGCGGACTGCAAGATTCGAATTCTTTCTCAAGAAGAGATATTTTATTCGCTAAAGACTCATAGCCAGAACGAATCCTATTTTTAAATTCATCGGTCTTAGCGCGCAGCTGCTCATCTGATAAAGCTGAAATCTTATCCTCAAAAGAGTTTATTTTAATTACAATTTCACTATAGCGCTTGATTTCTCGCTTATTCTGCGTACCGATAATCTTATTCATAAAGAATTTAATCATTGTTGTTTTTTTGTTGTTTTAAAAAGGCGAACATAAATTCTTCCAGTTCTCCGTCCATCACTGCCTGTACGTTTGAAGTTTCTGTCTTTGTGCGGTGGTCTTTTACCATATTATACGGATGCATTACATAAGAACGAATCTGACTGCCCCATTCAATTTTTCTTTTATCGCTTCCTTGTTTCTGAAGCTTTTCTTCCTTCTCGCTCTGCATCTTTTCATAAAGCCTCGCTCGAAGCACTTTTAAAGCATTCTGTTTATTCTGAAACTGCGATCTTTCGTTCTGACAAGTAACCACAATCCCCGTGGGTAAATGCGTAATGCGCACTGCCGAATCAGTGGTATTTACCCCTTGGCCTCCCTTACCAGAAGCTCGGTACACATCGATTTTTAAATCCTTATCATCCAAAGCAACTTCCGTATCATCTTCAATCTCAGGGATTACGTCAACCGAAGCAAAAGAAGTATGTCTTCTTTTATTGGAATCAAACGGTGAAATCCTCACCAGACGGTGAACTCCGCGCTCAGCTTTTAGAAACCCGAAAGAATTATCTCCGGTTATAAAAAGTGTTACATTTTTAATTCCTGCTTCTTCGCCTTCGAGTAAATCCACGGTTTTAGCCTTGAAGCCTTTTCTTTCACAGAACCTTACATACATCCTCAAAAGCATGCTCACCCAGTCGCAAGATTCTGTTCCGCCTGCTCCGGCATTGATACTGAGAATCGAATTATTATTATCGAATTCACCGCAAAAAAGCAGGTTAAAATCCATTGCCTCTATTTTTTTTAAAAGAGCTGAAGCATCATTATTCAACTGTGATAAAGCATTCGTATCTTCTTCCTCAACTATTTCTAATAATTCATTTAGCTCGATGAATTCATTATTGGCTTCGAGCCAAGGATTGACAAGCGACTTTAAACGCTTCAATTCAGTAAGAACTTTTCTGGAATTAGTTTCATCTTTAAAAAAATCAGGTTTAGAAATAAGTTCGTTTAACTGGCATAAGCGTTCATTTTTTTTCTCTATCTCAAAGATAACCTCGTAGGTAATCTAATTTTTCTTTTAATGTTTCTAAGTTTCTTGTAATCAGCTCACGCATAATAAAACTACTGTCCTTTCTTAATACCTTTTAACATCAGATAAAACTCATCTTTATTGTCGGAAAAATCACACGCAACTTCTTCTGTTATGGAACCTTCTTTTACAAGTTTTGCCAAGGCTTGGTTGAATGTCTGCATGCCAAAAAGCTCTCCCTGTTCGATATACTGTGGAATCTCCCAGGTTTTTCCCTCGCGGATTAACCTGGATACAGTAGGCGTATTCACCATTACCTCACAGGCAGGAACTCTATTTAAGCCGTCTGTTGTAGGAATAAGTCTTAAAGAAATAACGCCCTTTAAAAGTAAAGATAACTGCATCCTTATCTCATTATGCTGATAAGGAGGGAAAAAATTAATAATACGTTCAATTGTCTGCATTGCGTTTACAGTATGTAAAGTGCTTAAAACCAACACGCCTGTCTCGGCTGCGTTCATCGCTGCAAACATCGTATCCTGATCGCGGATATTACCGATAAAAATAACATCGGGACTTTGTAACGTAAACGCCCTTAGTGCCGTAGGATAATCTGAAACATCCATACCTAATTCTCTTTGGTTTATAATCGAGATTTTATCTCTAAATACAAATTCGATCGGCTCTTCAAGAGTCAACACATGCTTTTGACAATTACTATTTATATATTCAATCATGCTTGCCAAGGTGGTGGACTTACCGCTTCCGGTGGTACCGGTAAATAATATCAACCCGCGTGATTCTAGTGAAAGATCAGTCAAAACCTTAGACGGAAGCAACAACTCCTTAAAGGTATCTATATTATTCCTTATAAGCCTGATGACAATAGCCGGGGTATTACGCTGATGAAAAATGCTTGCGCGGAACCGCCTGTCGAATTCGCGCACATACATGGTTATAGCAAAATCAACGTCGCGCTTGGTTTCAAGAGTATTAAGCTGCTGTGGAGTGGTCAGATCACTAATTGCCTGTTTTACATCCGTAAGCTCCAAAGGTTTTGTATCCACGGCAAATATCCTTCCGGCAATACGCATCCTTACAGGACCGCCGACTCTGATAAATAAATCCGATGCGTTCTTTTCCACCATCTGATCAAGATATTTCTTTATATCCATTGCCTTCTCCTTAACTCACAACTAAAAACAATTATAACGCTTTTTATTATAACATCAAATCCTTGATTTTTCTCTCTAAATCTAATAATTTTTTCTTAGTTTTCTCGCCTTTTGAGTAGCCGCCTAAAGAGCTGTCAGCACGCACAACCCTATGGCAGGGCACCAATAAAGGCCAAGGGTTTTTATTCAGGCTGTTTCCCACAGCGCGCGCAGCCTTTGGACGATTGATTCTTTTAGCCACCCATTTATAAGTCCTCACCTGAGCAAAAGGTATTTCAACAACTGCCTTAAAAACTGCAAAATCAAAAGAACTAAGCTTATTTTGTCTATTTTTTCTCACTTAAAAAACCTTTTTTTCTTAATAGTTTATGGTAACTAATCGCAAATCTGTGCACCTCATCGCGCACGCACCTTAAAAACTGCAAACTACTTGAATCAAAAGGCAAAACAACAGCCTTGTTTCTTATAGGTGTAAATATCTCTTCCTCTTTTTTGGCTATAGAGATTAAATCTATGTCGAGCTTCAACTCCTCTAAAACCTCCTTTGCGCAAGCAAGTTGTCCTTTTCCTCCATCAACAACAATCAAGTCGGGTAGCGTTAAAGACTGCTTTATCACCCTTCTATAGCGGCGTAACAATACTTCTTTAAGCATTGCATAATCATCTATTTTTGAAACACTCTTAATCTTAAATCTTCTGTAGTTATTTTTATCGTACAGACCATTTAAAAAACTTACCATCGCACCAGTTGCAAATGTACCTGAAGTGTTAGAGATATCAAACGCCTCAATCCTAAAAGGAATTTTCTTAAGATGCAGGCTTTTCTTAAGCTGTTCTAATATAGTTATGTCTTTATTCTGGGTAAGATTGCTGAAAGATCTTATCTGATCCCTTATTCTAATAGCGGTTTCATAATCTTTCTTACGGCTGGCAACAAGCATCTGTTGATTTAACCCAGCTAAGAGCTTATCGTTTTTACCTTCTAAAAAAAGCCTAAGGTTTTTTATGTTCCTTTTATAACTTACTAATTTCTTACCTTTTATATCTGCCCCCGGGCAAAGTCCGATCTTGGAATAAAGACAGCTCTTTTTTGGATTTTTGCATGTACAAAAACTGAATATTCTTCTTATCTGTTTTAAACAATTACGCAATAAATTTGCGCTCGTAAATGGACCGAAATAAAATGCATCTATTTTCTCCTTGGGGCGCACAATAAAAACACGCGGGAATCTGTCTTTTGTAATCATAACAAAAGGGAAACTTTTATCATCTCTAAGTTCAATATTGTAATAAGGTCTGTATTTACGAATAAGCATTGCTTCCAGAATCAATGCCTGATCTTCTGTAGCGGTAGTTATAAAATCAATGTTTTGGATATACCCGACCATTTTAGCGGTTTTTATGTCCAAGACAGACTTTTTCCTAAAATATTGGCTGACTCTTTTTCTCAATGATTTTGCTTTACCGATATATATGATGCGTTTTCTACCATTCCTCATCATATATACTCCGGGAGCATCAGGAAGGGATTTTATCTTTTTCTTGTCCATAAGATAAATCTTCTGGTGACATCAACTTTAAACGGCAGACTTAGAACTAAAAAACTAACCGATCCAATACACAGCACAATCACAAGCTTAATAACCTGATTCGTAAACATAAAATTTTGCCACGAGTAATTCACTACAAAACCCATGATCACGCTTATAATAATTATTTTTATAAACTCTCTCATTAGAAAACCCGACAAACCAAAACCTAGCCTCCTATCAAGTATCCTAAAAAGCATACCGGCATTAATAAAAGATGCAACAGCGCTTGCCAAGGCAAGACCGCCAACGCCTAAAGGAAACATTAATATTAAATCAAGTACGACATTTACAATCAAGGCTATGATTGCGCTTTTTAAAGGAGTGAGTGTATCCTGCATAGCATAAAAGCTTGTTGAAAGCATTCGGCTCACTCCAAAAAATAACAGACCAAACGAATAGAAAAACAGAACGCTACTGGTAATATTCGTAGAATACTGCCCGAACTCCCCCCTCTGAAATATTATCTCTATCACAGGACGGGCCAAAACAAACAAAAGCACGCTTATGGGAGCAAGAATAAAAATAATATTCTCTATCGTAAAGGAAACTGTTCTTTTAAAACTGCTTAAATCCGCCCCGGAAGCCTGACGCGACAATGTCGGCAAAGCTGCCGTTGTGATAGCAAAACTAAATATCGCCAGAGGAAACTGAATAATCCTATTTGCGTAATAAATTGCGGCAATCGCACCTTCGCCTACTATTGTTGATAATGACGCGAGAATCGTGTCTACAAAAACGCTTACATGATACACGGCAGAGCTGAATATTCTGGGCAAAGCAAGATTAAGAATTTTCTTTCTCACTAAAACCTCACCCTTATCGCTGCTTTTTAAAAAATCCATTCGGAAGCCTTTTCTAAAAAGAGTTGGCATTAACACAACAATCTGTAAAAATCCGGCAACCAATACAGCAACACCTAAAGGCGTAACATCGTATTTTATTTGTTTAGAAAATAAAAACAATGTGATTATGATAGAAATATTTAAAATGGCAGGATTTACTGCCGGTAAGAAAAATATCTTATGACTGTTTAGGATACTAGATAAATAAACTGCGATTGAAATCAGCAAAATATAAGGAAACATTAACCGTGACAGGTCAATGCTCACCCCCAGCTTTTGGGGGTCATTAATAAAACCTGGTGCGATCAGCCTTACCACGATCGGCATGAGAAAAACACCTATTATAACTGACAAAATCAGGATCAATACAATCCTTTTAAAAAGTGAAACGCTCAAATGCCAAAAACGCGAGGTCTCATTCTTTTCCAGGTATCCTGAAAATACAGGCACAAATACAGAATTCACCAAACCTTCTCCAAAAAGAGTCCTTAATAGATTGGGAATCCTAAAAGCAATTACAAATGCCTGGGCAAATATACCCGTACCCAAGAATCCGGCCAGCATAATATCGCGGATAAAGCCGAAAATACGCGAGATTATCGTTGCGAAAGTTATACTTGAGGCTGAGAAAAGAATAGATTTATTGGTTGACATATAAAAAAGTTTCTGCTATATTTAACACCTTAGAAAGGAAAGATTATTATGCCGCAAAGATATTCAGCTTTAAAAGAATTAAGAAAAAGCAAAAAAAGACATACTCATAACGTAAAAATAAAGAATCAGTTCAAAAAATCAATCAAGCTTTTCAAAAAACTGATCGATGAGAAAAAAACAGCTGAGGCTAAAGAATTACTACCTAAGATAGCGTCTCAACTTGCCAAAGCTGCTAAAAAGAACATAATTCCCAAAAATACCGCTACACGTAAAGCTTCCAGACTGCAGCTATTACTTAATAAAACACATTCTTAAAACCAGTCGCTCCATAACAAGCTTTGGATCAATAGACGTGGTCTTTATTCTAATATCTGCATCGTGCATATATTCTAAGTAAAGCTTTAGTTCTTTATCCCTCGCAGGGGGCCTTTTAGCAAAATACCCTGCCATACCCCCTAATAACTTAACCGGTTTTGTCTTATCAAGCAAAAAAGAAAGTATCTTCAAAGCCCGCGCAGGCTGATTTTTTTCAATTGCGTGATATAAATCAAAGCCATTAAAGGAAAAACTATTTTCCCCGTGGACTACCCTGACGCTTTTAGGCAGATTATTAAAAAAATAATCTTTCTTATCTGGCGCCTGCGAGCTTTCTAAAACCAAAACCACATGCTCATAAGGCCTGTTTAAATAACTTATTAAAAAATCTTTTATCGGTTTTTTTAATTGTTCGGTACACCTTATAACTAATACTGTTTTTTTTGCGTTTAAAGGAAGCTGCAAAAGGCGTTCTTCTATTATTCTTTTACTGCGGATATCGTTTGCGTGAAGCGTGTGAAAATTAAAATCCAATGAAGACTTCTTGCAATGGTGGTTTTTTATCTTATCGATCTGCAAATCTATAAAATCGGCATTATCTGCGTAAATAAAAAAATTCATACCTTACCAATCTTCCACTACTCTTTCTACTATGCGCCTTGCCAAATCAGTCAAGGCATCGTCAATGGCAGTAACTTCGCTTTTTGCATTGGCGCCTTGGGTAAAGTAAGTTGAGTCTGCGGTAAATCCGGGCTCACTCCAAACAATTCTTCCGTCTTTATCGAAAAGTGAAATATTCACTATGATGTTTATCCTGTATTCTTTTACTGTCTCATCATCAGAGGTATATTTTAAAGCGTCTTTTCTGAACTCAGCCAATTCACCCTCTAAAATCCAGTCTGCATTTTCGCTATCGTCTATTTTTAAGGCACCGTCTAAAAGGAACCTGTCGATTACGGCATTCCTGATATCTACCTCCAAAAGCGGACGATAGCTTCTGAACCTGTCAAGCGTGGTCACTTCGGATGTGATGTCAATTTTATTTTTAAACGGTAATACATGTATTGTCTTTATCCCTGCAGGAAGATTTGCGCCCGATGTGCTATAACCACAAGCAGTTAAACTAACAGTTATCAATACGATTAATGAAAATAAAACAATATTATTTAGAGATTTCATTATTTGCTCTCCGATATTTTACTATCGATTTCTTTTATGCGCTCAAATGCCTTAGCCACAAAATCGCTTTCCGGATAGTTATCGATAACATAATCATAATAAACCTTGGCGGCCTCGTAATCCTTTTGTTTTTCATAGAACTGCGCGATTATAAAATTACTTTCTGCTTCTTTTTTCTTTAACTGGCTTACCTTTGCCCTTGCCGAATCACCTAGTATTGCCTCCGGATGATCCTTGGCAAAAGTCTCAAATTTCTTCCTTGCTTCCTGGGTAAGATTCTGGCTGTATTCGGCCTCAGGCGAAACTAGAGATAAACATTCAGCCAGCTGAAATTTTGTTGGTTCAACCCATTCGCTGTCAGGGTATTTATCCAGCAACAGCTCGAACTCTTTTTGAGCTTCATAATAAAGCCCTTTTGCTTTTAAATAAACCCCCAGCCGATAAATTGACTTTACTGCCAGCTTATGATAAGGAGAGTTTTCCTCGATTTTCTTTAAAATCTCTACTACCGGGTCTTCAAGCTGAAAATTCAACCCTAAAAACTTACTTTCGTCTTTGGTGGCAATAAACCTCTCGGCAATATCATACTCAATCTGAATTATCTCTTCGTGGCGCTTGTTAAACGGGTATTTATCAATCACCAATTGATACGCCTTGTAGGCCTCATAATCTTTACCCAGACCTTCATAACATTTACCAATATAAAACTGTGATTCTGCTGCCTCATAGGCATCGGAATAATTCTTAATCAAACGCCTGAATTCAGCAATTGCACGTTTATAATCCTTTTTTTGGTAAAAATCAAGCGCGTAATCAAAATGCTCTTTAGGATTTTGCTTTACACTGTATTTAGGATTTTCCCACTTGTTGGTCTTGGGTGTCCAAATCCAAAAAGCAGAACTATTGGCTACAAACACAAAACTCATTAAAAATAATATGGTTAGTATCTTTTTCATAACGCTAAATTTATCACAGTATCACCCAATTGTCAATGATTACCAATCAAGACAAAGGCGTGGGGTATTTTAGCCAATTCAGAGGTCATAATAAAAAGAGCGTGCATTACAATGCTAGTAAAATTTACTATTTGAGAATTAAATATAGGCAGTACAGTGCCAGCTAGTATCAAAAGAAACCCGGCTGATAAAACTACTGCCATATAGGGAACAATTATAAAGTTAGCCAATACGCTGATCAAGCTGACTATGCCGAAGTTGCTTATAATTATAGGCATAGTGGCGATCCAGGCACTGAATGAGGCAAAAACAGGCTTAAAAAACATATTTTTTATTAATTTCGGCCATTCGTAAAATCCAAATGCCTTCTCTAACAAAGGAACAAACGTTACAATACTAAAAACACTCACAAACGAAAGCTGGAACCCCGCATTAAACAGTTCATTCGGGTTAAACACTAGTATTATCAAGGCAGCCAGGCTTAGACTATTATAAATATGTACAGGTTTTTGTTTTAAGAACCCGACTAATACCACAACTGCCATAACTGTTGCCCTGATAACCGATATTCTAAGCCCGGTTATAAAACAGTAGCTGATCAACACTATTATCATCAAAAAATAAACTAATCTTTTAGGAATTCTGCAAAATCTCAACACAAAAAATAGTAAAAGTGATATTATCCCTACATGCAGGCCGCTGACTGCCAAAACATGCGCCGTGCCTGTTTTTACAAAATTATCCCTGAATAGTTTGGGCAAGTTTTTACTCTCTCCTAAAATGATCGTATTGTAAGCTGCGGCATACGCAGGATGAAGCTTTGTTTTAAAAATATTCTTAATATTGTTCCTGATTTTATAAGCAGCATGCTTTACAGGATGAAGCATCAGATTACCCTGTTTTTCCAGTAGGTCATCGCGGGAGACGAAAAACAATGCGTATATTCCCTTGCTTGCCAGATACTCCCGGTAATCAAAGCCGGAGCTGAAATTATACGCACGCGACAGCTTCCCTTTAACTAAAAGCTTGTCCCCATAGTTAATATTCGCATTTTTATATAAATGTACCAGCAGGTTGCCGGTAACCTTAATCGGAATATCTTGTTTAAAATAAAGCTTGTCTACTTTTAAGGAAAAACTCATCCTTTTTTTAGTAACTCTCGGGTCATCAATAACCACACCGTCGACTAATACCTCTTGCTCAAACACAAACGGTACCTTTACGATATGGTTGTTGGCCAAAGTGTTGCTATTGACTACAAGCATCGCACCAAGAATAAAAAACAGTAAGTAAACTGTGTTGCTGGATAAACTCTTCTGCAGAAATATAACACTTATCAATAAAACTAAAATAAGCAATGCACACAGCAGCAAAAATGGCAAAGCAAAAACCTTCTCAAAGATAATACCCAAACACAACAGTATAACCACCAGAACAATCGGTGCGGTGCTATCATTGATTTTGGTAAATATTTTATTCAAGAATGATTTCATTTTTTATTCTGTTAAGCTTATGCTCGCCGATGCCTTTAACATTCTTTAATTCTTCGATTGATTTAAAATCACCTTGTTTATTGCGGTAGTCGATAATCCGAGAAGCCAAAACTTCTCCTATGCCTTTAATCAAGGTAAGCTCTTCAACTGTTGCTTTATTGATATTAATAGGTATGGATTTATTGGAGGCAATTTTACTTTTTACTAGATTTACCAACGGACAGGTAAAATTCCTTTTTTTAACAATGAAACTGATCGCTAAACTTAAGGCAATCAAGCTGACGATAGCGATTAAAAATACCTTATCTTCTTTTTTTAGTCTTAGCATAACGCTTAGACAACTATATTGACGAGTTTGTTTTTTACAACAATAATCTTTTTTGCAGGCTTATTCAGAGTCCACTTGATAACGTTATCATTGCCAAGAGCAAGTTGTTTTAGGTCTTCTTCTGTAATGGAAGAATCAACCTCGATATTCGCCCTTACTTTACCGTTAACTTGGATAACAATATTAACAGTTTCTTCTTTTATCTTTTCTTTATCAAATTGCGGCCACGCTTTTTTTGTAATTGCGTCTTTTTCACCTAGGAGGCTATTAAGCTCCTCGCTCATATGCGGCGCAATCGGGCTCAATAGAACCAGAAGCTTTAAATAACCATTCTTATCAATGCCGGTTTTATAAATAACATTCACCAGCTCCATAAGTGAGGCGATTGCTGTATTGAACTTAAAACTCTCATAGTCCTGGGTGACTTTTTGGATTGCCTTATGAAGGGCTTTTTCCGTATTTGAGTCTAATTTTTCAATGAGGTTGTCCTTTATGCGCCATACACGGTTTAGGAATTTAAACGCTCCTTCAATTGCCCGGTCATCCCACTCCAGCTCCACTTCAGGAGGAGCGGCAAACAGAATAAACAATCTTAAACTGTCTGCCCCGTATTTTTTTATCACTGAATCCGGGTCAACAACATTGCCTTTAGATTTACTCATTACTTCGCCGTCTTTTAACACCATACCCTGGGTTAAAAGCTTCTTAAAAGGCTCGTCCAATTCAATAAGCCCTAAATCCTTAAAGAACTTGGTAAAGAATCTTGAGTATAATAAATGCAGTATCGCATGTTCAATGCCGCCGATATACTGGTCAACGCCCATCCAGTACTTGGCTTGTTCTTTATCAAACGGCAGATCATTACATAAAGGTGAAGTAAACCTTAAAAAATACCAGCTGGAGTCAAAGAATGTTGCCATGGTGTCGGTTTCCCGACGGGAAGGCTCACCGCATTTAGGACAAGGCACATTAACAAACTCCGCAACCTTGCCTAAGGGGCTTCCGCCTTCGCCGGTAAACGGCGCATCTTTGGGAAGCTCAACCGGCAGGTTATCTGACTCTACCGGCACAATGCCGCAGTTATCACAATAAACTATCGGTATGGGTGTTCCCCAGTACCTCTGCCTTGAGATAAGCCAGTCTCTTAATCTCCAGTGCTCTTGGATTTTACCAATGCCCTTATCTTCCATCCAGGAAGCGATTTTTTCTTTTGCAGTTTCATTGTCTAAACCATCGAATTCACCGGAATTAACCTGCACGCCTCCGGAAGTGTAGGCTTCTTGCATATCCTCAACAACCAAGGCCTTATCTTGTGGCTTTATTACCACTCTCATCGGCAGGTTATGTTCTTTGGCAAATAAAAAGTCCCGCTGATCATGCGTAGGTACTGCCATAATCGCACCCGTACCGTATTCCATTAATACATAATCCGCTATCCAGATAGGAATAGCCTCATTATTAACCGGGTTAATTGCGAAACTTCCCGTAAACACACCTTCTTTTTTAATGTCCTCTTTACTTCGCACAACAGAGCTTTTAGCAATTGTAGCTTTAATAAATTCTTGTGCCTTAGGTTCTTCCGCTTTGCCTTTAATCAGCTCTTTGGCTAAAGGATGCTCTGCAGCTAAGACTATATATGTTGCTCCGAATATCGTATCCACTCTTGTTGTAAAAACAGGTATTATGGTATCGGTATCTTTTACTTTAAAGAATATCTCTACGCCCTTACTTTTATTGATCCAGTTTGTCTGCATGGTGATAACTCGCGAGGGCCATTCACTTAACTTGTTTAGATCTTCTAACAGCCTTTCTTTATAATCAGTTATCTTTAGATACCACTGGTCCAGGTCTTTTTGAATAACTTCCGTGTGGCATCTCCAGCATCCCCCATCAATAACCTCTTCATTGGCAAGGGTAGTCTCACACGCCGGGCACCAGTTAACACTGGAAGCTTTTTTATAAGCTAAGCCCTTCTCAAACATCTTCAGGAATATCCACTGGTTCCACTTATAATACGTGCTATCACAGGTTGAGACTTCCCTATCCCAGTCATAGGAAAGGCCCATTTTTTTAAGTTCCTCTTTCATTGCATCAATACACCTACGCGTCCAGATATCAGGCTTGGTATTGTGTTTTATGGCAGCGTTCTCTGCAGGCTGGCCGAATGCATCAAAACCCATAGGATGCATGACATTAAAACCGGACAAGCTTTTAAATCTAGAGTAAACATCGCCGATAGTGTAATTGCGCACATGGCCCATATGTATCTTACCCGATGGATAAGGAAACATCTCCAGGCAGTAGAATTTTTTGCGTGAAGAATCCATACTGGCTTTAAAAGAAGCATTATCCTGCCAATACTTCTGCCATTTAGGTTCTATTGTGTTGGGTGTGTAGTCCATAATAGGTTATTATATCAATAAATATTGAAATATGAAGGGTTTTTGATGGAAGCAAATATACTTAATTATAAATTATTTAAAAATTTTTCTAATGATGCACTGCCATAGCTCTTTAATATCAAATCCTATGCCGTAAAAATTTGGTTTTAAAATGAGCATATCCGTTTTGGGTTTTCTCAAGCTGTTTATATATTTATTTATTTTTTTTCCAAACTAATCAATCGATTAATTAATATATTTGGATTTTTCTTATTGATAATATCTAAAATATCAACAACATCATCATTAAATTTCTTTATTGTCTTTAGTTTTATTATTTCTTTTTCTAATAGTTCATATGAATATACCTCGACTGCTTTTCTATGTTGTTCGTTATTATAAGGTTTTTTTCTATTAAGTGGTTAAAATTCGGTTTTTCTTTTTTGATTCTACTTATAACTTCTTGACAAATTCTGAGCTCCATATACCACTTCCCCCCCCGACAACAAACACAGCGCTGTCTAGATGTCTAAACAGCGCTGAGGTTACCTATTGGTGGAGCTGGAGGGATTTGAACCCTCGACCTATTGCATGCCATGCAAGCGCTCTCCCAGCTGAGCTACAGCCCCAAATGTATTGGCTATATTATCATAAAAGCGGCCAGTTTTAAAGGATATTTTTAAGGCCCTTTTTGTGTTGACTGGATAGTTTTTTACCTATACAATATAATCAAGTTATGAATAAAAAGCTTATTTTTGCACTTGTTATCGGTATTTTTATCCTTTCTTTTGCCTGTCTTGCTCTAGAAACCAGCCGGATAAACTTAATCAGGATTGATAACTACATCATTGGCCCTGTTGTAAAAGACTATATCGCAAGGGCAATTGATCAGTCTATCGCAGATGAGGCTGTCTGCCTGGTCATTGAGCTTGATACTCCCGGAGGTTTGCTTGACTCCACGCGTGACATTGTAAAAACAATCCTTAATTCTAAAATCCCTGTTGTAGTTTATGTTGCACCTAGCGGTGCGCGTGCAGGCAGTGCCGGTGTTTTTATCACCTTGGCCTCCCATGTGGCAGTTATGGCACCCTCAACTAATATAGGCTCAGCGCATCCATTGAATATGGGTATCACTCCGTCAGCAAAAAAGACCGATGAGGATAAATCTGATAAAGACATCCTCGGTGAAAAGGTTTTAAACGATACCCTTGCCTGGGTTACGACAATCGCCAAGACTCGTAAGCGCAACGAACGCTGGGCTAAAGATGCAGTAATGAAAAGTATCTCCAGCACCGAGACTGAAGCCTTAAGAAACAGGGTTATTGATTTTATAGCTAGCGACCTGGATGAATTAAAACAACTCTTAGACAATAAAAAAATTATTATCAATGAAAAAACTTTTGTATTAAAAACCAAAGACGCTGTTATTACGGAGATCCCCCTTACATTCCAGGAACGGGTGTTAAACTCCGTAACAAACCCTAATATCGCATATATATTGATGCTTTTGGGAATTATCGGTTTGATCTTTGAGTTCTCACACCCGGGTGTGGGTTTCCCGGGAATTGCCGGAGCAATATGCATGCTCTTATCATTTTATTCTTTCCAGGCACTCCCTATAGATTACACGGGTATAATACTTATAGTATTAGCGATAATACTATTTATCGCAGAGGCATTCACACCCACATTCGGCCTTTTAACTTTAGGCGGTATTGTTGCTTTAAGCTTTGGCTCAATCATGCTGGTTAAATCTCCATTTGAATTTTTAAAGATTTCAGTTAAAATAATAATACCTTTTGCTGTAGCAACAGGTGCAATTGCTGTGTTCTTGGTAGTGAATGCGGTCAAGACCCACAGAAAGAAAATCACTACCGGCAAAGAAGGCCTTGTTGGAAACACGGCAACAGCCTTAAGCAATATAAAGAATTCCGGCAAAGTGCTCTGCCATGGTGAAATCTGGAGCGCATACACGCTTGATAAGACAGCTATCAAGAAAAACGACACTGTAAAAGTCGTTGGTATTGAAGGTTTAAAATTACAAGTAACCAAAGGAGCTTGATATGCCTTTTTCCATGATAATTATAGTTTTAGTTGTTCTTTATCTATCTAACTGCATAAAGATATTAAATGAATATGAGCGCGCAGTTGTATTCCGCTTAGGACGCCTTGTATCAGTGCCAAAAGGTCCGGGGATTATCTTCCTGCTAGTCCCGTTTGATAAGGCAGTAAGAATCAGTCTAAGAGTCGTAACTTTGGACGTGCCATCACAGGATATCATCACCAAGGATAACGTATCGGTAAAGGTAAATGCTGTGGTATATTTTAGGGTGATTGACCCGAATAAGGCCGTAACGGAAGTTGAGGATTATCTATTTGCCACTTCCCAAATGGCACAGACATCCTTAAGAAGCAGTGTCGGGCAGGTGCATTTAGATGAGCTGTTATCAGAGCGGGAAAAAATAAACAACGACCTTCAGGAGATAATCGATAAGGCAACTGACCCCTGGGGGATTAAGGTATCTAATGTTGAAATAAAACACGTTGACCTGCCTCAGGAAATGCAGCGGGCCATGGCCAGACAAGCTGAAGCAGAGCGCGAACGAAGAGCAAAGGTTATTGCCGCTGAAGGCGAATACCAGGCATCGGAAAAACTGGTTGCTGCAGCAGCAAACGTTGCCAAGCAGCCGATTGCTTTGCAGATGAGATATTTACAAACCCTTGTGGAGATTTCAACGGAAAAAACTTCAACTATTGTTTTCCCTCTGCCTTTAGAGATTATGAAAGCATTTATAGGCAATGATAAAAAATAAGCTTTGCCGAAGTGGTGGAATGGCATACACGTCGGTCTCAAAAACCGATGAGGGTAACCTCGTGTGGGTTCAACTCCCACCTTCGGCACTATGATTAATGAATATTTTTTGTAACAACCTTTAAAAAGGAGTTACCAATGAGCAAAAGAACCAAATACATCATTAACGGCCTGCAGCTTAGGTATATTTTAATAATTATTGCTTTGATAATCTTTGCAGCCGGAGTAACCCACTGGTACTTCTGGAACATGCTTAATAATGCTCATTTCTTTACCAAGGATCCGGTAAAATTCATCAGGAATTTTTACCTGGCGTTTTTGTCAGGTTATATGATTATCTTTGTGATATTGGTTTATTTTATCATTGTAATGTCCAACAGGACCTTTGGCGCATTATTCCGCATTGAAGAAGACTTAAAAAAATACCTTGATGGAGATAAATCTACAAGAATAAAACTACGTAAGAGAGACCACTTAAAAGGCCTAGCTGATAAGATAAACAACGTCTTGGACCAAAATAAAACTTAACAAATAATAAATAAAAAAACCCCGCTTACATCTTAAAGCGGGGTCTTTTTTTGTTCTTTTTGTTAGCTTTTTAGAAACTATACTTTGTCTCAAAAAACACCTGATCGTTTTTATCAAACTGGCCGCTTAAGAGCTGCTCTTCACCTTCGAAGATATGCGCACCGGCTGCTATCTGCCAGCGGTCGTTAACTTCAAAGCTGACCTTAGGGCTTATTCTCCAATCTCGGTCTGAACGCTCACTACCTACGGTATGAAGAATCAATACCTCGGGCTTAACGCGCTCATGCATAAAGTCCGTTGAGATCTTAAGACTTAAAGTCGTCTCCTGATCTCCCAAAGGACCTCTTGTTGCACCATTTAATAATACATACTGATTTTTATCGAACTTTTCAGTTTCCTTGGCATTCATCTGGATAAACTGAAAACTAAACAGCCAATTCGTCCAGAAGTTTTTATCAAACCCTAAAACATAATTAAACTGGTCCACATCTACTGTGCCTTCAATATTGGCATCGGTTCCGTAATTCATTGCTCCGTTTTTTATAAAAGCATACTCGCCTCTTATCGTCCAGCCTTTAAAAAGCTCAGGCACGCCGAACGCACCGCTTGTAATTGTCTTTGAAAATGTTCCGCCGAAGACATCAATTCCTTCTGCGCGGCGGGTGAGTTTAAAATATCCGCCTGGGACAATCTTTACAGATGTATAAGCTGCGGATGCAAAATCATACCCATGGTAATAATTAAGCGTGTATTCCAGGCCTTGTGCGTAGCCTGCGCCGATTACATTGCGCCAGCGAAGGCCAATCTTGGTATTTTCAAAGTTGCGTTTTGGGCGTTCACTTATAGTTGTCGTAGTAACAAAAGGCGGCAAAGAACTTATGCTTTTTGCACCCACGTCAACGGTTCTTAAAGTAAACGGCCCGCCTGCCGGTCCGTAATAATTCGCCTGATAATCTGGAATCAATAATAGCTGCAAGTGACCGTCAGCTAAAAGCTCACCTTCAACATTAAGCATCCATAAAGGAATCCTGATATCAGAATAATTCGGAAGCGTCCACTCGCGGTAGTCTAACGGGTTGATGATATCTAAAATCCTTATGCCGTCAGCTGTTCCCCAGACAACCTGCTGTTTGCCAGCACGGATATCCAGTCTATCCGTATAAATATCCACAAAACAATCCCTTAACCAAAGCATTTTCTCCGGTACTTTTAGCTTACGGTTTTTTTCCTTGGAATCTATCGAGGTATACCTTGCCTCTTCCAGACTGTATAACCCGTCGTGGAACCACCTTATGGTTGTAAAAAAATCAACATTATCTTTAATGCTGTAATTGGCCTGAAAATTCACTTCGTTTTTGAATTTCATGAACTCATCTAATCCATGCGCCATCCTTAAAGAAGTTTCATTCTTTAAATAACCGGCCATCTCTAGTTTTTCAAAAGGCAGGACTGTACGCAAAGCCTCATACACAAGCGCCTGGTCCATCTGCGCATAGGTATTTACAGTCACACCCAAGACCATAAATACCGCGATGATAAATAAAACTATTCTCTTCATAATACTGGCTCCTTTTTTGCTTACCATTTTGATCTCTGCAGGATTCTTTCGCTAAAATCGCTGTCTTTTAAACCCTGGTCGAACTTAATATCTTTTATTTCAATTACAGTCTTATGGTTAGAGCGTAAATCCTCTACCTCAAGATGGGTCTGCACTGAATAATCTCGACCATCGACATTTTTGATTTGATATTCCTTGAAGATATATTTATATTTATTGCCGTTGGCATCAAAAATCTCTTCGTAGATATCACCGCCTGTTAACTTATCAACCCAGACAATTCTTTTTGAATAATACCAAGGGCTCTTTATAGGGGTTGCCTCAATTACAAAACAATCAGCGCCCTTATAATAAGTTTTATTGTTAAAGCTTGAAGTGTAACCGGTAAACTTTTCTTTTCTTAACAGTTTGTAAGTTTCATCTTCAACTTTTCTTGTGGTAACTTCTTCTGTGGTAAAATCAGATCCTAAAAAAGAATCATCTCCTTGGGCAGCTGAGACTTTACGAATCTTCTTTAAAGACGGAATCCATAACCACTGGTCAGGGTCTTGCCCGTAGGTCATGTAGGTCCAGCTTAAGATGCCTAATCCCTTAACTGAAGTGGGAGCAGTAAAGCTGGTAACGTCTTTATAGTCAATCTTTGTTGTTTTATCACCTAAAATAATCCTGCGGCGTAAGAATGTCCTTTGCCTTGTCGAACCGCTTTGTTCAATTAAATGCACATAACCGGTTGATTCATAATCATAGGCAAACTTTGTATACTTATTAAAAGTAGATACACCCATAATCTCTTCTGCACCCATATCGTCGGTAATTTTGTAAACCTCGTGGTGTTTAAATTCCATACAAAAAGCGTTAACGCTAAACATAAAACACACTACCAACAAACACATTAGAAATTTGCTTCTCATAACTTTTCCCTCCTTGTTTTTAATACTTAAACTTTTCTATATCAAAAATAAACTTCGGCTTCACCAGTAATATTAAAAGTGGTATTATCACAAGTGCAGCCAGCATATTTATAATTAAAGTGGCTCCTAAAGTCACGCCCAGTCTTGCCTGAAGGCGAATATCGGAAAATAGCCAGACAAAAATGCCAAGAGAAACTATCATGCCGCTGAAAAATACTGCTTTTCCCGAAGTCACCAAAGTTGCTTTAAGAGCATCCTCATAACTGGGGTGTTTCCTGCGCCTTACTTCCTGAAAGAGACGCGTAATAACATATATGCCGTAGTTTATGCCAAGACCCTCACTTAATGCGGCAAGAGGCAATGTTTCAGTAGTTAAACTCATTCCGGTTAAACCAAAAAGCCCAAACACAACAAGGATACTGAATATTAACGGCACTAATAGTAACAACCCTGCGCTGATTGAACCGAATATATAAGATAAATATACGAAAATAAGAATCGATATAAAGATTACACTTGGAATTATACTTTTAGCGATAATATCGTTTATTGCAGCGAGCATGCCGATTTCACCGGCAGCGTATTCAAATTTCAATGTATCGGATTCAGTCATATTCTCGTCAACCCATTCTTTGGTCTTGGCGATTACGTTATTTATTGTCGCCGGCTTATGGTCTTTTAAATCAAATTTTATATTTGCCTTGGAATAATCTGATGTGATTACAGGTTCAAAATCTCCCGGGTATGTTGAAATATCATAAAGAAATAAATATTCAGCTACGGTTTGGCTCATCTCGGGCAACGCATAATACTTTCTGTCGCCTGAGAACATTGCAAAGTTCAATCCCTTTATATAATCAGAAACCGATACTGCATATCCGGCTTCTTTGACATTATCAAGAATATAATGCTCTAAAGAATCAATTTTCTTCAAAGAATCCAAATCGATAAGGCTGTCTTGAGTTTGACCGTCAACTAAAATATAATACGAATTAGTGCCGCCGAAATTATCATTAATAAACCTTTCGCTTTTATTATAAGGGCTATTTGGGTAAAGGTGACTTGAGCCAAAAGAATTATCCCCTACGACAATTTTATTTATCCCCACTAAAGATACCGCCACAATTGCAATAAAAACCAAACTTAAGACCCTACGTGTTTTTTTATTGGTTAATATACTCGCCAATCGACCCAGCATCTTATCAATTAAAAGATGCTCCTCTTCGCGGGCAACCTCTAATATTTTAGGGTGTTTCATGTAAGAGATCAGACAGGGCGTAAAAATAAACGAAGTCAAAAAATTGCTGAATATTCCAAAACCCGCAGCTAAAGCCATGCTGCGTATGGTGTCTAAAGGAATAAAGGCAAGGCTTAAAAAACCAAACCCATCGGTTATTACAGCTGTGACCGCAGGAACAAACAGAACTTCCAATGTTCTTCTTACTGCGTGCTTGGATTTTCTATTCTCCTGCTTCATCTCCTCATAATAATGCTTCATAAAATGAATCGAATGGCTGATACCTAAAGCAAGTATTAAAAAAGGGACCAGAATCGTCGTCGGGTCAAGCCTGAAGCCAAAAAGCTTCATCATCCCCAGACCCCATAAGGTAGCCATGGAAGAATCAAGTAAAGGCAGAAAAACTCCTCTTTTAGAACGGAATGTCAAAAATAAAACCACCGAAACCACCAGAAGTGTAAGAAGAAGTATTTTTAACATCTTAGGAAGATACGTATTAAGCCATCCTTCCAATATAGGCCTGCCTGCTAAAAAAATCTGCGTATTGCCATCTTCTTTATTTTGTTTTATCTCGCGCAACTTATCGAATATATATTTAGAAGACACGCCTTTTTGAAAATCAGCCTGAATAAGCGTGCTTTTAAAATCCCGCGAAACCATACGGATATACACATTGGGGCTTAAAACGATCCTATCTCTTAAAGCGAGCATCTGAAGCTCATCAGCGGGAACTTCTCTTAAAACACGGTCAATGGAAAATCCGTCTTCTGATGCCTGTATATATTTTATCTTGCGCGCGGATAAAGAAGTTATACGCCCGGGGTTTATCCCGTCCATAAGATAAAGCTCATTGGTAATCCGGATTACCTTATCAAGCGTGTCTTTATTTAGAATATCGCCTTCTTTTACGCTTATGGCAATGGAAACCTGATTCAGGCCTCCGAAAATTCGGGTAAGCTTATTCTGTACTGTAACAAATGGATGCTTCTGCGGATAAAAATCATCAATATTGGTCTGGAAGGTAATATCTTTTACAACTTGAAAGAAAAATATTGAAATAAGTGTAAAAACAATCAAAAAAAGAACCCTAAATTTAATTACAAACTTGGCGAACTTTATGGAAAGATTTTTCATTATTTTTATAAAACTATCTGTATATAAAATTCAAAGCGTTAGGCTACTTTTGCCTGATCCCAAAGCTTGAACGTTCTCACCAGCGCAGGATACCACTTGCTGATTTTATTAATATCGCCTTTGGTTTTTACTTTACCTTGAGTAATAGCGACAAAAGGATCGATCTTGCAGTTAAAGATCCTTTTTAATACGTCTCTTGAGCCTGTAATCGAAAATTCTGCAACTTGATTATTGTCGGTGTGCGTAATCCTTCCCTGCTGATAATAAAAACAGGCTGACTTTTCGCTATCTTTATCCTTAACGCACAATGAACAGGTTAGATCATATTTTTTACCCAATTCCTGGGCTTCTGTGTCGCTGTTTATGACTTCAGTTAGTTTTTTAATATGGCCTTCGGAAAGCAACTCATAAGTTTGCGGTTCCGGCAGTATCTCTTCTTTGGCCTCTTCAATATTAAAAGATTGTTCCTGCTTACCTGATAAGATAAGGTTAACCTTACATTGTTCCTCCAATAGTTCAATCAGGCTAAACGCACTTTTAAAATCTCGGCCGATCGCCACCACACCGTGATCGCCCAAAACAACAATATTATTATCCATCAATTCTTCTATTACCGGATCTACATCTGTTACCGTAGGGCCAGTTTGGGCAACGACTTTTACATCTCCTAAATAAAACTTTGCCTCAAAAGAAAAGATATCCAGTTGCTTAAAATGATGGAAGAATGCGGTTGTAAAAGGACTGTGCGAATGGATCACAACTTGAGCCTGGTCGATATGCCCTAATATCCCCAGATGCAGCGGTTTTTCACTGGTAGGCTGTTTTGCGCCTTCTAATACGTCTCCATCAGAGCCCACCAGAACGATTTCATCTTCGGCTAACTGCCCAAGATAAGAATCATGGCTGGTCATAAGAATTTTATCGTCCGCCCTGCAGGAAATATTCCCGCTTCTTGCCGTAACCAAACCCCTTTGATTAAGAAGCCTTGCCCAATAGATTATCTGTTTTTTTAAATCATCTGTATTCATACATATCCTTTTCTATGAATTCATCTTTTACTGGTTCAAAAAATTCCTTATCCTCATCAATTGCCAAAGTTTTGCCGTCTAAAGTAATGCTATCCTTATCCAGCCTAGAATAATCCAGATCTCCTTCAGAAAAAACTCTTACTTTTATGTTGTGCAATCTTGCCAGCGTTACTGCAAAAAGAGTTCCCGTGATAGCGACAATTCCCATATCATCTTTTTTCTTATAACAAAGCACTACCTCTTCTATTCTTTTTTTATAAAACAAAAATCCGAGCATGTTGTCCGTACAATACACAAAATCAATCTTTGCCTGGATTAACTTATCCTTATTGTGCTTTATACCTATTAGAAAAGGCCTGTTTTCACTGACGATAACGCTTTTTTGTTTACTTTTTAAGTAAGCAGTGGCCTCCTCAGATAAAGCACCCCATACCAGTATTGACTTATTCAGATTTTCTAGATTCAAATCAATTATTTTTGTTAAAGCTCAAAGAATAATCTCTTCTTTTGTCGCTGCATTAGCGAATTTCTCCAGATTGAACATGTAGCTTTTGAAAATGTTCTTTGGGTATTCATGCAAAGTGGTACTTTCTAAAATCCGCTGAATACGGTTTTTCTTGGTATAAAACTCTCTGTTTGCCCACTCTGCCAACTCACCCAGCTGCTGGCGCGTAAGATGTTTTGTCCTTACTATCGGATGATGAAAATCCCACTTCATCAGATCATGCTCTTCCACATAAGGAGAAAACTCATCATACAAAGGTATTCCCGGAACAGGCAACATCATCTGAAGTGATGACACATCAGGATCAATCTCATCTAAAACTGAAAAGCGCCTTCTAATTTTTGCTTCATCATCGTCAGGAAAACCAATCATCCAGGTGATTGTAGACATAATCCCTAATTCCCTGAACATCTGGGTAACCTCGTGTACGTTTTGAACAGTTATACCTTTTTTGATCTTCTGCAAGGTCTCAGCATCTTCAACCTCAAGACCGAATATGCCGCAGACAAAACCTGTATCGCGTAAGTCTTTTAAAAGATCCTTATCTCTTACAAACGAATGGGCATTGCCTAAAAATGCGTATTTTATAGGAAGTTTTCTTTTCTGCATTTCTTTTAGGAATTCTTCTACACGGCGTCTGACAGGATTAAAATTCAAATCGAATATATGGATATACTTTTTACCGTATTTGGTCAATAATAGCTCCATCTCATCAACCACTCTAGCCGCAGACTTAAACCTATGCTGCTGCCAGTCACGGTTACCTCTTGGATCAACAATAACCCAATCTATACACATACCGCAGCCAAATGGACATCCGCGGGCAGTAAAAATCTCCTGATAAAAAGGCATTGAACCATAACCGATATATTTATCCATGGGAAATAAATCATACGCCGGCATAGGCAAAGTATCTAAATCCTTTATAAGCTCTCTGTACTCGTTGGTTTTAAAAGCGCCGTTTTCTCTATAAAGCAGGCCCTTGATTGAAGAAAAATCTGTTTTCTTATCCTTTAAAACCCGGATAAGTTCAGTCAAAGTCAAATCAACTTCACCGGAAATGATAAAATCAAAATCAGGGCTTTCTTTTGAAATCTGTTCGTAATTTGCCGCAATATAAAAACCGCCCACGCAGATTTTTACATTAGGAAAACTCTTTTTTATTAACTTTGCTGCCTTTTGATAAAGAGGCAGTATCGCAACCGTTCCGGTCATCTGGTAGGCATCGCCCATGTATATTACATCAGGTGAAATCTGTTTGATTTTTTCTATCATCTGCTCATCGTTTAACTCCGATGCGCGGCAGTCCATCACGGAAATTCCTACGCCCTTTACCCACTCCCTGATACAGGCAGTAAGCTGCACATGCGCAACATTAATTGCTCTATGTTTGCCCCAGTAAACCCATGAACCGATTGGCGGATTTAAAAATAACAATTTCATCTTTTTCCTCCTTAAAGTTATTTTAATTTATCCAGGTCTATATTCTTTGTGACTAGCTCTTTTTTTACAACATCAAACGCGGGATAAACCGCATCCACTTGTGGATAATCACTATTTAAAAACATAAACACTTCATTCTTGTTTCTCTGTTCAATTTTTACTTCATCTATATCAATATCCTTTGCATACTGTGTTAAAGGATAAAACGGGATATTAAATTTTTTAGCCAATACTGCCAGACTATAGGTGCCGATTTTATTTATAACCCCGCCCCGTGTGCTAGAACGGTCTGCCCCGGTAACGACTGCATTAACTAACCCATCTTGCATAAGAGTTGCGGACTGACTAATACAAATAACCCTACAAGGGATATCCTGCCTTCTTAATTCCCAGAACGTAAGACGTGTCCCTTGTAAATAAGGCCTTGTCTCACAGACATAAAAAAATATTTTCTTATTCAATTTTTTCATCTCTTCTGTAAGATAGACAAGCTCGGCATTAACATTGCAGATTGTAAGAACACGCGCATCTAGTGGCAAGATAGAAGCCAATAGCTTTGCTCTTTTATGTCTTGCTTGCTGAAAATTGTCAATAAAACTTTCCACTGCGGTTTTTATATCTTTTTGTTTATCTAATGCTTTTTTAAGCAAACCTGACAAAAGCTCAAAATCAAATGTGGGCCGCGTCTGTTTAAACTTAGCGGCGATTTGCTCAATAGAATTATCCTTTTCAAAAAGCATGCAGGAGTAAAAAAACAATAATACTTGGCCCATAGCCCTTGTTTTCATAGAACCCAATACAGACAAGGCTTCTTCAAGCGTATGCACCGTAATGTATTTTTGTTCAAAAGGAAGAAGCGTCTCGTCCAAAACTTCTATATAATCATTTTTAAATATGACCGGCAATGCAAGTATTGACTCAGACATTTATCTTTTCTTAAAATTAACTGCTGCATCCAGGCTGGAGATTAACATTACTTTTTCCGATTCCATAACCTTGCCTGAAGTAAAATCAACTTCACCGGTGATGAGATTATCGCTTACCACCATTACCGCAGCTGAAGTTTTCTTATGCAGTGAACACATTGTTAAAAATGCGCTTGTAACCATATCCACAGCAATCGCACCTTGTTTAATTGCCGGATTAACGAATTCAGGAGTCTCTTTTAACAATGCATCCGTAGTCCAAACCGTGCCTTTATGTACTTTTTTTCCTTTAACAGCAATATCTTTAGCTAATACATCGTTTAACTGTTCGCAAGATGCTGGAATAAAATCATCTTTAACGTAGTATTTAGTAACTCCATCGCCCCTTAATGCTCTATCAGCAATAACGAGATCAGACAACTGTATATTTTCAGTCAACGCGCCGCAACTGCCGATACGGATAAAAGAATTTATTCCAGTCTCAACCAATAACTCGGTCACTAGTACAGTATCCGGCGCATAGAGCCCGGCATTGCCCACTGTTATGCTTTTACCTTTATATTTACCTGTCCAAAAGGTATACCCCATGGTGCTGAAGTTCTCCTTTACTTCAGTTAAAAGCTCCAGACAGAATTTAACCCTGTGGACCTGACCGCTGACTAAGGCAATATCAGACATCTCTTTTGATTTAAACTGAATTTGATTCAATAAATCCTTAGAACTTATATGAATTTTTCTTTCCATCATAATTAGCTTTTCCTGTTCTTTTCTCTTAATAGTTTCTTATCGACCTTTCCTGAACGGGTCTTGGGAAGCGAATCTACAAATTCAAAGTAATGAGGAATCTTAAAATGTGCCAGGTGCTTTTTTAGAAACAGTCTGACTTCATCTTCGGTTAATTTTGTATTGTCTTTTAAAACAATAAGCGCCTTGGGAACTTCTCCTCTTAATTTGTCTTTTGCGCCAATAACCGCAACTTCGACAATTGAAGGATGTTTATGTATCGCCGTCTCCACCTCGGGCTCAAAGACTATCTCGCCGCCAACTTTAATCATTTCCTTTTTGCGTCCGCATATATATAAGTAACCTTCTTCATCAAGCCTGCCCAAATCTCCTGTATGAAACCAGCCGCTGCGCATAGTTTCTTTGGTTAACTCCGGATCTTTATAATAACCGTCTGTTACAACCGATCCCTTTACCACAACTTCACCAACCTCACCGCGTTTAACCTCATTGTCTTCATTATCGAATATCTTAAGATCAAGCCAGGGAGCCGGAAGGCCAACACTTTCTAACTTTTTGCTCCCCAAAGGAATTACCACACTGGGGGCATTGGTTTCAGTCATTCCCCAGCCGTTGACAAACTTTGCCTGCGGGCAGTATTTATGAAAACGCCTAAGCTGTTCTGCAGAACTGGGTGCGCCGAATGAAACCACCCACTTAAGGCTGGATAAATCAAAACATTCGAATTCTTTGAGCTGTAAAATCGCATAATACATTGATGGGACAATCCAAAAACAAGTGACTTGTTTTTCTGTTATGTTTTTTAAAAACTCTACCGGCATAAAACGCTCCATCAACACAACAGTTGTTCCCAGAAAAACTATAGATTGCAGGAAAACTAAACCCCCCAAGTGAGACAAGGGGATCGCGCAAAGGGCAACATCTTTATCGTTAAGATTCACAAAATGTTTCATCCCTTTAGCAGGCGCTTCGATCTGCGCATAATTTATTAAAACACCTTTTGGTTTTCCAGTGGTTCCGGAGGTATAAAAGATTATCGAATAATCTTTGTCAGAAAAGTTACATTCAGGATATTTATCTTCGGCATTTTCTAAAAGAGATCCAAAATTAATAAACTCTTTATCTTCGTCTATAACAATGACTTTCTCCAAAAATCTACACCTAGATTTTATATTAGAAATGCTAATTTTTACCTTAGATTTTGCTATTAAAAATTTTGCCTGGGAGTGTTCAATACAGGATACAAGCTCATCCTCAGTAAGCATAAAATCCAACGGAACTGCTGTTGATCCACTGGACCAAATTGCAAGATAGGTATAGATATACTCTGGGCAATTCGGCAGATATATTGCAACCTTATCTTTGCTGCCTAAACCCAAACCCGCCAAAGCAAAAGTAAGCTTGAACACATTACTAGCCAAATCAGCAAAGCTTATACTCTGACCTTTAAAGAATATTGCTGTTTTATGTTTATAATTATTAGCTGAGTTTTGTAATATTTTGGGAATATTCATTATTATCTTTATAGTTAAATTTTTATAGTTAAATTTTATTATATAGGTATTTTATTAAATTTCAAGTTTTTTTGAATTAGAAACTAAACTATTGTAGTTTTAGGTATTTAGGTAGAATTTAACTCAAAGATTAGCTAGCTTTTATTTTTTGTTTAACCTATTTAAAAGTTTCTTGGTAAAGCCAGTCTCTGAAATTATCAAATCTAAGTTATGCTCTATTATCGCAGAAAGATGCGGATAATATTTTTCTTTTTGCTTAGCCTGTTTTTTAAGCCAATGCTCTATTTTTGCCAAGAGTCTCATCCTTACCTTTAGCCTCTTAGAAACCTCAGTCTTTGACAAAAAAGGTAGAAAATAAAGACACATGTCAATATCGAAAAACGGACGCTCAAGACGAGAAATATTCTTATAAAGAAGCTCCTTAAACTTTTTATCGCCATGTTCAGTAATGGTATAGGTATATTTCTCGGGCCTTGCGCCTTCGCGCGATATGTTTTTTTTCACCACACCTGACTTTTCCATTTGCCTAAGAGGATAATAAATGGATTTATTGGTTATCGTGGCAAAAAGACCGACAACATCTTTTAATTCTTTCTTAATCTCATAACCGTGACGGGGTCCGGATTTCAATAGTCCTAAAATAATAAACTCTTGATTAAGCATCTTTTGCGGGTTCGGTGATATCGCCGATTTTTCTAAACTTATTGTATCTTTTTTCCAGTATCTGATCTATGGACAGATCGGATAAAGAGTTGAGATTCCTTACTAAAGCCTCTTTTAAAGTCTGACACATCTTCTGGGGGTCTCTATGCACCCCGCCTAAGGGTTCTGGCACAATTTCATCTATAATTTTAAATTTCAATAAATCCTCTGCAGTAAGTTTCAAGGCTTCTGCTGCCAGCGCAGCTTTAGTGCTACTTTTCCAAAGAATTGCTGCGCACCCTTCAGGAGAAATAACCGAATAATAAGAATTCTCCAACACCAAAACTCTGTCTCCTATACCAACACCCAAAGCTCCTCCTGAACCGCCTTCTCCGATTACAGTTACAACAATAGGAACCTTGATCCCGACCATCTGCATAAGATTGTAAGCTATTGCCTGGGCCTGACCTCTTTCTTCAGCGCCTACCCCAGGATATGCACCGGGGGTATCGATAAGAACAACTATGGGTAAACCAAACTTTTCCGCCATATACATGAGCCTTAACGCCTTGCGGTATCCTTCAGGATGTGCACAGCCAAAATTACGGATAATATTTTCTTTTGTCTCACGTCCTTTTTGATGACCCATAACAATAACCTTTCTGTCATCTAAAGTGGCTAATCCTGCAATTAAAGCCTTGTCGTCAGCAAACAAACGATCTCCGTGCAGTTCAACAAAGTCTTTCATAATCGTATTAATATAGTCTGCTGTGTAAAGCCTTTGCGGATGACGAGCTATTTGTACTCGCTGCCAAGGATTAAGATCGCGATAAGTATCTTTTTTAAGTCTGGTAAGTTTATCTTCAAGACGGTTTATTTCAGAGGCAAGATTGATTTTCTTGTCGCTTGTAAAACTCCTTAATTCATCGATCTTTTTTTCTAATTCTAAAATTGGTTTTTCAAAATCAAGACCGTTCATATCAATCCATTATTGTTACTTCTGTCCCCTCGGGAACAATTGCAAATAACTGTTCGACTTCTCTATTATACATTCTTACGCATCCTTGGGTCGCCTGTGAACCAATACTTCCGGGCTCAGATGTACCGTGAATTCCATAGCGAGGCGCCTGATCAAAACCCATCCAGCGTGTACCAAGAATATTATCAGGATCTTCCGGCAAGATTGCTTTACCTTCATTATACCAAACAGGATTCACTAACTTATCCTTAAGCTTAAAAGTTCCTACAGGGGTGGCATTATTTGCCCCTGTTGCCACATTATAAGTTTTAAAAACTGTGTCCTTAATCTTCAAAAGAAGAATATTCTGTGATTTATCAACTAGAATATTAAAAGGCAAAGTCCACACCTTCAAATTTTGACCTACATATATACGGTTACTAGTCAAATTATTGCTTTCCTTTATAAGCTCAACCGTTGTGTTATGTTTTTTGGCGATCTTATAAAGAGAATCTCCTTTTTCTACAGTATACTGAATGCTCCCGGGAGTTATTTGCGCAGAGAACAGCATCTTAAGGTTTAAATCTTCCAGCTTTTCCTGCCAGCTTATGAAATCCGGGCTATCAGGATGTTTTTCTATAAGCTCTGCATATAAATCGTGCGCCTTAGAAAACTGTGCATTATTTTCATATTCTTGAGCCTGGGATATAACCGAAGCTGTTTTTGCAGAAACCTTACCGGTTGATTTATGAAGAATACTTTTGTTTCTGCCAATTCTAAAAAGCGCAAATACAATTATTACCGCTGCCACAATAACTACAATACGTATAATCATCTTACGCATAAAAGCTCCTGTTTGTATTTATTTGAAAAATAAAATTGAAATGAATATGCCTAAAAGACCACCTACAAAAACCTGTATAGGAGTATGTCCGATCAACTCTTTAAGCCTATCTTCCTGAATCTTTTTCTTGAAATATATGTCTGTCATCATCATGTTTAAAATCTGGGCCTGCTTTCCAGTAGCACGCCTTACGCCTTGAGCATCAAACATAGTCACAAGAGCGAACATCGCAGCCAAAGCAAAAAATACAGAATTAAACCCACACTCTAAACCTACGCTTGTCGCCAAAGCAGATGCGCCTGCTGCATGGCTTGAAGGCATACCTCCAGTACCGATAAACCAAAGGAAATTGAATCTTCTTTCCCTAATAATACCGATAATCACCTTGATGGTCTGAGCAATTATCCAGCCAAACAATGTCACGATTAAAATCTTATTAAGCACAACTTCTCTAAAAAATTCTTCCATAATCGGTTTTCCTTAGTCAATAATTAACCTAAATTATAGTATACCATAGATAAAAAAGCAAGATTTTTAAATAATTATTGGCAGGATTGATTGTTACAGATAATTTACTTATATCTTCTTGAAAATAATAAAGATATGGTCCTGATTAAATCTTAATGATTGTTATTATTCTTACGCACTGTCGCATGATGTACAACCTTTACAGTAATATCGTCAATTATCGCATAAATACAAGGCATTATTACCAAAGTAAGTACTGTTCCAAATAAAAGACCCCAGGAAATAGACAAAGCCATTGGCCTTAAAAATGGGTCGCTCCCGCCTATGCCATAGGCTACGGTGCTTAAACCAAAAACCGTTGTTATCGTAGTAAGCATGACAGGCCTGAGCCTTAGTAAGCCTGCCTGGACTATGGAATCGCGCCTATCAATACCTTGTTTCCTTAGTTTATTAATAAAATCAACAAAAACAATGGAATCATTTACCACAACACCTGCTAAACCAATTATACCCATAATTGCTAAGAAACTTACTGGTTCATTATGAACGCTCAAGGCAAAAATAACTCCCACCAATCCAAAAGGAATCGTAAGCATGACTACAAAAGGCTGGATAAGGGAATTGAAAATAGTCGCAAGGATCAAAAATATAAGTAAAAACGCTACAGCGAACGCCTGTACAAGACTGCGCATAGACTCAACATTATCTTGTTCTTCCCCTACGTATTTGATACTGTACCCTGGGTAACGATCTGAGATATCTTTAAATTTATACTTAAGCAGCCCGTTTGCTTTTTTTGAAGTCATCTGTTTATTATTAACACTTGCACTAACGCCAATGATGCGTTCCCCTTCGTAATGCTCTATGGAAGTTAAACCCCAGCTATCTTCTATCGTAGCGATAGACTTTAAAGGAACGAGATTGCCATATTTATTTACGATAACTAGATTATTAAAAACATCCATCGTATCACGCTGCTTCTGTGGAAGCCTGACCAAAACCTTGATTTTTTCTTCAGCCTTTGAACGTGTAATTTCCGTAGCCATGCCCCCTTCAAAAGCATTCCTAAGACTTGTCGCAACTTCTCCTACAGTCAAAAATGCCATAGTAGATTTTTCCTCATCAATAATAACGCGCAGTTCTCTTTTACCCGTATCATAACTATCATCGATATCTTTTATGCCTTTTAAACTCGACAAGTACTCTTTAACTTCTTCGGCAATTGTTTTTAGGATCTGGAAATCTTCTCCTCGAACTCTTAAATCTACTGCTTTTCCTGTAGGTGGCCCGTCTTTAAACTCCTTAAAATAAAGCTTCTCTAATTCCGGAAGCTTGTCTTTTATCTTAACTAAATCACCACGCATATCATCCATAATCTGCTTTGCAGATACTCTTCTCCCCTGGGCAGGGCTAAGATAGACTTCAATCTGAGCAACATTACTAGCCTGCTTAGCATTGGGATCAAAACCTCTTTCTTCTGATATCGAACCGATCAATGTCTCATATGAATCCAGATATTCCCTGGGCATATTGCCGACAAACTCTTCAACCGGACGCAGAAGTTCTTCCATGCGATACAGCGATGTGCCCGGCTTTGCTTCTGCTCTTATATGAAATTGTTCTACTCCTTTTGAACCAAAAAGTAAAAATGGCATAAATAACTTTGCATAAACCATGCTGGTAATAAAAATTATAAGTATCGTAGCGGCGAATTTATAACGGTGGTTAAGTGCTTTATTCAAAACCTTATTATATAATCTTGAAACCTTATTAAATATAGTCTTGCCTATTTTAGAAACCCTGTTTTCTTTATTATCTTTATTCGCCTTTACAAAATCAGCCAAGTGACTAGGTAAAATCACAAACGCTTCGATTACAGAAGCGCTTAAGGCTATAATTACAACCAAAGGGATTTGTTTTACGAATTTACCAATTAATCCAGACATAAATAAAAGCGGACTGAATGCGGCAAACGTAGTCATGATTGTAGCAAAAACGGGCGCCATAACTTCATTTGCACCTTTTATCGCAGCTTCTTTTGCCGGCATTCCATTTTCAAAATAACGATAGACATTCTCGCTTATAATAATACCGTCATCAACTACCATGCCCAAAACAATAATTAAACCGAACATGCTGATCATATTTATGCTCATCCCCACAGAATTCATGTACCAAAATGTTGCCAGCATGGCAATAGGAATTCCCAAGGATGTAAAAAGTGCGGCCATTGGATGCAGAAATAAAAACAAAACCGCGACCACTAGAACAATCGCTATTGCGCCATTGTTTCTTAAAACATTAAGCCGCCTTTCGATATAGTAAGATAAATCATACGGCGTAGAAATCTTTAGCTCTTTGGGAACGCTCTTGGTAAAATCTTTTATTTCATCTTTTATCTGAGCAACCATCTTTATTGCATCGCCCTTTTCTCTTTTTAAAACAATTAGCGTAATAGAACGGGTACCCATAGTTTTATGAATAATACTTTCTTCTTCAAAGGTATGGCGTACATTGGCTAAATCCTTGACTCTTAACCAATTACCTAAATCATTAGCCCTTATAATAACATTCTCGATATCTTCTTTTGCGACAAACTCTCCTGTTGTCTTAACTATAAATTCCTGTCCGTCAAGACGAAGTTTCCCTGCGGGGATTGTAACGTTCTTCTTAGAAAGCGCCTGCATAATCTCTTCTATGGAAACATGAAATGTTTTAAGTTTATTTATATCTGGCTCCACCCAATATTCTTCATCGCGCCAACCGGTTTTTCTTATACTGGAAACTCCTTCTATATTTTCTATTCTATCTTCGAGTTTATCTGCTAAATCCCGTAACTGCGCTTCAGGAAGATTACCGCTTAAGGCAAGTTTTATTGCTGGCATATCATTAGAGGTTATCTCAGTTACCAAAGGTTTATCTTCAACCCCCTCTGGCAAATCAGTAACTCGATCAACTGCTTTTTGAATATCATCGACAACCTTCATTACATCATTTTCGTTTAAATCGGGGTTAAGTTCCAACGCGATAAGAGAATACCCCTCGCGTGAAGAAGAACTCAACTCATCCACATCATCTACATTCTTAAGCTCTTTCTCTAAAGGTGCCGTAACTAATTTCTCTACTTCCTCAGCAGAAGCGCCGCTATACATAGTCTCCACGGTAACGATATCAAAAGAAACTTCCGGAAAAGCCTCGCGCCTTAACTGAAACATGGAAATAACGCCAGCTATGATAATAAGAGCCGATAGAAGGTTTACAAACAAAGAATGTTTTACGCTAAATTCTATAATCTTCATAATACATTGCCTTTTGTATAGCTATCTAAAAGCGTTCCTTGGCTTTTTAATAAATCTATATATGCTAATTCACATTGGTATATTGAAACCGCCGAAGAAAGCTTAGCATTTAATAGATCCTCCTGATAACGAATTAAAATATCACTTGATGATCTGCCTAAGCTAAACCTAGCCTCTTCAGCTTCGAGTTTTTTCTGCTGCAGATCAACAATAGTAATATTCGTTTCTACCTGATTTAAAAACGAAGTCAAAATAGTTATCTTATCGTTTATATCAAGCAAAATCTTACGCTCAACCTGTTTAAGCATAACTAAATACTTTGCCTTTTCTAAACGCGCCTTATTAAGCTGTGATCTCGCATCCGAATTCTCTAAAGGTATCTTAATAGTAAAACCGACATATACTTCCTTATTGTCTTGATCTTTTATTGCCGATAAGGCTTCGCTATATGAAGAATCAATACCGTTTTTCGTAAGGCTGGCGCTTAAATCTATCTCCGGCCAAAGATTGTTTTTTTTGGTTACCAGCTTAATATTTTTTGCTTTTATATTGTTTTTTGCCTGCGAATAGTCCCTGCGATGAGAAATCGCCTGTTTTAAAGACTCGTTAAAATCTACATCAAAAACTTTAAATTCTATTTTTTCTTTAGGCAAAATATCCAAATCCGTACTTTCCTCATTAAGCATCAACAACAGATCGCTATTGGCCAGCTCAAGCTGTTCTTCTGTTATTCTAAGCTCATTTTTTCTTAATAAAACATTGGCTTGAGCAGCAAACAAATCAGGGTCTTCTACTAACCCAAGTTTATACTTATCCTCATATATTCTCATCAAATGCTTGGCTTTATTAAGCATTTCTTTTCTTATATTTAACTCCTCATAAAGGTAAGCTAATTCCCAATACGCCTTCTGGGCATTCAATAAAGCGTCTTCAATTTTCTCCAAAGAAGCGTAATCGGAATTAATTATCTCTAACTTAGTAATTTTTATATCAGACCTATCCTTAAGACCAAAGAAATTCTTGCCTAATTCCTGTTTTAAGGAAAGTTTTGCCTTTACATCATTGCTAGGATTCATGTTCACAAGGCCAGAGTCAGTATCTACGCGCTGATTTTCAAAATCCACTCCTACTGTAGTACCTGTGGGAGTCTTTTTGGAAATGCCGGCTGTGTAATCTCGCGTTGTTGTTGAATCCGCCGCCAAAGAACTGGAAGAAACTTTTTCATCTTTATCATATGCTGCCGAAACTGAAAAAATCGTATCATATATAGAGCGACTGCTTAAATCATCATTCCTTTTTATGTAGGCATCGTATTTTGCAATCTGGATATCAAGATTATTCTCTATGGCAATACTGGAAACATCGATTAAAGACAATTCCAATGTGGCTTTATCAAAATTAACCTCTTCGCTAAAACTAATATTAGCGATCAAAATTAATCCTAAAATAATATAACCTATTCTGCTTTTTCTACTTTTCATTTTTTTTGTTATCGGTCTTACCTTTTAATATATTGCGTAATTTAATAATAATTGCTAAATATACATTTCTTTCTTTAGCGGTTAACTTACCAAAACCTTCAATTATAAATTTTCTCCTCATACTATTTACTTTTTCAACCGCATCTTTGCCTTTGGCTGTGGCGCTTATAAGAATAATCCTTCTATCTTTAGGGTGAGATAGCCTTTTTACAAAATTATCTTTTACCAACTTATCCGTAATATTTGTTACGGCCGGAAGAGATACCCCCATATTGCTAGCTATCTTAGACATTGGCATATCGCCTTCTCTGGTTAAGAGCTCAAGCAAGAAAAGCTGAGAAATGCTAACTTTACTGTTAAGAATGGTTTTGCTTTCCCTTTTAGCAACCTCACGGGCGATATCAGGAATAACCTCACACATCTTATCCGCAAAAATATCCAGGTCATTATGTTTCATGTTTAATCTCCTTAATAGTTAACCTTTTTAACTATTAACCATTTAAAGTATAGCCTGGACACGCCTATTTGTCAAGGGTCTAATTAAAATATTTGACCGGGGGTGTCTTTTAGCTTAAAATAGCACTTAGGGTATTTTTTAACAAAAGGGGTGTAAAATGGCTGGCGCAAAAGAAAGAAGAAAGACCTTTTATGCAAACCAGTTTCAGAAAGATATACTGAACCTGATATTTCTTGTAGCATTATTACCTACTTTAATTGTAAGCTTATGTCTTTATTTTCTTGTATTCTCGGTAATCGGAGAGGATTTTATCCTTCCTTTCAATATTGACCCGCTTATAATCGCAGAACAAGTCAGCATTATCCTTTTATTTCTTGCCCCTGGCTCGATTGCCATTATTTTAATGGTGGTTTATAAACAGACGCATAAACTGATCGGATCATTTGACAGAATCCTAAGAGAGCTAGATGGTGTGATAAAAGGCGAAAAAAAAGATCATATTAAAATAAGACAAACCGATAAGTTCTGGCCGCTTATTTCAAGAATAAACGCCCTGATTGATAAACTGCATGACAGTTAAACTGTTTTAATCAACAAAACAACCCTATAGAAAACGGATTTTATTCTTAAATGTATCTGGTAAGTTTTTTTTAGGCTGGAAAACAAACTGTTCAGAAACAAATTGTAGTTATTTAGAATATGTTCTTTTTCAACTTCAGAAATATCATAACTACTGAATTTCGCCTTTTCGAAAAGCTTTACTATATCTAAAAAACAATCGTCTTTTATCTGGTATTTATTCTGTACATATTCTGCATATGCAAGGTAAGCATCGCCCTTTAAAGGCATAGAACCTGCCAATGTAAGCAGACGACTTAAATTTTCATATAGCTTTAACATAAACTGCCTAGAATCTTTATCCTTCAATATCAATAGTTTTGCTTTTTTAGCTTCAACAACAAAATACATAACAATAAACAAGAATATACCAAGTGCCATTAACAGTAACATTAATTTAAGTGCTTGCAAAAAAAACCACTTAAGGCCATATCTAACCGATAGCGAAATTGGCAAACTTTCTACATCAAGATATTTAGCCACCAAATTAGTGCTACCAGGAGATTTTGGTATAAGCTCCCCATCTGCAGAAACTACTAGCATCTTCTCCTTTTCACAATGCCAATCTACAAGCGAAGTAATATCGCGCTTTGATTGATCACTATAAAAACCTTCCGCGAAAAGTTGAACTCTCTCTGTCATATCTAGGCTGATATTTTCCGGCTTTACAGCAATCGAAAGAAGTTTTTCTTCGCCAACATTCACAGTCGCCGGAAGACTTCTTATATTTTTATATTCACAGCTAACCAATGCACTGCCTGTATTCATTGCCTTCAATCGCCCTTTTGAGATTACGGCGGTTTTTTCCTGAGAACTCAACCACCGACTTAAAAAAGTAACATCCTCTTCTTTGCCATCATCGTAAACTGCTATTGCCTTAAGATCGAACTCCTGTCCTAATCCCAACTCAACATATTCTTCGGATAACTTTATCGAAACTATCTTCCTGTATTGAGAAGAAATATCTTCCTTAAAATCTTCGATTTCTTCTTTCGTATCTTCAAACAAATCTTTGAAACTAATCCTCTTTTCCATTTTGTTAGTTGGCGCTTGTTCTGTTTTCTTTTTATCATTAACAACTATCTTTAAAGGAAGACTTTCGTCTTGATTATACCTAGCTATAACCTCAGTAACCCCGGGTTGACGAGCAAGAAATTTGCCTTTTTCAAGAACATCCATTATATCAGTATCTTTAACAAACCAGTTTGACGGATAAGTGACATCATGAAAATTATTATCTAAAAAATTCGCGAATGCCTTAAATTCAATCCGATAATCTGGGAAAACAGATACATACCCGGGAAAGGCTTTTATCTCGCGCAAAGAGCGTTTTTGCCCTGGAAATTCTTCGTATCCGTAAACAACAACCTCATTAGGCTCACTTAAAACATCAGAATAAGTACAAAACAATTCATATCTGCCTTTTTTGAAAAATTTAACAAAACGGTCTTTTTGCTTTGTAACTTTTCCTTCGCTACGCAATAAAAAATTTGCACGGTTGGAAATATTTTCTATATACACAATTTTCTTATCAGTATCTTTAAAAACTCCGAATGCGGAAAATTCAATTCTTGTCTCTTCAACAGTCTCTACGAAAGAGGGGAATGTTACAATCTGCATTAGAGATATTTTTTCCTTTTCACTCTCAACGTTAGTTACTTCAAGATTACAAATATTGGTTAAACGGTTTCTGTATTTTGCAAATATCTGGAAACTACCTTCTCGCTTAGGAAAAATAACATTCTTTTCGTCAACGATAAAACTTTCTTCATCGCTTACTATAAACTCACTATCCCGAGTTATATCCAATATCCCCTTGTCGAACTTATCGATTAAAACTTTTAGTTCAACAGGTGAACCAAGGCTCACTTTAATCTTATCCGGATAAAGATAAATTTTATTTTTTAAATAGGCATAAAACGGCTGCTCTGTATCATAATACCAAACATTTCCTCTTACCAAATCTGGAGACCCATATTCCTGTAATACCTCTTCTTGTGTCAGGCCAACTACTACCTTACCTAATGAGGTATTTTCTATGCTGTACTCTGGCGCTGATAACGCGAAAGTAAAAATTAAAGAAAAGATAACTAAACTAAAACAATATTTGAATATTTTCATTTTTATTTGGCAACTTCTCTTTCTATGGCGTATTCAACAGAAGATAAAAGCCCATCAGAAACCAAAACATTTATTACTTTGCTAGAAGTGTCTCTAAATACTGCTGTAATTTCAGTTGCTCCTTTATTAATTGCGTGAATAACACCTTTTTGATCTATCCAAGCCACATTAGGGTTAGTTGATGTCCAAATACATTTATCAGTTACGTCAATTGCAAACAACTTATTGGAAACAAAAAAAGCTTTTGGTTGTACACTCGTATCTACTGACATAACAATACGTAAAGGAACGGCTATTAATTCTTTGGCCATAGCCTCTTGACCGGGTTCGGATACTATATCTTCATTCTTGACCATAGCTGCCTCATTCTTTGACTGCCAATCAAAACTTTCGGCTGATGATAAATTGTCTTCGGTAGACACTAACTCCTGCTCTAAAAAAGAACTTATCTTATCAAGCGTATCCCTAAGTTGCTCGTCAGTTTTGCTTTTATACAATTCTCTTTTTAATTTATCAATCGTATTATTATCAATAGAATTAGATCTTTTCATCAAATCAAGCTGCTGCGCTAAACGAGACTTTATATTCTGGCGAATAAATTCTTTACGTATCTGCATCCTTTGCTTTAAAGACTGCTTTATTTGTTTCAAATCATCTTCATCGACTTTATCCTTCATGATATTTTCAAGCATGTCTATTTCTTCCATAAGCCTCTTTATTTCAGAAAAATCCTTTGCTTTATCGATTTTTGATTTAAGATCTTTTAAAAGTTCTTTTACCTCCTCTGACATTTCTTCGGCATTCAATAATTGTTCAAAGGAATCTTCCTTCCTTTTTTGTTTATTTTCTCCTTCTTGATAAGTTTCACTTTCTATGATGATTTTTACTGATAAAATATCGAAAAGTTCATCCAAAGATTTATCCTGATTATCCTGATTTGTTTTTAATAATTGCCCTTTACTGGATAATTGTTCCAATTCGCTTTTAAGCTTATCAGTATTCTTTTGTAATGAGTCTAACAGACTGTCTTCCTCAAGCCGGTCAATCTGCTGTTTCAACTCTTTGAGTTTTTCATCCAACAACTGAATATCAAGATCCTTCTCTAACTCGGATTTAATTTCCTCTCTTTTTTCTTTAGATAATAAAAATGACTTGCTCATAATTAATTGCTTTATATCTTTTTCAGAACCGGTTTTATTATTTTTGAGCTTCTCATGAGTCTTCGTAGACTGCTCCTTAAACTCTTTTTCATTGTTCGTAGAAATTATAATTTCCAAAGAATGTTTTATTTCGTTTTTAAAATATTCCGGAGCATTGGAATCCTTTAAATCCTGGCCAATCATCTGTTTTATATGCTCGTTGACAATGGATAACTTAATATCGGACAGTTCGGACAAGTCGCTCAAGTGTTTATCCAAAGTTTCGCAATGCTTTTCTGCTAATTGATTGATATCCTTATCTATCTCTTTAAAATTATCCAAGTTGGTAGCTTTTTCTATTTCTAAAAGTAATTCTTTTAAATTTCCAATTCCAACTTGCAAATCAATGAGTTTTCTCATCCCTTTGATGTTACCTTTTGTAGACTCATTAGGTCTTTTTTCTAACTGCTTCAGGGCATTGCCAATATCCGATAAATCCTTAATATCCTTGGAAATCTTCGCTTTTGAGATAATTTTATCTATTTCGTTTTCTGTTTCTGGATACACAGATAATTGCCTCAAAGATTCTTTTAATTTGTTTAAATCATTAACAACACTTTGTTTTATAATGTTAAAATCGCTTTTCCCTTGAGAAAAGAATTCTCCTTCTTCTAAATTACCTGCATATATGGAAGTTTCTAGCTTAGATTTTTCTCTCTCTAACTTCACTAAATCATTTTTTATTTCTTCTTTTTTCTTTCTGTAAAGCTCCTCTAGTTTGATTTGCCTAAGATCATCTACTGCCTCATCAATTTTTACAACCTCTTGAAGATTAAGATGCTTTTTGTCTATCTTGTCAGTAAGCTTCTCGCTTTCTTCATTAAGTTCATCCAACGAACCGCTGGAATTAAGTTTATTAACTTTACTCATATTGGCTAACTTATCAAATATATTAAACGGGTTCATATTGAAACTATTAATTAGGATTTTAGAATTACTACTTAAATTGAAATCTAACCTTGCCTTTAAGTATTGATTTAAAATGCTGTTTAGGTCATCTTTTTTTTCTTCTATGCCTGGCCCCGTCCTGTTAAGTAAATCAAACAACCCTGCTTCTGCCTGCAAAACCTCTAATGAGGTTGACGAACGATTAATCAACTTATTAAATAAAGTGAGGCTTGCTTCTTTATCCCCAATCGTGCCGTAATTTGAATCGGAAATCAACTTTGCTGCCTTATCAACCAATTCTTCCTCAAGTTGCGAGAAATCTTTTTCTTTTTCTGTCGTAAGAAATTCTGGGTTGGCAGATTCTTCAAGATGAAATAAAATTGCGAATTTATCAAACTTACCTATGGGAAACTTAACGAACAATGCCCATGCCAACAAAAAAGCGATAATAAAAAATACAAACGAAATGAATAAAGGATACTTTTTTTTACCCTTTATTTCATCAATATCGGAAAAATATCCATAAAGCTTTACCCTCATTATCATTACCCATAATAAAAGATAGGCAATTACAAAAGAAAAAACCATTAATGTATAATTGGTGATAAAAAGCGCGTGGGATATTAATACGGCAGCACTTAAAACTTGAATGTATGACAAATATATTGCCGATGATGCGGCAAAAGAGAAAATAACTAAAGCCAAAAATATTTTCTTTACAAAAATTTCAACGACTTCTTTGTATATAAAAGAGGACTTTACTGTTGAGATGACAAGCAAAATAAAAACAGCAAGAATAGCCAAACTCACCAATAAATCAAAAATTCTCCCAAGACGTCTATGGATATACCCGCTTAAAATAAAACCAACCACAATTACGCATAGGAAATAAAACCCATAGGGAAACAACACATGCCACAAAAGAAAAGTATTTATAAAAAGCAGCAGGCAGGTCAGTATCAATTCTATTTTAATAATATTCTTATTTTTTGTCATTTAATGTTGCTTGATAAAAATATTTCTTCGAAATTATCCCCGCGACTGACAAATATGGGCACAAAATCGATTGTCTTGGATACATTTAGTTTTGTTTCACGTTCGCTTTCTTCAATATCTTTTTTTTCTTTAAAGCTTGACGAAACCAATATTATCGGTAAAAGCGATATGTTCCTGAGCTTTAAAGACATCATCGCGGGAAGACATTCCCAGTCACTATCCTGCATAATCGCAATCATACTGGAATCGTTAGGTAGGCGTTTGGAAAACTCTTCAAAAATCTCGCGCAGACTTACGGCACTCTCAGCTTGTGCGATAGTTAAAAACTTCATTACCTCTTCCAGATGATTTTCACCCTTATTAAAAGGTACATGGACCGTCTCCTGAGTATGGGAGATAACTTCAAAAGAAACCCCTCTCAATGTAAGGTATTTGGCAATCGAAGCGGCAAGTTTTATCATATACTCGGCAACTCTCTCGCGTCCTGTGCCATAATTAGTCTGTCTTTCAAGATTAAAAATAATACTCGCTCTATAGAAACTTTGTCTTTGAAATTCCTTCACGATAAGCTGGTTTTTCTTTGCAGTTGTCGCCCAATGAATCTTTTTTATCGGATCACCGCTTTTATACTCACGGACACCAAAAAACTCATCGTCATCTCCGCTTACACGGCTGGTTTCAATGCCAAACCAAGGCGCAATACCTTTGGTTAACGGCCCTAATTTATGAATAGTGAATGTCTTGGGATATATGTATATTTCTGAAAATACTTCGTACTTTCTTTTAAAAAACAATAGACCAAAGGGACCAAAGAAAAAAACTTTCAAAGGACCAATATTATATCTGCCTCTTTTATAACAAAAACATCTGTAGGTCAATGTAAGTATTTTCTTGGGTCCAATAAATTCAAACATTGTGGTATGTTTTTGTCTTGTGGGCTCCTCACAATAAACATAATCCTCCAAAACAAGATTAAAAAACGGCAATATCGTCTTGTTTATAACATTTGTTTTGATTGTAATCGTATCGTCTTCTACACTTTTATAGGGAAGGTTTCTTTCAAAACTAAAACGGGCGGTAAAATAAGCTAAACTTACCCAGAATAGTTCCAGGAAAATAATCGATAAAAGAATCCAAAAAAATATATTAAAAAAAGCAATATGGCTTTTTAAAGAACCGATAAGGCTAAATAAAAGGAGAAAAAAGATAAATATCCATTTTTTAATGAATATCTTAAGCATTTATTTAAGGAATAGGTATCTCTTTAATGATTTCCGCTATCACCATTTCTGCGGTTTTGCCTACGATAAGTGACTTTGGTTCAAGACTTATCCTATGCTGAAGTATCCAAGTGGCAAGTTTAGTGACATCATCAGGAATAACATAATCTCTTCCCTCAATAAAAGCCCAAGCACAGCTTGCTTTCATCAAAGATATCGATGCCCTGGGGCTGGCGCCTACTTTGATATCATCTCTTTTTCTGGTAAGTGAAATTATCTTTACGATATAGTTTAAAATATTTGGCATAACCTGTACTCTTTTAACTTCCTCCTGAAGTTTAACCACTTCTTCTAAACTCATTACCGCACTAAGAGTCTCCACTGGATGAACCTGCTTTTGACCTGATATAACCTTTACCTCTTCTTCTTCGGTAGGATAACCCATATTAATTTTCATTAAAAATCTATCCACCTGCGCTTCAGGAAGTGGATAAGTACCTTGGTACTCAATGGGGTTTTGCGTAGCAATAACCATAAAGGGCTGAGGAAGTATAAATGTTTTTCCGTCGATTGTAGCTTTATATTCCTGCATACATTCTAATAACGCTGACTGAGTTCTAGGTGTTGTTCTATTGATTTCATCGGATAAAACGATATTGGCGAATATCGGGCCTTCTCTGAAGTCAAACTCGCCAGACTTAGGATTATAAACATAACCTCCGGTAACATCCGAAGGCAATAAATCCGGGGTAAACTGAATTCTTTTGAATTTTCCCGATACTGACTTAGATAATGATAAGGCAAGCATTGTCTTGCCAAGACCGGGAACATCCTCAATCAAAACATGGCTATTGGTAAGAAGCCCTGTGATCAAAAACTTTATTTTCTCGGTCTTACCGACGATGACTTTCTCAATATTATCTAATAAGTCCTTTATCTTAGAATTATCCATAATTCCTCCTTATAGAGTTAGAAATTTTAAACTACCCTAAACAATTATATCTGTTTATAAAGAGTACTTCAATGAATAATTAATATATTGGGATCTAGATATCGGTTTCAAAAGTTAAAGGGAATAACTACATATTGCTAATCTTGATGATGATGTTTAATTATCTTACCTTCAACCATAAAAATTATATCTTCGCAGATATTTGTAGAGAGATCTGCAATACGCTCTAAATTGGTAGCTACGCGCAATATATGCAGACTTCTCTGGATGGTGGATGAATCAGAAACCATAAAGGTTATCAGTTCTCTAATAATCTGATCACGCAAATCGTCAACCAAACTATCTTTTGCACATACATCTTTAGCCAAAGCAACATCTTCTTTTATTAAAGCGGTAATACTTTCTTTTAACATAGCTATCACCACCTCACTCATCTTGGGGATATCAATCAAACGCTTTACCATTGGTTTTTCAATTAAAAAAGCCGCACTTTGGGAAATATTTACTGCATGATCGGCCATTCTTTCTAAATCATTATTAATTTTAAGTATCATTAGAATAAAACGCAGATCTCTAGCCCTGGGCTGGAACTGAGCGATGAGACTAGTACACAATTCATCCATAGATATTTCAAAATTGTTGGCTTTAACTTCTTCTTTTTCTATTACTGTTTTAATCTGTTCGCTTTTTTTATTAACAAACCCGTCTATACCTTTAGCGATCATCCCCTCAACTAAACTGGCGTAACTGACTATTTCTTTTTTTAATTCTGTTATTTTCTCTTCTAACATATCATCCTCCTTATTGAATTAACCAAACTTTCCCGTTAAATACTCTTCAGTCTTTTTGTTTTTAGGGACGGTAAATATCTTTTCTGTGTGCCCAAATTCTACAAGTTCTCCGAGATATAAAAAAGCTGTGAAATCTGATACCCTTGCCGCCTGCTGCATATTATGGGTTACGATAACAATCGTATAATCGCTTTTCAATTCTAAAATCAACTCTTCGATCTTTTTTGTAGATACGGGGTCTAAACTTGCGCAAGGCTCATCAAACAAGATCACTTCCGGGTCAACCGCCAAACATCTGGCTATACAAAGTCTCTGCTGCTGGCCGCCGGAAAGTTTTAACGCACTATCATGCAACCTATCCTTTACTTCATTCCAAAGCGCTGCCTTTCGTAATGATTCAATAACCCTATGTTCAATAAATGCCTTGTCTTTTATATTATTAACCTCTAGCCCATAAGCAACATTCTCATATATACTTTTAGGGAAAGGATTGGGTTTTTGAAAAACCATACCTACAAGCCTTCTTATTGCAACAACGTCTTCTTTAGCTTTGTATATATCTTTATTATCAAGATAAATACTTCCTTCTAACTTACTTTTAGTTATAAGATCGTTCATCCTGTTTAAAAGCCTTATAAAAGTCGATTTCCCGCAGCCTGACGGCCCGATAATGGCCGTAACCTGATTCTTATAAATATCCATGCTGATATTTGAAAGAACCTTTAAATTACCGTAATAAAAAGAGACATTACTTATTTTTATCCTTGTACCATTATGCATGATGATAACTCCTCTGTCTTTGTCTAATTACAATAGCTAGTGCAGAAACAAACAAAACCAGTATTAATAATATTAAAGCACACCCATAAGCAATAGCTGTTTGTTTATCAGGATGCGTTCCTTCTGTCATGAGCGCATAGATATGATAAGGTAAAACCATTACTTCTGAGAATATCGAGCTTGGATATTTCTTTATATAAAAAGTTGCTGCCGTGAACATTATCGGTGCTGTCTCTCCGGCAATTCTACCGATACTTAAAATCACACCGGTAAGTATCCCCGGTAAAGCCGTGGGAATAACTATCTTTTTTATCGTCTGCCATGAAGAAGCGCCTAGCGATAACGATGCTTCCCTTATAGAGCGGGGAACTGCCAATAGGGCTTCCTGAGAAGCAGATATGATCGATGGAAGAACCAATATCCCAAGAGTTAAACTCCCTGAAAGTATAGATACCCCAAAATTAAAAAACTTTACAAAAACAGCCAATCCAAACAACCCAAACACCACAGAAGGAACACCTGCTAAGTTGTTTATGCTCATGCGTATTATATTGACCACAAAACTTTTCGGACTATATTCACAAAGATAAATTGCACAAGCCACGCCTAAAGGCAAAGCGAATATAATCGCGCCAAGCGTAAGATAAAAAGTGCCTATTATTGCTGGTGCAACGCCACCTTCTGTCATGGCCCTGCGTGGAGCTTCAAACAAAAAAGATAAACTTATAACTTTTGCACCCCTTACTACTACAAAAAATATTATTGTCCCAAGAAAAAATAGGGTTATAACAATGCATAAAAATAACACTAAAAAACCTAAATTCTGTATATTGTCTTTTTTCATCTATTAAGACCTAGTTTTATCCTGAACCGCCGGCTGATCAATTCAGCTATAATATTAAATACTAAAGTAACCAAAAATAATATAAGCCCTATCGCAAACAAAGCGTGGTAATGCGCACTTCCCATAGCCGCTTCTCCCATCTCTGCAGCAATAGTAGCCGTCATCGGTCTTACCGGCTGGAAAAAAGAAACGGGAATCATTGCCGCACCACCTGATACCATAAGAACAGTCATAGTTTCACCAACAATTCTGCTTACCCCCAATATTATGGATGTGGATACACCAGAGCCTGCTGCCGGAACAACAACCTTTGTAAGCGTTTGCCACCTATTTGCACCAAGTGCAAAAGATGCTTCGCGAAAAGACCTAGGAACATAACTTAAGGCATCTTCAGCAAGGCTACAAATAGTCGGTATTGCCATAACCCCTAAAATAATACTGGCAGTCAAAGCACAAAGTCCTACCGGCAACTTAAAAATCCTCTGGATTAAAGGCGCTACTATTACCATACCAAAAAAACCAAATACTATCGATGGTATGCTGGCTAATATCTCAATAATAGGTTTTAAAATTGCTTTCTGTTTATAGCTTGCCAATTCATCCAAATAAAGCGCGCTCCCCACACCCAACGGCACAGATACCAACACTGCCCCAACCGTTACCCAAACAGAACCCATTATAAGAGGTAAAATTCCGTATTCAGCCGGTTCATATGTCGGATACCAAGATTTACCGAACAAAAAAGCAACAAGCTTCACATGTTTAAAAATTGGAAGGCCTTCTTTAAAAAGCACTACGACTATTCCAACAAGAAACAACAAAGATGCAAACGCAAAAATTGTAAAAATCCATTTGTAAATTGTCTCTTTAATTCTCATTTTATTATGCTATTAATTAAGACACGGCAAGATTATCTCCTGCCGTGTCCGGAGGTAGAGCCAAATGATAATATCTATCTCAGCCCTACAAAACCTTCTCTTTCTGCTATCGCTTGACCATCTTTGCCTTTCACAAACTCAATAAAATCCTTAACCAGACCCTTAGGTGAACCATTAGTATACATAAATAAAGGCCTTGATACAGGATATTCCCCGGAAAGAACCGTTTCTTTTGTAGCTTTTACACTATCTACAACAAGCGTCTTCACCGAAGAATTAACATAACCTAAGCCCACATAACCGATTGCTCCCGGAGTTCTTGATACCACAGAAACAACTGCCTGATTGGAAGCCTGTAGTAATGCATCAGGCCTAACCTTTGCCCCATCAAGAACCAATTTATTAAAGGCTTCGAATGTTCCGCTTGAGCTATCTCTGGATATAGGCACTATTTTATTAGAAGAACCACTAACCCCTGACCAAAAGGAAACCTTACCTGTAAATATATCCTTTAATTGGGCTTTGCTTAATTCGCTTATGTTGTTTTTAGGATGGACAATCAAAACAATACCATCCATAGCAACAACATGGGCCTTTGGCTTGATACCATAAGAAGCAGCCTTATCCAACTCTTTATCTTTAATTTCTCTTGACGCATCGGCAATGTCAGTAGTGCCATCTAAAATCGCCGCAATACCTACACTGGAACCGCCGCCTTGAACTGAAATATCAGCCTGCGGATTCCGGTTCATATACTCTTCCGCGCATGCCTGGGCAATTGGTAAAACAGTGGTTGATCCTTTAATCGTTATTGACTCGGCAAAAACCTTGAATCCAAAACTACATATTATAAAACTTGCCAACAAAAACACTTTTCCTATGCTTCTCATTATAATTTCTCCTTTCACAATTAAAATTTGCACACAATATCAGCTTGTATTACATGCTGGCGGCTGTTTGAATCCGCTATTGGTTTCATGTTGTAATAATCCAAACCAAAGGTAACGTTTTTACTTAAACCGTATTGAAAAATTCCCTCATGGCCTTTAACCCCCGTATCTCCGCCATAGGCATCTGAATCCGGTAAGGCGTCTAGAAATGCGTCTTTGCCTAGCTTCCTATATATATACTTAAACTGCCAATCTCCGTTTTTGGCTACTTTTTCCGAACCAAACTTAAATCCAGTTGCCCAACCGCTATTATTATCCGATGGGTCGTACGCATTCACGTATTCGGCAAATAACCCTGCATAAGGAACTATTCCGCCAAAAGGCTCTTTAGTGTCTAATTCAAAAGCAGGACTTATGGCATCGTAATTATACTTATGTAACGTTGAACTTGTTTTAGTGTTTGAATCTGCGGAATTATCTATATCATAGCCTTTGGAATTTATCAGATAATTGGTAAGGGCAAACTTAAGTTTACTACTACCACCGATCTTAACACTCACCCCTGGCTGGATATAAGCCATATAAGGCTCATTTGATGCACTGCTTGATTCATCCAAAACAAAAAAACCGGAATTCAAGAATAAATCTATACCAGATAAACTCCTTGATAACATTAACGCTGCACCTTCAGGATTTATATCTCCGTCCCATAACAAATCGGTCGGCTCCCAAAGAACGGCTTTCCTGGGCATTTTTCCAGCTTGAACTTTAGCCCATGGTGCTGCATTATAATCTAGGTATGCATAATCTAAATTAATCCCTTTGGTGGAAAATGTATCCTGAAAAGTCTGATTCGTTGAACGCGGATCGCTTCCGCCTGAAGCAAGTCCGGCTGCTACCTTTAAAGAATCATTTACCTTAGACTCCACTCCTAAACGATATCTGATCCTGGCTCTATTACGGCCTGATTTAGAATCATTTTTCTTATCGTCATATTGATAGCGCAATCTAAAATCTCCCTTTAATTTCGAATTTTGTATCCACACTGGTAATGAATCCTCTTTACCGCTTGCAATATTTGCTCTTATTTCCTCTTTAGTTTCAGTAAGAACCTGCTGGGCTTCCCCATGGGAAAGAATTCCCTTATCGACAAGTTTATTAATCAAAATATCTATCTCTCCTGCAACTGCATTGTTTGCATAAAAATTCATCCCCATTAAAAATGCAAACAAAATAAAAAAGCTGCTTATTTTTTTCATCTTTCTCCTCTTTCTCTTAAAAGTTTTATCAAATATCTAATTCTTACTTCCGTATTGGCCAATAATGCAAACAGATAATTCCTAAAAGCACTATTATCTTCTTCAATTATCTGCTTTGACTTCATTAAATCCGCAGTAATTATATTCATCATCTTTATTATGCTTTTTTGATTATCTGCTTCTTTTTCTGGCACTGAATCCACTTTTAGGGGATTGTTGCTAAGAAATGCTCCTTCCCAAAAAGTTTCTTTATTTTCTGCTCTAAAAGATAGACCAGTTGAACTAAAAAAATGTTTTTTAAAATCGCATATGTTGCCTCCTTGCCTTATTGAATTATGATTATTGATCATTTTTCTTACTTTAGTTTAAGAGATTGTTTAATAAACTTTTTTCTAATTTAGTTTTGCTACTAAAAAATGAAGTTATTGCCTCATTTTCCCAGCTGTCTTCAGATTCGATAGCAAACACAAAATCTCTTAAATCCCTGATCTGGTTATTCAAGAATGAAACCAGTATCTCTTTCTTGTGATTTGTAATTTCTTTTTTCATCACTGAAAGTATAAAATATTTGTATTAAATATGTATAAAGGAATTGTTAATTTATGGTTAATAATATTAAAACGATTCGCAACCATTTGTTTACCAAATGGTTAGAGAGCGAAGAAAAAATAAAAAAATTTATTTTTTTATGATTTTAGACCCGTTTAGGAAGGGTAATTTTGAATACTGAACCCTTATCAGGAGAGCTTTCGACAGCGATAACACCGTTATGGAGATTAACGATGTGCTTTACAATAGACAAACCTAAACCTGTACCGCCTACTTTTCTCGAACGTGACTTATTAACAACATAAAATCTTTCGAAGATTCTTTCCAAATTCTCTTGAGGAATACCAATTCCAGAATCGATAATCTTAACATCTAAAGAATCTTTTAAACTTTCTATATCTACTACGATGCTTCCTTTATTGGTATATTTAATTGCATTATCTAATAAATTAATGAAAAGCTGTTCGATTTTAAACTTATCGGCATTAATTGTAAAATCGCTGCCGTTTAATTTAATATTATATTCCAGATTCTTATCATTAATTTTCTTCGAAAAAATTTTAATAATATCGCCAAATAACAATCTCAAGTCAATATCTTCCTTTTCTAATATATCGTCTTTGTTTTCCAGTTGAGATAATACCAGCAAATCATTAACAATACTAATAAGCCTATCCGTATGATTTGCGATTATTTCTAGGTAATGCTTATTCTTGTCTTTAGTCTGCATTTCAAGCAATGTTTCCGTGAAACCCTTTATGGCTGTAAGCGGAGTCCTTAATTCATGAGAAACATTGACTACGAAATCCTTTTTAATAAGCTCGAGATTTTTAATCTTGGTAATATCGGAAAGGCTTAAAACTACTTCGTTTTTAACAGAAATATAACTTCCGCTGCACAACAATATCCTTGCCCCAACATTTATTTCTTCGGTAAAATTACTTTTATCTTTACGGAGCTTCTCTACTAACTCTGTAAGCCTATTCGAACGCAGTAATTCCCAAAAATACGAACCTTTTACTTCACTCATGCCGCAAATATGTTCTACTTTATCGTTACTATATAAAATTCTGCCTTGCACGTCGAGCACCAACAAACCAACTGGAGTAAACGTAATTATTCTATCCAGCTCCTCCTTACGATAAGAAAGCTCTTTAAAAAGACTCTCCATGCGTTCAGTCATATAATTAAAGTTTTCAGATAGCTCTCCTAACTCGTCTTTACTCTTTAAAAGAACTTTTGCCTTAAGATTTCCAGATGCAACATCTTTTGCCGCCATATTTATTTTCTTTAAGGGATTATAAATTCCTCTGGATATAAAATAGGCGAATAATAACGATAATAATAACGCAACGATCAAACCTTTAACGATATTATCTCTTAATTGATTTATTAGGATGTTAATTTCGCTTAAAAAAAGACTTAATCTTAATATTCCTATACTTTGCTTATTATTAATTAAAGGCAAGGCAACATAAAGCATATTTTTTTGTACTGTTTCGCTAAACCTTATCGTTTTGCCAAAACCGTTTTTCTTAGCCATAATGATTTCCGACCTGTCATTATGATTTTCCATAAGTCCGCTATTGTACTCGGAATCAGCCAAGACCACTCCGTCTTTGTCAATAACGGTAATTCTTGTCTCGATTTCTCTACCTAAAGCATTAACCAATTCATTCAATTCTTGGTTATTGTTTGCAGTGACTAAACCGATAACCTGACCTGATATGCCAATACCTATATTTTCCAATTGGCTGGTAAGATTATGAATATAAAACGACTTGTTGAGATTAAAAGAAAGTATAAAAGAAGAAAAAAGCAGCAACAAACTAATCAAAAAATAACCGCCGAAGATCTTAATAAATATCGATTTTTTATTCTTCAAATTTATACCCCATTCCCCGGATATTTTTTATAGAATCTGCGACTTTGCCAAGCTTGCCCCTGAGATTCTTTATATGAACGTCTATTGTCCTATCAAGAACAGCTTTTTCCGTACCCCAGAGATAATCAAGAAGCTTCTGCCTGGAGATTACCCAACCTTTCTTTTCGACCAAGATCTTAAGCAATTTAAATTCAGTAGAAGTAAGATCGATTCTTTTTTTATTAATATAAACCTCGCACTTGTCCAAATCAATCATTAGTGCCTTGTCCGTATATAACTGTTTAGTTTCAAGCTTAGTTTTTTGCCTTCTTAAAACTGCTTTTACTCTTGCCACTAACTCTTTAGGAGAAAAAGGCTTGGTTACATAATCATCTGCTCCGAGCTCAAGCCCAAGAATTTTATCTGTTTCCTCTGATTTGGCAGTAAGTATTATAACGGGCACAAAAGATAGTCTTGAATTTTTCTTAATTTCCTTACAAACATCTATTCCGTCTGCGTCAGGAAGCATGAGATCAAGAACTACCAAAGCAGGAGTATTTTTTTCTGCAAAGCACCAAAACCTAGCTGCCTCATTAAAAGTTCTTGTTTTAAACCCTGACTTTTCTAAATGCAATGAAACAAGTTCAGCTATATCTTTTTCATCTTCAACTATCGTTATTAGTTTATTCATAAAATCCATATCCGCTACTCCAGATTTTTCTCAAACTCCATATCCCGTTTTATGTATTCACCTAATTTCTCTCTCAGATCCTGCCTTCTTTCAATAGTTTTTGCTTCTTGATCAAACATTTCCTTATCTGCGCGTGCTTTATATTCAGGATCTGTTTCATATTTAGCATTTTCCATAGCTGCTTTGGGAAGTTTAAAAATCCCAGTCATCATGTTGCCAAAATCAGCTGTGCGTGTCATAGCATCATTATAAATTAACCCCATCTGTTTATAATAGTAGTTCACAATATCTTTTCTTCTTTTAAACCTTCTTGAGGCGAGCTGCTTATCTTTGGGAGCGTTCTCTTGCTCATCAATAGTATACTCGGGAATAAGCAGTCCATGACGCCTAACAACAAAACCCTTATTATATGCCTTCGGACTTATTTCGTATTTATAGGCTGCGCAGCCTGATAAAAATATTATTAACGCTATAACAAATATTCTTTTCATTTATTTTTTGATTTTAGTTTTTTTAAAAAATCTTTGGCATTTTTCAGTAAATTAATCTCGTTGATATTCTCTGGTTGCATCGTTAGCACAGTTTCAAGGTTTTTTATAGCGCTGGCGTAATCTTTCTTCGCCAAATATGCCAGGGACAAGCTATAGTAATAAAGCAACTTTCTCCTCGGATTTAAAGATATTGCCTTTTCATATTGCGCGATTGCCTCATTAACCATACCTTTATCAAGATAAGCACATCCTAAATTATAATAAAGCCTGGGGCTTCCTCTTCCATTTAAAGAAAAAAGTGTACTCGTATAAAGAGATACTTCATCCTTCCAGTCCCTATTACGTTTTATCGTCAACATGGAGTAGCTTATAACGATAACGCAAAAAACGACCAAAGAAAAATATTTCAAGAAATACGTAGATTTCAACCTATAAATCAATGCTGCAACAATCAAGAAAAAGCCTATGCTGGGAAGATAAGTCCAGTGTTCGGCAATCATAGCATTTAAAGCAAATACTCCTGATATAGGCAAAAAAGCAACAAAAAACCATAGACTTGAAAATAAAATAAGCTTATCTTTCTTTCTGATCCTGATTAACAACGCTATGAATAATAGCATTATAATCCAGCTAATAAAAAGTTGATAATCAATACCTACTACATTGAGTGAAAATGGGGATAATTTAAAACTAAACTTTTCCAGGAAAGCGGAACTGATATTGAAACTACGATCTATATGTAAACCCACAGGAAAAATCAACAATAAAAAATAAGTAATTATCACTTTAGGCATATTTAATAACCTGACAATAACAGGAAAGCTCACCGGCTGAGGATTATGCAGTATGTCTTTTAAAAAAGTCAGCCTAACAATAAAATAGACAGCTGTGATTACCAAAAATATACTGTATTTTTTAAAACTAAAATATTCTTTATAAAAAGTAAGCATTATCAATAAGATAAGGAAAGGAAATACCAGCGCTGTTTCTTTACTCAATAAAGACAACATAAAGCAAAAATATGACACAACAGGCAAAGCAAGCGACTTTAACTGGCAGGCCCGGATAAAAACCGCTAAAGAAACCATGCCAAAAAAAACATAAAGTAGATCCGCCCTACCGGATATATAGGTAACTGCCTGGGTATGCAAAGGATGAACTAAAAAAAGCACTGTGGTAATCAGGCCTAAGACATCGTTACGAAACACTTTACTGATGATAAAAAATAAAATTAGCGCATTTAAAATATGCAGCAAGTTGTTGGTCAAATGATACCCTCGGAAATTATATTTCCAAAAAGCAAAATCGAACATGAGACTTAAAGAAACTATCGGACGGTAAAAATTGCTTTTACTTACATAATAATATAAATCGTGCTTAAAGATATTGCCTAAATGCTTGAAGGATTTTACTGCCGGGTTATCCACCACAAGAAGATAATCATCATAAACAAAGGCATTATTAAGGTTGTTGATATATACAAACCAACCCAATAAAAATATAGCCAGGATTGTTACGATTGTGTGCTTTCTCAATGCCATAAAACAATTATTCTGGGAATAAATATTATTATCCCTATTAGAACGCTAAGAACGCTCGCCAATAAAACAGCTGCTGCTGACATATCCTTAACAGTTTCGGCGATAGGATGGAACTTGCTATCCGTAATAAGATTGGTTATATCTTCTACCATAGTATTAAATATCTCGCCAATTAATACCATACCGCACACTACAACGATTATCGCCATCTCGATTCTTGATAACCTTAAATATATTCCAGAAATCAAAACAAGAATACCGACAATTAAAATGATTCTTGCATTACGGTGGTTTTTAAAAATATGTTTTAAACCGTTAAAAGCGAAAATAAAGCTTTTTAAAAGGGGCTTTATGCGTTTGTGTTCAATTATCTTTTTAATCATTTTCCGATCAAAGAAAGGGTTTCAAAGCGAGTTTTCTCATTTTTCTTAAAAACCCCCCGAACAGCGGACGTAACCGTACACGTCCCGGGCTTCTTGACCCCCCTCATGGACATACACAAATGCTCTGCTTCAATAACAACCATCACTCCCAAAGGCTTAAGTTTATCCATAATTATATCGGCAACCTGGGTTGTAAGACGTTCCTGTACCTGTGGCCTACTGCAGAGTATATCTACTACACGCGCAAGTTTACTTAATCCAGTTACTCTTCCTTGTTTAGGGATATAGGCAATATTTGCTTTGCCGAAAAAAGGCAGAAGATGATGCTCACATACTGAATATATAGGAATATTCTTTAAAAGAACTATCTCGTCATGTTTCTGATCCAATAATACCTCTAGCTCTTTTTTGGGATCTTTTTTAATTCCCGAGAAAATCTCCTCATACATCAGAGCTACACGTTCAGGCGTTTTCAATAAATCCTTTCTTTTTGGATTTTCTCCGATTGCACTAAGAATTTCTCTTACAGCTTTTTCTATTTTTTTCTTCTGAATCATGACTCTCCTAGATTATTTTCCTATACAAAACTCACTAAATATTCTATCTAAAATCTCTTCTGAGAACCTTTCACCTATTATATCATCCAAACAGCCCAAAGCTTCTTTTAAATTTTGTGCGACTAATTCGGGATTACCAGCTGATTTTACATAACTAATCGCATCCTCCAACAAAACAAAAGAATTATTAATTTTTTCTATATGTCTTTTATTGCTAATAAGAACATTTTCCTCGTTATTTCTATTCTCGCCATATGCAAACTTAACGATTTCTTTTTCTAAAAGATTTATGTTTTTAACCTGCTTTGCAGAAATTTCGATAACATGTTTAAATTCACTTTTAATAAAATCAATATTGATATTTCTTTTTAAGTCAATTTTATTTACTACCGCCAGGCAATTTTTATTCTTTAATCTATGGATAAGCAATTTATCGCCGCAAGAAAGCTTTTTATTTGCATCAAACATTAAAATTACCAGATCAGCCAGATCAATCTGCTCTCTGGAACGTTGAATAGCTTTTTTCTCTACAAGATCTTTTGGCTCAAGAATACCTGCGGTATCTACAATTCTTACAGGGACTCCTTTAATATCGATTATCTCTTCAACCGTATCCCTGGTTGTTCCGGGAATATGAGTTACAATACAACGTTCCTGTTTTAATAATGCATTTAATAAAGATGATTTTCCCACATTTGGCCTACCGCAAATAACTACATGAATACCTTCTCTTAAAACTTTACCTCTAACGGAAGAATCAATCAGATTCTTGACCTTCAAATAAGCCTTTGTTAATAACCTCTCTATCTCGGAAAGATTCAGCCGGCCGATTTCTTCATCGGGAAAATCAATATTTGCTTCAAAAAAAGTAATTACTTCAAGAAAGATATTTCTGATTGCACGGATTTCTTTTGACAGCTCCCCCTTTAGCTGCTGCGTACTAATACCTAATGCCTTATCTGTCTTTGCTTTAATAATATCGATAACCGCTTCTGCCTGGGCTAAATCGATTCTACCATTTAAAAATGCTCTTTTAGTAAACTCTCCTGGCTCAGCCATGCGACAGCCATATTTAAGTGCTAATTCTAATACTTTGCGCAAAACCACAATCCCACCGTGACAATCGATCTCCACCGTATCTTCTTTTGTATAAGTATTGGGTGCGTCCATTTTAATAACCATAACCTCATCAATCCGCTGGTATTTATTATTTAGCTTATCAATAATCCAGCCGTGGTTAATCGTATGTGTTTTTAGTTTAGCGAATTTTTCTTTTTTGCTAGGAAAAAATATCTTAGCGGCAACGCTAAAGGCTTTAGGGCCGCTAATACGCACGATGCCAACCCCAGAAGCAACGGTTGAGGTGGAAATCGCAGCTATAGTCTGTTGAGTTTTTTTCATTTTCTGTATTCACCTACAACAAATAATGAACCGGTAACCAAAACCAAATCCTTAGGCTTAGCCAGTTCTAAGGCTATTTTACGCGCCTGTTTTACATTAGCAGTTAAGAATACTTCTTTTTTATTAAAATACTTCTCTAATTCTTTTGGCGGCGTTGCTCTAGGGTTATCCGCACAAGTCAAAATTATTTTATCAGCTATCTTATCTAAACATCTGCATATACCGACAATATCTTTATCAAGCGAAATCCCCAATACAAGTATAACTTGAGAAAACTTATAATTTTCATGGATGGTATTTACCAGTGCCTTAACCGAAGCGGAATTTTGTGCTCCGTCTAAAACAACTTTGGGTTTTTCTTGTATAATTTCGCACCTGCCGGGCCAAATAGTATTATATAAACCTCTTCTTATGTTATCAAGACTAATATTAACTCCTTGCCCAATAAGAAATTCTATTGCGCCAACGGACAAACTAGCATTAACAAGCTGATGATTACCCAAAAGCCGAATCTTTAGATTTTTATAACTACGCAATGTTCCCTCTATATAAAAGTTATCTGTTTTACCTTTGAACAAAATATCCTTATTTACAATAATCAATCTTGAATACATCTTTTTACATCTTTGTTTTATAATTGTTAATGCCTTTTTTGGTTTATCAACACATACAGCAAATGATCTATTTTTGATTATCGCTGATTTTTCAGCTGCGATTTTCTCTAATGTCTTTCCTAATATATTCGTGTGCTCATAGCTAATCGGGGTAATCACGCTAACAAACGGTTTAATTATATTCGTAGCATCAAGCCTTCCGCCTAAGCCTGTTTCAATAACCGCAAAATCGACATTTTTTTGTTTAAAATAAATAAAAGCCATTGCTGTAAGAAGCTCGAAGAATGAAATCCTTCCGTATTTGCAACTTGCGCAAAACCGCTCTATTTTAGGTTTAAGCGAACCTATCAAATCTACAAATTCCTTTTTTCTGATTATGCCGTTAAAAGGATCGTTGATATCGTTTTCTCCAGGAATTAGTATTCTTATCCTTTCTCTTATATCTACTAAATGCGGAGAGGTATAAAGCCCAGTTTTAAAACCTGCGTTTTGCAAAATATTAGCGACAAAAGCGCAAACCGAACCTTTACCTTTTGAACCGGCAACATGAATGAAACATAAACTTTCTTGGGGATTGCCTAAAAAAACTAGAAATTCCCTGAAGCGTTGAAGTTTATAAGGAACTTTTTTCTTACGGATTAAAATTCTTTCGTAATTTATAAATGTATTAAAATATAGAAGGCTGTCTCGGTAGGTCATTGTTAACAGCAGAAATAATTAATGACGAAAATGCCTTATGTTGGTAAAAACCATGGCAATCTTATGCCTGTCACACGAATCTATAATGATTTTATCAGCAATGGAACCGCCTGGCTGAATTATCGCTTTTATTCCTGCGCGGGCAGCTTTTTTTATCGAATCTTCCTTTGGGAAAAATGCATCGGACGCAAGGCAGGAATTCTTAGTATTCACTTTACCTGCTTTCTTACAGGCAATATCAACTGATTCCACTCTGCTCATTTGTCCTGCGCCTATGCCAACAGTTTTTGTTCCTTTGGCCAAGACGATAGCATTGGATTTTATGTGCTTTACTACCTTCCAGGCAAATAATAATGATTCCATCTGAACCTTAGTAGGTTTACACTTGGTAACCACTTTTAAAGAACCTTTTATTATGTCTATATTGTCTTTTTCCTGCACCAAATATGCACCGGATACACTACGCATATCAAAATCTTTATCTTTAGAAAACAAAAACTTTTCGCTCAACTCTATAATTCTTAGGTTTTTCTTCTTTGTCAATATTGCTAACGCTTTTTTATCAAATCCGGGAGCAATAATGCATTCCAGGAATCCGCTTTGAGAAATAAACCTCGCTGTATTAAAATCAACTTTTCGGTTAAAACCAACTACGCCTCCAAAGGCAGATAATTTATCGCAACCCCATGCATGAAGATATGCTCTATGTAAAAGCTTATCCTCTGCGGATCCACAGGCATTATTATGCTTTAACACAACTGCTGCTGGTTTTTCAAACTCCCTCAAGAGCCCTATTGCGCTTGATAAATCAAGAATATTATTAAAAGAAAGTTCTTTGCCGTGTAACTGCTTTGCATCAAATAGACTGCGAGTCTTGTCTATAGACGAATAAACCGATGCCTTCTGATGCGGATTTTCCCCATAGCGCAAATCTCTTACTTTCTTAAGCACAAGATTGATCTGCTGAGGGAAAACATCTTTATCTTCTTTTGTTTTCGAAGTAAAGTAATCAAAAATAGCCTGATCGTAGCTTTTAGTTAACTGAAATGTTTCACATGCTAAGCAAGTTAAAGTCCCAATCGGCAACCTACAACCATTAGTTTTTAGTTCGTTAAGTATTCCCTTATACCTACGCCAATCACTTACAACTGCAACCGAAGCGTAATTCTTGGCTGCCGCTCTTAACATACATGGACCGCCTATATCGATATTCTCGATTATTTCATCTTCGCTAACACCTTTTTTTGCAAGGGTCTTAACAAAAGGATACAAATTCACCACCACCATATCAATAAAACCGATTCCTTGTCTTTCAAGCTGTGTTAAATGCTCTGTGTTGTCTCTTACGGCAAGTAACCCTGCATAGATCTTAGGATGCAAGGTCTTTACTCTTCCGTCAAGCATTTCCGGAAAAGATGTATAGTCGGAAATCTCAACTATTTTGATTCCGGCTTGATTTAATATCTTGGCCGTTCCCCCTGTTGAAACTATCTCCACCCCAAGCTCAACCAAGCCTTTTGCAAATTCAACTATACCGGTCTTATCGTAAACACTGATTAATGCTCTTTTTATTCTTTGCATTGTTTTATTTATTAAACCGAAAAGTTATAATATCGGCATCTTTGACTACATAATCCCTGTTTTCTAAACGTACCAAGTTTTGTGAACGGGCATTATTGAAAGAACCGCTTTTTTCAAGATCATCATAAGCTAATACCTCTGCCTTAATAAACCCTTTTTGAATATCAGAATGAATGCAACCGCTGGCTTCGTATGCGGTAATATCTTTTTCTACGCTCCAAGCCCTGGCTTCTTTCGGACCGGCAGTAAAAAAATTCATAAATCCAAAATGGTAATATGCATCAAATAGCACCTTCTGCATGTCTTCTTCGAATGTTTCTACTGTAAATATGGGCTTATTGCTTAATAAGGGATACTGTCTTAAAAGATCTTTTTCGGAATCGCTAATTTTAATCTGATTAATAAACTTTTCTTCTTCTAAATTCTTTTTCAGAGACAAAAGAAGGTTTTTTTCTTCTTCCTGCGGACTGACTAATCTTTTATCAATAATCTCCAGATCAACAATGATTACATCAAGTTTATTATCTTTTAAAACAACTAAACCGTCACTTTGCGCAGCCTTATCTTGAGAAACTACCTCCAGCTCAAGATAGGTTTTCTTAGAAGCGCTATAAAGCTCTTTTATTCTATCCAAACGCTGGTCTTTAACCTTTATTCTACCAACAGGACAATCTAAGCCGAAAACAGAAACTTTAATCATCGTTATAGCCCCTATTCTTCTTCATGTTTCTGGGTCTTTTGGTAATTATCAATAATCGTTGAGGCAACCCGGGAAGGAACTTCTTCATAGGAAGAAAATCGCATAACATAAGAACCTCTTCCTCCGGTCATAGAGCGAAGATCGTTTGCATATTTGAACATTTCGGATAAAGGAACTTTAGCCTTTACTATTTGAGTCTTTCCTTTTACTTCCATGCCCATAACTCTACCTCTACGGGAGTTTATATCCCCGGAAATCTGTCCCAGGAAATCCTCCGGAATGGAAATTTCTACATCCATAATCGGCTCTAAAAGAACCGGTCCTGAATCTTGAACTGCCTTTCTAAAAGCCATCCGGCCGGCAATCTGAAAGGCCATATCAGAAGAATCTACCGGATGATATGAGCCATCATATACAATTACTTTTATATCCTCCACAGGACAACCTGCCACAACTCCTTGAGCCATTGTTTGACGAACACCTTTTTCAACTGACGGAACGTAATTTTTCGGAATCGCTCCTCCAAAAATCTTATCTTCAAACTCAAATCCCCCGCCTCGCCCAAGCGGTTTAATCTCAAGCCAAACATCTCCATATTGGCCTCTTCCTCCGGATTGTTTTTTATATTTACCTTGGGCCTTAGCACTTTTTCTAATTGTTTCTTTATAAGGAATCTTAGGCGTCCCTAATTCAACTTCGACTTTAAATCTTTCTTTAAGCCGTGAAATCATTACTTCAAGATGCAAGTCACCAAGCCCGGAAATGATTAATTCCTTAGTCTGCGGGTCTCTACCCACGTTAAATGTAGGATCCTCATTGGCAAGCTTTGCCAAGGCTCCGGAAATCTTTTCTTCGTCTTCGCGTGATTTTGGCTTAACAGAAAAAGATATCGCTGATTCCGGAAATGCTAACGGCATAAATATAAACCCCTTGTCGTCGCCAGAAAGAGAATCTCCACTATGCGTATCCTTTAATTTTGCAACAGCGATTATATCTCCGGCTGTTGCTTCATCGATAGATTTTTGTTCCTTACCCTGCATTATATAAATTGTACCTATTCTTTCTTTCAAAGACCTGGATATATTATAAAAAGAGGTGTTGGCCTTTAGGCTCCCGGAAAAAACTCTAATAATACTCAGCTGCCCCACATAAGGATCGATTAGACTCTTAAAAACAAAAGCGGACAACTTTTGATCATTTAAATCCAACTTTATCATTTCTCCGCTTTCAGCCTTTTTTTCTATTTCCGGCCTTTCTAATGGCGACGGTAAATAATCCACTATTGCCTGCAGAAGCTCTCCTATTCCTTTATCTTCGGCTACACTGCCTCCTATTACCGGAAATAACTTTGCATTATCAATCGCTTCCCTTAAACCATGTGCTACTTCTTCCTGAGAAAGCGTGCCCGAATCAAGGTATTTTTCCAGCAGCTTATCATCACTTTCAGCAACAACTTCGATTAATGACGGATCATCTAATTTTCCCAAAACAAAAAACTTATTACCAAAAACTGACTTTATATCTTCTAATGTTTTGTCAAAACTTGTATTTTCCTTATCCAGCTTATTGATAAAAACTATTCTTGGCAATCTTAATTTATCGGTTAAATCCCAAGCGAATTCTGTACCTACACTAACACCATTAACCGCATCGATAACCAAAACAGCGGCATCAACTGCATACGCACATGAAACCGCTTCTCCGGCAAAATCAGCATATCCAGGAACATCGATAATCTGAATATTATGATCTTTATAATTTAAGTTCAGAAATGACGCGCTTATAGATATTTTCCGCGTTATCTCATCGCTGTTATAATCAGATACGGTATTGCCTTCATCAACGGTTCCCTTGCGGGTTGTAGCTTTTGCGTTAAACAAAAGGCTTTCAGCTAAAGAAGTTTTTCCACAATGCGCATGCCCTAATAAAATGAAATTACGTTTATTTTCCAGCATATGCAACTCCTTAACTTAACCGGTATTAATTTGATTTGAGTCTATTCCAGATAGGTATAAATCTTACCCTTATAATTACGAAGAGTATATCTTCCTTTTGCCTGAGAAAGTATATAATTGGGTCCGATAGGTATCTTGCCTCCTCCTCCAGGCGCATCAATAACGTATGTCGGCACAGCGTATCCAGAAGTATAACCTCTTAATTTCTCAATTATATTGATTCCTACAGCAACAGGAGTCCTAAAATGTGCTGTTCCCTTTACAGGATCGCATTGATAGATATAATATGGACGCACCCTAATTTTTAAAAGATCATGAAAAAGCTTTCTCATAACAAATGGTTTATCGTTTATATCTTTTAGCAACACTGTCTGACTGCCCAAAGGAATCCCGGCATCGGAGAGCATCTCACATGCCTGACGACAACGCTTAGTAATTTCTTTAGGATGGTTAAAATGAATGCTCATCCATATAGGACCATATTTTTTGAAAATCTTCAATAAATTTTCTGTTATTCTCTGAGGAAGAGTAGCTGGAACTCTTGTTCCAATTCTCAAGAATTCCACATGTGAAATAGAACGAATATTTTTAAAAATATTTTCCAGCGCCTCGTCCTCGAGCATCAAAGGATCGCCTCCTGAGATCAATACATCTCGTATCTTTTTATTGGAGCGGATATAATCATAAGCAGCATCAAGTTTATTAACTGAGGGAATTTCTTTTTTTTCGCCCACTAAGCGTCTTCTCGTACAATGCCGGCAATAAGAAGCACACTGTTCGGTCGCTAACAACAATACTCTATCCGGATAACGATGTACCAAACCATGTGCGGGAGAATCTCTATCTTCTGCACAGGGATCTCTCATCTCATGATTACCAACCTGAAATTCCGATGCCACTGGAACCATTTGCTTTCTAATCGGACACTTGGGATTATTCGGGTCAATCATAGTTGCCCAATAAGGAGTAATGGCAACAGAAAGTCTGCTGTCAGAAAGCTTTAAACCTTTTTCTTCTTCAAAAGTAAGATTAATTAACTGCTGAAGTTCTTCTTTTCTTCGTATGCGGTTTTTAATCTGCCAATGCCAATCTTCCCATTCTAAAGGATTAACATCTTTAAACAATTCTATCTGTTTGTAATCTATGGGAAAATACAAACGCTTATTTTTGGAAGGCTGTTGTGAAGATTTTTTAGCAATATCCTGGGTAATATCAACCGTATTACTTAAAGTATCAGTTGAGTTGTTAGCCAATTATTTATTCTCCTTTTAATTTAGATTTAATCTATTAATGGCTGCATCAACTATCATTTTTATGATTCCATTATACCCTATTTTTTTATATTGCGCAACAATCATAAACGTATCCTCATGGGACAGTATCGGTAAAGGATTTATCTCCAAAACAAACGGTCTGTCTTGGTCATCAACACGAAAATCAACCCTTCCGAAATCCCTGCAACCAACTGATCTGTAAACTCTTAAAGCAAATTCTCTTAATTTGTTCTCGAGGCTTTCCGGTATCTTTGCAGGACAAACATATTTAAGCCTATCGGATGTAATTCTGGCAAAAGTATAGAATTTATCCCCAAGATTTATTTCATTATCGATTTCAACCTGAACCGAAGGAAATACCTCTGGATTATCATTACCAATAATAGCTACGGTAAATTCCCTTCCTTTTATAAACTCTTCGACTAAAGCAGGCTGCTTGTAAACCTCAGTTACCAACCTAACTTGTTTTTTTAAACCCTCGATATCAACAACCCGGGAAGCTTCCGTAAGACCTTTGGAAGAACCCTCATGTCGTGGCTTTACAAAAAGAGGAAATTTATAATCATTTGCATTACCGACTTCATTAACTGAATTTACCTCAAAAAAATCAGGCGTAGGAATATTTTCAGCAATAAATACCTTTTTAGCCAAAGTCTTGTCCAAAGTCAAACCTAAAGTCAAGGCATCTGCACCGATAAAAGGAATATCAAACATCTCCAACAGGATAGGTACCTGAGATTCTCTATTCCTCCCTCTATAACCCTCGGCGATATTTAAAACCAGATCCACCCCCAATTCAGGAAGTTTCTTAAGTAAATTCTTTGTGTTTCCGATAAGTTCTACTTCGTACCCGTTCGCATCAAGCGCAGCAGAAATCTCTCCAATCGTCCTTTCAGAATCAAGCTCGGCAACGATATCCTGAGGATCTGAGTCTTTAGGTATATAATCGGTCTTTAAATCAAAGGTTAAACCTATTTTTTTTACCATGGGTATTTAAATAAAAAGAGGCCTTTTATTTTTGGCCTCCTGCAATCGATTTTTGTTCAATTTTCCTTCTTTTCCTCAATACTTATGTAATTATTTTTATCATAATTAAAAAGCGATGTCAAGATTTTTTTAAATCTCGATTTTGGATTATCCCGACGACAAAACAATATTACCCCAGGCAGCTAAACTATTATCAATAATTGCCACTATCCCTTTAATACCTTTAGTGGCTTTTGATTTTTCAATAGCAGTAGATAAATCGTTTTTTGATTTTATCATGTTGCATGCTGAGGTTGCAGCAGCATCGGCAAGAACAGAATTTTCAGCGCAAATCACCACGCAATCAGCCTCGCCAAAACTTAAAGAATGGCCTATTGTTCCTGATGAAGCGCAAACCCCCAAAGGAGAATCGTTTGAATTAATATTCAACAATATTTTCTTATTAAGCTTCTTGTTAGAAGAATAAATTGCAAGCATTCTGTCAACACTCGTTTTTATAAACAGGTCTCCTCCGTTTTCAATTAAAACTTCCCTACAGCCAAATTTCGTAAGCTCTTTACCGATAAATTCAGCTATTGCCCCAGCAACAGAAGCCATTGGTCCAACATCGCAAAGCTTAGCGCTACGTGCCATGAGCTTAACTATCGAAGGAGCTCTAGATTCTACCTTTAACGGTTTAAGGGAATAGAGAAAATCTTTATGTGTGTCTATATAATCTTGAATTTGAGCCCTATAATTGATAACTAGCTTTAAAATTAAATCATTGTTGATTTTTTTATCCGTCTGAATAAAAAGATCAGTTTCTTTCTCAACAACATTAATTCTATACAAAGAATTGTCTTTAATCCAATCCCTGTAAAATTTATTTTCAAAAGAAACTCTTTTCATAAATACTTTTTCACTAAATCTTCTTTCATAAAGTTATCTATATCTTGGAAAATATAGGCATTGTACCCTATATCCTTTGCTGCCTTAACTAAATCGGATCTATCATCGGCATAAATAATTTCCTGCGCAGATGCATGCAAAAACTCCTCTGCCTTAAAATAAATCCCTCTCTTTGGTTTTCTTGATTTTACCTCAAAAGAAAGAATCAATTTATCAAAATAACCAAATATATCGAATTCTCTGTTTATATACTCATAGTGTAATATATTTATATTCGATATCATAACTACAGGATACTTTTGATTAATAAATTTTATAAAATTAAGACAGGCTTTATTTTTATCAGTAATATAGAAAATCCCATTCCAAATTTTTATAAATTCTTCGTAACCTATAGTCAATGAAAGCGTAGTTTTAACCTCTTGAAAAAAATCTTGAGCAGAAATTCTCCCTTCTTCGAATGCTTCGGTGATCGGAGAATCGAAAAAAAGATTAAATATATAGTCTTTATCATAACGCGATAAATCAGCTATCTTTCCAGCAGCGATATAATGATTGAAATCAACCAAGACATTACCTAAATCGAATAAAAAACCTTTTATGTTCATGGTAAGGATAACGAGGAAAGTGAGAAAGCAGGATCAATGCATATCTTTCTTCTCGGATTTCTTGAACAAATCCAAGAATCTATCTTCATACTGTTTGTATATATTCCATTTATCAAGAAGCCCTTTTAACTCTTCTGCCTTAAAAGTATCCTGCTGAGCCAACTTAAACAGACTTTCTATTCTACTATTTATGGAATCAGGAACCCTGGTTTGTTTATTCAGTAAATCCTTGATAAGCTCGATCTCATCTTCGGAAATTGGTTCTGGCTGAATAGTAGATTTCAAATAATCGATTATCTTATTAACTTCTCTTTCAATTACTCTTGATTCTTCCTGCAAAGGATAAGTATCTACATTAAATCCTGCAAACTTTTGGAGCATATCAACTATCGTCATGGAAGCTCTGGGATTTGAAATATTCGACATATAAAGAGGTACCTCTGCCAAAATACATGCACCATGTAAATTCTTCTTCTTTGCTATACCAATTATCATACCATTCATACCGCTTATCTGGTTATTTTTAAGGATTTTAAACTCAATATTCTTAAAAAGTTTCAGTACTTTTGCGCTTGTTGCAGCAATATGCAGAGACGGTTTTTGTATATGCTCAATAGGGCTAGGCAAAGCGGCAAAACTTAAAACAAGCTTCGGATTGAACTGGGTAATAAAACTAAATATAAAATCTGTGTACTCATGATATTTTGATAAGTCGGGTTGTGAATTGCTTAGAAAAATTATCATATCTCTACCACCAAACTTATTCTTAAAAAAATAAAACTTATTGTAGGGTATTTCATTAAGATTAATGATACCATTAGCAATTTTTACTCCTGATGGATAATAAAACTCACTTCCATCAAGAATAGCAAATTCTTCTGCCTTAAGATAATCTACTAAAAATTTTGCTGCCTTAAAAGCAACTTCACCCATACCTGGCCAGGCACATATAAAATAGGGATTTTTCAATGCCGGTTTTTTGATGATCTTTATTTTACTTTTCATTTAAATGATAGGTTTTTAAAATAACTTTCTAAAACAAGTGCCCCTTTATACAAATTCTCTATATCAATATACTCATCGCTTATATGCATCGTATTAGGATTACTAAAGCCCGTTGCAATAGCCGGGATTCCCTGTTTCTGAAAAAAGCTTATAACCGTTGCCCCTTCAGAACCTTTTATTTTCGAAACTATTTTATAATCTTTTAAAACCTTTAGCAAGTGTTTTACTAAAAAATGTTTATTATCTATCTCGTAAGGAAACTGTAAATCATCTATTTCTATCACAAAAGACTTTGTATAGCGAGAAATAATTTTACTTATTTTCTTAATAATCTGTTTGGGGACCATTCCAGGCAAAAACCTCAAATCCACGCTAAACTCACACCAATCCGCCACTATATTTACTTTATCTCCGCCCGCAATAGTCCCGATATTAATAGTGGGAGCTTTTAACAAATTGTGCTTTTTGTGAGTTAATTTAATTTTCTTCAACTCCACAATAATTTTACCGGCAAGCTCAATTGCATTTACTCCCATATAAGGATAAGCACCATGTGCTTTTTTACCAATAATCTTTACTTTAAAATGAATCAGACCTTTTTGAGCTGTAATAATACCAAAATCGTCACTGTCTAAAATAACTGCTGCGTTAGGTCTGATTATTTTCTTTTCCAATAAAGGTACAATTCCAAGATGGCTTCCTGTTTCTTCGTCGCTAGAAGCTAAGAATAATAAATTGTATCCTAAGTCTACTTTATCTCTTGCAATAGAAACTACAGCGGCCAAGAGCGCGGCTAAATTACCTTTACAATCTGAAGCCCCTCTTCCATAAATTCTATTTTTGTGTATTTTTGCCTTAAAAGGATTGAACCTCCAACCAGAACCAGCTGGTACAGTATCTAAATGAGCCGTGACAAGAAGGGTTTTTTTACTTTTCGGACTATTATAATAAGCTAAAACATTTGACCTTAATCTTTTTAATTCGTAAAGATCAACTTTTAACCCCGCATCTTTTAGATGCTTCCTTATCAAAAGAGCGCATTTTTTTTCATTCCCTGGCGGGTTTTCAGAATTTATACGGATTAGATTCTGAGTAAGCAAAACAAGCTGCTTTTTATCGATCATCAGAGGGTTATCTCCTCTTTATCTTGCGCTTGGTCTTGACTGGGCAAAGCAGGCATCTTGCCTGAAACTGTAATTTTTATTAAATCAGTTTTATATACTTTATCGTTATGCCTAACGATACATTGGGGAATTTCCAATTCTCCGTTTCTGACTGCCTTTAAAACTAATTCAATCTCTATTACGCTTTTTGCTTCACCCTTGACTAAAACAAAACTGCTGCTATTATTTTTAGCCAAAACAGAAAAATCTATCAATTCGGGCATCTCAATTTTTGGAGTTTGCTTAAAGCTACCTTCGATTTTAATAATAAATGTAAAAGCTTCGCTAATATCAATAGAAAGCTTACTGGCCTTGGCAGTTACAGATATCTCGTCTTGTGAAAAACCAATATTACAGATAATAAATAAGAAAATATAAATAAGTATTATTTTCTTCATAATAATTTCTTTGAAGCTAATTCTACTATAAATAGAATTATCATTTCAAGAAAAATATCTTAATTTGTGTAAAATCTCGGGATCATCACGCCATTTCTTATTGACGCTGACATTTATTTCAAGATAAACCATTTTCTTCAATCTTCTTTCCACATCTTTCCTAGCAAGAGTACCGATTTTCTTCAGCTGTATTGCCTTTTTGCCAATAACAATCTCTTTTTGACTTGGCCGCTCAACAATAATTCTTGCTTTTATAAAAATTAGTTTTTTGTTTCTCCTTTCAAACTCATCTATCACTACAGCCAATGAATGCGGTAGCTCTTCCTTTAGGTTTAACAAAAGTTTTTCTCTAATTATATCAGCAACGATCAACTCTTTCGGAAAATCTAAGGTAGTATTTTTTTCATAGTGCTCTTCGCCAGTTGGCAAGAGAGAAAATGTCGCCTCAATTAATTTATCAACATTAAAACCGGTAAGAGCCGAAATAGGCATAAAATATTCGGGATTTCTTTTTAATTCTAACTTTTTCCAAAGAGCAATGTAGTTGGATAAAAAAGTATCTGCTTTGTCTATTTTGTTCAATACCATTATCAATGGCTTGTCTAACTTAGAAATATTTTCTATTAATTTCAGCTCTTCTTCTCCAGGAGACCTTAATACATCAACAACATAATAAATCAAATCCGCTGCTTCTTGGGCATCATTTAAAGAAAGCCTCATGTATTTACCGAGCCTATCTTTTGCTACATAAAGCCCGGGGGTATCCAAAAAAACAATCTGGCCTTTTTCTTTATCAGTAAGAATTGCTTTTATCTGGTATCTTGTTGTCTGAGGAACATGAGAAACTATGGAAATCTTTCTTTCAAAGATTTTATTCAGCAGGCTTGACTTACCAACATTTGCTCTTCCAACAATAGAAACAAAACCAAAATGTTTTTTTATCTTTTTCATATTAAAATGACTGATTTAAACTAAACCAGATTCGGGAACCCTGTTTCGGCTCATCAATCGCCTGAGCAAAATCAAAACGCAAAGAAACTGCTTCTAGAAACCCTGCTAATTCTAGATCAAAACTAACCCCAATACCTGCATCTTTCTTAAAACTTTCTCTTTTGAAGCTGTCAAACCATGACTTACCAATATCAAAAAATGGGATTAAATAAACTTCATTAAAATGAATAAGATTATCTGCCAAATACAAACCTAAGTCTTCAACTATAGAGCTCTTGTACTCAATGCGCGAAACAAACATGTTGCTGCCTTTGATGTCTTTGCGGTCATACCCTCTTAAACCACTAGCACCTCCGGCAAAAAAAAGGTATTTATCCCTAGGAGTGCCTAATCCCAGCTTAAAAAACAGCCCCAATGAATCTTTTTCAGAAACAGGCAAAAACTTGTTTATTTTAATCGTGCCTCTTGTAAAATCGCTTTCACCCGACAAGAAATGTCCAGCCTGTTCTATATTAAAAAATGCCTGGTACCCTTTAGTATAGTTAGGGTATGTCGATGCCTGGTTTATGCAAAAATCAATCCCGATCATAGACTCATCTTTTAAATAATAATTTTTATTTCCCGAATGGTCTATACCTTTATTAACTAAAAAACCTTTTGGCCGGTCTTCGTGTAAAAGATAAACGCTTATATGATCGTTGGGCTCAAAAAGCCCGTAGCCAACCGGTCGTAGCTCTTTTCTTAAAAAAACTTTTATGCTTTCAAGATCGTCTTTAACAAAATTATTATCTTTATAGTCCTTCTGTTTTGATAAATTTATTCCAAGATTTATCTGTTTGTCTTTTAAATGAAATAAATTTACACCCATTTCGTTTATTAAAAGTTTTTCGCTAAAATCATAGCCTGAGCCTGCCGTAATGTGATAATCAAGCATCTTCTGTAATGAAGACTTAATACCCAGACTGTTTATACCAATGGTTGGTCCGGTTGTAAAATTAACTGCCGTGGGATCAACAAAGATAGGTAAATCATAAACAAAATAGTATAGAGGAACTATCCTTAATTTGAACCTTCGTGGTAAAGAATTATTCGTTTTATCTACATCCAAAGACAAAACAGACTCTGACAAATAGACAATTTCCACATCTTCCAGTTTTTCTATCGGGAGAACCGTCATTTCATCTTTACCTTCTAAAAATAATCGCTTTTTGCTTTTATCCTTATAAACTATATTTACAACAACGGGCTGTTTAAGGGTTCCTTTATTCTTCAAATATAACTTATTGCCGATTTTCTCCAATGAATAATCACATATATAGACTTCATTAAGCAACCTATCCATAAGCGGCTTTAAATCGATTTCCGTTGCTTTGTCAACTATATCGATAAAATCTTTTGTATTGGCAAGTTTAAACTTAAAGTTCTGAAAATACTCTTTTATCGCTTTATTAAACTCTTCCGTGCCAATAATAGACTCAATGGCTGTCAAAATCTGAGTACCTTTACCATATGCAATCGTAAAAATACTTGAAGGCTCCTGAAAACTAGATAGCTCTCCTAATACAGGCCTATCCCATGCATTTTTAGCAGCAAACAGATACCGAAACCTTCCTGCGTCCTGAAAACTAAAATTCGGCACTAACCACTTTAAACTGTTTGGCAAATCTAAGACTTGAGCATCTTTCCCGTATTTATGCTCTAAATATTTCAGTAAAAAAAACGAATTTAGACCCTCGTCAAGAAATGTTTCCTTAAATTCATCTGAACCAATAAGATTATAAAACCACTGATGTCCTGTTTCATGCGAAACTAAAAAATCAAAGTGTCTTTTTAGAAAACCCGGCATTTTATAAGCGCGCGTATCGATAAAAATCATATTGCTTGTCTCATGACCGCCGTAGCCTAAGAATACAGGTGCTATGCTGAAACTCTTAAAAGGATAGTCGCCTATTTCTTCAGTATAGTAGGCAAATAAAGAAATAACGTTTTCCAGCGCCTGCCGGGCCTTATCTTCATCCCCGGATAAATAGTAAGATTTTATGGAAATGTTATTGAATTTCTTTTCAATCATCTGATAATCCGGGCTGATTGCAAATGAGAAATCCCTAACAGGATAAGTAGACTGCAACAGCAAAGTCTTTTTTCCGTTTTCCAGGCTTATTTCTTGTTGGTCAGCAGAATTGATTACTTTTAGATCGTCCCTTAAGGTAAGCTCTACCTGATAACTGCTTGCATCCTGAACAAAAGGCTGATGGTAAACATAAAATGGATGATTACGCCAAGAATCAGCATCAAGGTAGCTTACAATTGGATACCACCTGTTTAAAGAAATAATATTTTTATGCCATCCTAAACGGCCATAGGCATGCGGTATGCGCAAAGAAAAATCTATATTTATATTCAAGCTCTTTCCCGGAAGGAGCTTACCTGGTAGGTTAACTTTTAAAATCGTTTCATCTTCTCCTTCGATTACGAAATTGGCATTTTGTCCGTTAACAAATATGTTCTTTATATTAAACTCTCCCCGATCAAAACCTTCCGGGTAAGGATTCATCTTAAAATATCCCGAATACATATAAATAAAATCTATTTCTTTCTTTGTATATTTCCTATTAGGATAAATATGAAAATAAACCTCCCGTAAATCAAACTGTGAATTATTTATAAAATCTACTTTCTCAGTAGCAACAATTACATGATTTTCATAATCAAGCTCTGCTTTAATATCGTAGCTTAATGCTTTTGCATAACAATCTTTAACCGGTATAGACCACAACGCAACAAATAAAAGCACGCTAAATAAATAAACTAATTTTTTAAAGGGCATTCTTTGCATTTTGGTTTAGTTTTTAAACAAAATTCTTTTCCTAATCTTACTAAGAGTGCGTGAAATTCATTAAACAATCTAGCGTCTTCCTTAAGGTTATCCATAAATACCTTTTGCGTTTCAGCATAACTTGCATTTATATCTGTTAACCGATGTCTTTGGCAGAATCTTTTTGTATAGGCATCCACCACAAATATTGGCAATTTAGCTGCATAAAGAATTATTGAATCTGCTGTTTCCTCGCCTATACCTTTAATCGATAACAACTCTTCGCGCAAGCTCAACAAATCTTTATTTAACATTTTGCTCAAACTTCCGTTGTAATTGTTAAACAGGAACTTCAAGAAACATTTCAACCTTTTAGCTTTAATATTGTAATACCCGGAAGGCCTTATAAGCTGGGCGAGTTTTTTGGTCTTAAGCAAATAAAGTTTTTTCGCATGAAGCAGTTTTGCTTTTCTTAAATTACTAATCGCCATCTCGACATTCTGCCAATTGGTATTTTGAGTTAATATCGCTCCGATTATAATCTCAAAAACACTATCTGCAGGCCACCAATATTGAGGACCAAAATGCCTATAGAGAGTACTATATACCCTGGTTAAGACTTGTTTCATCTAAAGCTAAAGGATTGAAACCGTAGTAAGCAAAAAAGGCATAGCTAGTTGCAGCCAAAGAACCTGTCTGCTCTTGTTTTGGCGTACGCCACCCATGACCAGTATCAACAAAAGAACTGCTAGCATAAGGCAGACATCCACATCCCTGGCCAGTTCGCGAAGGACTGCACATAATCATCTTATCCAGCTCTGATAAAAGCTTATTTGCTTTGTCTTTATAATACAATGCATTATTTTTATCTTTTATTCCTGCATAATACACGCTCATTATTTTGTAAGAAAGTACCATCTGTGCGGTCCATTCACAAGAGATAACTCCGCCGCGTGCGATATTCGCCGCCTTAGCAAAATCAAAACCTTTTACTTTCTTCATTGCTCCGGAAGAAGATTTATAATCAACTTCCACACTGCAATTATCCTCGGCAAAGCTAATTATTCTATCTGGATCCATCCCGATTGCAATTAGTTTTTCCGGACCAATGCTAGCAATAGACCAAGTATAAGTATCGGTGGCAATAGTAGAATCCCCTTTGCCTCTTTTAACCGGAATCTGAGGATTATCATAAGCATATTTTTCAAGCCATTTTAAAACCTTATTCCTTGCATTCTTATATTTTTCTTTCTTGGTAAGCGTATAAAACATATCAAAAAAAGCATAGGCGTCTAAATTGTGTTCTGTAGAATACCATGAAACATCGGGTCCTCCCCTTATACCGCCATCTTTATCCTCTGACTGAAGAGCAATAATCCAAGAAGCTATTTTCTCAGCCAAAGGCAGAAACTGGTTATCGTTTGATTTGTGTATATACTGTAATATTGCAATGCCAAGCCAAAGATTTGGGCCGGCATGAACAATATACTCAAACACATCTCTTGTAGAAATATAATAGCCGTTGGCAAATGCTCCTTTAACAAGCTTTGCGTTTGAGAAGAAATCAAATATTGCCTCTGCCTTATCGTAATCTTCTCTAATTATGTAGGCAATCGCTACCAGTGCCTGATCGTAAATAAAAGCGCAATCATTTAATTGATCTGTCCCTTCAAAACTTGCTACAAGTCCCGTACGTGAATGCTGATGTGACAACAACCAACCATACATATTATCAATTACATCTTCCTTTATGGGAGTATATTCTTTATTGAGCACGAGAAGTTTCTCCTGCGCTTTAGTCTGAGTTTCTTCGAGAGTTTTTAATCTTTCAGCCAACTTATTTTTCTCTAATAACGCTCTATTAATTTCTTTTTCTAAGGCAGCCAACTTTTCTTCGTATTCTTTTTTCTCAATCCCCTTAGTTCGCTCTATGGCAGATTTTAAAGACTTAATTTCTTCCAATAAAACAGCATTTTTATTTTTTTCTTCAAAAATCCGAACCTCGATTTGACTTTTTTCTTTATTTATTCTATCGATTCTTCCTTCCAGCAATGAAGACTGGTCAACGTTAGTCAATAGCCGCTTAACTAATTTCCTATTATGGCTGTACAACTTATAATTATAGACACCACTTGCGATTACCGATGCGGCAAGAAAAACAACCAGCAAAGTGACGAAAAAAGAAAATCTTCTCTTGAATTTTGCAAATTTAACTATCTGTTTATTGTCTGCCTGGTTAATTACTTCGTATTCAAGACCAATAATATACTGATTGAAAGGCTCAGTTTTTATTTTTCTCAACCAGGCAACTTTCGTTAACGCATCTATCGGACTTTTCTTAAAAGGCAGATTTATCTTTAAAGACACTTTTGCTTTTTTTGATTCTACTATTTTTAATGTGTCGACTTTTAGATTATTTGCAACAAGACAAATACCTCCTTTGCTGATATTAGAGGTAAAACCTTCTAACCAGTCAGACAAAGAAACTCCTTCGCCGGAATTCAATTTGAACTCAACTGGAAAAACAGTACTTAAACGAATGTATCTTCTTCTTTCTTTAAAATCATTTTTCATTTTTTTGCTACCGCCTTTAGTAATTTATCGAACCTTCTATCTTCGCGTAAATTATTCAAGTCTGGGTCTTGCTTTATATAATCAAAATCATCATATCCTAAATAAATTGCTCTGGATAACGCGGATAGCGCTTCTTCGATCTTACCTAAAAGAGACAGGCTGCATGCAAGATTATAGTGCACTATCGGATCGTGTTTTTTAATTTGTGATAAGCGCATATCTATTTCAAAACCTTTTTGATACATTCCTTTTTTTGTATATGCTTCGGCTAAAGCAATCATTGCGTCAACATAATTAGGATTACGCTGAAGCAACTTTTCAAAAAAGTTAATCTGGTAATTTAAATCCCTGTTGCTTTCTTTTTTCATACATTTACCTTTTTTCCAATATGACCCTTTGATCTATTTTCTTAGCCAATTCTTCCAAACCATTCTTAAATTCATTATATTTTACAGTTTCAACAACGGATTTTTTATTGATTTGGGTTTCATGAAAATACAACTCCTGGCTCTTTACTTCATAACCATTATCAAAATACATCCATTCATTTTCATAAGTGATACTGTCTGGAATATATTTTATCTTATAATCCTGGGGTAATTCAATCTTAAATATTAATTCTTTTTTATAGGGAAGCCCTAAATCTATCGGATAGCGCCTGTTGTCTTTAGCAACAATAGCGGTATTTATTTGGCTAAATGCAGGCAAAATTCTTGCTGGCCCAGATTTAATCAAATAATGGGCTCCGCTAAAAACATACTTGAGCTCTACTGGGCTACCAAGCCTATCGAGATTGACAATCTCATAATCTTCTAATTTTGCTGAAATACTTATATCTTGGATACTTTCTTCTAAAAACTCTCCAATAAGCTGAGGAGGAGTAAATTTAAGCCAATAGCGTTGTCCCTGATCAAAAACACCTGAAGAAACAACTCGCCTTGAAGCAGTTATACTTTCATCAGTATTTATCTTCATATCCAGCTCTTTATAAATATAGTTTTTTTCACTTTTAAACTCAGGGGTTTTTAACAATACGAAATTATCCTCTCTAAACAAAAGCACCAATCTATTCTGATCACCTTCAGGCAAATCTCCAAAAGAACAAGTCTGTGCGGTAGGATCAATAAAGGTATACTCGCCACTAGACAATTCTACAGCTGCTATCGCATGATTAAAAAGAAGGGTTGGAAAATCTTCTTCTAACGAAGGCAGCTCCTTCGTCCCAATCAAGACCGGATAAGCCTTGAAACCGGCCTCTTTAAGCATCGTAATCAATAATATCGCCTGATCCTTGCAGTCTCCGTATTTATTCTGAAATATCTCCTTTGCCTGATGCGGTTGATATCCTGCCTGACCGTATTCCACTGCTACATAACGAATTTTCTCAATGCAAAAATTAGCAATCGCTTGAGCTTTTTCAAAATCATTGTCCTTATCCTGAATTAATTCTTTGACTTTCCCCTTTATATTGCTATCGGCTACTATTTTATCGTACGCCAAATCCCACCACCAATCATAAATCTGCTTCCAAGAATCAAAATTAGAAACAAGGAAAATCGGATTAACCCAACTTGTGGGAACCATGTTTGATTCTGGCAATATCTGGGGAATATTGGAAAAACTCCATTTATAAACTTTGTTATTACCAACCACCTCGACAGAAGGCTTCATCTGGGCATTGAAAGTGTTGTACTCGCTGTTTATTGTTTTAATGTTTATATCTTTGCTTTTTGGAATAACCAGAGAAAATAATGCTTTTATTATCGGATCCGACTCCTGCAACGAATAATTAACAACGAATTTATTTTCATCTACCAACTTGTGGCGTTTAATAGTAGCTTTATATTCAATTATAGAACCCTCCATCACTTCAGGCATAGAAATAATCCTTACTCGGGCATTGCTATATAAAGGAAAATTTAAATACCTCGAAACGTCTCTTATGTTCTTTGTGCCTACGCTTATCACCGTTGAATCCGGCTTTATTGTACGCGCAAATTCAAGCTCAACTTGCTCATAGGTAGAATCATAACCGATTTCGATTTCAGACATACCCTCTTTACCGCGGTCATTTAATATCTTCGCTATAACATGTATTTTTATAACTGCGGTGTTGTCATCAAAAACCTGCATCTTTTCATCGACAAAAACTACTGCCCCTGCCTGTGGATATCTTTCTTCGTCAGCTTTAATAAGCAAATCATAAATCTCATTATCTTTTTCTCTAATAATTGACCGCTGAATATTAGAATTTATAATAGCGATTCTTTCCTTTGCCTGTGAAACATAAAGATTGTCTTTAATCTTAGCGTAGATATTCATCGCCTGGTCAAAAAGATTAAGCTTCTCGCATGTAAGGCCGTAAAAATACAAATAACGTCCATTATCAATTTCTCCCAATGAGTCAAAAACCGCCAATGCGCTTGTATAGTCAGCCAAATTATAATAATTATGTGCTAATAAAACACTGGCATCTCTGGTGTCTGCCTGTGCCAAATATTGTTCCGCTTGCTTAAAATCACCGTGTTCATAATATAATTTGCCTAAACGGTACTTAAGTGTATCATCTTCTGGATTTTTCTTGAGCCTAGTCTGGTAACTGTCTACAGCCCGGGCATAGAAAAAGTTGCTTATTTTAAAGTAACTTTGGGCAATATCCATATCACAGCCACAAACCGATATTAAAACCAATATGGTAATAAAAACTCTCTTCATAAATTTTTTGCTTTCTGCGAAACCTTAGAATCTACTGCAGAAGAAATTTCCAATATACCCTCAATTTTAAAATTTCTATTATCTTTTCTTAAATAACAATAAGCATTCACATACTTATTATTGCCTAACTCAACTATCTCTATTGGTTTTATCAAACGGTTTGTAATTTTGCCGTTAGAAATAGTAAAATATTTTATATCAAGATTAACTTGTTTATCTATCGCCCTGGATATCCGGTCAATCTTCAGCTGGTTTACACTATTGATAAGCTTAAGGTTATTACCGAACAAATTATGCATATCTTCAAAATTCGTTAGGTTATTATTTTCCAGGTTCTTTATGAGCATACTAAATACCTTAATAGTCAACTCAACATCATCCATAGCCCTGTGCTTTTGATTAGCCGCAATACCCATAGCTCTTGAAAAATTAAGCAGCGAATGGCTGGTTAAATCGGGAAAAAGCCTACGGGCAATTTTTAAAACATCTACTACCGGTAATTTATCATCAAGCGTTAGATTAATCAATCCTAGCTCGCTCTCAAGAAAACCAATATCAAATCCAACATTATAACCACACAAGCATGTTCCTTCTACAAAGCTTAGAAACTTTGGCAAAACCTTAGCGCTGCTGGGAGCGTCCTTTACCATCTCTTGGGATATATGGTGGATGTTATATGCCTCAACAGGCATATTCTTCAACGGATTAACCAAAGAATAAAATTGGTCTATTACCTGCCCCTGTTTAATCTTTAAAGCGGCTATCTCGCATATCCTATCTCCCATCTGCGGAAAAAGACCTGTGGTTTCAACATCAAAAACCGTAAATACCGTATCCTTTATCGATTGTTTATCTTGTGACATTGTAACTTTCTATCAGCTCTATTGGTCTATAAGAAAGCTTTACTCTTTTTATATTTTTTAACCCTGAGTCATCCATGACGTTTATATATTTATAAAACCCCGTCTCCTGAGCCATGCGTTTAAATATAAACTGCGCTAACCCCTTTATACTTAAATCGGTTATTTCGAATAAAACACAAAATGTTTCCTTGTTCAGTTTAAAACCGACAGCACAAGCCTTAACTTGCGAACCAATTACTATTAATTTTACCACTAAATCGAGTTTTCGGAAATCCTTTAATGCTACTTGAAATGCGCTGTAGCTTTGCTTTAACATATGCTGATAAATATTATCGCTGTACTTAAGACTTCTCTGCTTTGCCCAATTTTTATATAACCGGTTGCAGCTCTTAAAACAACTCTCATCATAATCAATAAAATCATAAGAATTATGCTTTAAAAAATAATTACTGCAAGAACGTTTATGCTTTAAGGCATTGCCTTTAAACGAAGATATACTGATATTGTCATAAACATAATCTGTGGATTTTAAAAAGTTCTCAAATCCAAATTTTTTATAAATGGCTAGTTTTTCTTTCTCCACATTTTCAATGCGTGAAACCTGTTTGTTTTTATTGCGCTTATCCATAACACCAAAGCAATTCTCTATAACATTCTTACTTATCTTACCCAAAGGTTCAATATACAAAAACATACCGAATGAATCTTCGGCAAAAAGGCAAAAATTACCTTCTATAATACAATATTGAAACCGAAAGAAATCCTTCCAGATATAAGCATAGATAAAAGAATAAGCGCTTAATCCGTGATTAAAACGCCTTAGATAATCTTCAAAAAGTGGTTTCTCTTTTAAAGAAAACTTTCTTAGTTTAATCATCGAGAGTCAAAGAGTGCGTAATTCTGATTTCTCCAGGATATGAAACAAACATATTCTTGTTTTTTTTAAGAAATTCTTTGGTTTCTTTCTTCTTAAAAAAAGTAGCCATATTTTCACACAACTTGTCTAACTTTTCAGAAGACATTTCCTGCAGAAAAATACACTGCATATGAAGAGCAAGAAAAAACTTATCTTTATCTTTATGTAATAAAAACGGGTATATTCTGCAGTCAAAAGGCCTGTTATTATATTCTTTACACTTATTAAGCTGCGGATCAAACCGTTCACAGATAAAATAATCTTGGTAGGCTATTGTATTGATTCCATAAGGAACCCATATTGAACCCTTATCATGAAATCTGCAGCAGCCATCGCAGTCCAGACATGTTTGCGAATCCATAAAATTATCCAGATCAAACATTTTATTCTCCGACAATCTGAACAATAACTTCTCTTTTGCGGGATCTGCTATCAAAATCAATCAAAATAATCTGCTGCCAAGTGCCGAGATTTATTTTTTTATCAAAAAAAGGAAAGCTTTTAGAAGGGCCTACTAGCGAAGAAGATATATGTGCATGGCCATTTCCATCTCCCCAGGCATTATTATGTTCATAATTATGATTCTTAGGAATATACTTATTAAAAAAAGTTTTTAAGTCTTTAACCAAGCCAGGCTCATACTCACAAGTGGTAATTGCTGCCGTAGACCCAGCAATAGAAATATTTATAATTCCGGCTTTAATGTTTGAGGGGCTTAAAACAGATTGTACCCTATCGGTAATATCGATTATATCACAATCACCGCTTGTGGAAAGGCTAAATCTTTTGGTTATAACCGCCATATTATTTTACTACGCTTCCTGGTTTTACGGGCTTATCCAAAGTTAAAATGGATATAACTGTTTCGTCTGATGCAGCCAAAAGCATGCCTTCGCTTTTAATACCTCTAATCTCAGCCGGTTCAAGATTAGCTATGATAACAATATTCTTATTAATCAGATCTTGTTCTTGATAAGATTTCCTTATGCCAGCTACTATCTGACGGGTAGAATCGCCTAAATCTATTTTTAAAACAATAAGCCTGTCTGCATTAGGATGCGGCGCAACTTCGATAATTTTAGCTGTTTTAAATTCAAGTTTTTTAAAATCCTCTATTGTGGCCATGGAAGTTTTAAATTGCTTTGCCGGTAAGCTTGTTAAACGCTTCTTTGTATTTTTGGGTAGTTTTCTTGATTATGTCTTCTGGAAGTTCTGGACCCGGAGGGGTCTTGTCCCAATCAAGGGTCTCTAAATAATCTCTGACAAACTGCTTGTCAAAACTTGGCTGCGCAGAACCAGGACCATAACTATCTTTCGGCCAAAAACGGGATGAATCTGGAGTTAAAACTTCATCAATAAGAATTATTTTGTTATCCTGTAAACCAAACTCAAACTTAGTATCGGCGATGATTATGCCGTGTTTATCTGCGTATTCGCTGGCCTTTTGATAAATCTCTATGCTCGCTTTTCTTATTTTATCGGTTATCTCTTTACCTAACTTTTGTTCGACTGCAGATTCAGTTATATTTATATCATGCCCGGATTCAGCCTTTGTAGAAGGAGTAAAAATAATCTCCGGCAACTTTTCAGACTGCCTTAACCCTTCGGTAAGCTTGATACCGCAAACGCTTCCCGTTTTTAAATAATCCTTCCAGCCAGAGCCGGACAGATAACCTCTTACTATACACTCAACCGGTAAAGGAGAGCTTTTTTTAACAATCATCGAACGGCCCTTTAGCATATCAGCGTACTTTTTTAAACATCCCGGATAATCACCTATCTCGCTTGTTTCAAAATGATTGGGTACGATTTCTTTTAAAAAATCAAACCAAAATACGGATATGGCAGTAAGTACCTGTCCTTTATGCGGAATCCCGCTTGGCAAAATAACGTCAAAACAAGAAATCCTGTCTGTGGAAACAATCAATAATTTATCTTCTAAATCATACACATCGCGCACTTTACCACGACGAAAAAGCTTTAAATCCTTAAATTCAGTTTGTAATAAAACTTCTTCTTTCATTTAGATTTTAACCTCTTAATAAGATTTTTAAGCTCTGCAGACAACTCCTGCGGTAAATCAGTATTGAACTTTAAGAAGAATTTAGCGATATCGTTGGTTTCCTGTAACCAATCTTTCTTATTTATCTTAAAAAGCTGCTCCATTTCTTTTTTTGATATTCTTAATCCCGTTAAATCTATATCTTTTACAAAAGGAATATTACCGATAGCAGTTTTACGTGCAACAGTCTTATTGTTGCAACGGTCTAAAATCCATTCTAGAATACGTAAATTCTCACCAAACCCTGGCCATAAAAACTTACCTTTATTGTTCGTTCTAAACCAATTTACATGAAAAACTTTAGGCGGTTTTCTTAAACGCTTGCCAAAATTCAACCAATGCCTAAAATAATCCGCCATATTATATCCGCAGAATGGTAACATTGCCATAGGATCACGCCTAACTTCTCCGACTTTACCGACTTGCGCGGCAGTACGCTCCGATGCCATTGTTGAACCTATAAAAACACCATGCTGCCAATTGAACGCTTCATATACCAAGGGAGCAAGGTGTTCACGTCTTCCTCCAAATATAATTGCGGAAATCGGCACACCGTGATGTTGGTCCAATCTAAATGAGGCTGAAGGACAATTCGCAATTGGAGCCGTAAACCTGCTATTAGGATGCGCTCCAAGAATTTCTTTTCCGGAAACATCCTTCGTGCCCGGCTTCCAAGGACGCCCTTGCCAATCAATACCTTTTGCTGGCGGCGCTTCATCTTTACCTTCCCACCATACGTTTTTATCAGGAGTAAGCAAAACATTGGTAAAAATCGTATCTTTTTTTATCGTCTCCATCATTACGGGATTGGTTTTATAGTTGGTCCCCGGGCCAACGCCAAAAAACCCAGCCTCAGGATTTATTGCCCACAATGATCCGTCGCTATCAATGCGCATCCAAGCGATATCATCACCCACGGTCCAAATTCTATAGCCTTTACTTTTTAACCCTTCCGGAGGAATAAGCATAGCAAGATTTGTTTTACCGCATGCGCTGGGGAATGCTGCAGCAATATATTCTATATGCCCATTAGGCTCTTCTATGCCCATTATCAACATATGTTCTGCAAGCCAACCTTCATGACGCGCTTGGGCACTCGCAATACGAAGTGCTAAACATTTCTTTCCTAAAAGAACATTGCCGCCGTAGCCGGAACCAACGCTCCAAATTGCATTGTCTTCAGGAAAATGCAGAATAAGACGTCTTGATATGTCAAGCTCGGCTTTCGAATGAAGGCATTTGGTAAAAATCTGGATTTTCTTTAGATATTCTAAAACATCGTTACCAACCCTGGTCATAATCAACATATTCAAAACAACATATATTGAGTCGGTTAACTCTACTCCGATTTTACTAAATTCCGACCCCACAGGCCCCATAGAAAATGGTATAACATACATAGTGCGGCCTTTCATTGCACCTTTGAAAATCTCAGAAGCTCTATTGTAGGCATCTTTAGGCAACATCCAATTATTGGTCGGGCCGGCATCGCGCTTATTTTTTGTACATATGAAAGTTAAGTGCTCTGTTCTGGCAACGTCGTTAACGGCAGTCCGATGAAGAAAACATCCGGGAAGTTTTTTCTTATTTAATGCGGTGATCTCTCCTGTAGCGCAAGCTTTCTGCTGCAGGTCTTTTTTCTGCTTTTCTGTCCCATCAACCCAAACGATATTATCAGGTTGACAAAGACCGGCACATTTATCTATCCAAGTTTTAAGTCTATGTAATTTATCCATAATATTAAGTTATAAATTAGCATATATGCACTATGAAATCAAAGGTTTTATTAAAAAACAGGCCCGAAGCAAAAAATGCTCGGGCCTATCTGTTTGTTCGGTTTTATAACTTAACTACGTTGACTGCATGCTCGCCTTTTGGGCCTTGTTCAACATCAAACTCAACAGCGTCTCCTTCGTTCAAAGTCTTATAACCATCGCCACCTATCGACTTATAATGAACGAAAACATCATTCCCGGATTCAAGAGTAATAAATCCGTAACCTTTTTTGTTATTAAACCACTTTACCTTGCCTTTTGTTGCCACTGCTTTCTCCTTTCGACAACGTATCCCTGTTAACTAAACAAAAACCGCAAAGCTCAGAGATCCAACCTTACGGCTTGTGATTCTTGCTCCTTATTATATTTTAATAATATCATGCATGGAGCTTTTGTCAATAGGAATTTGTTGTTAAATAGTTATCTTTTAAATAATTAAACAGTTTATTAGCTATAGCCGTATTCCCTTTTTTATTTAAATGTACGTGGTCTGCGCTGCTAAACGCTAACTTTTCTGGTGAACTCCCCTCGAAGGCTTTAACAAAATCTAAATATTTAATTCCAGAATGTTCACAAACATACTTAATTATATTATAATGATATTTAAATCTCTTTGGATAATCATTGTATTCTGCAGCAAAAGGTATAATTGCTAAAACAAAAGGAATATTGTTTTCTTCCAACACACTTTTAATTTTAATAAGCTCTTTGGTATGCGCTTCGAGACCATAGAGCGAATCACTTTTAAATTTCATAAATATTTCAAATACTGCCCGATACAAGGCAGAAAACCGTAGAAGAAATGAATTAGCCAAACTAGCAATCTCCCTATCTGAAAAATATGCAACGACCATATTTTCTTCAAAAGTAATTATGGGCGTGGTATCAAAATCGTTTAAACAAAAACCCAATATTACTAAATCAGGATCATAATTGATCCATTTTTTTCTTATCGCTTTACAGTTTTGAATAAGATTATATCCGGGAACCCCTGCCTTCCAGACTTCAAAATTCTTATCTTTGGTTTCTCTAAACAATAACTGTTCGAGAAAATGTGGAAATGTCATCTTGCCGGGAAACGAAGTCGTTGAATCACCAACGCAGATTATTCTATAAACACTGTCTTTTTTTTCTAAAGAATACTCCTTATCTAACATGCCTAATGAATTTGTATTAAAAGAATATTCTGGCGTGTTTGCATTTGAAACTAATTCGAATCCTAACGTATCTGAAGCCACAATGTGGTATTTGTCAGACAATTTCGGAAAGGGCCAATCTTCTAATTTGTCATAAAAAGCGGAGGAACCTTTTGGAAGAAATATTCTTACAGTCAATTCTAATAAAACTAAAGAACTTACTGTCAGAAACAAAATAAAAATAAGAAATTTTAATAGCTTTCTTGGATGGAATTTCTTTATAAAATTAACTATTGGATTAACCTTTGATATTTTAAAATTTCTAAGGCAATAAAAAATAATTTGGCGGGCCCGACGAGATTTGAACTCGCGGTCTTCAGATCGACAATCTGACGTGCTGAACCAGACTGCACCACGGGCCCCAAAAGCAAAGTAATTTTATCCTAAAAACCCTCGCTTGGCAAGTTTTTTTTAATTGGTGGGCGGTAGAGGACTTGAACCCCTGACCTCATGAATGTAAGTCATGCGTTCTAACCAGCTGAACTAACCGCCCAAAGAAGTATGTATTATAAAATAATGTGGCCTTTAAGTCAAATTCATTTATCTTTCAAATGAAACTTAATTTTACTCAAAATATCTTCAAAATCAAACGGCTTAGTAACATATTTATTTGCTCCCGATGACATTGCCAAATCTATATCTTCCTGTTTCTTGCGCGCGCTAAGAATTATTATCGGTATATCTCTGTAATTTATATCGAACTTAAGCATCCGGCAAACCTTATAACCATCTTTTTTCGGCAGCATTAAGTCCAGAATTATAAGATCTGGGTTTTCTTTTTTCGCCCTTTCCAAGCCTTCAAATCCATCATATGCATATATTACTTCGTAATTATTTTTTTCTAGCCTAAATTTAAGGGTTTTGACTAAATCCTTTTCATCGTCTACAATCAGAATTTTTCTCTTATCGTTCATTTTTTAAATTGTTAGCAATCAACTCCAGGCTAGATTTTAAAGACACCTGGGCATCGGAATAAACACTCATTTTGGGAATAAATGCACTAATATTGAACTTCTGAGTCTCCTTCATAAGTTCTGTATTCGCAAAGGCAGTAAACATCACAACAGGTACGTCTGCGTTTATTCTTCTGATTTTCTTCAACAACTCTAGCCCGTCTTCATGCGGCATTAAATAATCCAAAATTATTATATCGGGATTATTTTCCTGAAATTGTTTTAGACCGCTAGTTGCATCTTCAGCAATTAACAATTCATAACCCCATTTCTCTAACCGAGAGCCGATTATCTTAAGAAAATCTTTCTCGTCATCTATCAATAAAATCTTTATTTTATCCATTTTCTATCCCCAAAAGCTCATTGATTTTTAAGCGCATTTTCTCCGGATCAAATGGCTTTGTTAAATAAGCATCTGCTCCCATTTTAATTGTTTTATCTTCAAGTTTATCCGTGCTGGCTGTAAAGATGATTACCGGTATTTTCTTTAAGTCTTCATCAGCCTTGATATTCTTACAAACCTCTCCTCCGTCGATAACAGGCAATCTCAAATCTAATAGTATAAGATCTGGCTTATCTTTTTTTAACATATCTAGGCATTGCTGACCATCCATAGCCTGTATTACATCAAACCCCATTTTCCTTATCCTGTAACTGGCAACTTTTAAAACATCTTCTTCATCATCAACAATTAATATCTTTCTTGCCACTTTTATTCTCCTACCGGTAAAGTGAAATTAAAAATCGATCCTTCTCCGAATTTCGATTCTACCCAGATACTACCATTATGTGCTTTTATTATTTGCTTGCTTATCGCCAAACCTAAACCTGTACCGCCTGTTTTTCTTCCGCTGCCCTTCTCAAGCTGTTCAAACTGATGGAACAATCTAGGTAAATCTTCTTTTTTAATTCCTCTACCGGTATCTTTTACAGAAACCAACAAGACATCACCTTTTAGAACACTAGAAATCGTAATTTTACCTTTATCTGTAAATTTAACCGCGTTATTAACAAGATTGGTCAAAACCTGGATAATCTTATCCCTGTCAAAATTAACCAAAAGAATATCTTTTTGCAAATCTACCTCAATAGCCAAACCCTTTTCAGAAACAATAGGCATCATTATATCTTGAACTTCTTGAATAATTTCATTAATATTATTCCCTTTTATATTAAAATCTAACTTGCCTGCCTCAAGCTTTGAAAAATCCAACACATCATTAATCAAACGCGCCAATCTATCAACATTACGCTTGGCTATTTCCAAAAATTCTTTTTGCTCAGGGCTAATTTTACCTGTCTCTTCATCATAAACTATAGAAATCCCTTCTTTTATAGCAGCCAAGGGAGTCCTCAGCTCATGAGAAACCATAGAAGTAAACTCGGACTTTATCCTAATTGCCTTTTCTAATTCTTTAGAGTATTTATCTAAACTGTCTTTTGCTAAAGTTAAATCCTCTAATATGTTTAAACTGGCATCTTGTGCATCGTTTAATTCTTTCGTACGCTCTTCTACTTTTTTTTCAAGATTCTTATTTAACTCTTCCAGTTCAAACCTAGCATTGCTGGTTTCAAGCTGCTGATTCTTTAAACGCTCAACCATATTTTTAAAGTCGTCAGCAAACTGTTCAATTTCATCATTAGTATTTATATCTAGGTTAAAATTCCAGTCACCATCAATTATTTTTTCTGTAGCAACATGAAGCTCGTATAAAGGTTTTGTAAAAATACCTCCCAAATAATACCCCAAAGGCACAGTAAAACTAACAGTCAATAAAAAAGCTAAAATCAATCCAAAGATTAGATCCTTTTGAGGGAAAAATACGTCTTTAAGGTTTTTCCCATAAAGCACGTACCATTCAACACCGTTTTGTATCAACAAGGGATTATCAAGTCTGATTATGGAAGCAAATATCTTATGATTATCAAGGTGTTCTTTTAAAACTCCTGCAAGCTTATTAGATGCCAACCACTGTGGAATTATGTCCCCTGAAATAATATGCGTGCTTAAAGGTTTAACATCTTTATGAAAAACTACAAGTCCGCTTTTTTTCAATATTGAAACATGGCTTGTGTCCAAAAAAGGCAAAGTTTCTAATGTGCTGAATATTTGCTGTATATTCAATACTACCTTACACACTCCTAAAACCTCCCCATTCTCTATGTAGGGAACAGCAATATCTAAAGTCATTTGTCTTGCGGATTCATCAAAAGAAATATCTTCAATGACAACTGCCCCTTTTCCCTGATTATATGCTTTTTGCCACCACGATTCATCTGCTTGATAAAAATCGCTTGTTTTGCTGCTTGCGGCAACTAAACCTCCGTATCTGTCGGTTAAGAAGATCTCTAATAAATTATTATCTGCATTAGCTAAATTCCTTAACCTTATACCCATTGGGTTATCAAGATATTTTTTTATAAAACCGCTGTCTTTTTTAGCTTTAAGCCACTCGATGTCATTGACTTTTAAAAACTTTATAATTCCCTCGTTCGTCTTTCCTGCATAATCAGAATTTTGATCATTTATTGCGTTCTGCCACATAGGGCTGGTTAAATGCATGCGGATTTCCTCAACCTTCTGCATCAATATATCATTTGCATACCTTGATACTATAAAAGCGGTCTTAGAAAAATTTCTTCCTGCTTCTTGCTTAATCGTGCGGCTGGCAATTACAAAACTTAAAATAAGCGAAACTACAGATATAATTATTCCTGTAAACAATACAAATAAAATAATTTTTCTTTTAACGCCTGTTTTGCGCTGTGCCATTTATATATTCTCTTCTATTTTTGATCCGTCAGGATGCAGGTCTAAAGGAACTTCTTTTCCTGAATCTTTTAAAATATAGCGTTTACAATTAATGCTATTATCGCTAAGACAAAAAATCGTAGTAATTTTCAAAAATTCATCAAAATTTATGCTTTTAAAAAATTTAAAGGCCTCGCAGTTATCTACATTCTTGCAAATATTTTTAGTCTTTTCAATTTTGATATAAAATGGACAATCGATATATTTCTCACTATCACAAAAATAAAACGTATCCACAGGAAGCTCGCCAATCTTTTCCCAGCACTCTCTTGTATAATCTTTAAAATATGGACAACTCATTTTCTAACTTAACCTATGGCTTTGATTTAAGACTTTTTATTTCCTCTTTAAGTTCTTTCATGCGCAGTTCTCTCCCGATAGTAATTTTTTGAAATCTCTCTAAAGAATCTATTCTTTTCTTAAGCTCTTTTTCAAGCTTTTTTTGTTCAGTAATGTCTCGTGTAATAACAGAAGCTCCAATAATCTTTTTTTCTGCATCCACTATAGGAGAGATAGTCAAAGAAACATCTATTTTCATATTCTTTTTCGTCAGGCGAATTGTTTCCATTCGAATAATACTTTCGCCTTTCTTTACTTTATCCAAAATTATTTCTATTTCCTGTGCCTTCTCAGGTGGCACAATCTTGGTTATATGTTTACCCATTATCTCTTCTGTGGTATATCCGTAGATTTTCTCTGCTCCTTTGTTCCAAGATAAAATATTACCATTTAAATCTTTACCGATTATGGCATCTTCAGAATTGTCAATAATAGAAGCAAGCCTGTTCTGGGCTATTTCAGCTTTTATTCTTTTTGTAACGTCTTCAACCATCTCTATTGCTGCAATAATATTGCCCTTTTCGTCTTTTACAACTGATGAAACAATTCTAAAATTTACAATCTTTTCCCCTGTTGGTGTTTCCGTAATCGCCTCATGAACCTGCCCGTCTTTTAAACTCAAAATCGTAGGGCAATAACCGCACTTTTCGTCTCTAGGCGGATTATTAAATGCCTTATAGCAAATAGGTTTTTTGCTAACATCTATACCCGGAAACCAACTTTTCATCTTTTTATTTAACGATATTATCTCCATATCTGGGCTGATCAAAGCCACTCCTATTTCAATATTATCAAGTATTGCTTTTAATTTCTGTTCGGACTCTCTTAATTCATTCTCGGTCTTTTTTCTTTTGGTAATATCGTGTATTATGTGTACCACACCGTTAAAATTATTATCCTTATCGAATATCGGTGATGTAGTAACGCTGACAAATGGACCCTCTAGAGAAAAAGCAAGTTCTGATTCTTCTGCTTTTTTACTTGCAATTGTTTTCGTATGGGGGCAATTATCTATTGGTTGGTTGGTTCGGTGGACTATCTCATAACATTTTTTACCTATAACTTGGTCTTCTTTAAGCTTAAATAAATCTAAAAATGCTTTATTTACCTTTACAATGTTAAAATCGTTATCCATTATAGATACCGAATCGGTGATAGCATCGAAAGTATACTTCCAATCATTAACGGCATTAACCAACAGGTTTTCAAACTGCTTTTTATCAGTGATATCAATAATTATCCCGATAAGCCCTGAAACATCGCCTTTTTCGTCTTTGAAAATACTCTTCTTAAATAACACATTTGATCTTGTCCCATCGGCATGCTCAACGCTTGACTCATATTCCTGGACGCCTTTTGAATCAATAAGCTCTTTATCTTTTAGTTCATAAATTTTGGCAAGATCTTTTGGAGAGATATCATAAACCGTATTATTTATGATTTTTTCTTTTGGTAAGTCCAAAAACATCTCAAATGCCTTATTACAACCAAGGTAAGTACCGTTTTTATCTTTATAAAAAATAGGTAAGGTTATGGCGTCTATCAAGCTTTGAAAAAACTTATTATCGTCCATTTACTTTTTCCTTCTCAAAAGCATTTTTATCCTTGCTAACAACTTATCTTTATCGAACGGTTTGGTAATATAATCATCGGCACCAACATCTATCCCTTTAATTTCACTATCCTTATCTTGACGGGCAGTAAGCATAATAATTGGAATAGAGGCGGTTTCTAAACTTGTCTTTAAAGCATTGACTGCTTCGTATCCGTTAAGTTTTGGCATAGTTACATCGGTAATAATCAAATCTGGTTTTTTATTATGTGCCAACTCGACCAACTCTTCGCCGTCTCTGGAGATGATAATTTCATACCCGGCTGCCTCTAAACGTTTTTTAACCAAAGCCAATAAATCTTCCTCGTCATCGGCAACAAGAATTCTTAGCTTTTCTCCGGTTTCCACGGACTTTTGAACGATTTTGTCTTTCTCTGCTACGCCGATTATTTTTGCTACATCCTCAATACAAACAATCCCCGCTTTTACTTTTTTCATCGCTGATAAGGTAAGTGAATTTAATCCTGCGTTTTGCGCTTCGTTCAAAATCATGTTTTCAGAACTTTTTGCAACTATTAAATCTTTCAACTTATCGTTAATCGTTAAGACCTCGAAAACAGCGGTTCTGCCAAAATACCCGGAATAACCGCATTTCTGGCATCCCTTTGCCTTGTAAAACTTATCAATTTTAAGCTGGTCTATGTATTTTTTAAAATCTTCTTTTATTTTTTCTTCCGGAATGTATTCCTCTTTACAGTCAGGACAAAGAAGCTTTACCAATCGTTGTGCTACAACAATCATCAAAGAAGAAGCCACCAAATATGGCTCCAAACCTATATCAAAAAGCCTGGTTATTGAGCTTACTGCATTATTAGTATGTAGTGTGGAAAAAACCAAGTGTCCTGTTAAAGACGACCTAAAAGCGATCTCAGCGGTATCTTTATCTCTTATTTCTCCTACTAATATAATATTGGGGTCTTGACGCAAAAGACTTCTTAAACCATTGGCAAAAGTAACGTCCTTAGCGGGATTAACCTGCATCTGATTAACGCCTTCAATCAAATACTCTATCGGGTCTTCTATAGTTACAATATTTTTATTTTCTGATTTTATAAAATTAAGTGTTGCGTAAAGCGTACTTGTTTTACCTGAACCTGTGGGACCAGTTATCAAAATAATCCCTTGGGGCTTAACAATTGCTTCTTTATAAAGCTTACTTTCACTATCTTCAAAACCGATTTTTGACAGTTCAATTTTTGCCTCTTCCGGATCAAGCACTCTTATTTCAAGCTTCTCTCCATGAAAGGTAGGAATGGTTGATATCCTAAGATCTATTCTTTTACCGTTAAGGGATATTTTAACTCTTCCGTCTTGAGGCTTTCTGGTCTCGGCTATATCAAGACCGGATAGAACCTTGATTCTGCTGACTAAACCGGCGTGAATACTTATGGGGATATCCATAATGTTTCTCAGATCCCCGTCTATCCTATAACGCACCTTACTGATTTTTTCTTGCGCTTCAATATGTATATCGCTTGCTCTTTTTTTGACAGCATCATTTATTATCAGGCTCGTCAATCTCACTGTAGGGGAGATTTCAAATGTTTTCTCATACCTTTTATTCGAAACCAGTTCGTCATTATCGGTCTTAACAAGTTCAATTTTTACATCATCCTTAAAATTCTTCATTATGTCATAAAGAGAATCGTCAAAATTATAACTTTTTTCGATAAATTCGCTTACTTGTGATTTTTTACAAAGAAATGCTTTTATATTCTGTTTTGTAATTGCCCTTAAATCATCTAAAGCTATTACATTTTGCACGTCGCTTGTGGCAACAATTACATGGCCGGACTCTTTTCTTAAAGCAAATACGCTATAACGCTTCGCCAATTCATAGGGAATGAGTTTTAGTACTTCTGAGTCTAATTTTTCATTTGTTAGATCTACTGCCGGCTGGTTAAATACCGAAGAAGAAACTTTCAACATGTCATCTTCTGTAACAAATCCCATATCCACCAAAAGATCTTGAATCGGCTTTTTCGCTCCCCTTTGTTTGGCTTTGGCGTCTTCAAGCTGTTCCGCGGTAATCAAACCTTGTTTAATTAATGTATCTGTAAGTAAAGACATTTTTTTATTTATTATCTAGAAGATTAACGACCTTTGCGATAAATTGGTCTGCGTCATATGGCTTTTCCATGAAAGCATCTACACCTTCATCAATGATTTTCTTCTTATAAGGCTCGTCTTTGGAAGCGGTAAGCACTAAAACTGGGGTATTTTGTAGTTGCGAAGAAAGTCTTATGTTTTTTAATACGCTTAAACCCCCTCCTGCAGGAAGCATAAGATCTAAGACTATCAAATCAGGGTTATTTTCATGGGCCATTTTCACGCCCTGATAGGCATCTTCGGCAATCATCACTTCAAAACCATGACTTTTAAGACGTTTAGACACTACACGCGCTGCATCTGATTCATCCTCTATTATCAATATCTTGCTCATGTCGTTTTACCTTTCCATTATCTACTATAACAAAAACCCATAAAGAGTAAAATAATTATTTATCTTTTAATGACTTCTTACGATGTCTTTTACTCTCATTAACCTAACAAGATTGCCTCGTTCGATTTCGCTAAGTTTTTGAGTAATATTTCTAATGGTAGCCTCGATTGAAGGGATAAGCGTATATTCTAACGCATTTACGCGCCTGCGGGTGCGCTCTATTTCAATTGCAAGAATTTCCAAAGCCTTCATGCTTGATGCTAATCTACAAAGAGTAATCAAATACTCTTTTGAATAGTCAAGCGCAACATCTAATTGAGCACTGGTTGTAAAATAATCGTATTCTTTTGAAATATCGATTTTTTGAAGATTGAAAACAGGCACCTCAACATTCATTATCCGCTGTGAAGAAATATCTACGTCTATCTTTGTGTCTATTTTAGAAAGGCTTTCTAGAAACGCGTCTTTGGAGGAATTTATTCTTGAGTAAAGAAAATCATTATAAATTATTTTAGTTTTTTTTGTAAACTCGTCTTTGATCTCATCGAAATCTTTTATAAAGATTAAAAATCTACGCATCATTTCTTCAAGCTTATCCTGCAAAAGCTTGTGGCCTCTTTTAGCAAGGCCCAAACGTTTCCTAAGCCGCAACAACTCCATTCTGTTAGGATTAACCCTTAAAATCATTTCTTGTAATATTTATCCAAATATTCTTCCCTGATCCTCTTGAGTTCTTGCAAGGGAAGCTTATTCAATAATTTCCAACCTATAGAAAGAGATTCTTCTATAGAACGGTTTTCGTACTCTGATTGTTTGACAAAACTTTCCTCAAATTCATTGGCAAACTGCAAATAGATTTTATCCACATCGGAAAGCGCTGCTTCTCCTAAAATCACGGAAAGCTCTCTTGCTTCTTTGCCTTTTGCATAACAGGCAAACAATTGATTTAATACATCTGAATGATCTTCTCTGGTTTTTCCCTTGCCGATTCCTTTATCTTTAAGACGAGACAAACTGGGCAATACATCTACCGGCGGATAAATACCTTTTCTATGAAGCTCTCGTGAAATAATAATTTGCCCTTCGGTAATATACCCTGTTAAATCCGGTATGGGATGAGTCTTGTCGTCTTCAGGCATGGTCAAAACAGGCAAAAGCGTAATCGAACCTTTCTTGCCTTTAATACGCCCTGCTCTTTCATAAAGCGATGCTAGATCCGTATAAAGATACCCCGGATATCCGCGCCTACCGGGAATCTCTTTTCTGGCAGCAGAAACCTCTCTTAATGATTCGCAGTAAAAAGACATATCTATAAGAATTACCAAAACATGCATATCTAAATCAAAGGCCAGATACTCAGCACAGGTCAATGCAAGGCGAGGGGTTGAAATTCGTTCAATCGCCGGGTCATTGGCTAAATTGATAAAAAGAGTGCTGCGCTCGATCGCCCCGGTCTTATAAAAATCCTTCATAAAAAAATCTGCTTCTTCAAAAGTAATACCCATGGCAGCAAAAACTACCGCAAATGAATCTTTTTTGCCCAATACTGTGGCCTGCCTTGCAATTTGCGCACTAACTTTGGCATGAGGAAGCCCGGCTCCGGAAAACACAGGGAGCTTTTGTCCTCTTACTAAAGGATTCATACAGTCTATGGTGGAGATCCCGGTTTGAATAAATTCTGACGGGTAATCTCTCGTATACGGATTAATCGAATTACCGTTTATATCTAGGCGTTTTTCAGGAATAATCTCCGGGCCCTCATCTTTTGCCCTGCCTGCGCCGTCAAAAATCCTTCCCAGTAAATCCTTCGATACCCCCAATTCCTGCACGCGCCCTAAAAATCTAACCTTAGAATTTTCCACATCCAATCCAATAGTACCCTCGAACATCTGTATTAAGGCTTTATCTTCCTGAACCTCCAATACTTTACCTCGTCTTATTTCATTATTTGAAAACTCCACCTCTACAAGTTCGGCATATTTGACATCCCTAGTTTTTTCAACAATAACCAAAGGACCTGATATTGAATTAACCGTTAAGTATTCTTTTTGCATAAAAAACTACTCCTTGCTCTTTCCAAAAGCTTCTTTAAGCTCTTTCTCGATATTATCAAATTCTTCTAATTTGCTTTCTTCAATATATTTAAGTCTGCTTATCTTTTCCTTTGCTTCGAGTTTTAAAATTTCTTCAAAAGACATGCCCTCTTTTAATTTTGTTTTCGCCAAGGAAAAAAATAGCATAATTACTTTTAGTATCCTGTGCTGCTTAATTAAAGAGGTGTATGTATCGATTTCGTGAAATGCGTTTTGATGCAAAAAATCTTCTCTTATTGACTTTGCTACCTCCAGAATAAGTCTATCTTCGAATGACAAAGAATCGATTCCTACCAAACGCGCAATTTCTAGAAGAGAACTCTCCTCTCCCAATAACCGCATAGCCTCTATTTTCAAATCAATCTGATCTTGAGAAATATTATTTTTAATAAATTCTCTTAAATTATCGTGGTACAATGAATAGCTCTCCAGCCAGTTTATCGCCGGAAAATGTCTTGCATGGGCCAACTTTTCATCCAACCCCCAGAAAACCTTAACCACTCTTAAGGTTGCTTGGACAACCGGATCAGACAAATCACCACCTGGAGGAGATACCGCACCCATAATGCTTAAAGTGCCTTTTCTTCTATCCGACCCCAAACACTCTACAGAACCCGCTCTTTCATAGAATTGTGCTAAACGACTGGATAAATACGCCGGGTATCCTTCTTCTCCGGGCATTTCTTCAAGACGACCGGATATTTCACGTAACGCCTCTGCCCAACGCGATGTAGAATCAGCCATTATTGCCACATTATAACCCATATCTCTGTAATATTCGGCTATGGTTATCCCTGTATAAACTGAAGCTTCCCTTGCGGCAACTGGCATGTTCGATGTGTTAGCAATAACCACAGTGCGCTCTAGTAAAGGCCTTCCGGTACGCGGATCTTTTAACTCTGGAAAACTCAATAAAAGATCTGCGCATTCGTTTCCTCTTTCTCCGCAGGCAATATAAACAATAATATCTGCATCTGACCACTTAGCCACCTCATGCATAGTAACGGTTTTGCCTGCTCCAAATGGCCCGGGAATACAGGCAGTCCCTCCTTTTGTCATCGGAAAGAAAGTATCGATTACCCGTTGACCGGTAGTCAAAGGAACGCTGGGCGAAAACTTTTTCTTAAATGGCTTTGGATTTCTCACAGGCCATTTAGAAGACATACTTATAGAAATATCTTTATCTTTATTATTAACCAAAGCAATTTTTTCTTTTATGTTAAAATCTCCCTCTGCTATCTCAACGATCTTACCTTCCACAGAAGCAGGAACCATAATTTTATGCTTAATCAAAACTGTTTCATCTACTTCTCCTAATATATCTCCTGGCCCAATGTGATCGCCTTTTTTAGCAATCGGTCTAAAATGCCATTTTTTCTCATAATCCAAAGCACTGAACTCTACGCCTCTAGGAATAAAATCTCCATACTTTAAACTTATTTTATCCAAAGGCCTTTGCACTCCATCATAAATCGAACCTAAAAGACCCGGACCCAATTCTACAGTTAACGGGCTATTAATAAGCTCTACATTTTCTCCCGGCCCGATACCGCTTGTTTCTTCATATACCTGAATATAAGCCTTGTCTGACTTAAGTTCGATTATCTCACCAACCAAATTTTTATCAGACACCCTTACCAAATCAAACATCCTTGCGCCTCTACAACCTGAGGCAATAACCAAAGGACCGGCCACTTTTACAATCTTTGATTTCTTACTCATCAAATACTCCTATTAATTTTACCTGTAAACATTAACTAGATTTTCCCTGTTGCCTTAAGCCTTATTTCCTTAACAAGCTCTTCCATTGACCCTTTTGATTCTTTGACAGAAAAAGGAACAAAGATCGGAAATGTCTTTTCTTTGAAATCAATAAAAAGATCTTTGTTATCTACAAAGAAACTTTCTTCTACCAAACAAATCTTAATAGCTTTTGAAACGATTTCTTTTATTGCATCTCTCACGCTTTTATCGTTTATAATTGGATACGTGTCAAATCCTATTGCCTTAAAGGAAATAACTGCCTCTTCTCTCCCAATAATAGCAAAATTATGATTTTCTATAATTTTATCAGGCATATGTTCTGTTCAGTCTTTGTTTTATAATGCTATTGTCTAAATCGTTAAGTTTAGCCAAAACTATCAATCTAACTAAATTTATTTCATTTATCCTGGCATAATAATAAGCCAGGATTGCTTCTGGACCAAAACACAGATATTTAGCCGGCCTTAACACTTCAATCAAAAATCCGGCAATTGCTTTTTCCAATGCGATAAAAGACTTTTTTTCCTCTATAAGTTTTATGGCGTCTTTCAAGAATAAAGTGTAGTCGACAATAGAATATCGCCTGTGTACAAATTCGAGCTTGGCCAAGAAAAAAGACAGCTCTTTGTCATAAACAGAAAAAAAATCATTTTTATTTATAAAACCTGACTCTGTTATCACGCTGCGTAATTTATCCAAGCTGTCTTTAAAAACAAAATTTCTTAAGAAAGTCTTAATATTGTTCATATCGATCATATGCATAATAAAATCCTGTAACAGCTTGAAATTGTAGCTAAGCGATACTCTCTTTGCCCTGATTAAATCTGTTGCGTCAAGAAGAAATATGAGCTCTTTATCAACCAAAAGCTTACTGGCTAAATTATCTAAATTTTCTTTTTCATTTTTTAGAACTTTTTCTAATTCATCGCTGGTATTGATTTTACCTAGCCCTTCCTGAAAAATACCGGTTTCAGCGAAAAGACGCAGAGCATCCTTTAGGTCTAAACTTACAGACTCCATAAAAACCTCATCTTTAATAAGGTGCCTTTCCATAGCCCTTACCTTGCCAACACCATAGGCATATTCGTATATCGAAGCTGATTTATTCATCTTTTTCCAAAAGACTAATAACCTTATCGAGCTTGTGAGAGATATCTTTTAAAAGCGAAATTTGCTCTTTTTGCATTCCCTCTTGTTGTTTCTGTAAATTTTTGGCTTCGTTCGCCAATTTTGTCATATCTGACAACTTAGAAAAATCAAACATTTACTCCCCTTATTTTTAAGAAAATAAAATTTTTACGATCTCTGGCTCCAGCTCAAACCTAATTCTTTTCAAGAAATCTGTAACATCTTCTTGCGCATCTATTTCTTTATCATTAAACACTTGTTTTTTCTTCAAATCGCTTTTTTTCAAAGAATTTTCCACTTGCTGAAAAAGTGCATCAATCAATTCCTGCTTACGTTTCAATATCCTTTTTTTACCTTCTATGCTTTCATTCACGATTACACGTTTCTTTTCAGCAAGAATACTTTCTTCTTCTTTCTTAAAAAGATCTTTATAAAGCTCATCTCGCTGCGCCCAAGCCTCTTCAATGATAGACTGCTCATCTTTCTTGGCCTGATCTAAAATAGCTTGTTTTTCCTTATCTGATTCGGATTGAATATGTGCGATTATGTTTTCCAGTGACATAATTATTATAGTTTTATAGCATTGAGAAAAAATATTGTAACAACCAAGCCTAAAATTGCGTAGGTTTCAACTAACCCTCCATAAATCAAAGCGCGCATTGTAGCCTGTGGCTGTTTGGCAGCTACCCCAATACCGGCAGCACAAACCTTCCCCTGGTGTATACCGGAAAATAAACCCGATATAGCAACCGGAAGGCAGGCTGCTAAAATAGCAAGTCCGCTTGCTGAACTAACAGCCGTATTGCTGACCATTCCCAAAACGATGAATCCACAAACAAGACCGTATAATCCTTGCGTCCCGGGTAAGGCAACCAATAAAAGCATATTGCCGAATTTATCCGGATCTTCCGATAAAACACCATTTGCAGACTGACCTACAAAACCAATGCCAATACTCGAACCACCCCCACCACAAAAAACAGCAATAGCTGCTCCTGTTAAAGCATAAAATAGACCTAGGTCCATATAGCACCTCCAATTAGTTTTCGGTTAAAAAAGTATACTTATTATTATGTCTAAAAGGCTTAAACGGCCTTCCACCAGAAACAAAAAATTTATTAAAAAATTCTAGATACTGTAATCGACTGGTATGCACATAAGCGCCTAGCATAGTGATAGCAAAAATAAATATATGAACGAACAAAAGCACTATTAATGCGCCTATTGTGACCAAAAAAGATATTATTGTAAAACTTGTATTTTTAGGAAAAAGCATTTCGTTCATCGCAGAACCTAAAAGTGTGCCTGTAAGACCAAGAGCAAAGATCCTGCTAAAAGAAAGCGTATCTGAAAGGAAATTACCAGAAACAACAGAGTATAAACCGAAAATCGACCAAAATATCTTAAGGCTCATTTCATTATTAATTGTCCACTGATAAATAACAAAAAATATGCCTGAAAAGATAAGCACGGCAACTACATAATTTAACATCACCTTTGGCAATACATTTGCAAAAATAAGCAAAAGAAAAATAAGACCGGTTTGGATCAACAGGGTAGGTAGGTCGCAAAAAAAAGCCTCGTAACGATTTTTAAACTTGTTAAGGTTGTTCCAAAACTTTATAAAAATCCCTGTCCAGATCTGAATAAAACCAAAAGCCAATGCAAGGCCCAAAAACAAAAATGAGTCTTTTGCAGGATCAAACAATTTTATACTCGCCTGAGCTTTTTTCAATAAACTAAAACCTTCTGGAAGCCGGGTTATAAGATCGCCAAAAAAACTGCCTGTAATCAAACCGGCAAAAATAGTAGCGATCCCCATAAATAAAAATAGTTTCAAGAAATTCTTCGTATTTTTAGCGAGCTGTTTTTTCTTCAAAAATATAAGCGTAATTAAACTCAGAATAAGCCCGTATCCTGCGTCCAAAAGACAAAAACTAAAAGCAATTGTAAAAAAGGGCGCTAAAAGGCCCGTTGGGTCTACACCGTTTCTTAAAGGCCTTCCATATAAATCAGTTACAGCTTCAAAAGGCTGAAGAATTTCTTTATTTTCTAAGGCAACAGGAACTTTATCGCCTTTAGAAGGGTCATTTATAAATATAGCCACATTATTATAGTGTTCTAAGATTTTCCCTTGTAGAAAATCTATATCTGCCTGTCTAACCCAAGCAGTAAGACTAAAAGTAAACTTTCTGATTTCAGCCTCGTTCTGCAAAGAACCCCTGATAGACTTATTTGCTAAGCTGTCATAAACAGCCATCAGCTTAAATCTTACTTTGGTTAATAAACAAATTTCATCTTTAATTTCTTTAATCTCGGTATCGAGCAAAACAAGGTTTCTGTTTAATAGGTTAATTTCTTCCTCTGCGGTATTATTACTTGTAGGCAAAATAAAGAAATTAAAATGGTATTTTTTTAACTCTAACTCAATTATCTCAAATTCATTTCTTAAACAGCAGATAGACAAATAATAATTTTGCTTGTCGGTATCAACAATCTCGATAAAAAGTTTTTTGGTCTTTTCTTCAAGTGATTCAGTTAATCTTTCTAATTCACTTTTCTTAAACGTCCCTAAAATAACTGCGCAATTTTGTGAAGCATGAAGCTTATTTTGAGATAGGCTAAGCTTCCGCCAAGGGTAAAGAATATCTCTTTTATGCAAAGTCTGCTGTTTTTGCTGCTGACAGCTATTTAGCTTATCTTTCAAACCTAATATTTGATCTACATTCTTTCTGTAATTGAATTCGTTTAATAAATTCTGTAATTCATGCTGGTATACGAGCGGTTTAAGCTTAACAATCGATGATAAGGCATTTTCTTTTTCCGCAAAACAGTTCAACAGATTTATCGATTCCTCCAAATCAAGCAGAAGTTTATCTAACTCATTGCTTTTTCGATTATCATAAGATTCTTTTTTTTCATTATTTGGAATAATTTCTACTATTGAAAGCGCCTGCAATAATTCAAATAATGAACCTTTATCTTTTTCTAAAGCTATGAATTGTATTTTTTTAACTGGTGATATTGCCATTAGCGAAGTTTATTTTTTATAAAACTTACTGCGTTGTTAAGGTTCTTCTTGGCTGATTCCTCAACGTCCTTTATCCGATCGTTTATTTTCTTTTTTATTAACTCGGCTTCTATTTTCGTCTCGTCGGAAATCTTTTTACGTAATTTTTCTGATTCATTTTTTACTAACGAGTACGCTTCCTTGATGATATTCTCTTTTTCCTGACGAGCTTTATTAACAATCGCTTTTGCCTTTTGTTTTGCAAATTCTATTTTTTGTGTAAAATCATTCTCTTCCTTAATAATATTGTCTAATGCTTTTTTGCTGTCCATGGCAAGTTTCCTTAAATTTTCCTCGAACCTGGTTTAATAAGCGCAATAGAATCTTTACAGAGAGGGCAATTAGAAGATTTATATGTCTGAAATTTTAACCTTACTAAAGATTTAAAACACTTAACAAATTTTGGTTTAGACTTGGTCCTGTCAACTAGACACCCCAAGCCAACCACATTTACCTTTAATTTTTTAAGCAACTTAACAACTTCCTTAACCGAGCCGGCAGTTGTAACAACGTCTTCAACCACCAAAACATTACTTTTTGGGGCAATAGAAAAATCGCGCCTTAAACACATACTTCCCGTCTTGTCTCTCTCGGTAAAAATGCCTTTTACATTTAAACTGCGGGCAACTTCATAAGCAACAATTATTCCGCCTAAGGCAGGCCCAACAACAACATCAATTTTCTTATGTTTAAACTTCTTCGCTAATTCATTACATAAAACTTGTGTGTATTTAGGATACTGCAAAACCTTGGCACACTGAACGTAATTAGCGCTGTGCAAACCACTTGTAAGTAAAAAATGTCCGCTTAACAATGCTTGTGTTTTCTTAAAAACACTTATAATTTCGTTATGTTTCATTTATTTTTGATGCTGCGAATAATTATTTTTGCTTCTTCCTGAGGATCAATTGCTTTTATGATTGGTCTTCCTACAACTATGTAATCAGCTCCTAATACGGCAGCCTCTTGAGGGCTCATAAATCTTTTTTGGTCATCACCCATACTACATGGTCTTATTCCAGGACTAACAATAATAAACTTTCTGCCGAGCTTTTTACGTAATAAACTTATCTCATGAGGCGAGCAAACAATGCCATCTATACCTAATTTTAGCGCATTTTTAGCCAAAGTCAAAACCTGATTATTTAAACTTCGCGATATGCCTAATTCGTTTAACTCTTTTTGATTAAAACTGGTTAAAACAGTAACCCCTAAAATAATAGGTCTATTTTTAATGCCCTTTGTCGCTTTTAAAACTTCTTTTATCATGCTGCTCCCGCCTGAAGCATGCACGTCAACCATAAAAACTTTTAATTTAGCGGCCTCCTTTACGGCACTAGCCACAACACTAGGGATATCATAATACTTTAAATCAAGAAATACCTTCGCCCCCAATGAATTTATATAATTAATTATCTTTGGCCCGCAGTTAGTAAATAAATGCGAGCCTACCTTAAATATTTTTACTGACGGATAAAGTTTTCTAACTAAATATTTGGCTTTTGTAAAACTGTCTACGTCTATGGCTACAATGAGATTAGTTTTTCTTTTCATGCGCGCAACCGATTATTTGTTTTAATGTTTTTATTTTATTCTTGTCTAGATACCTGTTTATTCCTTTTGCAATTTCAACGCAAGAAGTCGTGTTTACAAAGTTAATGCTTCCCGCTGAAACCACACTTGCCCCGGCCATGATAAATTCCAAGGCATCTTTTACATCCGCTATTCCGCCTGAAGCGATTATTGGAATCTTTACTTTTTTAAACACGTCAAAAACCATCTTTAAGGCAATCGGTTTAATTGCCGGGCCGCTTAGCCCACCGATAATATTTCCAAGAGCAGGCTTTTTTCTTCCAATGTCAATTGCCATGGCGTAAAAAGTATTCACCAAAGACACCGCATCTGCCCCGCAGTCTTCGGCGACAGAAGCAAATTCAGCAATATCCGAGACATTGGGAGAAAGTTTTACAATCAAGGTTTTTTTGGAATATTTTCTCACCAAATATACCGCTTGAGAAGTAAGCTTTTTATTCTGAGCGATTATTTTTTTATTTAGATTCGGGCAGGACAGATTAAGCTCAAGAGCATCAACGCCTGCGACATTTAAGCCCTTAGACAAAGCAATAAAATCTTCATTGCAAAAACCGGCAATGCTTACGATAACTTTTGTTTTAAATTTTTTTAAACTACAAAGTTTATTTTTTAAAAAATCATCCAACCCTTTATTTTCTAAACCAATAGAATTAATCATCCCTGATGGAGTTTCAACGATTCTCGGAGCAGGATTACCTTCTCTTGGATAAACTGTAATCGTTTTAGTAATAACTGCGCCGATATCTTTTAAATCTATTATTTCGCTAAATTCTTTGCCGTAACCAAAAGTTCCTGAAGCAGTCACTACAGGATTTCTTAATTCTAGTTTTGCTATTTTGATTTTTGAGTTCATGCTATTTCGCAAATACCATCCTTAAACCGACAAATAACAAAAACGCTCCAAACCCTCTTTTTAACATTACATCGGGAATTTTATCTACAAACATAGCCCCTATGAGCCCTCCGATAAAAAAACCCACACAGACAAAAATTGCCACATTTATTTTTACATTCCCGCTTTGATAATAACGCATGGCTGCCAGTAGCCCTATAGGAGGCACCATCAAGGCAAGAGTTGTCCCTTGAGCCTGATGTTGCGTCATGCCAAGTAAAAAAACAAACGCGGGTATAAGAATACTGCCTCCGCCTATTCCTAAAATCCCGCTTAAAATTCCTGCTGCCAAACCCAAAGCTATATAAAGTAAATACATATTTGCTCCTATTTTAAAAAACCTCGCTTAATTTAAAAACCGGTCCGTCTTTACATACTCTTTTGTAACCTGATTCTGTCTTAACCGCACACCCCAAACATACACCTATACCGCAACCCATAAAATTCTCTAACGACACTTGGGCATCGAGTCTGTTTGCCTTAAGAATATTCTTTAGCGATTTAAGCATAACTTCTGGGCCACAGGCAAATATTTCAACCTTAGCCTTATTTTCAACCGAAGTTATTACCCGCTTAAAAAGTTCTACAACGCTACCTTTGATTCCTTCTGTGCCGTCATCTGTAGCGATTTTAACACTACAACCTATTTTCTTAAACTCGTGTTTACAAACAACTTCTTTTTTTGTCCTTGCGCCGATCAATACTAAACCTTTTGGTTTTTTAAATCTCTGGGCTAAAAATACTAACGGCGCAGCTCCCATACCGCCGGCAATTAAAATCTTAGGAATTTTATTTTTATTATTATTTAAATTAAAACCATTGCCTAAAGGACCTACTATATCTAAAAAAGAATTCTTTTTTTTACTTGATAAAATCGTTGTGCCTTTTCCTTTAACATCGTAGATTATATCAATACTGCTGGCATTAACTTTATGTATACTTATCGGCCTTCTCAAGAAAGGATCCAACGAATCCGATACCTTTATATGAATAAACTGACCCGGCTTACATATTTTTAAGAAACTTTTACAAACCGCCAATTTCATCATGAAACGATTGCTGGCAATTTTCTTATTCTCTAAAACCCGGTATTTTTTATTTATTATCTTCATTTCTGGCATTTTGGGCAAAAATAAGTTCCTCTTCCGGCTAAAGAAATCCTTTTTATGGCAGTATTACATACAATACAGGGTTTACCTTTTTTATCATAAACCTTATGGTGTTTAACATAACTTCCGGGTTTACCAGAAAGCTGTATATATTGATCCATCGATGATCCTCTGCAGCGAATCGCCTCTTTTAAAGTTTTTATAATCTCATTAAAAAGGTTTCTCTTTTCTTTCTTACTTAGACTCAATGCCGATCTTAACGGGCTAATACGTGCACGAAAAAGAACTTCTGCAGCATAAAGATTGCCAATTCCGGCAATAAACTTTTGATCCATCAAAAGAGGTTTTATCTTAGTTTTTCTATTAGTTAGCATACTCTCAAATTTACTGGCAGTCAAATCAAAAGGCTCAGGGCCCAATTCTTTTACAAAAGGAATATTGTTGAAATTTTTCACAACGCGCAATTCTCCAAGCAATCGTTGATCCTTATAATCCAATAATCTGTTATTCGAAAGCCGAAAGCTAACTCTTGACTTTATACCGTCTCCAGGATAAACAAACTGACCGGTCATCCTTAAATGCACTGTCAAGAACTTACCGTTACTGAGTCCAAATATCAGAAGCTTTCCTTTTCTTATGATTCTTTTAATAGTACTTCCTTTAACGGTTTTTATAAAAACGCTTCTGCTGGGCTGCTTGATTACCTTGGCATTGTTTACTACAACAGCAGTGATTTTTTTATCTACCAGCTGCTGCATTAATTCTCTTTTTATAGTCTCGACTTCCGGAAGCTCTGGCATAATTTAACCTACGATAATTTTAACAAATACCTCTCTGGTCCTTGGTCCGTCAAACTCAGCAAAATAAACCCCCTGCCAAGTCCCCAAAATAAGCTCGTGATTATCGATAATTAAGCTTTGCGAAAAGCCCAATATGCTAGACTTGATGTGCGCAGCAGAATTGCCTTCTGCATGCTCATAACCATCCTCCCAAGGAACAATCATATTCAGCTTTCTTAAAATATCTCTCTTAACTAAAGGATCTGCATTTTCATTTATTGTAAGCGCTGCTGTGGTATGCACTACATAGATAATACAAATACCCTCTTTGACCCCGCTTGCGGATATAAATTCCTTAATGTTTCTAGTTATATCCACAAATTCTGTTTGTGTTTTTGTTTTGATTTGAATTTTTTTTGTGTTCATCAACTATGATAATCCTGTAGACACTTAATATCTGCTTTATCGTTAGCGATATCCTCTATCCCTTTAACTGCAGCAATAGCAGCGGCAGTTGTGGTTATATATGGGATTTTGTGCCTTATCGCTAATTTCCTGATATAGCTATCGTCGTATTTACTTTCTCTGCCGATAGGAGTATTTATAATAATATCGATTTTCTTGTTTTCGATATCCTCGCTGACGTTAGGGGAACCTTCATGCACCTTAACAGCTAAATCAGATTTAATATTATTTTTTTCTAACAGCTCTTTTGTTCCTTTGGTGGCTAATATATCAAAACCTAATCTTGCCAAACGTTTTGCCACATCGATGATCTTATTCTTATCCTTATCCGCAACCGAAATAAACACTTTACCTTTTAGAGGAAGTTTTGTCCCAGCTGCTTCTTGGGCCTTATAAAAAGCTACACCAAAAGAAATTGCCATACCCATAACTTCACCTGTAGCTTTCATCTCCGGGCCTAATACAGGATCGACCGAAGGAAACATATTAAAAGGAAACACCGCTTCTTTTACTCCTACATGGTCGATCTTTTCAGAAATCTTAATATCCATATCCTTGATTTTTTCACCCATCATGATTTTCGTAGCGATCTTTGCCATGGAAATGCCCATAACTTTACTTACCAATGGGACCGTCCGGGATGCTCGTGGGTTTGCTTCCAGTATATAAACTTTGTTGTTTGCGATAGCATACTGAATATTCATCAATCCCACCACTTTTAACTCCTTAGCAATTTTTTTAGAATAATCTTTTATCGTATTGATATTCTCTTTTGAAATGTTAAGCGACGGCACCATGCAAGCACTATCTCCGGAATGAACCCCGGCAAGCTCGATATGTTCCATAACTGCCGGTATAATTATCTCTTCTCCGTCTGAAATAGCATCAACCTCTACTTCGATGGCTTCTTCCAAGAACCTGTCAATAAGCATCGGATACTCGGGTGTTACCTCTGTTGCTGCCTTTACGTATTCTAAAAGCATCTTTTCATTGTAAACTATCTCCATGCCTCTTCCGCCTAGAACAAATGAAGGCCTGACCATTAAAGGATAACCGATTTTGTTTGCAACCTTTAAAGCTTCTTCAATCGAACTTGCTGTGCCGCTTTCCGGCTGAGGAATATTAAGATCGTCCATTATTTTCTTAAAACGCTTTCTATCCTCTGCCAAATGAATACTATCTGGACTTGTCCCTAAAATATTCACTCCCGCATCTTCCAGTTCTTTGGCAATATTCAAAGGCGTCTGCCCGCCAAACTGCACAATTACCCCATCGGGTTTTTCCTTATTATAAATGGTTAAAACATCTTCTACAGTCAGAGGTTCAAAATAAAGCTTGTTGGAAGTATCATAGTCGGTTGAAACCGTCTCAGGATTACAATTAACCATTACTGATTCAATGCGTTTTTCTCTTAAGGCAAAAGCTGCGTGTACACAGGTATAATCAAACTCAATCCCCTGGCCGATTCTGTTCGGACCTCCCCCTAAAATAAGTATTTTCTTGGCTTTTGAAACATCCACTTTATCATCTTTAATATAGGTTGAGTAATAATAAGCTGCGTTTTCAACCCCGCTTACAGGTACAGCATCATAGACTTGTTTTTTGCCTAACTCCAGACGTCTTTGTCTGAGGTCGCTTTCTTTTGTATTTAATATCTGGGCAAGGTATTTATCTGAAAACCCGCTTTCTTTTGCCTTAAGCAACATCGCATCCGGCAATTGCTTGTCTTTAAAATTTAGAATTTCTTTTTCTTCTTCAACTAACTCTTTCATGTCTTCCAAGAAGAATCTATGTATGTCTGTCATCCCGTGGAGCTCTTCCACGCTCAAACCTTTTCTTAGGGCCTCGTACATCAAAAACACTCGTTCGCTTGTCGGGTTTTCCAACCGTTTCTTTAACTCATCTAACGTCATTGAATTAAAATCTTTGGCAAACCCAAGGCCGTATCTTTTTATTTCAAGTGAGCGTATTGCTTTCTGAAATGCCTCTTTAAAATTCTTACCAATACTCATAACTTCACCCACGGCTTTCATCTGAGTACCTAAAACATCTTTTTCCTGGGTAAATTTCTCAAACGCCCAACGGGCAAACTTTACTACCACATAATCACCTGAAGGAGTATATTTCTCAAGCGTTCCGTCTCGCCAATAAGGAATCTCATCAAGAGTGATCCCAACAGCAAGTTTAGTGGAAATTCTGGCAATAGGAAATCCTGTTGCTTTGCTAGCTAAAGCCGAAGACCGCGAAGTTCTTGGATTTATTTCAATAACCAATAATCTATCATCAACCGGATTATGGGCAAACTGTACATTAGTACCGCCAATTACACCGATTGCATCAACTATTTTGTATGATGCTTCCTGCATTCTTTTTTGCAGCTTTTCCGGTACTGTAAGCATGGGGGCAACACAAAAACTATCTCCGGTATGCACGCCCATAGGGTCGATATTTTCAATAAAACAAACTGTGATCTTCTGGCCTTTTTTGTCTCTTACAACTTCTAACTCAAGCTCTTCCCAACCTAATACAGACTCCTCTATCAAAACCTGACCGATAAGACTGGCGGATAGCCCGCGAGAAACAATCACTCGAAGCTCTTCTTCGTCTTTTACCAATCCGCCGCCTGTACCGCCCATTGTATATGCTGGTCTAACAGCCACCGGATAGCCAAGTTTTTTTGCAACACTTTCCGCCTCTTTTACAGAATAACAAGGAAAACTTCTCGGTACAGGAATGTTAATCTTAGCCATAGTCTCTTTAAAAGCAATTCTATCTTCTCCACGCTCAATCGTATCTGCAGTAACACCGATAAGCTCAACATTATATTTTTCTAAAACTCCTTGTTTGCTTAAAGCAGCGGATAAATTAAGTCCGGTTTGCCCTCCCAGATTAGGAAGCAATCCATCAGGACGTTCTTTTTTTATAATTTTTTCAATACTTTCAACTGTCAAAGGCTCGATGTAAGTCCTGTCCGCAGTTTGAGGGTCAGTCATAATCGTTGCCGGATTAGAATTAACCAATACTACTTCATAACCTTCTTCTTTTAAAGCCTTGCAAGCCTGAGTTCCGGAATAATCAAATTCACATGCCTGGCCGATAATAATCGGTCCAGAACCAATAATAAGAATCTTTTTAAGGTCGTTTCTACGCGGCATTGTTATTTCTCCTTTAAAAATTTTAACAATATTCTTTCTAAATTCTTTAAACTACCTATCTTTCTTACTCCTTTAATATCCCAAGTTCCAATGCCCAAAACAGGTTTATTACTTTGCAGGGCAATGGCAATCTCAGAAAGCGTTCCATATTCACCATCTATAGCAATAACAATATCTGCTGTTTTCACAACAAGAATATTTCTTGCTAAGCCCATTCCTGTTGGAATAGTTATATCTACAAAAGGGTTACCAACCTCTTTATCATCTCCTGGCAATATCCCTATTGTAAGGCTGTTTTTACAAGTACTTGCTCCTTTGCAAGCTGCCTGCATTACTCCACTTAGTCCACCACAAACAAGTATTGCCCCCACTTTAGCAACTATTCTCCCTACTTCTAGTGCAGTTTGCTCCACTTTGCTATTACATCTACGCCCACCAATTACAGCTACTATTTTCCTCTTCATAGATTTCTATTTTTGCGCCTGACAGGAATCGAACCTGTACAACCAGCTCCGGAGGCTAGTGCCCTATCCATTAGGCTACAGGCGCTCATCTATTACTTTAATGATCTTTGTTTTTAGATATTTGGTATCTTTTATCCTATTATGATTAATGCTTACATATTTAAAATCTTTAACGCCTTTTTCTTTCAGGTATCTTGCCATTTCCTTCATTGCCTTATGATCGCCTGCCCCGCGCGAAGTCACGAATAAAATTACTTGCTTGTCATTTACACCGGTAACATGTTTTAAAAACGTTCTCACTGCTGGTGCAGGACCAAATGCCCACACAGGAGAACCCACGGCTATAAAATCATACTCTGTAAAATCATACTTTATGTTGTTAAGTTCGGTTTCTTTTTTCAAAAAAGACTTAAAACCTTGCATAAAAAAATTTTTATCTTCTTTTTTTGGCCTAAGCTCGACTAAATCCACGATACCTTTTTCAGCTAAAATATCTTTTAAAATTTCTGCTGCGATTTTTGTGTTACCCGTAAAGGAATAATAACAGATTGCGCTTTTCATAATTTAAATAGGTTTAGCTGTTCGTCTTTTTTATCCTCTTCTTTGCCCTGAAAAATCTTTACAATTCCGTATTCTCCGTCATGACCGGGAGTTATCGATACTTTTCTTTCCCTTACGCAAATAATCCCTTCGGCAATGCGTGATGACGTTGCGCTAACTAAGTCAGTTTTAGAAACATTTAAAAGTACATTAAATTCATTCTTGAATCTGGAAACCAAATTCATATAATCCTGCATCACCTGCTTTGTTATGGATTTTACGGATCTTGCTTCTGCAATAATCTCCTGTAACGGAATCAAACTTTTATAAGGAATTGCGGTTTTTGGAATAAAACCTTCTTCTCTATCGGCAAGCTGTTCAACGCGATTCATCACTCCGATCGTCAGCGGTTTATTGCATACAGGACAGATATTTTTATGCTCTCTGGATTCTTTTGGTGAAAAATTTATTTTACAATTTCTGTGGCCGTCGTAATGATACTTACCTTCTTCGGGAAAAAACTCAATTGTGTACAAAAATTTACTCTTATCTTTATTTTTTAATACCTTTGTTATTTCCTGGTAGTTCATGTCGCAATCAAACACATTAGCTTCTCTGCCGATCTTTGCCGGAGAATGACTGTCCGAATTGGAAATCAAACTAATATTATCAAGCCTGGAAAGCCGCCAGTTCATTGCCGGATCCGAAGAAAGACCTGTCTCCACACAATGTATCCTATCAGTAAACTCTCCGAAACAATCTTCGATCCTGTCAAACCCGGACATGGAACCGAACATGCTAAACCAAGGAGTCCAAATATGCGCTGGCACAATAAAACAATTTTCATTTATATCAAAAACAATGCGCGCAATATCCTGCACATCCATTCCTAGAATCGGCCTGCCGTCAGATGCAAGATTACCATATGTAGCCAAGGTTGAATTAATTTTCTCAACAGTCTTAAAATCCGGAGCAAATATTATAATATGTACCCTGTAGGTGCGTTTATTTTTTGAATATATGCAGGATATCTCACTTGTTAAAATAAAATTAATTCCGTTATATTGGAATAATCCGTTTGAAGTATCTTCCAATTTTGACTTTAATTCCTCAACCCACAAGTGAAACGTAAAATCCCCTGTACCCATAAGCTGAATTCCTTTGAGTTTTGCCCAATGAGCGATATTATCAACATTCATATCGCGTGATGTTGCACGGCTGTATTTTGAGTGAATATGAAAATCTGCGATAAATTGCATATCTATTCCTTATCCATATAAACTATCTGGCCGTTATGGATAGTACACCACACTTGGCCTTTTAGTTTTTTGTTTAAAAAAGCTGAGTTTTTCGATTTGGACAATATCTGTTTTTTATCTAACGTCCAATCTTGCTCCGGTGAAACTATAGCAATATCTGCGTTTTTACCAACTGAAAGCGTCCCGCAATCAACGTCTAATATGCGAGCTGGGGCCAAACACAATTTTTCCACAATATCCGTCCAACCTAGTACATGTTTATGCAAAAGTTCTGTCGTACAAACTGAAAGAATGCTCTGCAAGCCAATAACTCCAAATTCCGCCTTATCAAATTCTATATTTTTTTCATTTTCCGTATGCGGAGCATGATCAGATGCTATCACGTCAATAATGCCTTCTTTTAAACCATCGATAATCGCCTGTTTATCTTGTTCGCTTCGTAAAGGAGGGTTCATCTTTTTATTCGTATCGTAACCTAAAACGTCTTCTTCTGTAAGCGAAAAGTAATGCGGAGCGGTCTCACAGGTTACTTTTACCCCTTGCTCTTTTGCTTTTTTGATTATGCCAACGGACTCTTTGCAGCTAACATGCGCAATATGAATTCGCGCATTATGCTTTTTGGCTAATTCGATATCGCGGCTGATTCTTTTGTATTCTGATTCGTTGGAAACCCCTCTTAAGCCCATGCGTGTTGAGGTAAACCCGTAATTAACTACACCTTTTTTAGAAAGCGTTTTATCTTCGCTATGACATATTATTAATAAATCGTGTTCCGCCGCATGTCTAAATGCTTCATCCATAATCTCTTGGTTGTCCACAGAATTGCCATCGTCAGAAAAAGCAACTACACCATTTGATTTTAGCTTACCGAAATCAACAAGCTCTTCTCCTTGTCTTTTTTTAGTAATAGCTGCGCAAATACTCACATTACAATTTGCGCTTTTGGTGATAATTTGCTTTAAGATTTCACTATTCTCGGGGCTGTCTATAGCAGGATCAGTATTAGGCATTGCTAACACCTGAGTTACCCCGCCTGCCAATGCTGCGAGAGTTCCCGTATAAACTGTTTCTTTATCTTCTCTGCCCGGCTCTCGTAAATGAACATGCATATCAAATATACCAGGAATAACAATTTTGCCTCTTGCGTTTATGGTATTTTTAGTTTTATTATTAATTTTTTTATCGACTTTTTCAATCTTACCATTAGACACTAAAATATCTCTTGGCTCGCTTATCTTATTTGCTGAGTCTATAACAAAACCGTTTTTAATTAATAATCCCATATTATTTTCCCTGTGCTACTAAATACAAAACAGCCATTCTCGCAGCAATGCCGTTTGTAACTTGTTCTAATATGACAGAATGTTCTCCATCGGCAACTTCGCTGGACATCTCAATACCCCTATTGATCGGCCCGGGATGCATTACCAGAATATTTTTCTTTACCTTTTCCAAACGCTCTTTAGTAATACCAAAGGTCTTAAAATATTCCAGCTGCACTGGAAAATTAACCCGATCATCACGCTCAAACTGCATGCGTAAAATATTTATCGCATCCGCATCTTTTAAAGCAACTTCTATATCGTTGGTAACTTTAGCTCCCATTTGTTCAATGCCTACGGGGATAAGCATTTTTGGCGCGCATACCGTAACGATAGCGCCTAACTTAGTCAAACCCCAGATATTAGAACGTGCAACTCGTGAATGAGCAATATCTCCGATTATGCTCACTTTTAACCCCTTAATTTTCCCGAGTTTTTCTTTTATTGTAAGCATATCGAGCAAGGCCTGCGTAGGATGTTCATGCCAGCCGTCACCAGCATTAACAACTCCTATATTTAAATGGCGTGCCAACATTGCTGCTGCACCTGAATGTTTATGCCTTAACACTACAATATCTGCTTTTAATGCCTGTATATTACGGCCTGTATCAATTAAAGTTTCTCCTTTTTTCACACTGGAAGTTTCAATATTAACATTGATAACGTCTGCTGAAAGCCTTTTTGCTGCTACTTCAAATGATATCCTAGTCCTTGTGGAAGGTTCGTAAAATAAATTTACCACCGTTTTGCCTCTTAAGGCGGGAACCTTTTTTATATCGCGAGTTGAAACCTCTTTAAACGAACCTGCGGTATCTAAAATATGCTCGATCTCTTCTTTGGTTAAATCTTCCAAAGCCAATAGGTCTTTTTTTGTCCAAACCATATTTATTTCTCCACGATAACAACTTCTTCTTTCTTGTCTATTTCCATAAGGCGAACTTCTATCGTTTCATTTGTCGCCGTAGGAATATTTTTACCTACAAAATCTGCCCTTATAGGAAGTTCCCTGTGTCCTCTATCAATCAACACGGCAAGCTGTATGGATTTAGGCCGGCCAAAATCATTTAGTGCGTCTAAGGCAGCGCGAATCGTCCTTCCCGTATATAAAACATCGTCAACTAAAACTATTTTCTTATCGCTTATGTCAAAGTTAATTTCGGTCTTGTGAACAACAGGCTTTTCCGAAATTAAAGTCAAATCATCCCTGTATAATGTAATATCGAGTATGCCGATATCAACTTCTTTGTTTTCTATTGTCTTTATGTTCTCCTTGAGCCGCTCTGCAATAAATACGCCTCTATTTCTAATGCCCACAAGGCAAAGATTATTAATTCCTTTATTCTTTTCAATAACCTCATGCGCAATCCTTGTTATTGCTCTTTGAATCATTATTTTATCTAATATTGTTGCCTTTTCTCTCATCATTGACTCCAATAAAAGAAAAACCCAACCACTTTTTTAGCAGTTGGGTTTATAATTTTTTTAATTATTTTATTCATTTTGCCTTTTTAGCCTCTCTGGGCCAAGTTTAAAGGTATCAGTAATTTTTAGAAATATAACACACGCTGTTTAAATTGTCAAGAGCTTTTAATAAAACAAGGGGTGTCTAATTTTAATGGAGGGCCCCATTTTGGCTGATAAACCGAAAGGCATAGACACCCCTTAAATCTCTGGCCCTTTGGCGCTAAACTCTATATCCTGCAAGTGGTTATGTAGATCTGTTAAGTCGTGCGTCGAGCCTATAACCTTGAGCAATTCTTTTGTCTTGTCATCTGTTAAAACAACTTTTTCTTCCTCTAATCTTAATACTGAAACCAGCAAATTATACACACCATCTAATAAGTCTTCCAGGTTTTCTTTATCAGAATTTTGCTGAACATATTCTTTTATGCCTTCTGGTGAAGGAATAATACGCTTATTGATTAAAGCGTTCATATCCCTTAAAAAACTGTCCTGTTTGTCAAACCTGAAACCTTCCGCCACAGATCTGCCTTCTAATGCCAATGGCGATATATTGGTAAAATCTATGCCGCCGGAATCAAAATTACTTTTTTGACTGTCTAAAAATTCCTTAATTGCTTTTGATATCCTTTTTGCCGGAGCATCTAATTTATTTAAGCGCGTTGTGTCGATCCTGTCTCTTAATGCCTGTAAAAGAAAATTCTTAACTGCTTTTTCCTCTATAAGCGGCCTTAGGGTTTGCAAAACTATCGATCTGTTTTCGGCATTTAGATTAACAAAAAGATTTTCTAAAATTCCCTTGCCGTGCTCTACGCTGATACCATAATAATAAAGTGTTTCTAGCAAGAATTTATTTAAAGAATCGGTTGTTGTTTTACCTAAATCAACTACGACTAACCTGCCTGTGGATTTTTCAAACATTATATTGCTCCAATGAACATCGTGCGACCATATTGCCTCTAATGAATAGCTGTTCTCATTTAAAGCTGCGAATATATCAAATATAGTATTTGTAGCCTGAGTAATAAAGCTAACGGGCAACAACTGACCAGCAGCATCGGACAATATTTTATATTCGTTGTCAAAATCCACCAAGGTCTGAGCAAGCTCAATAAGCCTGGCTGTCTGAACCTTTGAAAACCCCTTACTTTGAATTAACGATTTCAACTTTTCAAGATATAGGTTATATTCTCTGCTGCCGCGATCAGATTGCAACAAACCGTTTATTGTCTCTCTTGCTTTTTTTGTACCTAAAAACTGCTCTATAAAAAACTCTAATTCAGCTAAAGTAAAACCGTTTATAAATTCTTCCGCGACCCTTGTTTCAAAATTGCCTTCTTCTGGTGGGTTTTCATGATACTCAAACCCTGAATCTGTTTCTTTCAAATAATAAACTTTGCCTAATCTAGGCACTAAACCTGTTTTTTGTAAATTGCGCTGGGCAGACTCCTCGCCTTCTTCAAATAAAAACCCTTCTTTTACTGGAATTTTTTTAGCTATCAAAAACGCCTTCTCTTCGCCTGTTACCGTAAAAACTTTGATCTTTAAAACATGCTTATTGCTTCCGGATGCCTCATAGGAAATTACAATTCTTGCCAAATCGCCTAGACTAAAACCAAAACCAAGATTGTCTATCGTCTGTTGTATCACTTCAGGATGGTTTTTAAGCATAAACTCTTGTACATCGCGTTCCCTTTTGATAATCTCAAAAACTTCTTCTTCTGGAACTCTTTCTCCATATCCGTAATTAGAACCCACGGTTGAATCAATTTCGATCTTAATATCCTCGCTGACCTGTAAATTGCCGCTCATTAATCCTTGTATCCCGCCAACAGCCGCACCCAAAGAAATCAATCTTGAGAAATCCGTATTCCCTAACGCCTTATTATACTTGGGGATATATTCGGGAATCCTATTAACGCCTCCGCATCCGCCGTCAAATATAATAACAGGCCGAACTTCTTGGGCATCCGGCAATCCATCCCAAGAGGCATTTAAAACATATGACATAACGTTAGCAAGAAAATCTGGAAGAATAAAATTATCCAAACCCATTCTTCTATCGGCGTTATTGAATTTTCCTGTCTGTGGATTTAATCCTGATTCGATCACCATACGGATATCTTGCCAACTGTTATGTTTATCCCTGGAAACAGCCTTAGCCACCTCTTCAGCCAAAACAACTGCCATACTATTATTTTCTCCTCCTTGGCCAGTACCGATTGTACCAATAAACTGTGGCAATACCTTATCTGAACCAACCCCCGCGAACTCTGCCCCTTCAAAAGAATGGTGTCTTGTACAAAACATAGAATACCTACCGGACTCGAGAGCTTTTCTAAAATCCTCTCCTTTGATATTTTCTGCAAGATGAAACTCGATATCAATACCGTCAACCTGCCCGGTAATTTTATATTTTATACCGGCATCCCGCTCTGTCTTATTGGGATAAGTAATATCATAATTTGACCTGTAACGAGTGGAAAAAAGGGTTTTCAAATCTTCCAAATAACTTGCAGCTGAACTTGCATAATCAACCAAAACAACTAAACGGTTGTTTATCAAAACTGTTTTTGGTGGCGCATTAAGATAGTTAATTAAATTAAGAAATTTTTTTTCTACATTTTCAAATTCTTTTATATCTTCTTCAAAAATATCATTAAACTTAGCAATAACCACATAAGAAAAAACTACAAGGGTTAGGTTGTTTTCTTTTGCCAAGGCGAGAACAATATCTTTTAAATATTCTTTTACCTGATCGTTATCAAACCGAAATATCTGCTCTATGGCATTGGATATGTAGGCCAAGCTTCTTCTATCCTGGTGCTTATTAACAATTATCTCTTTAACAACATCGCATACATTTATTAATACGCCCGTTATTTCCTGCGGATCAGCATTGGTATTCCTAACCAAATCGATCAACTTATTGCGGCTGGATATGGCTAATAAGAATTGTTCACGGGTAAGATTTTCTGCATCGACCCTTTTTAACCAATTAATCATACCTCCTGTTGCCGCTATGCTTTTCTCTGCCAGTTTGTAGACAGTCTGGAATGTTCCCGTATAAAGTTCAAAGCCTCCATAAGCAATAAGCAAATGCAATATTCTGTCTTTGTTTCCAAAAGAAGCTAAAAATTTTACTATCTCTCCCTGCCAATCGCCATATTCATTTGCATCATGTATAACATTGATTTTTCTCCCTAAAGAAGCGAAAACCTCATTAATCAAATCCAAATTGCTTTCGCTGATCTGGAGATTTGATATAAAATCGATCAACCTATTTTGTATAGTTTGGTTGCTAATCGTATCAAAATACCTGAAAACTGATTTATTCATGAGTTTTATTGCGCCATCTGCATAACCATTAAAAACCTTGCCTAATGTATCGGTATACTTAGAGGAAAAAAGAATTATATGCGAAGCAATATCTGCCTGAACTTGATAATCGTCTTTTGAGTCAAACTTAAGATTTTCTTCGCGGGAAAGCCAATTTAAAACAATCGCATTGGCTTGTTCGCTAAGTTTTAAATTAACCGTCTGGAAAATAACATATTCTATAGTATCAGCAACAATCCTTCTTTGAATATCGCGAGGGAATCTATTAAAAGAGCTTTGAATAACAGTTTCGTATGCTTTATAAAGATGTAGTTTTTTTTCTTCATGGATGAGCCGCTGCAGCTGATTACAGGCAGCTATAAATTCTTGTTTATTCCCGGATAGTTCGGCTAAACGATTCGCCCACATCTCATACTCAGAAACTTTTTCTTCTGTCACATCACTTAAAACCATCCTGATACCGGCTTTCGCCGATTCAGGGACAAAAGCTGCGCCTGCTAAAGCCAATGTTCCTAAACCGAGTGTTCTAAGAAAACTTCTTCTAGTTATAGTTTTATCTTTTTTGATTTCTGATTCAACTCTTGACTTTACATCAGGCCAATTACCTTTTTCATCTTGAATAATTATAAAATCTTGGATGCCTTGTTTTTCTAATGCTTTTAACCGTGCAATGCCATCCTCTAAACTTAAAATGGTTTTTGCAAAGGCCAAATGTTCATAATTATTGTCTTTGCGGTTAAAAAATTCGCTTTCGAATTCTAAAGCTGCAGTAGAGGCGCAGATTCTCGCTTCAATCCCAGTTTTATCTTTTATCTGGTTCTTTACCTTATATAAAACTTCTTCTAACCTGTCAGACAAATTATCTTCAAAAACTAACGTAAATTCATCTCCTCCCATTAATACAGTTAAATCATCTTCCGAAATACCCAATTCTCGGATAATGCCGTCTTTGGCTATTCTCATTGTTTCAATAAGATTTTCTGTAACACTGTCTGCGGCCGAAAGCCAAATATCCTCTAAAGACGCTACTTCTCCTGACTGAAGAGCAGATGAAACTCTTTGCAGTTCTATTTCGTTGGCGTTTATATTCATAATGCCCATTTTCTTGATATCCAGAGTTACAAAAATCGGCTTCTCCATAGGGGGACCGCGGGAGTAAAAAGCGAATTCAGAATCAAACTCCGGCAATTTTGTTTCTGTTTCAATAAAATCTCTTGCCTGGACAACCAATTCAAGCAATTCGTTATCTATAGGTACAAGATATTTTTCTTCTCTTTGAGCTATCTTCTGTTTAAGTTTTTCTGTTAAAGCGGTTATTTGCTGAGAGCGGCCCCTTGCTTTTTCAAAATCAATCTGCCATTTTTTAATATAATCCTGTATTTTAATAAGCCTGAAATACTGCCTGGCGTTATTGAAATTAACTTCGTTTATAAATTGTTCTCTCGCTTGCATTGATAAGCCATCCCAATCCAAATTATCCCTTAGGGCGACAGCGACTTCTTGTGACAAAAATAATTCTCCTGCTTCGTTTGCTTCAAAAATATACGAATTTTCATTAAGTTGACCACGAAGTCTATCAATCTCGAAAATAACCTTGTTGTAATCTTTTTCAGAAAATGTGTAATTGGAACCAGCGTTATTCTCTCCTATAACGATTGCCTGGTGTGCATTTATGTCAGCTAAAATCCTTTCATGCGGCAAAGAACCGGTAATTTGCGCTATGCCAAAACCTAAAGCATAGAGAGGCTCATTATTGAACTGCTGGATCTTAACACCATTAACGCGCAAGGCATTGCTAAACTCGAATTGGCCTCTTAAAATCTGCCCGATTCTTGCAATCAATTCATGCTGAATTTCCTGCAACATCTGCGGCGATATTTGAATATCGCTTGATACAAGAAAAACATCTTCTTTGTACGTACTATAAATTAACCCGTCATTTTCAATAAGCCCTTTTTCTTTCATTAACTCCGAAATCATCTGCCTTCTAACACCGATAAGCCTTGTATTAAGCTCGTACCCTAACTTATCATTTAAGTCTTTTATGCCAAAACCTTCCCTGGCAATTCCAGGAACCTGAAAAACTACGATTCTATCGCCGGTGTTCCCTTTATTTAAAATCTGCCCCAAAGGATTCTGCGTCTGTAGATAATCAATCAAAAGCTCAATTTCGGTATTAAACAGATTTTCTTTTCTTTCCGGATTCATTGCTGACAATGCTCTGATCCATACACTTTTTAAAAGATCTGCCGTCTCTGTCCACTTAAGTATACGGTTATATTTTTCTCTCTCGTCAGCATGATATCTTCTGTCTTCATCTACGGCATCGGGATTAATGGAAACGTCTTCTCCTTCGCTAATCAAAACGTTTGTATCCTGTTTGATAATCCGGGGCGCCTGCTCTAAAACTATTTGTTCTTGCGCGGAAATAGAAGTTATCGTTGTTCCGGTAGCGGAATCAACAATAGTTTCCCCTGGATCAGGTATTACATTAGGCATGGGTAAAGCCCCGCCGCTAAAATAAACTCTTACCTTGTTAGATCCGCCTTTGCCGAAAACTTTTATTTCATATTCTCCCTCCTGAAATGACTTCTGGTAGGCTTCAAAATACGGCTTAACAGACCATTTTTCTTTTGACAATAAACCTTCAAGCCTGCCTTGATTGATAAGCCTAACATAACGGCCTGATGAATTCTTAAATCTTTCTTTAAACCATTTCGCCATAACTAAAGAATAAAACACCTGCCGAAGCCTCGCGTATCTTTTAGCTGTGTTAACTTCCTTGACCAGACGAGGGATTATTATTTCGCGCATCAACCTTGAGGCATGCTCATTTAACTCCTTCATGCGCTTATCCTTAAAATTAAACCTTGGATAATCTTTTATATAGTCTTCTTCGAGCATCACGTTGATAGTCGCCTTATAGATATAAACGTCGCTGGCGGTCTCGCGCAATATTATTTCTCCTGGCACTATCCATGGTCTAGCCAATGTAGGAATATTTACGTTTGGAACCCCAAAAAGCTCATTAGCTTTTTCTTGCAGCCTCTGCCAATAAAGGTTGCCTTCTTTTGTTGCTGGAGATGTAAAGCGTGCTGTATCTTTTTTAAGCTGCAGGTCTGCCTCAAGAAAAATTCTGCCCATATCTGTCTTGGCAAGATTACTATCAATTATATCTTCGGGAGAATCAGGCCTAAGATTGACCCAGAATGAATCGTCTGGCAGGGTTAAACCGATAAGAAACATCCTAAACAACTTATCTGTTACCTGCTTCAAAAATTCTTTTTCTATGTTATTGTAGTCTCCTCTATCGACCAAAAAACTAAATTGCTGCGAATATCTATCGTAAGAAAGCATCCTTAAATGCGCAGGTTGAAACTTTTCATAACTATACTGATTGTTTAAAGTGTTTATATGGGTAGTAAAATCAATCCGGCTTAAGCTTTGGGCAAAACCGGCCTGCTCAAAGACAAACACAAAGCATACAAAAATAGCAATTGCCTTTTTGATAAATTTACGCATCCTTAACCTGTGTTTTTAAATAAAAGTTTATCAGCCCTCTAAGGAAAGTATCGTATATAGGAATGCTATATACAATATAAAGAAAGCACTATCGAGAAAGCGTTTTCTTTTGTTTTCGGACCATACGTAAGGATTATTTGTTGAATAATCTGAGCACAAGGGTAAACTCACCCTTAGGTTTCGTGTTTTGAAAGTGCTTAACAAGACCGGCGGCATCTTTTCTTAAAACTTCTTCGAATTTCTTGGTCATCTCCCTGCAGCAAACAATAGCTATATTGCCTAGTGTCTTTTCAATATTATTCAAAAGCCTTACAACGCGATGACAAGATTCGTATATTACGACCGTATGGCCAGTATTAGCAAATTCTATAAGTTTTTTTTGTTGCGGACCGTCTTTTTTTGGCAAAAAACCGGCAAAAAGTATTTTATCGGTTGGCAGACCTGACAAAACAACAGCATTAATAAAAGCGCATGGCCCGGGCAAAGCACTAACCGCCATGCCTTCTTTTACGGCAAGACTCACTAAATGTAAACCCGGGTCGCTTATACCGGGAGTTCCGGCTTCACTGAGTAAAGCTACGTTTTTGTTCTTTTTAAGCATTTCCAACAACATTGCTTCTTTCTTAAAGCGGTTATATTGAAAATAGCTTGTTGTTGGTTTGTCTATACCATAAGCATTGAGTAAAATTCTGGATTTACGTGTATCCTCGCACGCGATGAGATCGCACGATTTTAAACATTCTACGGCTCTATAAGTTATATCCTTAAGGTTACCTATCGGGCTTGATATTATATAGAGCATTATTCCACGGTAACGGATTTGGCAAGATTCCTAGGCTGATCAACATCGCATCCGCGTTTAACAGCGATTCCATAAGCTAAAATCTGTAAAGGAAGCGCCACAAGAAGCGGAGAAAATATTTCTTCTGTTGCGGGAACACAAATGATTTCTTTGGTAAAAGATTTTAGGGTCTCGCTTGTTTCGTTGGCAACCATTATAATCTTTGCTTTGCGGGCATTGATTTCCTGAATGTTAGAAATCATCTTGTCATACACAAAAGATCTTGTAGCGATACAAACAACCGCCCTATATTCATCAATTAAAGCAATTGGTCCATGCTTCATTTCTCCTGCGGCATACCCCTCTGCCGGGATATAAGAAATTTCTTTCAGCTTCAAAGCCCCTTCTAAAGCAGAAGGATAATTAACATTGCGCCCTAAATACAAAAAAGAACCAAAATGCGAATGCCTTTTGGCCAAGCTAAGAATACCCTTTTGATTCTTTAATATATCTCTTTGTAATTGCGGAATCTCTAATAGTTTTTTTAACAAAGTTTCTTTATTCGGCTTTAATCCTATGTTCTTTATTTGCGATAAATAAAACATAAATAAAACAAGTATGGCGATCTGGGCTGTGTATGCTTTAGTAGAAGCAACACTTATTTCCGGTCCTGCGTGTGTGTATATAACACCGTCGGAATCTCTGGCTAAAGAACTACCCAACACATTGCAGATAGACAATACCTTAACCCCTTCTTTCCTGATTTCTTTTACGGCTGCTAACGTATCCGCGGTTTCTCCGGATTGGCTTATGGCAATAAGCACGGTATTTTTCTTTGGAATAAAACGCGAATATCTTAGCTCGCTGGAATAAGCTACATTTACATTTATGCCGCAGGTGGACTCGATTATGTATTTACCTACTAACCCGGCGTGAAAAGCTGTTCCGCAGGCAACGATAGTAATATTTTCCACTTCGCGGAAGAAATCGTCCTTTATGGTCATTTCCTCAAACCCTACTTGATTATTCTTCAAACGGTGGATCAACATATTTTCTAATATGTCTGGCTGTTCATTTATTTCTTTTAGCATAAAGTGGCTAAAACCTTTTTTCTGTGCCTGCTCGTGATCCCACTTTACCAAAGAAGATTTTCTGTCTATTTTTTTGCCGGAAAAATCATATAACGAAACACTGTCTTTTGTTATCGCCACCAACTCTTCATCGTTAAGATACAAAACATCTTTTGTGTACTTTAAAAATGCTGGTATGTCGGAGGCAAGAAAATTCTCTTCTTTTCCAATGCCCACAACTAAAGGTGAATTTTTTCTCGCTCCTACTATTGTATCCGGCTCTTTATTCGACATAACGCAGATTGCAAAAGACCCCTCTAAAACACCTACCGTTTCTTTAACCGCATCCAAAAGGGTTTTGTCTTTATGATATTTTGCAACCAAATAAGGGATAATTTCTGTATCTGTACTACTTTTGAAACGAACTCCTTGTTTTACCAAGTCTTTCTTTAGCTGCTGATAGTTTTCAATAATACCGTTGTGTACAACGCTTATTTCACCATTGAAATCGCAATGCGGATGGGCATTTACTTGATTAGGCGCCCCATGCGTAGCCCAACGCACATGGCCAATGGCTATCTGCCCCAATAACGGTTTTTTCTTTAAAAGCTTCTCTAGTTCCGCTACCTTTAAAGGAAGTTTCCGCACTGAAATTGCATTCTTATTAGGCACAATAGAGGCCATGCCGCAAGAATCATAACCTCTGTATTCAAGCAGCTTGAGCCCGCTTAGAACAACATCTGCAGCCTGCCTTTTACCTACATAACCTATTATTCCGCACATAATGATAGTATTCTTGCATATAAATAAACTGCTGTCAAGCTAACCTCCTAACTAGCGCTTTCAAACAAATCACAAGAGGCGTCTTCGGCAAAAAAGTCTCCGGTTTGAGCATATATTCTTGCCCGGCACCCACCGCAAATAAAGCTAAATTTACACCTTGAACATTTGCCCTTTAAATTCTTTCTGTCGCGTAATTTTCCGAAATATTCATTATACCGGTACACATCTATTACACTACGAGTTTTTATATTTACCTCTGGCAACACAAAAGGAAAGAATGGACACGGGCGGATAGAACCATCACAATTTATATATATGCTATTACCGTCCAAAACCCCGCAGCCGCCTTTTGAATAAAGCATTAATTTCTGCAAAACATTGGGCTTTTCTCGCTTCAAAGAATAAACATTATAATAAATTTTATCCATTGTAAAAAAACTAATTTGTTTTTTAAACTTTTGCGCCAACTCATAAATCTTTTCGATAATTTTACCTCTTTCTTGTACTGAAAAATCTTGAAGCGGGCTCATTTCCTTTGCCCTGCCGCAGGGAATGGCAAAATCAGCTGTCCACAAACTCACCCTTTTTTCAATTAACAACCTTACAATATTTTCTAAATCATCGATGTTTTGTTTCTGCAGGGTGATCTTAACCATAACCGGCAAACCTGTTGAAATAGCATTAGCGATACCGGTTAAAATTCTCTCAAAACTTCCTTTGCCTCTTGTCAACGAATTAATTGCCTCATTAGAACCGTCCAAAGAAAGGGAAAACAAGCTCAAACCGCTTTTTTTTATATTCTGGGCTGTCTGAAGGTCTAACAATGTTGCGTTAGTCAAAATATTGGTCATCAGGCCCTGCTTTGCACCAAAACGTACAATATCAATTAAATCTTTGCGCAACAACGGCTCGCCGCCAATAATATTAAAAACAAAAACACCCAGCTTCTTAAAATCCCGAATTAATTTCTTGATCTGTTCCAAGCTCAGCTCTTCTCCGGAGGATAAACCCATGTCGCTTGAACAATATATACAATTCATATTGCACTTTTGGGTAACCTCTAAGAAAGCAACTATGGGACTTTTGCTAAATCTAAACCTGTGGGCAATAACCGCTAAAAGGAATTTAAAACTCATTCTTAATATGTTTTGGCTCGCTCAAACCCAAAAGAAAATTTATTGTTTTATCAGGAACGCACTTTAATAATAAATTGACGGCGGGGTTAATAACATTCATCGAGAATTCACATCTTTTGCTTCCTGCACATAGACTGTGCGATAAAGAAAACTTATGTCTTATTGGAATATTGCTTTTGGTCATAATTTCTCCATGAGCTTCGCACAGCTGACAAAAAATCTCTCCTTCAGCCATAAATCCTAAATAATGGAAAACTCCGTAAATGGGGCAATTTAAAAAAACAAGCCTGCAAGCAGAATGCGTTTTTTCTATTGTAATAAAGTGATCCCCCAACATATAACGAAAACTTAGTTTCTTTTTCTTTCTGCGATCAATGCTTTCTGCTGTGACTTTCTGAAGACGCAATGCAAAATCTTTTTTTATAGAACCGGCGGCTTCTTTCAACGCCTTAATCCCCAAACGACCGGAAATTTCGCGCAATAAATACGCTGTTTTGACTATTTCTCTGTGTTCGGATATCCTGTAATCAAGGCATTGCTTTTGTGTATCTGTTAATCTAGCATCACCCAATATTTTCTCCGCGTCGAATATAAAAAAGTTATTTAACTTTTCAGTGTCTTTACTATCGATCGATATTTCTTTTTTTAAGCTACCTAGGTGCTTTAAAAACAATTCCTGCGCTATGTGCATTTTAACAACCATATTCTTCCAGTATGGTTTATAGAAAGACAAATGCTTGTTTTGCCTTAAAACAAAGCTCCATTTATGGAAATGAAAATAATTAAAATGCGTTTTCTCTAGCGCGTCTATTTTCATAAACTAATGGTAAATTGCCATAACAATAAAATTAACTGAAGCATAAAAAAATACCCACAGCCAAACTCCCGAACGGTAAATATTCTTTTCCATAAAAGCTTTTATGATTGAATAAAAAGAAATGATTATAACAATGGGAATCATAAAATAAAGCCTTTTCCCAACCCAAATATGACAAAAGTCATGCCAAAATAAAATAGCAACAACCAATCCTGTCTTTAACAATGCGGATTTAATTTTTTTTAACATGTTCTTATGTGTATTCCAAACCAAAAATAAATCGCCTTTATGATAAATATCGTAACTGTGGCAAGACAAAAAGACCAAAAAACTATCTCTGCCATGATTTTTGCTTTGACAAGCTTAAAAAATAAATACAAACCTATCAAAACAAACAAAATGCCCACCCAATAAAGATTGTTAAAAACCCAATAATAATTAAAAGCATAACTAGTAAAAATTAAAATCAAGGTGGCAATTTTTTGAAAAAATAGTTTTTTCTGTTCTTTCATCTTTTTAAAAAAAAGGGGCAGCTTTTTTCCTCGACGAAATGGTCTCCGCCTATAATAAGCGCTTTCGCTCGGCACCCACCGCAACAAAAAAGAAACCTACACTCCCTGCATTGACCTTTTAAGGCACGCTTATTTCTTAACATTGCCAACTCGCCATTTGTTATAAACACATCTTTTAAATCGTGTGTTTTTACATTAACCTCTTTGAGACTCTCGGGATAATACGCGCAAGGCTTAATTGTGCCGTCGCTATTTATATAAAGCGTAAACCTGTTTAAGATACCGCAGCCTTTTCTTATATGAAAAAATACTCTTCTCATAAAGCTTGCTTTTTTATTAAACAAAAGATAAGCAAAATATGTGTGCGGATCGTGTATATATATTTTGATTCTTTTATTAAACTTATTTTCTATTATATACAACTTATCAAATAAGGCCAGGATTTCATTTGTTTCTTTTACCGCTTGCGAGTGATATATCTTTTCAGCCTGGCCGCAGGGAACAAGAAAAATCGGCGACCATTGCTGTACCTTTTCTTTTTCTAAAAGCTTTACTATTTCCTCTAATTCGTTTTTGTTCTGTCTTGTTATTGTAGTTGTGACACACACGGGCAACCCTGTTGCAACTGCAATTCTAATACCTTGAAGCGTTTTTTTAAATGATCCTTCGCCGCGAAAGGCATCGTGTTTATCAGCAGTGGCTGCGTCTAATGAAAGGTGAAAAAGGCTTAATCCGGCAAACTTAAGCTTTTCGGCAATTTCTTTTGTTAAAATTGTCCCGTTGGTAGCCAGTGCGGTCGTATAACCAAACTTGGAAGTTAGCTCGACTATCTGACAAATATCGCCTCTTAACAAAGGCTCTCCTCCAGTCAAAACCAAAAACCCGCAACCAAGCTTATTAAGACTCAATAAAACTTTTTCGATTTCTTGGATGTCAAGTTCATCAAAAGAATCATCCGTATCTTTTACAGAACATTGGACACAATTAAGATTACACCTTTTTGTTATCTGTAAACCAACTTTAACTGGGCCCTTTTTTATCCCTATGGCTCTTTTTACCATAAACAGAATAACCTTAAAGTGAACCCTATTTAAAAAATTTTGTTTCATGCCTGGTTCTGCTTTTTAAATATCATATCGACTTTTTGATTGTTTCTAAAATGGCTGTTTTTTTCTAGAGAGCGCCTTAAAATATCTGTATCTACTGGAGTTGCCAGCTTTTTTGCCAACTGTTCTGCTTCCAGTTTTATTTTTTTAATTGCCACGGTCCTTACAAAATAAGGGATCATTTCTGCAATCTCGCCCAACGCAGAAATAGCAAAAGGTTCCCATTTCACAACAGACTTGCCAAGCTCAACATCCGTATCGCTTTTGGCATCTATAAACAGGCTGGAAATCGTCTGAGTGGCTATCTGTTGGATTAAATTTACCGCTCCCCTAAACCCCATATAGGGAGAACTTTGTGTAATGATATTTTTCGGCATAGGTATATCGCAATAAAGAAAATTCTTTATCCCAACTTCTTTAGTGATGGCAAATTCGTAAAAACTGCCTAATACGACTGTAGGACAGACTTCTATAAATAAACTTCTTATCTGATTGATATCGGGAGAAAATAATACGCGCCCAACATCATTTCTTAACTTGCTATGAATATTCTTATCGGTAGTTATTACTGCGGAAACCTCCGTGCCTAATTCATTTTGCAAAAACCGGCTTATCCCTAAAGCGTAAGTATTATGATTTTGCACGCTTAATGCTGCTTTTGAATCATGACTAACAGAAAAAATAAAATTAGAATCCATGAACCTCATTGCTTCTTTCATCTGTTTTTTCAAATAATCATTGGGATCCAAAGAAAAAAATTGGGCCACCTGCTCCAGCCAGTTTGCGGTTTGCTCAAAACCAATAGGAACAACATCTTTAAAGTACGGAATATTAAAACTGCTCTCCATCTTCTTTGCAAGACTCAATCCGCAATCATGCGGGTATACACAAAGATTAAGACGGGCCTGGGGCGCTTTTTTTATCTGTTCGAGCGTACAGCCTGCGCACAAAACTGTATTTACGCTGACCCCGATATCATTAAGAACGCGCTTTATTTCAGCTACATCTGAACGCCAATTATACATACAGCATGTGGGGCCGATAATATTAACAGTTTTGTCTTTTTTTTCTAAACCCTTTTGCATCATGGGCAGAAGTCTAAGCAAAGCATAATCTCTGCCTTCATTCAAGGTTTTATCCGAATCGACATTCAATACAACGGCATTCTTAAACCCAAAACATTCGACAACCCCGTCTAAATCCTCCTTGATCATGCTAGCGGGCACTGAATCGATAACGAACAAACAATCGCTCGAATTTACTTTTGCTTTCTCAAGAACGCTTTTTAATCTATCCTCTCCAGAAATAATTAAGCTGGGCATAGAAAGGTTGCTTGTGTAAAAATCAGCGTAAGGTTCATCGAGGCTCAATAAAGTCTGCATTTGAGAAACATAACAACCTCCGGGAGAATGAAACACAACAACCGCATCTTTTATCCCGGCAAGCGTCCAAAATACCCCTTCTACGAATGTAGGCCTATATATTTTTTTTATTCTTAAATCTTTCATTTATCTATAGCGTTCATTAATTTTCCCCCATTGATAGTAGGCCTTATTATTTATACACCTAAGAAAGTTTTCAACAAAATTGATTGCAAAACCATAACCGTATTCTCCAGAATAAAACATATTATAAAAAATTGGCCTGTTTGAAATCAGCTTTCGGGGAAACTGAATCTCAGTAAAGACAGCGTTGATTTTATTTTCTTCTATAATCTGCTGTATATCCGCAGGTGAATCATCTAAAACGTTTACTCCGTACCTATCGTTCAATATCATTTTTTCTTTCTTGGCAAACTCATTGTCCAGCTGGGTTAATAAAAAAACGTTCGCGCCGAATTCAGCGAGGATCTTGGCGATGGAAAACTCATTGCCCGGACCATAGGCGCATAAAACATTCGGTCTTTTTGCCCTAAGCTTACTTTTTAATAACCCTGCTTTTGGCAAAATCTTGGCTTTTTCTTTTTTTACTACATCAATAAGTTTTTTGCTTTTGGTGTGCTCCGCCAACAATAAAAGGAATTTGGTTGTCGCCTCTATGCCTGCTGGAACCTCCCCATAATGACAATTCACGCCGAACCTATCCTTTAACGTCTTGCACGAAAAATAAGGAACCGGGCTTAAAACAAAAATGTCTTTTACCAAAGTAATCTTGTGTGTTTCTTGAAAGGTTTTTTGCGGAAAAGAAAAATAACCAATGCCTGAATTATCAAGAATGGCTTCTATGCCTGAAAGGGAACCGGTGTCCATCCCCGAACGGCCGAGAAGACCAATAGCTTTAATTTTCTTATCCGTAGGTGTAATTTGTTTTAATAACGCCTGCCACGCAAAATCGTTACCCGCGCTCTGTGAACCCAAAATATTACATCCTGTATTGCAGAAACTTAAAACGCAAGGGATTTGCTTTCTTAGCGCGCTTAAACATCCTTCTATGTCCTCATTATTAATTTGCGCTGTGCAGGTATTTAACACAACTATGGCTTGAGGGCAAACCCGTTCAAACACATCCAATATTGTTTTTTTAAGTTTTTTCTCGGCTCCAAAAATTAAATCCTTAGCCTCGATCTCTGTCGAGACAAGCACGGGAAAACCGGCTTTGGCACAGGAAAAAGAACCAATCTGCATGCAAAACGAACAACTTCTGTTGGCGTGCAATACCGCAACTACGCCATCAATTCTATTAAGCGTTGCCAGCGCCTGCAAAGTAGAACATGTATGCTCTAAGTTTATTGTCGCTTTTTGATTCAAAATTTAATAAATTTGTTCTGAGTCAATATTTTTAGGGATTGTACAATTAGGTTGCGCAATTATTTTTTCCGTTAATGTTCTTATATTGCTATAAACAGCTGTATCCTTGCTGATCCCGGTTTCATAAATATCCTCAAAAGGTACTATGCCCAATAAATTAGAGCCTAATATGTGCACGAAATTATTAAGCCGGTCTTCATTTGTACGGCCGTTTCTAGAGTTGCCGATTATCCCTGCAAGCTTCGCTCCGGATCTTTGAGAAAATTTAATTATCGCTTTAGAAATATTAACAGCGGCATAAATGGACTCTGGCTCGGAACTAGTAACAATATAAATCTCCTTGGCAAAGCCCTCTCTTATCGGCAGCGAAAAACCACCGCAGACTACGTCGCCTAAAACATCGTAGATAGTAAAATCTATTTTTTTTCTCTGCTGCAGGCCGCTTTGCTTAATAAGCTCTACAGCCTCGGCGATACCTTTACCTGCACAACCCACGCCTGGTTCAGGACCTCCGGATTCTATACAATAAACTTTGCCGTTGGTGATTTTATTTTTGCTGACAGCAAAAATAAACTCTTCCGTATTTATATCTTCTTTATTAAAATCGCGTTCTTTCAACCAATCCAAAACCGAAAGAATCCTTTTGCGATCGAGCAATAACGCACAGCTATCCTGTTTTGGGTCACAACCAATTTGCAAAACATTAAAACCTTTTTCGGCAAGACAATAAGATATGTGGCTGGCAATAAAACTTTTGCCGATTCCGCCTTTACCGTAAATTGCAATTTCTCTCATTTTTTTATTTCACTCAACTTAGCAGGCGCATAATTACAAACCGGGTCTTGGGCAAAATAATCCCCAGTCTGAGCAAACGCTCTTGCCCGGCACCCACCGCAACTAATTTTATATTCGCAAATAGAACATTTCCCTTTTAATTCTAAAGGATCTCTTAGCTTTTTTAGAAAACTATTTTCCTGCCATATCTTTTTTAATCCGATATTTTTAATATTCGCCACAGGGCGATCAAAATATCCACAGGGAAAAACTTCCCCGGTTGAAGAAACAAAAATAATACTTTTACCGGCAAGACAACCGCCCGCCTTTGTTTTGCTGTTATCGTCGGATATTCTTGCAAAAAACGGGGCGCATGTCGGACGAATATTAAAATCGTTATTTTTATTCATTAAAAATACCTGCCTTAACAAGCCTTCGCATTCTCTGCTTGAGAGCATATCATTAACAGGAATTTTTTTTCCGCAACCAACAGGCACAAGGATAAAAAGATGAAGCGCCGATGCACCCAAGTTTTTACTAAATGTGGTCATCTGCGCGATCTGCAAGTAATTATGTTTGGTAACGGTTGTATTGATTTGAAAAGCGATTTTATGTTTTTTTAATAACCTTATGCCTTCTAAGGTAGCTTTAAAAGCGCCCCGGCTATTACGGAATGCATCATGAGCGCTTTCGTCAATGCTGTCGATACTTACGCTTACAATGTCAATTTTTGCCTGTTTTATTTTTTCCGCCTTCAGCTCGTCTATCAAAACCGCATTGGTAGCAAGACCGACTTTTAAATTTTTACTTTTAATATAGCGTGCTATCTCAAAAATGTCATTTCTTAAAAGCGGTTCTCCGCCGCTTAAAACAATAAACGGCTTAGCAAAATCAACAACCTCATCTATTAAATCCGTGATTTGCTTAAAAATAAGCTCGCCGTTTTGGCGTTCAAAATGAGAAACTTTACGCCTACAATGAACACAATTAAGATTACATGCTGTGGTAGTTTCTAAAAATATGATTTTTAATTCTGGTTTTGGCGAGAACATTGAAAATCTGCTTTCTTTTTTGCTAAATTATCATACTTGGGAGAATAAATCAACAAATAAAGATTATCGGGAGGAAACGCGAAAAACAAAAATCACCTTAATAAAAGTGACCCCAGCGGGATTTGAACCCGCGTCGAGAGCTTGAAAAGCTCTTGTCCTAGACCAGGCTAGACGATGGGGTCAAAACTTAAAAGTTTTAGTTTTGTAAATATACCATAAAACAGAAAAATATCAAATTCTTTTTATTCATCTTTCCCGGCTATCTTTGCAACACCGGCAACCTTATCGCTTTTTTCTAAATTTACCAGCTTTACGCCTTGTGTTGAGCGACCGGTTTTACGAATATCTTTTACAGCGCATCTTACGGTCATACCTTTATAGGTAACAGCCATGATTTCATCTTCTTCAGCAACAGATTTTATGCTGGACACTTCTCCGTTTTTGGCAGTAACCTTAATATTTATAATTCCCTTCCCCGCGCGCGCCTGAGTTCTGTATTCTGTAAAGTCTGTTCTTTTGGCAAAGCCTAAAGCCGTAACTGTCAAAAGTGAAAGATTGGTTTTTTCCATACCCGGCCAGACCTTTTCCATGCCCACAACATAATCTTTTTTTGCCAGATTTATTGCCTTCACCCCTTTTGCCTGCCTACCCATATCGCGCACTAACTTCTCAGGAAACCGCAAGGATTTGCCCTCTCTTGTTGCCACAAGAATATCGTTTTTACCGTCGGTTAAATCAGCGGCGACCAAATAATCATCTTTCTCTAAACCGATTGCGGTAATTCCGGCTTTTCTGGGATTGCTGAAGCTGGAAAGTATTGTTTTTTTTATGAGCCCGTTTTTTGTACACATCACTAAAAACTTATCGTCGCTAAACTCCTTCACTGCCACTACGGAGCTAATTCCCTCGCCCGAAGAAAGTTGCAATAAATTTACTATTGCCTTACCTTTTGCTGCTCGCGATACTTCGGGAATCTCATAAACTTTAAGCCAAAATATTTTGCCTGCGGTAGTAAACACAAGCAGATAATCCTTAGTCGAAGCAATAAATAACCGCTCTACAAAATCATCTTCTTTTGTCCCCATTCCTGTAACACCCCTACCGCCTCTTCTTTGCTTTCGATAAGAACTTATAGCGAGTCTTTTTATATAACCGGTATGGGATATTGTAATAACCATGTCTTCTTCTGCGATCAAATCCTCAATGTCGATGTCCTGCACCTCCCCAACAATTTCAGTCCTGCGCTCGTCAGCAAATTTTTTCTTCAACTCGCCTAGCTCATCTTTTATGATCTGCTCTACTTTCTTTTCCGAAGCAAGAATGGATTTTAACATTTCGATTCTTTTCAATAACTCTGCGTATTCGGTATCAATTTTACTGCGCTCTAAAGCAGTAAGACGCTGAAGCTGCATCTCTAATATTGCCTGCGCCTGGATTTCGCTTAAATCAAATTTCTTAATCAGACTGTTTTTCGCATCGGGCGTACTTTTGCTGCTTTTAATCGTTTTGATTATCGCATCAATATTATTTAAGGCAATTTTTAAACCTTCTAGTATGTGCGCTCTGCGCTCGGCTTTATCTAATTCAAATTTAGTTCTTCTTTTGATAACTTGTTTTCTGTGCAAAACATACTGTTCAATAAGCTCTTTGAGGCTTAGCACTTTTGGTCGACCGCCCACAAGAGCCAAATTGATAATGCCATAAGTAACTTCCAATTGGGTATTTTTAAAAAGTCCGTTGAGCACAATCTGTGAATCGGCATCCCTTTTTAACTCGATAACTATTCTAATTCCGTCTTTGTCGGATTCATCTCTTAAGTCGCTTATGCCATCAATTTTTTTACTGGTTATTAAGTGGGCAATGTTTTCAATTATGTTGGTCTTGTTTACCTGGTAAGGAATTTCTGTGACAACGATTGCTTCCTTGCTCTGTTTTTGCTGCTCAACGCTTACTTTAGCCCTAATCGTGAGTTTACCCCTGCCGGTATTGTACGCTTGTTTTATCCCGTCTCTGCCGCAAATAAGCCCTCCCGTGGGAAAATCCGGCCCTTTAATAAATTTCATCAACTCTTTTATATCGCAATCCTGTTTATCGATATAATAGTTTATCCCGTCGATTACTTCCCCTAAATTATGTGAAGGCATATTAGTCGCCATACCAACAGCAATACCGGAAGAACCATTTACTAAAAGATTTGGTAATTTTGCGGGTAAAACAACCGGTTCTTTCAAAGAATCATCAAAGTTGGGCATAAAATTAACCGTATCTTTGTCTATGTCCGAAAGCATCTGTGACGATATAGCCTCAAGTCTAGCCTCTGTGTAACGCATTGCTGCTGCTGGATCGCCATCAACGGAACCAAAGTTTCCCTGTCCATCGACTAGAGGATAACGCAAACTAAAATCCTGTACCATTCTTACCAAACTGTCATAAACAGCCATATCGCCGTGCGGATGATATTTACCCAAGCATTCTCCAACAATACGCGCACACTTTTTAAAGGGTTTATTGTGCTCAAGGTTTAAATCATGCATGGAATAAAGAATTCTTCTATGAACCGGCTTCAAACCATCTTTGGCGTCTGGCAGGGCTCTTCCCACAATGACACTCATTGAATAATTTAGATAAGAATTTTTTACTTCGTCTTCAATATATATCGGTATAATTTTTTCGTTTTCTGTGTACATGTTTTTATTTTTTGTTAAAAGGTTAAATATCCAGGTTTTTTACTTGGTGCGCATTGTTCTCAATAAATTCTCGCCTTGGCTCAACCATATCCCCCATAAGGTCAGTAAAAATCCTATCTGCTTCTACGCCGTCTTCTAGGGTTACCTTCAACATTGTCCTTCTTGCAGGGTCCATGGTTGTTTCCCACAGTTGGCCAGGGTTCATCTCCCCCAACCCTTTATATCTTGTAATGCTTGCGCCGCGTTTTGCTTCTTGGCGAACAAAATCAATAAGCTCTTTTAAGCATGCAAACTTTAAATTTATCCCATCGCCAATAAGCTGCAACACGGGTTTTGTTTTAGGTGTTTTTGCAACAATTAAGGATGGTTCTTCTTTAAAAAATGCCATTAAATCGAGCTCGAATTTAGAAAGCGCTAAAACAATCTGTTTAAGGTCTTCTGCTTCATAGAGTTCCGTAAACGCTTTATCATCCAGCTCTTCTTCCTTTTTGATTTTTACCAATTCCTCATCAGAATAGAGAAAATGGTCTTGTCCATCCACTTTTACCCAATAAATAGGGTATTTTTTGGTCTTAGGGTGTCTTAATTTAATATATTCCTTAAACTTTATTCCCCTTTTCTCTAAAATTCTTCCGGTTTTCTCTAAGTCTAAAATAGTTAACAGAATATCTTTAAACTGGTTGTCTTTAAACTGATATTTATCTTTTAAGCGAATCAATTTTGTATTTTCCCTGCCCAGATCAAGCATTATGTTTTCCATTCGCTCTTCGGTTTCGATATATTCTTCCCGAGAGCCTCTTTTTATCTTAAAAAGCGGTGGTTGAGCAATATAAATGAATCCCTCTTCTATTAATTTCAGAAAATGCCGGTAAAAAAGCGTTAGCAAAAGGGTCCTTATATGTGAACCGTCAACATCCGCATCAGCCATAAGCACTATTTTATGATAGCGAAGTTTTGCGATATCAAATTCTTTACCTATGCCTGTACCTAAAGCTGTAATAATAGTTCTTATTTCATCATTATTAAGAATCTTGTCCAATCTTGCTTTTTCTACGTTGAGAATTTTTCCTTTAATGGGAAGTATTGCCTGAAACTTTCTGTCGCGCCCCATCTTTGCGCTACCGCCGGCGCTGTCTCCTTCTACAATATATAGTTCACACAGCTGAGGTGACCTTTCGGAGCAGTCGGCGAGCTTACCCGGTAACGAACCGCTATCTAAAGCTCCTTTTCTTCTGGTGAGCTCTCTTGCTTTACGCGCAGCTTCTCTCGCCCGGGCAGAAAGGGTGGCTTTTTCAACGATTTTTTTAGCAACGCTTGGGTTTTCTTCAAAAAAGCTCGACAGGGAATCAAATACTAAAGAAGCGCTTAAACCTTCTGCTTCGGAATTGCCAAGTTTTGTTTTAGTCTGTCCTTCATATTGAGGGTTGGGAATTTTTATGCTAATTACCGCGGTAAGCCCCTCTCTTACATCGTCTCCGGAAATAGAAAATTTATCCTGCTGTTTTATAAGGTTTTTATTTTTTGCATGTTGGTTTATTGCCCTGGTCAGCGCTGATTTAAAACCAGAAAGGTGTGTCCCGCCTTCAATTGTATTTATATTATTGGCAAAAGAAAAGATGTTTTCCGTGTATCCTTCGTTATACTGCATGGCAGCCTCAAAAACAACATGGTCTTTTTCTTTAGAAAAATAAATTGGTTTCTTGTGTAATGGGTTTTTGTTCTTATTCAAAAATTCGACAAAAGAAACTATTCCCCCGTCAAACTTAAACAGGTTTTCTTTATCGCTTCTTTCGTCTACTAGTTTTATGCTTAGGCCTTTATTAAGAAACGCTAGCTCTCTCAAGCGCTGAGCCAACACATCGTATGAGAAAATAATATTGTTAAAAATTTCCTTGTCCGGTTTAAAAGTAACTTTTGTGCCGGTGGTTTTGGTGGCGCCGATTTTATTAAGTTTGGTTACGGTTTTCCCTTTTTCATACTTTTGGTGATAAATATGGCCTTCTCTTTTAACCTCGACTTCCAGCCACTCGGAAAGAGCGTTAACAACGCTTACTCCTACGCCGTGCAAACCGCCAGACACCTTATACACCCTGTGATCGAACTTGCCTCCAGCATGAAGAGTTGTCATAACCACTTCCACCGCGGGTTTTTTCTGGGTTTTATGTATATCAACAGGAACGCCTCTTCCGTTGTCCATAACCGTCACTGTGTTGTTGGCGTGAACAACCACGTCTATGTGATCGGCATAGCCTGCCAAGGCTTCATCAACAGAATTATCAACAACTTCGTAAACTAAATGGTGTAGTCCTCTTGTTGACGTGTCGCCAATATACATTGCTGGGCGCTTTCTTACTGCCTCTGCGCCTTCGAGAACCTGTATTGTTCTAGCATCGTATTTTTTAGCTTGATCCACGGGTTCATTTTTTACCGACTTCTTTGATTGTGTTTCGATTTTTACGTTCTTTTTCATAGTTAAATAGTTAGTTTGATTTCTTTAATTTTTAAATCTTTTTTTTTGAAAATATTTTTCTCTATTTCGTTTTTTTTTAAATTAACTTGATACAGCAAAACCGAAGACCCGCACCCCAAACAAAGTTTCCCTTTAGAAATCCCTTTTATTTTAACTTCTTTGGCTACCTCTTTGGTCAAAACTACTTCTAATAATTGTTTTATTTCCCCTTCGTTGTTTTTACCTTGGTTTTCTTCTATTTCTCTAAAAACGCTTTTCAGTGTTTGTTTAATCTCTTCCATTTAAGTTAATCTCATCGGCAAAACCACATAAACATAACCGTTGCTTCTAACGACCGCGGGCTTTTCCGCCTCGGTAAGCTCTATTTCAATTTCGATATCGGTAAGATTTTTTAATACATCTATTAAATAGTTGGGGTTAAAGCCGATAATAAGATCTTTGTTTTTGGTTTTGATTGTTAGTTCCTCCCACGACTCACCTATATCTGGTGTGGTTTTTGAAACAACTAACTTGTCTTTTGAAATGGTTAATTTTACCGCTTGAAAATCCGGTGTATTTAAAAGCGCCGCTCTTTTTAACGCAGCCATTAATTCCTCACGGTTAATTTTTATTTTTTCTTCTGTGCTTCTTGGGACAACTTGATTATAGTCTGGGAATTCGCCCTCTATAAGCCTTGTAATTATAGTTTTGTTTTCAAATTCAAAAAGTGCTTGGTTGTTGCCGAAAACAACCGAAACTTCACCTTCGTCTTCTAAATTTTTATTTATTTCTGAAATTGCTTTTATAGGAATTACGGCGTTGATTTCTTTGGGGATATTTGAATCTAATGTTTTTGTATACACAGCCAACCTTCTTCCGTCTGTCGCTACTGCGGTTATTTTATCGTTTTTAATATTAATTAAAATCCCGCTTAGAACATATCTTGATTCGTCGTGAGAAACAGCAAAGCTTGTTAAATTTATAATTTGTTTAAGTTGGTTTTGGTTAATTTTTAAAACTTGTTTATCTTTTAATTCGGGAAGTTTTGGAAACTCTTCTTTAGGTAGACCTAAAAGTTTAAATTGACAATTTTCAGTGTCTATTAATATTGTGTTGTTTTTTCTTGTGGTTATCGTTATTTCATTATCGGTTAATTCCCTAATTATTTCTACAAATCTTTTTGCTGGTAGTGTGATAGCGCCTTGTTCAACAACTTCCACAGGTAATAAACAAGTAATTCCTGTATCTAAATCTGTGCTTATAATTTTAAGATTATTATTTTTTGTCTCAATTAATAAATTAGAAAGCACTGGGAGAGTAGCTTTTGGTGAAATTATATTTTGAACAACATGAAGTTGTTCGAGTAAATCTTTTTTATTTGTTATTATTTTCAATTTTAAACACCCTTTCTATTCTATTATAATTAAAAGTTAAATAAATAGAAGTAGTTAGTAGTATGTTTGAATATTTGTGAATTACTTGAAAATCAATACTAAAATTAACCAAAACAGCTGTTAATTAATTCTTAATTTCCTGGATAATACTGTTAATTTGGTTTTTTAATATACTATTTTTTATAATATTACGTTTTATTTTATTATAAGCGTATAAAACCGTTGTGTGGTCTTTACCGCCAAAAAACTGCCCAATTTCCGGTAATGAGTAACTAGTTAACTCTCTTGATAAGAACATTGCGACCTGTCTTGGCACAACAATAGTTTTTTGTCTTTTGTTTTTCTTTAAATCAACCAAAGGGATATTAAAATAATATGCAACCTTTTCTTGTATTAAAGGAATACCAATATGTTTTTTATCTTCTTTGATAAGATCCTTCAGGGCTTCTTTCGCTAAAACCAAAGAAACCTCCTTTTCTTCTAACATCGAATAAGCGATAACGCGGATTAAAGCACCTTCGAGCTCCCGGATATTATTAGTGATTATTTGAGCTATAAAATCAAGAACTTCATCAGGAACCCTTGTTGGTTCTCTCTCAACCTTTTTTCTTAAAATCGCAACCCGTAATTCAAAATCCGGCGGTTGTATGTCTGTAATTAACCCCCAACCAAAACGAGAAATAAGCCTTTCTTCCAGATTTGATATTTCTTTTGGTGAGCGGTCCGAAGTGATAATAATTTGTTTATGGTTGTCATATAGGGTGTTAAATGTATGGAAAAATTCTTCCTGGGTAGATTCTTTTCCGGCAATGAATTGGATGTCGTCAATTAGAAGGATATCGGTATTTCTGAATTTTTGTCTAAAGCTAGACGTGGATCTGTTGCCAATCGCGTCAATTAGTTCGTTTGTGAAAGATTCGCTTGATACGTAACAGATTTTGAGTTTTGTTTCGCTTTTGCTGATTGCGTGGTGGCATATTGCTTGTAAAAGGTGCGTTTTCCCCAATCCCACCCCACCATAAATAAACAAAGGATTGTAGGTTTTCGCCGGGGATTCAGAAACTGCTTGGCTGGCAGCAAACGCGAATCTGTTTGATCCACCGACAACAAAATTTTCGAACATATATTGAGGGTTGAGTTTAATTTGACTTAAGTTCTCTTTTTGCGGCCTGGTTTGATACCTCTCTAAATTAATCGCCTCGGGCATAGCCAAAAGAGCAGAATTTATGCAAAATTCGACTTTGGTAATTTGCGGGGAAAAAGCAACAATGGTTTCCTGTATTAGCTTTCTATAATGGTCGTCAACCCACTCTTTAAAGAACGCGTCGGGGACTTCGATTAATACAATTTCCCCAATGTTGTTTTCTTTAAGCCGCATTTGGCTAAACCAGGCGTTGAACATAGATTCGCCTATTAAAGACTTAATTTTTTCTTTTGTTTTTTGCCACGCCTGATCTTTTTCAACAGGCGGATTATTCGTGTTTTCCACAGTATTAACAAGTTGTTAACAGCTTGGTTATTTTTTGTCAGTCAAAACAGAGTCATTATACCAAAATTGTTTTTTTTGGCAAGAAATTTATTTTTTTTAATCATCAGAGACGCAACTTTTTTTGTTACTAAAGGTTTTGTCCCTAATAAAATTTTTTTGTGTTGACTTGAAATCACTTTATGTTATAATTTGATACCTATGAAAAAACATCTTAAAACGCCCACAAAAATTAAAGGCAAACGCAGTCACGGATTTTTAAAAAGAAGCAAGACTTCAAACGGCAAAAACATCTTAAAACGTCGTCGGAAAAAAAACAGAAGAAAGCTTTCCGTTTGATGCTCAAGAACGCAGCTGTTTGTCTTATTGGTTTTTACCAAAAATGCTCTAAATTTATATTTTTGCCTCGCTGCAGATTTGTGCCTAGCTGCTCAAATTATGCAAAAGAGGCAATTTTGCGCTACGGGGTTATTAAAGGTACAATGTTAGGTTTGTTAAGGGTTTTGCGTTGCAACCCTTTTAATAGAAATACAGGATGGGACCCGGTTAAATGAACAAAAGAACTGTTTTAGCATTAGGTTTATCGTTTTTAGTCTTGATGGTTTGGTCAAAGCTTTTCCCGGCAAAGCCTTACGCGCCGGGTATTATGCAGGAAACCACCCAGGTTGAAGAAGCCGAGCAGGAAACTGTGCTGAATCAGCAAGAGGCGCTTGCGCTTGTATCTGAGCAGAAAACAACCGAA